>JAFZYY010000018.1 GCA_017616015.1 Alphaproteobacteria bacterium | reverse complement strand
TACATCATTCATCTTTAACTCCTTAGTTTCAGTTGCAGTTGCCAGACCGCAGTCTGAGTTTACCTAAGGAGTTTTTTTGTGCATAGCTATAAGCTTTCCGGAACCACGCGCCTAGCGCGTGGTTTTCGCTTTACAAAAAAGGCGCGTCCAAACGGACACGCCTTTATCTGTTTTTGAACCGGTTATTAGTTTAAAGCGTCTTTCAAAGCTTTACCCGCTTTGAATTTCGGCTGTTTGGATGCCGGAATTTTAATTTTGGCACCGGTGCGCGGATTGCGGCCTTCGGTCGCAGCACGCTTGGCAACGCTGAACGTGCCAAAGCCGACCAGGCGAACTTCATCGCCTTTCTTTAATGTTGCGGCAACCGCGTTCAAAAAGGCTTCTGTTGCGCGATCGGAATTAACTTTCGTCAAGCCGGTGTTCTTTGCGATTTCAGCCACTAATTCTGCTTTGTTCATAATGCAACTCCATTTCAAATATAAACAGAAGCACAGCTTATCCCGTTTCTTTGTTTCAGCAAAGACTTTTCTTGATGATTAAAGCGGGAATGGAGTACCAACATAAATAGCCATGACAAAAAGACCGCCGTAAAGCGGTCTTTTCGGGAAGTTTTTACCGTCCGAATTACTACTCTTCCAAACAGACTGGACTCAAATGATTTCTCATTTGCACCGTTAGGCATCGCCCCTCGCGTCCGGGATTTCTCCCTTTGCTGAATCTATTAAAATCGTATCTCTTATCCGTTTCAATCCGTTTTTTCACATCTATGTCAGCATTTGTCATATTCATCTGAAGACTCATTTTTGTCAGAAGTCCTTTGAAAGCAGAAAATCCGCAATGTGCATCGTCTTTATGCCCTGATAGTTTCCTTGCGCAAAATCATCTGTTCTTAAAACATATTTCGGGTAATTGTCATGAATATCAAGCAACCGGTCATATTCACGGTGTTGTGTTTCTTCACTGTGGATTTCCTGCGTTACTTGCGCATATATTTTTTCATTTTGTTTGCCGGCGATGAAGTCGATTTCCCCTTTGGGCGTTTTGCCGATGTAAACATCATATCCGCGTCTTAAAAACTCCAGATAAACAACATTTTCCAACATAGATGCCACTGAATCAGGTGAAAAACCAAAGACGGCATAACGCAGGGATGTATCTGTCAGATAAAACTTTTCCTGCGTTTTCAGGATTTCCTTCCCCTGTACGTCATATCGGGAACATCTTGATAGAATGAAGGCTTTTTCAAGTTTTTCCAGATACTCGTAAACGGTTTCATTATCAATGCTTCTCTGTTCGGATTTAAGGTATTTGGCAATCGAAGCAGCGGAAAACGTTTGCCCGACATTACCGAAAGTGTATTTGACAATCCGTTCCAGCTGATCCGTTTTCCTGATTTGATTCCTTTTTACAATGTCCGTGAATACGGTTGAGTTATAAATGTCCCGAACAATCGTATAAATTTCTTCATCAAAATAATCTTTCAGTCTGGTGGCGGGAAAACCGCCGCAACGAACATAGTCCGCCAGTTCATATCTTGGATTCCGAATATCGGCATATTGTTTTTTGAAGGTCAGAAATTCTTCAAAGGATAACGGAAACACCTTTATGGTCACATATCTTCCGGTAAGATAAGTTGATATCTCCGATGAAAGCATTCTGGAATTAGACCCCGTCACATAAAGATCAACGTTTTCATTTTGCATCAGGTTGTTGACGAGTTTCTCCCAATCGGGAATTTCCTGTATTTCATCAAGGAAAAGATACGTTTTTTCCGTTGAGGAAAGCTGTTCCTTAATGCGTCCGTACAATTCCTTTGCAGATATGTCCGAAAACTCGAAATCATCCAGTTTATAGCAAATCATCCGTTCATCTTTGATGCCGGATTGTTTCAACTCATTCATAATCATTTTCAACAGGGTTGATTTTCCGGATCTGCGAATCCCTGTTAGGATCTTTATGAAGGGTTGGTTTATATAAGGTTTTACGGCATTCAGATAAGCGGGTCTCAGAATCATATCAAACTCCTTTTTTATAAATATACCGCAAAACAATCAGAAACAAAAATGTTTTTATGGTTATAACCGCAAAACTTTTTCATATTTATCGGATAAGGAGCAAAAAAGCCCGTGAATCCACGGGCTTTGTCCCGTCTTTCGACGGCTTTTTCCTGTCTATCGTTTGAAGCAGCAGACAAAGAAGGGCATACGTAACAGCTGCCGAACTCGTGTTAACTAAGGTACTGATTTCTCAGTCCTCAATTACATATTCATACCAATTATTCATTTTTTCAACCGTCTTCTTTTCAAGTATGACAGCTTCTGTCGCATTAGGGGGATATGATTATCATAAGACGTTATCCGGAAAAGGAGTTCCCCCATGAAGTATGGCATTACAGTTTTTTCAACATGCTCCGGAACGAAAAGAAAATTACCGTTCTTTTCGTTTTATAAGGTTTTGTGGAAAATTATTCGTATTTATGTCAGCTCCGGTTGCGGTTTTCAGTTGGAAGCCTCCGTAAAAACAAGCAAGCATTGGGAAGTCTGCGTCAATTTGGAAATCCCCGGTTTTGACAAGGAATTCGATTTTTCCTTTTCATGCAAAAAAACGGCTCCGTTTTGTCTTTGGCTTTATCTGTTCGGAGTGGATCTGCACCTTTATTGGGGGGACGGACGGCATGAGGAATATGACGGGCATTTAGATAAATACTATGATTATGACGCGTTGGTCGCAGAACATCCCGATTATGATTATAAACAAATTGACGCCCTGATTCCGTACAGCAAGAAACTGCCGTACAGATTTAAGGAATTTTATTGCTCCGACCGGTTGAAGGTTTATGCCAACGACATTGACAATGCGCCGAATGCCCGTGCCGTAGAGCTTGCTTTGCCGTTTTTCAGATATCTGAAAGTATCTTATAAAAAACCGTGGTGGGGGGCTCTCTGGTTGGGCGCAGAGGTATGGAGCAACCCTTCTGCTTCGGGAATCAAATTGTCTTTGTTCAAACGCGAATTAAAGATGCTGATTGCAAAGAACCTGTTGAAGCGAAGATCAAACCTGATGACCGGCAATGCGATTGACAGGTTTTTCCGTTTAAGAGGAAATGCCGATTTGTCCGACCAAGAAATATACGACGCTTTTTCCAAAATGATTTATGACGAGTATGCGGGAAACGGAAAATATGTTTTTTCGGGATCGACAACCGTGCGGCAAATCCTTGAAAATGGAGTAAATCCGCTTTCTTACCTGAAAAGGAATCCGTATGTTTTCGAAGAAGCAAGCGACGAAACGGTTGAAACCTTTTACGAGTATCTGGAAACGCATCCGGTTGATGACGGCTTTTGGGAGGCTATCAAAGAAAAAGACTGCGATTTAAAGCCTGAAACGGTCGAACGGTTAAGGAAGATCAGGGAAAAATCCAGAGATCTTGCATTACCCGAACAAAAAAAGGACTGATTGAATCAGTCCTTTTCCGATAAAGTTTTGATGTTATCTTCCCTTTATATCTTTCAAGGGGACTTTCGTCCGTGAACCAAGAATAAGCCCGCTGTTCACACTTTCACCCTCTCTCGAGCTCCATTTCCATGGAACCATACAAAGGAATCCAAGTCCTGTGGCAGAGCGACAGGACGGTTTCCCGTTCCCCATCGTCAATTATCAGTCTATCAAAGAGATTTCTGAAACGCGACATAATTCCTGCCAAATACAACAGCTGTTGTCGTATGAAGATGGTATAAAGAAAGCATCATCCGCTTTTAACAAAAGGAGGACAAGATGACGGAAAAACAAAACGTGACGGACTGGTTCATCTATTACGAATTAGTAAATTTTGACAAACATGGCGAAGCTATGATGTCCGAACTTTCGTGCTCTGATGTGAATGTTCATTATAGAAATGGCATAACAATGTTGATGCTTGCGGCAAGAGACGATCGTCTGGATGTTGCTGAATTCCTGATTGAAAAAGGCGCGGACGTTAACGCAAAGGACATGGGGGGCAATACGGCGCTGACGTGGGCAGTAGAGTGGGAACATTTTAATATTGTAAAGTTTCTAATCGAGAAAGGGGCTGATATCAATGCTAGGGACAATAATGATGATACGGTGTTGATTGAAGCGGCAATGGGGAAAAATATCGATATTGTCCGACTTCTTTTAGATAAGGGGGCAGACATCAACGCAGGGGACTGCAGAGCGTTGGTGTATGCGGCAGACTTGGGGCGTCTTGATACTGTTAAACTCCTGATTGAAAAAGGTGTGGATGTTAACGCAAGGGGCAAATCGTATGATGCCCATACAGCACTGATGTGTGCGGCACAAAAAGGACATCTTGATGTTGTAAAGATTCTTGTTGAGAACGGGGCAGATATCAATTCAAAAAACAACGAAGGTGAAACGGCGTTGGATTTGGCGAGAAAATACGGTGAGAGCGCTGAAGTTGTTGAATGGCTGGAAAAAAATACGAAACAAGCGGAATAATTCCGTCAAAAGAAAAGAGGACTGAATGAATCAGTCCTCTTTTCTGGCCTAGCTAATGGTCTTGTCAACTCGCTCTCGCCTATTTCAGAGGGGCTTTCGCCTGATTGAAAATAAATGGAGCCGTTTCAATCACTTTATCCTCTTCCCGACTTAGGTTCGACCTATACCATACAAAGGCTCAATGCCTGTGGCAGAGCGACAGGACGGTTTCCCGTTCCCCGCCGTCAATTATCAGTCTATCAAGGACTTTTCTGAAATGCGATATGATTCCGGTCAAATACAACAGCTGTTGTCGTATGAAGATATTATAAAAAAAACATCATCCGCTTTTAACTAAAGAAGGGCAAGATGACAGACGCTTTATTGTTCAAATTATTTTCAGCAACTCCCGTATTTTTGAAAAAAATCCACCGTCGTACTGCCGCCAGCATTTACTTCGGCACCGTTTTCTACCAGCAATTCAACAACTTCCGAATGTCCGAGTTCGGCGGCATACATCAATGCTGTCCGACCGTTATTGTTCTTTGCGTTGATATCCAGACCTTTATCTAAAAACAGTCGAACCATATCGGCATTTCCGCCCTTTGCCGCATACATCAGTATTGTTTTGCCCCATTTGTCTTTCGCGTTTATATCGGCGTTTTTCTCAATCAATAATTCGGCAGTTCCTAAACATTCTGAAGCCGCAGCATACATCAATAACGTTCTGCCGAATTGATCTTTCGCATCGACATTGGCTCCGTTTTTGATCAGCAGTTTTATAACATCGTCGGTATAACATGCTTTAAAACCGGTTTTCGCCATTGCCAACAGCGGCGTACATCCCCGTTTATCAGCGGCATTGACATCAGCACCGTTTTCTATCAGTTGTTTGACAACGCTGATATATCTGAATTGAGCTGCAAACATTAACGGCGTTATGCCGTATTTATTCTTTGTTTTAACATCGGCTCCGTTTTTAATCAGAAGTTCCATAGAATTTCTATGGCAAGCCGCGAGCAATAAAGCCGTTGAACCTGAGGAAGATTTTGCGTTGACATCGATCCCTTTGTTTAAAAACAATCGAATCATATCTGCTTTTCCGCCTTTTGCCGCATACATCAACAACGTTTTACCGTCATTTACCGCGTTGACGTCCGCTCCTTTTTCAATCAGAAATTCCGCCATTTCCGGATTGCCGAACTGCGCTATATCCATTAACGCGGTTTTACCCGTTTTATCCCGTGCGTTCACATCGGCTCCGTTTTCGATCAAAACTTCTATAATATTCGAATAACCCGACAACGCCGCACGCATTAACGGTGTCGTTCCGTCATCGTCCTTTTCGTTCACATCAGCCCCCGAAGCAATATACTCCAGAACGGCATCAATATCGTTTATTTCTAAAACATCGTACCAAGTCGTCATTTTTTGTTCCCTTCAAAGAGATTGAACCATTAAAAACAAAATAACACTTGGGTACGTCAAAATCTGACATACCTTCAAAGAGACTACAAAAAATAAAGAAAAAAAGGTTTTTCTATCTTAAGCAAAAAGACGGATTGACTGATAATTCCTGCGCGATTTCTTCAATCAGTTCTTTAGGCGGTCTGTTCATATTTAATGCTTCTTCCGTTGTATGTAATCGTTCTGGCAACGCGTTTATTGACGGCGACCATCAGACCGGTCGGAATCTGCGTTGATAAACCGGAATTATAATCCAGCTCCGCTTTTGTCGGAAACGTTCTGATTTTCAACTTTTCCAACGCTTCACGGGCGACGGTCGGGAAATCTTTTGCCAGAATTTTCTTGTCGCCTAAAAGTGATTGTTTTGTCTTTGCAAATATGCCGCGTCCCAATTTGATAAGGGTTTTCTCTTTAACCAAAGAACGCAAAACGCGCCCGACCTGATCCTTATCGGACAAGTCAAAGAAGTCCGAGGAGATAAAAGCCGTTTTATTGCTCTTTTTAATACGAAGAAGCATACGGTTTTTAAGGGTTTTACGCTTCATTTTGCAATTCCTTTTTTTACAAATAGACGACATTTCCATTTACAAATATACGACACTTTAAAAAAATCAAAGCTGATTCAGTCTCGTTTCTTCCTTTCCCTGATTTTTTTGAAAAACAGGCGACAAGCTTCTTTGTTCGAACTATAAGCCCATCTGATTTCTTCAAGCGGAATTTTGCGATTGCCGTTCAAAGTCAGAAAGCGATCTAACGCCTTTTCGGTTGACAGATTGGAGGAACGGTCAAGACTGTTTTTCGCAAAAACGATTTTCAAATCGTGTTTAAACAAAGAAAACACAATACCGATCGCATGATGTGCAAAAAAATCAATTCCAAACCATTCGGCATATCCCCACGGTCTTTTAAACGAGATTTTCATATAGCGCAGAAACGGTAATGCTAATTCAACTGCAAGGGCGTGTTTGTTATTCGCCGTATCGTTGGAGTAAACGTGAATTCTACGGGATACATAATATTCTTTGAAAACTTCCGGTTTCCGGACACTATACGGGATCAGCGCGTCCAGTTTCTGAAAATCCCAATCGGGGTGAGCGTCTGCCAGCGGTTCATAATCATAGTATTTGTCAAGGTGTTCGTCATAACCGTCATGTCTTCCGTCTCCCCAATGAAAGTTTAGATTCAGTCCGAATAAATGCAGTCCTATACCAAAAGGACACGTCCGGTGACTACATAAGTTGAAAGAGCAGCTTTTTTCAAATCCGGCAAAATCAATGTTTCCATAAATCCACCAATGCTTGCCCGTCTTGATTTCAATTTCAATCTGCCAATCATAACCTTTTGATAAATGCAGACGGATAAAATCCCTGAATAGCCACACCCAAACCGACCCGTATTCCCAAACGACTTTCAGAAAACGCCGTATGATAAAAGAACCACCGAACGATTTTTTTTCTCGCACTGTTGCAGTTTCTTTTTTCATCGGCGGAGCATCCCTAAATAAAACCGATTTTATGATGAACGGGAGCTTTGTTTTTCTGCTCGTCTTCCAACATTTTGACCAAAGCATCTTTATCGTTCAGCATTCCGAGAATTTCGGCTTTTTTCCGAACCACCTCGAAATCCCCGGGGGAAAGAGAGGACAGGTGGCTTAACGGCGCATTTTTGATACCGAAAAAATGTTCGAAAGCTAATCGGCTTTGATCCGCGGTCATATAGTCATACCTGACTTTAAACGTAAAGCGGCGCAAAGAAGCTTTATCCAGTTTGTCCATTAAATTCGTCGTACAGACAAACGGCAAAGGATTGCTTTCCATTTGAGTCAGCATTTCATTGACCTGTGTGATTTCCCAACTCCGTACCGCGCTTTCCCTGTCCTGTAAAAAGCTGTCGGCTTCGTCAAAAACCAATAAAGCTCCTTTTGCCGAAGCTTCCATAAAGGCGTCGGCGATATTTTCCTCCGTTTGTCCGACATACATGCTGATTAAGTCGGAACAGCGTTTCTTGAGGACGGGAATTTGCAATGCATCGCCCAGATAACGGGCATAAGACGATTTTCCCGTGCCGGAAACGCCATACAGACACAATGAAAAGTTCAGCTTTTTCAAACCAATCAATCGGTTTGTCAGCAGTTTCAAATCAATATCCGTATTCAACAGATCGGGATTAAACGCGGTTGCAGCTTCCGGTTCTCGTTTTTGAGGAGCTTTTTTACCGTTATCATAAGCTTCCTGCAAAATGTCCAACATTTGTCCGACTTTTTCCAATCCGCCGTTGACAAGCTTTGCGGATTTCACAGCCGTTTCAACGAAAGAGGGCGGAACGGAATATTTTTTTGCAAAAGAAGCGGAAATCTCATTTGTGGCAGGTAAATGATTTTTTTCCAGATTCTTTTGCCATATGTCCGTCAGAGCCTCCTGATCGGGTGTTTTAAAGTGAATGGCGTATGTAAAGCGGCGCAAATACGCTTTATCCATATATTTCGTGTTGTTTAAAATCCAAATTGTCGGTTGAGGATTGTTTTCCAGAAGGCGATTGATTTTAAGTTTGTCACTTTTGTAACATTCCAAAAGATCGTCGGCTTCGTCTATTAAAAAAACGGCGTTTTTTTCCTTTTTTAATAAGATTCTGTTTCGGAGCAGTTTTTCATAACGCTCGTCATAGTCATCATCATTGGTGTTTTCGGGTTCACCGATAGAATACAAAGAAGCAGATACTTGCTGTGCCAACATTTTGGCAAATTCCGTTTTCCCCGTTCCGGGACAACCGTAAAACAGAAAATTGATCCCTTTTTCCCGCTTTTTTAACGCAGCGCTCAAGATCATAGCAGCGTCTTGCTTCTGAGAAATATGTTTGAAATCTTCCGGTAAAAGAGTCGCTGACAAACTTTTCCCGATTAAAAAACTTTTGATATCGTCAATGCCTTTGAACGGTTGGAAATAAAAAGAAGTCATCAGAGCTGTCGGGTCCGGCCTTCCCCGATAGCTTTTTTCCAAGAATCCCAACTGAAACAATCGATTATCGGGGCAAATGATCGAATTCAGCGCAGCTTTTCCGATACTTAAAGCGATTGAAAGGTCGTCTGCCGGCGAATGTTCATCAACCAGATCCGACAGTGTTCTTGAAAAACGGTTGGAACATTCCAATCTTGTCCTGAAAGACAGGAATTCCGTTTCCTCTTTTGACAGATGGAAGATTTTTTGCAGGAGCGACAGATTCTTTTCCAAACAATCCGGTGCGTACTTTTTCCTGAAAAAGCGGCTGTTTTGCAAATGAAGTGCAAAAACTCCGATTTGCCTGATTTTTTCCGTTTTGCCGATTTCTCCGTTCTCTTTTTTGTTTTTAGGAGAATGATTGCTATCAGTGCAAAACTCGTCGGCATGGTCTTCTATCCATGAATAAATGTCTTTAAGGTTACGGGCGACGAAAGCCTTGTGACTTAAAAGATTTGAAACGTATTCCATCATTTTATGTTTTTCAAAGTATTCTGACATCTCATTATTCCTTTTTCCATTGCTCTGAAATAATGGTAGCTCTCAAATACGTCAAAATATGACATACAAATCAGGGGAAGTCCGATCTCCCGAACTTCCCCTTTTTTCTGAATGTCCGCTGCTTTTAAAACGAAAGTTACACTCTGTTCCTATGGCAGAATTCGCTTAACGAACAGTATTGGCACGCCGTTTCATCTTCAGTCGGTTCAAAATGTCCTTTCTTCATTTCTTTGACGCTGTTTTTAAACGCCTTCCACGCGTCCTCGCAGTCTTTATCCGTCAAATTCAATGTAACGTTTTTATCCGGTTCTTCCACGAAAACAAAAGTCGTTTCCCGTACTTTCTTTCCCGTTGTTTTTTCATAAACGTATTTATAGACGCACATCTGCATATAATAATCCGCGTGTTCGCCGTCGGGAGAAATATCTTCTTTGGCATTTCCGGTTTTGTAATCGTAAATCGTTACAGTGCCGCCGTTGTTTTTATCGATACGATCGATAAAGCCGATAAACGGAAAACTTTCGTTGAATTCAATCATCAACTCCGTTTCTTTAAGTGCGGCGGGCTTTGTTTCGGTCAAAATATCGTAATACGCCAGCAACGCTTTTTCTCCCCGCTTTTCCAAAGTCCGACGTGTGGAAACCGACTGTGTCGGATAATGCTTCAACGCCGATTTAAAGTAGGCGACCAACTCGTCTTCTGTACACCAAACATGATTTTCCCTGGCATAATCGACCGCTTTTTCCAGAGCCTTATGAACGGCGGAACCGAAGGAAAGCGCGTCCGGGTTGCCATCTTTGCCGGACAATTCCAAAATATTCGAATACAGATACTGTCTGGGGCAAGAGTTATAATCGTTGATATCAGAAATGGAAAATTTATGATCTTTAAAATAACCGTCAATCAAAGCCTTAAAATCTGCCTCATAGTCATACGGTCTTTGTTCGATCAGCTTTCTTTCGCCTTCCGCATAGCTCTCTTCCGTATAAGCGGGTGCCATTTCAAAGCGGACATTTTCATCATCAAGAAAATCCGCGATAAATTTGGTCGGCTTTTTCGCTTTGTTTTTTACCGTATCGACAAAGGACAAATACAATTCACGCCGTGCACGGGTCATACCGACATACATTACTTTAACCGCGTCAGATATTTTCAGCTCTTTCCGCTTTTCTTTTGCTTCGTCCGCATCCATGCAGTCGTCAGGCGGTAAAGGAACCTGCGGCGCGTAATCTTTCGCGCTTTCCCATTTATCGGAAATCAACGTCGGCATAAAAACAATATCGTATTCACGCCCTTTGGCTGAATAATACGTTGACAGTTGCACGGCATCTCTTTTAACCGGGGCTTTGTCCGTTAAAATCGAAATGCCGTCATCAATCGTTTTGTTGATGTATTCAACAAATGCGTCCAAACGACAGGAACGATGAACGGCGGAATAATCGGCGGCTTCTTCAATCAGCTTTGCTATACCGGCGATATTGTCGATTTTGTTAACGTCCGTTTCCAAATAATAAGCGTAAAGCTTCGTTCGTGCCAAAATCTCCTGAATTGTTCTTTTTATACCGCAATTCGTTCTGTATTTTTGCAAATAATCGTAATCTTCTAAAAGCTTTTTCAACTTCGGCAAATCTTTCAACGGGGTTTTTCTCTTTTCCGCGCCTTTGACTAAAAACTTTAACGATTTGATTGCGTTTCCGCTTTTTGAATAATCTTCGCAAAGTTCCACATAGTCGCTTGCGTCAATCTGAAAAGGCTCGCTTAAAATGAATTTCAGCAGACGATCCCCGTATAAATCGGGATTGACCAAAGCCTGTATATAATCCCAAAGGACATTCACGGCCGGAATGGAAAAAATCGGTTTGCCGTTCTTTAATTCATACGGAATAGCCCGATTTTCCAACAGTTCGGCGAAAACAGCCAATTCCTCGTTTGTTTTTGCCAAAACGGCAATATTGCTGAAAGAAGTTCCTTCAAAAGACTTTTGCACGATCATGTCGACGATCGCATTATACTCCTGCAAAGGATCCGCATATTTTGTGCAATGAACAAGTTCTTTGCATTTTTTTACGTCTTTGTTTGCCGCACTCAGTCTTTTTGTGATTTTATACTTTTTGAAAAACGGGTTGTTGACCAGACGGGCTTTATCCTGATCAGCGACTTTATAGGACAAATCAAGAATTTGCTGTGTCGAACGGTGATTTTCGGTCAGACAAATGACTTGTGTCTTCGGAAACTTTTTCAAAAAGTTTTCAATCGTGTCCAGATGCGCCCCCTGAAATGAATAAATGATCTGGTCGTCATCGCCGACAACTGTCACGTTTTGCGTTTTCAAAGCTTCGGTCAGTTTAAAAACGATTTCGTTCTGGTTTGTGTTCGTATCCTGATATTCATCCACCAAAATGTATTCGTATTTGTTCGCCGCCTGATCCAGAAAAGCCGCGTCCGCTTCAAACCGATCCAACACCAAAGAAATCATATCGTTGAAATCCATGTAATTGTTGACCGAAAGCTTTTCCTGATACTTTTCGTAAAATTCCCAAAGTTCTTTGGCCTTGGCGATTTTTTTCTCCAGCTTTTTAATGTTGCCTTTTAATGTTTTGGTATCTGTTTTCCCTTTTTTGTTTTTAGCGGCAAGCTTTTCTTTTAATTCTTCCAACAGCGGTTCCCATTCGACATTCCTTTTCAGATTGTCAAAGTATTCCTTTTTCGTCAGACGGTGAGATTTGATTTCCCCGATCTGTTCAAGAATTGTATCAATAAAGTAGTATGAATCGCCTTTTTCCGTGACATACGCTTCAGGTTCGATTTCTTCGATACATTCTTCAATAAAAGCGCGCGACATGGCGGCAGAAACAACACCGATATTTTCCGGCATTTCAAACACGTCGGCATTGTTTTGAATCAAATAACTGCAAAAACCGTGATACGTGAAAACGTCAATCCCGATGGCGGCGCGCCCGATTGTTTCATCAAATGTCTTTTTCATTTCGTTTGCGGCTGCGTCCGAAAAAGTCAGACACAAAATTTTTTCAGCTTCAATCCCTTTTTCAATCATGTATTTGACACGGGCGCCAAGAGTTGTCGTTTTTCCCGTTCCTGGACCTGCCAAAACCAAATACGAGCCGTCAATATTTTCGACGACCTTTTTCTGTTGAGCATTTAACGAAATTTCTTTTTTATCTTTTTTCATCGAAGGTTCTCCGTTCATATCCGTTTTGGGGTATTCTTGCATATTTTTTTCCGTTACACACGTTCTTTTAATCCATCGTTTCCGCAACCGTTATGCTAAATCCGTGGTGGAAAATATTTACTGAAAAAGGAATCTGAAGCTCGACCATAGTCGCCAAAAGATACCGCGCGCGTTTTCCCAAAAAGATATTTACCTTTTTAAAGACGGCTTCCAACATCGGTGCTGTCATCTGATCAGTTTCCAACTCGGCAATCGGAAACACGAAGTTCTTAGGAAGGATACGGTCGCATCGCCATTTAGGATTATCGCAATAACTGTCGTTTTAGTTTTCAACAAAAGGACAAAAGTCCAAACGTGTCCCGTGCGTGCATTCAGCGGCAATCGTGTTGATGATTTCCTCGTCTTTCATGTTTTTGTCCTTTTGATAAAAAAAGTGCCGGAGGGAATGGTAAACAAACAACAAACGAAAGGAGAAAAACCCTCCGGCACCTGTTCTTTTGAACGTTATGGTTTTATCTTACAGGACAAATGCGTCAATTCGTGACGTATAAAGATAAAAAGGGGATTCTTTTTTTATTTCATTTATAAATTCTTGTCTGTCAGCGGATATTTCGATATCCCCCTCTATTCCATTAACGCCATAATATTTTCCGGAACCGATCAACCATAAAATTTTATCAACCGCAAAAGCGCTTACGTTTGCGTTATTAGCGATTTCCCGAACTTTAAAAATGGCTTCCTCGTCCGTTATCGGCTTATCATTTTTTGTTTTTTTGAAAAAAAGTTGTCCGATAATATCTTTAATATGAACGTCTGGTTTCGGATACTCGACATAACCTATTTCTTTGAGAAAATCGCAGGCTAATGCAAGTCCTATGCCTCGAATTTCTCCGCTTATCAATCTGGGTAGAACAAGGCTTCCTTGGAAATGGGCATCTAAATTTTCTATCATTTTTTTGAAGTCTTCAACCTTTTTAAATCTGCTGACAAACTTTGCACTATCAAGAACAGATTTGGCAAAATTTTCCCAATTCTTATGATGACGCGTGTTAACATTAAATTTTGGAATTGATGTAAATTTCACATACAATTTTTCTTCAGTTTCTTTTGAAACTTCAAAAGGATTAAAGCTTTTCAGAATGTCAGAAAATTCTTTTTCATTTTTATTAAATTTAATGACGTTCGGCATTTGTTGTCTGTTTTGACAACTTATCAACAACCGTTTATAAATTCCTTCTAATGTTGTTTCAGAATGTCTGATATCATAAATGACCGCAGGCTTGATTAAAGCCTCGATTCTTTGTTTGGCTTTTTCCTTAGCCTCTTCTGGCGAGCACTTTTCCTTATCTATATAATGTTCTTTTGCCAACTTCTCTATGGCGTATTCTTTAGATCGTTCATAAAAAGACTGTTCATCTGTATTTTTCATTTAGTACCTCTAACTGGTTCAGAATATCGGATATTTATCCCCTAATAATAAGCCGCTTCTTCAAAAACAATGTCCGCGCCTGCCGGCAATTCCAATTTCTTAAGCAATGCGGACATAAGAGTTTTATTTTCCAATACCTTTTTACCGACGGCGATGTTGTAAACGTTCTCCGTTCCCGCAAAATAACTCATACGTCCGCGCGGGATTTCATTATACTTTTTATCGGCAAGCTCAGGTCTGTCTTTAATGACTTCTTGCCACTTGTCAACGTGCTGTTCGGGGTAAATCGCCATACCTCTGTAATCGGGTTCGACTTCTTTTTTAAACATGATGATTTCATCGCCGTTAAACCAATAAATTGCCGTTAGATACGCCATCTTTTCCTCCCGTTGACAGAAAGTTTTATTTTATTATACTTTTTAAGCATGTCAATTTATGACGTATGAAGAGAGAATATAAAATGCCTAAAAAACAACAGGATTTAATCTACGGAAAATTGCTTGATTTGTTTGATTTAGCCCTGGATATGCAACAAAGTGCGGAAGGGGTATCTTTAAACGACATCATGCAAAAGTATGACTGCAAACGCCGTACGGCCGAACGTATGCGCGACGCTTTGGAAAGAATTTTTTTTCTTGATCTTGAAGAGGTCCCGACACAAACACGGATAAAACGTTGGCGGCTTACTTCTTCCGGCGCATTGAACCGTTTGATAGGCATTTCCAGTGATGAGCTGGCTACGCTTGATTTGGCTGTTGATGCACTTGAAAAGCAAAAGCTGAACGATAAGGCCAAGACGTTAAAACATCTGGTGAATAAAATCAAAAATCTGATCCCGTCCAAAGAAAAAATGAGGCTTGACGTTGATGCCGAAGAGCTGATTAAAAGTGAAGGGTTTGCCTCCCGCCCTGGTCCGAAACTGCTTATCGATCAAAGTCTTTTGCTTAAACTGCGTGAAGCCCTTTTGAAATGTCAGAAAGTGCGTTTTGACTATGAAAAACAGGGGAAGTTTTCTTCCCGCGTTGTTTGTCCTTATGGCTTTTTATATGGTGAACGCAATCATTATCTGATTGCAAAAAATGACAAAGGCGAAATCCGCAGCTTCATTTTAACGTCTATAAGCAATATTGAAATCTTAAATGAAGTTTTTGAAATCGATCCCGATTTTAATCTGAAAGAGTATGCTGCCGAATCTTTCGGTGCATTTCACGGTAAACCGATAAACTTTGAATGGCGGTTTAAAAAAGAAATCGCACGGGAAGCCGGTCGCTTTTCTTTCCACCCGTCACAAAAGATGATTAAAAATCCTGACGGTTCTTTGACAGTCAAAATGAAAACAAGCGGTATCTTAGAAATGGCTTGGCATTTAAAAACATGGGGCGACAGCGTTGAAGTGATTAAGCCCGCCGATTTCTGGCAGCGCGCCGAAGAAGCTCAGAACAGGTTCAACGGACTCGATCCGTCTTCTCCGACTGATTAAACGCAAACAAAGACTATCAATCTTTGCTCGATATTTTTCTTATCAGTCCGGCAAGGGCGTTTTTCAGTGTGAAAAAGCTTGCCGTCTTTTCAAAGGCTTCCTCGTTCATATAAAGGCTTCGGCGGATTTCGAGCATAAAGGACGTGACGGTTTTGTTTTTTTCGTAGTGTTTCAGGGGAACGACGGAACCCGAAAAAGGATTGTTGATCGCGCAGGTGTATTTGTTTTCGTAACACCAGTTCACCAACGTTTCCAAAACCGTTATGTCGCCGTGGATCGCGTCGCAACCGATACAAATATCGGGCGTGTATTTGCCTTTGATGCCAAGCATATCAAAGCGTGTCGGATAACTGTGCAGGTCTATGATGAGGGCTTTTCCCTCTGTGCTTAAAGCCGTATCAACCAAGTGTGTCAAACGGGCGTGATGTGGTTTATACCACTTTTTCAGCAATTCCGACCGCCGTTCTTCGGAAACAGGCTGACGCAGATAAACGCCGTCGTGCGTTTTAGTGTAAAGAACGCCCATACCGTAACGGGCGGCTTCCTCTTTGTCGTCGTCGGCAAAGCGTTCCGTATCGACATACACGCGGGAAACCGGAGCGACGACGCGTTCGACGTTTTCCGCATCGTCAATCAGTTCGTCTGTGTAAAGGTCGGCAAGCAATCGCGCTTCCCGACGAACGGCGTCGGGGGATAAAACGTAATCGTCAAAGTCCGGGATTTCGACGGACGCGTGGGGAATGTTCACAATAACGGGATAAGACATAAGAAACCTCTCTTTAGTTGTTTGATTAACGTGCGCAACAAGCGAAGCCAAATCCGCACGATTCGTATTCACTATACGATACGAAAGCGTCAAAACCTGACGTATGAAAAATCGGACACATAAAAAATCTTCCGACACTTTAAAGCATCGGAAGATGTGTTAAATTTCGTTTTCTATTGTTTATATCTCATAAAAACGGATAATTGCAGTATTCGCTTTCCCGTTGTTTATTCTGATTTCTTTTTTGATGTCCAGATCAATGCCGTTTTTTGCTGAAAAGCGATTGGCGTTTTCCCCCATGTCCATATTCTCGAAATGAGACGCGCCGAAAATGGCAAAATCTTTATGGTCTTTTTTTGATCTGGCTCTGATTCCCCGTGTCCAATATCCTTTCCCGGAGCCGAAGCCTTCATTCGAAAAATTATGGATGGAAATGAAAGCCATATCCGCCTTATCCAGCAAGTCGTTCCATTTCTTCTTTCCTTTTTCTTTCAATTCAGAAATATCTTTTTTCAGAAGTTTATGATCAAAAAAGATATTTTTAGTGTTTTTCAAACGATTGTTTTGTTGCGCGCAATCTCCCTCCGTTCCGTAGCCGTCATAGCATGAACACAAAAGGATTTTTTTGTTTTTTATCTTAACTAAACGATGCGATGTTCCGAAGTCGTCAAAATTTACATGATAGTTTTGCCCTTCATCTCCATTAACCGTCCAAACTTTTCTTCCGATTCCCAGAACGCCGGTTTCATTCCAAGCAACACACATTTGATCGCCCTTTGCTTTCCATGCGTCTTTTCCGGTGTCAATTCCGGCGACAATAGCGGCTTCCATATTTTTTGAAAACGATTTCAATTCTTTGGAAAAGAATTGCTTTTCTAGAATCTTTTTTCTTTCATCAAAATCATATTCCCCCATATATGTATCCGATATAAAATATCCGCCAGGAAGCAGGATTATATCCGGTTTCTTTTCACTCTTTTTTATTTCTTTTGAGATTTCGTGTAGAAGATCTTTTTTATGTTCGGTATTAAGTTTTTTAAGGACATGAATAACAGCGACTTTCATTTTAAAGCTCCTTTATTTTTTGAACGGATTTCTCAATTTCTTCAGAAGATGTCAGGTCTTTTTCGTAAAACCTGATAAGTTTAAATCCGTTTTTGAAAGAACGGATGTCTCGCAAAGAATCAAAAAACGCCCTTTGTTCATCTCGATATGGGGGATCATTGTCATACGCCTTTAAATTGTAACAACGCTCGCTCCATATTTTCTTATCAAAGAAAACAGTTGTATCATCGGGATAAAATTCAAAGGATTTCGCCCGTTGTAGGGTGAAATGCTGACGTTCGTCAAATTCGACAATGATTTTTTGACGCGGCAGAACGTAATCGCAACGCAGAGATGTTCCTATACGGTAAAAATCTTTAAAACCGCGCATGGACACCAGCGCGTTATAAATTTTTTGTTCCGGAACATCCATTTCAGAAATACCTTTTAGAACAAGCCAGGGAAATTTATATTCAGTCAGAACGTCTCCAAAAGCATTTTCAAGCGCGGATAAAAAATCCTCTTTAAGTTGTTTTTTCTTACTCAAAGGTCTTTTCGTTTCTTTTTTCATCAAATATCTCCTTAACGTAGATAAAAGTATATAATCTTCACTGTGCTGTTCAAGAAATTTCCGTGGATTCTGTTTGATTAAAATATAGCGTTTCTCTTCTTTTTTGAAAATCGGACTGTCGTTTTTTTAGAAACGTCAGGGTCTGACGCATCACTCCGTTACAGTGGACTCAACTTGTTCGGATTCGGCTCTGATTAACGGCGGAGGATTTGATATGTTTGGTGAAGAAATTGAGTTCAAAACGTATTTTCGCGAATATTTCGCTTACTTTTTCGATCATGCGGAGGAGTTTATCGCTTTAAGAGAGGCTTTCTACGCTTCCCCGAAAATCTATATGAGGGACGGCGGCGGATTGTGTCTTTTCCCGCGAAAGGGGCATCCCGAAAAAGTCTATCTTGATTTCGGGGACTTGGTTGAGCTTTACGCGAACGGTCAATGGTGTGATCGGGAAAAGAACGTCTTTCTGTTTAAAATCATGGCGGGTCAGCACGGCGTGCGTCATTACGCCTGGAACAGGAAAGAGAGGAAATACGAAACGAACCCGCGCGGTTTTCCCGATACTGCGACATTGTGCGAACAGGCGAAGAGGGTCATTGACGGCAGGGAGGATCGGATGCGGAAAAAATCCGTCGTTCCCTGCGAAACGCGCCTTGCGCTGAAAACGTTGTCGGAACCGTTGGATAAAATCATCGGATATGCCGGAAGGGACTACGAAAATTTGGGTTTTGTCCGTCCGCTTGACGGTCGGATCAGCGAAGACGACATTAAAATCGGAATGAAAAAACTGCTGGAAGGGTGTCTGGAAGGGTATCTTTCTCAGGTAAAGTATATCCGGCAGAACGTGCCGCAGATTTTCGACAGGTTCGAAAGTGGGGATCTGCTGATCGCCGCCGCCGAACATTTGTTCGTTTTATATTACCTTGTCAACATCGGCAAAAAAACGCTGACCGATTCCCCGTATGCTTCGGCGTGCGAAACGTCCTGTTCGAACAAAGACTGTCTGGATTTTCTTTTGAGGTTGGGGGCCGATGTCAACGAAACGACGGCGAACGGAACGTTGCCGGTCGTCTATGCCGCACAGTTTGAAAACATTAACGCGATCAAATGGTTTCTTGCCCATGGCGCGGACATCAATTCGCGGGACAAAGACGGAAACACGCCTTTGATCGCCGCGGCGAAGTCGGGAAAACACCCGATCATACGTTTCCTTTTGGAAAAAGGCGCGGATATGAACGCGCAAAATAACGAAGGGGACACGCCTTTGATCATCGCGGCAAAATCCCGGAACATCGAGGCGATGTGGGAACTCCTGAAAAAAGGGACGGACATTTTCATTAAAAACAACGACGGTAAAACGGTGTGCGACATTGTTTTGAAAGAAAAGAAAGATTTCCGTTGGGGAAAAATCCCGAAGTTCCTGACAAACGCGATGCGGGAAAACGGTCAAACGGAACACCTGTAACCGAAAGGAAAAACAAATGACGCAGAAAGAAGAAATGTTGACCGTCGCTAAAAGCACGATCTTTTTCAAAACGACGGACGAATGGTTCAAAACGCTGGTGTCGGGCGTTGTCGAAACTTTTTTCCCCGATAAAGAACTGACGTTCAGCATCGAGATTAAAAAAAGAAAAAATGGCGCTTATGGTACTTGTTTTTGGTTTGAAGCCCCCAGTCGTATTTTTATAAACAGCTGGTATCACATGGACGGGATAGAAACGGCGGAAGTCATCGCGCATGAAATTATTCACGTCTTTGCCAAAGGTTTACATGGGGCGGATTTTCAGAAAGAAGCGGCAAAAGCCGGCTTAATAATGCTTTATAAAAACGGTTTTACTCAACCGACACGGGATTTCGCCGAAAAAATATCCCCTGTTTTGAAAAGACTGGAAAAGGAATACCCGAATATTTTTCCCGACAGGACAAAGAATATTTCGGACGTCTTTTTCCTAATAAGGAAGAAAAGAGGGGAATGGCTCGCCTATCCCGAATATTCGACAGGTAATTCCGAAAAAGTGCAAATCAGGCAAAAGGCTCTCCGGCTTGCCGTTGATCTGGAAATTTCGGAACAAATCGATAAGAAAATATTTCCGATAGAATACCGTGATTGGGAAGCCTCCGTTTTTAAAAACATTCGGAAGATCGATCTTGAAAAATTGAACGAAGGAAAAAAGTTTTGTCTGCTGAAAAACACGGAAGGCGATTGGATTTCCCTGCCCGAAACGAACGACACGGGAAAAGCCGCCGCGCAACAAAACATCGTTCAAAGGATCGCGGCGCTGGAAACGGCGTTTCCTTCAAAAAAGAGGACGAAACATCCGTTCTTTAAGGTTTCCGCACTTTGTTCGAACACGGACCTTTTCGGCGACCTGCTTTCCGCTTATTATCCGCGTGTTTCGGACTTTTTTAAAAATCGGCGGTCATCCGCTGAAAAAGAGCAACCGGCATTGCCGCTGGAAACGGTCGTCGCTTTACGTGGAGCGCTAAACGCTTCTTTTCAGGCGGCGGCCGCATCGGATCTGGAAACGCTGAAAAAGCTGATCGGCCTGATCGAGCGGAAAACGAAAAACGGCAAAGAACCGATCAGGCAAGCCGAATTGGAAACGGAAAGAAACGCAAGAAGCGAACAATTTTTCATATCGGACGCCGATGAAGGATACGCCGATGTAAAGTCCGACTGGCGTTGGAAAAGTTTTCCCGAAAAACTGCGGGTGATACGGAAGTATTTTCCCGACTGGTGTTGAACGGAAAAAACTTTAAGAGGCAAAAGATGATTCTGAATACGAAGGAAGAAATACATCAATGGCTGAAAGAACAATGTCCCGCATTTGTGCGTTATGTCGGCGACGATTTGTTTGGTTTGGCGGATCATGTTTTATTACGGACGACCGGAGCGACGGGCGGTCTTGCCGATTTGACGCATTTATCGCACGGACGCAGGATCGTGTTTTCCCATCTGCCGTTCAAAGGATACAGGATTAAACGCTTTATCGGGCCTGTGCGGGTGAACGAGCCGGAATACTGGATCGCCTTTTGCAATCAGAAAGACGAAATCGAAAAGGTCTTTTATCCCGACAAACACGCCTTTAACGCCGCAAGGGATAAATATCTGACAAAACCGACAACGTTGGACACGTCGTTTTACGAGGAACGTTTGAAGAAAAGAAACGCGCATATCCTGAAAGAATGGGGAAAGGATTTCAGAAACTTCGTCAAACCGTATTGGGGCGGAAGCGATGCGGAGTTCGATGATTGGATACGGGATTTTGCGGACGGGACTGTCGGTTCCGGCTTGAACACGTTTTGGCAGGCGGTCGTTCGGGATTTCAGGTTTAATCAAACGGAGCTCCTGCCGGAGTTCGATTTGAAACAAAAAAAGCTTGCGCTTCATTCACATTGTTCTGAAAGATTCGAGCGTTTCGCACTATGTTTTTTCCGACACATGATCGCCACACGTTTTCCTGATCGCGAACACCTGATCGCTCCGTTGCGGCGGATTTATTTCAATGAAGGAAAATATGCTGTTTGGGTGCGGATGATTGAAAAAAAATACGCGCCGGATTTTTCAAAAACTCTGCCCGAACACGGTGCAAAGGATCACGCTTTTTCATCATTGAAAAACCTTGAAGCCGCACGGGAAAAAAGACTGGATTTGCGGGATGAAAACGGTATCACCCGTGTTTTCTGGCAGGGGAATGTCATTCCTGAATTTGACGGGATTTTCAGTATGCCGGTCGAATGAAGCGTCAGCTTTTGACGCTTCCGTATGGTTTAATGGTTCTTACAATCAAAACATATTTTTGAAAGGAACTTCTTATGACGAAAAAAGCGGAAAATATCACCTTGAACAATCTGCATTCGTTAAAGTGGAGGAAACTTCCCAAACCTAAAAAAGTGGAAAAGCTTACTGTCGCCAAAAGCACAATCATTTTCCAAACAACAAAAACACCGTGGTTCAAAACGCTGGTGTCGGGGCTTGTCGAAACCTTTTTCCCTGATAAAAAAATGATGTTCAGTATCGATTTTTCAAATTTGAGTTTTCGTCTTGGGGAATGTGATCTGGAAGATAATCAAATTCTGATAGACTGGCGACGGAAATATGACGGAATAGATTTGGCAAACACAATCGTGCACGAAATCATTCATGCTTTGACCAAAAGAGATCATGATGATGTCTTTCAGAAAGAAGCCCGTAAAGCCGGACTGATTATGGTACATTGGAAAGGCAGTACGGTAACGTCGCAGGAATTCGGCGAAAAAGTGATCCCGATTTTGGAAAAATGCGGTTTTCTGGAGAACCGTTATTTGATTGAAGAGGAAGACGACTCGGCGGAAAATAACGTTTGGTTTGTCAAAAACGATAACGGAAAATGGAGCGGTTCATATTCGTATTACAACAGGGATGCCATAGAAAAAGTTTGCCGGCGACTGGAATTCCTTGATAAAAACGTGTTCCGTTTTATAAAAGGAAAATCGTGTTTGAGGGTTTTGCGATTTCCTGTTTTCTCATCTTTTCGATTGGAAAAAACGGATTTTTCCGGTTTGGTTCATACGCTCAACGATTTGTATTTTCAGACGAAATATCCGAAAGAAAAAGCGCTTCGGATATTCGAACGGCTGATGAAAGACAAACAAGACGAATTGAGCGATGAAAAATCGGAATTTGTTTCGGTATTGGAAACAAGACCCGTCGGAGAATTCTTGTCTTTGTCCCGTCGGGCAAACGATTTTTTTCTTTTACCGCAAATAAAGGTGAATCCCTCGATGATTCCAACCGATCAAATCAGGGCGTTGTGCCGTTTTTTAACCGAGTGTTTGTTTCCCTCGAAACAGACTGTCGGGTCCGACGTTTTGCTTCGGATCAATCATCCGAAAGAAACCGTAGAGGAATACTGTTCTTATTTAAGCAAAAAACTGGCGGAACTTTTCGGTGTCGATCCCGCGTGCATTTGTGAAAAGGATTATCTGCCGTTTTTGGAAGATTTCGGCGATCTGTTCGTCGCAAAGGAAAAAAGAAGGTTCCCACATCAAGTTTATAAGCGACCCTCTTACAGATACGTCAGATTTCGTCGCACCCCTGCTGTATATTAAACACGAATCGTGCGGATTTGGCTCTGCTTGTTGCGCACGTTAATCATCAACTAAAGGGAGGATTTTAATGTTTTCTGTTGATTTTAAGGAATATTATCGCGAATACTACGCTTACCTTTTCGACCATATCGACGAATTCATCGCGTTGAAGGACGCTATCGACGCGACCCCTGAAATTTATTCGCATGACGGCGGCGGGATAACGAGTATTTTAGGAAAAGAGCAATTCGAACTTCGTTTCGGTGATCTGATCACGCTTTACGCCAACGGTCAGTGGTGCGATCGGAAAAAGAACGTCTTTCTGTATAAGATGTTGCAATTCCCGCCGCCCGGAAGCATGGCCGTTAAAGTGTATTGTTGGGACAACGAGGAAAAAGAATTTGACATACATCCCCGCGGTTTTCCCGATTCAGAAACGCTGTTCGAGCAGGCGCGTCGTGTTGCTCAATACAAACCGCAGGCGGGAAAGAAAAAAATCCCCCTTGAAACACAAAACAGGCTGACGGAGTTGTTTCGCCCGCTGAAAGAATACACGCACCATGCGGGGAACGACTTTAAATGTCTTGGCTTTGCCCGTCCGATAAACGGTCAAATCACCGAAAAGAACATCAAAAAAGGCATAGAAACGCTGTCGCATAATTGTTGGGAAGGAGAGTTGGACAGGGTGAGATACGTCCTGAACAACTTCCCGCAGATTTTCGAGAAGGCGGAAAGCAAAGACCTGCTTTTGTCCGCCGCGAACGATTTGAGTATTTTGCGCTTTCTTTGCGATTGCGGCAAAACGAACGTTTCCGACGCACCCGTTATCCTGAACGCGTGCAAGAGCGGGAACGACGTTAAAGAACGGCTTGATCTGTTGTTTGAACTCGGCGCGGACATCAATATAAAAGGCTGGAAAGAGGAACCCGCGATCGTTTATGCCGCGCGGCGGGGCAACGTTGATGCGGTTCAATGGCTGGTTAAACACGGGGCGGACATCAACGCGCGGGACAAGGACGGGGACACGCCTTTGATCGTCGCGGCGAAATTCAAAGACCTTGAAACAATACGATGCGTTCTTCAAAACGGCGCGGACGTTTTCCTCGAAAACAAAGATGGCGAAACGGTGCGGGACATCGTGTTGAAAAACAAAGACGTCTTTGATTGGGAGGAGATTCCCGCTCTGATGAAGAAAATTGAAAATTATAAAAACAACGGGGGAATGTTTATGAGCAAAGACGATCTGATCAACAACTTTTACCGGTATCTGTTTCACAATCTGGACGAATTTATCGCGCTTCGTACGGAAATCAATGCGGACGGCGCAATTTACGGCATCAGACTGCCGCGCATATATATGCTTGGTGAACGGCCTGATTTCGGGGAATACATCAATCTTTACGCGGACGGTCTGTGGTGCGACCCGAAACGGGAAAAATTCTTGCTGTCGGCGTGTATAAGTCCGATGACGCACATCATTTATCCGAATTTTTACGACAGAAAAGAACATGAATTTTGTTCATGGGCGGAAGGATTGGTCGGTCGTCAGGAGATTTTTTCCAAACGGATAGAAGAACTGCAAACAGTTCGCCGTCATCGAATTTATTCCCCCGTCGATCCGAAGAACGTCCGCCAGCTGAACGCTCTGATCAAGCCGTTGAAAGAACTCAGCTCTCTTATCGACGCTTTTGATGAAAGGAAAAAAGAGCAAAAAGAGGAGGATGAAAAATTTCGCACCATTGTCGATCCGAACCCCGATAAAAACGGTGTCAACGCGTTGATGCGGTATTGTCAGGCGGGCGATATGGGCGCGATGCGGCTGGTTTGGAAACATTCCCGCGAACAGTTTGACGCGAAAACAAATAAAGGACTGACGCCCGTCAATTTCGCGACAAAGCATCTGCGCGCTTTGCAGTTCCTTTTCAAACACGACAAAACGGACTTTACCGGCTCTCCCGTCGCTTCGGCGTGCGAAGTCAAAGACGATGTCGGAAAAAGGCTTGATCTGTTATTCAGCATCGGTGCGGACGTCAACGCGAAAAACGATGACGGCGAACCGCCGATCGTCGTCGCGGCGGAGGCGTTCAACATCAAAGCGATCCGCTGGCTTTTGAAGCACGGGGCGGACAAAACGGCGACGAACGCGAACGGCGAAACGGCGCGGGACATCGTTCTGAAAAACAAAGATGTCTTTGATTGGAAAAACATCCTGAAGTCGCTTTAGTAAGCGTCAGGTTCTGACGCACTAACAGACTATAATACCTTTATTGAACATCAAAAGAGGAGAATAAGCCATGATTGATATGAACACGGTTACGGACGAACAGGCGGATTACATGAACACGCCGATGGAAGCGATCGAGGAAGTCGAAATGTTGTTAGACGAACTGGAGGCGTTTTTTCCATGCGAATTAGAGGATTATCTGGAAACGGACTTTTGCGAACGGGTTGCCCGCCGTATGGTGTGGGACATTGAAAGCGGATTTCCCGCTTTGCCGCAAGAATTGCGTGCGGTCGCTTTTCATCATGCCGTTCTGACCGATGATTCCGATATTGTCGAAGCCTTTATCGCGGCGGCGAAAAATGCGAAGGCGGACATCAATACCGACTTTTGCGATCCGGAATACGGAGTTCCGCCGCTGATGCGGGCGTGCTTTAACAAGTGCAAAAATTCTTTTTTAACGTTGGTTGAAAAAGGCGGCACATCTTTGTCCGTCAAAGATAATCACGGGCGCGGTCTGGCGTATGCCTGCCTGTTTTCGCATAATTTAGCGTTTATGAAATGGGCAAGGAAACATGGTGTCGATTTTGACTTGAGCGATCCGGTTGACGCGGTCCTGCCTTTAGCAGGGGCGGAAGGATCGAAAGCTGTGCTGAAATGGCTGATTGAGGTTTTGGGCGGTAATGTGAATGTTGCTGATGCGGAAGGTCATACGGCGATGTATTACGCTTGTATGTTCGAGGTACGGGAAAACATTCTGTACCTGATCGATAAAGGGGCGTATCCGACCGATTTTTCCGAAGCCGCTTTTGTTCCGATAGTCGAGCGGATTAAAGAGCTGCGGGCGCAACAGCCGTCCGACATTATCAACTTTGAAATCGACCGCGAAATTCAAAAGCTGAAAGGTTTTGCGAAAAAGGTTTAACGGCAGAAAGGACGCTTTGAAGATGTTTGACCTATTCAATCAAACAGATGATGACGATGCAGAAGTTTCTGAAAGCGTAAACATGGATCGTTTTATGCTGGAAAAAAAACTGGAAGATTATTTTTTCGACGATCTCGAGATTTATTTTAAAACCCGATTTTTCGAAAAAGTCTGCCATCGCGAAGCATGGGCGATCGAAAGCGGATTTGCCGCTTTGCCGCAGGAATTACGGAGGGTCGCTTTTCATCACGCTGTTTTAACGAACCATGCGAAAACACTCAAAGCGTTTCTCCGTGCCGCACGGAACATAAAAGCCGACATCAATACGGATTTTGATACTTTCCCCAAAAGGATTTCTCCGTTGATGATGGCTTGCTTTCATGAATGCAGGCGGTCGTTTTTGACACTTGTTGAAGACGGCAAGGCGGATTTGTCCGTTTGCGACGATCAGGGGCATTCTTTGGCGCGTGCCTGTGTCCACACAAAAAATCTGGGCTTTATGAAATGGGCACAACGGTACGGGGTTGTTTTTGATGTAAACGATCCGGTCGACGCGCTGATTCCTCTGGCGGCGGAGTATGGTTCTTTTTCTGTTTTGCGTTGGTTGATTGAAGACTTGGGCGGTGACGTAAACATAACTGACAAATGCGATTATTCGGCCTTGAATTACGCTTTGTATAAGGATAAGGACATTTTCCTCTATCTGGTTGATAAAGGGGCTAAAATGACGGGTAAATATGAAGTTTTATTCGGTTTTATCATTGACCAGATCAGAGAATTGCAAAAACAGCCGCCTTCGGAAATGATTGACAGAAGAATAGACCACCAAATTGAAACGCTTCGTTTCCTGATGAACAAAGCCTGATTGCGGTCTGAAAGGGTATTGAGTATGATATATTTCAACAACCGTTCATATAGACGAAAACCAAAGGAGCCGATGATGAGAAAAAAAGAAGATAAAAGAGATAAGGCGGAACAAGGAACTTACGCCCGTTTTACCAGAGTTTTGGATTTGGCGGTCAATATGTTCGGTCGGGCTTTGACAAAAGACGAAATCTGCCAAATCATGAAATGTTCAAAACGGACGGCGGATCGCTTAATCGGGTGCTTTCAGGAAGTGTATGCCAATGGTTTGAAAGAAGTCTCAGAGGGCGGAAAGAAAAAATGGACAATTCTCGGCGGGCAAAAGCTTCCGCAATTCTTAGAAATAGATGACGAAGATTTGTTGCTTCTGAATAATCTTGCCAATCTGATGAAGCAACAAAACAGGGATACGGACAGCGATCGCCTGACGAAACTCCGCGCTCAGATTGTTCGGGCTCTCGGAAATAAAGAGCAAGAATTAAACAATTTTGATTTTTCGGAAGGAAACGTTTTCCGTCCGGGAATAAGAACAAAAATCGACCCTGAAATCGTTAAAACGATCCGTCAGGCCATACAGGAAAAGAAAGTCCTCAATATCGAATACTTCAATAAAAGAAGCGGTAAAATCAGTGAAGGCGCAGTTGAACCGTATGGCATTTTATACAGCGATCGAGCGCAGTATCTGCTGGCGCGCCACTGGGACGGTTTTGCCGGCAACGAGATTCATCAATTCCTCTTGTCGAACATTCGCTCAGCCATCGTAACAACAGGCGATTTCAAGGGTATTGGTTTCGATATGAACGAGTATGTAAAAGATTCTTTCGGTGTGTACCGCGAAGAACCGTACGACGTCGAATGGAAATTCACCGCGAAAGCCGCGCCCGAAGCGGAAAACTTCATTTTCCACCCCGGACAGGAAACGATCAAAAACGAAGATGGCACTCTGACTGTGAAATTCCGCGCAGGTGGCACGTTGGAAATGGCTTGGCATCTGGCGACGTGGGGAAAACAAGTCGAAGTCGTCCAGCCCGCCGATTTCTGGCAACGCGTTAAGAAAGCCGAAAAGGAACGGTGGAAATAACCATAAAAGGTCGTCATCGCGAACCCGCTTTAGCGGGTGTGGCGATCCAGAGAGCGATGCAGAATTAAACTTTCGTTTGTAACGATTGGTTTTATCTGCCATACTGTTTCCGTCCGGTTTTTATTTCGGACGGGGACTTCACAATTCCTTGCACAAACCGGTGCGGTTAAGAGATGCCGCATCGTTACCAAAAACAAAATCTCCCGATCTATAAGACCGGGAGATGATGTTATGTCCAGGCATATTGCCAAAAGCATCATGCCGTGTTTGTGCGGTTTGTGAACTCCCGGTCGCCAAGGGGAAAAATCCTCCGGTGGCCGATTGTTTAAAAGATTAACACGGTCAAGCGTCAAAACATGACCATTGAAAGAGAGAGAAGGAAGATGGAGTATTATACGATAGATTGGTTGGGACCGTTTACTTATGATGAATTGTCCGATTTTGATCCTGAAAAATACGCCAAGTGGGCAAATAGCACTTTGTATATGATTGCAGGAATAAGAAAATGGCAGAATGAAAAAAATGTTCAATATGTTGGACAAACAAAACAGACGTGTTCGGTCAGAGCCAAACAACATTTTTCCTATCAAAATTCAGTGGATAAAAAATTCTCAAAAATAAAAAAAGCTCGGTTTTGGATTGGAACGTATGACAGCGTTTTCAAAAAAAGTAACCAAGACGATCTTAAAAAAGAACTTAATCGTCTTGAACATACACTAATTCACTGTTCCTATCTGTTTGCAAATGAGAAAATATTGAACGAAAGGGCTATTAAGCATCCTGTACAAGAGGATATTACTATTCTATCTAGATTCTTCAGTAAAAATAATCCAAAAAATGTCTATGTAAGGTTAGATAGGTCTTTAAGAGAATTTCCAGATGTTATTATGTTGAAATCAGATGCAGATGAAAGAAAGTATTATATTGCAAACAGATTAACGCCTGTGGGAATATAATATCGGATATTTAAGTTCGACAGAAAAAGACATGCTCTAAATTGTTTCCTGCGGCGGGGCGAACTTGTCGCTGGGAACAGATTGCTAAAACACCTTAAAAAGGAGCAAATGAAATGAGTGAAAATGAAGACATAATGGCTTTATTGGAAGAGTTTGACGTAAATGACAAGAAATCGCTTACAAATCTCAAAAAAATAAAAAATGTGTATAATGCATCTTACGATCAAAGATATAAGGAAATCAAAATTGCAAATAAACTTTTTGCTCATCTTGAAACCGCAATTAGGGGAAGAAAGGTTAAAGATGGACGGGGTGAAAGCCAAAAGAACCAATTAAAAAAAGATAATGAAAAACTTTCCAATAAAATTGAAAATCTCGGAAAGATTATAGAAGATCTTGAAAATAATGGAAAACTTTCTTCTGACAGCCTAGAAGATATGATAAAAATTTTGGAAGAGGAAGGATATAGCATCCATAAGGCGGGTGAAACAATCGCTATTATGACGGATGAATTACCCGATCAACTGAGAAATAAAATTCAGGATGAAAAGCTTCGAACAGGAAAAACCGTAACTTACGAAAAGAAAAAAGAAATCGTTATGAACGCTTTGAAAAAGATTAGCGAAAACTGATCCTTAAAAATCATTCCGATGGCAGGGCAGACTTGCTACCGGAATGTTTTCTGTATTTTCCTCAAATCAAACGTCACGTTTTGTCGCAGATTTTTTCATATATGTTGCTGACAGGAGCAAAAACAGTTGGTTTCATTTATCCGCCGCAGGGAATACCTGAAACTGACGATGAAGATCTTAAAAATATCGATGGACGCAAAATTTATCAATCTATAAATACGGATTCAGACCATTACTTTCGTTCTTATACGTTTTTGCCAAAGGATCCAAAAGAAGACTTTAAGGAATGGATAGAAAGAATGGAAGAAGACTTTAAGAGCTTTGTAATAAATCCTAAAAAATAACACCGCCTAAGCCGTTTTATTCAAAGATAAGCTTGTAAACCAGATTTATCTCTTTACTTTGCGGAGAATAAACCGCATAATCTCCGCATAAAGTGCGGAGATTAAAATGTATATTTATCAAAGAAAAAGCTGGCCCAAGTTTACATGGAATATGGAAAAACTGGCGCAGGAACTGACTGAAACGTCTTTTCTGCAAGGAAAGATGTTGGGAAAAATGCAATCTCTCGGCTTTGATTTTCAGCAGGAAACCTTGTTGCAGGCTCTGACGAGCGAAATCACCCAATCCGGTGAAATAGAAGGTGAGCATCTTAACAAAGATGAGGTGCGCTCTTCCATCGCCCGCCGACTGAACATCAACAATGATAATCCTGTTTCAAGCAGTCATCATATTGACGGCGTTGTGGAAATGATGATTGATGCCACACATAATTATGACCGGGAATTGACGTTGGATCGTTTGTATCGGTGGCATGCCGCATTATTTCCCACCGGATACAGCGGGTTAAGCAAAATCAATGTCGGTTGTTTACGGGATGATTCTGCCGGAGCGATGCGGGTCGTGTCCGGTATGGGGGATCGTGAAAGAGTTTTTTATGAAGCTCCTCCCGCAGGTAAACTACCTGAAATGGTGCCTGACTTTTTAAAGTGGTTTAATCGGTCGCAGGACATCAATCCATTGATTATGGCCGGTGTCAGTCATTTATGGTTTATCACTCTTCATCCGTTTGATGACGGAAACGGGCGTATTGCCAGAGCGATAACGGATATGGCTCTCTCTAAAGCGGAAAAGACACCGTATCGTTTCTATTCGATGGCTGCTGAAATTCAGAAAGAAAAGAATGATTACTATATGATTCTTGAAAAGACGCAGAAGGGGGACACGGATATTACGGATTGGCTCCTCTGGTTCCTGAAGTGTTTGGGGAACTCAATTCGTTCAGCGGATACGACTATTGAAAAAGTGGTCGGAAAAGCCCGACTTTGGGAAGAGTTGAATAAGAAGAACCTGACGGCTGATCAGCGCAAAATGCTTAATATGCTGATTGACGGATTTAACGGTCATCTGACTTCAAGCAAATGGGCAATGATATGCAAATGTTCGCAGGACACGGCAAACAGAGCCATTAAGAATCTGGTCGACCAAGATATTCTGAAAACGGTCGGGGCGGGCAGAAACACCCATTATGTTTTGAAGCAGAATTAACTTCATTATAAAGGAAAGGCGGAATTATCCGCCTTTCCGTATTTATATTATCTGACAGATATTTTGATTAATATTGTCAGTTTTTTTAAAAAGCTAAACATTTTTTACCTCCTTTCCGTTTGGCAGAAAGGAACTGCTTTTTTGATTGACGAAGCGCGAAAATCGTGCCTAATATCCAATCCAGTTACACAATCGGCAGTTTCTTTTCTGCTGGTTTGTGAAAAGGGGCGTAGAACAACATATTGCGCCTCTTTTCTTGTAAGAGGACAATATATAGTTGTTTTTGGTGTTGGCAACAGAAAAAAAATATTTTTATTGTTGACAGTGAAAACCGCTGTTTTTAGCTATTTTTTTTAGGTTGGAAAATAGTAAAAATTTACGTTTTTTTAACGATTTGTCGAAATAGAATATGACATTCTACTTGTTCTGCCAGTCAACTAGTCGATTCTCTTTGTAATGAGATAATGGCTCAAAAGGATTCCGAATATCTGAGTTTTTGTAAAAAAATCCAAAAACTGTCAAAATTATCATGATTTTTGGATAAATGATTGGTCTCTGTTTTAATCAGTTTTTTTATTCTCTTTGCTCTGGTAGTCAACTTGTTCGATTTTTGATACCGGCATCAATCTGCGCGGATGTGTCTCGAGCAACAAGGCGGAAGGTTTAGGGGGTGTCTTTCTGATATTGTTTGGTTTTAAGGATCTACGGTCATTATGGCATTTGAGGATTTTTTTTGAGGACTTCTCCGGCTGAATTTACGACATTTACTGTCATGGTTTCTTATTTTCTATTGGTGGGATTAAAAACGGTCTTGAGTAGTTTTTTCCATTAAATAATATGGTTAACGGACGGCTTGAATGAGTACGCTAAGGTGATCCAGTTGAGATTTTGGTTTTCCGTAAGTTATTGATTTTTCAGTAAATGTAAGACTTCCTCCTCATCTCCACCAATTTTAAAGCCTTGTATCACGCCGGATACAAGGCTTTTTCCGTAAGCTTCATTGCCGTTCAGAACGAAAGTCTGAGTCCCAGCATAATTTCGTTAGCGTAAGCAGTATACTTGATTTTTGTGTCTGTAATCGTATTCTTTTCCTCAAAATAGGCGTAACTGGCATAACGGTAACCTAAATCAAACGCGATATGATCGTTCAGACTATAGCCAATACCGGCGCTGTAATTGTAGGCGAATTCGTGTTTTCTTTTATTGCCGAATTTGACTTCCGCCACCCCGAAACCGAGACCGACATACGGACGGAAATTGGAATTCGTATCAAAATCGAAATAGGCATTTGCAAAAGCGGCTTGTGAGCGAAATTTTACTTTTTCTCCGGCGATTTTTTTCTCTGCGTCATTATTTTGAACGTATTCTGCTTCGAGTCTTAAGGCGCCTTCCGCCATTTTTATTCCCACACCCGCAGCAACGTTATATCCGAAAACGTTATCGATTAGCGCCGTTTCGTCGTTAACCGGCCGGATTATTTCCGCCTTGGCTCTTATATTGGTGAATTTTGCTTTGGCGGAAACGTAAGGCTTTATGTCAGCTGCCTCAGCGTTTACGGCGAACAGACAGGCAACAAAGGCGAGCAATAAAGATTTTTTCATATTCAATATCCTTTATTCCGTTTAATCAAGATGAGATGAATATATCACCTGTTGGTTTATATAGCGATAAAACTTGTGTTTCAAAATAATACGAGATTTGAACGCAAATCGTCCGGCGTATTGTTTCTTATGGCTTTATTTTATAAAAAAGCATATAGTTTTCTTGTCTGCCTGGCTTTAATCCATAAGGAATCCGTCTATGAACGTTATTTTTATTTCTCCGCATTTTCCGCGTCATTTTTATCAATTTTGTTCCCGTTTGAAAGAACGCGGCGTGACCGTTTTAGGCATCGGAGACGCGCCGTGGGAAGCGATCGGCGAAAACTGTCAGAACAGTTTGTCCGATTACCGTTACGTGTCGTCGTTGCAGGATTATGATCAGGTTTACCGCGCCGTCGCGGATTACGTTTTTCGCTACGGCCGCATCGATTATGTCGAAAGCGAAAACGAATACTGGCTGGAACTGGACGCGCAAATCCGCACGGACTTTAACATCACGACGGGGCCGAAGTTCGCGGACATGGCGGCGATGAATCGCAAATCGCGCATGAAAGAAGCCTATGCCAGGGCAAACATTCCGACGGCGCGCTGGACTTTGCCGCAGACGGAGAAAGACGCACTGGATTTCGCTCATAAAGTCGGCTATCCCGTTATCGTCAAACCGGACAAAGGCGTCGGCGCGTCCAATACGTACAAACTGAAAGCGGACAGGGACGTGAAGGATTTCTGGGAATCCAAGCCGGCGGACGTCCCGTATATCGAGGAAGAACTCGTTCCCGGCCACGTCGAAACGTTCGACGGCATCACGGACAGTCAAAAGAACGTGTTGTTCTGCGCCTCCCAATGTCTGCCTGTCAGCCTGATGGACGCGGTTAATCTGGATAATGACGTTGTCAGTTATTGTCAGGCACCCGGTGACGATTTGCGGGCGGCAGGCGAAAAAATCCTTAAAGAGTTCGACACGCGCAACAAGTTTTTCCATTTCGAGTTTTTCCGTCTGGACGAAGCGAAAAAAGGTCTGGGTAAAAAAGGCGACATTATCGGACTTGAAGTCAATATGCGCGCCCCCGGCGGCTATATTCCCGACAAAATGAACTACGCCTACGACACGGACGTTTACACAATCTGGGCGGACAGTCTGATTTACGACAAATGTTTTCTGAACAGCGATTTCCGTCACTATATTACGCATATCGGACGCAAGGACAGCATTTCCTACGCGCATACGCCCGAAGAAATCCGCGACAGATATATGCCGCAGATTTTAAAGGAACAGACGGTTGACGCCGCTCTGGCCGGCGAGATGGGAAATCACGCTTTCTTAATGCGCGCGAACTCTTTGGAAGAGCGCGACGAACAAGTGCGATTCATTCTGGAAAGGAAATAACATGGACAGGAAAAGCTACACCGTTTATTCAAATTCTTTGAACCGCGAAATGAACCTGCTGTCTTACGGCGACAGAGGCTTGCCCGTGTTGGCTTTCCCGTGCCAGAACAGCATGTGCGACAACTGGGAGATTTTCGGTATGCCCGACGAGCTTTCCGATTTTATAGAAAGCGGTCAAATCCGTTTGTTCTGCGTCGACACGGTCGACAGTGAAAGTTGGTCGGACGTGAACGGCGACAAAGAACACCGCGCCGACGTTCAGGAAAGTTATTTCCACTTTGTCGCGGACGAGCTGGTGCCCTTTATCATGTCCGTTTCCGAAGACGACCGTTTGCCGTTGGTGACGGGATTCAGTCTGGGCGGCGGACAAGCGGGAATCGCTTTCTTCCGTCGTCCCGATCTGTTTTCCGGCGTATTGACCTGTTCCGCCTGCTTTAACGCGGAACATTTCTGGGACGGTTGGACGAACAGCGTGATTTACGACAACTCGCCGCTTTTATTTTTGGAAAATATGCCGGAAGATCACCCGTATATCGCTTTGTACAACACGAAAAAAATCATTCTTTGCGCGGGACAGGGTTTTTGGGAACGCGAATGCCAGCGCACAACGCGACTGATGGGGGAATTGTTGCCGCGCAAAGGAATTGAAGCCTGGGTTGATTTATGGGGGACGGATTCCGATCATGACTGGCCGTGGTGGAAAAAGCAAATCCGTTATTTCCTGCCCTTCTTTTTAGACGAGTAAATCCATGTTTCCGATTGAAAACGAACGCGTGCGTTCTCTCTTATTAAAAGGGCGCTTCGGACTGGAAAAGGAAAGTCTGCGAATCACGCCGGACGGCTATTTCGCGCATACGCCGCACCCGTTTATGGGTGAGGAACACATCGTCCGCGATTTTTGCGAAAATCAGACGGAGATCAATACGCCCGTCGTTGACAGCGCGCGCGAAGCCGTTGAAGCTCTGAAAGAATATACTGTCAAAATTCAAAAGAAATTGCAGGCTATGCCCGAACGGGAATTGCTCTGGCCGTTTTCCAATCCTCCGTTTATCCGCAGCGAAAAGGACGTTCCGATCGCGCAGTTTACCGGCGATCTGAAAGCGAAAACGGATTATCGCGAATACCTGTCCGATCGTTACGGGCGGTATAAGATGACGCTTTCCGGTATTCACGTGAATTATTCCTTTGCTGACGAACTGCTGCAAGCCGCTTTTGCTTTAAGCGGTCAGAAGAATTTCAGGGAATATAAAGACAAGCTTTATCTGGCTGTGGCGGAATCGGCGGCGGCTTACGGGTGGATTTTGACGGCTTTAACAGCGGCCAGTCCTTTGACAGACAGCTCTTTCGTGGAAAAAGGGCGCTTCGGCGAAGACGAATTCAGCGGCATGGCGTCGGTCAGATGCAGCGAATTGGGATACTGGAATTACTTTACCGTCTGGTATGATTATGAAAATCTGAAAAAATACGCAGACAGTATCCGTTTTTATGTCAAACGGGGATTATTGGCCGCGCCGTCCGAGCTGTATTATCCGATCCGGCTGAAACCGACAGGTAAAAACGATCTGGACGCTTTGGTCGCAAACGGCGTCGATCATATTGAATTAAGAATGTTTGATTTGAATCCGCTGACAGATTCCGGCGTGGACGAAAGGGATCTGATTTTCACTCAATTGTTTCTGGTATGGCTGGCGGCCGAGCCGTGCAAGCTTCCTTCCATCAAAGAGCAGGTACAAGCGGTTCAGAACTTCAAAAACGCCGCGCATTACGACTTAAAAACGGTCAAACTTTCCTTACCGGACGGAGAAGTATGCTCCGTTGCCGATGCGGGTGCAAAAGTCATTAATCGCATGCAAGATTTTTACCGCGATTTTCCGGAGGACGTTCAGGCCGTTCTGGACTTTGAGCTGGAAAAGTTCGTCACGCCCGAAAAACGGTACGCGTGGCAGGTCAGAACGCGCTTTACGAATTCATTCGTGACGAAAGGTATGGTTTTGGCGGAACAAAAACAGCAGGAGGCGTGCCGTGTGTGAAATATTCGCTGTTTCTTCGGAAAAAGAAATACAGCTGAACACTTTGTTGAAGGAGTTTTTTTCTCACGGTTCAAAGCACCCGAACGGGTGGGGACTGGCGGTATTCTACGGCAACGCGGTCAGCCTGGAAAAAGAACCCGTGGAATCAAACAAAAGCAGTTATCTGAAAGACCGTTTAAGCCATCAGATTTTCGCCTGCAACGCTTTGGCGCATATCCGGCAGGCGACGGTCGGGAAAATGGAGTACGCGAACTCTCACCCGTTTATTTTGCGTGACAAGTTGAATCGAGCGTGGACGCTGGCGCATAACGGTACGATTTTCGACGGGACAAAGACGGACGCTTACGCTTCCGCGCAGGAAGGATCAACCGACAGCGAACGGATTTTGTATTATCTGGTGGATCAGGTCAATCAGCGCCAGACGGCTTTAAACCGCGAAATGACGGCGGAAGAGCGTTTCGCTTTGGTTGACCGGCTAATCGGCGAACTGGCGCCGAACAACAAATTGAACCTGACGCTTTATGACGGCGAACAACTTTACGTTCATACAAATTATGCCAATTCCCTGTTTATGAAAGAAACAGACGGCGCGGCGGTGTTCGCAACCGTTCCGTTGGATAACGGAAATTGGCAGCCTTTGCCGTTTATGACGCCGTTAGCTTATCATTACGGCAGGCGGGTATTCACCGGAACCTGCCATAATTCTGAATATAAAACAGCCGCGTAATACGACAGCGATTAGAAGCGGAAATCGCGTTCGCCTTGCGCGATGTGATCCAAATGATCTTCGCAAACTTCGCGGACTTTCGGATTCGTGATGTTGTTCAATTCGCGCTTGATCAGTTCGTATCCGACTTTCTTCGTTTCCGGCGACGCGTAGTCCTCCAGATATTCTTTCAGCGTCATCAAAGCGTTCGGGTGGCAACAGTTCAAAATCTGTTTGGACTTGCACAAATCCATAAATCTGTCGCCCGTCCGTCCCGCGCGATAGCACGCCGTGCAGAAGCTCGGGATATAATTCATGTCCATCAGCCACTTGATCACTTCGTCCAAAGTTCGCGTATCCGCGCGGTCAAACTGCGCCGTTTCCGTTTCGCGCACGACATAACCGCCGACGGAAGTCGAGGACGCCCCGCTGATTTGAGAAATGCCCAAATGCAAAGCGCGTTCCCTCATCTTTTGGCTTTCGCGCGTCGAAATGATCATGCCCGTATAAGGCGTCGAAACGCGGATACAAGCGATAATCTTGGCGAAAATATCGTCCGGCAAAGCGTTTTTGAACGAATTGGGGTCAATGTCGTCCGCGGGGCAAATGCGCGGCACGGAAATCGTGTGCGGCCCTACCCCGTGCACCGCTTCCAGATGTTCGGCGTGCATCAGCTGACCGGCGAATTCGTAAGCGTAGTTTTCCAGTCCGTACAAAACGCCCAAGCCGACATCATCAATGCCGCCGTCCATCGCGCGATCCATCGCTTCGGTGTGATAGGCGTAGTTGTGTTTGGGGCCTGTCGGGTGCAGCTTTTCATAGGATTCTTTGTTGTACGTTTCCTGAAACAGAATGTAAGTGCCGATGCCGGCGTCTTTCAGTTTGCGGTAGTTTTCGACCGTCGTCGCCGCAATATTGACGTTGACGCGGCGAATCGCTCCGTTTTTATGCTTGATCGAATAGATTGTTTTGATGCTTTCCAAAATATATTCGATCGGGTTGTTGACGGGATCCTCGCCGGCTTCCAAAGCCAGACGCTTGTGTCCCATGTCCTGCAAAGCGATGACTTCCGCGCGGATTTGTTCCTGTGTCAGTTTTTTGCGGGGAATGTGCTTGTTTTTGATGTGATACGGACAGTAAACGCACCCGTTCACGCAATAGTTTGACAGATACAGCGGCGCGAACAACACGATGCGGTTGCCGTAAAAATCCTTTTTCAGCTGTTCCGCCAGTTTAAAGATTTGTTCGTTTCTGTCGGGCAGCTCGCATGCCAGCAAAACGGACGCTTCGCGGTGGTCAAGCCCTTTCCAGAGTTTTGCCTTTTCAATGATTTTGTCGATCAGTTCCGCGTTTGTTTTGTTTGCCTGCGCGTACGCCAGCGTGTCCATGATTTCGTCATGAGAGATAAATTCTTCAGCCTTTAAAGACTTGGGATCGTACATAATAATTCTCCTTTTGAGTCAGAAATTTCTTTCCCGTCAGTGTTATTTCGAATAGATCGTTTTCGTTGAAACGCCTTCCAGTTTGCCGAGCTTGCCCGATAAAGCGTTAATCGTGTCCTGCGGCGCGTCAAGCGCCACGCTGATGATGCTGATTTCCTTTTTGTGATAAGGCAATCCCATACGCCCGATGATGTACGCGCTGTATTCGTGCAACAGCGTGTTCAGTTTCATCACGGATTCGGGATTTTCAACGACAATGCCGATCAAAGCGACTTTTGTTTCCATTCGTTTTTCCTTTCTTTTGCCTCAGGAACCCTTCGGCGTCAGAATACGGTTCAAATATAATTAACTGCGATTTCTTTTTCAAGCGGCTTGAACTATCGGCTTAGTCGGAGTAAAACTGTCGATTATATTTTTAACTGTACGGAAAAAATAAATGTCTTTGAAAAAAACTCTTCTGCCTTTGTGCGCTCTGCTGATTTCCTTTCAGGCGAACGCGCAGGAAAATACGGCTTCCGCCCCGACGTTAAAAGCGAACTTCCGCCGCGTCGGGTTGGAAATGTCCTCAACATCGATCAACCATTCCAGAGAATACAAAAACTCTCCTGTCACGCAATTAAGCACGGACAGCCAGACCGTCGTCAAAGGCGTGTTTGATTTCATGCTGGAATACAACCGTGAAAACCTGCAGTGGAACAACGGCGTCTATGCCGAATACGGCGAAACGAAAGTCAAGCCCGTCGATCAGGAAGCGGAAAAGAACGAAAGCGCCGATAAAATCCTGTTTTCGTCGGATTACGCGCACAAGCTGTTTGAATTCGGCGGCCTGAAATTCGGTCCGATGGCCACCGTGGAATACCAGACCGAATTTACGGCCAACGAGGGCGCCCCCAGAACGAAAGTCGCGCGCGGGAAAGCCGGTCTGAAGCTGTTTGACGGCGACATCATCAAAAGTCTGTATATCGCGGCCGTCGGCGAATACGACATGACCTACAAACCGCACGTCAGCAAATCCGCTGCCGAATTCGGCTGGCGGTTGGAGGACACGCCCCGCGAAGGCGTGCAGTATTCGACGGAAGGCTATTTCCGCCGCTATCTGTCTTATAACCACTATATCGGCACCGATTTGATTTACGACTTGAACGCGACGGCGCGCATGGACGTACAGATGAACACGACTTTAACTTTCGGTCCTTATATGTCTTACCGCTACGCCCGTTCCCGCGAAGCTCACGTTTCCGGTTCGAACTTCACGATCGGCGTCGCATTCACCTATAAAGACCTGTTTAACCTGATGTAAGGATAACACTATGATTAAAAACATCTTTTCCGAATTCAAAAAATTCGCCATGCGCGGCAACGTCATGGACATGGCCGTCGGTATCATCATCGGCGCCGCTTTCACCAAAATCGTCGACTCTCTGGTAAAAGACATTTTAATGCCGCCTCTGGGACTTCTGATGGGCAAAATCGACTTTGCCAACCTGTTCTTTGTGTTGAAAAACGGCACGCCCGAAGCTCCTTATGCTTCGATTGACGCGGCTAAAGCCGCCGGCGCCGTCACGCTGAACGTCGGCTTTTTCATCAACGCGATCATCAGCTTTGTCATCGTCGCTTTCGCCGTGTTCATTCTGATCAAAATCATGAACACCCTGCAGGAAAAACTGGACAAGAAAGAAGAAGCCGCTCCGGCTCCCGCGGAACCGACGACGAAGAAATGCCCGTACTGTGATTCCGAAATCTCGATCAAAGCGACCAAGTGCCCGCATTGCACTTCCGATTTGAAAGATTAAAAAACAAAACATGATCCGCGTTTCCAATGTTTCCTTCAGACCGAAAGCCGTACCGGACGACCTGCAGGCTTATGTCGCGGAACTGACCGGCTTTGACAATATCGTTTTCTTTCGTATTGCCAAAAAGTCCGTCGACGCGCGCAAAAAGCAAAACCTGAGCGTCCTTTTCTCTTTCGATCTGACATTGGACGGCGACGAAGAGGAAGCGGTTAAAACCTGCCCTTATCGGGACATCTGCCTGTTAAAAGCGGAAGAACGATTCCCGGAACCGGTTTGGAATCCGAAGAACTCTTTGCGTCCCGTGATTATCGGAACGGGTCCCGCCGGTATGATGGCCGGGCTTTTACTGGCTCAGGCCGGCGCGAATCCGATTTTGATCGAACGCGGAAAGACCGTTTCCAAACGCCGCAAAGACGTGAATCGCTTCTGGAAAATCGGCGAGCTGAACGAAGATTCGAACGTGCAGTTCGGCGAAGGCGGCGCGGGAACCTTTTCGGACGGAAAACTGACAACCGGCATCAAAAAGGACGCTTTCACCCGCAAAGTTTTGGAGGAGTTCATCGCCGCCGGCGCCCCTCCCGAAATCATGTATCTGGCAAAGCCGCACATCGGGACGGACAAGCTGTCCTACATGGTCGGCAATATCCGCCGTAAAATCATGACTCTGGGCGGGGAATACCGCTTTGAAACGCGGCTGACGGATTTAATCGTCAAAGACGGCCGCCTGATTGCCGTTCAGGTCAGGAATCCCGACGGAAGCCTTGAAGAAATCCCGACAAACAGCGTCATTCTGGCCGTCGGGCACAGCGCGCGCGACACGTTTGAAATGCTGTACGCCAGAAGCGTGCAGATGATTCAAAAGCCCTTTGCGATCGGCACGCGCATCGAACACCCGCAGAAATTCATCAACAAAAGCCAGTACGGCATGGTCAAGCCGCGCGCCGTCCTCGGACAGGCCGACTATAAACTGGCCGTCCACTTAAGCAACGGACGCGGACTTTACACGTTCTGCATGTGTCCGGGAGGCGTCGTCGTCGCGGCGGCTTCCGAAGCAGGACGCCTTGTCACCAACGGCATGAGCGAATACGCCCGCGACAAAGACAACGCGAACAGCGCTTTGCTGGTTGACGTGAAACCGGAGGATTTCGGCTCGGACCACCCGTTGGCCGGCGTCGAATTTCAGCGCAAAATCGAAGAAAACGCATTCAAAGCGGGCGGCGGGTTGTTCCGCGCTCCGGTGCAGAGGGTCATCGATTTTCTGCACGACAAGGAAACCGTCAAATTCGGCGAAGTGATACCGTCTTACCGTCCCGGAGTGCAAATGGCCGACATGCGCGCCGTTTTGCCCGATTTCGTTATTGAGTCCTATAAACTCGGCTTTAAAAAACTTGAACGGAAGATCCGGCTGTTTACCGCACATGACGCCATTTTGACCGGCGCGGAAACCAGAACGTCGTCGCCCGTGCGCATGTTACGCGATTCCGCGACGTTGCAGAGCGTTTCAATTCAAGGGCTTTACCCGTGCGGCGAAGGTGCCGGATACGCGGGCGGCATCATGTCCGCCGCTGTTGACGGTCTGCGCTGTGCCATTAAAATTTTGCAATCCGAAGATAAAGAGCTTCCTTCGGAATCGCTTTAGTTATATGCTTACAGCGCATACAGATATAAGGAGCTTTAACAATGAGAGAATTTCAAAAATCGTCCCGTCTGGACGGCGTTCATTACGAGATTCGCGGCCCCGTCTTAAAAGCCGCCAATCAACTGGAGGAAGCCGGCTATAAAATCTTAAAGCTCAACATCGGCAATCCGGCGGCATTCGATTTGAACGCGCCCGAAGAAATCATCAAAGACGTGATTTTGAACATTCCCTTTTCGGACGGCTATTCCGATTCCAAAGGCATTTTCCCCGCCCGTAAAGCCGTCATGCACTATTGCCAGCAAAAGCACATCGACGGCGTGCAAATCAACGACATCTATCTGGGCAACGGCGTTTCCGACCTGATTTTATTGAGTATGGAAGCGTTTTTGAACAACGGCGACGAAATCCTTGTCCCCGCGCCGGATTATCCCTTATGGACAGCGGCAATCTGTCTGGCCGGCGGCAAACCCGTCCATTACGTCTGCGACGAAGAATCCGACTGGTATCCCGACCTGAAGGACATCGAAAGCAAAATCACGCCGAAAACAAAAGGCATCGTCATCATCAATCCGAACAATCCGACCGGCGCCGTCTATCCGAAAGAACTGCTGGAAAAAATCGCGGCGTTGGCGGAAAAGCATAAAATCGCCGTTTTCTGCGACGAAATTTACGACAAGATTCTGTATGACGGCGTCACGCATACGTCGCTGGCCTCATTAATCAAAGACACGTTCTGCGTGACCTATAACGGCATTTCGAAGAACTATCGTTCCTGCGGTTTCCGCGCCGCGTGGATGATTCTGAGCGGCAACAAGAAAATGGCCGAGGACTATATCGACGGTCTGGATTTGCTGGCAAATATGCGGCTGTGCTCCAACGTGCCCGGACAATACGCGATTCAAACCGCTCTGGGCGGCTATCAGAGCATCAACGATTTAGTCAAGCCGGGGGGAAGATTGTACGAACAGCGCACGTTGTGCCACAAACTGTTAAACGACATTCCGGGCATTTCCTGCGTCAAGGCGAAAGGCTCGCTTTATATGTTCCCGAAAATCGACACGGCGAAATTCAACATTCTTGACGATCAGAAATTCGTGCTGGATTTGCTGATGAGCAAGCGGATTTTGTTGGTCAACGGAACAGGCTTCAACTGGGAAAAACCGGACCACTTCCGCGTTGTTTTCCTGCCCCGGACGGACGATCTGGAAAAAGCGCTCGGACGGCTGAAAGAGTTTCTGGCCACTTACCGGCAGGAAAATTAAAGCGCGATATTGACGTTGATTGTCAGGGAATACGCTTCGTTGAGCTTGTCCTCGTTGATTTCGTCGTACTGATAGCCGGCGAAAGCACCGACGGCCACGCGGTCGTTCGTATTGACGAATCCGCCGCCGATCAGGTTGCGCGGCCGCGATTTTAAATCTTTAACCGTGTACTTTTCGCCGTTTTGAACGGGCTTTTGTTCCGCGACGGCATCGCTTCTCTTTTCATACGGATTTTCGTTTAAAGCCTTCTTCACCGTGCCGAAAGTATCGTTTTGCGCCAGACGCGCGTAAACGGAATAATCCATCGCCAGCAGAAAAGACTGATCTTCGGAGGCGCGCGCATTAAAAGCCGTCAGCATCAGCAAAGCGGACAGAACAAACAACTTCATGGCAACCTCCTTTCATCGTAACGTGATCCGATACTCTAAAGGTAGGTCGTTTTTTTCTTAAAAGCGAATAACTTATTGTTTCTGATTGTTACACAAGGCGATGAATTCGTCCTCGGAAAGCGTTTGAATCCCAAGTTCCTGCGCCTTTTTAGCCTTTGAACCGGCATCGGCGCCAAGGATCACAAAGTCCGTTTTTTTGGAAACGGAGCCCGCGACTTTTGCGCCGACGGCTGCCGCTTTCGCCTTCGCTTCGCTGCGGGTCAGAGTCGGCAGAGTCCCCGTAAAGACAACCGTTTTCCCCGCCAAAGGATTGTCGTCCCGTTTCGGCGGAACAAAATCGTTGACCCGAATCAACGTCAACAAACGCGCCACTTCGCGACGGTTGTGGTCCTCCGCAAAGAAATCAAGTAACTCCTGTGCGACAACTTCGCCGATGCTTTCAATTGAAGTCAGAGTTTGATACGCTTCCGATTCCTTATCCTGCGCGGCGTCGATTTGCGCGGTCAGCTCCGCCATGCTCAAATAATGCGCGGCCAACAGACGCGCCGTCGCCTGTCCGATTTGAGGAATCCCCAAAGCGAACAAAAACTTGTCCAGCCCGACGCCGTTTTGCACTTTGCGAATCGAGGAAAACAGATTGTCGGCGGATTTGTCGCCCCAACCTTCCAGTTTTCGAATGTCCGCGCCGTATTTTTCCTCCAGCTCAAACACGTCGCCCGGCGTTTTAATCCAGCCCCGCTCAAAGAAAAACGCCGTGTTTTTCGCGCCAAATCCTTCAATATTCAAAGCGTCGCGCGACACAAAATGCTTTAGTTTTTCCACCGCTTGCGCCGGACAGACCAAACCGCCGGAACACCGTTGCGCCGCCTGATCCTCGTCGCGGACGACGTGCGATCCGCAAACGGGACATTTTGTCGGGAAAACGAACGGAACGGAATTTTCGGGCCGCTTTTCCAAAACAACCCGAACGATTTGCGGAATCACGTCCCCCGCCCGCTGAACGACAACCAGATCACCGACGCGAACGTCTTTGCGTCTGATTTCGTCCTCGTTATGCAACGTCGCGTGCGACACCATCACGCCGCCGACGTTGACCGGTTCCAAATCCGCGACCGGCGTCAGAACGCCCGTGCGCCCGACCTGAACGCGAATGTCTTTCAAAACCGTCTGCGCCTGCTCCGCCGGAAACTTGTGCGCTATCGCCCAACGGGGAGAACGCGCGACGAAACCTAATCTTTCCTGATAATCGCGGCGATTGACCTTATACACCGCGCCGTCGATGTCGCACGCCAGCGACGACCGCCGCTCGCCCAAAGACGTAAAGTAATCGGCAATGTCCCGCGGCGTTTTGCACAGCCTGTTTTCGGGATTGACCGGAAAGCCCCACGACTTGATTTTTTCCAGATATTCCGAATGCGTCGACCATTTTTCTTCGGACACTTCGCCAAAGGTGTAGCCGAATAAAGACAAACGCCTGTCGCGCGTGATTCTCGGGTCAAGCTGGCGCAAAGAACCGGCTGCCGCGTTGCGCGGATTGGCGAAAACCTTTTTGCCTTTGGCCGCCTGCGCTTCGTTCAACGCGAAAAAGTCCGCCTTGTTCATAAAGACTTCGCCCCTGATTTCAAGACGTTCGGGAATATCGTTTCCCAATAAATCCGTTGAACGCAACGTCTGCGGCAAGTCTTTGATCATTTTCAGATTTTCGGTGATGTCCTCACCGACCGCGCCGTCGCCGCGCGTCGCCCCGCGGACGAATTTCCCGTTAATATACAATGCGGAAAAAGACAATCCGTCCAACTTCGGTTCCGCCATAAATTCCAACGCCGCCCCGTCCGGCAATCCCAGAAAGCGGCGGATACGGTCGACGAACTCGTTGATTTCCTCATAGGAAAAGATGTTCGCAAGCGACAGCATCGGCACGCTGTGAACGACTTTTTCAAAATCGTCGGACGCTTTCGCCCCGACTTTTTTAGACGGAGAATCCGCCCGCACCAGATGCGGAAAGCGTTTTTCGATTTCCTCGTTGCGCCGCTTGAACGCGTCGTATTCGGCGTCGGTTGCCAGCGGTTCGTCGTTTTGATAATACGCCTGATCCAACTCCGCCATTTTTTTTGCCAGAAAAGCCAATTCGGCGGCAGCTTCCAATTCGGTTAAAAGAGCAACGGGCGTTTCGGTCATTTAAGATCGCTCCTGTTTTTCAATAACTCGTCCGCCGCCGCGCGGGAAGCGTCCGTGATTTCCGCCCCCGACAGCATACGGGCGATTTCCTCGCGCCGTTCGGCGTCGTCCAACTCGACAACGGCGGTTAAAACCTTGCCGTCCTCTTCCGATTTCCGCACGCGGAAATGATGCGCGCCGAACGAAGCTACCTGCGGCGAATGCGTAATCGTCAGCACCTGACAATCCTGCGCCGCCAATCGCGCCAACCGTTCCCCGACCGCCGAAGCCGTCGCTCCGCCGATTGCCGAATCCACCTCGTCGAAAACAAGCGTCGGAATTTTTTCCGCCGCCGCCAGATTGACTTTCAGCGCCAGCATGAAACGCGCCAACTCCCCGCCCGAAGCGATTTTTGCGATCGGCGCCAAAGGCGTTCCCGCGTTCGTCGACGCCGTAAACACGACCTTGTCCAGGCCGTCCGCGTTCCACAGGCTTTCGGGCAGACGCTCGATTTCCGTTTTAAAATCCGCCTTGTTCAGCTTCAGCGGTGGCAGCTCCTTTTTCACCGCCGCGTCGAGTTTTGCGGCCGCCTTTTGTCTTGCCGAAGAAAGAGCCTGCGCCACTTCCAGATATTTCAGACGAGCTTCCTCTTCCTGCTTAGCCAACAGGACAAGTTCCTCTCCGTCCTTTTCCAGATTGTTCAAAATTCGTTCGAAACCGGTCAGCAGATCCGGCAGTTCGTCCGCCGTCACCTGATGCTTGCGCGCCAAAGACCGCAAAGCGAACAGTCGTTCCTCGACAGCTTCCTGCGCGCGCGGATCAAATTCCAACTCGTCGCAGAATGTTTCGACGGCCGAGGTTGCCTCGTTCAAATCAGCCATGATCCGATCCAGAATTTCGATCACGGATTCGTACCGCCCTTCGCCGAAACGGGAAACGCTTTCCAAAGATCTCTGCGCCTGACGCAAAACACGGTCGATATTGTCGTCGGACAAGGCCGCCCGCGCGCCGTTCAATCCTTCGGCGATTTTTTCCGCGTTCATCATCATCGCGCGGCGCTCGGAAAGCTCCTGTTCCTCACCGACGACGGGCGCGAATTTACGCAATTCTTCAACCGAATGACGCAAAATATCCTCTTCCGCCTGCGCCCGAGTTAAATCGGCTTCGGCTTTCTGCTTTTCGGCGGTTTTGTCCTGCCAATTCTGATAGGTTTGTTTAACGGCTTCCCTTAATTCCTCAGAAACGCCATAAGAATCCAGAACGCCCCGATGCGTCGCCGTGTTCAACAGCCCGTGCGTCGCGAATTGTCCGTGAATTTCAACCAGTAAATTCCCGACCTGCCGCAACAGTCCCGCGCTGACCGGCTGATCGTTGATGAAAGCGCGCCCTTTGCCGTCCGCGGAAACGACGCGGCGCAAAAAAAGGCTGTCTTTCGGATCGAAGTCTATCCCCTGCTCCGCCAGAAGAGCGTAAACAGCGTGAGCTTCGGGCAGGATAAACTCCGCACCGACTGACAGCTGTTTGGCCCCGAAACGAACCAGAGAACTGTCGGAGCGCGCTCCGGTCGCCAACGCCAGAGAATCCAGCAAAATCGACTTTCCGGCACCCGTTTCGCCCGTAAAGACACACAAACCGCCGGCAAAATCCAGATCAAGCCTTTCGATTAAAACAACATCTCGAACGGACAGACGCGCCAGCACGATTTTCAGTCCTTCTTTTGCGGAGCGATACTTGCGGGGACGTACTCTTTCATCAAATCGTACGCCCGCGCGTACCACGGACTCGACGGATAGTTGAATCCCAAAACAGCCGCGCTTTTCTGCGCTTCCTCGTCCAGTCCCAAAATCAGATACGTTTCGGTCAGACGGTATAAGGCTTCCTGAACGTGTTGCGTCGTCTGATAATTCTGAATCACGTTCGTAAAGCGGTTCATCGCGGCGATATGCGCGTTTTGTTTTAAATAATACACCCCGATATTGACTTCTTTCGCCGCCAGATAATCTCGCGCCAATAAAATTTTCTGTTTAGCGTCCTCAGCATACGGCGTATCAGGAAAGCGTCTGATAACCTCAGTCAAAGAATCCAACGCCATTTGCGTCATTTTTTGATCCCGCTGTGTGTCGGATATTTGTGCGTAATAGCACAGCGCTTTGAGATAATAAGCATACGACGCGAACGAATTGCCGGGATACAGCTGCAAAAACCGGTCGATCACGATGACCGCCTCATCGTAATCCCGTCGGACGTAATAAGCGAAGGCTTCCATGATCTGCGCGCGCAAAGCCCATCGGGAATACGGATAATAACGGTCGATTTCGTCAAACGCCTTTGCCGACTTGGAATACTCCCGATCTTTCAGCAATAAATCCAACGCGTGATTATACAGCGTTTCCGGCGGCGTCACTTCAGGGTCAAACGCTTTGTTTGAAGCGCACGAAGACAGCAACAATACAACCGCTATTCCCGCCATTGTCAAAATTCTTTTTGATGTTTTTAAAAAATTCATTTTTCAGCCGCTCCGCCGTTTCCTTTTATAGCTTTTTTATCACGGCTTAAGCAACCGTTTATCGGGGAAAATATCCTAAAAATTATAGTTCGTCAGGCAAGTCTTTGACTGCATAAACGGCCGCCAGACGTCCGTCGCGAAACTGCGCGCGTCTTTACCGCTGGTAAACATCGCCGCCATGTCATAGCCGACCATGCCCGCATTAACAATCGCGGCGGAAGATTCAACACCGTCCATTGAGCAGAAATATCCGGTTTCTTTCAAATCGTTGGAAAAGATTCCGGCCAGCAAAGTTTGTGAAAACTCGTTAATTCCCGCAACGGCTTCCTTCAGATCGTCATAGCGCATCACATACAGCACCGGCGCCAACAATTCCGTTTTTACCGTTCCCGTTTGTTTGGGCATTTCGACAAGAGCCGGCTGAACATAATAGGCGCCTTTGTATAACCCGACGTCCATACGTTCTCCTCCGAAAACAACGCCGCCTTCCACCTTTGCCTGCTCCAACTGCAATCGCATAATATCAAACGCTTCTTTATCGATCAGGGGGCCGAGCTGGCTTCGGCGTTCAAACGGAGAATCAACATGCACCGTATTGAACGCTTCTTTCAGCCGATTGACGAATTCATCGTAAATCGACGAATGACAGAACAAACGATGTAACGACGTGCATCTTTGCCCCGCATCGGCAATGGTAGAGTTCACTACCTGAGCAATGGCCAAATTTATATCGGCGGACGGCGTTACCACCGCGGCGTTATTTCCGCCGACGGACAGAATACTGCGCCCCAGACGCTGCCCGACCTTGCTTTGCAGACGGCGCGCCATAACGGGAGATCCCGTCGCGCATAACAGCGGCACATCATTGCTTTCCGCCAAAACGACAGCGTCTTCATGATTGCAAATCGCGATCTGGGACAGATATTCGGGGCAATTTGCCGCCGCTCTGGCCTTTGCCCGACGCAATAAAGAATTGACCGCGAAAGCGATCAGCGTCGCCTTGCGGGAGGGACGCCAAATCACGGAATTGCCGCACACCAACGCCAACAAAGCGTTCAGCACCCAAACGCGCATCGGGAAATTGAAAGAAGTGATCACAACCACCGGTCCCAACGGCTGCCAAACTTCCGAAACGACCAGATGCCTGCCCTGCGTCGGTATGGAAAAGCCGGACATGCTGTGCTGAATGTCAGCGACCATATCGCAGATTTCAATGGAGCGTTCGACTTCTTTCAGCGCCGTAGAGTAAATCTTGCCCGTTTCGATGACGACCAGCTGAGCCAGATCTTCTTTGTTGGCACGCAACTCTTCTCCGAACAAACGCAACAAAGCGCTACGCTCGTTCGGCTCTACCTGACGCCATTCGCCAAAAGCCCGTTTTGACCGCTCAATAATCGTCCGGATACGTTCTGCGTCACCAAGCGGAAATGAAGCTATCTGCTCCCCCGTTACCGGAGAGTAGTCAACGCAATTCCCGCTGGAAATGAATTCCAAATCCAGATTCAGACGTTTAACGATTTCCGCGACGCGATAAAACATTATTACTCTAAGAAAATCGGACGAATCGGTAAACCTTCGGCCAACAATTCTTCATTTTTGATTTCGATAAATCCGTCTTTTTTGACTTCCAGATCGGCGCGATAGATCGAATCGCCGTACAGCATAATCACGTCCAAATCAAACCCGTTTGCCGTTTCGGTTACTTTTGCCGGACGGATCAAATGGGTGACATCTTTGCGCTGCTGCGGTGTCGGCGTATTGGAGAAAGTGTCTTCGTCAACTTTTTCGACCAGACGCAGAGTGCCTTCTTCCGTCTGGACGGCGTCCAAAACGAATGTCGCGTACGGCACAACCGTTTGGGCGTTCAGAATCAAACCGGCGCGCGAATTGTTTTCAAAAATCGGATCGCGAGTTCCATTCATTTTGATCACTTCGGCATCAGCGCCGGAGCCGGCGATCAGATACTGCATCGTCACGGGCGGAATAGAAGAAAACGTTGTCGCCCGCAATAATTTGAAATGGGAATAAAACGGCAGATCCGCTACGACAAAACGGCAGCGTCCCGGAGTAAACATTTCAAAGGAAGACAGAGCGTTAACTTTTTTAATCAGGACTTCGACGTCCGCATCGGAAACTTCATTCCAGTTATACTGGGGCATTGGTTTTCTCCATATCAGTGTCAAAAAAAATACAGTTATCAGGGAAAGCCCTAACATACTGCCGAGGATTTTAGTCTTTCTTGTCATCATTGTCCAGATTTGTGTTTATCATTTCACCGTTTTTTTCAGCGACGACCACTATCCCTTCGACGGGACGGCCGTTTTCCTCTCTCAGAACGGCTGGCGTCATGCTTTTTTCCCCGAAACCGGCAGACCGCAAAACCGTTTCCAGATAGGATTCCGAATGCGCAAAACGTCCGGACGATCGCAAAGCGTATTCCTGATCGGAAGAAAGTTTTTCCACAGTCAGAAAAACGGCGCCTTTTTCCGTCAGCGCCATGGAAACGGCTTCCATCAACGGTTCCAGCTTGCCAAAATAACATGCGACGTCCGCCATTGCAACAAAGTCGAAAGAATCCGGATTTTGCCGGCAGAATTGAACGATATCGTCCGCTTCCAGACGATCGTACAAATTCTTTTCTTTTGCCGCGGCTATCATTTTTTCGGATAAATCCACCCCTGTCAGAGTTACGGCATGTGTCTTTAAAACACTTGCGTTGATGCCCGTGCCGCAGCCGGCGTCCAAAATCCGCAGTCCAGCCGGAAATTTTTCCATCTCCGCTGCCAGTAAATCCGGCACGCGATAAGAAATTTTCTTCAGAGTTGATTCAAACGATTCCGCAAAAGAATCAAACAGTTCGCGCACATATTCGTCCGAAGCGCGTTCAAGCGTACCGCCTTCCAACGCTTTACAGACATGGGCGGCGATCGGATTATCCGGAAAGAACTGAACCCATTTCTGCGCCAATTTCACGGCGGTTTCCCTGGCGTCGTTTTGTTCGCTTTGATAAAGATCATAAAGAGCCTGCGCCAGATAATGATGAATTTTCGTCAGCGCCGGATTCAAATGCAACGCAGTAAAATAAAGCCCGACCGCTTCTGCCGGATCACCGGCTTCTTTGACTGCCATTGCCAGATTGGAACACGTTTCCGCCTGTTTGGGATTAATGATAAAAGCTTTACGGTAACATTCCAAAGCCTCTTCGTAACGTTCCTGATCGTATAGCAAAGCCCCCAGATTGTTAAAAGCTGAAGCATATTGGGGATCAAGCCTGACCGCTTTTTTATAATCGTCTTCCGCCTGCCAATGCTTTCCCATTTTGACCAACACGTTCGCTCTGTTGTTATACGCGTCCGGATACCCGGAATCGATACCGATCGCCTGACAATACGCATGAAACGCATCGTCCAGACGATCCAATTCTTCAAACGTAATGCCCATTCCGTTCCAATAAATCGGATTAGTTCCGTTTAAAGACAAAGCCTTTTCATAGTACCGAAGCGCTTGATCGAAATCCCCGGACAGACGATGCGTTACGGCGATTTGCGCATAAGCTTCCGCGCTGTCGGGATCCGAGTCCACAGCCTTTTCCAGCAAAGCCAGCGCTTGTTCAAAATGGCCTTCGTCGCGTTCGATCAGCGCCAAATTCACATAAGCGGAAGAAAAATCCGGCCGCAGTTCAAGCGCTTTCTGAAAATTTTTTTTGGATTCGGCGATATCCCCTTCAAAGCGGTAGATAATCCCCATGTTATGATACGTTTCCGGCAGCGAATCGTCTTTGGCCAGAACCGATTTGTAATGCTCCAGAGCCTCTTTCGGGTGTCCCGAATCCTGCAACGCCTGCGCCAGCGTAAATTCATAAGAGACGACTTCAGGAGCCAGACGGACGGCTTTGTATAATAATTCTATGGCCGAATCAAAAGATTTCTTCTGCAGAGCCAACATGCCCAACAGGTGCAAAACGTCCGTCTGTTCAGGCGATATTTCCAGTAATTGGCGATACATTGCCTCCGCTTCGTCCAACCGTCCCTGCTCGTGCAAACGAACCGCATTGTTTAAAACAAGATTAAATGACATAAATATCTGACTCTTATATTAAAGGAAAAATTGACTTATAGCTTATGCGAGTCTATGAATAAATACTAGAGTTATCTCTTTTAACGGAAAACTGATATGACAGAGACGACAGAAACAGAGCGCATCGAACAAAAACATAATAAATCCAAGATCAGAAAAGCCGCCCGAAAAGACGAATCTTCCGTATCGTTTTATTTGCACGCTTCGTTGTTCTTATTTTTCCTGATGACGTATGCTTTTTTGCTGTTTTTGCATAAAAACAAATATCCTCTGCTTGTAAACAACGAAATCCTGCCGGAAGTTTTGTTTAACTGCTTTGCCTTGCTTGTTTTTTCTTTTGCCTGTCTGTTCCTGCTTTCTTTCTGGCGTTTTTTGGCCAGAGTTTTCATCGCCGCAATCGCGGGGGGAATGGTTGCCTATATTTTGGGATTATTGTTCCCGTTTAACATCGGCAACTATTTGGTACAACATCTCGCTTTTTTACCGAAAGACACTCTGCTGTACATATCGGGCAACGGCAATCTGATTATTGCCGGCGTTTCTTTCCTGTTTTTCCTGATTTTGCTGCATATGTTCAAAGGCGGGGCGATGGCCTTTTTGTCTCTGCCCATTTTAGTCGCCATTTTTATGTTGCTGAACACGGCGTCAAAACAAACCATACCCGAAAAAATTCAAACGGCCGAAGTCAATTCGCCCGAAGAAAAAACAGAAAACCTTGTTTATCTGATTTTGGCGGATCATACGGGATATAACGCGTCCGCGGAAAGCTGGCAAACATTAATCCCCAAAGATTCCAATCCGGAAGACACGCCTCATTCGCCTTCTTTTATTTCCGCTTTTTATCAGACGAATAAATTTACGTTTTATCCGTCCGCGTATCTGCGCTATCCGAAAAAATACCGTAATATTGGAAACTTTTTAAATCCTTCTCTGACGGAAATAGGAGACGATTTATTCAGCTATAGCGGTTCTTTTTATTATATCGGAGCCAACGACGCGCAAGTCAGCGCAACCCGAAACGATTTATTTAAGGCTTTAAAAGACAAAGGATACCACTTAAACATTTACCAATCTTTCCCCTTCAATTTCTGCGCAGACGCCGGCGAAAAGGAAATTTCAAACTGCGTAACCTATCCGGCTCCCATCGGCGCGCTGTACCAAACGGGATTATCAACGACTTCGCGCATGATGCTGTTGGCGGGACATTGGCTTTATTCCACTCCGTTCGGCAAAAAGGTTACGGAATACGTTTACAAAAAAACAAAAGATTTAACGAATACGCCTTCATTGCCGTTCATCGGCAACCCGCTGTCAAAATCTTTGCCGATCGGACAGCCGTTGGTTCTGACACATATGAGGCACGACATCTTAAACGCTTCCGGCAAGAATGTGTTCTTCGCGCATCTGGATTTGCCTCATTACCCCTACGTTTACGATCAAAATTGCCAGCTAAAAACGGATCCTCTTTCCTGGCGGAGCAACGCGCCGTATACGGAAAAAACAGAATTGGGCGGAGAATTAAAACGTTGGGAAAACTATAATCAGCAACTGTTTTGCACCTACGCTCAAATCAACTATCTGATCAAAGATTTGGAAAAAGCCGATCTGCTGAACAAGACGACTATCGTCATTCATGGGGATAAAGGCGCCGACATTCAAAAAGAAAAAACGGAAATGTCCAAATTATCCCTCATTGAAACACGGCTGTATGCTTTTAAAAACAATATGACAACCGTTTTCGGCGTTTATAAACCCAAAGGCAAAGCGCAAATCAACGTAACGCCCTGCGATATAGCGACATTGATAGACCGTCATGTTTTGGGCAACACGGCAGATATTTGTCAGCCGCCTGATTTTGCCGCTTTATCGTATGCCCGCGAAGAGCAGAATCAAATCAATACGTGGTTGTCGTCTTCAAAAATAGAAGATTTTTCGAAACCGCTTGATTTCAAAAAGCTTTATACAAATTGGCTGGAAAACGGCGGACAAGCTTATATGGCGTCGTTGGACGAACAATTAAAGAAAGAAGAAGAGAATTTCAGTTCTTCCAAAATTAGTTTTGTCGCTCCGCCGTCGTTTATGGATACCCCGTCCGCTTCAAAAGGAAAATCAGCAAAAGACAAAACGCCTGATTTTGTCCCCGTTCCGGAAGAAAAAGTGACGGATATTGTTCCCTTACCGCCGGAAGAAAAAGGAGCCGATATTATTCCTTTGCCGCCGGAACCGCTCCCAATTCCCGGAACAGAAACAGCTCCCGTCGTTGAAGGGCAGTTCGCAGAACCGTTTATGGAACCGTCCGCGGTACCGTTTATGGAACCGTCCGCAACACCTGAAATGCCCGCAGTTCCCGTTGAACAACAGCCCGAACCGGAAATGCCCGCAGTCGACGTCATTTCCGATGATTTCGGAAAACTGCCGGCACCGATTGTTCTGCCGAAAATGGATTCGGACGCTCAGAACAAATGGAAAACGACAAACATAAAAGAGGGTCAGACAACAACGTTGGAACTGTTGCCGCCGACCGTCAACGATAATTCGGCGCCGCAAACAGCGCTTCCCGAACAACAACCGGAAGAAGCCGTCGCGCCGCAGGCCGCTCCGGCCGCGCAGGTTGAAGTTTTGGAACTGCCTGCTTTGGAAACGGAAAACCTGCCCGTTGCGGAACCGATGCAACAGCCTGAAACGCAAGCCTCTGTTACAGAACAAATTCTGCCCGTTCCGGAACTGGCAGCTTCCGAAACGCCGGCGCAGCCTTCAATGACGGAAGAAGAACAGGCTATCGCCGCCGCCGAAGAACAAATCAAAGCGGCTCAGGAAGCTAAAGAAAAAGCTTTAGCCGCCGCTCAGGCGCGCGCACAGGCCGCGGAAGACGCACGGTTAAAAGCTGAAGCCGAAGCAAAAGCGATTGAAGAAGAGGAAGCTAAGATCCAAGCTGAAATCGACGAAAAGCTTAAAGCAGCTCAGGAAGCCAAAGCAAAGGCGCAGGCCGCGGCGGAAGCGCGCGCAAAAGCCGAGGAAGAGGCTCGTCGGTTAAAGGCCGAAGAAGAAGCCCGAGCCAAAGCGGAAGCCGAAGCGCGAATCAAAGCGGCCAAAGAAGCGCAAGCTAAAGCCAGAGCCGCGGAAAGAGCCGCGAAAGCAAAAGCGGAAGAAGAGGAACGCCGCAGACAGGAAGAAGCCGAACGTGAAGAAATGCGTAAAAAAACGCCGCCTCCTCCGCCCGCTAACGCCGATGAATTGGATATAGTCAAAGAAACGCTTGTCGAACACGTCAACGATGAAGGCGAAGTTGAAACCTTTATTTATCTGGAACGCAAGCCGAATCCCAATAAATCAAAAAAGAAGCTCCAAAAAGAAAAGGAACCTGAAAGAGAACTGAAACAACCGGAACTCATTCGCGAACCGGCAGAACAGAAAATATCGGAAACTCCGAAAGAATCTGTCGCTCCCCCCCCGGAAACAGTTCCTCAGGAAGCCGCGGCGCCGTCCGTTCCCGAACAACAGCCAAGCGAACCGTCCGTCGCGCCGCAACCGGCACCGACCGAACGCGTTTTGGAAGATTAGGACTTTTGTTTATTTCCCGTTTGCGTTATACTGAACAAAGCTTCAAACGAAAGAGTGCAGATCTGCCGAACGGCGGCAGATAAGAAAACGTCGGGAACCGACAAATGTTTTGATCTTTTTTCCAAAGGAAATCATGATGACTAAAAATGAAGCTCTTGTGCGCATTCAACACGAACTCAAAGACAATCATATCGTTTTGTTTATGAAAGGAACCCCTGCCAACCCGAAATGCGCTTTTTCGGCAGACGCGTCAAAACGATTGCGGGAAGCGGGCATAAACTATAAAAGCGTGGACGTCTTATCGGATCCCGCTTTATATGACGGCATTCGTCAGTACACGAATTACACGCATTTTCCGCAAATGTTCGTTGACGGTAAATTTATCGGCAGCAACGACAATATCGGAAAATACACCGCCAAAAACAAATTTTAAACGCAGAACCGCAAAAAGAGTTTAAAGGAGAGGGCAAATGTTTCATCGTTTTGTTTGCCCTCTTTTTTTCTTTTTGTTGCTTCCTTTCGCGTTGCATGCGGAAGCTTTTGTTTTAAAAGAAGAAGCCTGCGAAACAAAGCTTGCCGAACTGATTGACGGCGCCGCGGATTATATAGACGTTTCCGTTTACGCCATCAACAACAAACGCCTGATAAAGGCTTTGATTGACGCGCATCATCGCGGCGTTAAAGTGCGCGTCTTAACCGACAAATTACAGGCTGCGGGCGGATCTTCGCGCATTTGGGATTTGATTGCGGCGGGAATTCCTTTGCGCGTGCACTCGCATAAAAGAATCATGCATACAAAAGTCGCGATTTATGACGGCGTTTCGGTTTCCAGCGGTTCTTTAAACTGGACAGAGCCGGCTGTTCGCAAAAATGAGGAAGTCTGCGATATTTTTGTAAACGACCCCGGCTACGCGCAGCAACACCAAAAATTGTTTAATCAGCGTTGGGAAGCCAATTCACAGGAAAAATCCGACGAATGGGTGCGGGAAAAGACAAAAGAACGTGAAAACAAGCGCCAAAAAGTCAAATGATCCCCTCTTTCACAGATAAAAAAACTGTGTTTTCTGCCTCTTTTTTTATCTTTTCGTAACAAACTGCTGTTATTCTGACCAAAATAAACAGGTCAAACAAAGAGGTTCGATGTGCCGAAATATTTGCTTTTTTCTTTGAAAACGTTGGCGTTAGCAACTGTTACGCTGCTTTTCAGCGCGTGCAATATGAACTGGGGACTGCCTGATCCTTTTGCGCAGCGAACCATCATCACGCCTAAAGCCACATCGTCCGTCATTGTTTGCCGTTCACAGCAATGCGCGCCCGCCAGAACAAGCATGACGCGGGAATTTTTATACAACAGCCTGCTTAATTTGTTTGATAATAATTTGGATTCGACAATCCTGATCTGCGATGCCGATCGATCTTCCAGAATGTGTTTTGAAAACTATATTCAATTCAATATCAAAGCCGGCGTCACTCCGGCGACCGTCGTGATTGATTCGGCTAAATTATTAAGCGTTAAACTGAAAAAAGACGAACAAATTATTGATGTCGTCTTTGATTACAATATGCATTATAACGCCGTTCGTCCCTCTTGTTTAACTTCGACAAACGCGTTATTCGTCAAATCGGCCGATTATGTGCTGTTGGAAGACACGGGCTACATCTGCAAATTCACGACAACGGCTGATTCCATGATTTCCACCGTCTTTTCCATTGATTATGTCGATTTGGATTACGGCGTCATCGGCGCGAACTACTCCTTCGGTGTCGCCGGACCGGCTTACGGCGGCGGAACGGGATATATGCTGATGAGATTCCAGAAAAACGCCTTCCCGTCCGATCCGAAGAAATTCGTCCTGCCCAAACAACAGGAACAACCTCAACTTCCGAAAACCGCCGACGGGCGAACTGTCCAGGAATACGGCGTTAAAACGGACAGACCTAAGATTGCGCCGGGGCAATATAAAGTCACGCCTATCCCGTTAAAATAGGAAAAAACTTTGCCCGTTAAAACCATCGGAGTGATGACCGGCAATTCGTTGGACGCCGTTGATGCGGTATTAACCGAATTCAACAACGGACAAATGACGGATTTATCCGCGTATACAATCAAATATCCGCAATCGTTAACGCAGGCGATGCTTCGTCTGCGTTCCGATTTGACAGTTCACGGCGGCGAAACGGAATTCCTGAAAAAGAACGACTTTTTTGATCAAACCGTGGCGGCATACACTTCATTAGTCGCCGAAACGGTCAACGTCCTTTGCGCGCAGGCCGGCACGGACAAAAGCGAAATCGCCGCCATCGGACTGCACGGTCAAACCTGCGATCATTTTCCGCCTTCCGTTGCCGGAAGCGAACCGCCCTATACGCTGCAAATCGCGGACGCCGCTTCTTTAGCGAATAAAACGGATATTCCCGTTATTTACGATTTTCGTTCCGACGATCTGATGAACGGAGGAGAAGCCGCGCCTTTAGCCCCTGTGCATAACCGGCATTTATGCCGGGATTTAAAGAAAAAAGGCGTTTTTCCCGTTGCTTTCTGCAATGCCGGCAACACGGGCAACATCACCGTCGTTTCCGAAGACGCCGCCCATAAAGAAAGCGTTTCGGGGTGGGACATCGGACCGTTCAATCATTTCGCCGATAGAATCGTGCGGATAAAAAAGGCAGAACCCTGCGACAAAGACGGTCTTTACGGTCAAAAGGGCGAAATCATACCCGAACTTTTATCCGTTTTGTTCGATACGATCGCCGTAACGCGCGAAAATAAAAATTTTTATTTGCAGTCTCCTCCCAAATCGTCCGATCCGGCCTGGTATCGTCTGAATATTGAAGAAACTTGTTCCGAATACGGATTTGAAAACACGCTTCGAACAATAGAATATCTGAGTGCTTACAGCTACGTGCATACGCTCGGGTTCGTGCCGGAAGCCGTAAAAATGCCCGATACATTCTTATTGTTCGGCGGTGGGTGGAAAAATCCGTTAACAAAGTCGGATTTTCAAAATCTCTTAAACGGCAAAGGCCTTATTTTAACGCCGCATAAAGAGCTGTTTTCAAAGATTTACAGCCGCTTTGCCAAACAAGCTCAAGCCGAATTCTCAGACACTTTCGGTTACAGCGGAGAATACATGGAAGCCAGAATTTTTGCGGATATGGCGTATTGCCGCATCGTCGGCGAACCGTTCAGCCTGCCGGAAACAACGGGCTGCAAATCGCCGACCGTCGCCGGTATTTACGTTCTGCCGCAAACCGGAAAAAAATATCTGCTTGAAACGCTGTTCGAGCGCTACCGGACGGCGGACATAATCAACAATAACTGGTCTGAAAAATACAGCCGCGCCGCCAAAGGGTGGCAAAACAGGCGCCGCTAAATTTCCGCGGAAAAGCTGTAAAGATAAGCGGCGTTTTTCTTCAGCCACTGTTCCGCTTTTTTGTAATCGGGAGACAAATCCGCGACCAACCGCCAAAAAGCGACGGAATGATTCATTTGAATCAAATGCGCGACTTCATGCGCAATGACATAATCGGCGACAAAAAGCGGCGCCAAAGCTAACCGCCACGATAAAGACAAATGCCCTGTCCGACTGCAACTGCCCCATCTGGACGTCGTATCTCTGATTGTGACTTTCTGCACTCTGGCCTTTATTTTATTTGCCGTTTCCCGCGCTTTATGCAAAGCGTAAGCGGCAAATTCCTTTTTCAGAAAATCCCGCACTCGGCGCGCCAGATGCTCTTCTTTTCCCGAAACCCATATCACGTTCTGATCGTACCAAACGCCTCTTTTAGCGGCGGGCGAGTGATGAACAACGCTTTCCCGTCCCAGAAAAGAAAGAGACATACCGTCCTGAAAAATCCTCTTTTCCGGCAAAGCCGCCAACTGTCCGACAATCCAGCCGGCTTTGCTCTGAGCGAATTCAACACCCCTTTTCAAAGAAACCAAACGAGGCAAAACAAGGACAACCCGTCGGGAAGCCCGCCCGACTTTCAACCGGACGCGACGCGCGCGGTTATTCCGTTCAACCGTCAAATCGATCGGCCGCCCTTCAAAATACACCGTTGCTTCCTGTTTATCGGCGACGTTCACAGATCGTCCCACTCCACTATATAGTTCTGAAATTCTTCTTCCGGTTTCGGCGACACGCACCGCCCCGCCGCGGACATACCGGCCAACCGCACGCTTTCCGGAGCCCCGCTGATTAACGGGTGCCATTCCGGCAGCGGCTTTCCTTCGTTCAGCAAACGGTAAGCGCAGGTTTTTGGCAGCCAGTAATAGTCCTTGATTTTTTCCGGACGAATCGGGGTGCATTCCGGCACATATCGGCTCCGATCGGCATAATGGCGACAGCGACACGTTTTTCTGTTCAGCAAACGGCAGGCGATATTGGTAAAAACAAGCGTATTGTCTTCTTCAAAAACATACTTTTCCAAACAGCATTTACCGCAACCGTCGCATAATGCCTCCCATTCTTCGGGCGTCATTTCGGAAAGCTTTTTTGTTTCCCAAAAATTTTTTCCTTTATTCAAAAGCTTTCCTCCTTATAAAAAAGGCATTACAAGGTAATGCCTTTTTCATTTAGCCGTTTAATGCGTTTCCTTATTTTTTGGAACGCACGCCTAAACCTATTTTCTTTGCCAGCCCCGATCTGCGTTCAGCGTAATTCGGAGCAACCATCGGATAATCCGCCGGCAAATTCCAACGGGTACGGTATTCTTCAAGCGTCATGTTATAAGCTGTCTTTAAATGGCGCTTCAGCATTTTTAACTTTTTCCCATCTTCCAAACAAATAATATAATCCGGAAAAACGGATTTTTTTATTGGCACAGCAGGATGCAGGTGTTCCGGTTCTATTTCCGTACTATTTACAGAAGCCAGCGCACGATAAACATCTTGAATTAATTTGGGTAATTCTGTCGCCGTTGTTTCATTTCTGGAAACATGAGAAGATACTATTTCCGTCGTAAAGGCTAACAGATCTTCATTTGTAAAAGCTTCAGACATTCAATAATCTCCTAATTTATTGTTATATATTTTTTATAAAACTATTTAAAATAGAGAGCAAGTTTTTTATATGTACTTAATTATTCTTTTCTAAAAAACAAGCGTCGCCGTAAGAAAAAAATCTGTACTGATGTTTTATAGCGTGCTGATACGCGTTTTTCATACATTCCGTCCCGCTGAACGCGCAGACCAACATAAACAGCGTAGAGCAGGGCAAATGAAAATTGGTAAAAAGCGCGTCCACTACTTTAAATCGGTATCCCGGCGTAATAAAAATGGACGTTTCCTGATTAAACGAATGTACTTGCCCTGATTCGTCAGCGGCGCTTTCCAACAGTCGCAAAGCCGTTGTCCCGATGGAAACGATCCGACGGCCGGATTGCTTTGCCCGCGTAATCAAACGGGCGTTTTCCGCCGAAATATGACCGAATTCGGCGTGCATAACGTGATCTTTCGTATCTTCGACTTTGACCGGCAGAAACGTGCCGCCGCCGACGTGTAGCGTTATTTTGACGTTTTCAATGCCGAGCGAGTCGATCTTCGCCAACAATTCCTTTGTAAAATGGAGCCCTGCCGTCGGCGCCGCCACTGCGCCGTCGTGGGCGGCATAAACCGTCTGATAATTTCTTTTATCGTTTTCATATTCCTCTTTTTCGCGATGAATATAGGGCGGCAGAGGCATCACGCCGTATTTTTCCAAAGCCGCAAACAGCAAAGAAGGATCTGTTAAAAATTCCAAAACGACCGTTTTTCCGTCCTCCCCCCGACCGAGCACTTTTGCTTCTAACGGATCGACTTGCGGAGCTTTCGGAGGATAGAATTGAACCGTATCGCCCTCATGCAGACGTCTGGCATTCTTAACCAAAGCTTCCCATTGATTCAGACCAACGGATTTAAAAAGCGTGGCTTCGACGGCCGCCTGCCCGCGATACCCGAAAAGACGCGCCGGAATAACGCGCGTATCGTTAAACACCAACAAATCATCGGAGCGCAGCAAAGACGGGAAATCCGCTATGTGTAAATCTGTCAGGGAATCGGGCGGACAAACATGCAATAATCCGGCAGATTCGCGAGGCTCTGCCGGACAAGAAGCTATCCTTTCCTTAGGAAGGATAAAGTCAAAATCTGAAACTAACACGGTTTATTACAGGCGAGGAGAAACAACACCTACGAACATAGCGTCAAAAGTATCGAAATCTTCCATGACGTCATGAGCTGTAAAATCCAGCACTTCATACTTTTTATTCGCTATATTATACACGAACAGATCTTCGTCTGCGCGTCCCAACAACACCATATCTTTGAAATCGTCACTGTAATCGGCAAAAGCCTCGTTTGCGGAAACAATATCGTTTAACGTATAATTGGTTTCCGGATCGGTCACCTGATCCGTGCTGTAAAACTCTATTCCGTTCCAGGCAAATCCGTTAACACCCCTTAAAAAGTCGATATATCCCTGAGGAACGGGCGGTAATTCGGTTTCAGCCATATCCTTTTGGCACAGAGCCAAATCCTTGCTGGAAGCGGGACGAGGGATCATTGCGCCGTCGTCATCTTCCAATTTTTTCAGAATATCTTCAATCATCATATTTTCCTAAAACAGTTATAAGCAATTGGGTGTATTTTAATGGAAAAAGCATCATATTTCAATGATTTTCCGAATTTGCAAAAAACGAAAAACCTCTAAATTGTAAGAATTTTCACCTGGACGTTACTCAATCTTGTCAGTTTTTCATACAATTCGTCAATCTTTTCTGCCGGCGCTTCCAGCACGATGGAAATCAAATTGAGCTGTTTCTGACGATGCGGCACCCCCATGCGCGCGATAATGTATTCGCCATACTGCGTCAGCAAATCATTAATCAAAGCGGCTGATTTTTCACGATGAGAAACAACAATAGCGATTTCGGCCAATTTTAATTCTGACATTTTTATTCTCCTGCAACAGTTTTAACGTCTGGAGAGTTTATCCGAAAAACAGTCGTCTGCCAAGCCTTCCCGATCTGATAAAAAGATTATTTTTCGAACGGGTTCTGACTTTGTGCTTTGATAAATTCCCGTTTTTGTTTTTCGATCAGTTCCTCTATCTGTTTGGCATAAGCGCCGGCTTTATTTTTAGAAAAAGCAAGCAGCGCTTTGGATTCTCCATACGAAATGGCAAAAATAGCGTTATCACAGACCAGTGTCGAATCAGGAGACTTTTTGTTTTCCTGAAAATCAAAAATATTGTTTTTGCGGGCACGCTCGGGAACAAACTCAGGACAAAAGAGAAGCGTTATACTGTTCGCCTTCAGTTCCTTTGTCATTGTCATTGTTTTTGTTTCTGTTTTCGTTTTTATCGTAAACGGCAGAGGCTTCGGCGTTGAAAAATGGATCTCAATTCCCTTGCATTTCTTCCCTCTTTTGCACATCTTTTCAAAATCAACATGCAAACGACCTCTAAAAATATCTGTCTGCCCCGTTATTTCTCTCAGAAGGGGATATAATTCCGACACTTTTTCCGCCGGAAGAGCCGCTCTTGTCTCAGCATCAAAATAAACCAACGTTGTTTTCGCCCGCGCGGCATTAACGGAAAAAAGCGTCATGAGCACGGCATACGCTAAAACAAGATTTTTTTTCATTACCCCTCCTTAGTCTGCTTTTTTCTGGCGCAGATCTTTATATTTCGAAAGCAAACGGGTAAACGCTTCTGTCAATCCCAAAGTAATTTTAGCATCTTCTCCCAAATAATTCAAACACTGTGCGCACGCTTCCAAAGTCGAAACGCTTTCCCGTCTGGGTTCTTTGCGCAGTTTGCCGTACAGCGATCTCTTTTCCGGAACCAATAATAGTCTTCTGGTTTTCAGCAACCACGGATTACGCCACCATAAAGCCTTTGCCTGGCTCCACGAACCGTCCAGCAGAATGATGCCTTCCAATTCTTCCAGACACTTTTCCCTGTCCGCGGCCAGACCGCCTTTTTTATCCAATACATACAATCCCGAAGCAACGGGCGTTTCCTTTTGCGCGCCCAAATATAAAACGCCCCATTTTTTTGGGTCGGCAGGCCGTTTCAAAACAGCGGACAGGCTGGGACGGGACAAAGCAATCTCTAATCGGGAATTCTTCAGCATGGATTTTAAAATCCCCGCCGTCCCCAGTTCCTTGTCCTGTTCCTGCGGGTGCTGCAGTATCAGCACAAAATGATGATTATCAAAGGGCTCCGCATTTGTGCAAACGCAGAGCCTTTTTATTTTGCCACATCTGTCGCAACAAGGATCTAATTCGTTAGTCAATGGACGCTCACCGGTATCAGTTCATTATCTATAACCAGAGATATAGCCTTATTTTCATCGTCTGTATAGGCTAATTCCGTTCCTTCCGCCGCATAAATGAACCACATCTTATGGTGGTCTATTATCTTTTTCCTGATATACGCAACCGTATTAACGCCCAACTTGGCCAAATCATCGGCCGTTATGTCCTTTTTATCCACAAAAAACTGCATGACGACCTCCTTTTTTTTACGATCAGGATTTCTTTTCAATCTTAGCTTTTGTTGCGGGCTTTTCACCTTTTTTGGAAATTTTGATTTGCCGTACTTTGATTTCCGGCTCGTGCTGTTCCAAATCAATGCGCAACAATCCGTTATCCAGATGAGCGTCTATGACTTCAACGCCGTCGGCCAGAATAAACGACCGCTGGAACTGACGAGCCGCGATGCCCCGATACAAATACTGATGCTCCCGTTCGTCTTCAGCGTGCTGACCACGCACGACAAGCTGTTTATCCTCGACTTCTATCTTTAAATCATCTTCCGAAAAACCGGCGACGGCGATCGTGATCTGCAAGTGAGACGGATCCATCTGTTCGATGTTATACGGAGGATACCCTTCCGAATTTTTTGCCGCACGATCCAGCATGCGTTCCAAAGAATCAAAACCGAGCATAAAAGGATTGTTTGACGTTAATAAAGCCATCGTATCTCTCCCGCAATTAAAATGAGCAAATAACCGGCGGGCTCCGCAACCGGACACCCGTCGCCGGAACACCCGCAGAGGCATGATCCTGACCAAACGGATATAATAAGACTTTTTCCGGTTTTCAAGAAGCGGCCGCAAATATTTTTACGGCCGTTTTCATATTTTCAAAAAAAGGCGCTCTAATCAGCTTTTTTTTCGTCTTCCGCGCCTTTGGTCGCCATATCCAACATGGATAACAGCATGCCTCCGAACAGCAGGAAGAACGTAATCGCCAAAGAAATACGGTCGTCCACTTTGAAAAAGAATTCGTTGACGAAAACTTTTATGCCGATGATAACCAGCATAATCGCACAAGCCGGTTGCAGATAAGCGAAACGGTGAATAGCCGCGGATATAAGGAAATACAAAGCGCGCAAACCTAAAACCGCAAACATGTCGCTGGAATAAACGGCAAAAGTTTCATGCGAAACGGCGAACATCACCGGCACGCTGTCGATCGCGAACATCGCGTCCCCGAATTCAATCAACAACAGCGCCAGAAACAGCGGCGTGGCGTACCATTTCATCTTGCCGGGTTCGGAAGTAGAGGGCAATCTGACAAAGAAATGCTCTTCATGCAATTCGTTCGTCACGCGCAGATAATGCCGGAAAAACCGAACCATGCGGCTGTCCGACAAGTTAATCGCCGGTTCGTCCGAAAGCAGCATTTTCAATCCGGAATAAATCAAAAAGACCGCAAATAGCAACAGGACGTGGTCGTACTTGTCCAAAATTTCGGCGCCGACAATAAACATCATACCGCGTAAAACGGCCGCGCCCAAAATTCCCCAGAACAAAACGCGATGCTGCAGATGGCTGGGAATAGCCAAATAGGAAAAGACCAGAGAAATCACAAACACGTTATCAATAGACAATCCCATTTCGACGAAATAGCCCGTAAAGAACTCCGAAGCCATTGACGGACTGAAATACCAATAAATCCACAGCCCGAACAAACAAGCGATTCCGGCATACGTTGAAAACAACATCACGCTTGTTTTAGCACTGATTTCCTGAGCTTTCTTCTCTAAAATGCCCAAATCCAAAAACAAAATCGCGCAAACGACCATGCAGAACATCAACCAAATCCACAGCGGTTGATGCAAAAAAGGAAAATATAAGAAATCGTGTATCACGAGAAAGCTCCGATTTAAAAATTATAACGTAACCCTATATTGACTTTGCGAATCGCAACATCTTGCCTTAGTAGCGGAGAAAGAAACGTTTTCGTCGAAAAACGCCCCAAATCCGTATAAACATAATTTATATCCAGAACTAAATCCTTTGGCAAAAGAATTCCGACGCCACCCGTTATTTTCCATGCCGCGCGGAAATGGGCGTCCCCTAAAAACTGGCGTCCGTCAACCACGGCATCGGGCAAACGGTTATGCGAAACGCCGGCGCCCGCGCCGACATACGGCGCGATATTTTTATATTCGAACAGATCAATATACGCCGTCGCCATTGCCGCAAAAGAAGTCAGATGCGTGCGCGCTTCCCTGCCTTCCCCGTTATAAGCCTGCGGCCCTTTCATAACGATCCGCGCGTATTCGATCGTAAATTCTCCGCGGAACATATCCGCCCATTTATGGCCGAAGCCCGCCTGAACGTTTATGCCTTTTTTCAACGGAGTCTCGGTGCTGTAAATGCCGCCCGTATCCCAACGGGTATAGAACCCGTCATCTGACGTTTCCGCCCGCACGGACGGGGAAAAAAGCAATAACGCCAATAAAAAAAAGATCTTTTTCATACCGACATCTCCTCTTGCTTTTTCTTCATTTTGATCCGATACGGATCCGCCGGATACGTTCCCAGAATTTTGACTTTTTCGGAAAAAAACGCCAGTTCTTCCATTGCTCTTTGAAAAGCTGATGTTTTCTGATGCGCGGCGACATCAACCAAAAACCCTGCGGAAGTCAGAAAACGCTCCGGATCAACGTAGCTTTCCAAACGCAAAAGGTCAATCCCGTTTGTTGCAAATCCGCCTAAACATTTGTAGAGTGCCGCCGGTTTGTTTTTCACCCAAAACACAAAAGAAGTTACAGCTTTATCGGGCTCGACTTCCTCAGCCGGCGTCCGGGACAAAACCCAAAACCGCGTCGTGTTCGTGCCGAAATCCTGAATATCCGCCTGCAGAACTTTCAATCCGTACAGCTCCGCCGCCGCTTCGGAAGCAATGGCCGCCGTATCCTCCCGTTGTAAAGCGGCAATTTCCTTAGCGGCCAAAGCGGTGTTTCCGACCGCTTCCGTTTGCACATTCAGCGACTTTAAAAAGAGCCGGCATTGGGACAAGGCTTGCGGGTGCGAACGCACAACCCGTATTTTTTCAAGATCGGTTTCTTTTGTCCCCAACAAACAATGACGTACCGGCAGGAAATGCTCCGCTATGACATATAAAGACATATCCGCCAACAGCCGATGCATATCGGTCACGCGGCCGGCGGCGGAATTTTCGACCGGCAAAACCGCGCAGAAAGCCTCTTTATCCGAAACAGCCGTTAAGGCGGCCTCAAAGGTAGAATAAAAACAAATTTCCCTTTCGGGAAACATGCGCTTCGCCGCTAAATAAGAAAACGCTCCGGGAATTCCCTGACACGCCACGCGATCCGTTTTGGACATATTCTTCCTGTTTTTGTCAGATTATCGTTATACGCTTTTCATATGGTATACTCTTATCATACGCAGAGAATCAAGATTCATTTCGGACTTGTCTTTGATATAAAAGAAGACTGTCGGATAATTGTTTTGCCTGCTGTAAACAATGGTTGAAACCACGAATGCAGGAGGTAAAGCAATGACAGATTACGCATATGTGCGGGTTTCCACCAAAGATCAGAACATCGACAGACAGCTTGCGGCGCTGGAACCGTACAACATTCCAAAGAAGAATATCTTCTGTGATTACCAGTCCGGCAAAGACTTTGTGCGTCCGGCTTATCAGAAGATGCTGAAACGTCTCCGATCCGGCGACTTGCTGATTGTGAAAAGCATTGACCGGCTGGGCAGGAACTATAAAGACATTCTCATGGAATGGCAACACATCACGAAGAAGATCGGCGCGGACATTCTCGTGCTTGACATGGATCTTCTGGACACAAGAGAAAAAAACGGAAGTCTGACCGGAACGCTTATCGCAGACATGGTGTTGCAGATAATGGCGTACTTCGCTCAAACAGAGCGCGAATTCATTCGCCGGCGACAGGCTGAAGGGATCGCGGCAGCAAAAGCCAAAGGAAAACACTTCGGCAGGACTGCAAACAGGCTTCCCCCCGATTTTGACGATGTCTGCGCCCGATGCAACTACGGGGAACTGACAACGCGAGAAGCCGCTTTTACTTTAAGCATGAGCCACAGCACATTCTACAGACACTTCCTCAATTGGAGACAAAAAATCAATGTTTCAGATAGTAGACAATTCGGTACACTGTAAAAAGCATAAGATAGGAGCAAATCCGCTCTTATCTCATACTTTTTACATGAAAAATTCAAATCATCTTATTATAGCCTCTTCGTACCGAATTGTCTGAATTCTGAAACGAGCAAAGCACAACAGACGCAATCAAGTGCCGACGAATTGGAATAGGTAATAAAGAAAGAATACTGAAAAATTCAGAATCATAGAAACCGTAGTGATATAGGAGATTCTGTTTTATGAAAATGCTTTTTATGGGAAGGAAAAAATATGCTGCGGAAATGCTTCAATGGACAGTAAACCAAGGGATAGAAATTCCCTTTGTATGCACAGATTTTCAGTCTCCTGATTCTCCTACAACATTGAAAGCAAATCAACTTGGCATACCTGTCATTTCTATGGAAGAAGCGGAAGAATATGTGAACAGCTATCCGGAAGATATTGATATTGTCGTTTCATATTTATTCTGGAGAAAAATACGCAAACCTCTGATTGACAGTCCAAGACTTGGTTGTATCAATTTCCATCCGGCGATTCTTCCGGATTGGAGAGGGACAGCCGGATACAACATAGCAATCTTAAAAAAACTGCCTCAATGGGGAGCTACCGCTCATTATGTCGATGAAAAAATAGATACCGGTTCAATTATCAGAGTTTATACGTTTAATTTTGATTATCGCATCGAAACTGCGCAATCATTAGAACTGAAAACACAGAATATTCAAATGGAATTGTATAAGAGCGTGATACTTGACGTTATTGAAAAAGGAAGACTTGAAAGCGTCCCTCAGAAAAAAGAGGCCGGCAGATACATCTCTAAACAAGAAATGATAGATATGATGAAAGTGGATCTGAATAATCTTGAAAATGAAGATCTTGATCTGAAAATTCGCGCGTTTTGGTTTCCTCCGTATGACGGGGCAGGATTTGAAGTAAACGGCCGGTTTTATACGTTGGTAAACAATGACATTCTTAAGACTCTATAATCAAAAAACACAAAAGCCCGCTCAGAACGATAAGCTTCAAGCTCACAGAAAAAGCCTCCGATAAAACGGAGGCTTTTTCTGCCCCGAAACACACCCGAAAGGAGAAAATACAAAAGACTATATAGACAGACGATATTTAGTAGTATATTCTTTTTGGTGATTTATATGTTTATACCACATCTTTTGGTTGTGTATTCGGAGCCTGAAAAATGAAAGAAAACAAAACTCTGCAAAATGCAAAGATTCACCTGACGCCGCGAGAGCTCGAAGTATTAAAGCATCTGGCACAGGGACTGACAAACAAAGAAATAGCGTTTCAAATGAACAAATCGGTTTCGACGGTCAAACAGCATATATCAGGAATGATGCTACGACTGGACGTCCACACCAGAACCGGCATCGTCATCAAAGCGCAAAAG
>JAFZYY010000017.1 GCA_017616015.1 Alphaproteobacteria bacterium | reverse complement strand
TTGCCAATTTAATCAAATTCGTTTTTGCTTCGGCATTCATCGGGTGGTCTTCGCGGGAAACCAAAGTCTGAATGGCCGTCCATAATTGCAGGTTTTCATCTAAGGCAAGCGTTAATCCGGCTTTGTCCTGATTCTGGCGCGACGAGCGTCGTTTTACCGAACGGCGCCGGTTATACGGTCGAAACAGACAAACGCCCGCATCGCTGGGGCGGCGAAGTGTCTTTGCTCTCGGAAATCCGTGTCGGCAAACAAACGGCTCTTTCCGCCGAATATGCGGGCACGTTCAAAAAAGAGTATCGAAGCCATACCGGTATGCTGAAATTGCGTTACGATTTCTGAACGGAATCTTTTATAAACTTAAAGTCGCCCGATTTAATGCCGGTATCATAGATGTGCGGATGCTCGGTTTCGGCAAGTTTAATACGGCATTTCCTGATATGGTATGGCGGATGCCATTGCCTATGGACTCGTTTTCTATATTGCCTCTTAACTGCAACGTTTGCGAAACACTTCTTTGTGTCTCGTCATTTTCCCGCGATGTGGTACCGACATTCTCGGCGTCTATATTGGCTAAGCGAGGTACGGTAACATCATTGTGAATATTAGCACGGGTATAATAATAGGATCGTTCATTATGAAGATGAAGAGCGAATCGGGGCTGTTTTGGTGAAGAAATCTCCGTTGTTTCTCCGCGCACAAAAGCGGCAATTTGTTCAGCATATGCCGGATCTTTTGCGTTATCGTTTGCGTTTATAAACGGAGGTCTTACATATCCATAATAATCAAGTATTTTCGTTGCATATTCCGGATAATCCTTTAAAAATTGAGTCAGATAAGCGTCCCTGCCCATTTCCAGCATTTTTTCCCGTTCTTGTTCCATTGCCATGATTTTGACAACTTCCTGCATATTTACAACGGCGCTGTCATGGCAACGCGAATCTAGAATATCGCCGGAACTCCCTCCGGTTTGATTATCCTCTCCGGTGGAGCTCCAGTTGTTAGCTTTTTTATTTAAATATTTCTTGTTTATCCATGATGATACGCCAATTTGTTCATTATTTGCGTAGGAAAGTATCGGAAGATCGTTTTTTTCGTCCCAACCGATGAACATCATAGCATGTAAAAGACCGGAATCATCGGTTTCGCCACGCACTGACATAACCAAATCGCCGGGGTGAATTTTTGGAGGTTTGGCATTGTATAAGTTCTTGCACATTTTTGTCAGAGTTGTATCGGAAGCTTCATTTTCTATGCTATAGCAAATGTTCTTTCCTTGAAAACGCTCATTCGTATAAAAGTAATTAAGCGCATGGCATGTATTTCTTTGATCTGCTGCGGTATCCAGTATGTTAAATTCAAGCCCGTTCGCCGTTATCGCGTCTTTAATAGATTGGGTATATGTTCCCATACAATAATCGTTTCCGTTACCGCAAACGCTAATAATATCATTAATATTTTGAAGTTTATTGCCTGATAACGAAACGCCGGTAGTGGGAACCCTTTTTTTGATTTCATTATAATACTCTTTATAGGATAAAGTCTTTCCTAATTCTTCTTCCAACTGAGCTTTTGTCGGTGTCGGATCTAGTTTCCCTTTCCCGTCATTCCATGTAGCGTATTGGCCGTTTTCTATTTTTTGGGCAAATATTTGCCCGATATATTCTTCCATAATTTGTTGGCTGTCAGCCATTATTTTTTCAGCTTTGTAGCCGCATAAAAGTTCGAATAACGCTTCATCTTCCGGTGATAATTCTTTTTTTTCTGTTTCGTCGGACATTTTTCCCTCCTGAAAAAACATTTTTTTCTTAGTTTATCAGAAAAACGTTGCAGATTAAAGTTGAATCGTAGGCTGTCAGCGATATAGCCGCGCCCCTCAAGCGTGTAAAAAAACAGCCCTTTCCGTTAAACGAAAAGGGCTGTTTGTTTGTTAAATGACTTTATGCCGCCTGGTGTTCCAGCAAGCCTTCCGCAATCTGCAAATTCATGTTTTCCAATGTATCCAATGTTTCGTCGGCGGCGTCGCAGCCTTCTCTTAACGTTTTGGCGACAACGAAATTTGCCAATTTAATCAAATTCGTTTTTGCTTCGGCATTCATCGGGTGGTCTTCGCGGGAAACCAAAGTCTGAATGGCCGTCCATAATTGCAGGTTTTCATCTAAGGCAAGCGTTAATCCGGCTTTGTCCTGATTCTGGCGCG
>JAFZYY010000016.1 GCA_017616015.1 Alphaproteobacteria bacterium | reverse complement strand
GTTCGCATCCACTCTGGTGACCTTGACGACAACTAGATAAAAATATATCTATTTCAATGAGTTATGACCTAGCGGTCACTTGCTCATAATTTTTTATGCGAGGTATACTTTTTGGCCAAAGGTATACTTTTACATGGGCAAAAAAGTGTCATACAATCGAATGCTGCCCTCTTAGTACTCCCAAAAAATTATCATTAACTCATTGAAAAATATAATTAAATTATTTTAGATAAAAAAATAACATAGTAGGTATACACATACTATGTTATATATTTGGTCGGAGCGATAGGATTCGAACCTACGACCACTTGATCCCAAATCAAGTGCGCTACCAGACTGCGCTACGCTCCGGACAGATGAACTGTATCGGTTTCACTGCGCTTTTTCAAGTTTAAAAAACGAATGCTCGACAATATCGCCGGGCTGAAGATTATAGTGTTTCGAAAAGCCTCCTTTGATTTCCAAAACACTCTTTGCTTTTTTTTCGGAACGAATCTCGTCGCGGGAAAACGGAATCGTCTTTTCAACGATTTCCTGTATTTCGCCCTGCTCGTCAATGAAAATCATATCCAGAGAAAGCGGCGTGTTCGCCATCCACATGCTGATTTTTCTGTTTGTCGGAAGCAAAAAAAGCATTCCGGCATTATCCGCTAATTCCGTCCGATACATCAGCCCTCTCATTCTTTTTGCGTCCGTATCGGCTATTTCAACCGTCAAATCCGCTTTTACCCGACGGCCTTCACGATCAACGATGCGGATCGTATCCTTTTCAAAAGAAACGGAAGCTTTCGCGTTCGTCGTTTCTTCAGGCCAACACGCAGCGATAAAAAGCGTTGCTATGATTAAGAAAAAGCGTTTCATTTCGGTTTCTGAAAAAAACGGACTGTTTCAATCAACAGCCCGTTTATTTGTCCCTATTTGGAAAAAGGAGAATACGTTTTCATATTTACGATTTTATTTTCTTCTTTTTCGGATTTGACTTTTTCTTTATCGGCCTTAGCGGCTTTATTGTCCGTTTCTTTCTTTTCTTCGTCTTCCTCTGACTGCATATCGACGAAAGAAAGCAGGTTATCCGGCATTGTGCCGATGGTTTTTTCTTCTTTTGTCGATGGAGAGTTCATATAAATCTGCGTTTTTCCGTCAATCGTTGAAAAAGAGGCCGTCTGTTTGTTTTGATGATCCAAAAAGGTCAGGGCAGACGAAGACGGCTGAGCTTTCAAAGCGACCGTTCCGCCGACCGTTTCCGTCAAAGCCAAAATAGACGTGTCGCCGGACATATCAATGCTGGCGGTCGATCCGTCAATCACAAAAGCGGAATTCCCCGTGCTGATCATATCGAAAGCGGCTTCGCCGGCACCGGTCAGTCCGAGATAAATGTTATTTTTCTTCGTATCGTCCATAATCGCGACGGAACGAATGGAATCATTCAGTCCGATGCTGATTTTTCCGGAATAAACGTCCGTTAAAGACATGGACGCGTTTTTACGATCGACAGCCATGGCTATAATCGGGTATTTGTCTTTGTGCATCATCGCAAAAGAAGTCGTCGTATCGTCCGCCGACCAAACGCCGCGGATTTTGCCGGCCGCGTCTTTAAGCAAAAAGACTTCAGCCTCAACCACCAGAGGAACGCCGGCGGCGGCTTTTTCCTTCGATGCCTCCGAGCGCTGCTGCGCATGAGCAGACACGCTGAGTTTGGTCGTCCCGCTCATTCCGGCATAAGCGGCAAAACACATCAAGAAAAGAACCGAATATTTCAGCGTGTTGTATTTTTTTTCCAGTTTTTGAATACGTAATTCCAAATTTTCCATTGTCTGCTCCATAACAGGATTTTCAGCTGACGACTTTAACAAAAGCCAAGCTCTCATTCCTAAAATAAAGATAACTTCTTAATTATCTATGAACAATTTGTTTTCTACAATCGTTTATTTCTTTTGAGGGAACCATTTTTTCACGGCGACGGCTTTTCCCGACTGCGAACGCAAAATTCTGGTTGTTCCGAATTCTGCTCTTTTCAATCTTTCGTCTTTTTCCGCCCGGCCGGCGTAAAATTCCGTCATGGCGGGCAGACTGATTTCCGTTTTTTCACCGGCGGCGAACGCTTCGGCATAAGGAGAATGTCCGGAAATCAGATTGTAAATGTAATCTGAAGAGTACGCACCGAATCTGGCCCAAATCGTTTGTAAAAAAGACGCCGTCACGCGATTCATTTTTCGCGGAGATAAAACGGGGCGATTGGAACCGTATATTCTGTACGAGTTCGGCTCTATCGGACCGCGCTCCGTCGCTAAAAAAACACCGGGAATAAAGCGTTTTCCCTGTGTTAGCGCCGCGTAATATCCCTGAGCCAAAAACATCAAATACTGCATTTTCATCGGCTGAAGATATTCACCGTCGTTCAAAGCCGTATCCAAAAACCATTCCGCCGCGTCAAAAACAGATTCCACCGATGGTATTTCCATTTGAATTTTCCCCGAAATTCAGATAAAAGATAATGATGCGCGTAATTTTGTTTACCGTTATCCGATAAAAAAAAAGTTAATGCTCGGGAAAAGTTTGGAGGGATACCCATGGAAAGCAATAATTCGAACGAATCAAATTCAGCGCCCGTTACAAACAACGCGGCCAAAAAGGTTCTTGTCAAGCGAATAAAAGTTCCGACCGTCCGCCAAACGGCTCCCTCCGTTCAGCCTGCTCCGGAAGCCGCCGAAACGACAACTCAGGAACAACAGGCGCAACCGGAAACGAGCGCTCCTGTTCAAGCTCCCGTAATCCCTCAGGAAGAAGCACCTCAGCCGACTGAAAAGCAGGAACTTCCGCCCGAAAATAAAACCGAGACTAAAACTGAAAAAAAAGAAGAGCCGTCAAAAAAGAAAAAAAATGCCAATAAGCCCGCCATTGAACTGGATATTTCTTCAAAAATCGATGAAAAAAAGATTTCTCAGCTCAGAAAAATCAAACTCGCGCTGAAATGGGGATTGTCCAACAGATGGATCCGCCTGGGTGTCATTGTCGCTTTGCTCGGCACTATTTTCGGCGGCATTTATTCTTCTTTGCCGGTTATTGCCGAAAAACGGCTTCCCGCTCTTTTTGCCGCCAACGGCGTTCCTTTCCAGAATTTCAAACTTAAAGAAATGACCATTGACACAATGGAATTAACGAATGTTTCGGATAAAACGGGAACGCTGTCAATTTCGTCTATTAAGTTCAACTATTCTTTGGCCGACCTGTATTCGAAAAACACCATTCACTCCATGACTCTGTCCGGCATCACCGTTAAAGGGGAAAGAAGAGAGGACGGTATTTCTTTAGGCGCTCTGGACAGTTTTATCTACTCGCCGATTAAAGCGCTTAAAGGCAAAGAATTATCAATCAAATCTTTAAAAATACAAAAAGGCACTTTCGTTTTAAAAGACATGACACCGCACAAAAAAGTCGTCAACGAAGACGGAGAAGAGGTAGAAGTGGACGAAACAATCTCCGTTCAATTTTCGGCCAACGGATCTTTGAGCCCTGTCGGTCTGAATATGATGATTTCGACGCAATACGCTTCGCCGGTTCTTTCTTTAAAAACGGAAACAAACCTTAATAAAACGGCGAAATCTTCCCATATTAAAACAGAAATCACCGAAGGTAATCTGTTAAAGAAAAACGAAAAAATCGGCTCTGTCACCGGAAATCTGGAAATTGCCGTTGACGGCGGCGTCTTGTCGACAGGATTGGCGGATTTGCTGATTTCTTCTTCATCGCAAAAATTAAAACTGAATGCCGGAATTACGCCGAAAGAATCCGGTTTCGATATTGCTTTGGATATAGACAGATCTTTTGATGATCCGAAAGACGCCATCGGAAAATTTGTCGGAAAGCTGTCCGCCAAAGCTGACAACGTTACAATTGAAGGAACATTTCAAAGCTTTAACGGAACCTTGCCCCTGCAGCTAAAAGCCGAAACACTGACAAACGGCCAGACATTGATTCAAAATCTGGAAACGGATATGGATTTAAAATTTTCCTGCACAGGAACAACCTGTTCCGCTTCGCTGACAAAACCGATGAAATTCGCTTTTTCCGGATTACAAACGATCGGACTGCAAAAGCAGATCAAAATCTTTACGCCGATGGAATTGACAATTAATCCGGATCCTGCGGAGCCGTTCCTGAAATCGGAAAGCCATATATTAACGTTTACGTTGCCCGTTAACAATTTCCAGACATCGCTGTTCCTGACGGACAGTATTTCCAGTTCGCAAATAGCGACTGCCTTCAACGGATTAAAAACTGTCGTCAAATATAACATTTTCAACGGAGCTTATTCCGGAGAAGCCTCTTTCCAACAGTCGGGATATGTTGACAAAGACATTCGCTTGAGCGGAATTCAGGGCGTGGTTTCTTTTGTCAGCAATTCTTTGCCGAATGCGCGTTTGCGCGTCGCCAAAGCCGTTTTAACCAAGCCCGATATTTTGCCCGAATTTTCGGCGGACGTTCGTTTCCGTCCCGCGGCGAACAGAGGCGTATTTAACGTAGATTCAGTCGTCAGTATCCAGAACGGGCTTGTCACGGCAACGCTTAACGGGTCTTATTCTTTGCCTGCGCACGAATGGGATATGTATTTGGTCGTGCCCAAATTCCTTTTATCGGAAGAAAGCTTAAAATTAAGTTCCGTTTTGCCCTTCATGCAAAAATATTTGCCGGACGCGACAACCGGCGCCGTTGCCGCCAAAGGGCGATTGGCTACAAGCAAAGGAGCCGTTATCGGGCCTTTAAACGTCCTGTTGGAAAACATCAACACAACATGGAACAACTTCCCGGTTGAATCTTTAAACGGCGTCGTCACTTTAACGTCTTTGTCGCCTTTGGCTACGCCGGAAAACCAACAGCTGTATGCCGGTGTTTTCAACGTCGGCATTCCGTTTGAGGGCGCCTTATTCAATTTCCATATCAATGCGGACAGAGGCATCGAAATTGCAAACATGCGCATGAAATATGCGGACGGGCAGTTTAAAACGATTAAATCCTTCTTTATTCCTTATGATGGACAGCCTTCTCCCATATTGTTGGAAGGAAACGGCATCAACCTGTCTTTAATGGCTGAAAATTTAAAGTCTTCCTCTTTGCAGGTTGACGGCATTGCCAATTCCGAATGGAGACTTTCTTTCACGGAAGACAAAAAATTAAGTATCAGTCAGGCGGTTTTCGCAACGAAGTTGCCGGGAACATTACATTTCACGCCGTCGGAAGCTTTGCGGAAAAAAATGGATCCGCAAATGACCGCCTATTTGAAAGACGTTATTGTGAAAAGCATGAAAGTTACAGCCAAAGGACAGATGGACGGTCCCGTTTCTTTCGCTGTATCAATAAAAGGACATTCGCCTTTGGACTCGACGGGCAATGATCAGGACGTTTCTTTCGATTTCAAGAGCAGCTTTAAAAACCTGTTCAGACAGAAAGGAAAGCCGTCCGAAATTCCGGCAGACGTTCTGTCGGCCATACAAGGCTATTCTAAATAAAAGGAAAATATTATGAAATTCGGAGAATTTCCTGTCTATGACGCGTTAGGAATCGAGCTGGTTCACGACATCAAATGTCAGGAAAAAACTCTGAAAAAAGGACATACCCTTACTTCGGCGGACATTAATCTGCTGAAGTACGCCGGCGTTAAAACGGTTACGGGCGTCCGCTTTTCCTCCGAAGACGTGCTGGCCGAAACGGCAGCCGATATTTTGTTAAAAACGCTCGTCGGCGACTATTTGCGTTATACTCTTCCGGACGAAACGGGTTACAGCGAAATATTCGCGGACATAGACGGCGTCCTGATCTTTGATCAGGAACGATTGAACCGCTTTAACGCGCACGACGAAAGCATTTCGTTATCTACTGTTCAGCCCTACATGCCTGTTTATAAAGGGCAGTTTATCGCCAATCTGCGGCTGTTCGGTCCGGCGATAAACGCCGAAGTCTTAAACGAAGCTATAACAAAAATTTCCGGCACCGGTTCTTTATTAAAAGTGGCGCCTTATGCGTTTTGCAAAATAGGCTTTATCCGTACGCTGACGAACAACAGCTCCGTCGCGCCTTTGGACGACGACAAAATAGCCGCGCGTTTCGGCGCTTTCGGTTTTAACGTTGTTTATTCGGACTTATGCGAACACAGCGCCGCCGCCATAGAAAAAGCCGTGCGCAACGCCATTGACGCACAGGCGGAAGTCGTTTTGGTCGAAAGCCAAAATCCGCCTTTGCACCGCGAAGATATTGTACCTATGGGATTTAAAGAAGCGGCTGCCGACATCGATCGTCTGGGGTGGCCGGTCGACAACGGATTGTCGGTGGTTATCGGTCATAAAAACGATGTGAAGCTTCTGGGATACGGCGCGGAAGACAAAGATCAGCCCGCGTTGGACAGACTGTTGCGTTTTTTAGCCACGAAATCGCTTCCCGGCAACGATATTTTTCCGTCTTTGGCAATGAACGGCATTTCTTTAGGCCGAATGACAAAGCGCATTTCTCCGGAACAAATGGAACAGTCCATCGGTATCGGTTCGCTTTCCGACAGCAAAAAAATCGCCGTCGTCATTTTAGCCGCCGGCGCCGGCCGCAGAATGATCGGAACGAACAAACTGTTGGAATACATTAATGGTCTGCCCATGGTCGAACACGTTGTTCGATCCGCTCTTTCTTCCAAAGCGGATTATGTCGCCGTCGTTACGGGACACGATGCGAACTTCATTGAAAAACGGCTGGAACAATATGACGTTAAAATCGTCCGCAACGCAGATTACGTTTCCGGCGTTCTGGGATCGGCTCGGCTGGGTCTGGCGGTTTTGCCGCCCGATATTGCCGCCGCGCTTATTTTGCCGGCGGATATGCCTGAATTTACCGAAGAATATATCGACCAGATGATAGACGCTTTTGATTTTTCGGCAGAGCGTCCTCCCGTTGTTTTGCCGACCTTCAATGCCGTCCGGCATAATCCTGTCTTATGGCCGCGCGATTTGTTCAAAGCCGTCAAAATCGTTCCGGAAGACGCGCAATGGGTACCCGCCTTAATAGAGCATTCGGATTATATTAAAGAAATTCCTTTAAAAGACGATTTGCCTTTGACCGATATTAACACGCGCGGAGATTTGACCAACTATCTGGCGCGCAAAGACTTGATTTCCAGCGCGGAAGAAGATCTTCTCGCTTTGGAACAAAACCGTTAAAATCTTTATTTTTCAGGAATTTTTGACGCTTTCATTTCCCATTTGCCGGCATCGTTCTGTTGCCAGTAATAGGCTTCGTGTCCCGCGTCAACGACGGCTTTCCACAGATTGCGCGCTTTTTGAACGGCCGCGTCGTCATGGCCGTCAAACAAATTCAGGCAACGCTCAAATGCGCAGATTTCTTCAACCGTTCCGCCGTCCGTCAGCATGATCATTTCCGCTTGATTGGAGTTGTTTTCTTCCGAAGTGATCAAAACAGGCTGTTCGGCTTCAAACCCGTCGGTCTCAGATCCGTGAGGCAACCAGGAATCAGGCTTGTACGTCCATAACAGCGTATTGATATAGTCCGCTTTTTCGGCCATTTCCGTTTTAATCAACAACCGCTTTCCCGACGCATAGACTTTTTCGGCCAAAACCGGCAGCGTCTGTTCCAAAGTCGATTGCTGCAAATGATAAAAATCAACGCGCATGTTTTCGTCCTAAGAAGCGGGAGCAAACCGAACGACGGCAAAGAACCGCTCGCCGTTCCGTTCAATCAAAACAAAAGCGGACTCCTGTCCCATTTCGGCGGCGTCTTTTTCCCACAGTTCCAAAGTCTTAAATCCGGTCACGCTTTTTTTATCCAGCTCAACCACCAAATCGCCGGATTTCAATCCTTTCTGCGCCGCGTCGGATTTGGACGATACGGAAACGACGACTAATCCGGCCGCGTTTTTGGACAGATGATATTTACGACGCAAGTCAGGCGTTATTTCGGCAACACCGATGCCCAACAGCGGAATATCTCTGATTGTTACCGTTTCGACCGGCGCGGTATTCGGCAAAGCTCCGGCGTAAGACGTTTCCTTCATTTCGGAAACGGTTATTTCGACCTGTTTTTCTTTGCCTTCCCGCCACACGACAACGGGCACGGTCTTTCCGATCGGCGTTTCCGCCGCCATACGCGGCAAATCCCGCATAGAAGCCACGTCCTGTCCGTCGAAACGAATAATCACGTCGCCCGTCCGAATATTCGCCTTCACGGCAGGAGAAGCCTTATCCACGCCGGCGACCAAAGCGCCGCGCGGCTTATCCATACCCAAAGTTTTGGCGATTTCAGGCGTGACGGTCTGCACCATAACCCCTAAGCGGCCGCGTTTGACGACGCCGTCTTTAATCAACGCGTCAGCCACGGTTTTCACCATTTTGGACGGCACGGCAAAAGCGATGCCGACACTGCCTCCGGAAGGAGAAAAAATAGCCGTATTCACGCCGATCATTTCTCCGTTTGCATTAAACAGAGGCCCGCCCGAATTGCCGCGGTTAATCGCCGCGTCCGTCTGAATAAAGTCGTCATAAGGACCGACCTGAATATCGCGGGAACGCGCGGAAATAATGCCGGAAGTCACCGTATTGCCAAGCCCGAACGGATTGCCGACCGCCAACACGGGATCGCCGATCTTCGCGGCATCGGAAGAACCGATAACAACAGGAGTCAACTCTTTTGCGTCGATTTTCAGCAAAGCAAGATCCGTTTTGGGATCGCGTCCCAACACTTTGCCCGTCATTGCCGTTCCGTCATTCATCGTCACCATGACTTCGGTCATGTTTTCGACGACATGAGCGCTGGTAATCACATGGCCGTCTTTATCATAAACGAACCCCGAACCGAGCAGAATGGATTTCGGCATATCAAAGCCGCCGTCGCGGTAAACGTCTTTAAAGAACTGTTCAAACGGCGATCCGCGCAAAGCCAACATCATTTCGGGAGGCTCCGCGGCGATTTTCGCAGCCGACACGCTGACGACGGAAGGCAGGACTTTCTGAACCGTATCCGCGAAAGAAACAACCGTCTGAGCGGAAACGTTTCGGGAAAACAATATCAGGAAGGCCGTGACTATTTTAAAAAACATTCTCACCTCTTAATCACGTTTATAATCATTACGCCGATAATCGCGACCAGAATGCCGGCTTTGCGCAACATCTCCGGTTCCACCTGAGCCAGTTTGCGCATCGCTTCCTGCGCTCTTTCGGGCATCAGAGCGTAATAAATGCCTTCTATCACAAAGGCCATCAGACACGCCACGATCAGATCCTGCATGAAAAAAGAGCCCCCGTTCTCAGTGTTTAGCCCCGGCCGGCAAAGTTCCGAAGAACTTGAAAAATTCGGAATCAGGCGAAATCACCAAAGACGTTCCGTTTGTTTTGATGGAATTTTTATACGCTTCCAAAGAACGGTAGAACGCGTAGAAATCTTTGTCGCGGCGGGACGCTTTCGCCCAGATGTTTGCAGCTTCCTTGTCCCCCTGCCCGCGCAGGATTTGAGCGTCTTTCTGCGCCTGAGCCAGAATGCGGATTTTATCGCGGTCGGCTTCGGCTCTGATTTTCTGATTCATCTGCTGCCCCTGAGCGCGGAATTCCTTGGCTTCGCGTTCACGTTCCGAACGCATGCGGGCATAAACGGCCTGCGACGTTTCGTCCGGCAGATCGGCGCGGCGGATACGCACATCAACGACTTCCACCCCGAAAGCTTTGGCTTTGGAATCCACTTCGTCGCGAATCTGATCCATGATTTCCGGACGCTTCGGGGACAAAACCGTTTTCATATCGAATTTGCCCAGAACGTCGCGCAAAGAGGAAACGGTCGCGTCGCTTAAACGGGAATGAGCCATTTCTTCTGTCTGCAAAGCCTGATAGAACAACAGCGGATTGATAATTCTGAAACGTAAAAACGCATCGACGACAATACGCTTTTTATCCGACAGCAACACTTCCTTTGCCGGCGGATCAAGCCCGAGCAAACGGTTATCGTACAAAAGCACCCGCTGAATGAACGGGACTTTGACATGCAACCCGGGATCCTGAATAACGCGTTTGGGTTCGCCAAACTGAATCACGATTGCCTGCTGAACCTGCGGAACGATAAACAGGGAATCCAATAAAACAATCAACGCTATGACGGCGACGATCCCCAGAAAAACTTTAGCCTGCGGTTTCATTGTGCTTTCTCCTGTTTTTTGTTGATTTCCGGCAACGGCAAATACGGCACGACACCGCCGACTTTTTTATCGACGATCACTTTATCGACATGACCGTAAACGTCTTCCATCGTTTCCAGATACATACGGCGGGCGACGACCTCTTTATCCTTCATATATTCTTCTAAAACGGCGTTAAAGCGGGCGGTGTCCCCTTTCGCCTGATCAATCACCTGAGACTTATATGCTTCGGCTTCGCTGATGATCCTGGACGCTTCGCCTCGGGCGCGGGGCAGAATATCGTTGCGATAAGCCTCGGCTTCGTTGCTTAAACGTTCCTTATCCGCTTTGGCGCGCTGCACGTCGTTGAACGCGTCAATAACCTGCACGGGCGCGTCGGCCTTCGTCAGCTGAACGGACGTTACCGCGATACCGGCTTTGTACTTGTCCAGCAAAGCCTGCAACGTTTTTTCCGCGCGTTCCTGAACGCCTTTGCGGTCGTCGGCGATGATTTCCATAATCGGCGTCACCCCGATCGAATCGCGCATGGCGCTTTCCGCCGCGGTGCGGACGGTCGCTTCGGGATCACGGATATTAAACAGATAATCACCGGCGTTTTTGACTTTCCAGGTCACAGTAAAGTTGACCTCGACAATGTTTTCGTCTCCGGTCAAAGCGATATTTTCAGACCGAATGTCGCGAACGGGAACGCCTCTGCCGCGGCGCACCGGTTCAGAGCGGAAACCGATTTCAATACGGTTTTCACGCGATACGTTCGGCGTCAGAACGCTTTCAATCGGATAAGGCAGATGATAGTGCAGACCGGGAGCGGTCGTATAAGCATACTTGCCGAAACGCAAAACGACGCCCTGTTCCTGCGGCTGAACCTGATAGAACCCTGTCAGAGCCCACAGCAAAACAGCGGCGGCGGCAATTCCCCAGAAACCTTTTTTACCGATATTTCCTCTTCTGCGGCCGCCTTTCATGATATAGCGGACTTTGTCCTGACTTTTTTTCAGCAAAGCCTCAATATCCTGAGGATCGTCCTCATTTTGCTGCGGCTGCCACGGATTCTGATCGTCATCGTTTGAATTGTCCCACGGACTTTTTCTTTTTGTCATCGTTTTATTCCTCAATTCCCAAAGCGGTCATTAATTCGTTATATTCGCCTTTCATCAGGCCGGAGTCTTCACGGGCGACTTTTTCGCCTTTAACCATGCGGCGGACAACTTCCAGCCCTTTTTGCGACAAATGAGTCCCGCCCAGACAATGCTGTTCAAAAGCTTCCGTTGCCAACGGCACCCATTTGCGGCACATATCCAAAATCACGTTCGCATAATCGCGGATTTCTTTCTGCGCATGAGATTCCGCGCGCAGGGACAGGAAATGAAATAAGTTGTGCAAATCCGTTTTCCAGTACCACTGCGTATAGATGCTGACCGGCAGATTCATGCGCGCCAATTCTCTGGCCAGCCCTTTGCGGCTTTCGTCCTTGCGCGAACCGTCCGGATTTTCGTTCAGCATAAATTCGTAATCGTCATAGCATTTCAACGCGTCCGTTTTTAAAATCTCGAACACTTTTTCAGCTTCGGCCATCGACAGCGTTTCGCCGCGCCCCTGATGATTCTGCGTCGCCTGAGCGGCCATATCCTCGAATTTCGGAAAATAGAATTCGCGATCCAGAATCGAATAGCGGGCGGAATATTCGTTGATGCTCGCCGTTCTGTGACGCACCCAATGACGGGCGACAAAGATCGGCAGCTTGACGTGCAGCTTGATTTCGCACATCTCAAACGGAGACGTATGCCGATGACGCATCAGATAATTGATCAGTCCCTTGTCCTGAGACGTCTGCTTTGTTCCGCGGCCGTAAGACACGCGCGCCGCCTGAACGATAGCGGCGTCGTCGCCCATATAGTCGATCACGCGGACGAATCCGTGATCCAACACGGGAAACGGCTTGTACAGAATTTCTTCGAAAGCGGGAACGGTCGGGCGCTTTGTCGTGTACGCGGCCGATGTCAGCTCTTCGATTTCCTGTTTTTGGATTTCCGTCAGTTCCATAAAAAACCTCTGCTGAAAGAAAATACTGCCGGCAGTTTAATTCAGTCCGAACCAAAGCGCAACTAATGAATCGGAATGCCCCTTGCGAAAACGGATTTCCGTTCTATAATGGAAAGTGCCGGAGCAATCCGGCTATGATGCTAAACGCTTTATGGAATAGGCGTAGCGGACCCGGGGGCGGTACCCGGCGTCTCCACCAAACTTTGGGGACGAAACAGGATCGACGCGCGTAGTAAAGGTAAAGTTTGTATCCGGCATTGTACCGCCGTTATCGGGCTATAACTTTAAATGCGAATGATAATCGCACTCAGGTTGCTCTCGCTGCGTAATGCGGCCGGAAAACCGAACTTAATCCCTGAGGCTTGAGCGCTTCGGGTGGGGCGGGGACTTGCCTAGCAACAGAAGTGTCCCGTTATTTTTATTCTGATTTAAGGACTGATCAATGACCGAAATTTCCTACGAACGTCTGGTGGAAAAAGCCCTGCTTCACGTTGTTCGCGACGCTTTGTCGTCCGCTGAAAAGAACGGCTTGGACGGCAATCATTTTTACATCACTTTTCAGACGGACAGAGACGACGTGATCCTGTCCGAAAGGCTGAAAACCGCTTATCCGAAAGATATGACCATCGTTCTGCAACACGAATTTTACGATCTGAAAACCGAAGATGACAAATTTTCCGTCACGCTCAGTTTCAACAACATTTCCGAAAGAATTTCCATTCCTTTTGACGCTGTCATACGCTTTGCCGATCCGTACGCGCAGTTTGCGCTGACTTTTACGCCGCAAAAGCCGGCTCCGAAACATAAAAAAGAAACCGCACGGAAAAACGATTCGGAAAACGTTGTCAGCCTCAGCGCTTTCCGCAAGAAGAAATAAAAAAATGCTGTTTCCCGCGCCCGCCTCGTTTCGCCCCATCAAGACAGCCTCCATTGAATACAAAGACGGTCGGCTGTTTGTTCCCGCCGCCGTTTTTGAGGATCTCGCCTTTGAAGCGTTTAAGAATATTTCTCATTTTCTGCGCCCCGCCCATTTAAAACAAATCCGCGCCATTTTTGACGATAAAGAAGCCTCGGAAAACGAACGATTCGCCGCTCTGGAGTTTTTAAAAAACGCTAACATTGCTTCCGGCGGGGTTTTGCCTTTATGTCAAGACGCGGGAACGGCTATTGTTTTCGGTGAAAAAGGACATTTGGTCATGACTGACGGCGAAGAAACCGCAGCGCTTTCCCGGGGCATAAAAAAAGCTTATACGACTTTGAACCTGCGGTATTCGCAAAACATTCCCCTGTCCGTTTTCGAAGAAAAAAACAGCGGCAGCAACCTGCCCGGACAAATCGATTTAACCGCCTCAAAGGGCGACGAGTACCGCTTTTTGTTCGTCGCCAAAGGCGGCGGATCGGCAAACAAAACTTTTCTGTTTCAGCAAACAAGGGCTTTGCTGAATAAACCTGATTTAATCGCTTTCCTGAAAGAAAAAATCGCTCAGATCGGCGTGTCCGCCTGCCCGCCATACCATTTGGCCGTCGTCATCGGCGGATTGTCGGCGGAAATGAATCTGAAAGCGGTCAAGCTTGCTTCCGCTAAAGCGCTGGACGCTCTGCCCGCTTCGGAAAACGGACTGCGCGATACGGAACTGGAAGCCGAGTTGCTGGAACAAATCAATCAAAACGGATTGGGCGCGCAATTCGGCGGAAAGCATTTCTGTTTGGACGTTCGCATAATCCGTCTGCCGCGACACGGCGCTTCCTTGCCAATCGGCATCGGCGTCTCCTGCGTGGCGGACAGAAACATCTTAGGAAAAATCACGCCGCAGGGCGCTTTTTTGGAACAGTTGGAAACCGAACCGGCACACTACCTGCCCGACATCAAAGAAAGCAAGTTGAATCAAACCGGACGAAGCATCGATTTAAACAGACCGTTTGCCGAAACGTTGGCGGATTTGGACAAACTGACCGTCGGCGACCGCGTTTTTCTGAACGGAGAAATGATCGTCGCCCGCGACATCGCGCACGCCCGTTTCAGACAGTTGATTGAACAGGGAAAGCCTTTGCCGGACTACCTGAAGCATCGCCCGATTTATTACGCGGGTCCGGCGAAAAAACCGGACGGCATGCCGTCGGGATCTTTCGGTCCGACAACTGCCGGCCGTATGGATTCTTATGTCGACCTGTTACAGAAAAACGGCGCTTCGCTGATTATGCTGGCCAAAGGAAACAGATCGGACATCGTGACGCGGGCTTGTCAGGAAAACGGCGGATTTTATCTGGGAACTTTAGGCGGCGCCGCGGCGCAGACCGCCGCCGGATACATCACCGACTGCCGTTGTATCGATTTTGAAGATCTGGGCATGGAAGCTGTCTGGCTAATCACAGTCAGAGACTTTCCCGCCTTTTTACTGACAGACAACAAAGGCAACGATTTTTACAAGCGGATTTTAAAAAAATGAGCGTTTCCAAGCACTCCATCATGATAGCCGGTCATCGCACCAGCGTTTCCCTGGAGCCCGAATTCTGGGACGCATTAAAGCGCATTGCCATAAAACAGGGAACGACTCCCGCCGAAATAATCACCCGCATAGACGCAAACAGGGCGGGAGGATTATCCTCTGCCCTGCGTGTATTCGTTTTAAAAACAGTGATGAACGAAACGCCGCTTTAACGCTTAATCAGCGTCGGTTTTTCCCGGCATTCAAACGTAGCGCGACGGAAACCTTCGCGATTTGTCAATTTCATATCCGTTAAAATCGTGTCGTGCCCCTTGCCTTCACAAAAGCGGGTAGCGTGATCCCCCAACTGAGGCAACTTAATATGCTGATCGTTATATTCGTAAGCTATTTTTCTTTCTTTCACTTCAACGATACGAATATCTTCGGTTTTCAGAATCAGCAGATCGCTGTCGATTGCCGTTTCCAGCCTTAACGGAAGATTGGGATTCGGTTCATTTTGCGCTACGCAGGCCGCCAGCAACAACAGCGCCGAACCCGTCAAAAGTTTTTTCATTTTTTTGCCGCCGCTTTCGTATCGATTTCTTCCGCTTTGATTTTATCGCCCAGAGTTTGTATTTCGTCCAGGTACTCTTTACGCAACGTATTGCGGTTCGTTTTCCGGACATTGTAGCTTTCGCGGGAAGAAATCAGATCTTTTTCGTTTTCGGGAATACCGTTTTCAAGATCTATCGTATATTTGAAAACCAAATCCCCGTTCTGATTAAACACATCGAAAACGATATTGTCCGAACTGATGACAATCGACGTTTGGCCGTCTTTATTTTTCATTGTCATGCCGCGGCCTTTCAGGCGTTCTTCGACTGTAGAAACCAAATGCTTTCTGATCTCCTCGTCATTTCTCTGACCGAGCGCTTTGCCGTTAGCGTCGCGCTTATAGACCACATCGCCCAGTCCGCCCATTTCGGAACACCCTTCAAAGATGGCGTTCGCTCCGTCAAAGCCGCCGGAACAAACAGCCCGAGCGTTGTCCGAAAACAACAAGAAAAACAATACTAAAAACGTATATTTCATCATTCACCTGACCCGTAATATTATTCAAACTTGATGCGATTAAGCAAATCCTGCTGCTGAGCTTTATTTAATTTTTTAAACTCGGGATTATCAACATCAAAATTCATAACCTTATCTTCGTCTTTTTCCTGAAATATCTTATAGCCATTTTGCTGAATCCGAGTCTGTTCTTTTTTTGCCTGCTTCTGCGTCGACGTATCCGACCGAACGTTTTTTTCCATATTTTGCTGAAAAGCGCTCGACTGAACGGTTTCCGTCTGAACCGCCGCGGGCGCGGGAGTATGATACGCTTTATACCCGCGTCGAAAACTGGCGGCGCGCACGTCGACAACCTGAGCAAACGCCGAACCGGCGAAAACAAAAGCAGTCAAAAATGCCAAAAAGAAAATTTTCATCTGCACCTTATTCCTAAATATCCGGTTTAACCCGCGGATTATCCGCAATATACTGTTGCATTTCTTCGGTCTGATCAACGGCTTTCACTGACATCTGCTGATCTTTTCTTCCGGAGAAAGAGACCGCTTTCGTTTGAGAACGAGGCTTTTCGGCATAGTCCGGCTGTTGCTGATGAACGGTCTGGCTTTGCAACGGCTGAGGCTTATATGACGCAAACCCGCGCCGACGGCTCAACTCGCGCATGTCAATAACCTGAGCAAACGCGACCGACATGTTCATTAAAAGACCTAAAACGAATAAAATCAAAAGTTTCTTCATTATTTTCCCTCTTCGGGCACTATTTTAACATTTTTTCCCGCAAATTCAAGAAAAGCCTTGGACCGGAAAAGAGATAAAAAAACATTAAGAGAGGGCTTAACCTTCAATTCTTCTTATGTTATGATGATCCGATTTTAAACGATTGGAAAGACCAATGACTATTGATACAAACAAATCGGAACGAATTAAGCTTTTTATAAAAAAGGCAAAAGAGACTGCTTCGGCTTTTTTTGCTCTTATTTTTTCTCATATTGGCCGTTTTATTCATTCAAAAGCGCTTCATGACTTTATTGTATTTTTTAAATGGCCGAATCTGCGTTTACATCTGTTGCAGGCAAAGAAAATCATTGTTGACTTTACCGAACAACAGCCTAAAACGGCTTGCTTCATTTACGTTTGTTTGTTTTGCTCTTTTTCAATCGCTTTTTTGGACGAACCGTTCGCTTTGATCAGATTAAAATCAACAAACCAAGGACTTTTTTCCTCTATCGTCGCGTTAAACCCCGCCGGGTGGTGGTTTCTGTTTTTAGCGGCTTTATGGTTGTTTTACATGGCTGTTGCCGGTTTGTCTTTAACCACTGAAGTTTTCGAAAAAAATCTGATTAAAGCGCGTTCCGTTTTATTCGTTTTGCTGGCCTTATCGCTTTCTTCTTTCATAACCCTGTTTTTGAATGTTTTAACCGGCCGTTATTCGCCGGAGTTTTTGGATACTATGAACTTGTACGGTTTTTCAGCATTGCGTTTCCGCGTTTCGGAAACGTCGTTTCCCAGCTTCGACGTCCAAAGCGCGTGGGTTGTCGCTTTAGCGGCGGGTTCACAGCTTCCGCGTTTTAAACGTTGGTTTTATTTCCTTGCCGGACTGGTCACGCTTTCCGTTGTCGTAACAGCCGAAAGTTTCATCAGCGACGCCGTTATGGGAATGTATATCGGCATCGTTATGTATTATGCAGCCTCATGGATCGTTTCCGAAAAAAGAGAAAACTTCCCTTTGATTTCTTCGTAAAACTATTCGTCCAAAACACGCGCCAACACGTCGTGATTCAGCTTAATCAGATTATATTCTTCCTGCGTTACGGGAGCTTTTCCGCTGATACTCGCTTGAACGGACGAAATTGTTTGCAGGTACTGATCTATCATTTCTTTCTTTTGTGCCTGCGTTAAAGAGTGATTTCTCTCGACGTCCTGAATTTGCTTTTCCAAATGCGATATTAAAGTATTTTGCTTGGCTTCTTGTTTTTGAACGGAAAGCGTTTGCCGGAACTTACGTTCCAACAGAAAGAAGCGATCCACAGCCCAACCGTGTTCGTCCATCCACTTAACGACTTCCGGCGGATAATCCGTCGACGGAGAAACCCCCAAATATGCTACGGCCTTATATTCGTTATCGTTTTTTTTCAGCCATCGCGCATATTTTCTCCAATCTCTGACAAAGAGATGAAGTTCTTCAAACGTAATGGCGTCAGCGGCACGCGTTTCTTTTTCGGGCAAAGCAACAGCTGCGGCCGGCAACGGTTTCTTTTTAACCGTTTTTTCCGCGACGAAACGATTTTTTGTGCGGACTCCGGAATATTTCGCGGCAAAAGCTGCGGAAGGGAAACCTGTCGCCGCCAAAAAAAACGCTATGACACAAAGTCTGCCTACTAAAGAAAACATTTCTCTTTTCCTGTTTTTATTTTCCGTATTTTTCTGTATTATAGAATTATATTGGTTTAAAATCCATAAACTCAAGTAAAGAAAATGCAGCATATTTGTTTTCTGGCAGATAAAACAGAACTTGCGCAAACGTCTTTGAAAAATTTGCGTAAAACATACGGGTGTTCCGGCGCGGAAAACGCGGACGTTTTTGTCGTTTTGGGCGGAGACGGCTTTATGCTGCAAACACTGCACCGCTATATCGGAAAAGGTATTCCGTTTTACGGAATGAACTGCGGCAGCGTCGGTTTTCTGATGAACAAATATCAGGAAAAAGATTTGCCCGAACGGCTGAACAATGCCGGATTGATTACGCTGCGCCCTTTGGTGATGGAAGCCTACGCCGCTAACGGCAAATATAAAAAAGCCTGGGCGTTCAACGAAGTTTCTTTATGGCGTCAGAGCCGTCAAACGGCCGACATCTCGATTAGCGTCGACGGCGTTCAGAAACTGCCGGATTTGATTTGCGACGGCGTATTGCTTTCAACGCCTGCCGGAAGCACGGCTTATAACTTTTCGGCGCACGGACCGATTTTACCTTTAGCGTCGAATGTGCTTGCTTTAACGCCGATCAGTCCGTTTCGTCCGCGTCGGTGGCAAGGCGCCATATTGCCGCGGCACGCCACCGTTTCTTTTACCATTCGGCAAAGCGAAAAACGTCCCGTCAGCGCCGTCGCCGACTTTACAGAGCTACGCCACGCCGTCCAAGTTACCGTTCGCGAAGATCCTTCAATCGGACTGCATTTGTTGTTCGATCCCGAACGAAATCTGGAAGATCGCGTTTTAGACGAACAGTTTTCAGGATAAATTTTACCACACAAACGCCGGCAGGACGGCTTTCGCCGTGCAATTATGCTGCCCCAGCAAAGAGCGCACACGATCCGCGTCGGGCTGCTGTCCCCGGTTGATACCCAGTTCTTTGGCATGAATTCCGCCGGCAATAAACAACGCGTCCAATCCCGCTAAATTGGCGCCGTAAATATCCGTCTGTACGCAATCGCCGATAACCGCGACCCGCGATTTATCAACGTCCAGCCCTTCCACACAATACAAAAAAACGGACGAATCCGGCTTACCGCGCCAAAAAACAGAGCCGCCGACTTTTTGATACTGCGCCGCCAATGCTCCCGCCGCCATATAGGGGACTCCGTCTTTCAGAACGAAAGAATCCGGACACGCGCAAACCATCGGCAGACGGCGGGACAAACATACTCTGAAAAACGGTTCGTACTTTTCCAGAGAATCCTGCGCGCCCATTGTTCCGGTTACAAAAATAAAATCCGCTTCGTCGATATTGGAAACCGGAACATATCCCAAATCAGCATACGGCTGCCAACAACTTTCGGGACCGATATGAAAGCATTTCCGTCCCAGATTAGTGAAAAAAGGATCTATCCGCCGGCGCAGTTCGTGATATACGACTTCTCCGGCTGTTAAAACGCCATGATAAAGATGCCTTTTGATTCCCATGCGCTCCAGCGTTTTAATCATATCCGCGGATCTCATCGGGGAATTAGACAGGAAAACGACTTTTTTTCCTTCGTCGCTGAGCTGACTGAGCGCGTTAAAAACGCCGAAGCACAATCTCTGTTCTTCATAAACGACGCCCCACAGATCTACGACGAACGCGTCATAGGCCGCAGAAAGACTACGTAAACCGGGAATATAGGGTATGTCGCCGATCAAAGACAATTCTCCGCAAAAAAATTATTCATTTCTAGGTATACCACGGTTTAACGCGTTGTCAAAGCCCGCCGTTTCTTTTTTGACGAACAGGGAATTTCCGGCAGCCGCTTTATCTCCGTCAGAGTTGAACGCAGACGATAAGTCCCGAAATCCTGTTCGATCCGATCGCTTATCCCGTTTTCATAAGAATGCAGCGACACTTCGTAAAGAGGTCTTCCGTCCTGATGACCGTTTGACGGGAATTCCTCAAAAAACGCCGAATCAAAGCGATAAACCTTTTTATCGCGAAGCAAATCGGCGTCTCCTTTAACGTCCGAAGAGCGGAAGTCTTTCGGCGAAGAAATAACGGTGTTCATCGAAAACAATGCGTCGGGTCTTGTTCCGTCGTAAACATAAGCGGAAATGCTTTTCTGCCCCGTCCGCGCCGCTTCCAGCAAGCGCAGGTTTTGCTGAACGGGAAAAACGACGTTGCCCGGAAGAACGGCTCGCGAACGGATAGGCACGGTTAAATCGAGCGTTTTTTTACCGTCGCTGCAAACGGCTTTTCCCGACAAATCTTTTCTGTCCTGTCCTTTTTCGCGGACGAACACGTCAAATTCAAACAAGCAACCGTCGGCGCTTTCCCGTGTTGTCTGTTTCCAGTTCGTTGTGTCTAAACCGGCCATTTCATAACCGATATCGAGGGAAAAAACGGATTCCGTCCGCCACTGTCCGCATACTTTCTGGATACTGTAGCTCATTTTGCCGCGCGCGTTGACCACTGCGGCCGCGCCGCCTTTTGTCGACGCCAAAGCTATATCATAGACAGCCCTGTGCGAAGCAAGATCCTGCGCCGCCACGACCGGCGCGGAAAGAAAAATCCAACAACATAACGACAGAACAACTTTTTTCATTCAAGCGCCTTCAGCCTTATTTTTCGCCCATCATAATCGAAAAAGAATCAGAATGACAGTTGAAAATCAATCCGACCGGAGAAACATTTATCTGACAAAGTAAAAGCCTTGAGTTTTTATTAAAGCGGTTATATTCTGAAAAGACCTTATTATTACTTTTTTACGGGCTTTTTATTTCGAGCAGACTGATGATTACACTTCAAAATGTCACGCGAAAATTCGGTTCTTTCACAGCCGTCGACAATCTGTCCATAACCGTATCAAAAGGCGAAGTTCTGGGGTTTCTGGGGCCGAACGGCGCGGGAAAAACGACGACGATGCGCATGATTTCCGGCTTTTTGATGCCCAGCGCCGGCGAAATCACGGTCTGCGGGTATGATACCGTTAAAGATCCGGTCGAAGTCAAAAAACACATCGGCTATATGCCGGAAGTGGCTTCCTCTTATAACGACATGACTGTCCTGTCTTTTTTAAGCTTTATCGCGCAGGCCAGAGGGTTGTTCGGATCGGAAGAAGAAAAAGCCGTTGCCAGAGTTGTCGACACCATTTCGTTAAACAACGTTCTGTACCAACCGATAGAAACGTTGTCCAAAGGGTATAAACGCCGTGTCGGTCTGGCACAGGCATTGGTTCACGATCCCGACGTATTGATTTTGGACGAACCGACGGAAGGACTGGATCCCAATCAGAAAAGAGACATTCGCACTTTAATCCGCCGCTTGCGCGAAAACAAAGCGATCATCATTTCCACGCATGTTCTGGAAGAAGTCGAAGCCATGTGTTCCCGCGCCGTCATTATCGACAAAGGAAAAATCGTTCTGGACGATACGCCGCGCGCTTTACTGAGCCTGTCGGACACGCATCAGACTTTGTTTTTCCTGATCCCGGACTATCAAAAAGAACGCGCCGAAACGATTTTTAACGAAATGCCGCAAATCGTACTGACGGACGTTCATCAGGAATCCGAAGACGCCTTTCTTTTTACCATGCAGCCCAGAGAAAGAGAGTCGGCAACGGCGGATATTGTGGAAGCATTGCGAAGACAGGACGTTAAAATTCTGGATATGTTTGTCGAAAAAGGACGATTGGAAGAAGTCTTTTACGCCTTTACCTCCTCAGACAGAAACATAAAGGAAAACGCGAAATGAAGGCTTTGAATGTTTTAATAAAACGGGAGTTTTTCGGCTACTTTATAACGCCGGTAGCCTGGGTATTTCTGATGATCTTCGTTTCCCTGTCCGGACTGCTGACTTTTTACGCCGGAAATTTCTTCGGGCGCGGTCAGGCGGATTTGCAGTCGTTTTTCCTGTTTCAACCCTGGCTGTACGTTTTTTTAATCCCCGCCGTATCCATGCGCATGTGGGCGGAAGAACGGCGAAGCGGCACGATCGAAATGTTGATGACTCTGCCCGTTTCGACCGGAGAACTGGTTTTGGGAAAATTTTTCGCGGCATGGGCTTTTGTCGGCGTGGCGTTAATCTTAACAACGCCGATGTGGATTACCGTCAACTATTTGGGAAATCCGGATAACGGCGTTATATTAATGAGCTATCTTGCCAGCTTTTTGATTGCCGGAACATTTTTATCCGTCGGCTCCTGCATGTCGGCCTGCACCAAAAGCCAGATGATCGCGTTTGTTTCAACAATGATGGCCTGTATTCTGCTGACGTTTTTAGGCTCTGACGCCGTCATCAACATACTTTCGGACGTCGCTACCGAAAAAGTGATGAAACTGTTCCAGTCCTTCGGCTTTTTAATTCATTTTCTTTCTTTAACCCGCGGCGTGTTGGACGTGCGCGATCTGTTGTTTTTCATTTCTTTTTCAGGCGTATTTCTGTTCGCTACGGTCATAGTGCTTGATCAAAAAAAGGCTGTCTGACGATGAAAAAAATATCCGACTTTGATAGAAGCACTCTGGGCATTATCGGGCTGTTTTTGGTCATCATTCTGTTTTTCAGCGTCAATATCATCGCCGCGTTTACTTTAAAAAGCTACCGGCTGGATTTGACGCAGGCCAAACTGTATTCTTTGTCCGAAGGATCCTTGCGCGCCATTGAAAAAATAAAAGAACCGATTACGATCCGCTTTTACCTGTCCGGGAAACTGGCCAAAGTTTCGCAAACGCACGCGACATACGCCGTTCGCGTCATCGAATTGATAGAACAGTACGTTTCGGCTTCAGACGGAAAAATCCGTCTGGAAGTCATTGATCCCGAACCGTTTTCCAAAAAAGAGGACGAAGCGCTTGCCTATGGTCTGAAAGGAATTCCGGTCGGCAACTCTTCCGAATACGTGTATATCGGAATGACGCTGTCCAACTCTTCCGACCGCAGAAGAACAATCGCTTTGCTGGATCCTTCGCGCGAACGGTTCCTGGAATACGACATTACCAAATACCTGACCGATTTAACGCGCGCAAAACGCCCGACTATCGGCATTATCAGCACTCTGCCGATTGACGGACGAGGCGATCCGCAGCAGATTTATCCGAAATACCACCCGCGTTGGGCCGTCATGAAAGTCGTGCGCGACATTTTCAATGTCCGGTTTATTTCCCGTCAGACTCTCGACATTCCGTCGGATATTGACGTGTTGATGCTCGTGAACCCGAAACGGTTCAACGAAGAAACCCTGTACGCCATTGATCAGTATATTATGCGGGGCGGTAACATGTTGATCCTGCTGGATCCTTTTTCCGAAATCGAAGCTTCTTTGGGCGAAACGCCTTACTCTATTCAGCCCGACATAGACAGACTGCTGACCGGTTGGGGAATTTCTTTCGATCCGTCGAAATTTGTCGCGGACTTAAATCTGGCCAGAACGATTTCCCACACGGAAGAAGACAAAACTTTTCAAACGAAATTCCTGCCCTGGCTGGCCGTCAACGACAACTACCTGAGTCCGGAAGATCCCGTCACCAACACGATTCCCGTTGTTAATCTGGCTTACGCCGGATCGTTCAACGTAACAAAGAAAGAAGACGATTTGACGATCACGCCGTTGATTTTCTCTTCCAAAGAATCTCAGTTGGTAAAAACACTGCGCGGACTGGCGCCCGATCCGGCGGTTTTATTGCGCGGCTTTAAATCAGGCGATAAAAACAGAGTATTGGGGTTAAGAATCAAAGGAACGCCCCACAGCATTTTCGACCGGGCGCCCGAAAGAAATATTTTAAAGCAACGGACGGAAGCGCATCTTGAAAAAGCGCAATCCCCCGTTAACATTATTCTGATTGCCGACAGCGACTTTCTGGCCGACAAGTTTTGGACAACAAAATCGAATATAATGGGAGTCGAACAATTATATCCTTTTGCCGGCAATGCGGATTTGATTATCAACGCTTTGGATAATTTAAGCGGAATCACCTCTCTGATTGATTTGCGCTCAAAAGCCGAATGGCGCCGCCCGTTTACGTTAATCGAAAACATAGCGTTGAACGCCGGACGGCAATATCGGGAGCAGGAAGCGACTCTTTTCCTTGAATTGCAGGAAAAACAAGCGAAATTAAAGAAACTGACGCAGCAGTCTTCCGATTCCAAAGACACTTTGTCACATGAAGACAAAACGGAAATTCAAATGTTGCAGGAACGGATTATCACGCTTCGATCCGCTCTGCGGACGGTACAAAATATTCTAAGCCGCGATATTCTGGCTTTACAGTCCGCCGTTATTCTGCTGAACGTCATTTTGGTTCCCGTTTTATTAGTCATCGTCGCTCTGTTTATCGCCTGGCGCAGACGCGTCAGACGGATACAGTCTAAATAAAGGAAACGCCCATGAGTCCGCGTTCTTTCTATAAGCTTTTAACAGTTTCCGTCCTTGTCTTTATCACGGCGGTTGCCGTATGGATATTAACGCCCGAATATTCGGCCGGAACCTTTTTCGGCGAATTGCTGATGCCGGGACTGATCGATAAAATCAACGACGTCGAAGTCGTTTCCATTGAACACGAAGGGGAAACAAAAACTTTTCTGCGCGATCATGACGGATCATGGTCGTTTATGGAAGAAAACGGATACCCGGCGGACAAGGATCGAATCAGAAAAGTTTTAATCGGCATGTCCCGTTTGGAAAAAATCGAACAAAAAACGGCTCTGCCCGAATTCTATCCGGACATACAAGTTGAAGACAACACGGCGGAAAATGCCAAATCCTATCTGGTCACGTTGCTGAATGCCGAAGGCGAAAAAATAACCAGTCTGCTTGTCGGCAAAAACATCAGCGGCATCACATGGAACGGACAGGGATATTTCACGCGTTTCCCGAACGATGCTCAATCCTGGCTGGTCAGAGGAAATATGGACGTGACCGGCAGCAGACATTCCTGGGTGCAAAGCAAAATTTTACCGCTGATAAAAGGAAGAATATCCACTTTGGTTTTAACGGACGCCTCAAAAAAACGCCAAATCATCTACAGACGTTCGGAACCGGCGGCGCCGCTGGTGATTGTTTATTTATCCGACACTTATTTCGTTACTTCTCCGGAATCCGTCACGGCGGCGGAACAAGCCCTTACGTCTTTTACGTTCAAGCACGCTCTTAAAAGACCTGACGATTTAGCGAAAAAAGAACCGTTCCGATCTTCTCTGATAAAAACGGGCGACGGAATGAATATTTTTCTGTTTATTTTCCTGATCGATTCAAAACCGTATGCAGCCGTTTCTTTTTCTGCCGAAAAAGAAGCTCCGGAAAGCGTTATTCAGGAAGCCGCGGATCTTGAAGCTCTTCACAGCAAATGGCTGTATTTGATGGAACCGGAAAAGATTGCGCCGTTGAATCCTTTTTTGACCGTTCAGGAAGAAAAAGAATCTCAACCCGCGGAAGAACCTAAAAAAGTCGAAGAGAAAAACAAAGAACAGCCTAAAAAAGCGGAACCTGCAAAGAAATCAAAACCGCCAAAAAAGAAAGCCGTCCCGGCCAAAGCGAAAAAAAACAACGCCGCCGATAAACCTGCCGCGAATAAAACAGCAGATAAGCCAACTCAGGAAAGCAAGCCGGAAAAAGACAGCGCTGATAAAAATAAAACCGACCAATAAACTCAAATCAGCCAAATCGTGGCTGCGGTCGCAAAATCCAAAGACACCTGTTTTCCGTCCGCCTTTAAAACATATGACGCGGAATTACAGTCGTATCGGATATTTTCCAGAACGGTTCCCCGAACGATTTTCTGTTGTTCCAGCTTGTGTTTTGTTTCCGCGGCTCCCGTCAGCCGGCAGACGCGCCCTTTATTTTGATGAACAGACATTAATGTCAGCGGCATAGGCAAACGAACCGCGTTTTCCAAAGATGAAAACAGCTCGTTCGTCCACTCTTTTTTTTCAGACTGTGCCTGTCTTAAAAAACCAATCATATTAAAGAAACGATTGGCGGCCGCCCCGTCCAGATGATGTTCAATCAGACAGGCGATTTCTTCCGAACGTTCGGAATCCTGCCCAAGAAAGTCATGGAAAAAAGACGTCAGACGCTCATGCTTCATATAGACTTCCCAGCCGATGCGCCTTCCTTCCGGCGTCAATCGAATCGCGCCGTAAGATTCATGCAAAACAAGTTCCTGCTCCGTCATTTTTTTAATTACGGTCGCAATCGTGCCCTTTGTCAGTTTTAAATTTTCGGCCAAAGCCGTTACCGTTTGTCTGCTACCGGACGTTTCCAAAAGAAACAAAGCTTCCAGATAATCTTCCAAACGGGGAGTAACTGCCGTCATATTTTCCGTCCTTTTTTCTTTCCAAGCATATCCAAAAAGCTTATAAAAATCAAGAAACGGACTGTTTCAGCCTGAAAGGAACGCAATGACGAAGTTCGAAACATTTTTTTGGCATTGCCGGACATTGACGGGAATGGGCGTCAAACCGGATCAAGAACCTGTAAAAAAAATGGTCGTTTTACTGCACGGGTATATGGGCGACGCACCGTCAAACATGGAATTCGCCCGTAAAATCGCGGCGGCTTGCCCGCAGACCGTCGTTTTGGTTCCGAACGGGCCGACCCCCGTGCCGCCGCAAAACGATCCGCAACATCGTCAATGGTATCCTTTGCCGGCAACGGCGGATTCGGACGGATATTTTTATTCTTTCATGCCGTGTTATGCGCCGGCGGAAAAGCAAATGCAAATGCGGGAAAGCACTCCCCATATTCAAAAAACCGCAAAACTTTTAAATTCTTTCATTCTGGAACAAATAAAAGAATACGGCCTTTCTTTGTCCGATTGCTTTCTGGCGGGTATTTCCCAGGGCGGTATTACGGCTTTCGACATGGTTTTATTCCGCAAAGAACTGCGCAAAAACAAAACAAAAAACTTTTTAGGAGGCCTGATCGTCATCGGCGCCGGCATCAATGAATCCGATCGATTAAACGCTTTAAAATTAAACGATTTTCCGCCAATTCCCGTTTTGTTGGCGCGCGGAGAACACGACGAAATCTTTCCGAAGACGGTCGATTATTTTTCCGCCGCCCAATTACGTCTGCATCGCCTGCCCGTCGAAACGGCATCGGCCGATTCCGGTCATTTCGGGCTGGAGCACAAAGTTTGCGGCGCCGTTTGCCGCTTTATTCGCGAACACAGTTAAAAAATTCAGAAAAACGGGAAAGCGTCTTGACTCCTGATAACGAAAAGGGTATATGAGAATACTCGATTTTGATTAAGAACGGAGTTGTCCATGAAACGTACATATCAACCCAGCAAAACAGTCCGGACTCGCCGTCATGGGTTTCGTACCCGCATGGCCACAGTCGGAGGACGCAAGGTTTTAAACAATCGCCGCCGTAAAGGCCGCAAGCGTTTAGCTATTTAATACTTCCCGCGAGATAAGCGGGCATGTCAGACAAGCTGATTTTAATAAAAAAAAGACCGGACTTTCTTCACGTCACCCATAACGGGTATAAGATTGTGAAGTCCGGTTTTGTATTGCAGGCGGCACTTTCACGTCGATTCTTTCCGGCGCCGGCTTACCGAATCGGGTACACCGCTTCCAAAAAAATCGGCAACGCCGTTTTGCGCAACAGAGCCAAACGCCGGCTCAGAGCCGTCTGCCGGGCTTTACTGCCGCTTGAAGCCGTTTGCGGATACGACTATGTAATCATTGCCCGACATATGGTGCTGGACATACCCTATAAAAAACTATACAAAGAATTGAAAATCGCCCTGACAGAAATCAAGCAGGAATTTGATGACAACGTTAATACCACAGGAACAACAGACAAATAAGCCGGAAAAACTTTCTTTAGGGGCGCGGTTGCTGACCTGTCTTGTCCTGTTTTACAGAAAAGTGATTTCTCCTTTAAAACCCGCCTGTTGCCGCTTTACGCCGACCTGTTCGGCCTATGCTTTGGAAGCACTGCGGGTACACGGCGCTTTCTATGGTTCATGGCTGACAATCAAACGCGTTCTGCGCTGCAATCCGTGGGGCGGATCAGGATACGACCCCGTTCCCCCTAAACATGAAAAACCGTTTTTCGCAATCAAACGCCGCAGAACATTCTACACCGTTTTCTTCACGGTGTTCGCCGCCCTGCTCTGCTTCGGCATTTTCAACATTATGATGGAAGAAAAAGCGGAGCCGGATACGCATGAAACCGTCGTAAAAGAACAAATAACGACTGAAAAAGAAGCGGAAACCGACAAACAGGCGCTTCTGACAAAAAAAATTAATGCTCCGACACGTTTTTTAATCTGGCTAATCCGCTTATATCAAGATAATATATCTTCCCATCTTCCGGGGAAATGCCGATATACGCCCAGCTGCTCCGCATACGGCGTCAAAGCGTTGGAACGTTTCGGCTTTTGGAAAGGGTCTTGGCTGACAATAAAGCGCATTCTCAGTTGCAACCCATGGGGCGGATCAGGATACGATCCCGTTCCGGAACAATAAAAAAAAGTAACAGGTGAATTTATGGAAAATAACAATATAGAAAAGCGGAATTTTGTTTTGGCGATTGTTTTTTCGGCGTTGCTTCTTTTCGCCGTCGACTCGTTTTTCCCGTCGGAACAACATTCCGTGCCCGCGCCGGCGGCGGAGAAACCTTCAATCGAGAATTCAAATTCCCCCGTTCAATTAAAACCGGTTCCTTCGCCTCAGCAAGCGGCCGTAAAATCCTATGCGCCCACCCCCAGTGCCGTCAGCATTCAAAATCAAGCGGCAACAACGACGACAATGTCGCGCGAACAGGCGGTTGACGAATATAAGCATATTTCCATTAAAACGCCTTCCGTCAGCGGATCCCTGCGTTTAAAAGGAGCCAGACTGGATAACCTGTATTTAACAAAGTATCGTGAAACGCTTGAAGAAAACAGTCCTTATGTTTCTCTGCTTTCGCCGGTGGGAACGGAATTTCCGTTCTTTGTCGAATTCGGCTGGGTATCTTCGGAACCCGTTCTGTTACCCGGATCCGACACCCCCTGGACGACGCAAGATACGGAACTGACGCCGGAAAAGCCAATCACTTTATCGTGGGATAACGGAACCGGATTGAAATTCATTCGTCAGATTTCGGTTGACACCAACTACATGTTCACCGTTTCCGACAGGATCGAAAACTACGGTTCCAAAGTCGTCACTTTGTTCAATTACGGCCTGACCGGACGCACGAACGTGCCGGAAGCCCAAAGAGGCGCCGTACTGGAAGGAATGGTCGGATATTTGTCCGGTTCTTTAAAAGAATTTCCTTACACGAAAATGGATAAGGAAGGTCAGGCGTCTTTCCAGACGACAGGCGGTTGGGCTGGCATTACGGATAAATACTGGATGACGATTCTGGCTTTTGATCAAAACGCGCCGAACGTCACCGTTAAATTCAGCGAACAGGACACTTCGGCCGGCAAACACTATCAGACGGATTATTTAATGCCTCCCACCGTTATCGAACCGGGGCAGGCCGTTCAGACGACCAACCGCGTTTTCGCCGGCGCCAAAGAATTAAAACTGATAGACACTTATGAAAAAGAGCTGGGCATCAAACGGTTTGATTTAACCGTTGATTTCGGCTGGTACTATTTCCTGACAAAGCCGTTCTTCTTCATTCTCAGCTGGTTTAACTCTTTATTCGGCAATATGGGACTGGCCATTTTGTTCTTTGCTTTCCTGTTGCGTCTGGCAATGTTCCCGATTGCTAACAAGTCTTTCAAAAACATGGCAAAGATGAAGGAACTTCAGCCGAAAATGGAGAAATTGCGCGAACGCTACGGCGAAGACAAGATGCGCTTGAATCAGGAAATCATGGAACTGTACCGTCAAAACAACGTCAATCCGGCGTCCGGGTGTTTGCCGATGCTGATTCAAATTCCGGTATTCTTTTCTCTGTATAAAGTCCTGTACATTTCTTTGGAATTGCGTCAGGCGCCTTTCTACGGCTGGATTCACGATTTGTCCGCGCCGGATCCCTCCTCCGTCTTTACATTGTTCGGCTATTTGGATTGGCCTGTTCCGTCGGTTTTAAATATCGGCGTTTGGCCTGTCGCCATGGGATTAACCATGTGGATCCAGCAGCAAATGAGCCCCAAAACGCCGGACAGAACACAAAACTTGATTTTGATGCTGATGCCCGTGATGATGACGTTCCTGTTAGGACATTTGGCTTCCGGACTGGTCATCTACTGGACGTGGAGCAATCTGTTATCCATGGCGCAACAATACGCTTTGAAATTTGAAAGCAAAAAACAAAAAGGAAAAGCGTAATGCCGGAAAATTTGACGGAGCAACAAGCGGCTTTCATCGAAAAAGGACGCCTGCTGTTCGCCAAAGAATGTACTTTTATGCTCAGTGTGGCGGATTTAGCACAGTTGCCGGCACCGAACGTGCCGGAAATCGCTTTTACGGGCACTTCTAATGTTGGCAAATCAAGTCTGATCAATGCGCTGACAGGCCGGAAAACATTGGCGCGCACATCAAATACGCCCGGACGCACGCAAATGCTGAATCTGTTTAACCTGGACAACCGCCTACGCCTGGTGGACATGCCGGGATACGGCTTTGCCAAAGCGCCCGTCGAAACGGTTAAAGCCTGGCAGGCTCTGGTGACGCTTTACCTGAAAGGACGGCCGAATTTGCGCCGCGTCTGTTTACTGATTGACAGCCGGCACGGCATCAAAAAAGCCGATGAAGAAGTCATGACTGTTTTGGACAAGGCCGCCGTCATTTATCAAATCGTTTTAACCAAAACGGATAAAATCTCCGCCGGCGCTTTGCAGAAAATGCTGGCTCAAACTAAAACAGCCGTTGAAAAACACACGGCCGCTTATCCCGTTTTATTTCCGACCAGTTCAGAGACAAAACAAGGCATTCCCGAACTGCGGGCAGAACTGGCGTCGTTAACAGTTTCTTAATATCTGCCCTTGTCTTTATCCAAGCAATCTTTTATTATGAGTTGTTTTCAACGGATTATTTTCCATGTCTAAAAAATTTGTTTCTTTTTTTCTGATTCTATTTTTAGCGGCGTGCGGCCATACGGGACGAGAACATGCGGCGATGATTGAAGCCGTCAGAAACGGAGACTTTGAAAGCGCGCAAAAAATAACGACGAACGAAGATTTCTATATGGACAAACCGTCTTTGCTGGTTCGTTACGTCGAATTGGGAACTTTGCATTACGTCAAAGGCGAATATTATCAGGCTTTGATGAACTTTGACAAAGCGCACGCCTTATCCAAAGAATTATACACGACCAGCGTTTCCAAATCCGTTGCGGCACAAATCGTCGGAGACGGCGTTTCGCCTTATGCCGGAGAACGTTACGAGCTTTCTTTACTGCGTTTTTATCAGTCGCTGACTCACTATCGCCTGTACGAACAGGGATTTTACGAATCGTACACTGTGAAAACGGATAAAAAAGGCTCCGACGGAGAAATTCTTGAAAAAATCATTGAACGCAAAGAACTGACGGAATCTGAAAAGAAACGCCACTTTAACGCGGCCAGAGCGTCCATTTTGGATTGGAACAGTCTGCTGACATCTTATCTGAATGAATCCGGCGATAAAAAGATTTTCAAACAGGATATGCTGGCGAAAACTTACGGCGCGGAAATCCATGATATTTACGGATCGGGCGGAGACAAACAAATCGCCCGACAACTGTACAAAGACGCGCAAAAACTGCTAAATTCCGTGTATGCGGATTACGAAGCTTACAGCGCGGGACAAAAGAAAAAGCTTACCGAATTCGCCGTTCATAAAGGGGAGGATTTAAAGGCTTCTCCCGTTAAAAAGGAAAACGCCAAATTCATTCTGAAAACCGGCATTATCACGCCGAAAATTGCGGACAAAGTGGATTTTAACATTCCTCTCTCCGCTTTCGTAGCCGCCGGCAGTAAAAACGATTTGGCCGATTGCCTGGGAATGATTTTGCCCGGACAAAAAATCAGCTTTGAAATTCCTTCAATGGAAAAACCGGCAAAAGTCAAAGATTATCGGTTGGTCGTTAAAAATGGCGAAGGCGCCGTTTTGACAACAAAAGACATGATTCTGACGGCACCTGTATCGGAAACGGCTTACAAAGAATTTCAGCGTCAGCGCGGCGGACTGATCGCTAAAAAAGGAACGCGGCTGACGTCAAAATACGTAACAGCCGTTATTGCCGCCTGCGCAATTTACAAACGCGACGACATAGGATCCTGGTTAGCGGCTTGGGCGGCTTTTGCGGCTTCCTCCAAACTGATCGAAGAATCCGAATATGCGGATCTGCGCTACTGGGGGCTGTTGCCTCACGCCGTCTATCAGCAATCGGTCACGCTGAAGCCGGGAAAATATACCGGCGAAATCCGTTCAAACGATAACGTCGTTAAAACGTTTACTTTTACGGTTCCAAAAGATCGTCCGACACTGATCGATGTGACTCTGTTGAAAGAATAAAAAAATGAACCGCTTAGCTCAAAATGTTCTGAAGTTTTACGCCGTCTTTTCGGCAATCGGTCTGCTGTTTGCCTGCGTTCAGATCAAACAGGACTATGTCGTTAAGGAAAATTCGCTTCATTCTTCTTCCGCACCGGCATGGATTTATCAGTCAAGAGCGCACAAGGCAGATCCTTCTTCCGATACAAAACAATATCGCTATTTTGTCAGCGACGCGCAAAACGCAAATCAGCGCCTGTGCCTAAAGCTTTCGGAAAAAAACGCGATGAAAAAAGCGGCTTCCGACGTCGCCGAAGAAATCGTGAAGACGCTCAAAAAAAAGAACAAAACCAAAGAAGACCACAGCCCGCTGAAGGATATGCTGGAAAGAAACATTCTGATTAATCTGTCTGATGTCTCCGTCGCCGGAGAATATTGGGAAAAACGAAGCTATCAGAAGGAAATGGGCGCCGAAAAAGACTATACCTCTTATAAATGCGATACCGTCGTCAAAATAAAAAAGTCCGCGTTGATTAAAGCGTTGGAAGCTTATAAAATCAAAGCGCAGAATGAAATAAAGAAACCGACGAAATCCGCAATAGATTCTTACATTTCAAATTTAAAAGCCGAGAAATAATCATCAGAAAGGACTCGCTTATGAAAAAAAGATTGTTTTTAACAAGTTTATTCTTAGCGTTGGTTTTGCAGGCTTGTGCCACGACAAGCTCGAACGCGAAAACGGCCGCCGGATCAAAACCGAAATGGATCAGCGATCCGGCCGCCGCTTGCTCGCCCAACGAATTGTGCGCCGTCGGGACGGGAGCTTCGCTCAAACGGGCGCAGGCGGACGCCCGCAACCAGATTGCAAAGGTTTTTGAATCCAAAATCAAGTCGTCTTTTGAAACGACTTTCATTGACGAAAACGACACTTCCTATTCCAAAGTGAAGGATTACATATCCGATGAATCGGAAGTGATTTTGGAATCGGTCGAAATCAAGGAAACTTATGAAACGCCGACGGACGTTTACGCTTTGGCCGTTTTAAACAAGCCGACAGCCGCCCGCATCACAAAGCAGGACATTGACGATCTGGATCAGAAAATGACGGCTCTGCTGAAAGAGGACACGCCCGCCGCCGCCGTGCAGCTGGAAAAGCTGTACGAAGAACGCCGTAGCTACAACAGGCGCTACACCGTTCTGACCGGTCACCCGATGGACGAAGTCGTCGGCTACGACCAGGTCTACGGCAATAAAAAAGACCGTATCGGCAAGCGTCACATTTTCCTGACCGTTGCCGGAAAACCTAACACGGCTTTCGATCAGGCGGTTCGTTCCGTATTAAAGGAAAACGGCTATACGTTTGCCGCTTCCGCATCTGAATCAACGCCGAAAGTCGTCATTTCTTTCGAAGAGGAAGAACAGTACATAAAGGTCAAGGGATTCGTGAAATACGCCTATCACTTCACGATGAAAGCCCCCGATAAAAAAGGACAAATGATTGATGTTCTGGCAACGACGATCGAAGAATCCGGACGCAATCAGCAACAGGCTTTCAAAAACGCTTTGTCGTCTTTGAAAGACTATATCAAAGAAAATATTTTAAACTTAAACTTCTAAGAGGGAACAAAAATGAAAAAATCTTTACTTGTTTTGGCTTTTGCCGCCTCGTTTGCTCTGTCGGGCTGCGCCGATTTCAAAGCGGAACGTCTGTCCACGGCGGAAGGCGATGAAAAAGCGATGAGCATCACCGACGAATGGCTGGTCACTGATTCGGAAAACACCATTAAAGATGTTTTGAGACAGTTGGAAAAACATAAAACCTTCCAGCGTTATCTGAACACTTTGGGACACCCGCCGAAAATGTTTATCGCCGAAGTGCAGAACGAAACGTCCGAAGCGTACTTCCCGATCGACGATATGAACGACGAATTCCTGAATGAAGTTTCCGCTTCAGGCGATTTCACGCTGATTGACGCGAAAGCCCGCGACAGAATCTTAAAAGAAATTCAGTATCAGAACGACGGCATGGTCAAAGCCTCCGACGTCAAGAAAATCGGCAAAGCTACCGGAGCCGAACTGTTGATGTTCGGCGCCGTCCGTATGAATCCGAAGACGCTGAAAGGAAAAACGATTAAGGAATATACCGTCAACCTGCGCCTGACCAATATCGAAACGGGCGAAGAAGTCGCACGCGTACGTTCCAAAACCTCCAAGTACTCCAAACGCGGCGGTTTCGGCTGGTAAAAGTTATTTTTAACAAAAAAGCTTCCGGTTATTCCGGAAGCTTTTTTTATCCATAAGGGGAAAGCTATGAAATCTTTAATCCGTTTTTTCTTTTTCGCATTGCTTTTATTCGTTTCCGATGCAACGGCGGAAAACAACGATTTTTATATTCAGCCGCTGAGCGACGCTTTAAAAAAACGGATTACCGGCATTTCTTTTCCGTATACGCCGGCGGAAATTTCGTACGACGATTTGGTCGATATTCACGTCTTGCATTACGACTTTAATAACCGGGTGCAAAAAGGACGTTTAATCTGCAACAAAAAAATCGGTCAAAAAGTGTTGGCCGTTTTTCAAAAGCTGTACGATAACGCCTATCAAATCGAAAAAATCCGCCTGATTGACGACTATAAAGGCGACGATGACGCCTCTATGCGGGACAACAACACGTCTTGCTTCAACTATCGCAAAATCGCCGGTTCAAACAAGCTTTCCAATCATTCGCTCGGACTGGCCGTAGACATCAATCCGCTTTACAATCCGTATATCAAAAGGACGAAATCGAAAACGGTTGTTTTCCCCGAAATAGCCGCCGATTATGCGGACAGGACAAAGCCTTTCCCGCACAAAATCGATAAAAACGATTTGGCGTATAAAGCCTTTACCGAACAGGGCTTTTTCTGGGGCGGCAGTTGGATTTCCGTTAAAGACTACCAGCATTTCGAGTATTAGGCAGAGGCTTCTCTGACTGAACTCCCTTCCGGCAGAGTATCTGAAAATTTAACGCCCGTACGGCTGGTATCCCGTATGGTTGATACCTTGTACGGCCGCTGTCCGCAGGGGGATAATGCCCGCCTGCAACGGTATCGTTCTCCCGACGGTATAATCCTGCGAGGAAAACATTCGTGCCATTAACCGGCATAGCCTGAAAAAAAACGACAGCTTTATTTTTCAATAATAAAAAAACAACCGCGGAGAAAATTCTCCGCGGCTGTATGAATTAAGCTTGCAAATTAACTAGCAGATCTGGATTTTGCCGTACAAGCCGTTACACCTTTGCTGGAGCTCGTAGCATTATATCCGCTCGGGCAGGCCGTACACTTACTTCCGGTACATGCGCTACAATTTGCAACACCGGTTGACGATACACATGTGTTTTTCCCTGTCCCCAATGCCGTGCAACTGCCGCTATCGTAATAATATCCGGTACTGCAGGTCGCGCAAGCGGTCGTTGACGCACAAAGGTCGCAATTAGCTTTGCATTGCGAGCAAGACGCCGCACTTCCGCCGTTAGACCAGGTTCCGGCCGCACAGGATTTGCATACGCCGCCCTGCAGGTATTGTCCGGCAGAACAGCTGGTTGCGGCGCATTGCGTCGCGCAATTTCCGGTGCATGAACCTGCCTGTTCAGACTCAAAGCTCGGACAATTTGAGCAGGACGAAGCCCCCGCATTGGACCATTTTCCGGATCCGCAGGCCGAGCAATTCTTCGAAGCGCCGCCGGCCGAGTACGTTCCCGCCGCGCATTGTACGCACTTACCAACACTCAGGTAATATCCGCCCGAGCAAGAGTTCACAATATTGCACTGTGTCGCGCAGTTTCCTGTGCAAGTCGATACTTCTGCGTCTTGTGTCGGACAGCTCGAGCAGGACGAAGCCCCCGCATTAGACCATTTTCCTGAAGCGCAAGACGAGCAGGACGACGCACCGGCCGCAGAGTATTTTCCTGCCGCGCACTGTGTGCAAGATCCGGAACCGGCTGTGGAATATGTTCCCGCCGAGCAGGTCGAGCAGGACGATGCACCGGCCGCAGAGTATTTTCCTGCCGCGCACTGCGTGCAAGACGTTGCGCTTCCGCCCGCGGAGTAAGTACCCGCCGCGCACTGCAAGCATGAGCCGTTCTTCTTATAGTATCCGGGGTTGCAGCCCGAAGCTACACACGTGCCGTTCGATGCCGTGTATCCGCTGTTGCACTGCGTGCATCCTTGTGTGGTCGAGCAGTATCCGGACTTACAATTCGCGCTGCAGGTTGCGCAGGCAGTGTTTCCGGTGCCTCTGGCGTATCTTCCGGATCCGCAGGACGCGCAGGACGTATTGCCCGTGCCGGAAGCATAAGTGCCCGCCGCACATTGCGTGCAAGAGCTGTTGCCTGTGCCGGAAGCGGAAGATCCCGCCGGACAAGCCGTGCAAGTCGAGCTGGAGGTTGCCCACGTCGCGGAGGAGTACGTTCCCGCCGAACAGCCCGTGCAAGAGCTGTTTCCTGTGCCGGACGCGTACGTTCCCGCCGAACAGCCCGTGCAAGATGTCGCCGTGCCGCCCGCGGAGTACGATCCAGCCCCACAGGCTTGACAGGATCCGGCTGACAGGAATTGTCCTGCCGGACAGCTGTTTGCCGAGCACTGGCTCAGGCAAGCCGATGAACCGCCGCAGAGTTTCTCAGGCGCTTCTGCCGGACAATTCGAGCAGGACGAAGCCCCCGCTTCAGAGTATTTTCCGGATCCGCAGGACGCGCAGGAGCTGTTGCCCGTGCCGGACGCATATGTTCCCGCCGAACAGGTTGAACAAGAGCTGTTGCCCGTGCCGGACGCATATTGTCCCGTCGGACAAGGCGAGCAGGACGTGCTACCCGTGCTTGAAGTATATTGTCCCGCCGGGCAAGGCGTGCATTCTGTCGCGGTTGTGGTATTGGAATAGCTTCCCGCCGCGCAGGCCGTGCAAACGCCGTTCTTCAGGTATTCGCCCGCCTGACAGTTCTTCACGCAAGCTCCGCCTTCCAATCTGTATCCGCTGGCGCACGTTCCGCAAGTGGTCGTCGTCGCGCATACTGAACAGTTATCCGTACACGTTGCGCAGGAAGTCGCACCCGCGCTGGACCATTTTCCGGCCTGACAGCTCGAGCAGGAAGTCGCTCCGTTAGCGCTGGAATACGTTCCCGCCGTGCACTGCGTGCAGGTCGACGCACCGGCCGCGGAATATGTTCCCGCCGTGCACTGTGTGCAGGTCGACGCACCGGCCGCGGAATATTTTCCTGCCGGACAGGTCGCGCAAGAAGTCGCCCCCGCCGAGGACGAATACGTTCCCGCCTCGCAATTTGTGCAAGAGCCGTTCTTCAGATATTGTCCCGCCGGACAGATCGAGCACGATCCGTTCTTTAATTCATATCCGCTTGCGCAGGACGTGCAAGTATTTCCGGAACATGCCGTGCAACCGCTCGGGCAGGCCGTGCAGGTAGCCGATCCTTCCGCGGAATTCATTCCCGCTCCGCAAGCCACACAGGTTGCGCTGGAAGTTGCTCCCGTCGCATTTGAAGCCGTTCCCGCCGGGCATTTCGCGCAACTCGTGTTTCCGGTTCCGGACGCATACGTTCCCGTCGGACAGGTCGAGCAGGACGAAGCGCCTTCCGCGGAATAAGATCCCGCCGCGCAGAGCGAACATTCCGTACCCGTTCCGCCCGCGGAGTATCTTCCCGCCGCGCAGTTCACGCAGTTTCCGTTGCTTACATATTGTCCCGCCGGACACGTTCTTACGCAGGATCCACCCTGTAATACGTATCCGTCAGCGCAGGTCGAGCAAACGTTTCCGGAACATGACGTGCAGTTCGGGAAGGCCGTAGCACAAGCAACGCATGTATTGTTTTGCAGTACGTAACCGCTGGAGCAAGACGTGCAGGAGCTCATAGACGTGCAGGCCGAACAGCCGGTCGGGCAATCCTCACAGGAAGAGGCTCCCGCCGCGGAATATTTGCTTGCCGCGCAGGGCGTGCATTCCGTAACCGTTCCGCCCGCGGAATACGTTCCCGCCGCACAGGTTACGCAAGAGCCGTTGTTCAGACGTTCGCCGGCATTACATGTCTTTATGCAGGATCCGCCCTGCAGCGTGTAACCGCCGGAGCATTCCGTGCAGGCACTGACCGTGCAGGCAGAACAACCCTCCGGACAATTCGAGCAGGACGAAGCCCCCGTTCCGGAATTCTTGCCTGCCGGACACGGCGTACAAGAGGCTGATCCGGCGTTTTCGGCATAGGTTCCCGACGAGCATTCCGTACAGGACGAAGCGCCTTCCGCAGAATATCTTCCCGCCGCGCACTGCGTGCAGGTGGAAGCTCTGGCCGCAGAATACGTTCCCGCGTCGCAGACAGAGCATACTTCAGAACCCGCCGCAGAATACGTTCCCGCCGCGCAGTCCACACAGGATCCGGCGCCCGCTGAAGAGCGCGTTCCCGCCGGACACGGCGTGCATTCCGTAACTGTTCCGCCCGTGGAATACGTTCCCGCCGTACAATTCGTGCAAATTCCGTTGTTCAGGTACTGACCCGCCGGGCATACTCTGACGCACGATGTGCCTTGCAGTTCAAATCCGTCGAAGCAGTCCGAACATGAGCTTCCCGAGCAGGCGGAGCAACCCGTCGGGCAATCCCCGCAGGCCGCAGCCCCTTCCGAAGAATTCTTACCTGCCGGACAAGACTGGCAAACCGCTGAAGAGGTTGCCGCCGTTTCGGCTGAATACGTTCCCGCAGGACACAACGAACAGTTCGTCGCGCGTTCCGCAGAATAAGATCCCGCAGGACAATTCGAACAGCCCGTCGCACGTTCAGCGGAATACGTTCCCGCCGCACACGGCGTGCAGGTCGACGATTTCACTGCGGAAGAGAATGTCCCCGGTTCGCAAGGCGTGCAGGAAGTCGCGCCAACGCCGGCATAAGTTCCCGCCGGACAGTTTTCGCAGACCGCCGCGCCCGCTCCGGAATACGTTCCCGCATCACAGGGCGCGCAGGACGAAGAACCTTCGTTAGCTTTCGTTCCCGCTTCGCAAGGCGTACAGACGGACGAACCCGCTACGGACGAATACGATCCCGCCGCGCACGGCGTGCAGGAAGTCGCACCTTCGCCGGAATAGGTTCCCGCCGCACAGTCCGTGCAGGACTCGGCGCCTTCCGTATTGGAATACGTTCCTGCCGCGCAGGCTACGCATGTATTCGTCAGAACATTTAAGTGTTGTCCCGGCGAACAGACGGGCGTGTCTTCAACGCACAATCCGTTTTCCACATGATAACCGCTGACACACGCCGTACAGGCATATTTGCTATCCGCCGAAGGATCGCCGAGATCTGTCGTGCAGGCCGTGCAGTTTATATCAACGCCGGAACAGCTCTGGCAACTGGCTTCCTCAAAGCTGTAGTGCTGTCCGGGTTCGCAGACGATCGGCGCGCAATCGCCGTTTTCGTCTAATTCATAACCGGACGCACAAACCGTACAAACATCTTCATTTACAGCCACCGCATAATCAAGGCACTGCGAGCAGTGTTCGACAAACTGACAATTTTTCAGACATTTATCGGCAGGCTGATGATAGACAAAGCCGGAATCGCAGGAAATTTCACAGCGTTCATGCTCTTCCACCCAGACTCTGTCTTCAGGGCACTTGGAAAGGCAACGACCGTCCGACGGATTTAAAACATATCCCTGTTCGCAGGCGGCACAGTAATTCGCCTCTTTATAGGTGCTGCAGGTAGTGCAATTTTCGCCGCAACCGGCCTGAACACATCTTTCCAGTCCCGGATGATAAACTTGCCCTTCTGCGCAGTTAAGATAGCATTCATGGACTTCGGCGTTCCATTCAAAGCCTTCGCCGCATTTAGCCGCGCAGACGCCGTTTTCGTTCAAACCGTATCCCGCTTCGCAACCCGAACAATAACCGGCGGAGCATTCGGTGCAGTGTTCTATACAGCCTCTGGGAACGCATTTTTCAACAATCGGGCTGTAAGTCGTGTTTTCTTCTTGACAAGCCGGATAACATTGTCTGTCCGCACTGTTATATTCCTGATTATTCTGACAGGAGCTGACGCAAGCGCCGCTGGAACCTATCTGATAACCTCCCTCACATTCGGAGCAGTAAAGATCTTCGTTACCGGAAGAATTGCAGGTAATGCAGTGTGCGGAACACCCTTTCGCAACGCATTTTTTCAGCGTCGGGTGATAAATCGTGCCGTTCGCACAGCCGGTAATGCATTCTTTTGTGCCTTCATTCCATGTGTAGTTGGTTTTGCATTTTGTACATACTTTTCCGTTTTCACAAATGTCACAGTTCTCTATAGCGGTACATTGAGCTACGCATGAACCGTTCGAATTCAAAGTGTATCCGGGTTTACATACTTTACAGAAAGACGGAGAAGAATTACATGTAGCGCAGTTCGAGTCGCAACCGGGAGAGACGCATCCGTTTAACGCCGTACTCCAGACTTTCGTTCCGGGGCATATTGATAAACACCCGTTATATCTTAATTCATATCCGGGACGACATTGTTTACAGTTGCCGTTCTTGTCGCAGGTCGCGCAATTAGCGACGGAACACGAAAAAACTTTATATTCGTCTTCCGAAGAGGAAAGGATATCACGTCCTAATTTGGCCGTTTTTGCCTGAACAGAAGTGCTTAAGCTAAAGAACAGCAAACACCCCAAAAATAGTACTTTTTTCATGATTGAGCCCTCCCTCTTCTCAAACTTATTTTATTTTAGATAATATACGCGTTTTCAAGGAAAGTCAACAAAGTCTAAACAGTTATAGAGCGCGGGGGTATATCGTCGGATAAATAAAAAAAACAATTTTTAAAAGAAACAGCCGCGAAAAAATCGTCTTCGCGGCTGTTTTAAATTTATGTTACCGTTTTTGCGGTCTTACTGACATATCTTCGGCGAACTGCCGGAACAGGTACAGTTGCCGGCTCCGTATTGATAAAGACATCTTGAAGGTCCGCTGAGACCGCCGTTAAAGACTGCTTTATCCCCTTGCAGGATAAAGAGAATATTGACAGTCACATTGTTATTAAATGTAAATGTGGCCGGCGATGTCTTCTGTCCCCAATCCAAACCGACGGACAGATAGTTGGCCGAGAAACTGCCGTTGACAGCCGTATTTCCCCAGAAACGGAGGCTGACCGCCGTATAAGACGGCGTTCCGCTGGGAACCGTTATCGTTTGATAATGGCCATATCCTTCCCAACAGGTCTTTCCCGCAGGAATGGAATGGGTTCCGTCAGCGCACCAATAATACCCGCCGTTTGTTCCCTGCCACGGATTAGCATCTCCAAAAATATTTACGCATTCGGCGTCAATATTGTGCTTGCAGGCAACACAGGAAACAATGGAAGAGTTCCTGCTGGCGCTTTTGCCTCTACCGCACTGCCCGTTAGCCACAAGATAATACCCGTCGGCGCATGTTTCTTCACAGGAATTGCAATCATCGGGACAAGGAGCACACGTACCGTCATATTGCGTGTATTCACCGACGCCGCAAACAGGTGTGTCTTCGGGTACGCATAAGAAGTCTTCGGACAATCTGAAACCTTCCGCACAGACGGAACAACGCACGCTTTCTTCCACAACTTCACCGACACCATAGTCGGTCAGAGTATATAGTCTGCCGTTGCAGATATCGCAATTCTCCGGGCAATCCGCACAAGCTGAAATACTGTGGTATTGTCCGGCCGGGCACGAAGGAACAGGCGACGTGCATGTTCCGTCCGCATTCAGCGTATATCCGTCTTCACAGCCGCGGCATACAACATTTCTTCCCAGGTTTCCGCAATAAGAGCAATGAAGATTCAGATCCGGATTTTGAGGCCCTGATCCGCAGTCATGACACAAACCATCGGTCGGGGACAGATAAACCTTTCCCGCAACCACATGTTCGGAATCGCATGCGGCGCAGTAATCTCCCTGCGGCGTTGAAACGCAGTTCGAACAAAAATCGGCTTCTCCGCACCCAGGCGTAACGCATTCCTGAATGACCGGATTATAAACTTCGCCGTCACCGCATGTTGAAGCACAAACGCCGTCATTGTTCAAAGCAAACCCTTCCTGGCAAGCCAAGCAACCTTGCAAATCAGGACAGGAAGTGCAGTACGGCGACAAGCAACCGCCTTCCGGTACGCAGTGTTCCAGAGACGGGTGAAGAATTTGTCCCGCGGGACAGGAAGTCACGCAGTCCCCGGCTTTTTCGCTCCAAACCTTTCCGGCCGGACAAGAGTGCTCGCATATTTTGGTTGTGTTATTCAAAGCAAATCCGGGATCACAGTTCGTGCACGTATATGTATAAGGAATCTGAGATATTCCGTTTCTGGTGCAATATTTGCCCGACGTCGTTCCGCTACATGTTTCCGTACAGGAAGAGCAATTATCGGGGCAACTGATGCAAGCCGCTCTATCGGTTGCCCACACCTTTCCGCTCGGACAGGATTGCGGGGTAACCGGAGCGTCAGGATAAATACAGACACCTCCTACTCGGACTTGTCCGGGTGAGCACGAAGATACAGACGCTTTTATTTTATCCGTTGTGGTAAAGACACCTTTACGCCCAACTTTGACTGTATCCGCTTCAGCGGAACCGCATAAGCCTAAAAAACATAAACATGTCAAAAAGTATATGTATTTTTTCATGGTAAAATCCTTTCCGCTTTACGCGTTGTTATCTTTAATAAGCATTTTGTTGCTGCGCGACACAAGAGCCGCCTGACAAATTGTAATTGTTGTCACACCCTATACAAACCAAAGAGATTACTCCCTTGCTCACCTCTGTCTGGCAGGTAGCGCAATGACTGGTTATGGTCGAGCAGGCCACGCACTCACCGCGGTTATTTAACGTATATCCCGGATTGCATTCCGCACAGTAACACGTCTGGTATTTGTTATCCTGTACATAGGATTTACAGTTGGCGACGCAGTTTGACGTTATGCATAACTGCAGAGTCGGGTGCCATATCTGGCCGCTGGTACAGCCGTGCTTTTCAACGCACTGCCCGTTTGACACCTGATAATCGGCGCTGTCGCAACCGGTACAGGTAGTAGAGCATCTCTCAATACTGACATAGCCTGCGTACGGACAGTTATGATAACAGTTCGAGCAGTGTGTCGGACAGGACTGACAGCTGTTGGTTGAATAGCTCCAATATTGTCCGGAGCTACAGTTTTTATAGCATCGTCCATTTGACGGACCGGTGTATCCGGCACTGCAGGTCGAACAAATTGCCGCACTTTTGTTGGTGCCGCATGAAGCGGGCGCGCTACAGGTTCCGCATGCCGCCGGACAAGCAGCGCAGTTACCTGTGCAGGGGCTCAAAAAGTATCCGCTGTCGCAGCTTGACGAAACACAACTTGTTCCCGTTCCTGACGGTTCAAATCCCGACGTGCACGAAGAGCAGATGATTGTCCCGTTTTGAGACATACTGCAGGCCGAGCAATGATCTATCGCGGAAGAACACGTGTGACACGCTCCGTCATCGCGGCTCAGATAAGAAGAGCTGGCGCATTTCGAGCAATAACTCTGACCGGCTTCATCGGTTTGACATGCGCCGGCGACGCCGTTGCATGTCGAACAACCGGCCGTTACGCATTTGCCGATCGCAGAGTTATAGGCCTGTCCCGCGCTACACGGATTTTCTACGCATTCCCCGTTCTGAACGTTATAACCTGAACCGCATGCCGTGCATTTCAGAGCTCCGCCATTATACGTACACGTTGTGCAATGCGGGATTAAAGTGGAGCAAGTTTCACATTGTTCCGCGCCGGATTTGGAATATTTGCCGGACGGGCAGTTAGAACAGCTCTGACTACCCACAGCGGACGAATACTTTCCTGCGTCACAGGGTGTGCAAGACGTGGATCCCGTCGCGTTGTTATATGTTCCCTTTTCGCAGGGCGTGCAGGCCGTTTGTCTGTTGGCGGTGGCAGTATACGTCCCTTTCGGACAAGACTGGCACGTCCCCGTTGAAGACAAATATGTTCCCGCCGGACAGGTATAACAATAAGCATCGTTTACACAATAGGTGCAGTTGTTTTCGCAACCTGCGGGCACGCAATCCTGCAAAACCGGGTGATAGACCTGACCTTCCGAGCAACCTTGCGCTACACAGCTGTTGCCTTCTTTTGTATATCCTTCGTAACATTCGATGCACTGGTGTTGCGTGTTCGAGCAATTTCTGCACCCTACATCGCAGAACGAACAGGAAGCCAGAGTGCTGCCGGCCGGAGACCACGGCCCCTGAAACGCCGAGTTATTGTAAGGGCATTTGACACACTTAGACGGCGATCTGCCTTCTTCGTCGTCCGAATGGTATGTTTTCGGACAAATCATGCATGTTCCGTTGGCGCTTTCCACACCGTCCTCAGACAAGTAGAAACCTCGTCCCGCTTCGCATTCCGCACAGAAAAAGCCTCTGTCCGTCGACACGCAGTCGGCGCAACCGTTGCCGCACCCTTCATTTACACATTTGCCTAAACTCGTGTTAAACACTTGCCCCTGCGGACAGGTTTCCGGAACACATTGGTTGTTTTGCAAAGTAAGGTTGTTACCACACGCTTCACACTTAAGAATCAGATTGTTTTTTGTACACAGATCGCAGTTGCTGATTCCTTCGGGACCGTTCTGACAATAATGGCACAAACCTTCTGAGGGGCTTAAATAGGTTTTCTTTTCCCCTTCACCGACACAGCCGGCACAGTAATTGCCCTGATCCGTTGAAACACAGTCGCTACAAAATTCGCCGCATCCGGGATTTACGCATTTTCTTATAACCGGATTGTAAACCTTTCCGCCAGTACAGCCGGAAGAATTCGGCGCATTTCCTACATCTTTAAAATTGCTGGGATTAACAAGATCGTCCCCGTTTGAATACAAATCGCGTCCCAGTTTATAGGATCGGGCTTCAACCCCATTAGCAACTAAAATAAGTAGTCCCGCTAATAAAAACAAACGTTTCTTCATGGCGTTGCTCCCTCCCTATCACAAACTACCACGCTTTAATCTTATACCTGTTTATAAAAAAAGAAAAATTAATTATAGATGGTGGGGGTATATTAATAAATCGTTCTTTTTTGTTTCTGTTTTTTTGAGCAAAAAAAATCCCCGCGATTAAGCGAGGATTTTCTGAAATATCGCAAAACTTATTTCGGCACGATGACCATCGTAATCTGTTTGCCTTCCAGTTTTGCGGGCTGTTCGATTTTAGCGTATAAATCCGAATCTTCGACAATGCGCGCCATAACTTCTTCGCCCTGTTCCATGTAAGCCATTTCGCGGCCGCGGAACCGCAATGTAAACTTGACTTTGTTCCCGTCGTTGATAAAGCGTTGAGCGCTACGCAATTTGACCTCGTAATCGTGAGTGTCGATATTCGGACTTAGTTTGATTTCCTTAATTTCGACGACCTTCTGGTTTTTCCGCGCTTCAGCCTTTCTTTTCTGCTGTTCGTAGCGGTATTTGCCCAGATCCAAAATCTTGCACACGGGCGGGTTGGCGTTCGGCGAAATTTCGATTAAATCTAATCCGACTTCGTCTGCCCTTTTCAAAGCCTCTTTCAAAGAAACGATTCCGGCGTTTTCACCGGTTTCGTCAATCAATCGAATCTCTTTCGCCGTAATTTCTGTATTGGTGCGCGGCCCCTCCCGGGTGGGCGACACCTGTGTCGTATCGGTAGTTATATAAAGCCTCCATCAATTAAAGTTAATTTTCCATCAGCGGTAAAGCCGCTTCTTTGACAAGTTTAGCAATTACGTCGTCAAGTGCAAGCGTTTCTTGCTTTTCCTGTCCCAAACGTCTGATCGTCAACGTGTGTTCGGCCGCTTCTTTTTTGCCGATCACCAACATGACGGGTACTTTCTTTAAAGAATGTTCGCGGATTTTATAGTTGATCTTTTCGTTGCGTAAATCCAATTCCGCCCGAATACCCGCTTTCTTTAACGCTTTCAGGACTTCTCTGGCATAATCGTTTCCTTCGTCCGTGATAGTCGCGACGACAGCCTGTACCGGCGCCAACCAGAACGGGAACTTGCCCGCGTAATTTTCAATCATGATGCCGGTGAAACGTTCCAAAGAGCCGAACAAAGCGCGGTGTAACATAATCGGACGATGCTTTTCGCCGTCTTCGCCGATATAGGAAACATCAAAGCGTTCCGGCAGGTTCATGTCGACTTGCAGAGTACCCAACTGCCATTCGCGGCCGATTGTGTCCTTGACCTTGAAGTCCAGCTTCGGACCGTAGAAAGCGCCGTCGCCTGGATTCAGCGTGTATTTGTAGCCCATATCCGTCAGCGCCTTCGCCAACGCGGCTTCCGTGTGATCCCACAACTCGTCGGAGCCGATGCGCTTTTCCGGACGGGTAGACAACTTAATATTGATGTCTTTCAAATCAAACGCTTCGTAAATGCTCAGCATCAAGCGAACGACTTTCTGGCATTCCTCTTCCAGCTGCTCAGGCGTGCAGAAAATGTGAGCGTCGTCCTGCGTGAACCCGCGGACGCGGAACAACCCGTGAATCGCGCCGGAGGCTTCATAACGGTGGACTCGACCGAATTCGGCGATGTACTGCGGCAGATCGCGGTAAGACTTGATCCCCTGCTTGAACACCAGAATGCCGCCGGGGCAGTTCATCGGTTTCACGCAGTAAACGCGATCTTCGATTGTTGTCGTGAACATATTTTCACGGTACCAATCCCAGTGTCCCGACGTTTCCCACAAAACGCGGTCCATAATCTGCGGCGTGTTGATTTCGACATAACCTTCGGCGTTCTGACGCTTGCGTTCATAGTCGATCAGCGTCTGGAACAACGTCCAGCCGTGCGGGTGCCAGAAAATATCGCCGGGGGCGACATCTTCAAAATGGAACAGATCCATTTCGCGGCCAAGTTTGCGGTGATCGCGTTTTTCGGCTTCTTCCAACTGAAGCAGATAAGCGTCCAGAGCTTTCTTATCCGCCCAGGCCGTACCGTAAATGCGTTGCAACTGTTCGCGCGAAGAATCGCCGCGCCAGTAAGCGCCCGCAACTTTCATCAGTTTGAACGCTTTGCCGACTTTTCCGGTCGAAGGCAGATGAGGCCCGCGGCACAGGTCGATAAAGTTGCCTTGCTTATAAAAGCTGATAACCGCGTCGGCGGGCAAGTCTTCAATCAGTTCGACTTTATACTTTTCGCCTTTATCCTTAAAGAATTTGATTGCTTCGGCACGCGGTTTTTCCTCGCGGACAATCGTTTCGTCGCGATCGATGATTTCGGCCATCTTCTTTTCGATTGCTTCCAAATCCGTCGGCGTGAACGGCGTTTTGCGCGCAAAGTCGTAATAGAAACCGTTTTCGATCGACGGCCCGATCGTAACCTGTGTTTCAGGATACAATTCCTGCACCGCTTCCGCCATGACATGCGAACAGGTGTGGCGGATAATATCCAATCCTTCGGGAGATTTGGCGGTAATTATATCAATATCGGCGTCCTGCGTAATCGGCGTGGCCAAATCCTGCGCTTTGCCGTTTACTTTGATTGCCAACGCGGCCTTAGCCAATCCCGGACCGATCCTGGCGGCGATTTCCGCGCCGCTGGTCTGTCCGTCAAAAGACAGCTGCGAGCTGTCGGGAAGTCTTATCGAAACCATAAAAATCTTCTTTCTCAAGTTAAAAAAATGAATGCGCGCATTGTAATTCCGGTTTGTTCCGTATTCAAGAACTAATCCGGTTTTTTTACGAGTTTTTTTACTCACCTTTTTCAACTGGAAATTTTTTTAAAATTTCCCGATAAACGTCCAGCGTTTTAGCGCACATCAACGCTTTGGAAAATTCGGTGCGCACACTTTCGACGGCTTTTTCCGCAATGCGTTTTTTATCCTCCGCGCTCATGGATAAAACCGCGTCCAGCTTTGCCGCCAAATCGTCCGCATTGCCCGGTTCGAACAGAAAACCGGTTTCCCCGTCGCGGATTGTTTCCGTCGCGCCGCCGTGATTGGGACCGATCACAATGCGCCCCATGGCCTGCGCTTCGGGAACGACGCGTCCGAACGCTTCGGGATCCGTAGACGCGGAAACAACAATGTCCGAAAGCATATAAGCCACGTCCATTTCGCTGCAATGATCGACAATCTGCACGACGCCTGATAATCCCAGCTTTTTAATTTTTCTTTCCAGTTCGCGGCGATAGCCTTTGCGTCCCTGATCCGATCCGACCAGCAGACAGCGTAGCTCTTTATGATGCATTTTGGAAAGAGCTTCCAGCAAAATAAGCTGCCCTTTCCACCGCGTCAGGCGCCCCGGCAGCATGATGACCGGCAGGTCTTCGGGAACCCGCCACTTTTGAGACAACGCAATAAGGCGTTCCTGAGAAACTTTCGTTCTGTCAAAGCGTTCCACGTCCGCACCGCGGTGAATGACTCTTATATTATTTTCTTCAACAGTTTCGTAATTGCTCAGAATATGCCGTTTGATGAAGTTGGATACGGCGATTGTTAAAACGCCGTCCGTCATGACTTTATTATATTTCTTTTTAATCTTAAACGGCCCCAAATTGTAAGCGCCGTGGAAGGTCGTCAGCAGAGGAACGCCAGTTTTCTGACAAGCCCATTTTGCACTCCAGGCCGGCGCGCGGGATCTGGCGTGCACGATGTCCGCTTTTTTTTCGGTGATGATTTCGGCCAGACGTTTGGCGTTTCGGAGCATGGTAAAGTAATTTTTGGAATAAACGGGCAAAGTGATATGTTCTGTCCCCAGCTTTTCCAAATCGCGCACCAACCTTCCGCCGCCGGAAACGACAACGGAAGTCCAGCCGGCGTCTTGCAGTGCCGAAGCTATTTCCAAACTTCCCCGTTCGACGCCGCCTGTTTCCAGACGAGGCAGAATTTGTATAATAACGGGCTTTTTTTGATCAGAAGTCATGATTGTATGTCCGGTTCAAAACGCCTTACAGCGGTCCGCCGTAAGGCCGGCGTTCTTTATATCCCGCGTTTCGCATGCAACGGGCGTACCACCAATAAACAACTGTTCTTGATGGAGCTGCCGTATTGACAAAAATAGGCATTGCGCCGGGATAAGGCGAATAATTCGCCCAAATACCGCCGTCTTTCAGATTAAGTCTTAAATTTAAAAGGTCGGGCTCGGAAGGATCGGGATAGAAAAAAGTCCATGGCCAGAAGTCGGCTTTTCGCAAACAGGCGTTGTGATCCCGAACAAAACGTTCGGCACCTGTATTTTCCTTCGCCCAATAATAAACGCGTGTCGGCGTTGAACAGCCGTTCAGACAAAAGCAGAAGAGAAGCAGAAAAAATAAACGTTTCATGTCTGATAATCCTTGTTTGTCCTAAAAATCCAAATCACCGTAATGCCCGGCAGGTAAAATCCCCGGAATTCTGTCCGTCAGCAACGCTCTGAACGACGGGCGGGATTTCACGCGCGCATACCAATTCTTTGTTTCTTCGAAAATCAAAGCGCCGTTATCCGATTTGTCCCACGGGACTTCGCCGATGTAATCCAGAACGGAAAACTGAGCCGCCGCCGCGAAATCCGCCATGGTAAACGTTTCTCCGGCCAGCCAGTTGCGTTGATTTAAAAGCCATTCCGTGTAATTCATATGGCCGATAATATTGACTTTTCCGGCGCGAATCGCGTCAGAGTCGGGAGTGCCGCCGTTTAAGCGCTTCAGAATTTTTTCTCCGGCCAGATAAAGCGTGACTTCCTTATAGAATTTTTCGTCGAACCAATCGCACAAGCGGCGCACTTCCGCTTTGTCCCGCGCGTAAGCGCCAAACAGAGGACGGGACGTGATTTCGTCAATGTATTCGCAAATCGGCCGGTGTCCGCATAAAATATGACCGTCCGGTTCTTCCAGCACTGGAATGTCTTTGCCCGGATTTTTCGCCAGAAAAGCGGGCTGTTCGTTCCAGGGCTCTTCCGTCGAAAGAGTAAAATCCAACCCTTTTTCCGCCAGCATAAGACGCACTTTGCGGGAAAAAGGATCGGCCGAATGATGATACAATGTGTACATTGCGCAGATATCCCTGAAAAAGACATTCTTTTTATTTTTAACAGGAATTAGTTTATCACTTGTAAATATTAAAAAAAAACTTCACAGTGATAAAAACACCGAATGTGAAACGAAGGATTGTTTTATGCTACAGACGATTGTTTTGGCTTTGATGCAAAGCGTGACCGAATTTTTGCCGGTCAGTTCTTCCGGGCATCTGATATTGACGCCGCGGCTGTTCAGCTGGGCGGATCAGGGAATGGCGGCGGACATCGCGCTACACGTCGGAACGCTTTTTTCCGTTATGCTTTATTTCCGTCGGGACGTTTGCTTTATTTTGAAAGGTAGCTTGGATATTGCCAAACGGCATTTCAATCTGCCGCAGGCATTGTTTGTCCTGAAACTGGGCGTTGCCTGTATTCCGGTTTTCTTGATCGGAGCCGTCTGTCATTCTTACATTTCCGAACATTTCAGAAGCCCGAAAATCATCGCTTCTACGGCGATTATCTTCGGTATTTTGCTGTATGCGGCGGATAAAAAAGGAAAAAATGAAGGAAACATAGAAACAATGACGTTTAAAACGGCTTTGCTGATCGGTTTGGCGCAGACTTTAGCGCTGATCCCGGGAGTCAGCCGATCCGGAATTACAATGACGGCGGCGCGGGCTTTGGGAATTAACCGCGAAGAATCCGCCAGATTTTCAATGCTGCTGTCCATTCCGACGATTGGCGCCGCCGGTTGTCTGGGAATATTCGAGATTCTGACGGAACCGGTCGGTCAAAATCTGTCAGCGTCTATGATCTCCCTCGGAATGTTGTTTTCTTTTGCCGGCGGCATCGCCGCCATCGGGTTTCTGATGCGTTGGTTAAAAACGTCTTCCTTTGCCGTTTTTGCCGCGTATCGGGTTTTGCTGGGAATCGTCCTTTTTTATCTTTTTTGATTTTTTTGTTGACGAACGCCTTTGTTCGTAATAAAAAACAGCCATGACTTGTTTTGCCCAAATGGCGGAATTGGTAGACGCGCTAGCTTCAGGTGCTAGTACTCGTTGGGGTGTGTAGGTTCGAGTCCTATTTTGGGCACCAAAACAAGCCGGAAGGCAAAGGGGCGGTTAAAGCCCCTTTCTTTTTGAGAGGAATGAGCATGACGCAGATTTATTTTCACGAAGGAGACCTGCCCGCTTCCGTACACTTTTCGGGCAGCGTTGCCGTCGACACGGAAACAATGGGCCTCCAAATGCGCCGCGATCGTTTGTGTCTGGTGCAGTTGGGAGACGGCAAAGGAAACTGCCACATAGTCCGATTCCAAAAAGGACGGTACGACGCGCCGAATCTAAAAGCGTTGCTGGCGGATTCTTCCGTATTAAAAATCTTTCAGTACGCGCGTTTTGACGTTGCGGCGCTGTCTCTTTATCTGGGCGTTTCATGCGCGCCCGTGTATTGCACGAAAATAGCTTCCAAAATCGCCAGAACGAACGCGCCTTCTCACAGTTTGAAAACGTTATGCGAACAATTATTGGGCGTCGAGTTGGAAAAGGAACAGCAATGTTCGGACTGGGGAGCTGAAACCTTAAGCGAAGAACAGTTGAAATACGCTGCCAACGACGTGCTATACTTACATGCGCTGAAAGAAAAGCTGGACGCTTTGCTGGCGCGCGAAGGACGGACGACTTATGCGCAATCCTGTTTTGATTTTCTGCCCCACGTCGCCGAGCTGGATCTGGCCGGCTTTGACTGCGAAACACTGTTTACCCATTAAAATTTAGGATCTTTCATGCTGACATCTGCCGAAATTTTGACAAGCGCCCATCAAACGTTGGATTTGGAAAGCAAGTCTTTAAAACTGCTGTCGGACAGCATTGACGATTCTTTTGTTCAGGCCGTTTACGCGATTAACGAAACAAAAGGGCGCGTCATCGTGACGGGTATGGGAAAAAGCGGTCATATCGGCAGAAAAATCGCGGCGTCTCTGGCGTCTTTGGGGACGACGGCGTATTTCGTGCACCCGGGCGAAGCCAGCCATGGCGACCTTGGCATGATTGAACCGACGGACATCGTCATCGCCCTTTCCAATTCGGGGGAAGCGCCGGAATTAAGCGATATCATTGCTTTTTGCCGCCGTTTCAACATCAAACTGATCGGCATGACGGGAAAGCGCGACAGCACCTTGGGACGTCAATCTGATATTGTTTTGTGCCTGCCGCCGATTCAGGAAGCCTGTCCGTTCGGACTGGCGCCGACAACGTCTACAACGCTGATGCTGGCTTTGGGGGACGCTTTGGCGATTGCGCTGTTGCAGCTGCATAATTTTTCCAAAGACGAATACAAATTACGTCACCCGGGCGGAAAGTTGGGCAAAATGATGCTGACGGTCGCCGATTTGATGCATACGGGCAAAGAAATGCCGTTGGTTGATCCGGATACGGATATGTCGGAAGCTTTGCTTGAAATGAGCGGCAAAGGTTTCGGCTGCGTAGGCGTTGCGGATAAAGACGGCAATTTCTGCGGCGTGTTTACGGACGGCGACCTGCGCAGAGCGATGGCGCCGGATCTTTTGACAAAGAAAATTCGGGACGTCATGACGCGCACGCCGAAAACGACAACGGCGCAAACGTTGGCGATAGACGCTCTGCGCATTATGAACACTACGGGAAAAGGAATTACAAGCCTGTTCGTTTTGGACGGGAAAAAGCCCGTCGGCCTGCTGCATATGCATGACTGTCTGCGCGTCGGAGTGGCCTGATGGCGAAAAAGGTCGTTGATTTAAGCGATGTTAAATGGGGGAAGACCCAAACCAGCGGCGCAGGCGATTGGTTGCGCCGGCAAAAGAAAAGAATGCGTTATCACAGCCGGTTGGTTGTTTCTTTAAAAGTTCTGTTTCCAAGCTTAGCCGCGGTGATGATCGGATTGGTTATCGTTTGGCCGCAAATGAAAAAACAACAGGAAGAAGCCGTGTCGCTTTTGGCGTCCGAAACGGAACAAACGGACATGCCGAACGATCAGGTGATGGTTAATCCGCGCTTTTTTACTGTCGATGAAAGAGGCGAACCTTTTAATTTAACGGCGGATTACGCTTTTGAATTGCCGGGGGAAACGCGCCGCATTCAGTTGGAAGCGCTGAAAGCTGACCTTTTAAAGCATAACGACCGCTGGATTGCGGTGGACGCTCAAAAAGGCATTTATTCCCAGGCGGAAGATACGATGGAACTGTTGGATCAGGTCAACCTGTATACGCAGACCGGCGAAGAAATCGAAACAACGCAGGCATTGATAAATTTAAAAAATCGGGATATTTTCGGAAGTCGTGAAGTGTTTTTGCGCTCTTCTTCGGGGCATGCCCGCGCGGAAGGTTTTTCGGTAACGCAAAACGGAACGGTCATCAAACTGACGGGAAAGACACATGTCGTCTTTTCGCCTGAAGAAAAGGAAAAATAAATGCGCCGCTTGTTTTATTTATTGGGAATTGCAATCGCTTTTATTTTTGCCGGTGCTTCTGTTTCTTCTGCCGCGACCGCCAAGAAAGCCGAAAAACCGCAGCAGGTCGTCCTGACGTCTGAAGGCGGTTTGGAATGGAACGGCAATAAAAAAACGCTGACAGCGGAGGAAAAAGCGCTTGTCGTGCGCGGCGATACGGCTTTGGGCGCCGATAAAATAATCGCGTATTATAAAGAAAACGCGGCGGGAAAAGACGGTGAAGTCTATCTGGTCAAAGCGTTCGGAAACATCATTATCACAACACCGAAACAAGTCGTATACGCGGATACGGCTGTTTATGAAATTGAAAAGTCGGTAATTATTCTTAAAGGAAATCCGGTTAAGCTGGTAGCCGGTCAGGAACAAATGACGGCTAAAGTTCTGGAACTGTGGCAAAAAGAAGATATGGCGGTTGCCCGTCAAAATGTCACGGCTCAGAAGGATACCCGCCGTTTGGAGGCCGACACCGTCAAAGCTTATTTTGTCAAGAAGGAAAACACGACGCAGGTTGAACGTTTCGAAGCGGAAGACAATGTCACAATTACAAACGACAAAGAAACGGTTCAAGGGGATTCGGGCGTTTATCTGGTTGACAAAGAAACGGCGACTTTACGGGGAAACGTCAAAATTTCGCAAGGAAAAAACTTTATTCTTGGCGAAGTTGCCGATATAAATATGAAAACGGGTGTCAGCCGCTTGCAAATGTTGTCCGAAAAAGGTAAACCTAGAGGACAGGTGCGCGGGGTTTTTGTTCCGGACGAAGAGAAGAAGAATAAAAAGCCGACGTCTCTGGAAAAACCGAAAGCGCCGGCGGCATTAAAGGAAGAAAATAGTGTTGGTGGACACGAAACAAACGAAAAACTCCTCAGCTCCTCAAACGAAGGGGAATGAAGCGCCGCGTTTAGCCTCGTCGACGGAAATGGGGCTGCGGGCGAAAGGACTTTCAAAAGCGTATAAAAAGCGCCCCGTTTTGCGCAATGTCTCCTTTAAAGTGGATCGCGGCGAAGCCGTCGGATTGTTAGGACCGAACGGCGCGGGAAAAACGACTTCCTTTTATTGCATTACCGGTTTGATTACGCCGGATTCCGGAACGGTGACGATAGACGGAATCGATGTGACGTCTTTGCCGATGTATCGCCGCGCGCGGTTGGGAATCGGCTATTTGCCTCAGGAAGCTTCCATTTTCCGCAGTTTAAACGTTGAAAACAATATCCGCGCGATTTTGGAAGTCGCCGAGCCGAATTGGGAACGACGCGAAGAAAGATTGGAAGAGTTGCTGAACGAATTTTCCGTAGCGCATCTGCGGCGCGCGCCGGCTTTGGCATTATCCGGCGGCGAACGGCGGCGCGTTGAAATCGCGCGCGCTTTGGCGTCGTCTCCGTCTTTCATTTTATTGGACGAACCGTTGGCGGGGATTGACCCGATTTCCGTCGGCGAAATCAGAGATTTGGTTTCTCATTTAAAACATCGCGGCATCGGCGTTTTAATTACGGATCATAATGTGCGCGAAACATTGGATATTATTGACAGGGCTTATATTTTGCATGACGGCGTCGTACTGATGGAAGGCGATCCGCAGGACGTCGTTCACCATGAAGATGTCCGTCGCGTTTATCTGGGTGAAAAATTCGCGTTGTAAACGATCGTCCGGGAGGGGATAGAACATGTCCTTGACGCCTCGTCTGGACTTACGCCAATCTCAAACGCTGACAATGACCCCGCGCCTGCAGCAGGCGATCCGGTTGTTGCAAATGTCTTCCCTGGAACTGGAAGCGGCGGTTTCCGAAGAACTGGAAAAGAATCCCTTTTTGGAACGCGAAGGCGGCGAAGACGAAACGGATATTCCCAATCAAGCCGATTTTTCGGAATCCGAAGGCCGCGAAGAATTGCCTTCTTTGTTTGATTCTGCCGGACAGGAAGACGCGCCGCCGGATACGAATGATTTGCCGACAGAAGACAGTTTCTACGAACAGGCAAACGATTTTAGCGAAGAAATTGAATACTCTCCCGATTTTTCCGTTGATCCGTGGTCGGGATCGGGAACCCGGGAAGCGGACAACAGTGTTTCCGCCGTTGATCTATGCGCTTCAAAACCGGCCTCTTTTTATGAATCGCTGACAGGTCAGATCAATATGGCGTTCTATGACCCGCAGGAACGCGCCCTGGCCGTTTCTTTAGTGGAAAAACTGGACGAGAACGGCTATTTGCCCGTTGAAGCGTGCACGCCTGCGGTTGAAAAAATTCTGCCTGTTTTGCAGGGACTTTCCCCGACAGGAATATTTGCCCGTTCTCTGTCGGAATGTCTGGCTTTGCAGCTGAAAGAATTGGACAGATGCGATCCAGCAATGGCAACAATGCTGGAGCATTTGGAACTGATTGCGCAAAGGGAATATAAAAAGCTGGCAAAATTGTGCGGCGTCGACGAAGAGGATATCGCCGATATGATTGCGGAAATAAAACGCCTGAACCCGCGTCCCGCTTCTGCTCTGACACAGGATATGCCCGGCGTTTTAATCCCCGACGTTTTGTTGCGGCAGGATAAATTCGGTCATTTTGTTGTAGAACTCAATCAGGCGGCTCTGCCCCGCGTTTTAATCAATCGCGCCTATGTGGCCGAAATTTCCGCCGCCGGAAAAGGAAATAAAGCGGCAAACAAGTTTGTAGCCGAACATCTTTCTGCCGCGAATTTTCTGGTAAAAGCTTTGAATCAGCGGGCGGAAACGATTTTAAAGGTCGCTTCGGAAATCGTCGAACGGCAAAAAGATTTTTTCGTTCAAGGTGAAAAAGCTTTAAAGCCGATGGTTTTAAGGGACATCGCCGAAGCGGTCGGCATGCACGAAAGCTCAATCAGCCGCGTAACGGCCGGAAAATACATTGCCTGCCGGCGGGGAATTTTTGAACTGAAATTTTTCTTTTCTCAGGGATTGGAAAGCCGTGTCGGCGACGATTTGATTTCAGCGCAGGCGATAAAACAGCGAATCCGCGAATTGATTGAATCGGAAGAAAAAGACAATATTTTATCCGATGAAGCTTTGGTCTATATGCTGAAACGCGAAAATATCGATATTGCGCGGCGTACCGTTGCCAAGTATCGCGAAGCATTGGGAATTCCGACTTCCGCCCAAAGGAAAAGAGACAAACGTCTGAAAGGTTAAATTTCGGCGACCGGATAAAACATTTACTTGACTTACGACGCGTGCGGTCGTACTTTTTCGGCTTAGGCGGTTAAGAAAAAACCGCGCAGGATTTAACCATTAACAAATGAGAACGGCACTATGAAAATTGCTATTACAGGGAAACAAATCGACATTGGTACCAGCTTGCGTTCGTATGTTGAAGAACGCATCGAAAGCACCTTGAAAAAGTATTTTGAAACGCCTTTGAATGCTTCTGTGGCCTTTTCGAAAGAAGGCAGCCTCATTAAAGCGGACATTTCCGCTCACCCGATGAGCAGCGTTTCCATTCAGGGCTCTTCCGCCAATGCTGATGCTTACGCTGCTTTTGATGCGGCCAATGATCGTATCGCCAAACAGCTGAAACGTTATAAAAAGCGCCTGACCAGCCATAAGTCAACGGCTGAAACGGTCAACTTTGCCGTTATTGAACCGGAAAAAGAGATCGAAGAAGATTCTTTGCCTCAGGACGAAGCGGCTCCCGTTGTTGTGGCCGAAATGCAGTCCGAACTGCCTTTGTGCACTGTCAGCGGCGCCGTAATGCGCATGGATCTGGCCGATGTTCCGGCTTTGATGTTCAGAAACATTGCTCATGGCGGATTGAATATGGTCTACCGCCGTGCTGATGGCAATATCGGCTGGGTTGATCCGCAGGCAAACTAGGCTCGAAGCCGAAAATGCTCATTTCAGATTTGTTGACGCCCGAAACGATCATCGCAGATCTGAAGGCGACAAGCAAAAAACAGGCATTGCAAGAGATTGCGTCGTATGCCGCGAAACAACTGAAGTTGGAAGATCGCGCCGTATTGGACGTGCTTTTGGAACGCGAACGTTTGGGGTCGACCGGCGTCGGCAGAGGCGTTGCCATTCCGCATGGCAAAATGCTCGGGTTAAGCAAGCTTTATTTGTTGTTTGCCAGACTGAGCACGCCGATACCGTTCGATTCGACGGACGGTTGGCCGGTAGATTTAATGTTTTTGTTGCTGACACCGGAAAACGCGGGCGGAGATCATCTGACTGCCTTGGCAAAAGTATCCCGTTTGTTGCGCGACGAAAAAATGTGCATGTTGCTACGCGGTAGCGAAAATGCGGAAGCGATTTATTCGGCAATATTGGAACATGAACAGGATTAATAAGAACGGCCTGTGAGAACAGGCTGTTTTTTTTACGTGGAAAAAGAGAGACGGAAATTTCTTTTTTAAATGCTTTTTTTTGTTGACTCCGCAGGATAAAAAAAGCATATTACAGCCATTCACGGGGGTGTAGCTCAGCTGGGAGAGCGACGCGTTCGCAAT
>JAFZYY010000015.1 GCA_017616015.1 Alphaproteobacteria bacterium | reverse complement strand
TATTATTTAGATGCAAACGGGAATCCGTATTATCTTGACGAGAACGGACAGGCTTATACGGTTGATGAAAACGGACAAGCTGTTTATTTTGATCCGAACGCGGCGGCGGCAGGTTATACGGACGAGAACGGAAATGCTTATTATTTAGATGCAAACGGGAATCCGTATTATCTTGACGAGAACGGACAGGCTTATACGGTTGATGAAAACGGACAAGCTGTTTATTTTGATCCGAACGCGGCGGCAGTAAGCGGCTATACGGACGAGAACGGGAACACGTATTATTTAGACGCAAACGGGAATCCGTATTATCTTGACGAGAACGGACAGGCTTACACCGTAGATGAAAACGGACAAGCGGTTTATTTCGATCCGAATGCGGCAACAAGCGGTTACACGGAACAAAATGTTCAAGCTCAAACGGAAAGTGAAACAAACATGGAAGTTGTTGAAAATCTTTCCGGTGAAGAACAGGCAAATGTGTCGCAAGAACCCGTAGCGTATACCGCGGAAGACGGCAGCACATATTATTTAGATCAGAATGGCGCTGTTTGTTATTTAGATGAAGCGGGCAAATACTATTACTTAGATGCAAGCGGCAGTCCTTATTATATTGATGCGGAAGGCAATGCCTATTATGCGGACGCGGAAGGCAATGCTTATTATGTAGGGCCGGACGGTGAACCGTATTATGTAACGCCTGCAGGGGAAAAAGTGTTTTATATGAGACAGTCGGAAGAAGAACTTCCGATTGAGGCAGAACCTGAAGCTTCGGTGGAAGAGGCGGAAGAACTCCCGATTGAGGAAGAACCCGATGTTCCGACCGAAGAGGCGGAAGAACTCCCGATTGAGGAAGAACCCGAAGTTCCGACCGAAGAGGAAGAAGAACTTCCGGTTGAGGAAGAGCCTGAGGTTCCTGTCGAAGAGGGCGAAGAGCTTCCGATCGAGGAAGAACCCGAAGCTCCTGTCGAAGAGGGAGAAGAGCTTCCGGTTGAGGAAGAGTCTGAGGTTCCTGTCGAAGAGGCAGAAGAACTCCCGATTGAAGAAGAGCCCGAAGCTCCTGTCGAAGAGGGAGAAGAGCTTCCGGTTGAGGAAGAGTCTGAGGTTCCTGTCGAAGAGGGAGAAGAGCTTCCGGTTGAGGAAGAGTCTGAGGTTCCTGTCGAAGAGGCAGAAGAACTCCCGATTGAAGAAGAGCCCGAAGCTTCGGTGGAAGAGGCGGAAGAACTCCCGATTGAAGAAGAACCCGAAGTTCCGACCGAAGAGGCAGAAGAAATCCCGGTTGAGGAAGAACCCGAAGCTCCGATCGAAGAGGAAGAAGAACTTCCGATTGAAGAAGAGCCCGAAGCTCCGGCAGAAGAGGAAGAAGAACTTCCGGTTGAGGAAGAGCCTGAGGTTCCTGTCGAAGAGGGAGAAGAGCTTCCGATCGAGGAAGAACCCGAAGCTCCGACCGAAGAGGAAGAAGAACTTCCGGTTGAGGAAGAGCCTGAGGTTCCTGTCGAAGAGGGAGAAGAGCTTCCGATTGAAGAAGAACCCGAAGCTCCGGCAGAAGAGGAAGAAGAACTTCCGGTTGAGGAAGAGCCCGAAGCTCCGGCAGAAGAGGAAGAAGAAATCCCGATTGAAACTTCTGTGTCGGAAGAAACGGCATCGGCAAAAGCGATTTCCGATATTCGATCTTTACTGCGGTTGGACGATTTTGCTACGGAAAAGCCGCTTAAATCCATTTTGGTTTCTTCGGTACCGTTTGTTTTCGGTTCCGCCGTTCATTTCCGTCCCGGTGTTCCCGTTACGGAACCTCTCGCGCCGCCGGATAATGTGGTCGTTTCCCTTATTAAAGAAAACGATGATCCGTATTTCAAAGGATAATGTTGCTTTTTTAGACTAAATCATAATATATAATGTATAGAAGGACTCTAAACCGCGGAAAAAGAAATGGCTGAAAAAAAAGAAATACCTGAGGCTTTGTCTTCACTGTTTGAAGCTGTTCTGTCGTATCAGGATACACAGGAAGGATTGTCGCGTGTTCGTTCTATGGCGCAATCGGCATTCGGCGACGATTGGCGCGCAAAGTTGCCCGGAATTTTAGAGGATTGTCCGGACGATATTCAACAGCGGGTGAAAACGAATATAGATCGGGCGCTGACGTATGAAAAAGCAGGATCCGTTTGGACGGAAATTTCCCGTATGTTGGATCCCAGACGTCAGATTGATGCCGCTCAGGTTAAAGCTCAGTTGCCGGATATGGAAAAATGGCTTTCTATTTTTGGCAAAGCCGGTCAGGATTTGATCGCCAGATTAAAGGATAAAATAGCGCAAACGGAAGCTAATCCGTCCGTCGGAGGCTCCGTTGCCGCGGGAAATTACGGACTAACCGTCGAGCAGTTATGGAATTTCGATCATTTCATGCGCTTGAAAACGTATTACGATCAGACGATTTCACGAACCAGCGCCAGATGCGTCCATCTGGGCGGGCTGGAATTAAGCCAATATCCGTATTTCGGATATATTCTTGATTTGCTGGACGAGATTTTAACGTTCGGCATGGAAATCGTTACGCCGCCTTACGCGAAGATTGTTCAGGAACGCTATAAAGGCGGGGAAGCCGCTTTGAAAAAGGTCTTGATGGAATACAAAGCGGAATTTGACAGCAACGCTCCTCCCGAAATGCTTGAAGAAGAAGAAACAATGGACGATATTAAAGACCGGCTGGGATCGTTGGCGGATAAAAACGAAGTGGAAGAAGATATAGGCCCGGCTCCGGACGGATTTGAAGCGGATTCGGAACCGGCGGGACAGCAACCGGCGGCGCAGCAGGCCATGCAACGTCCTCAGGCCGTTAATGCGGGACCGAAAATGATGAAAGCACCTCAAAAAATGCCGGTTAAAGCGCCTATGCAGGCAAAAATGCCAATCAAGCGCCCCGCGCCTGCAGGTTAAAAATTAGGGATAATAAACGAATGTTTTTTCAGCACATTAAAAAATATATCTTGTTCGCTGTCGTCCTTGGAAGCGGCTGCTTCCTGAGCTCCTGCGGCAATGATATTCGCGCGGGTCGTCCGATGGTGCAGATGGTGCGCCCGACGTCTTTGCCGACCGAACCGAAAACGACTCGAGCCGCGGAAATGGTCAGCTTGGAATCGCCGATGCGTTGCGCCGTGCAGGAAACACAGAAAAATGTGATGACCGTTATTCCGTTTAAACAGGACGCTTTTAAACTTGAGCGCGCCCAAAAAAGCGATCCTTTGCCGCGTTATGAAGTGACGGGCTTTTCCTTCGACGGTCAAACGACGGAACGCGTTTTTTATAAGCTGTTAAGCGAAGCCAAAATTAAAGTGATCGGCGAAGACGGACCTTTTCCTGAATTGGCGGCGGAAAATATTACCGGCGAATTGTCAGAAGTCATGGATATGATCGCAAATGCGTCCGATGTGTATTATCGCTATAACGATCAGCAGAAAGTTTTGATCGTCAGCCGTGAAGTCGGTTGGAATCTTTATGTCCCTGACAGACGGGAAGTCATGATCGCCGTTTTGGATTCTCTGCGCGGTGCGGGAATGCACGATTTGATCGTAAACTGGGAAGAAAGCGTCGTTTCTTTTACCGGAGATAAAAAGATTGAAGAAAAAGTCAAAAAACTGATCGAATTGTTCGATACCGAACCCAAATTGATCGTTTTTAATGCGCAGGTGTTGCGCGTAAAGCCATACGGTGCTTCCAAAGAAATCGTCTGGCAGGACTTGGTCGATATTTTCGGCGCGGACAGAATTAAATTTATGCTGAAAGGCGTTTTGGGGCGGGCTTTGGTGACGGATTACGATATTAATCCGAACAGCCTGAAAAACTTCCTGAACGCCCGCGGTTCCGTTACTCAGGTGTCCGAAGGCATGTTTATAGCTGCCAATAAATGGCGGGCGCGTTTTGATGTCGGTCGATGCGGTTATATGTCCATGCCTGAAGCTCAGCTGTCAATTATGGCTCAGGCCGAGCTGTACGGTGAACGACGCATGAATACGGAAATCACTTTGGATTCCGATCAGGGAGAAGTCACCGCTTTTACAACCAAGAGTCAGTTGGGCGACAATATTGTTTTAATCGGAATTCCGTCTGCATCTTTCAGTGATTCTCTGAACGGGTATGAAACGGTTATTATTTTGACGCCCAATGTCATTAGACTCGTTAAGGAATTTAATTAAAGGAGGAATTGATGTCAGATCAACAGCAACGTCCGCCCTATCCGCCGGCTCCGCCTTATCCGCCGCAAGGAGTTCCTCAGCCGCCGCGTCCGGTCGGTATGCCGCCGCATGTTCCGGGTATGAAGATGCCGGTCGGCGTTAAAATGCCGCCGCGTCCGATGGGGTATCCTGTGCCGGGCGGTGTCAAAATGCCGCCGCGTCCGGCCGGAGTCCCTCCGATGGGAATGTATCCTCCTGCTGCGGTTGTGCCCCAGGCGCCCGTGCCGGTGCCGGAAGAGACGCCTCAGGAAGAAGAATGGGAAAACAATGCGGCGGAACCTGATGTCGATGAAAACGGCTATATTGACGATTTGCCGGAAATTTCCGAAGAGGAGGAAGAAGAGGAGGATCTGCAGGAAATCGGTCATCGGAAAAACAACGATGACGAAGATCCGTATAAAGAAAATATGGCTTCCGATCTCGGGCTTCCTCCGGTGTTTGTTAAAACAAAAATGCTGATGCTTTTGTTCTTCCTGTTCTTTGCCCTCGGGGGCGGAGCCGGTTATCTGATGAGCTCTGTTAAAGGGAAATCGGACGACGGCATGAGGGGAGTCGTTCGCAATGCGGAAATTCCCAAAGGACGCCCCCGTTGCGGAATCGCACAAAAAGGTCAGGGGTGTGTTTTGTATTTAATGAACGCGCAGCGCCGCGAAATAGAAGGTCGTGATTTCTTTGAAACGGCGGCCAATCTTTTAAATGTGCCGAGGTTCCAGATTGAAACGGCGAATATACGTTACGCAACAATACGGATTCCGCCCGGATACATTGCGCTGTTGAATATTCCGCCGACGCAGTGACAGGGCGTTTTTTATATCAAATATTTGCGAAAAAGGATAATTTTTTAGGGGCTTTCTCCGAGAGGAAGCCCCTTTTAATACTATAAAAATAAAGGTTTTTATGGTTTTTTGCGAAATTTTTGTTTTTTGTCGAAAAAAAATGAAAAATTGATGAAAAAATGTTTGCAAAAAGTAAAAAAATGGGTGTAATATGTACCTAACAGACTTGGGAAACGAAGTCTTAAAATGTAAGGGAGAACAAAAATGGCATTACATTGGAAGGATTATTGCGATATCGCAGATGCTTTGAACGAAGCGTATCCTGATAAGGCTTTGACCGGCATGAAAGACGAAGAACTGATTCGTTTGGTAAAGTCTCTGCCCGATTTCGATGATGCCGGCGAACCGGACGAATTGACGTTAAGTGCAATTTGGAATCGTTGGGCTTATGTCGCGTATCCCGAAGATTAATTTTTTTATTAAGTAAATGAAAGGTATGGTTATGGCTGAAAAAAGAACAGAGTTCGAATCGCTCGGCGGTAATAACTTGGACGGTATCGGCGGAAACGCTAAAAAGATTACCTATACTGCTGAAGACGGAACAAAAAGATCCATTCAGATCGACTGCGGTATGAAATTTTCCGATAAAGAAGAAACGGGCGTGGATAACTATATCGCTCCGTTGGAATGCGATGACTTGCTGATTACGCACGCGCATGCCGACCATATCGCCGGTATTATCCACCACATTCAGATGAATCCGGATAAACCGTTGAACATTTATACCGACCAGTTTACGCACGAATTCATGGTTGCGGAAATGGTCAAGCAGGGACTGCCCTTGGAATATATGCCGAAATTCCATGATGTGAAAGACGGCGAAAAATTCAACGTTAACGGATTTGAAATTGAGCCCGTTTCCGTGACGCACTCCGCTCCGGGCGCTGTCGGCTTTGTCGTCGAATCTCCGGACGGAACCCGCATGTTGGATTTGGGCGATTTCAAGACAACCCCGGCTATTTTGGGCAAAGGTTGGGAAGACAAACGCATGGCTCAGGTCTTTGCAAAAGGCATTGATGTCTGCTTCTGCGATTCCACTTCCACAACGTCTAATGAAGTTACGCCTGCCTACACGTCTGTTGTTAAAGGCTTTAAGAAAATTTTGCAGGATAATCCCGATACGCAGATGGTCGTCGGAACGATCGCACGTTCTGCCGAACAGTTCTTTGCAGATGTGATCGCTGTTGCGGAACATGCTAAAGAAACGGGAACCAAACCCCGCACGTTCATTCTGGACGGCGCTTCTTTATTGCAGGTTAATAACGCTTTGAACAAATGCGGACTGAATATGTCCAGAGTTTGCAAAGAATTGACCGGCGTTGATGTCGAAATTCTTGACTCTCACGATCCGAAGGTCAAATCCATTCCGGCGAAGGAACGCATTTATATGGTAACCGGAACGCAGGCTGAAGAACAGGCTTCTTTAGCTCGTTTGTCCCGCGGTCAGAATAAAAACATTCGCGCTTCCAGTTCTTGCCAGAATTTGTGTGTTATTCAGCAGGCCGTTATTCCGTCAGGTGACAACCAGGAAAAAGTTGATGCCATGATCGGCGCTTTGCACGGTCAGGGTTGGAAGACGATGATTCCCGAACGCGGCGCTCCGTTCGTAGAAGGCCAGACATATTATGTTTCCGGTCACGGTCGTGCCGGCGATATGGAAAAACTTGCCGAAATCGCCGCTCAGAATCAGCCGGCGGGTCGTCCGTGCACCTTTATCGGTATTCACGGCAACGAAACCCAGACAAAAGCGACGGAAGCTATTTTCGAAGCCAAAGGTCAGAAAGTCGAACACATCACCAACGCGCAGAAGGTTGTCGTGTCTGAGGGCGAAGTTAAAGTCTCTCCGACCATCGGTAAAGCTACCCGCTTTGCGGTTATTGATGAAAACGATGATTTCATGAATCCGGACTTCCGCTACATTCAGGAAGTATTCAATCCTGTTTCCAAAAAATGGGAACAAGTCAAAGAAGTTGAATATGAAAAGATTTTACAGTCTAAGAAAGACCGTGAAGCGGCCGGCAGAGGCGGCAATGGCGGTAACGGCGGCTATAAGGGCGGTAAAAAAGGCGGAAAACACGGTGGTAAGCACGGTGGTAAACACGGTGGCAAGAGACATAATCGTGTAAATCCGGCTATTCTTAAACAAATGGGTGGACAATCCATGTAATAAGCCAAAGAAGAGAGCGCCGAAAGGCGCTCTTTTTTATGTCTGAATTAAAAAAAAGAAGGCGTTGTTTAAACAACGCCTTCTTTTTTCAGTTCTTCGATTTGTTGATCGTTCATTCCCAATCCGTGCAGCACATCGATAGTATCTTGTCCCAAAAGAGGCGCTGCGGGACGTGACGTTTGCTCCGGCAGGGAAGTCATTTTAATCGGCGTAGCCATCAATTCAATATCGCTTAATTCCGGTGCTTCGGATTTAATCAGCATATGCCGCGCTTTGACCTGCGGATCGTGACAAACTTCGTCCAAATCCTGAATCAAAGAAACGGGAATGGAATTTTCCTGTAGTAATTGCACCCATTCGGCCGCTGTTTTAGTAATAAAAATCTTTTGCAAAAGAGCGCCAAGTTCGTCAAGATTCTCATGCCGCGCGGCTGTCGAATTAAACTTCGGATCGGAGCTGACTTCCGGACAGCCGAGAATTTCGCAAAAACGCGTGAATGTGGCATCTCCGATTGCCGCAACGACAAAAGGACGGTCGGAGGCGTCAAAAGATTGAAACGGAGCTTCCGTCGGGTGACGGCAACCGACCGGTTTCGGCGCGACTTTTGTTTTTTGATAACGCATCATTGAGCTTTCCAGCAAAGAAATCTGGCAGTCCAACATGGAAATATCAATTTGCTGCCCTTCATTTGTTTTTTCGCGCTGATAAAGAGCGGTTGTGATTGCGGTCATGGCAAAAACGCCGGCAATCATATCGCTGAAGGAAACGCCGATTAACACCGGTTCACCTTCCGGATAACCGGTCAGGCTCATAATGCCGCCACGCGCCTGCGTCAGAATGTCGTAAGCGGGTTTTAACGCGTCAGGGCCTGTTTGTCCGAATCCCGAAATGGAAGCGTAAATCAGTCTCGGATTGATTTTTTTGACGCTTTCATAGTCCAAACCAAATTTTTTCATAATTCCGGGACGGAAGTTTTCGACCAATACGTCGGCGTCGGCAATCAGTGATTTCAGTATTTCGGCCGCTTTTGGCTTTTTCAGGTTTAACGTCAGACTTTTTTTACCGCCGTTTACAAATTCAAAATAGAGGCTTCTGTTCTCCACATACGGCTGAAACAGGCGGGCATCATCGCCCCAAGCGGGATTTTCGATTTTTAAAACTTCCGCTCCCATGTCGAACAGCATTTGCGCGCAATAGGGGCCGGATAATACACGCGTTAAGTCCAAGACTTTAATTCCGGACAGCGGTTTTGTCTGTGTCATTCGGAAAGACCTTTCATTTTATATAGGAAAGCTAAGATTCGTTTTTGCGGACAAAGGGAATGGGGTCCGATGCGGGGTGCGGATTGCGCAACAAGTCGATCAGGTTGATAAGAGTCGATCTGATTTTACGGCGATCCACGACCATGTCGACCATGCCGTGTTCCATCAGATATTCGGCTTTTTGGAAACCTTCGGGCAGGCTGGTTCGGATCGTCTGTTCAATAACGCGGGCTCCGGCAAAACCGATTAAAGCGCCGGGCTCGGCGATCGCAATATCGCCCAACATGGCAAAGGAGGCTGAAACGCCGCCCATGGTCGGGTCGGTCAGCAAAACAAAATAAGGCAATCCTTTTTCTTTCAACCGGCGAACGGCCATTGTCGTTCTGGCCATTTGCATTAAAGACAATATGCCTTCCTGCATGCGGGCGCCGCCGGAAGCGGGAATCAGCAAAAGGGAGGCTTCCTGTAAAAGAGCCAGCTCGACTGCGGCAATGATGCTTTCGCCGACGGCGGTTCCCATAGATCCGCCCATAAAATCGAAATTCAGAATACCCGCGACGACATTCATGCCGCCCATTTTACCGGAAGCGACCAGAATGGCGTCTTCCTGTTTTGTTTTTTTGCGAGCCTCTTTCAATCTGTCCGAATAGTCTTTTAAATCCGAGAAATTTAAGGGATCCTCTTTGACTTCGGGTAGCTCGATTAACGTGTAAGCGCCTTCGTCAAACAGCATTTCCAGCCGTTTTTCGGGGCTCAGGCGCATATGATGGTTGCATTGCGGGCAAATCCGGAAATTCTGTTCCAGTTCGCGATGATACACCATCGCGCCGCAGGAAGGACATTTTTCCCATAAGTTATCCGGAATTTCTTTCGTACCGACTAAGCTTTGCAGTTTAGGGCGCACATAACTCGTCAACCAGTTCATCGGAGCTCTCGTTTCAAAAAATTTATTCAGGATATTCTTTTAGCAGAAAACAATCAGGAAAGCGATTAAAAAGTTTTACTCTTCCTTTTTGGCTTCCAGTTCGGCGATTTTCTGGGTTAACTCTTTGATTTTTTTGGCTTGAGTATAGCGTTCGTTTCGTACCGGAACGGAAAGCAGCCAGCTGTAAAAACCGCCGAAAATGAAAAACAGCAAAGCAAAAACAAGGACGATAAAACTGACCGGCAGATTTATCTCGAAAGGAAACGGCCATAACGTCAGCGGGAAAATCTGTTTATTGGAAACAGCAAAAGAAACTGTAAAGAACAGTACAATACAGCTGAAAATAAAATGAACGATTTTCAAGAGCTTAATCCTTTATCCTTCAGTGTTTAAGCGATCTTTTAATTTTTTGCCGGCTTTGAAAAAAGGAACTGTTTTAGCCGCGACGCTGACTTTTTCACCGGTTCTGGGATTACGTCCCGCACGCGCTTTTCTGGTGCGAACGGAAAATACACCGAAGCCGCGCAATTCAACGCGCTGACCTTTGGATAAAGCTTCAGCAATACCGTCAAAAACCGTCGTGACGATTTTTTCCGCGTCGCTTTGATACAAGTGCGGATTGATTTCGGCAATACGCGCAATCAGTTCAGATTTTGTCATTATTAACCTCCGCTGATAAAAATAATCCTTCCCATGATGCCAAAGCTGAGGCAAACCGTCAATGTAAATTGAATTATTTAATATTAAGTTTTTTAAATTATTGTTTTTTTTACTATTTTGTTTTATAAGAGGCTTAAAAAACTAAGCTTTTCAAGGGGAACGCGCGTGAGTGGTGATCAGGTTTGGGAAATACTGGCGTTTTTAGCCGCAGTCGTTATTTTTATTCCTATTTTTTACCGACTGAAAGTCAATCCCCTTTTGGCTTTCATTGTGGCCGGCATTGTTTTGGGACCTCACGGTCTGAGAATGATCAAAGATACCGAAGTCACCGAAAATATCGGCGAAGTCGGGTTATTGTTCCTGATGTTCACAATCGGTCTAGATTTGTCGTTCCACAGATTCAAAGCGATGCGTCTGTATATTTTCGGCTTTGGCTGTTTGCAGCTGTTCGTTACGGCGGCGGTGATCGGCGTGGCGGCGTACTTTATGCACAGAACGCTGGACGAAGCGATTATTATCGGTCTGGCTTTGGCTATGTCGTCAACGGCGATCGCGTTAAAACTGATACAGGAGCGCGGCGAGTTGCATACGGGCGCCGGACGCGCGACCGTCGGTATTTTGCTAATGCAGGATTTGGCGGTTATCCCGATTTTGGTTTTGCTGCCGCGTATGGCGGAGACGGACGCAACGGCTATCGGTAATTTGGGGCAGGCTTTTACGCAGGCGGTCGGCGCCGTAACGTTGATCATGGTTGTCGGGCGCATGTTGGTCAAGCCGTTGTTCAGAATTGTTGTTTCCACTAAAAACACGGAAGCTTTTACCGCAGTTGTCTTCTTTACGTTTCTGGCGACCGCCTGGGCGACGAATATGGCCGGACTGTCCATTTCTTTGGGAGCGTTTCTGGCGGGCATGCTGATCGCCGAAACGGATTTCGGCCACGAAGTTGAAGCGGAGATAGCTTCTTTCAGCGGTATGCTTTTGGGGATTTTCTTCCTTTCCGTCGGTATGATGATAGATATTCATTACGTATGGAAGCATATCGTTCAGATTGTTTTGCTGACGATTGGCGTTATGGGCACCAAGTTTGCCGTTTTATATGTGATCGAACGTCAGATGAAAGTCGACCGCAACGGTTCCATGACGTCTTCCGTTTTCTTGTGTCAGGCGGGCGAGTTCGGCTTTGTTGTTTTCAATCTGGCCGCGCAGAATTTTCATTTAATCAGTCCCAAAGTTTCTTCAATATTGCAGGTGGTTATCGCTTTATCCATGTCTTTGACGCCGTTTGTCAGCTCGTATGTTCTGAAACAGTTGGATAAAAAACGCGCTAAACAGGAAGACGCCAAAAACGCGGCGGTTCCCGAAGATATTGAAGATGAAAAGGAAATGGAAAATCATGTGTTGCTGATCGGTTACGGCCGTGTCGGTCAGGCGGCGGCGCGTATGCTGACTCGTAATGAAATTCCGTTTCTGGTTATGGATACGGACGTTGCGCATATTGAACGGGCGAAGAAAAATAATCGCGAATACATGTTCGGAAATGCCGGTAACGTGCGGATTTTGGAGGCCGCGAACATTTCCAAAGCCAAAGCGGTCATGATTTGCATCAGCGGTTTGCAATCGGCTATTCGCGTGTTGCAGGCTGTACGGGAAATGTCTTCGACTATTCCGGTGTTTATCCGCTGTAATGATGATGCGCGTTGGAGCGAGCTGGTACGTCTGGGCGCGACGGGCGTTATTTCCGAAACGCAGGAATGCGGCATTCGTTTGGCGGCGGCGACCATTCTCAGTCTGGAAGGGGACGAAGATCGTATTCGTGAAACAGCTGCCGTGTTAAGGCAGGAAAATACGCTGAACGCTTCGTTGCCGACGGCGGGAACAGGCGTTTAATTTTTTAGTGAACGGGCGAGGGAGCCTGAGGCTTGATAGTTCTTGCGTCAATTTGCAACAGTTTCTGCAACGTTTCCATTCTTTCGTGAATGACGGTCAGCCAAGGATCTTCAGCAGGCAGGCTTTGTTCCAGATAGCGCCATAGGGCCAAAGCTTTTTGCGGTTCTTTGTTTTGCAGTCTGGCCAATCCCAGAAAATAAATCGCTTTGGGATCGTCGGGGCGGTAACGCAAAACGTTTTCCAGTGCTTTTTGAGCTTCTCCGGTGATTTTCCCGTTATTTGCCTGAATCAGTGTTTCCGCCAAAGAATGCCAGCCTGTAATGTCTTCGGGGATTCCCCATTCAATCGCGTTGCGGTAAGCCATCGCGGCTTTGTCGTAATAGCCGGCGGAACGGTAAGTTTGAGCCAGCTGTTTCCAGACGATTTCATCGTTTGCGTTCGATTCCAAATATCTTTCCAGTCTGCGGATTTGCGCCATACTGTGCGTTTTTTCTTCGGCCTGCAAAATATCTCTGGAAGCCAGCGGATAATCCGGCATCAGCATTTTTCCCTGCCGGCCGTACAGTACGGGAACCAAAACGGCGAACAGGAAAAAGACAAAACAAATATAAAGCTGCTTTATTCTGATGTGCCTGTCCTGATTTTTGCGCAAGGGCAAAATGGGAAAAATGAACAGGCTGAGCGCGCCAATCGTTAAAAGCAGTAAAGCAATTAAAAACAGAACCATCTTTGTTTCGCCTTAAGCTTTAAAGTGACGCGAACGCCGGTAAATATAAAACGCCATTGCCGCGAAACTCAATCCGGCGGAGATGAAAACGAAAACTTCTTCCTTTTCTGTGTTCGGAAGAGGCGAGTCTTCCAAAGAAATCATGTCTCCGTATTGGGCAAGCAGTAAATGAACGACCAGATCCTGCGTTTTTCCCTCGGTTAAATGGCGGCGAATAAAAAAACGCATGTCTTTTGCGGTTTCGTCTTTTGCCGTTTCAATATTTTCGTCCGAACAAACCAGACAGCGCAGCCTGTCGGCTATTTCCAAAGCTTCCGTTTCGACGGACAGAACATCGTTGGTCTGTCCGCGCAGAGGACTAAGTAATAAAGCTGTGAAAAGCAGGATTTTAACGAACGGATTCATGTTTTAATTCCTGTATGAAAGGAAGAATTTTTTGAAAATAGAAATCTTCGGTCAAAAAACCGTTGATTTTGGCGACGACTTCGCTTTTTTCGTTCAGGATAAACGCGGTCGGCAGTTTGTTGGCGTACATCGCGTCCGTCCATTCCATTTTGGGATCCAAAGCGACAAATAAAAACGGATTGTTTGTTTTTTTTAGAAACGCTTTTAATTCCTTGATATTGTCCCGTACCGCAATTCCGATAAAAAGAGCGTCATGGCGTTCGGATAATTTTGCGATGACCGGCGCTTCAGCCTGACAGGGACGGCACCAGGACGCGAAGAAGAAAAGTATCAAAGGTTGCTTGGGCATCGTTTCTCTTGATAAGCCGGCGCTTTCGGGGCGGTCTAAAATCTTCAGGCTCCCTTGCGGCAAAGAGAAATTCTTTACGACCAAATCTTCTTCGGGCGCGTCCCATCTGACGGTCAATAAAAGATTGCAAAAAACAGTCGATACTAAAAAAATCACAAAGAATCCGTACCATCTCATGAGGCTTGTTCCTTTTTGACGGAAAACAGAAGAAATAATATTCCCAGACAAATTAAAAAGATGCCGGAACCCGCCAGGCGCAGAACCGGATAGTCAATAACGCGCAAACGCAAAGCGTCTTCCTGAGGTTGGTCGATTCGGATCAGGCGGGTTGAAAAAAACGTTGTTTGCAAAAAGCCGGCTTTTAATTCTTTTTCGCGCCACTGAAAATTAGGGTTGCCGGTTAATAATTGAGCTTGTTTTTTACAAATCAGGCGGTATTGCGCGGCTAACGTTCCCGATTTTCCCGAAAGTTGTTCGACAGAGCAGGGAAAGTCGCTTTTTTCGGAAACGACATCTTGTATTTTTATCGTTGAAACGTTTTCTGTCCGCTCAAACACGGCGCCGGCCAGAGCCATCGAAAAAACCAGAAAACCGAAAGCGCAGAGAAAAGCTCCGTATTTAAAAGAGGAAACGGATTTAAATATCAGTTTTGCTTCCTTAAAAGAGCTCGGTATTTTAAAAGGCGTTTTGCCGACGGTCGCTTCCAAAAACAGTATGGCCGGCAAAGAATACAAAAGAATTTGACGGCCGTGTTCCGTTTTATACAGGCATACGCCGGCCAATACGCACAAAAATCCCAAAAACAAAAGTGTGTTCTTTCGGCAGGTGGCGGACCAGCCTTTTTTTACGGATTGACGCTTGAACGCGATAAAAAAGAAAACCGAAAAAGCCGGAATTGCTCCCAGTAAAATACTTTTGAACAAATCGGGCAACAGGCGCAAGGGAATATCCGGCAAAAACATGAATAAAGTCGGTAATAACGCCAATACGCCGATGCTGATGCCTGCAGCCAATAAAGCCGCTGCGGCCAGACCGATAAAGCTTTCCCGGGAAAACAGGGAAAAGCTGTTTTCTTTGAAGGGCTTTTTTAAAGTAACGGAGCATAAAAACAATAAAAAGCAGGTCAGTCCCGCGAAAGCGCTTAACGCCGTGACGGGATTTGGAAAATAGGTTTCCGATACGGAGGAGGAAAAAAGTTTGTATTCCGTTGCAAAGAAACTGGCGTTTGAAAGAACGGCGCCCAGAAAAGAAAAGGTGATAATCCAGTTGGTGAAAACGCGGGAAGACAGGCAGAAAAACGCTAAAACGATCTGTCCCGCTGTTAGCAGAAGAACAGATAGAAGCAACGAATTGCCGGGCGCCCATTGCCACAGGTTTCCGTTGTTGGCGGCCGTGAAACCGGTCGCAAGTTCTATGCCTGCCGCGCATAACAGCGCAATCGAGGAAATTAAACTGCCGCGCAGGGCTGAAACGACGAAAAAACGCCCTTTCGAATACATGCAGACGGATTTGATAAAAGAAACGGTCAAAACGGCGCAGGATAAAAAGGAAAACAGAACGGACAGTATTCTGTAAGGTTGCCGCCACATCGGATCAAAGCCGACGCCTTCAAACGGCGGATCTTCTATCCGAACGAAAGGATTGGCAGAAACAATCATTAAAACCAGCAAAGCGAAAATAATACTGCCGCCGGCGAACAGATACCGTCCGCGTTCCTGATAAGTAGCCAGTTCGTTTTTGGAAAAGTTGACCAGAAAAATGATGCTCAGCGTAATAATGAAAGTGAAAAAGAAACCTTCGCGGGAAGAGCAAAGTGCCGGCAAAGCGTAAAAAGAATCGCTTTGAGAATCGAAGGATTCAAAAACGATTGCCAGTGAAAAATCATGAAAAGCAAAGCCGGTCAAAAGAACGGAAAAAGAAAAAAACAACAGCGCCGTCGTAAAGAAAATTCCGCGAAATCCCAGTTTGATGGCGATGGCCGATCCGCCGGACCATAATGTCGGACACAGCAGAAATGTCTGCAAACCAACGACCGTCAACGCGAATAAAAGAGTATAATGTGCCAATTCGATCAGCATGGTGCGCCTTGTTATCAACCATTCTTTCAGTCAGGTTAAAAAACTCTGCTTCTTTTTGCAAGAAACAAAAGAGTCCGGTTTCTTTTTTTACCGAAAAAGAAATTAAAAATGTTTGCCTCTTGAAACTTATAATGTTAGTATACATCTATATAAAAAGTTTGATTAGGAAAACTTTAGATGACTGACGGAAAGAACACGCTTGGCGGATTTGAGAATTTAAAAGCGGGAGACAACGCGATTGTCACCGGATTTCTTAAAGGCAAGGATTCTTATCGCAAAAAACTGTTGGCGATGGGAATTACGCCGGGGACGCCGTTTAAAGTCGTGCGTGTGGCTCCGTTGGGCGATCCCGTTGAAATTCAGGTGCGCGGTTATTTGGTTTCGTTGCGGCGCGAAGAGGCGGCTTTGATTTCCGTTTCCGACGCGGCTTAAGGATAAAAGAACATGTCTTTTGATAAAACGGTTGCGCTGATCGGAAATCCGAACTGCGGAAAGACGACTATCTTTAACGCTTTGACGGGGGCTCATCAGTACGTGGGCAACTGGCCGGGCGTCACTGTTGAAAAAAAGTCCGGCTTTTTTGAAAAGGACGGAAAAAAAATCGAAGTCGTCGATTTGCCAGGCGTTTATTCTTTAAGCGTGATTTCGGCAACGTCCGAAGACGAAAAAATCGCCAGAGATTATTTGCTTTTTGATAAGCCCGATTGCGTGGTTAACATTTTGGACGCTTCCAATCTGGAACGCAATCTGTATATGACGGTTCAGCTGTTTGAAATGCATCTGCCCGTTATCTTGGTCTTGAACATGATGGATACGGCGCGCGCGGCAAAAATTAAAATCGACGTCGAGGCTTTGGCGCGGTTGTTCAACGTGCCGGTTATTCCGATGATTGCTTCCAAAACAGAAGGAATTAAAGAACTGAAAGAACAGATTTTGCAACCGGTGCCGCCCGTAAATAAAGACTTCCGAATTCCTTATGCGCCGGCGGTTGAAGCGGCGGTGGAGCAATTCCTGCCCGTTGTGGCGCCGACGGCGGAAAAGAACGGGTGGTCTGATCGTTGGCTGGCCGTTCATTTGTTGGACGGCGATGCGGATTCAAGGGTGTCGGGATCCTCTGAAAGCGCTGAAAAAGCGGATTCTTTGCGTCGCTTTTTTGAAGAAAAAGAACAGGAAGAACCCGATACGCTGATCGCGGACGGCCGTTACGGCTTTATTACGAATATAGCCGGACAGATTATCTCGCGGTCGGACAGACTGGCTCGGAATATCACGGAACGTTTAGATCGGATTGCTTTGGGAAAATATACCGGAATTCCCGTGTTTTTGCTGATGATGTATCTGATGTTTCTGTGGACGATTTCGCTGGGCAACGTGCTGATCGAGCCGATCGCCGATTTCGGGGACGAATATCTGGTCGACGGATTCGGAGCGCTACTGACGCGACTGAACGCGCCGAAAGTCCTGAACATCTTTCTGTCCGCCGGAGTCGGGCGGGGCATTGCGACGGTGATTACTTTTATTCCGCCGATTGGTTTCCTGTTTTTGTTTTTGTCCGCTTTGGAAGATTCCGGCTATATGTCCCGCGGCGCCTTCGTCATGGACAGACTGATGCGCGGGCTGGGGCTGCCGGGCACGGCGTTTGTGCCGATGATCGTCGCATTCGGGTGCACGGTGCCGGCGGTTATGGGAACCAGAATTTTGTCTTCCAGACGGGATCGTTTGGTGACACTGATGATGACTCCGTTTATGTCCTGCGGCGCCAGACTGCCGGTTTACGCGCTGTTCGCGACGGCTTTTTTCAGCGATTACGGAACGGAAATCGTGTTCGGTCTGTACAGTATCGGAATTATTATCGCAGTTCTGACAGGCGTCGTTTTTAAAAAGACGCTTTTTGAAGGAAAGCCCGTGCCGTTGATTTTGGAAATGCCGCCGTATCATATTCCGACGATCAGAAATATGGCGATCAGAACGTGGGATCGACTGCACGGCTTTATCGTCCGGGCAGGCGTGTTGATTGTGCCTCTTGTGGTCGTTTTGAATTTGATGAATTCGGTTGATTTTAAAGGGAACTATATTCCCGAAACGCCGCAGCATTCCGTTTTGTCCTCGATCGGGAAATCCGTTACGCCCGTTTTTGAACCGATGGGGATTTCCGAACAAAACTGGCCGGCGACGGTCGGGCTGTTTACGGGCGTTATGGCTAAAGAGGCTTTAATCGGAACGTTGGACGCTTTGTATGCCGGAATTGCCGCGGGCGAGTCTTCAACACAGAGGCTGGCAGTCTTTTTTGACGGAAGAATCGGAGCGTTTGCCTATTTGCTGTTTATTCTGCTTTATACGCCGTGTTTGTCGGCTCTGGGCGCGATTGCCAAAGAGTTCGGTCTGAAATGGGCGGGCGTTGTGGCTTTGTGGACGACAATGCAGGCTTATTTGATTTCGACATTGTTTTATCAGACAGCTGTGATGAGTCGGCATGTTTCTTATTCCGTTTTCTGGATTGCCGGCATTTTGTTGGCGGAAGTGCTGATTATATCCGGCCTGCGCTTTGCGGGAAAGAAGGTCGGCAATGATTTTGCTTGAGATTAAAGAATATCTGAAAGAACAAAAGCGGGCGTCTTTGAAAGATGTCGCCACAAAGTTTGATTTAACGGAAGACGTCGCAAAGGAAATGTTGGCGCATTGGGAACGCAAAGGCAAAATCGCTCAGGCCGAAAAAGCGCCTTGCGGAAAGAATTGTTCTTGCTGTTCTTCTCCCTGCGGCGCGATGTATTTTTGGAAAGAAAACTAATAAGTGATGCCCGACGACATGATTTTGTAGCCGTTGGCTCCTTCCGCCAGGCCGTTGGCAAAAGCAAAAGAAGTCGGCTTGCATGAATAAATACGGTAAAGGACTTCGCCCTGTTCGACCCGATCGCCGACTTTTTTCATCAAATCAATGCCCGCGCCTTTGTTATGCGGCGCGCCGGCGGTCATCGCAATGCGGTTTAACTGTTGCCCGTCTATTTCCGAAATAACGCCGGAAGTCTGCGCCGTTACGTCCCGGGTCAGTTGCCCCAAGGGAGGCGGGGTTTGTTTGCCTTGAGCGTGAACAATTTGACTCATTACTTCCAAAGCGCGACCCGAATCCAAAATTTCACGCGCCTGATAATAGCCTTGTCCTCCCCGTAACCGCGGATCGAATTCCAACACTTTGCCCGCCATGAATAAAGCCTTTTCGCGCAGATCCTGCGGAGCGTCTTCGCGGCAGCGCAAAACTTTCATGACGTCGCGGGCTTCCAGTACGGGGCCGATGCCGTTGCCGACCGGTTCGGAACCGTCCGTAACGATGACATCGATTTTCATCGACAGCATATCGCCGACGTATTCGAACAGTTTGCGCAGACTCATCGCTTCGCTCATCGTGCGAATCTTCGCCGTTTTTCCGACCGGAATATCAACCAGCAGGTGCGTGATGCCCATCGCGATTTTGCTGGACAGAATGGTTGCGACAATCTGTTGCGGCGTGCTGATGCCCAAAGCGCGCTCTAACGTCATCAGCAAATCTTCGGTAGCGGACATGGCGAGCCGCTTTCCGTCCAGAACCAGACAGCCGCCGATTTCATTAACCGTTTTGGCGACTTCCGTTTCGGACAGTTCGACGCCGGTCAGCACTTCCATGGCGTCCGCCGCGCTTGAACAGGAAGTGACGCTGCGCGTTGTTGTGCCGGGCATGCATAACCCGTAAGCGATTGCGATCGGCAGGACGATCATTTTTGTCCGGTTTGCGGGAATGCCGCCGATACAGTGTTCGTCCACGACCAGATCGATTCCCCAATCGGTGGGCTGACGCTGTTCAACCAGAGCTTCCGTCATGGACAGGACTTCCTGCGGGGACATAAAGCTGGCGTTCGACACCAAAAAGGCGGCCAGTTCGATCGGCGTATAACGATAAGTGGAAAGATCTGAAATAATGCTTCTGTATTCTTTGGCGCTGAGGATTCCGCCGTTGATTTTGCGCCGCACGGAATCGATGCTGGCCGGAGCCGTCGCCGGAGAAACGGCCACTTCTGATCCTTCCGGCAGGTTGATCAGACGGAAAGCCTGATCCGTCAAAGCGATTTCATCGGGTCTGACAAGCGCGTCGTCTTCGCAGACGTAAATGCTGACGAACAACGGCTGCAACCCGCCGTGTATTTCGATCCGATTAGAGGTTCCGCCATTTTCTTCGGCCTGAAATTCCGCGCATCGCTTGCTGATAAAAGCGATGTTTTCTTTACCGGTGTCGATCGGCAAGTGTTTTAAGCGCAACATGAATCGAAAATATCCTCAAATAAAATCAATTTTCCTTAATTTAACAGCAGGCGGCCGCGATTGCCACCTTTTTTTCCCGGAAGATGTTAACAAATGATTAATAAACCTTGAAGTGTACATCTGATTGTTTTACACTAACCGCGGTTTTACTTTTTAAAGAGGTTATGAAAAAAATGAAAAAAACAGCACGTATTTTTTATGCTCTGTTCGCGATTATAGCGCTTTCCGGTTGTGCTTCCGCCATGAAAGACGAAGTCTTGGCTCGTTCCGATGACCTGACTTCCCGTCCTAAGTGGGCAAAGGAAGAAAGCACGTTCACGATTGAAAAAGACAATGTTTATATTCTGGGCTTCCATGAAATGCCTGTCGTAGGCAAGCGTCTGACGACCGGTTACCGTATCGCCGAAAACAACGCGAAAGCGGGATTTTCCGGTGCTATTGAACAGAAGTTGAACTTCATTTTCCAGAACGCCGAAGAAGGCGATGAAATGGGTGCCGAGCAGACACGTTTCATCGGCGGTGAAACAAGCAAGCTGACCGCTTCCGCCATTCGCCCGGACAAGCGTTATTGGGAAAAGGTTTCCCGTGTTGTTGACGCTGACGGCCGGCGCGAAGTCGTCTATCGTATCTATGTCCGCCTTGCCATGCCCGAAGCCGATTTCAAAAAGGCTATCGAAGAAGCGATCAAACGCAATTCCGGCAAGAAGGGTATTTCCGAAGATTTCGCAAAAACTGTCAATGCCAACTGGGATAAAATGGTAAGCGAATAATCGGAGCTTTTTTTCGATGAAACTTTGGGCGGCGTTTCTGTCCGTTTTGATGACAACGTTCTTTGCTGAAGCGGGGCCGTCATGGACAGAGGCAACGCCCAAAGCCGATTCCGGGTACAAATATTACGTCGGCCGCGGAGAGGCTTCTTCCGAAAAAGAAGCGTTTAATCAGGCTGTTAAAGATGCTTACGATCAGGCGGCCAGAGAAAACTTTCCCGCCGAATATTCTTATCAGGCCGATATTTATCAAACAGAAAAGTCGTCTTATTTAACGGAAAGAACTATTTTTTCAGGTATTTCCGCCCGTTTTGACGGTTTTGAGAAAGAAGACGAATTTATTCAAAAAACAAAAAACGGTTATACCGTTAAGTTACTCTACAAGTTTTCCAAAAACGCGATTGCACAGGAAAAATCGCGATTAAAAACCCTTGCCGTAGATCGGAGCAAAAAAGAACAAATGTCCGTTTTCGGCAACAAGTCTGATGCGTCCAAAGGCGTTCTGATCGTTGAAACAACGCCGACGGACGGAGCCGCCGTTTACATTGACGGCGACAGGTACGGTCAAACGCCGATGACGCTGTACGGGGCTTTGACGGCGGGCAAACATTCTTTGCGGATCGATCATCAGCGCTATCAGACGGTGACGGAGGATATTATTGTCGTTCCCGGAAAAACACTGAAAATCAAAAAAACGCTGATTCCCGCTTTTGCAACGGTTTCCGTTTCCACGGAGCCCGTCAGTGCCGAAGTGTTTATTGACGGAAAGCCTTTGGGAACGGCTCCTTTAAAGTATGACCGTATTCCTGTCGAAGAAGAAATCACGCTTAGTCTGCGTCATGCCGAAATGGAAACGATGTCCGTCCCGTTAAAGCTGAAAAAAAACGAAACGCGACCGATTAATATCGTTTTGCCTGAAAAGTCTGCTTCGTTTTCCGTTTTTTCGTTTCCTTCCGGCGCGGACGTCTTTATCGATAAAAAACGGATAGGCTCGACTCCCGTAAGGGATTTTCCGATTTCCCGCGGTTCGCATACGTTTACGGTGGAAAAAGACGGTTATGAACCTGTGACGCGGTCTTTGGCGGCAAAAGGCGGGGCAAAGGTGAGCGAAACGGTCGAACTGAGGACATTAACGGCAATCCAGACGGTTTCTTCGAAAAAGACAACCGTTCTGATGCCGGGCGCCAGCGATAAATTCCATCGCTATGAAGAAGAAACGCCGCCTAAGAACCGTTTGAATCTGGGAGGCGCTTCCGACGGTGAAGATGTTTTGCTGGCGTTGATGAAGTGGTCTTATCCGTCCAACTTTATCCGCGCGCGCGTATCCTATAAAGCCAAAGGAAAGGGGACGTTTTTCGCGTTGTTCTTTTCGTTTGACGAAGAAAACTATCAAAAGCTGTTTCTGAATCCCGCGGTTAAGGCTTTGAAAAACGTTTCCGAAAGAAAAGGAAGGGAAACAAAAAAAATCAAATGCCAATACGAAGACAAAACGTACGGTCAGATTTCGTGCTCCGCTCCGGCGTTGAAGCGGTCGGATACGGTTCTGATTAAAGCCGCTCCGGTTAAACACGGATTTTTTTCCGACAAAACGGAGTTTGAACGCTTTATCCTGATGACGTCCGCAGACGGCCGGCGCGATCGCGTGCGTCCTTATGAACGGCATAAAATCATTTTATCGGTTTATGATCGATCCGGCAGACAAAGAGTTGTAAATGTCGATACGCTGTCGATTGCGAAATTTACGACGGATAAAAACAGAAACGTCATTTTTATGCCCGCGTTTGAAGACGGCTTTGAAAGCTTTGTTTCTGTCGTTGAAGCGCCGAATTTAAATCCCGCCGACATCAGCCGTGTCGTTATCAAAATAGCGGAAGGAACGCCGATAGATAATCCCTATGTGACGAAGAGGAAGTAAGAAAGAATGAAGCTGAAATTTCTTTTTGTCATCTTTTTGTTTTTAGGATTGGAGGGCTGTTCGTATCAGGAACCGCAGCTTGTGGTTATTGATTCCAATGTGGCCGCTTTTGTGTATCAGGGGGAAAAGCGTTTGGGCGAAACGCCGTATATCGGTAAAGTGGCGCGCGGAGACATCGGCAGTCTGACGCTGAAAAAACAAGGGTATGATACGGTTAAAGTGCCGGTCGAAAAGGTATACAGCCGCAAAGCGGGACCGCTGACCAGCGAATATACTCAGGAAGGCCTTTCTTCCGAAGACGAAAATATGGAAGCGCCGATGGTTTTGACAATGTTTGTTTCTTTGCCGCTTTCCACCGTAACGGACGGGACGATGTTTTTAAACGGATATTGGATTGAATATATGCCGAATTCGTTTTATGTGGAAATGGTGCCGTCGAATCGTCAAAAAGCGGCCGTTGATGTTTTCCGCAATTATCAGATTAAAAATTTCGCGTTGAAAATGTATCCGTCTTTGGTGAAGGGGGATCGGGAAACATTGACGGCATTGGCCGGATTGTCGGGTCAAACGGAAGACGAGCTTTCTCTGTTATTAAGTCGGAAAACGGATCCCGTTTCCTTTGCCGAAGCTGTCGCGCGTTTTTAAAGTAATATCAATGGTTACAACTCTGGATCAAAAAATCTCGACAACCGGATTGTTGCGTTTCGCCGCGCCGACGATCCTCGGCATGATTTTGCTGGAAGTCTTCGGCATTATCGACGGGCTTTTCGTTGTTCATTTGATCGGAACGGAAGCTTTGTCTGCGTTGAATATAACGTTTCCCGTCGTTTTGGGCGTGATCGCTATCGGTTCCATGTTCGGCGCGGGCGGAAACGCGTTGGTTGCCCGCCAGCTCGGACAGAAAAGGGAAACGGACGCGCGGCAGAATTTTTCTTTGATTGTGTGGGCCGCGTTAGGAACGGGGATAGCCTTTTCCGTTTTTATGTTTTTGTTTCTGGAGCCGATTTTGTTTCTTTTAGGGGCGGACGAAAAACTTTTGCCCTATTGCCGCGACTTTACGTTTGTCTATTCATTTTTTATTCCGCTTGCTTTGTTTCCCTGCGTTTTTTCGATGTTTTACATCACCTGCGGAAAAGCGGTTCTCGGTATGCTTGTTGCCACTTCGGGCGGACTGATTCATATCGTTCTGGATTACGTTTTTATCGGTATGTACGGCATGGGATTGCGCGGAGCCGGAATGGCGATGGGAATAGGCTATTCTCTGATTGGCGTGTTTGGATTTGTTTATTTTTACCTGAACCGAAAGAATGCAGTTTATTTCGTCCGTCCGAAATTCAGACCGTATGTGATTATGAAAGCCTGCACAAACGGGCTGTCGGAAATGGTGACAAACCTGTCCGTTTGCGTTGTAACGATTTTAATGAACAACATCGTAATGCGTCTGACCGGCTCCGACGGCGTGGCGGCGATTACCATTATTTTGTATATGCAAACATCGCTGACATCGGCCTGTTTCGGTTATTCGATCGGCGTTTCTCCGCTGATCAGTTATAATTACGGCAAAAGAGAAACAGACCGTTTGAAACGGATTTTTTTCCGCAGCATCAAAATGCTGTCATGCGTTTCCGTTATAGTGTTTTTGCTGTGCTTTTTTAAAGCCGATCTGCTGATAAAATTGTTTGTCGAACCGCAAACGACGGTTTATGAAATGGCTCTGGGAGGAAGCAGGTTGTTTGCGCCGTGCTTTTTGTTCATGGGGCTGAATATTTTTGCTTCGGCGTTATTTACGGCGTTTTCCAACGGCAAAGTATCGGCGGCGTTGTCGTTTTGCAGGACGTTTTTATTTGTGACAACGGCCTTGTTTCTTTTGCCGTATTTTTGGGGAATGACCGGCGTTTGGCTGTCCATTCCGGCGGCGGAAACGCTGTCTTTCGTCATGGCGCTTTATTTTTTCCGAAAATACAAAGCCGTTTATCATTTTGCGTAAAAAGCCTTTTTTGATTATGGCTTGAAAATAATCTTGTTTTTGATAATCTGATGTTGAGCTTGTCTTAAACGGCAGGTTCAGGGCGTCAGAAACCCTTACTATACAGTCGCATTGTGTATGGCGGCTAATAAATTATATGCCGAATCTGTCCTTAAACGGGCGGATTTCGGCGAATAAGGCTGTGTGCTGAATAAGCCGAGCCGTTTTGTATAGTACGGTTTCTGAAAATCCGCCCGCTTTTCCTTGTGAATAGCGGGTTTCGTTTAACTTTAACAAACAGGATTTCAGAAATGTCACGAAAGCTTTTGAAAAAACTTTTTTCCGTTCATAAGACAAAAATCTGCAAAGAAATACGTTTCTTTAACATCAGGTGGACGATCTGGAAATACCGTTACATGATACGTGAAATATACAGATACCAGAATTTTCAAAAATTATCTGAAAAGTTTAAAACAGTCGGCATTTCTTTGCCGTTTGAAGCAAGCGTTCTGATAGATGATGCCGAAATAGTTCATGTCCCGCTTAAAGTTCTTCGCCGCGAATGGAACGGAAAATTGTACCGGCTTGAAGAATGTTCCCCTTTCAAATACTTGCAAACGAAAGACAAGGACGTTTACGCGAACTATATTCAAAAACATATTGATCTCGGAATCTTGCCCGCTGATTACGACAAGTCAACGACAAAGTTTGACACTTTAATCGAATCCATGAATGAAAACGGATACGATCCGTCGAAATGCGTTATTATTTTAAGAAGAGACAATGTTCTTCTTGACGGTCAGCATCGGGCGTGTGTCTTGTTATATAAGTACGGCGGCGATTATACGGTAACCGCAATTCGGGAAAAACAATTCCGCTAGTATTTAAAATAAAGTGGGAAATAATCAGGCAGCTTTCGATATAAGATATTCTTTCTAAAATAAAAAAGGCGGGATTTTTATCCCGCCTTTTCCGTTTTTATTTCTTTTCGATCGTTTTCGGCAATTCGACCCGAATGTGCAGTTCTTTCAGCTGCTGCGGCGTGACTTCGCACGGCGCCTGCATCATCAAATCCTGCGCCATGCCGTTCATCGGGAACAGAATGACTTCGCGAATGTTCGGTTCGTCCGCCAACAACATGACCATGCGGTCGATACCCGGAGCCGCACCGCCGTGGGGAGGAGCGCCGTACTTGAACGCGCTCAGCATGCCGCCGAATTTGTGTTCGACGACTTCGGGGCCGTAGCCCGCGATTTCAAACGCTTTGTACATAATGTCGGGTCTGTGGTTGCGGATCGCGCCGGAGGACAGCTCGATCCCGTTGCAAACGATGTCGTACTGATAAGCGTTGATTTCCAACGGATCTTTGTTCAGCAACGCGTCCATTCCGCCCTGCGGCATCGAGAACGGGTTGTGCGAAAAGATGATTTGCTTTGTTTCTTCGTCCATTTCGAACATCGGGAAGTCGGTGATCCAGCAGAATTTGAAAATGTCTTTTTCCAACAATTCCAACTGTTCGCAAATCTTTGTGCGAACCTGTCCGGCAAACTTTTCGACTTTGCCCTTCTTTTCGCAGACAAAGAAGATCACATCGCCGTCTTTGACGCCGACGGCGGTTTTCAGGTCGTTAATGCGGTCTTCGTCCAAATTCTTGGCGATCGCGCCTTTCGGCCCTTCGGTCGTGTAGGTGATGAAGCCGATACCGGGCAGACCGATTTCACGCGCCCAGGCATTCATCTTGTCAAACCAGCTGCGCGGTTTCGTCGCGGCTCCCGGAGCCGGAATCGCGCGGACAACAGCGCCGCGTTCGATTGCGTTCGCGAAAATGCCGAAGCCGGAACCGGTGAAGATGTCGGTGACGTCCGTAATCAACAGCGGGTTGCGCAGGTCGGGTTTATCGGAACCGTACTTCAACATCGCTTCCGCGTACGGAATGCGCGGGAACGGAGCCGGCGTCACTTTGCGACCGTTGGCAAATTCTTCAAAGACGCCCTGCAAAACGGGTTCGATTGCGGCGAACACGTCTTCCTGCGTGACGAAAGCCATTTCAAAGTCCAGCTGATAAAATTCGCCGGGCGAACGGTCGGCGCGGCTGTCCTCGTCGCGGAAGCACGGCGCGATCTGGAAATAGCGGTCGAAACCGGAGACCATCAACAGCTGTTTGAATTGCTGCGGAGCCTGCGGCAGAGCATAGAACTGACCGGGGTGCAGACGGGACGGCACCAAAAAGTCTCTGGCGCCTTCCGGACTGGAGGCGGTCAGAATCGGCGTCTGGTATTCGACAAAGCCCTGTTCGATCATGCGGCGGCGGCAGGAGGCTATCACCTGAGAACGCAACAGCATGTTCTTGTGCAGTTTTTCACGGCGCAAGTCTAAGAAGCGGTAGCGCAGACGCGTTTCTTCCGGCTGTTCGAAGTCGGCGGCAACCTGCAACGGCAGAATGTCGGCTTCGGAAAGGACTTCGGCTTGTGTTACGGACAGTTCGATTTCGCCGGTCGGCAGGTTCGGGTTGACGTTTTCCCCGCCGCGCATGACAACTTCGCCGGTTACGCAAATGACGCTTTCAGGGCGGCATTTTTCCAATACTTTAAAAACCGGACTGGAAATATCGACGACACACTGCGTAATGCCGTAATGGTCGCGCAAGTCGATGAAAACAAGGTTCCCGTGGTCGCGTTTGCGATGAATCCAACCGGACAGACGGGCTTGTTTTCCCGCGTCCGAAGCACGCAGCTGACCGCAGGTATGCGAACGATATGTATGCATGGAAAAAATCCTTTGTTAAAGTAAAAAAACAATCCTGTGTATATTAGTTTCGGGCGTGTTTCCGGTCAACAGAAAATCTGTTGAGTTTTACACAAAAAAACAGGATTTATCTTCGGAAAAGAAAAGGCGGATTATTCTTCGTCGGCAGGATCGGATTCTTCCGCGCCTTCCGGTTCGCGGGTGTCGATCGAATAACCGACGGCGCGCACGGTGCGGATCAGATCTTTTTCGCCGCCTTCATTCATCGCTTTGCGCAATCGGCGGATATGAACATCGACCGTGCGCAGTTCGACGTGAATATCGGCGCCCCAGACTTCTTTCAACAGCTGTTCGCGCGGAAAGACGTGGCGCGGCTGCTCCATCAGGAATTGCAACAGACGGAATTCCGTCGGCCCCAGATGCACAAAACGGGAACCGCGGAAAACACGGCAGGTGGCCAGATCCATTTTAATATCTTCAAACGCCAGTTCGCCTTTAGTCTTTGTCGGCTGAACGCGGCGCAGCAACGCTTTGATGCGGGCGATCAGTTCGGGGACGGAAAACGGCTTCGTCATGTAATCGTCCGCGCCGACTGTCAGACCTCGGATTTTATCCGCTTCTTCGCCGCGGGCAGTCAGCATAATAATCGGAACGGTGCGCAAATCGTTGTCATAACGGATTTGTTTGCAAATATCCACGCCGCTCATGCCGGGCAACATCCAGTCCAATAAAATCAAAGTCGGCTGATTAATTTTAATCGCGCTGAAAGCCTTTTCCCCGTCCATAACGAAACAGGTTTCAAAGCCTTCTTTTTCCAGATTGTAACGCAAAAGAGTGACGATATCTTCTTCGTCTTCAACAATCATAATTTTATCGGTCATGGGCATTCCTTTTTTTAGCGAAGGTCTTTATTATAAAATAAAACGATTAAAAAATCATGACTTTAATTTTTGTATGTTTTCGGCGTACTTTCCGTTGTTAAACACCGCGCTGCCCGCGACCAGAACGTTCGCGCCGGCCGCTACGCACAGCTTTGCCGTTTCCGGATTGACGCCGCCGTCGACTTCCAGTTCGATCGGACGGACGCCGATCATCGCTTTGATCCGCTTCATTTTTTCCAGCTGCGAAGAAATGAAACTCTGCCCGCCGAAACCGGGATTGACCGTCATCACCAGAATTAAATCGACTTTGTCCAGCACATATTCCAAAACGTTTTCGGGAGTGGCCGGATTTAACGAAACGCCCGCTTTGACGCCGAACGACTTGACGTATTGTAGTAAGCGGTCAAGATGCTTGTCGGCTTCGGCATGGACGGTGATAATGTTCGCGCCGGCTTTGGCAAAAGCTTCGATATAAGGCGTGACCGGCTCGATCATCAAGTGCACGTCAAACACTTTGTCGGTATAAGGCCGGATCGCTTTGACGACAGCCGAGCCGAAAGTGATGTTCGGCACGAAGTGACCGTCCATCACATCAATATGGATATAATCCGCGCCGGCGTCGGCAACGGCTTTGACTTCTTCGCCCAGACGGGAAAAATCGGCGGAAAGAATGCTGGGGGCGATTTTTATCACGGTTACAAACCTCCATAAAAAGTTGTTTGTTTATATTAGACCGAAAAAACGTTCTGACAAACCTTTTTCGTTACGCTCCGTTTCATCGGGCGATGATATACCCCGTATATATCGCGTAAATCAGCAGACAACAGACGCCTTCCGCGCGGGAAATCGTGTGATGCGTAAGGGAAAAGATATACATCAGAATGCTGGTCGCCAATAAAACAAGGCAGTCGACGGTGTAATTCGCCGATACGGAAACGGGAGAAACGGACACTGCGGAACCGACGACGAGCAAAATATTAAACAGGTTCGATCCGACAACGTTTCCGAGCGCCAACTCCGTTTCGCCTTTCCTTGCGGCGGCGACGGAGGTGACCAATTCGGGCAGGGACGTTCCGACAGCAACGACGGTCAGGCCGATCAACGTCTGACTGACGCCCATCGTTTCGGCGATCCGGCAGGCGTTTCCGACGACCAGATCTCCGCCGTAAACGACCGCGGCCAAACCGAACAGAATGTAAAATCCGCTTTTCCAAAACGAAACGGCGGGCTTTTCCGGATTTTCGGGCTTGTTCTTCATCGCGGAGCGCAGAACGACCGTCAGATAAGCTCCCAATCCTGTCAACAACAAAAAGCCTTCGTACCGATCGGCTGTTCCGTCCGAAAGCATATATTGCAGGAAAACCGTCGTTGCGATGCATACGGGAATGTCGAAACGGAGTAATCCGCGATCGCTCGGCACGGGACGAACAACGGCGCAAAACCCTAAGATCAGAAGGATATTGCACAAATTCGACCCGATGGCGTTGCTTAACGCGATGTCGCCGTTTCCTTGCAAGGCCGATGTTACGCTGACGGCGATTTCGGGCGCGCTCGTTCCTATGGCGACGACGGTCAGACCGATGACGGTCGGGGATACGCCGAACAAGCGTGCCAGTGCTGACGCGCCGTCGACGAAGATGTCCGCGCCTTTGACCAGCAAAACAAACCCCAAAAGAAGAAGACCGTAACTCATCGGAAATCTCTTCGAAAAAAACGAATGGATTTATTTTAACGGGCTGTTCGGTGAATACAAGGAAAAAGCTTTTCTTTACCGGCAAAGTATATTAAAAAATCTTTTTTAAAGGTGTTTAAATGAAAGCGAAATTTAAAAAATTTTTATTAAAGGCGGCATGTTGCTTTATTCCTTCCCGCAGATTGCGCATCAGAGTCAGGGGGAATTTCGATAAGGTCTTTTATTATAAAGCGAAAAAAGCTTTGCTTTTGGCACCGCAAATCGAAACGATCGTTTTGGGGTCTTCGCACGCGCAATGCGGTTTTGTGGAAACGAAACAAGACCTGAATTTAGGGGTGGCCTCTCAGGATTTGTATTATTCGTATCAGCTGTATATGAAGTGCCGTCTGATGCTGCCGAACTTAAAGCGGGTCGTTTTGTTTTATTCCGAATTTTACGCCGGAATTGAGGAAGAGCGCTCCCAAATGATATTTGAAACGCTGAAGTATAACCAGTACTTCGGCATACCGCCGAAAAATCCGCTTTTATACGCGGAAAAGAATATGGATACGAATTTGAAATTTGCTCCCTTTGAAATCAAAGAATTCACGTTTGACGATCCGTATCCTTTCCCGTTTTACGCGCCGGATCTGACTACGCCTCAAGGAATTAAAACGGTGGCGGAAAAGCATTTGATAAACGCGCTTCGGGACAACAATCAGACGGCGTTTGTCGAAAAGCTGATACGGGCGACCGACGCCGACGCAGTCAAATTGCTGATTGTCGTTCCGCCTGCTTCGGCAGAGTACAGGTCTTATATGCCGGTGGACGTAAATGTTTTTGAAGCGCTGGAAAAAGTAACGGAAAAATATAAGGACGTATTGTACCTGAATTGCTATCGTAGCGAAGATTTCACCAAAGAGGATTTTGCCGATGCCGATCATCTGAACCGGCAGGGCGCGGAAAAGCTGACCGCAGAAATCCGCAAGGCGTTTCAGAAATAAGACCGTTACGGCATCGGTCGGTGAGAATGATTGACGTGTTCCGGCCGGTGATGATGGACAACATGATGCTGTTCCCGACCGGCCGCAGGCGTTTCTCCGGCGATTTGGTTCATGTTCACGCTTTTCGTCCAAGCATAGAAAGTGCTCAGAACGCCGACAATCGTATAAGAATACCAAGTGAATGTCATTTCATTGTCGAATGCCGTTCCCGCCCAAACAATGAACATCAGCAAAAAGAAAATCATTATAAAGTTTAAAACGAATTTTCCGAACTGCATAAAAATCACGTCCTTTCGGAAAAGAATAATAAGCCTTTTCCCGCTTTTAATAAAGGAAAAAGCCCTTCCGTTTCCGAAAGGGCTTCTTTTATGAAAAGAAAAATTAAAGCATATGATCCAGTTCGCCGGATTTGTAACGCTTCGCCATATCTGCCAAGGAAATCGGTTTGATTTTCGAAGCCATGCCTGCCGCGCCGAATTGTTCGTAACGCGCTTCGCAGACTTTCTGCATTTCTTCCATCGCGGGACCCATGTACTTGCGGACGTCGAATTCTTCCGGCTTCGTCGCAAAGATTTTGCGGATCGCGCCCGTCATCGCCATACGGCAGTCCGTGTCGACGTTGACTTTGCGCACGCCGTACTTGATGCCTTCCTGAATTTCCTCTATGGGCACGCCGTAGGTCTGCGGAATCTTGCCGCCGAATTCGTTGATCATGTCCTGCAATTCCTGCGGAACCGAGGAAGAACCGTGCATGACCAGATGAACGGTCGGAATTTTGGCGTGGATTTTCTTGATTGTGTCGATCGACAAAATCGCGCCGTCCGGTTTGCGTGTGAACTTGTAAGCGCCGTGGGACGTGCCGATGGCGACCGCCAGAGCGTCAATGTTGGTCGCTTTGACGAATTCGTAGGCTTCGTCTGGGTCTGTCAGGAGCTGTTTCTTGTCGATGGCGCCTTCAAAGCCGTGACCGTCTTCCTTTTCGCCTTTTCCGGTTTCCAAAGAGCCGATGCAGCCCAATTCCGCTTCAACGGAAGCCCCCATCATGTGCGCGAATTTCGCGACTGTGCCGGACACTTCGGCGTTGTATTCGTGAGAAGCGGGTTTGCCGTCTTTTAAGGAACCGTCCATCATCACGGACGTCCAGCCGTTGCCCAAAGCGGTAACGCACGTTTCAACGGACGAGCCGTGATCCTGATGCAGACACACCGGAATATCGGGATACATTTCCGCGACAGCCGCGACCATATTGCGAATCATCAAATCGCCGGCGTAGCTGCGGGCGCCTTTGGACGTTTGAACGATGACGGGCGAATTCGTTTTCTTCGCCGCGGCCATCACGGCCAAAATCTGTTCCATGTTATTGATGTTGAAAGCCGGCATGCCGTAACCGTATTCGGCGGCATGATCCAACAGCTGACGCATACTGATCATAGACATTTGTTTTTATTCTCCTTAATTTCTTATTTCTTCAAGCAACCCATGGCCGCGGAAGCGACGGCGTTCGGCGTGATGCCGAAGTGTTCGTACAGTTGTTCGGCCGGAGCGGAAGCGCCGAAACCGCGCATCGCGACAATAGCGCCTTCAAAACCGGTGTATTTTTCCCAACCGAACGCGCCCTGAGATTCAACGGCAACGCGCGGGCAGTCACCCAGAACAGCTTTCTTGTAAGCGGCGTCCTGCTTGTCGAACAATTCCCATGACGGCATGGAAACGACGGCGGCCTTGACGTTCTTTTCGGCCAACAGAGCTTGCGCTTTGACGGCGATTTCAACTTCGGATCCAGTCGCCAGCAACGTCACGTCGCGCTTGCCTTCGCAGTCGGACAGGACATAAGCGCCTTTCGCGGACAGATTTTCTTTCACGCTCGTGCGCAAAGTCGGCAGGTTCTGACGGGACAGCGCCAAAACGGACGGGGTGTGTTCGGCTTCAATCGCCAATTCCCAGCATTCCGCCGTTTCGATTACGTCGCAGGGACGGAATACGTTGACGTTCGGAATCGCGCGCATGGACGCCAGATGTTCGATCGGCTGATGCGTCGGACCGTCTTCGCCGACGCCGATAGAGTCATGCGTTAAAACGTAGATTACGCGGATACCCATTAAAGCGGCCAGACGCAGGGACGGTTTCAGGTAATCCATGAACACGAGGAACGCGCCGGAGTACGGAATGAATCCGCCGTGCAGGGAAATGCCGTTCATCGCCGCGGCCATCGCGTGTTCGCGAATGCCGTAGTGCATGTAGTTGCCTTCAAAGTTGTCGGGCGTCACGGAAACGGACGCTTTGGCGTTTGTCAGGTTGGACGCGGTCAAGTCCGCGGAGCCGCCCAGCAATTCCGGAATGGCGGGAACCAGAACTTCCAAAGCCATTTGAGAAGCTTTACGGGTCGCGACTTTCGGCTTGTCGGCCAACAACTGTTCCTTGTACGCCTGCATTTTTTCTTTCCAGCCGGCGGGCAGGGCGTGATTCAAAACGGTGCGTTCGAATTCGGCTTTCTTCGCGGAGTCCATGCCGGCAAAGCGTTTTTCCCAGGCTTCATGTTCGGCGACGCCTCTCTTGCCGAAGGAACGCCATTCGTCCAAAATGTCCTGAGGCACTTCAAACGGAGCGTATTCAAAGCCCAAACGTTTGCGGGCGGCCAACAGGTCTTCGACACCGATGGGCGAGCCGTGGACTTTGCTTGTGCCTTCTTTCGCCGCGCCGTAACCGATGACGGAATGGCAGGCGATCAATGTCGGCTTATCGGATTTCTTGGCGCGTGCGATGGCGGCTTCGATTTCATCGGGCTTATAAGCGTCGCATTCGTCCGTGTTCCAGCCGTTAGCCTCAAAGCGCTTGCGCTGATTGGTCGAGGTCGCGACGGAAGTCGAGCCGTCGATCGTGATCTTGTTGTCGTCCCACAGAACGATCATCTTGTTCAGACGCAGATGGCCGGCCAAAGAAATCGCTTCTTCGGAAATGCCTTCCATCAAACAGCCGTCGCCGCAAATCACATAAGTGTAGTGGTCGACGATGTCTTTGCCAAAGCGGGCGGACAACAGCTTTTCGGCGATCGCCATGCCAACGGCGGTGGAAATGCCCTGTCCCAGAGGACCGGTCGTCGTTTCAATGCCTTCCAGATGGCCGTATTCGGGGTGGCCGGCACAACGGGAGCCGAGCTGGCGGAAATTTTTCAGCTGATCCATGGTCGCCTGTTCGTAGCCCGTCAGATACAGCAGGCTGTACAGCAACATCGAACCGTGACCGGCGGACAGCACAAAGCGGTCGCGGTCGGCCCAGTGCGGCGCTTTCGCGTCAAATTTCAGAAATTTGGAAAACAGAACGGTCGCGACGTCCGCCATTCCCATCGGCATGCCGGGGTGGCCGGAATTGGCTTTCTGCACGCCTTCGGCAGCCAGGAAACGCAACGCATTCGCTAAATCTTTATGAGCAACCATAGATCCTCCTTATAAGGGATAATTAAAGTGAAAAATAAATTTTATCCTGTATAGCACATTTACGGCCGATAAAAAAAGACTTCTTTTTTTTGTTTAATCAAAAAGAGAAATATGCCACAGTTGTAAAACATTTTCGATTTGGAGGACTGCTATGGGAAAACTGGTTCATTTGTCTTGTCCCGATTGTGATTTTCGGTTTGTCGCAAAGTACGGTATCGGCAAAACCGATCTGGCGGCGGGAACCAAAGATTTCCCGTCCGAAGAGGAAAAAGAGGTCGGCGTTAATTTTTCGCAGTATATCGTCGACAATCCGCATGAACTGGTCTTTATTCGCCAATTAATCCGCGAACACCGTCCTGTCATTCTGAAAACGTGGGAACATCAGCCGTATGTTTGTCCTCATTGCGCCCGGTTGTATAATCGCTTTACGTATCATTTCGTTTTTAAAAACGGGGATTACACGCCGTCGTTTACTTGTCTGGATTGCGGCCGGGTGTTGGAAAAAGTGCCGTTAAAACACACGATTCTGTGCCCGAAATGCCAACGCCGGAATCTTGAGATCGACAGCATTATGCCTTGGGAATAAAAGCGTCGCCCCATTTGATCCGGCGGGCGGCTTTATACGCGTCGCCGTCTTTTTTGGAAAAAGTTTTTTCCGTTATTCCTTCTTTTGCGCACAAAGAAAGCGTAACGTTTCCCGTTTTTATCACGGGACGGCGCAAAACGCGCGCGGCGGCCGGATCGTATTTTCGACGCGTCGCGATCAGATAGCAGAATTTTTCGTCTTCAAACGGCGCTTCTCCTCCTTTCGTCAGGCGATGCAGTTTTGATCGCGAGACGCGGCAGCCGAAGTGGCACCATTCGTTTAAGCATTCGTCCTGATGCGGACAGGGCGCGGCGATGAAAGCGCCGTTTTCGATCAAAGCTTTTCGATAAATTGTCATCTGACGAAAATTTTCAGGCGTCGCGGGTTCTATCAGAACAAGAGCGATTTGCGCCGCATTCCACAGTTTCAGTAAAGCGTTTTTTCTTTCCCGTTCGTTCAGTTCGTTTAAAACATATCCGGCGGTGACTAAGTCCGCTTCCGGCAAAGCGTTCTGAATCAAATCGAAATCCCGCCATTCGGGCGGTGCGGAAAAAAAGCTTTGAGTCTTTCCTGTCAGCTCTTTTCCGATGGCGCGCATGTCAGGGCTGCGTTCCAGACAGACGACGCTTTGCAAATCGAAAAAGCATGAAGCCGCCCAACAGGCGCTGCCGGTGCCCGCGCCGACATCAATCATCGTTTTCGGCAAAAAATCGGGCAACGCGGCGGCTTGTCCGAAAACAAAAGAAAACGATCCGAATGTTGCCGGCATGCGGCTTGCGGCATAAGCGACGGAAGCCGTTTTATCATCAATCAGGTTTTGTCCGTTTCTTGTTTCCGTTCTGTAACGGCGACTGAGCCGTTCCGCGCTTTTTCTGACGGCATTTTGTTTCAGTCCGGCAGTCAGTTCGTCAAGAAGCTGTCTTAAAACGGCGGGCATTTCCATGGCGGTTACTTCTTTTTGCCCCAATCGATAATCGCGTTTTTAACAACATTGGCGTTTTGTTCGGTTTCCAGACTTTGCTTGATGGAAGAAATGCGGTCAAGGCTTTCGGACAGTTTTTCCGCAGCGATTTTCAATTCCCTGTGTTCGGCTTCATTCGAGCCTGCTTTTTCCTCTTTCATCGGAGCGAAAAACGGCGTTTGCGTCAAAGTGTCAATCGTGTTTTTTTTGTTTTTTAAAGAAGCAAATCCCGAATCCAGCAGTTTGAAAATATGTCTGTCCCGTTCACGCACGGAATTGCGTCCCATGACAACGCCAATCAGCCGCTTGCCGTCACGAACGGCCGAACCGACGACGTGATAGCCGGACGCGTCGACGTATCCCGTTTTCAAGCCGTCCCCGCCTTTGTAAAAACGGGCGACCAGATTATGGTTGCCGTAATAGCGCTTGCCATAGCGGAAGCCGCGCACGGAAAACAGTTTGTAGTATTCGGGAAAATGCTGAATCAGAGCCGTTGACAGAATAGCCATATCCTGCGCGGTCGTAACTTGATCTTTGTTGTGCAGACCCGAAGCATTTTTAAAGCGGGTATTCTTCATGCCGAGCTCGCGGGCAACGCGCGTCATCTTGTCGGCGAACTGCGCTTCCGATCCTGCCAGACCTTCGGCGACAACGACGGCCGCGTCGTTTGCCGAACGCGAAATCATCGCAAAAATTGCATTCTCTACTGAAATAGTGGAGTTTTCTTTCAGCCCCATTCTCGAACGCGGCATGCCCGCGGCTTTTTTGGAAACGGTCAACAGTTGATCCATTTGGATTTCGCCTTTTTCCAACGCGTCGAAAACCAGATACAAAGTCATCATTTTTGTCAAAGAGGCCGGGTATCTTTTTTCGGCGGCGTTTTCTGAAAACAGGACGCGTCCCGTTTCCGCTTCGACCAGCAGGGACGACACGCGCGACGATTCCGCCCGTAATCCCGCGGGCAGAAGCGTTAAAAACAAAAACAGAAAAAAGCGAACGGTTTTCATGTCGGACATTATAGGCTATTTTATTTAAGACGCTACCAATTTATATATTTAAAACAAAGAATGTGATAACATACATATTCTTAACAAAGTTATGATTAAATACGCTCGATTTTGTATTTTTTAGGGACTGAAAACTATGGCAAAAAAGCCTTTAAAGCAGGAACAACCGTGGGAAGGCGTGGCGACTAAGCCTAAAATCAAAAAGCCGTCGTTGTATAAGGTGATTATGCTTAACGACGATTTTACACCGATGGATTTTGTCGTTTCTTTGTTGCAGAGTCTCTTTGACAAGACGGCGCAGGAAGCAACCGAAATCATGCTGCAAATTCATCGCAGCGGTGTCGGTGTCTGCGGCGTATATACTTACGAAGTTGCCGAAATGAAAGCCGCGCAGGTCATAGAAATCGCCCGCCGCAGTCAGCACCCTTTACGCTGTGAAGTGGAGAAAGTTTAGTCATGTTATCGCCGGAATTGGAAGAAACTCTGCAAAAAGCGTTGCTGTTTGCCGCGGAAAGAGGGCACGAATTCGCCACTTTGGAACATTTGCTGTTGGCAATTATGGACGATGCGGACTGCGTGACTCTGTTCCGCAAATATTGCCGCAAAGCGCCGGAAATGGAAAAAGAGTTGCTTTCCTTTATCAACAAGGACTTGAGCTATCTGGTTCAGAAAAACAATCCGCGCGAGCCGAAACCGACCATAGCGTTTCAGCGCGTTTTGCAGCGGGCAGCTTTGCAGGTTCAGTCGAGCGGACGAGATGTCGTTATCGCGCCGCATTTGATCGTAGCCATGTTTTCGGAAGAAGAATCTTACGCCGTTTATTTGTTGAGCAAATACGGTCTTTCTAAATTGGACGTGGTGACTTTTTTGAGTCGTAATACAACCGTTTCCGGCGTTGATGATGACGAAGCTTTGGACGAAGAGGAAGCGCTGGCGGCGTATTGCCGCAATCTGAATGAAAAAGCTCTGGCAGGCAGGACGGACGCACTGATCGGCCGGCAGCCGGAATTAAACAGAATGATGCAGGTGCTATGCCGGCGCACGAAAAACAATCCTCTTCTGGTCGGCGATCCCGGTGTCGGCAAGACAATGATGGCCGAAGGATTGGCTCTGCGCATCGTTGAAGGAAAAGTACCGCCGCAATTGGCCGAAGCCGTCATTTATCAGTTGGATATGGGAGCTTTGCTGGCGGGGACGCGGTATCGCGGCGATTTTGAAGAACGGCTGAAAAACATTCTGAATATGTTGGAAGGCGATCCGAACGCGATTCTGTTTATAGATGAAATTCATACGGTTATCGGCGCGGGCGCGGTATCGGGCGGCACAATGGACGCTTCCAATTTATTAAAGCCGGCTTTGTCGGACGGATCGTTGCGCTGCATCGGATCGACGACGTATAAAGAATTTCGCAATCATATGGAAAAAGACAGAGCGTTTCTGCGCCGTTTTCAGAAAATCGACATTAAAGAGCCGAGCGTTGCCGAAACGATAGAGATATTGCGCGGCATCAAAGACGAATACGAACGCCACCATCGCGTAACGTATACGGCGGAAGCGATCAAGGCCGCCGTTGAATTGTCTGTGCGCTATCTGCACGATAAAAAGCTGCCGGACAAGGCGATCGACGTTCTTGACGAAGCCGGCGCGGTGCGGACTTTACAGACCGGACGCAAGAAAAAGCAAATCACGGCGCAGGATATTGAAGAGGTTGTCTCTGCAATGGCGCATGTTCCGGCTAAAACGGTTTCCGTCGACGATACGGAAGCGTTGCGGAATCTGGAAAAGGACTTGAAAGCTTCCGTCTTCGGTCAGAATAAAGCAATAGAGGCGTTGACATCTTCAATTAAAATGGCGCGGGCGGGATTGCGCGAGCCGGAAAAACCGATCGGCTCCTATCTGTTTTCGGGGCCCACCGGCGTCGGTAAAACGGAAGTCGCCCGCCAACTGGCGAAGTCTTTGGGCGTGGAGCTGTTGCGTTTTGATATGTCGGAATATATGGAAAAGCATTCGATTTCAAAGCTGATTGGCACACCGCCCGGATATGTCGGATTCGATCAGGGCGGGTTGTTGACGGACGCTGTCGATCAGCACCCTTACGCTGTTCTTTTATTAGATGAAATCGAAAAAGCGCATCAGGATTTGTTTAATGTTCTGTTGCAGGTGATGGATTACGGCAAACTGACGGATTCAAACGGTAAGAGAATCGATTTTTCCAACGTGATTCTGATTATGACGACGAACGCCGGCGCGGCGGATATGGCCAAACCCGCAATGGGTTTCGGTCGAACGGAGCGTGTCGGCGAAGACAAAGAAGCGATCGAGCGTCTGTTTACGCCGGAATTCAGAAACCGTCTGGACGCGATTATTCCTTTTGTGCGGTTGGATTCGGAAATCATGGGGCGTGTCGCGGACAAATTCCTTAACGAATTGAAGAAGAGCCTGACAGATAAAAAAATCGTTCTGGAAGTGAACTATTCGGCGAAAGACTGGCTGATCAAAAAAGGATTCGACCCGCAAAACGGCGCGAGACCGTTGGCGCGTGTCATTCAGGAGCAGATTAAGAAGCCGTTGGCCGAAGAAATTCTGTTCGGGAATCTGGTTCACGGCGGCACGGTTCGGCTGAGCGCCAAAAACGGAAAGCTTTCTTTGATATGTCGTCCGCCGGTGAAGAAAAAAAGCAGACGGGGCGAAGAGGAATTGATGTTGCTTTAAAGCGAATCGTTTCCGTATATGGCTTTTTTATCGTTTTAACAGGAAGACGCGCGGCGGCAATGTCTTCTCAACGCCTTGCTTTTTCTGGCTTTAAAAATTTATTTATTTTTGACTCGCCTTTTACATCTTGTGTCGATATAAAGAAATTCCGATAACGCGATTCATACGGAGACCCCTCATGACTACTTTTGACGTAACCGCTATCGGCGTGGCTTTTGTGGACGTTGTGGCCAATGTCACGGAAGAATTCCTGCAAAATTACTCGCTGACCAAAGGACAGGGTAATACCCTGCCGATTGCCGTTTTGCGCGAAATCCGCAAAAATCTGATGGATTCCCGCGTCATTCCGGGCGGCACGGCGGCAAACGCGATGTCCAATGTGGCGTCGTTGGGCGGAAAAGCCGCGTTCATCGGTAAAGCCTGCGAAGATACGATGGGGGAAAAATTCAAGGAAGCTTTTGATAAATCCGGTATCAAATCCTGTGTTCCTTTGGTGAAATTCGACCGTGAAATCGATCGAGCGACGGCTCGCTGTTTGGTGATGGTGACGCCGGATCACGATCGCACGTTCGCTTTTAACATGGGAATTTGTGAAGAAATTGATGAAGAGGATATCGACGTCCGAACGATTCTCGATTCAAAAATCCTGTTTATCGAAGGACAGATGCTTGTTTCCCGCCGCGCCCGTCAGGCTGTGATGACGGCGTTGAATACGGCAAAACAGGCGGGCGTTAAAGTCGCTTTTAATATGCACGATTTGAATTTCCGCGCGGTTGCCGTGCAGGAAGTCATTGAAACGATCCGCTCTCAGGCCGATATTTTAATCGGCAACGAACGCGAAATTCGCGGCTGTTTCGAAATTGATCGCAGCGTGACGGATATGGACGCTTTCATGAATGTTCTGTCGGATCGCCGTCAGGTTTTGGCGATGACGCGCGGCTCTAAGGGCGCCTGCGTTTTCTCCGATCAGGGCATAGCGACGGTCGCTTCCGAAAACCATCAGGCAATTGTGGACAGCACGGGCGCCGGGGACGCTTTCGCCGGCGGATTTTTATACGGACTTTCTCAGGGAATGAGCCTGCCCGCCGCGGGTAAGTTGGCGGCGTTGACGGCGGCGGAAATCATTCGTATCTGGGGCGGCCGGCCGGAAAAATCTTTGGCGTTGGAGCTGAAGTCGTATCTGGACAGTGTGCGTCCGTAAAATTAACGCTGAAACTGCTTCATTTCTTTTTGTTTTTCGAGTAAACTATCCCCTGTTTAACGGGGAGTGCGCGCAATGCATTGGTATGAAATGAAAGTGGGCAGTCGGGGACAGACGAATTCCGGCGTTTCTCAGGTTTGTCGTCCGGAACGTGTCGCGGATATAGCCAAGTATCTCGAACAGGTCGGCAAAAACGGTATTATCGTTCGCGGTTCCGGCTGCAGCTACGCGGATCAGGCGCTGAATTCCGACGGAGCAGTAATGCTGTCGAAACGTTTGGATTGCATTCGTTCTTTTGATGCTCATACGGGCGAACTGATCTGCGAGCCGGGGATTATGCTGAAAACGATTACGGAAATTTATGCGCCGCAAGGATTTATGCTGGCGACGGCGCCGGATTCGGGACAGTATACGTTGGGCGGAGCAATCGCCGCGAATATCATCGGGCTGAACGGGCACAAGCGTATGTCTTTAGCTAAATCTGTCAACTGGATCGATGTCGTTCTGGCTGACGGAACAACCGTTCGGGCAAGCGAAAAAGAAAACGACACGTTGTTTAAAGCGATTGTCGGCGGACAAGGTTTGGTCGGCATTATCAGTCTGGTTTCGATTACGCTGCTGAAGCGTCCGCAGGAAAACGTTTTGGTTGAAAAACGCAGGGTCGCTAATCTGGACGAATTGATGAACACGCTGAAATCCGTTCGGAAAACGGCTGATTTTTGTTCGGTTTGGATTGATACGTCCGCCAAGCCGGACGCGGTCGGCCGCGGTATTTTAAAAACGGCGGTTTTTACAAAAGAGATTGCGCCGGTCTCTTCGTTTTCATTGCCGAAAATCAAAATGATGTTGCCGCATTTGGCGTTGCATGTCGCGTCAATGCCGTTATTAAAGAATCTGCGTTACCGTATGGCGGCAAAGGAAAGCGCAAAAATCGAGCCGTATGAAAAATTTTTATATTCTTCCGATACTGTGCGGGTGTTTTCCACCAAGGGGATATATCAGCTGCAGATTTCTTTTTCCGAAGCCGAAGGACCGCAGGCAATCCGGAGAATATTGACCGAATTGGCGCAGACGCGGATTGATGCCTGCCGCGCGGAATTGACGCTGACAAAAGAGGACTCGATTTCCTATCTGGGGTCGGTCGTTCGCGGTTATACGCTCTGTCTGGACTTTTTCCGTCGCAAGGGATTGGAAGATTTCTTAAAGCATCTGATTATGGTCGCGGGAGAACACAACGGGCGTGTTTCTTTGCAGGACGACGCTTTGTTGGAGCACCGTCATTTGGTAACGATGTACAAGAATCTGGAGAAATTTGTTAAAGCCAGAAATACGTTTGATCCGCAAAGAAAGTTTGATTCCGATTTCGGGCGTCGCCTGTTCGCGGGGGAGAAAAAAGCATGAACAATAAACGCACTTGGGTTGTTTTAGGCGGGACTTGCGTGATCGGCCGCGCTTTTGCTCGCGAAGTCGCGAAAGCCGGAAACGACGTGGTTTTGCTGGGCAAGGACGATGACGATTTGCTGTTGTCCGCGAACGATATACGCGCGCGTTATCCCGATGTTGAAGTGATGACGCTGCCGTTGGACACGGGTAATTTGGAGTCTCTGGCAAAAACGGCGGAACAATGCGAGGAAGCCGCTAAAAATATTATCAGCGTTTTTTCCGCGTTGGAAACGGTATATACGCAAAAAGAATGCGGCAAAGATTTGGGCAAAATCAAAAACATGTTCCAGATCAATTATTTTTCACAGGTCTACTTTTTATCGGCGATGGCGTCTGTTTTGCAAAAGCAGGGCTGCGGGGAAATCATCGTGTTAGGTTCTGCCGCCGGTGAATACGGAATGCCGGATAACTATGCGTTCGGTTCGACGAAAGCGGCGTTGCATGTCTGGTTGCAGGGATTCCAAACACAGATGGCGCAAAGTCATGTTTCCGTTACGACGATTAAAGCGGACGACTGGGATACGGTCGGAACGCGCCGTTATTCTTTCTGGCAAAAACCGATCAATCCGCAGGCGTGCGCCGAAGCCTGTCTGCGTTATGCGCAAAAAGGCGTCAAAACCCGTTATTTTCCGTGGTATACATCTCTGTCTGTTTTGTTCAGGCGCTTTTTGTTGAGCTTGAACAAATCTCCACATGTTAAGGACGCTTGATAAATGTCTGATAAAGCTTGCTCTTTAGATGCTTCCGTTCTGCGAATCAGCGACGGCGCGCCGGTTAAAGTCACTTTTTTAAACGCAGGCAACAGCGGTCATTTTGTCGGCTTTTATTCTATGACGGACGGGGTTTTTCAAGACGTTAAAGCCTTGTTCGCCCATGTCGGCGCGGACGTTTTAATTCCGGGCGTCAGTTCCGTTTTTCTGGGCAGTCGCCTGAATGATAAAACGCCCGTTTTCTTTGTAATGGAAAACGGCCATATCCTGAACAGAGATGAAGCCTGGTTTCGGGAAGCGGCGACAGGGCACGGCGGTTCCTGGAAATTTTTAAAGCCGGCGTCTCAAAAAGACGCGATTCCCGCACTGCATCAGGGAAAAATCATCTGGCGGAAACAGAACGGCGAAGCAATAGAAGACGCACAGGACGCGGATTTAAACACAAAATGTCCCGTTTTAGTCTGGCAGTCAAACGATGCTCAGGTGTATGTCGCAAAAGGCCGTATTTTCCACAGTCAGGGATACGGTTCGCATGCTCAGTTAAATCCGGATCAGCAGCATCGCTTTTGTGTCGTGCCGCAGGAAGACGGTTCTTCCGTCGAACTTGATTTTATTGATGTTCCTTCGCAGACAAAAGAATTGTCGTTTAATTTGCAAATCGGAGAGCGCAACTTTAAAGCGTTAATATGCAACCGTATCGTTTCGGCATTGACGTTGCCGAAGATTGAAACGGCGATTTCTTCCGTTGTTATCGAAATTCCTGATGAGTTTGAAGATACCCTTTATATTGAAGGATATGAAGACCAAAAGAAACTGACCGATGCGGGTGTATCTTTCGTGACGGAAGGAAGCGGTACAAACCGATTGGTGATTACGGGCGAAGCGGATTCGGGCGTTTATGAAGGACTGCTTTCCCGCGTTAAAATCAAAACGGCTGCGTCGGCCGCCGCAAAATGCGATGTCCGCGTTATTTTTAAAACGGAAAAAGAAGAATACGCCGTGACGGGACAAGCCGATATTTTCTCTGAAAAAGCGCAGGGGGAAGACGTGCCGGCGGGTCTGACTTTGCCGAAGACCTTTCCTTCCGAAAAAGAATTGCCGCCGAGAGGGATCGCCGATATTCTGCCTTTGCCGAAAGGTTCGACAGACGATTTGCCGTCGTTTTTAACACAGCCCGTCGCCGTTCCGTCCGCCGTTAAAAAGCCGAACGGCAAAACCGTTTTGATTACGGGCGGCGCTTGCAAACGCGGCAGTGCCGTCGCGCATGCGTTTGCAGCCTGCGGATATAACGTGATTATCCATTGCAATACGGCTGTGGCGCAGGCAACGCACTTGGTTGAGGATTTGCAGCAGAAATACGGCGTTAAAGCGTCTTATTTCAGGGCTGATTTTAATTCTTACGAAGAAACGGCGGATTTAATTCCGTCCGTCACGAAAACGTACGGTGTGATAGACGTTTTGGTTTGTCATGCTTTTGCGTTTGTCAAAGACGAATCGGAACAGGGGTGGAATGAAAACATGGCGGTCAATTTGCGCGCGCCGTTCCTTTTGACGCGTTTGTTCGCGCTCAGTCTGCCGAAAGGAAAGGAAGGAACTGTCGTTTCCGTGTTTGCGCAGGCGCCGCAAGAGTTGTCTTCATACGCGTTGTCCTGTTCATCGTTATCCGGATTAACGGCGTTGGCGGCTGAAGCGTACAAAAATAAAATCAGAATCAACGGGTTAGCCGTTGCCGGCACGCCGACGGACGATTCGCAATTCCGGAAAATCGCCGAAACGACTTGCTTTTTGGCCGAAAATCCTTTGGTTTCAGGGCAGGTTTTAAAAATAGATATGGGCGGTTCGTCGGAAAAAAAGACGAGTCTTTTCTAATCGTTTTTTTCGTAATCCTTTGTATATCAACGAGTCATTCGCGTTTATCCGAAGTTATCCACAGGCAAGGGCGGCTATTCCAAGCAGAAAAATAAATCAAGAGGAAGTTATAAAAAAAATTTAAAAATAATGCTTGATTATAAAAAATATTGTAAAAACAAAAACTTAACGAGTTTGCCTAAAAAATAGGCAAAAAGGAAGAAGACAAGGGAAACTCTTAATCAAAAGTTAGTAGAAAATGCGTTTGCACAGAGTTATCCACAGGTTTGGGGAAAACTTTCGGAATAGGGGTAAAAACTGTAAAAATGGTTTAATATCAATATGATAGATAAAAAAAATGATAGTTCCCGGCTTTCCGAATCAGGCGAATCCGCACAAACCCTGAAAGGAGCCGCGTATGTGGCGGCGCATTTATCCTTATTTCCCGAACGTCCCGGCGTATATCGCATGCTGAACGGTCAGGGAAAAATACTATATGTCGGCAAAGCGAAAAGCTTGCGCCGCCGGTTGGAAAACTACGCGCACCCCGAACGGACGTGCATGCGAATCCAGCGCATGATTTCCGAAATCGAGCGAATCGAAATCATCGAAACCAAAACGGAGGCGGAAGCGTTTTTATTGGAAAACGATCTGATTAAAAAACTGAAGCCTTATTACAATATTTTGTTAAAAGACGACAAAACGTTTCCTCATATTCTGATTACGACAAAAGACGAATGGCCGCAAATGCTGAAACACCGCGGGGCGAGGACGAAAAAAGGCGAATATTTCGGGCCTTTCGCGTCGGCGTTGACGGTGAATGAAACGCTGGCGGTATTGCAGAAGGCTTTTTTACTGCGGTCGTGTACGGACAACGTGTTTTACCATCGCACGCGCCCTTGCCTGTTGCACCAGATTAAGCGGTGTAGCGCGCCGTGCGCCGGAAAAATTTCCAAAGAGGACTATTTGTCTTTAGTCGGGCAGGTCTGCGATTTCATGCACAACAAAAGCACGCGCGTGCAATCGGATTTGGCGGCGAAAATGGAAGAGGCGAGCGAAGCCATGCGCTACGAAGAGGCGGCCGTTTACCGCGACCGTATCCGCGCTTTGAATCAGATTCAGAGCCAGAGTAGCGATCTGGACGGCATTGCGGACTGCGACATTGCCGCTGTGTTTACGGATAAAGGGCAGAGTTGCGTTCAGATGTTTTTTTATCGCGGCGGACGGTCGTGCGGGAATTTCGCTTCTTTTCTTCCGCGGACGGAAGATCGGACGGACGGCGAAATATTGCAGGCTTTTATCGGCCAGTTTTATATGACGCATGCCGTTCCGAACGAGATTCTTGTGTCAATGTCTCTGCCGGAACAGGATATTGTTTCACAGGCTTTAAGCGATAAAGCCGGACACATCGTGAAAATCGCCGATAACGTCCGAGCCAACCGCCGCAGGCTGGTTGAACGGGCGGCAATGAACGCGAAAGAAGCGCTGATTCGCAAGCGTATGGAAGGATCTTCTCGCGCGGAATTATTGGAGCAACTGCGTGAACTTGCCGGAATAAAAACTCCTGTCCGCCGGATTGAAACATACGATAACAGCCATATTCAGGGGGCACATGCGGTCGGCGCGATGGTTGTCGCGACACCGGAAGGCTTTGACAAGAAATCGTATCGCAAATTCAACATCTCGTGGAATTCGTTCACTCCGGGCGACGATTTCGGCATGATGCGCGAAGTGCTGACGCGTCGGTTTAAGAGGGGAATGGAGGAAAACAATCTGCCCGACATTATTTTAATCGACGGCGGGGAGATACAGCTGAAAGTCGCTTTGGAAGTGCTGAAAGAGCTGAATATTTCCGACGTAGTCGCGATCGGCGTCGCCAAAGGGGAAGACCGCAACGCGGGTAAGGAAACGTTGCACTTTGCGGACAGACCGCCATTGAAGCTGGAATTTGATAATCCTCTTTTGCACTATATCCAGCGTTTAAGGGACGAAGCGCACCGCTTTGTCATCGGCACGCACAGAACCAAGCGGCGCAACGACACGCTGGTGTCGGCGCTGGATTCGATCGGCGGCATCGGGGCAAAACGCAAAAAGGCTTTATTGCAGCATTTCGGATCGGTTAAAGCGATTAAAGCCGTCAGCGCAAAAGAAATCGCCAAAGTCGAAGGAATCAGTCCGACTTTGGCGCAACAAATTTTTGACGCTTTAAAATAAAGGCTTAGTAAGCTTTACCGGCCTTTAATCTGTTCAGCATTACCGGAGAAAGCTTCTGTTTTTCCGCAGCGGGAGCAGAGACTTGCGGCTGTTCTTTTGCGGAAATTTTTCCGGTTTTGACTCTGTCTTTTTCTTCGATAATGGCAAAAGCTCTTTTCAAAGCACTCAGGTTTCTCAAAGCTTCTTTTGCTTCCAATAATTCTTTTCCGCCTTTATTCGCAAAAGCGGCGCTTAACGTCATGCGGGCGGCCGTTACGGCAGTTCCGGCGGCCAACACTTTTCCGCCGGCTACGGCTCCTTTTACCAGAACGGAAGCGCAGAACTGCGCGTCAACGCCATTGATGGCGCCCCACAAAGAGGTGCCGGCCAAAACGCCTGTGGTTAACACGGCTCCGGCAATGCCGGCGGCTAAATACGGATTCGCGCAGTTAAAGGCCTCTTTCGCTTTTTGTTTCAACGTCTTTTTCTGCTTCTTTTCTTCGGGAATCTGCTCCTGATGCTGTTCCAGACGATTGAGCTTTACATCAAGGCGCGCCATCAGCGTATTGCGTTTTTTCAGTTCTTCCGTCCGTTCTTTTAAAACGCGCTGATAGGTTTCTTCAAAATACGGAGAATCCTTTAAGTTGCGTTCCCAGGTTTCCCATTGCGAGCGCGTCTTTTCGCTGGTTATAAAAGAGGCGTTTTCCAAATAAGCGTTTAAAGCTTCGTAAGTCTGTTCTTTAGACAAAGAAACGCGTTCGTTTTTAAAATCGACACTTAAGGCCATCGTGAATCCTCCATAAAAATTTGTCTAAATTATATACAAAAAAGAGGAAAAGTCAACAATTATTCGTTGTCTTTTTCGTTGATAGGCGCGGCTTCGGCGGCGAATTTTTCAACGTCCTTTATCGTCTTTTTCTCGGGGCAAACGACTCCCGCGCCGGCGATACACCCGCCTTCGCACGTCATCATTTCAATCAGGTTGCCGGGAGCCTTTCCGTTCGGATACGTTTTGAACAGCCGCAACATCGCGGGCTTGATGCCGTTGATGCACACCGGCTTGATTTCGGCGCGTCCGTTGACAACCGCGTTAACCGCCGCCGCGACGCCGCCCGTGACTGCAAAACCCCGCCCCTGAGCGGAAGGCAGGACGTCAAAGTCGGCTTGCGTAAAGTCGGAAACGCTGATTTGGGTCGCTTCAAACAAAGCGTCCAGTTCCTCAAACGTCATAACGAAATCGATCAAAGGATCGTTTAAGCCTTCGTACCGTTTCGCGACGCAGGGACCGATAAAAACGGTAACGGCTTCCGGATCTTTTTTGGCCAGCTCCGCCGTGTAGTGCATCGGTGTTGCCGTATCGGAAACGAATTGTTTTAATTCGGGAACGTGCCGTTTTACCGTTTCGATATACCCCGGACAGCACGATGTTGTCATAAAAGCGTCTCCGCGCTCCATGCGTTCGATAAATTCCTTGGCTTCGTTTCGGGTCGTGATGTCCGCGCCGACGGCAACTTCTATCACGCTTGAAAAACCGATTGCTTTTAACGCGGAAACGACTTGTCTGACCGTTCCCGAAAACTGTCCGGCGATCGCGGGCGCAACCATGGCAACCATTTTTTTCTTTTCGGTCAGCATCGCTTTTAAAATGTCGATTATCTGGCTGCGTTCAACGACCGCGCCGAACGGACAGGCGCGCATGCACTGGCCGCAGGAAACGCATTTGGTAAAGTCGATTTCCGCCCGTCCCGCCGTTCCGCGCCGGATTGCGCCGACGGGGCATACGTTTTCGCACGGCACGACGCGTTTCATAATCGCCTGATACGGGCAGGCATCTTTACATTTGCCGCAGCTTTTGCATTTGTCGGGATCAATGCGGGCGGGGCCTTTGGATATGTCGATCGCGTCAAACGGGCACGCCAGAGCGCAGGATCTGGCCAGACAGCTCTGGCACAATTCGGTGACGACATAGCGCGAGGTGACGCATTCATTGCACGCAATGTCCAAAACGGTCATCACGGGCGGCGTCGGTTTATCGCGCTGTAAAGCGCGGCGGGCGTATTCGGATAAAGGTGTGACTTCGTCGTCTTCTTCTACCCTGAATCCCAAAGCGGCCAGACAGCGCGTCCGTAAAATCGCGCGTTCCTTATAGATGCAGCAACGATAGGCGGCCTGACGTGTCGGCAGGATATCGACGGGGATTTTATCCACGTCCAAAATCAGCCGGTTTTTCAAAAAAGAGCGGATCAGGCGAATGAGAATTTCCCGTCTGAAATACTTGGCGTTATCTCTGATTTCCATAGCGGCACGACCTTATTATTTTTTCCTGCTTTTTATTCTTTTACCTGTAAACGCGGCGAAAAGAAAGCAATTTAAATTTCCGCTCCGAAAGCCGCCGTAACCGAGAGGTTTATAGCCTTGTTGCCGTCTGGGAAGGACAAATTTTTTTTCTTAGACTTGAGAGGAATTTTTTGCGGGAGATTTCTATGATCAAAGATAAAGTTTTGGAACTATACGCCCCCGTTTCGGGAAAGACTCAATCTATCGAAACCGTGCCGGACATGGTGTTCGCGCAAAAAACGATCGGGGACGGCATTTCGATTGCGCCGTCGTCGTTTGTGCTGTGTGCGCCGTGCGACGGAACGATCGTGAACATTCATTCTTCAAAGCACGCGTTGACGATGCGGACGAATCAGGGCATCGAGATTTTAATGCATGTCGGACTGGACACCGTTTTGTTGAAAGGATCGGGATTCGACGTAAAGGTCTCCGTCGGGCAAACGGTCAGAAAAGGGGATTGCCTGATTGCTTTCCAGCCCGAAGTCATTGAAAAGAACGGTAAGAGCCTTTTAACGGAAATCGTCGTCGCGAATATGGACCGGACGACGGGCGTGATGGCAATGACAAACAAAAATGTGACGGCGGGAAAAGATGTTGTTTTAACGGTGGCTTTGAAAAAGGAAGCCGAAATCATTCCGCTGCCGTCCGTCAAAGGAATGAAGGCGCAGTCCTGGCAAATCGAGATTAAAAATCCGGTCGGACTGCATGCCCGTCCCGCCGCCGTTCTGGTCAATTCGGCCAAGCGGTTTAATTGCGGCATAGATCTGGTTTGCGGGGATAAAAAAGCGAACGCGAAAAGTCTGACCGCCGTGATGGGATTGGACATTAAAAAAGGCGATCTTGTTTGTTTGACGGCAGACGGCTATGACGCGGCCGACGCAATGAAAACACTGATTCCTCTGATTGAAACCGGCTTGGGGGAAGAGTTGACACAAGCTCCCGTTCTGACGGAAGAAAACACTTCGAAAAAACAGGACGGGGAAAATCTGTTTTTCGGCATTGCGGCTTCCCCGGGAACGGCGGTCGGCGTGGCGGTTCAACTGCAGGACGCGGCTTTTGACGTCGAAGAGTTCGGCGCGCCGCCTTCGAAAGAAAAGGAAAAACTGATGAACGCTTTGTCCGAAGCGTCCGACGAACTTTCCGACTTGCAGGAAAAAATGATGAAAAAGGCGGAGTCCGACAAAGCCGCCATCTTTGCCGCGCATCAGGAATTGTTGGAAGATCCTGAACTGCTTGAAAACGCGCAAAAACTGATTGACGAAGGACGCAGCGCCGCTTTCGCGTGGCAACAGACGATTAATAAACAGGCAAGGCTGTTTTCCGAAATGAAAAACTCTTTATTGGCGGGGCGCGCGGCGGATTTGCAGGACGTCGGCAAAAGAGTTCTGCGATTGTTGACCGGCGGAGCGGAACAAAAAGTCTGTCTGCCCGAAAACGCCGTCATCATCGCGCGGGAGCTGACGCCGACCGACACGACTTTGCTTGATAGGGAAAAGGTGGCGGGCTTTGTTACCGTCGGCGGCGGAGCGTCCTCTCACGCCGCGATTTTGGCGCGTTCGATGATGCTGCCTGCCGTCGCCGGCGTGTCGGCCGATATTTTGAACGTGTTGAACGGAACGCCGGTTTTGCTGAACGGGACAAAAGGGGAAGTGCGTCTTTATCCCGATGAAAAGGAAACGAAAGCCGCCATTCATCATAAGGAATCCGAGCATCAAACACAGGCGGAACTGTTTGAAAAAAGAAACGAGCCGGCGATCACGACGGACGGCGTGCGTCTGGAAATCGCCGGCAATATCGGCAGCGCCGAGGACGCCGGTCGCGTCGTTTCTTCCGGCGGGGAAGCTATCGGACTTTTGCGTTCCGAATTTTTGTTCTTAAGCCGGCAGGAAGCCCCGAGCGAACCCGAACAGGCCGCTGTTTACGGCAAAATAGCCGAAATCGCTGGCAAAAACCGCTCCGTTATCGTTCGGACGCTGGACGTCGGCGGCGATAAAGAACTGCCCTATATCAAAGAACCCGCGGAGGCAAATCCGTTCCTCGGTGTGCGCGGTCTGCGTTTAAGCCTGCGGCATCAGGATTTGTTCCGTTCTCAAATCAGGGCGATTCTGAAAGCGGCGGACAAAACGAAAATCCGCATCATGTTTCCGATGGTCACAACGCTTGAAGAATTGAAACTTGCAAAACAGATTGTTACGGAAGAGCAGGAACTGATGAGCGCTCCGGCGGTTGAAGCGGGCATTATGATCGAAGTTCCCGCAGCGGCGGTGACGGCGGACATTCTTGCGCCTTATGTTGATTTCTTTTCGATCGGTACGAACGATTTGACTCAATATGTGATGGCGTCCGACCGTGGCAATCCGCTGTTGGCGGAGCTGTCCGACGGCCTTCACCCCGCCGTTTTGCGCATGATTCAAATGACGGTCGAGGGCGCGAAAAAACACGGGAAATGGGTCGGCGTCTGCGGCGCGATGGCGGGCGAGGAAAAGGCCGTTCCCGTGTTGACCGGTCTGGGCGTTAAGGAATTAAGCGTCGTGCCGCCGTTGATTCCGGCGATTAAAGCGCAAATCCGGTCGCTTTCTTTTGCAAAGTGTCAGGATTTGGCAAGGCTTGCCGTCGCTCAGGAAAGTACAGCCGCCGTTCGCAAAATCATCGAAGAATTTTCAGCCGATCAGGGGGAATAAATCATGGTCAGACAAGCGTTTATGTTCTTGCAACAAATCGGGAAATCCCTGATGCTGCCGGTCGCCGTCCTGCCGGTTGCGGGATTGCTTTTAGGCATAGGGTCGGGGCTTTTGACGGCGGAAATCTCTTGGATTCCTCCGATCATTCCTCAAATCATGAGTCAGAGCGGCAACGTGATTTTCGCGAATATGCCGCTGATTTTCGCTATTGGCACGACGTTGGGGCTGACGGACAACGACGGCGTCGCGGCGTTGGCGGCGGTCACGGGATTCATCGTGATGCTGGCGACGATGGGCGTGATGGCGGACGTGCTGTGGTTCCACGTTTCCGAAGGACAGGAAACGCTGGGCGTTTTGGCGCAGTCGTTGGATTACGACGTCGCGTTTGCCCGGAAAATCGTGGCGACGAACATGGGGATTAAAACAATCGAAACGGGCGTTTTCGGCGGCTTGTTCGTCGGTGTCGTCGCGGCGCATATCTATAAACGGTTTTACAGAATCCAGTTGCCGCCTTATCTGGGATTCTTCGCGGGCAAGCGTTCCGTGCCAATCATTACCTCTTTGGTAGCGATTGCTTTAGGCGTGTTTTTAAGCCTGTTCTGGCCGCCGATTCAGGAAAAAATCAACGAATTTTCGATGTGGGCGGCGTACAGCGCGCCGACGGTCGCGGGAGCGACGTACGGCTTTGTCGAAAGACTGTTGCTTCCGTTCGGACTGCATCATATCTGGAACGTGCCGTTCTTTTTTGAAATCGGGTCTTATACGAACAAGCTGGGCGAAGTCGTCACGGGCGACATTCCCCGCTTTTTCGCGGGCGACAAGACGGCCGGCATTTTGGGCGGCGGGTTCTTAATCAAGATGTTCGGCCTGCCCGCGGCGGCGCTGGCGATCCTGCATACGGCCAAGCCCGAAAACCGTCTGAGAGTCGGCGGCATTATGGCGTCCGCGGCGTTGACTTCTTTTCTGACGGGTATCACGGAACCGCTGGAATTCACGTTCCTGTTCGTCGCGCCGATGCTGTATTTCATTCATGCCGTCATGGTCGGTTCCGCTTTTGCGCTGATCAATCTTGTCGGCGCGCACATCGGCTATACGTTTTCGCAGGGGGCAATCGACTTCATTTTATTCTATCCTCTGGATACGAAGCCGTGGGTCGTCTTTATTCTGGGGCCGATATACGCCGTTTTGTATTACGTCGTTTTCCGCTCTGTCATCACGGCGTTTAATATGAAGACTCCCGGCCGCGACGAAGACTCTGCCGCCGTTCCCGCGGCGCAGGCGGCGGCTCCGGCGCGGCACGGGGATAAAATGAAAATGGCGGCGAAGTTGGTCGAAGCGTTCGGCGGGCGCGAAAACATCAAGAATCTTGACGCTTGCATTACCCGTTTGCGATTGATTCTGAACGATCCGGATAAAGCCGATGATGCAAAGCTGAAAGAGCTGGGCGCGACGGGCGTCATGCACATCGGATCGGGCGTGCAGGCGGTGTTCGGCACGGCGTCGGAAAATCTGAAAACCGATATGGAGGAATACCTGCGCACTCATTCGCGCGATATTCCCGTCGCTGAAAAGACGTTTTCCTTTTCCGAAGCGATAAAGAAGGCGTTGGGCGGAGAAAACAACATCGAAAGCGGCGAGCATGCGGCGGACGGCGGCTTGCATGTCCGGCTGAAAAATCAGGCGCTGATGGACGAAAAGAAGCTGCGCGAAGCCGGTGTCGAAATGATGTTTAAAATCGATAACGGGCTGATCTATCTGTCGCCGTTTATTCCGTAATTTTTTTAACTTCAAAGGAGAGCAAAAAAATGAAATCTGTCAAAGGAACGAAAACCGAAAAAAATCTGTTGATGACGTTTGCGGGCGAATCTCAGGCCAGAATGCGTTACACGTATTGGGCGCGCGTTGCCGAAAAGGAAGGCTATCAGCAAATCGCCGCGATTTTTACGGAAACGGCGGATCAGGAAAAGGAACATGCCGAGCGTATGTTCAAATTCTTAGAGGGCGGAGACGTCGAAATCAGCGGCACTTATCCGGCGGGTCAGATTCGTTCGACGTTGGAAAATCTTGAGGAAGCGGCAAAAGGCGAAGAGCACGAATACAAGGAGCTTTATCCGATGTGCGCTGAAATGGCGGAAGCGGAAGGATTCCCCGAAGTCGCGCAGATGTACCGCGCCGTGATCGTCGCGGAGATCTTCCACGGTCAGAGATACCGCAAATTGCAGGAGAACATACAGAAAGAACAAGTCTTTAAGCGCGACGAGCCCAAGAAATGGCGTTGCCGCAAGTGCGGCTATGTCCATGAAGGCAACGAAGCGCCGGCGATCTGTCCGTCCTGTCTGCACGAACAGGCGTATTACGAAATCGCCGCCGAAAACTACTAGCCGTAGGGACTACTCCCCGTAGGGGGAAAACGCCCTCCCGGCGGGGGTGGCGGCGCCACGGGCATAACGCCTTCCCGGCGGGGATTGGATTCTGCCAATCGGCAGAAAAAATAAAAAAGCAACAAAAAAAGGCGGGAGAAAATCCCGCCTTTTGAAATAAAGAATAACGACTATTTATAGAACAGCGTAATACTGGAAGCGCTTCCGCCCGTGCCGCAACCCGTTGATGCGTTTGAAAAGGACACGGGAACATGAGCCGTTTTGGTGTAGTTCACCGAAGTTCCTGCTGATGTAGCTTCGCCGGGAATAGTGTCGGGTACGGTACCTACCGAGCTTTTGGCATGCACGGCTATCAAACCGGACGCCGTATCGCCCCAGTTTTGCGACGCCAAACGAACGCAGGCGTCTGACGGCAAGCCGTTGTATATGATAGCAAAAGCTCTTTTAACACGAGCCTGGTCATCTTTCGTATACTTAATTACGATTGTACCGCCGTACGGATTCATCGGGGTTGAGCAGGACGAACCGTCAGGGCAGTTTTCATCGGTCAGAATGCCGGCGGAATACAGAAGTTCAGAATTAGCCGTATCCAACCCGTCATAGTTTTTCTGTGATGAAAACAATGTACGAATGTTTGTCACCATCGTCTGAATTTGGTCTGTCGTTTTGCTGACTTTAAATTTCGACATCGCCTGAGAATATCCCGCGATACCGCCGACCGACAACACGCCGATAATTGCCAGAACGCCCAGCATTTCGATCATGGAACGACCGGATTCCTGTGTATGAATGTTTGTCATGATAATCCTCCATTGCTGACTCTACCTTTATTCTAACAACCAAAAATCCATAAAAACAAGCCTGTAAAACCTCATATATGATATGCCTTTAGTTATATATTCTGCCGGAAAAATAAAAAAAGCGGGATAAAAACCCCGCCTTTTTTGAAATAAAGAATAACGGTTATTTATAGTACAGCGTCAGACTTGATGTATTTCCGCCCGTGCCGCAACCTGTTGTCGCCGCCGATAAGGACATCGGAACAGCGGCGTTTTTCGTGAGGGCTACGCTGGAACCTGTCGTTTCCATTGGCGCTACCTTCGCTACTACCGATTTTTGGAAAGGAAGGGCTATGTTATTATTATTCTGCGGTTTTTCGTTTCCGGGGATAGAGGCGTCTTTGGATATGGAAGCAACGTTTGTGCTTTTGGCTTCCACAGCAATCAAGCCGGAGGTCGCGTCCCCCCAATTCTGTGTCGCCAAACGGGTACAGACATCTGACGGCAAACCGCTGAATGCGATGGCAAAACCTCTTTTGGAATGATTTTCGTCATCTTTTGTAAAACCGATAGCGATTACTCCGCCGTACGGATTTATCGGAGTGGTAGAGCAACCGTCAGGGCAGTTTTCATCAGTCAGAATGCCGGCGGCATACAGCATCTTTGGATTGGCTTTCGAGTCTACGCCTTCGTAATTTTTCTGCGATGCAAACAGTGTGCGAATGTTCTGAGCCATCGTTTGCATCTGGTCTATCGTTTTATTGATTTTATATTTCGACATCGCATGGGAATAACCCGCGATACCGCCGACCGACAGCACGCCGATAACGGCCAAAACGCCTAGTATTTCGATCATGGAACGACCGGATTCCTGTGCATGAATGTTTTTCATGATAACGCCCTCCTCCGTTTCTGGATTCTCCTTCTGCCTTATTTTATCCTACCGCTAAAAGGCAATGTACGCAAGCCTATAGAAACACATATCTGATATGTCTTTAGTCATAATGTTTTGCCGGAAAAATAAAAAAGGCGGGATAAAAATCCCGCCTTTTTTGGAATAAAGAATAACGACTATTTATAGTACAGCGTCAGACTGGACGCGCTTCCGCCCGTGCCGCAGCCTTTTGTCGCGGATTCAAAGGATATGGGAACGTGAGCGGTTTTAGTATAGGACACGGTAGCACCCTCTGTGGCTAAATCTTCCTCAGGTATATCCATACCCGCAGTCGGGGTGGTCTCTTCCTTGTTAGCCTGAACAGCAATCAGACCGGACGCCGTATCACCCCAACCCTGCGTTGCCAAACGGACGCAGGCGTCTGACGGCAAACCGTTGTACGTAACGGCAAAAGCTCTTTTGGCACGACCTTCGTCATCGTTCGTGTATTCGATTTTGATAGTACCGCCGTACGGATTCATCGGGGTGGTGCAGGCCGAGCTGTCAGGGCAGTTTTCATCGGTCAGAATGCCCGCTGCATAAAGAAGCTTTGAGTTGCTCGTTTTCAAACCGTCATAGTTTTTCTGCGATGAAAACAGTGTGCGAATGTTTTGCACCATCGTCTGAATTTGGTCTGTCGTTTTGCTGACTTTAAATTTCGACATCGCCTGAGAATATCCCGCGATACCGCCAACCGATAACACGCCGATGATTGCCAGAACGCCCAGCATTTCGATCATGGAACGGCCGGATTCCTGTGTGTAAATATTTTTCATGATAATCCTCCATTGCTAACTTTACCTTTATTCTAACAGCCAAAAATTCATAATAACAAGCCTGTAAAACCTCATATTGAATATAACTTTAGTCATATTTTCGTGATGCTTTTTTTTATATTTCAGGCTTTTTTCCACGAAATCCGTACGCGGGAAAATTCTTTTTCCTTGTCGGGCGAAGCAATTCTGTGCGTCGTTGTCGACCCGTCCGTTTGCGTGAAAACGACGATTTCGTCATCGAAAACGGCGGGCTTTTTGAATGCGATTTCCATTTCCGCGATGTCGCAAGCCAGACGGAAGTCGTGTGGCACGCTTTCCGCCGCCCAGACCGGATAAACGGCGTTGTTGACGTGATTGTTCAGGTCTATTTCCTCGTACCGGACGGGAAAGCGGATTTCCGTTTCGGGCGTTTCCGGAAAAGCGATTGCCGGAAATTTCGTGTCGATCATGCGCTCTTCGTGCAGTTGATATTCGGGCAGGTTTTTGGCGACGCTGACGGGACGTTTGGTGTTTAAATCGATCAGCGCCCATTGGCTTGACGCGCAGAACAGCAATTCGCCCTTTTCGTTGACCGCTTTGAAATCGCGGATACCGCACACGGCGGTTTTTCCGCTGGCCCATGTCGTTAAGACAAAGGATTCGTGCCGTTGTGGCAGGCGGTTGATTTTCAGGTGGTAATTCGCGCCGACCCACCCGATGCCGCGCGTCAGGCAGAATTCGTACCCGCACCCTAAAGCGTCCGCGTGTCTGTCGGCGGCGTCCTGCAGCAAGTTGAACAGACTGCGCAGATGCAACTCGCCTTTGCGGTCGGATTCGTAGACTTTCACGGTATGCGGCAATTCCAGCGTTTCCATTTTCTTCTCCGTTTGGTATATTTCTTAAAAGCTAATATAAAAGCGGGCGAAATAAAAGGCGTAAAATGACGGAACAAAGCGTTTGGAATAAAAACTGGGCGGCGTGGAAAGAGGATTTCAAACCTTCCCCGTTTGCCGAAAAAGCGTTTAAGCTGATGAAAATAAAAGACATGCACGACGTTTTGGATCTGGGCTGCGGAAAAGGGCGCAACAGCTTGTATTTCGCGGCGAACGGCATGAACGTGACGGCGATGGACATTTCCGACGAAGCCCTGAAAACCGTCGAAGCTTTGCGCCACCCGAAAATCAGGACGGTTTGCGCGGACGTATCGAAATCGGACTTGGAGCCGGAACGCTACGACGCGGTGTTCGCGTGTTTGTCTTTGCACTATTTCGGCGACGCCGTGACGCGATCCGTTATTGACAAGGTGCATCGGTCTTTGCGGGCGGGCGGGTTGTTTTTCATACGTTGCAAATCGGTCAGGGACAAATCTTACGGCGTCGGGGAAAAAGTCGGCGAAGATATGTATTTCGACGAATGGACGCGCCACTTTTTCCGTCCCGAATACATGACGGACGTTTTGTCGGGATTTGAAACGGCGGCTGTTTCGGAAACCGAGGAAGATTATTTCGGGCTTTGTCATTTCGTTGACGGGATAGCCGTCAAAGCGTCCTCTTGACTTTTCAAAAAAGAATCCTTATAGAATCAAAAACGGCTCATATAATTCCTCTTAAAGCCGGAGGAAGTTTCTACTGAACAGGACCGTGTTCTGCTATGAGTGCTTGAAGCTCCGTTTGACACGGCGTTTTGAGCTTTTTTTATGCTCTGAGGAAAGGTGAAGAATATGACCGTGCAGATCATTAAAGGACATATCGTCGACGCGCCCGCTTTCGGTGAATTGAAAATCACGGAAAACGGATATTTGATTCTGGAAAACGGAAAAATATCAAACGTTTTAACAGAATTGCCCGAAGCTTATGCCGATGCGTCCGTAACCGATTACGGCGACCGTCTGGTTATGCCGTCTTTTTCCGATATGCATATGCACGCGCCGCAATACGCGATGCTGGGCATGGGAATGGACCTGCCCTTGCTGGACTGGCTGAACACGTACACCTTTAAGACGGAAGCCGCTTTCAAAGATACCGGTTACGCCCGCGAAGTCTATCGCGCTTTGGCCAGAGAAATGGTCGATAACGGCACGACGCGCGTTTGCGCTTTTTCCTCTCTGCACCGCGAATCCACAATGGTTCTGATGGAAGAATTCGAAAAGGCGGGCATGACCGGTTGCGTCGGCAAAGTCAACATGGATCGCAACTCCGGCGACATTCTGACGGAAACGACCGAAGAATCCATGCGCGAAACGATGACGTGGCTGGACGAATCTTCCGGTAAATTCGAACATATCAAGCCGATTCTGACGCCGCGCTTTACGCCGACCTGCACAAACGAGCTGATGGCGTTTTTAGGAAAGCTGGCGCAGGAAAGAAACCTGCCCGTGCAGTCGCATTTATCCGAAAACACTTCCGAAATCGCGTGGGTCAAAGAGCTTCACCCGGACTGTGCGCAATACTGGGAAAGCTATGATAAATACGGGCTGTTCAACGACCGCACCGTGATGGCGCACTGCGTCCATTCCGACGAACGCGAAAGAAAAGCGATGAAAGAAAAAGGCGTCTGGATCGCACACTGTCCGGATTCCAACATCAATCTGATCAGCGGCATCGCGCCCGTGCGCGTCATGATGAACGAAGGCTTGCGCGTGACGCTCGGCTCCGATATAGCGGGCGGGGCTTTGCTGGCGATGCCGCAGGTCGTGACGTCCGCCATTCGCGCGTCCAAGATGAAGCGAATCCAGACAAACTGGACGGACGAATTTTTAACGGTGGCGGAAGCGTTTTACCTCGGCACGACGGCGGGCGCAAAATTTTTCGGCGCGGCCGGCGGTTTTGCCAAAGGCGACGGCCTGCACGCCGTTGTCGTCGACGACGCGGCTTTTCCGAAACCGGCCAAAGAGTTGTCGGTCAAAGAACGCTTTGAACGCGCGCTTTACCTGATGACAAAGCGCGACATCGTCGCCGTTTACAGCGACGGGCGGAAAGTCAAATAACGCGAGGCTTTCTTTTTCCAACGGCCGATTCTTTTCTTCATTTTGAATTTAAAATTCCGTATCCGGTCGGACAGTGTCTGCCGTAGCCGGTAATTATTGACGGCTGTTCTTAATTTGCGGACGTCGTACGGCGGGACGCCGTCCGGGCGGTCAAAGTCGAAAGCGATTTTCCTGACGTGTTCTCCGATGTTTGTTTCGGAATATTTTTCGGCGCAGGAAATATACAGAATATCGACGTTCTTATCCGGAAAACGCCGGACGATTTTATCATGGCATTCCCGTAAAACCGCGTCGGAGTCAACGGCTTCCTTCGGCGGCATGACGTAAACGATCAGAATGTCTTTGCCGTTTTCGATGTCGTTAATCAGCCGTTTGATGCGGCGGGCGTATTTTTCGTTGGCTTCCGGCCAGGCCGTTTCAAAATCGACGCCCGTCGGGAAATCGTGGGGAAATTTCATTTCCGTTCTTTTGTTCAGGCAGATTTCGCACGGGTGTGTTTCACTGCCGTTTTGTTCGCCGGTGAATGCCAAATCCTCTTTGTTGAAAAAGTCTTTGAAACCGGAAACAAGCAAATCAATGCGAAAAGCAAAATCTCCGCCCGCTATCCAGTCGAAAGGATAAGAACAGAACTGCAAATTCTTTTTGCGCAGCATTTGTGAACAAAGGCAGGCGGCTCCCAGACTGAAAATGACGTCGTATTTTTTGACGGGCATGGATTTTTCCTTTTAGAAAGAAACGCTGACGCAGGCTTGCGCGGCGATGCCTTCCTTGCGTCCCGTAAAGCCGAGCTGTTCCGTCGTTGTCGCTTTAATGCTGATGCGAGAGGCGGAAACACCTAAAATTTCCGAGAGTTTTTCGCTCATTTCCAGACGGTGTGCGCCGATTTTCGGGCGTTCGCAGATGATTGTAACGTCCGCATTCAAAATCCTGCCGCCCAGACCGTTCACCAAAGAAACGGCGTGTTTCAGGAATATCACGGAATCAGCGCCTTTCCAGCGTATGTCGGACGGCGGAAAATGCAGTCCGATGTCACCCGAACCGATAACGCCCAGCAGAGCGTCCGTCAACGCGTGCAAAGCGACGTCGGCGTCGGAGTGTCCTTCCAATCCTTTGTCATGCGGCACCTGAACACCGCAAAGCGTGACAAAAGAGCCGTCGCAGAATTTGTGCACGTCGAAACCCGTTGCCGTGCGAATGTCCGTTCCTTTGCCTTTTAACAGCAATTCGGCGCGAACTAAATCTTCCTGCGTCGTGATTTTGAAGTTGTCCTCACTGCCTTTTGTCAGAACGACGGTCATACCGGCTTTTTCGGCGACGCAGGCGTCGTCGGTCAGCTCCTGTCCTTTGACGGCTTCGTGCGCGGCGAGAATTTCCCCGTACGGGAAGCCCTGCGGCGTCTGCACGCGCCATAATCCCGCGCGATCCACCGTGCGTGTGATGATCGTTTTCCCGTTTTCCGTCGTTCCGGCTTTGATCGTGTCCGTGACGGGCAGGGCGGGAATAGCCCCCTGATGTTCTTTGATTTCCGCAATCACGCGGTTGATCACGCCGAAATCGACAAACGGTCTCGCCCCGTCGTGAATCAGCACAAAGTCGGGCGCTTCTTCTTTCAGACTTTCCAATCCCAGACGGACGGAATCCTGACGGGTGGGACCGCCGAATACGGGCGGCAGGACGGGCAAACCTTCCGCCGCGCATTGATACAGCGCCGTGTCGTCGGGGTGAATGACCGCGCGGACGTACCGGATCGACGGGTGGGCGCAGAACACGGCCAGAGATTTCCTTAAAACAGCCTGTCCCCCGATCGTTCTGTACTGTTTCGGCAGTTCCCCGCCGAAGCGGTGTCCTCTGCCGGCGGCGACGATGATAACAGCCCCCTTGACCATGGATTGTCCCTCCTGTTAAATTCTGCCAAACCAAGAGTAAAACAGATTTTCGTTTTAGAAAAGAGGAAGATGACGTCCGCTTTGTTAAAAATAGGAAATTTAAGCGTTTCCCCCGTTATCGGCGCGCCGATGGCAGGCGTGACGGACGCTCCTTTCCGCCGGATAGTCCGACGCTTCGGCAAAGAGTTGCTTCATACGGAAATGGTATTGGCGGCGTCTTTGGTTCATGCGCACAAACAGACGCGGCAAATGGCGCTTTGCGAAGAAACGGACGCGCCTGTTGCCGTGCAGCTGGAAGGGACAAAGCCCGACGTTATGGCGGAAGCGGCTCGGATCGTCGAAAAAACGAAGCGCGCGCAGCTTATTGACATCAACATGGGCTGCCCCGTCGCAAAGATTGTCAAAGCCGGCGGCGGCGCGGCGCTGATGAATACGCCCGAATTGGCGGAATCAATCGTCAGAGCCGTCGTCACCGCTGTCCGTTTGCCCGTGACGGTGAAGTTTCGCTCGGGCTGGGACGAGGATTCCCTGACATACTCGGATTTCGGCAAAAGAATGCGGGACGCCGGCGCTACGGCGGTGACTTTGCACGCCAGAACACGGACGCAGTTCTATTCGGGCAAAGCGGATTGGGGCGCCGTTGCGGAATTGAAACGGGCGCTTGATATTCCCGTGATTGCGAACGGGGACGTCCGCACGCCGGAACAGGCAAAGCAATGTTTAAGCGAAACGGGTGCCGACGGCGTGATGATCGGGCGGGGACTGTTGGGAAAACCTTGGGTTTTGGCAGAGTGTTCCGCTTTTTTAAACGGCGGAAAACCGCCTGTTGTCGATGATTTGGGGGCTTTGGCGCTTGACCATTTCGATGAAATGGAAAAATATTACGGACATAAGGCGGTTTTTATCGCGCGAAAGCATATTGCGTGGTATTCTTTAGGCTTAACGGGCAGCGCGGCGTTTCGCCGTTTAATCAACGAAACGGACGAACCGGAGGCAATGCGGGCTCTGATACGGGATTTTTTCGGCGGGAAACATGACGAATCAAAATGAGGGATTGGGAGCGGTCGTGGAAAAGTATCTGCGTCGCTTTTATGCCAAAACGGCGGAAGCGGTGGAACTGACGAACGTCTATGACGCTGTGATCGACGAAGTCGAACGCCGCCTGATTTCCGTCACGTTGGAAGTCGCGCAGGGCAATCGTCTGAAAACGGCAAAAATTTTGGGGTTGAACCGGAACACTTTGCTGAAAAAAATGCGCCGGTTGAATCTGGACGACAAGTTGATTGAAAAAGAAAAAACGGAGATTGTGCCTCTGTACAGGAAACGGAAAAGAAAATGAGAGTAATCGTATGCGGCGCGGGACGAGTCGGATCGACGATCGCGCGCTATTTGGCGGAAGACGGCAACGATGTCGTTTTGATTGACACGAACGGGGAACTTTTAACGGAACTGACTTCGACGATGGAAGTGCGGCCGGTCGTCGGATTTGCATCTTATCCGTCCGTTCTGGAACAGGCGAACGCGCAGGACGCGGACATGCTGATCGCGGTGACGGAGTCCGACGAAGTCAACATGGTGACGTGTCAGGCGGCGAACTCGCTGTTTAAAGTGCCGATGAAGATCGCGCGTCTGCGGTCGAACGAATACACGAACCCGAAATGGCGCAAATTTTATACTCACGACGCTTTGCCGATTGACGTCGTTATCTCGCCGGAAGTCGAAATCGCGCGTTCGATCCGGCGCAACATTTCTTTGCCGGGCGCGTTTGAAGTCATTCCTCTGGCAATGGACAAAGTGTATCTTTTAGGCATTCATTGCGACGACGTTTGCCCGATGATCAATACGCCTTTGCGTCAGTTGACCGAGCTTTTTCCCGACGTGAATGCGGTCGTGGCGGCTCTGGTGCGCGATTCAAAACTGATCATCGCGGACAGCAACACGCGCATTTGCGCGGGTGACGACGTGTATGTGATCGTGCCGTCCGAATCCGTGCACCGTATTCTGACATTGTTCGGCCGCGATCAGGAAAGGGCGCAGAACATTTTGATTCTGGGCGGCAATAATGTCGGGCTGTATCTGGCCAGCTATCTGGAGAAAGCGTCTCACATGCACGTGACTTTGATTGAGGAGAACGAGGAGCGCGCCAAGTTTCTGGCCGAAACGCTGACCGATACGACCGTCATTCACGGAGATTTCCTGAATACCGTTTTATTGGAGGAAGCCGACATCGACATCGTGGAAACGGTCATTGCCGTCAGCTCGAAAGACGAAAACAACATTCTGGCATCGCTGATGTCCAAAAGGTACGGTGTGGAACAAACCGTTTCCGTGATTGAAAAGCCGCTTTATTCGCAGTTGGTCGTCAATCTGGGAATTGACGTGATCATCGATCCGAAAGACATTATGGTGTCCTCTATTTTACAGCACGTCCGCCGCGGAAAGATTTACGCGGCCTATTCGATTCGTTCGGGGTTGTGCGAAGTTTTGGAAGCCGACGTATTCGACACGTTCGAATATGCGGGCAAAGCTCTGCGCGACGTGCGTCTGCCTGCCGGCGTGATTATCGGCGCGATTGTCAGAGACGGAACGCCGTTGCCGTTGCGCGGCGATACCGTGATTGAAAGAGACGATCGGCTTGTTTTGTTCGCTGACGCGGAATCAGTCAAGCAGGTTGAAAAAATGTTTTCCGTCGGACTGGAGTTTTTCTAATGATCGTAACATATCCTTCCCCGAAAGCGATTCTGTTCGATTGGGACAACACGCTGATGGACACGACGCCGATTTTGTATAAGGCGTATTGCGTTTTGCAGGCGCATTACGGTCTGCCCGAATATTCCATGGAGGAATATCAGAAACTGACGGGATTGTCTTTGCGCGAAACGTTTCCCGATCTGTTCGGCGATAAGTGGGAAGAAGCCAAACAGGTCTATCTGGACGCTTACCGCGAGCATCACCTGACGATGCTGACTCCGTTTGACAAAGCGCGCGAAGTCGTCGAACTTGCTTTTCAAAAAACGGGTTGCGTCGGAATCGTCAGTAATAAAACAAGTTCGATTCTGCGCGCCGAAATAGATCATTTAGGGTGGTCGTCTTATTTTTATTCCGTTGTCGGCGCGGGAGACGCCGAACGTGATAAACCGGCCGCCGATCCGGTCTTTAAAGCGCTTGAAGGAACCGGAATCGCGTATGAAAACGGAAAATTATCCGCTCCCGTCTGGTTTGTGGGCGACGGAGACGCCGATATGGAATGCGCGCGCGTTTCCGGTTGCCTGCGCGTCAGAATGGCTAAGGAAAACAAAGACGGTTCCGATGTGCTGACGATAAAAAATTGCGAAGAACTGTTGTCAGTTCTTTACTCTTGCGATTAAATGATTTAGAAAGAAAGCGCTTGGTTTTAAACAAGGGGAACGATAATGGCTGATAAAAATCAAAATGTGCAGGATATGTTTTTAAATCACCTGCGGAAAACAAAAACACCGGTAACCGTTTATTTGATCTGCGGCGTCAAGCTTCAGGGCATTATTACCTGGTTTGACAATTTTTCGATGCTTTTGCGCCGCGACGGTCATACGCAGCTGGTTTACAAGCATGCCGTGTCGACGATTATGCCGTCGGTTCCCGTTTCTTTGTTTGACGAAGAGGGAACGGAAGCCGAAGCCGAAACAAAATAGGAAAGCTGTCTTTGTCTGAAAAGACTTTTGTTCTGAATCCCGTCTTAAAGGGAAAAACCGACACGGAACGTTCCGATCGGGCGGGATTGGAAGAAATTAAAAATCTGACTGCCGCAATAGACCTGACCGTCGTTGCGGCAGAATCCGTTTTATTAAGCCGGCTGAACGCGGCGCTGTATATCGGCAAAGGCGCGGCTGAACGAATCCGCGACGTCATTAAGGAAAACGAAATCACGCTGGCTGTGGTAAATACGGCTCTTTCCCCGATTCAGCAGCGCAATTTGGAAAAGCTGTGGCAATGCAAAGTCATCGACCGCACCGCTCTGATCCTCGAAATTTTCGGCGAGCGCGCCCGCACGAAAGAAGGCGTGCTTCAGGTCGAGCTGGCGCATCTGAGTTATCAGCGCTCGCGATTGGTGCGCGGGTGGACGCATCTGGAGCGTCAGCGCGGCGGCAAAGGTTTTCTGGGCGGTCCGGGCGAAACGCAGATCGAGCTTGATCGCCGCGTGATCACCGACAACATCGTCAAGCTGAAAAAAGAATTGGAGGAAGTCAAGCGCACCCGCCACTTGCATCGCAAAGCCAGACAGCGCGTGCCGTTTCCCGTCATCGCTTTGGTCGGGTATACGAATGCCGGCAAATCGACTTTGTTCAACCGCCTGACGAACGCGAACGTCTTTGCCAAAGATATGCTTTTTGCGACGCTGGATCCGACGATGCGGCAGTTGAAACTGCCGTCGGGGCGGCAGGTTATTTTGTCCGATACGGTCGGGTTTATTTCAGATTTGCCGACCGAGCTGGTCGCCGCTTTTCGCGCAACATTGGAAGAAGTATTGGAAGCGTCTCTGATTCTTCATATCCGGGATATTTCCCACCCCGACACGACGGCGCAGAAAGCCGATGTCGAAAATGTGCTGAAAGCTTTGGGTTTGTCAAAGCAGGTTGATCAGGGATTAATCGAAGTTTTGAACAAATCCGATTTGATGGACAAACAGGAACGTTCGGCTCTGCAAAGCGCGGTTTCCCGTCAGGAAAAGCAAGTGTTGATTTCCGCCGTGACGGGTGAGGGAATCCCGGATTTGCTGGCATTGTTGGAAAAGTCTCTGGCGGCGGGACGTCTGGAGATTAATGTCAATATTTCTGTTGCCGACGGTGCCGCTTTAGCGTATTTATATCGTGTCGGCGAGGTGTTGGAACGTCATGACGCAGATCAGATTTGCCATGTGCGTGTCCGCCTTGACCCTGCAGACGCCGCAAAGTTTCAAAACAACTTTCCACAGGTGATTTATGCATAGTCCCGATCTTCATCAGGTGGCCGAAATTATTAAAACGATTTCCGAACAGGAAGTCCTGCCCCGTTTCAATCATTTGTCTGTATCCGATGTCGATACGAAAAATTCTTCGGAAGATTACGTGACAACGGCGGATACACAGACCGAAAAAAGATTAACGGCGGAACTGACAGCTCTTTTGCCGGAAGCTCTTGTCGTCGGCGAGGAAGCCGCTTTTCGGGATCCCACTGTTTTGAATTGTCTGAAAGCGGAACAGCCCGTTTGGGTGATTGATCCGATCGACGGCACAATGAATTTCGCTTACGGACGCTCTGAAATCGGCGTGGTTGTCGCTTTGGTCTATAAAGGCGAAACGGTGGCAGGCTGGCTGTATAATCCCGTCTTTAAACGAATGATTATGGGCGAAAAAGGCAGCGGCGCGTGGTATGAAGGCAAGCGCCTGAAAGTTGCCGAGGTTAAGGAATTTTATCAGATGACCGGTTCGGTCGGGCGTCGCGTCGCTTTTAAAGATTCCCGCTTGCCGCAACCCGCTTGGTGGGGTAGCGCATCGTTCGGTTATATGATGATTATTTCCGGCGGGGCGCATTATTCCGCTTACCGTTCCAAGATTATTAAACCGTGGGATCACGCGGCGGGCATAATGCTTCATGCCGAGGCCGGCGGTTATACCGCTTACGTTGACGGAACCGACTATACGCCGTTTGTCGGAGCTAATCATTTGATCTCCGCGCCGAACAAAGACGCTTGGGCGTATCTGCGCGACAATATGTGTGCTAAAGCGGCTTGAGGCCTTTCCATTCGTCGATGAGCGAAACGAACGGGTAAGACGTCGACCACGGGCGGAAGCCTTTGTTTTCCGAAACTGTTTTGACAATGATTTTTTCCGGCGCGAGCGTCAGCATGTAAACGCCGGCTTCGGACAGTTCCGAACGGGTGACTTTTCGTTTCGCCGCGCATTGTCCGTCAAAGTTCACCGTAATAAACAGAATATCCAGATCTTTCATTTCGCAGGCGTCGTACGCGCCGATTTTGGTATTTGCGACGCCGATTTTATAACCGTTCTTTTCATACAGGCAAAGCCCGTAGGCGCATTCGGTCGTTAAAAGCCGCGTCTGATGATTTTCGTTTAACCAGATTTGGCGGGTGCGGCGATCCAATGGTTTTTCTCTGAAAACCAGAAGCCCGTCATTATTTCTGAACGCGGCGGTTCTTAAACCGACATAAACGTCCGGCACGGTTGTAAGAAAAGGAGAAACAAGACTAAGTGCGAAAGCCATCAGTCCGAACAGTCGGACGCGCCCTTTCCATAAACAAAACCACAAACCGCCGAAAGCCGCGAACGCTAATCCCCATACGGGCATCGGCGGGCAGGACAGAACGGCGTGCGGCAGGCCGGCGGCCGTTTCGGCGATGCGATTGATGATTTTGATGCCGTATGAAGCGGAAATCAAAAACGGTTTATCTGCGTCGAAAGGCATCAGTATCGTACCGATTGTCAGTGCGGGCATAACCCAAAAACCGGTAAGCGTTGTTGCGATTGCGCTTATAAAAACAGCATAGAGGGGAAGTTGTCTGAAATGGAACAGAGCGAAAGGCGCCGTGGCCGCGGAAGCGATGACGGAGGCCATTAATACGCCGACAATGCCAGAAAGCAAAGAAAACAAAAAGCCTTCGCGCTTTTCCAGGAAACGCGTGTATTCTTTATTTCCTTTTTCATAAGCGCAAATCAGCGTTGTTACGGCCGCAAAAGATAACTGAAATCCGGCGGACAGGATCGCTTCCGGTTTGAACAGTAAAATGAAAAAAGCCGCCCACGCAACCGAAACGACGGATAAAGCCCGTCTGTTCAGCAAAGCGGCAATCAGAACAAACGCGACCATGATAAACGCTCTCTGCGCGGCAAACGATGCTCCGGAAATATGCAGGTAAGCGGCGCAGGCGATTAAAGCGATGCCGGCGGCGATTTTTTTCGTATTGTAGTACAGAGCGATTTTCGGGATTAACGCCAGGACGGAACGGATTACAAAGAAAATCAGACCGGCCAGCAAAGACATATGCAATCCGGATACGGCCAGAATATGCGCGATGCCGGCGTTTCTATAGGTTTGAACAATGTCGGACGGAACGCTTTTTGATCCGCCGGTGACGAGAGCTTTCGCGATTCCCTGTGTGTCGTCGGGCAGAACAGTATCAATTCTTTTGTTGATTTTATCCCGAAGAGGGGAGGTCTTTGCCGGTTTGACGATTTGAATATTTCCCTCAAGGCTTCCGACTGCGCCGATTTTTTTAAAATAAAGCTGACGGGCGGCGTCAAATCCGGTCGGCGTGACGGGATTTTTCGGGGCGGACAGATAAGCAACCGCTTCGATTTCATCGCCGGTTTGCGGCACAGGGACGTTTTCGGGCAAAGTCAGTCGGATTTTCCGCGGCGTTTTCCAGCCGGCCAGGGATTTTATTTTGACGTTGCCGACAGTAACCTGAGCGCCTTCGGAAAAATCGGAAACATCTTCAACCGTTCCGGCGATTTGAACGGCGGACAAAGGATATTTGATGCGCGGCGCGCTTAAAGCTCTGGTGCGAACCTGCGTTAAAAAGAATCCCGAAACGAACAGGAAAACAAACAGGGCAAACAGGCGGAGCGCTTGATTCTTTCTTGTGTCCCGCAATAAAAATCCGCCGCATAAAAAAGCCGCCAGTCCCGTTGATAACAGCGGTTCGGCGGACAGCGAGAAATAAAAACCGATCCCTGCTCCGAACGCGACCGGCAACCATAAAGTCAGCCGGTCAAGTTCGGCGTTTAGAAAGGAAAGAACTTTTTCCCGAATCAGAATGAAAGGCGAAGTCAAACAAAACTCTATTTTAAGGAATCACAGAAATGTTTGATTCTATCGCAAGCCTTTTCCAATAATTCGGTGGACGTCGCGTAAGACAGTCTGAAATATGGTGACAATCCGAATGCCACGCCGGGGACGACGGCGACGCCTTCGCTTTCCAACAGGAACGTGACAAAGTCGGCGTCCGTTTTGATTTCCTTGCCGTCCGGCGTTTTTTTGCCGATACAGCCGGCGACGGACGGATACAGATAAAACGCGCCTTCGGGGACGCGACAGGAAACACCGTCAATCGCGTTCAGTTTGGAAGCGACCATGTCGCGGCGCTGTTTGAAAACGTCGTTGCGCTCTTTTAAGAAATCCATCGGGGAATTCAGCGCGACGACGCCGGCGGACTGGCAGAATGTCACCGCATGAGAAGTGCTTTGAGATTGGACTTTGTTCGCCGCTTTGATCACTTCGACGGGACCCGCCGCGTAACCGATGCGCCAGCCGGTCATCGAAAACGACTTGGCCAGTCCGTTGACCGTCACCGTTCTTTCTTTCAGTTCGGGGGCGACGGCGGCAATGCTGGCGGATTTGAAACCGTCATAGACGATATGTTCGTAAATTTCGTCACTGATAATCCAGACGTGCGAGTGCTTTTTCAAAACTTCCGCCAGCGTTTTCAGTTCTTCAACGCTGTAGGCCGCGCCCGACGGGTTCGACGGCGAATTAATGATGAACCATTTTGTTTTGGGCGTAATCGCTTTTTCCAGATCGGCGGCTGTGATTTTAAAGCCGTTTTCCTCTTTGCCTGTCACGAAAACGGGCGTGCCCTGAGCGATGCGCACCATGTCGGGATAGGATACCCAGTAAGGAGCGGGAATAATGACTTCGTCTTCCGGATTAACGGTCGCCATAATCAGGTTGAACAAAGTCCCTTTGCCGCCGCAGTTGACGGTGATTTCTTCGGGCGCGTAATCCAGTCCGTTTTCGCGTTTCAGCTTGTCGCAGATCGCTTTGCGGAAGGCGAGCGTTCCCGGAACGGGCACGTACTTAGTTTCGCCGCGGTCAAGCGCGTCTTTCGCCGCGTCGCAGATATGCTTCGGCGTCGGAAAGTCCGGTTCGCCGACACCCAAATCGATGACGTCAACGCCTTGCGCTTTCAATTCTTTGGCTTTGGTCGTGACAGCCAGCGTAGCGGACGGTTTGACGGCTAATAAACGATCAGCAACAATTCCCATTTTTTTATCCCCCGTGATAAATGAAAAAACGGCTGTCAGCATACTTTAGTCGCGGTTTTCCGTAAAGAGCTATTTTCTTTCGATGACGATTTTTTCTTTCATTTCCGGCGGGAAACAAAGTTTTAAAGACTCTCTGAAATTGCGGTTGTAGCTTTCGGCTATTGAAAGCGGTTCGCAAAGCCAGCCTTTAAGAATGACGGCTTTTTCTCCCTGCGGCGGCAAAAGAGTAGCTATGGGAGCTTCGGTGACAAAAGCGACCTGATTTTGATAATCTTCCCTCATTTTCTGCGTTATTTCAGTCATTTTTCCATAGGCGGGCATATTTATTTGAAACCAATTTCCCTTTTCGGCAAGGCGGAAACCGATGCCCGCGGCGGTAGGATTTGTTTCCATCAGGCGCGCGATAAAGGCCGGGGCGAAAACGCCGAAGCCGTAAATAAGCGTTTTTTCCGGCAAAGTGATTTTTTCCTTTAAAAATTCCGTTTCCGTTCTTCTTCCGAAACTATCGGAGTAGTACGGCGTGGAAAACAAAAGAAAGCACAATAAAATCGCGGCGGACCAGTAAAGTCCTTCCGTGATTGTTTTCTGAGGATATTTTATACGCGAAAAACAGGAAACGATAACAATCGCGGCAAACATTTCAACCGGAATAAGAAATCGGGACAGCGCCGATAAAAAAAGGCAAACGATATAAGACACGGCCATAAAAACGCCGGCTTCTTTCATGACAGGGGAAAACGGCTCTTTCTTTTTGAAAAAGAAAAACACGGCGCCGAACCCGATTATAAATAAAAGCGCCAAACGAGCGTCCGTAACGTCAGCGTTGACGATGATGTTTGATTCGGACGAATGAAGAACCAGATAGAACGGATAGAGAATAAAATCAACGGCGATCATATATTCCGTAGCAATTTTGTCGATGTAATTGATCGGCAGATAGTAAGGCGATTTAAAAATTTTATTCCAGAACGGGAAAAACGGATTTTGGTACTGTTCCCATAAGAAATACATCCAGAAACCGTTGAAAGCCATAAATCCCAGAAAACCGCCCAGAATAAAACGGGAAAGGTTTTTCAAAGGATCCGGTAGCTTTTTATACATTAAAATCAATGATATGCCGAAAGAAACGCAATAGATGACGCCGGACAGTTTCAAGGCGGCTCCCGTTCCCAGTAAGAAACCTGCGGCGAGAAAGCTTTTGTCTTTTCGCAACAGTAGATAAAAGGCCGCCAAAATAAAGACGTTTGAGGAAATATCGTGCGAAATCGAACCTATTTGAGAAAAAACGTGGAATCCCGTCGCCGCAATTAAAACCGCGAATGTGATTTGAATTTTTCCTTTTATGCTCGCCGGATCAAAAAACAGCAGACATATCTTGAAAAAGATAAACATCAGCAAACCGAACGGCAGTCCCGTTATAAAATAGTACAAGCTTAGATTTTCGCCGCAAAAACGGATCAGAAGATAAGCCGCCGCGTCAAGCAGCGGATTGTAGTATGTGGGCAACGCCGCGACGCCCAAATCAATATTGTGCCGATTATTGACGAATGCGAAGCCGTTATAATAGTGGTATTGCAAAAAATCAAAAAGGAACTCTGTCTTTAAGAATGTGGACAGGATTCCGCCGACGATTAAAAACGCCAGACAAATTGAAATATTCCGAAAAGAGTCTTTCTTTATCATTGTGCCAAGTCTGCTTTTAAGGGTCATTATAAAATATATTGTTGATGATTTCCGGTTCGGAACACAAGAAAAAATGAGCCTTTTCATTAAGGATAAACTTTTCTTCCGTTTTGATCCGATAGCACGAATTGTTTTTCCTTTGCGGTTCTTCGTTTTTCGGAAGGTATAGTAAAGAAATCACGGGAAAGCGATTTTGTGCTACAAGCTCTTTTTTGACTTCCGAAAATCTGTTTGAATCCGAAAAATCGGAGTAAGTTACATTACTTTTGCCAAAGCTGTTGATTATTCTGGCGTTTGTGCGTTCGGCAAGCGTTGCCGCAAGGTATGAGGTAAGCGTGTCGTTTGTCAGAATCAGCGCGTTTTTAGGCAAAACGGCATTGTCCGGCACAGAAAAACGAAAATATACACCCCAGGGCGCGGAAAACGGAGCTGTCAATACAAGAATTAAGAAAAAGGTAAAAACAGCGGAATTCGCGGCGACTTCTTTGAAAGAACCTTTCGGATAAGGGCAAAGGGACAGCGCTTTGATGAAAACTATTCCGAACAGCATTTCAACAGGAACGGCGAAACGGATATTTTGTGATGACAAAAGCCATGTCAGGTAAGAAATAAACAGGAAAGTTACGATAAACAGCGTCTTTTCTGAAACATTCGCGCGGAAATCCCGATTGAACAATTTTATTAAAAAGCCGAATAACAGAAAATAACCGATAACCCAACGCGCGTCAAAGAAGGAAATATTGCCGGTTAAGCTTTTGGGATCAGCTAAATTCCTGATATTTTCCGAAAAAATCCAGAACGGCAGAAACAGCAGCTTTTTCCAACTGTAAGATAAATGCAGGTCGTCCACGTAATTTTCATGAAAGAAATAAGGCGATTTGAAAATCTTGTTCCAGAAAGGAAAAAACGGATTTTGAAAGTTTTTCCATAATGTCCACAGCCAAAACCCGTTTGTCGCCAGAAAACCGGTTAATCCGCCCAGGATAAACAGTCCGATAAAAGTTTTGGGCTTTTCCAGTTTCTTGTAAAATAAGATCAACGTTATTCCCGTTGAAACGCAGTAAACGGCAACGGTTAATTTAAGTCCGGCGGCCGCTCCCAATAAAGCGCCCGCGATAAAATACGGAAACGACTTTGTCGGATTTTTTAATAACAGATAAAGCGCCGCCAGAACAAAACAGGCCAGCGTGATTTCATGCGAACATGTGCCGATTTGGCGAAAGAAGGAAAAGCCGGTCAGAGAGATAAGCAGACACGCGGGAATCCACACGCTTTTACGTTCGGGAAAGAATAAATCGGCGATTTTATAAGTAAGAAACAAAGCGATTCCGGCCGGAAATCCCATAACAAACATGAACGGATATTGCGAAAAAGTTTTATTCAGCAAATACCAGGCCGTATCCAATAACGGATTATAATAAGTGGCGACTTGTCCCGGAGCTATATCAAAAGCCAGCCGGTTGTTCAAAAAAGCAAAACCGTTATAGTAATGATACATAAATAAATCGGACAGTAATTCCTGTTCCAGACAAACAGACAGCAATCCGGCTCCGAGCAGGCACAGCGTTAAAATTCCCGTATCCCGGCAAAAAAATATTTTTTTTGCGAGGTTGACGGAAAACTTTAATTTGTTTTGCATCTGTAATCCCTTATCTTTATAGTGTCGATTCATATTATTGGTTAATCAGTTAAAGGTAAAGCCTTGAATACGATTTTGCCGCTTTACGAACACCCGGAAGACACGACGCCCGCCGAGTTTCATCTGGTGTCGGCGTACGAGCCTGCCGGCGATCAGCCTGAAGCGATTCAGTCGTTGGTCGACGGTCTGCAAAAGGGCGAGCGCAATCAGGTGCTACTGGGTGTGACGGGCTCGGGCAAGACCTTTACGATGGCGCAGATCATTCAGCGCATGAAGCGACCGGCGCTGATTCTGGCGCCGAACAAGATTTTGGCGGCACAGTTGTACGGGGAAATGAAGTCGTTTTTTCCGGATAACGCCGTGGAATATTTCGTGTCGTATTACGACTATTATCAGCCCGAAGCCTATATTCCCCGCACGGATACCTATATCGAAAAGGATTCCGCGATCAACGAACAGATTGATCGTATGCGTCACGGGGCGACGCGGCACATTCTCGAACGCCGCGATGTGATTATCGTCGCTTCGGTATCCTGCATTTACGGTCTGGGCAGCGTTGAATCGTATTCGTCGATGGCGTTTTCCGTCAAAGCCGGAGAGTCTTACGACGTCCGCGATCTCGCCCGTCAGCTTGTCGAATTGCAATATCAGCGCAACGAGCTGGCTTTCACGCGCGGCACATTCCGTTTAAAAGGCGACGTGCTGGATATTTTCCCGTCGCATTATGAGGATTTGGCATGGCGGCTGTCTTTTTTCGGCGACGAGTTGGAATCGATTTCCGAATTCGATCCCCTGACGGGCGTCAAAAAGCTTGAGCTGAAGGAAATCACCGTTTACCCCGCCAGTCACTATGTGACGCCGCGGCCTGCGCTTTCTCAGGCGATGAAAACGATAAAACAGGAACTCAAAGAACGCCTGTTTTACTACGCTTCCGAAAACAAGCCGCTGGAAGCCGAACGTCTTGAACAGCGCACCCGTTTCGATCTGGAAATGCTGGAAGCGACGGGGCACTGCAAAGGCATTGAGAACTATTCCCGCCATCTGACGGGACGCGCGCCGGGGGAACCGCCGCCGACTTTGTTCGAGTATCTGCCGAAAGACGCTTTGCTCTTCGTTGACGAAAGCCACGTTTCCGTGCCGCAGCTCGGGGGAATGTACCGCGGCGACTTTAATCGCAAAAGCACATTGGCGACTTACGGTTTTCGCCTGCCGAGCTGTGTGGACAACCGGCCTTTGAAATTCGAGGAATGGGATAAGATGCGTCCGCAGACGATCTTTGTGTCGGCAACTCCCGGACCGTGGGAGCTGGATCAGACGCAGGGCGAATTTACGGAACAGATTATTCGTCCGACCGGCTTGCTTGATCCGTTGTGCGAAGTCCGCCCCGTTTCGACACAGGTTGATGATTTAATGGCGGAATGTCGGGCGTGCGCGGAAAAGGGGCAAAGAGTCCTCGTTACGACGTTGACCAAGAAAATGGCGGAGGATTTAACGGACTATTTGGCGGAAAACGGCGTCAAAGTGCGATACATGCATTCGGATATTGACACTCTGGAGCGTATCGAGATTGTCAGAGACTTGCGTTTGGGCGTGTTTGACGTTCTGGTCGGCATTAACCTTTTGCGCGAGGGTTTGGATATTCCGGAATGCGCGCTTGTCGCGATTTTGGACGCGGACAAGGAAGGCTTCCTGCGTTCCGACCGATCTTTGATTCAGACGATCGGGCGCGCGGCGCGCAATGCGGAAGGGCGCGTCATTCTGTATGCCGATAAAATCACAGGGTCAATGCAACGGGCGTTGGACGAAACCGCCCGCCGCCGCGAGAAGCAGGAAAAGTTCAATCTGGAACACAACATTAAACCTAAAACGATTCAGCGTGAAATCGCCGATATTTTACAGGAATTGTGTGAAAAAGAAGGCGTTGACAAACTTCCGGACGACAAGGAAAAAGACTTGTTCTCGTCCGAAAAGAAACTGAAAGACACAATCGCCAAACTGGAACGGCAGATGCGCAAAGCGGCCGAAAATCTGGAATTTGAACAAGCCGCTCGTTTGCGTGACGAAATCAGGCGGCTGGAACAAACAATGATGCGGTTTTAAGCTATCTCAGCGGGAACAGGGAATTAAAGTTTACGCCTTTATATCTTTTTTCTTTGGGTTGCGGCAAAGTTTGCGCCGTCCTCAATAATCCGCGGCTGCGCAGAGCCCATTCCAGATTTTCCATATTTTCCTGGTGCTGAGGATTGTCTTCAATAATGACGCTGAACCAATGGTACGCGGTAATCGGGTTATAGAGCGGCGTATATTCGTTGCGGTAAAGAAACGCCAGTTGTTCCTGCGCGGCCTGCTGTCCTTCCTCGGCGGCCATGGTCAGCCATTTTTGCGCCATATAAAGATTCTTTACGTCGGTTAAGCCGTACAGATAAATCATTCCGATAATATACTGCGCGTCCGCATTGCCGCTTTCGGCGGGACCGGTCAGATATTTCATGGCTTTCGGATAATCGGCGCTGCTGAACGCCGCTATTCCTTTTTCGAATTCCGTGAACGGCGTTTCCTTGCGATGATAATCTTCAATCAGGGAACAGGACGTTAAAGATAAAAAAAGAACAAAGGCAATCAGCTTTTTCATAAAGTGTTTCCCGGATTCTGGCAGGCAAGCAAAATGGATTCCGATTCCTCTTTTTGCTGTATCTGCGCGCTGGTAAAAAAGTCGTCAAGCAAAGCACAGGAGCTTAAAAATAAAACCAGAAAGCAAATAATCAGACGCTTCATCTGCCCATTCCTTTTGCTATTAAAGCAAATTGTTGAGGAGATAGACGATTTTTCTTCGGTTCCGGATCCAACTGCACGTTGACTTCAAAAATGCGTTTGAGAATGCCGCGGTTTTCTTTCGTCATTTTGCGCAATTCGCGCCACATTTCGATTCGGTCTTCTTCCTTCATATAGGTCGTGTCCAATAACACGGCAACGGGCTGTTCTTCGCCAGTAAGTTTGTTTTTGTGATCTTTTTTCAGCTGATCCAATATTGTGTCCGCGACCTGATACGGGCTGAATTGCCAGTTGTCGCCGGGAGACGGAGACAGCGGAGTCTTGACGTCGAACGGGTATCCTTCGCCGTCATAAAAATCGATATAGCCGGTATCTCCGCGCGTAACGGGACCCGCAACTTTGCCGGACATTTCGGCTTCCAAAGCGGACATGGCTTCCCGCAATACTTTTTCCGGTCTGTCCCCTTTATGAGCAGGGTCTCTGGACAATTCGTCAAAGCGGGGGTGTTCCCGATAACGCGCGGGAACGTCTTCAATTTTTTTAATATAACGTTGTTTGTCTTGTTGTCCTGCGGCAGAGTTAACCCGCGACGGTTCCGGAAGATCCAGCATGGCTTTTTTCCTTATTTAATAAAATTTCCTCTATTTTGCTCCAGAAAAGTTACTTTGTCCAGAGGGATATGGAGGTGTTTTTTGTTTATATCGGCGCGGATTTAAAATAAAAGATTTTGTAATCTTGATTATCACGGACAAATCTCTTACTTTTTATATCCGGAAAGGGATAAAAAATGCTTCTGCCGCCGGAAATCAGTCGGGAAGAATTACTGTCATACGTTCGCCCGTTATATCCAAATGGGATATTTCCTTTGGGAGCGGGGTGGCGGATAGTGTTCTATGTTGTTTTAAGCGCGGCGGTTACGGGATTTTTAATTTATAACAGTCCGCGTTTGAAACGGCGGCGCGAAGCTTTCGCCGCGTTTAACGAGGCGCGAAGTTCTTTTCTGACGGGTGGCGATACTTCCGCGCTGGCGGGCGCTTTGTCCGTTTTGATGCGTCGCGTCGCGCTGTATCGCTTCGGACGGGAAAAAACGGCAAAGCTGAACGGAACGGAATGGACTGAGTTTTTGACACGGACGGGGGCCGATTTGAACGAACGGGATCAATATCTTTTAGCAATGCAGGCGTATGCGCCGCCGCCGACGGATCAGGATTTTTCAGGCGGAAAGCATTTGCTGTCTTCGGTTCAAAAATGGTTGGAGCGTAATCTATGACGGGTTTTGTTCTTCCGGTAATGTTTGTGCTGTTACCTCTGCCGTTGTTTATGCGGGCGGTTTTGCCGCGGGCGAGTGATAAAAACGAAGACGCGCTGAAAGTTCCTTTTTTTGACGACATGGATAAGATTTCTTTGCGCGGGACAAGATTCGGAAAATCGAAATTATATCTCCGCCGGATTCTGGGCGCTTTGATCTGGATTTTGCTGGTAACGGCGGCGGCCGGCCCTCAATGGACGGGAGCGCCGGCAAAAATTCCTTCCGAGGGGCGCAACCTGATGTTGGTTCTGGATATTTCCGGATCGATGGAAGAAGCGGATTTCATCATACAGAACAGACCTGTGCGCCGTTGGGACGCGGTTCAGGCCGTTGCGGACGCTTTTGTCAGACAGCGCGAAGGCGACCGCGTGGGAATAGTTTTGTTCGGGGAAAGAGCCTATTTATACGCGCCTCTGACTTACGATTTAAAAACCGTTTCCGATTTGTTGGAAGAAGCGGACGTCGGCATGGCGGGGTCTCAGACGGCGATCGGCGACGCTTTGGGAATTGCTTTAAAGACGATGATTGACGTTCCGGCCGAAAGCAAAGTAATCGTTTTGTTGTCGGACGGCGCGGCGAACGCGGGCAGAATGAAACCGTTGGAAGCCGCTGAACTGGCCGAAAAGATGGGCGTTAAAGTTTATACGATCGGCGCCGGTTCCGATATGACGCAAATGGAAGGGCTGTTCGGTATGATGCCGTTTTCGCGCAGTGACGATATTGATGAAAAATCGTTGCAGGAAATTGCACAGAAGACCGGCGGCAAATATTTCAGAGCCAAGAATACACAGGAACTTTTGGAGATTTATAAAGAAATTGACAAGTTGGAACCCGTAAAGAACGACGATATTTTTGTTCGTCCCGTCAAAGTGCTGTTTTACTACCCTCTGGCGGCGGCTTTTATTCTCAGCGTTTTGGGCGCTTTTTTGATTTTAACGGACAGGAGGGCGCTATGAACGAATTTCATTTTTTGCGCCCGGAATGGTTTTGGGGTTTTCTGGCGTTTTTGTTGCTGTTTTTTGTGAAAAGCAAACGTTCGCAAGGGGGATTGTGGCAGCAGTTGTGCGACGGTATTCTGCTTCGTTTCCAGTTGGTTAAAGGTAACGGAAAGCGGTTGTTTCTGCCGTTTTTCTTAACAATAGGGGCGTGGACTGTCGCTTTGCTCTCTCTGGCGGGACCGACATGGGAAAAATTGCCTCAGCCCGCTGTTAAAAAAGGAACGGATACTGTTTACGCTCTGGATATTTCGATATTGATGACACCGCAAGACGTCAAACCCTCGCGCATGGAGCGCGCCCGTTTTAAAATGCATGATTTTTTACGGAAAACAAAAGACGGTCAGAACGCCTTGATTTTATATAACCGCGATCCGTTCGTCGCCGTGCCGCTGACAACGGACAAACATATTATCGATAATCAGCTGCCGACGGTGCAGGCCGGTATGATGGGAGCGGATATGCCGAACGTGACGACGGCGTTGGAAAAAGCTTTGGATTTGTTGACGCAGGCCAAATCAACCGGCGGCCGGGTTATCGTTCTTGGCGGATATGTAGCCGACAATGACCTGGCCGAGATTGTAAAAACGGCCGAAAAAATCAAAGCGGCGGGACATACTGTTTCCTTCTTAGGCATCGGAACAAGTCGCGGCGCGCCTTTGCAGCTGCCGGACGGGACTTTCCTGACACATCAGGGAAAGCCCGTTTTGTCGGGATTATCCGAAAAGAATATGAAAAAAGCGGCGCAGGCCGGAGGTGGTTCGTATCAACGGGCAACGTTGGACGAACGTGATATTGATGCACTGTTGAGCGCGTTGCCGGTTCGCGAAATTTCTCCGCTTTTTTCGGAACAGGAAAAGGCAAAAGCGGATACATGGAAAGATTTCGGAGCTGTGTTATGCATTTTTGTATTGCCGTTTGCAGCTTTCGGATACCGCAAAGGGTGGTTGGGTGTTTGGCTGTTGTTTGTCTTTTTGGCGCCGGCACAGGCTCGGGCATGGTCTCTTTCCGATTTATGGACGCGGCCGGACAGAAAAGAGGCTTTGCGTATTTCGGCCGGCGAAAAGCCGCTGAATCCCGATGTATTCAAGGATAAAAACTGGCAGGCCGCGGCGGCTTATAAAGCGGGCGATTATCCGGCGGCGATTTCCGCTTTGACAGAAGCGACACAGGCAGAAGAGCTTTATAACCGGGGCAACGCTTTGGCTCAGGCGGGACAGTATCAGCAGGCGATTGAGACGTATAAGAAAGCTTTGGAAAAAGAACCGAAACACGAAGACGCCGCTTTTAATAAAAAATATCTGGAAGACCGGCTGAAAAACAATCAGCAGGATCAACAACAGAATCAGCAGCAACAACAAGATCAACAGCAACAGAATCAGCAGCAAAATCAGCAACAGGATCAAAAACAGCAGCAGAATCAGAATCAACAGGGACAAAACGAACAAAAACAAGACCGGCAGAAGCAGGAACCGCAACAGCAGAATCAACAGCAGCAACAAAATCAGCAACAGCAACAAAATCAGCAACAGCAGAATCAACAACAGAAACAGGAACAGAGCCAACAACAAAAGGAACAAAATCAGCAGCAAGCTCAATCCGGTCAGGATCGGCAGCAAATCAAAAAGGAGCAGAATAATCAGCCGAAAAATGGCGATCAGCAGCCTTCAGAGCAAAAAGAGGATCGGGAGGATTCGGAAAAACAGGAACAAATGCAATGGTTGAGCGTGATAGAAGACGATCCGTCCGGTTTGTTGCGCGAACGGATCCGTCGTCGTAATTTAACCAAAGGGAGAAGAAGATAATGAAAAACAGAATGCTATTCTTATTTCTTGTCATGTTTGCCTTATGCCGCAACGCCGTTGCTTTTGAAGCCAGCGTCAGCCGCACGGTTATTCCCGAAGGTGAAAGCTTTCAGCTTTATTTGCGTCAGGACGGAAACGGCGCGAAACCCGACATTTCCGTTTTAAACAAAGATTTTCTGATCACAATGGAGCGTAAAAGCTACAAATCAAGCTATGTTAACGGTAAAACGCAAACGTTTAACGAAAACATTTTAACATTGGTTCCTAAAAAAACGGGCAAAGTTATTTTGCCTTCCATTCAGGCCGGAAAAGAAAAAACGGCTCCGATTACCTTAACGGTTATTGCCGGCGGTCAGGCTTTGCCCGATGATCCTGTCGCCCGTCAGAAAGCTCAGACGGCACAGCCGAACGTATTCGTTCGTTATACGTTGGAAAACAAAGACCCGTACGTCGGTCAGCAAATTCCGTTGACGGTGCGCTTGTATTCTTTTGTTCAAACGCCTCTTTTGGACGGAACGGTTCTTCCGCCCAAAGCAGACGGCGTCACGGTCGAACAGTGGGGGGACGTTAATCGATTCAGGGAAAAAATTCACGCCAGAACGTATGATGTATTGGAATATCAATTTCTGCTGTTCGCTCAGAAAAGCGGTAAGTTGGAGCTTTCTCCGGCTCAGTTCAGAGGATCCGTCAGCGATCCCGATACGAAAATGCAGGAAATAGAAGATCTTTTCGGTATGGGCGGAACCGGTATTTTTTCGGGCTTTTTCGGACAAAAAAACATTGTCGTTCAATCGGAGCCCATTGTTTTGAATGTGCGTCCGGCTGCTTCCGTTGCGGGAAATTATTGGCTGCCGGCAACCGATGTCGCCGTGTCGGAAGATTTAACGCCGCCGAAACAAACGATCGCGTTGGGGGAAGCTTTGACCAGAACAGTGACCGTGATGGCTTCCGGCGTGCAGGATTCTCAGATTCCCGATTTGGTTTTTGCAAACGGCGAAAAGTATAAGCAATATCCCGGAAAGACGGATTCCAAAAACCTGTTTGACGACGAAGGAATTGTCGGGGTGAAAACGCGCCAGATAGTTTTCATGCCCACCGTTGCGGGAAATATCGATTTACCGCCGTTAGAAATATCGTGGTTTGACGTCAAAACGGGAAAAATGAAAAAAGCCGTTTTGCCATCGCGCACGATTACCGTGACGGGAGATGATACGCCGGAATCTTCTATTGCTGAGCCGCCGTCTGTTCAAACGACTGTGATACCCTCACAGGATCAACAGGAGCCGGTGAAAAAAGAATCGGAATTTGCCAAAGCTTTTTCCGAACCGCCGGAAAATACAGCGGAACAGCAGGCTGCGCAGGCTTTTTGGAAAAAACATGCCGATCACTCGCCTTTTATTTTGTTTGCTGCCGGTATCGTGGCCGGCGGGACGGTAGTTCTGAGTTTGTGGCTTTTGTTCTATTTCCTGATGCTTAAGAAAAAAGACGCCGTTTCTTTGTCGGAACAAAAGAAAAAAAACGATTCTGCTGCGGTTCAGCGGCTTAAAGAAGCTTGCCGCTCCGGATCGGCGGAAGGAGCAAAACAGGCGTTGCTGGATTGGGGGCGCATTCATTGGCCGGATAATTCTCCTTTAACTCTTTCCGAATTGGCATCTCGGCTGAACAGCGAGGCGTTAAAAGAGGAAACCGACAGTTTAAACCGCGCGTTGTATGCGGTCAAACCGGACGAATGGAACGGAGAAGATTTATGGCTGGCATTTAAATTTGCCCGACCTGACGAAAAAAAGAACGCTGAAGATGAAAAAATTCCCGTTCCGCCGTTATATCCGAACTAAGCGTTCATTATTTTTTTACAATAACGGCTGTATAACCGACGGTGGTATACCACTGTTCGGAAAGTCGGATTTATGCGCAGTATGAGTTTAAGCCATACGATTTTGGCATCATTGTTTTGGTGCGCCGTCGTGTTCGCCTTTACGGGAATGAACTTTATGAAATACGAAGAAGCGTCGCATACGCTTCGGGAATCCCGTATCGAAACGGCTCTGACGGATATGCATAAAGCGTTGCAGGTCGAAATGGATAAAGGCGAAGCGTTGCCCGGCTTAAAAACGGCGGAAAAAATACTGTTAAACTACACCCGTAGCGAAAGAGATTTGTTATCCGCCATGATTTTTTCCGCCAATACGGGGAAAATTCTTTTCAGCACTCTTGTTGGTCAGACAGGGCAGAGCGCTCCTGTTTCCTGGCGCCAAAAATGCGTTCGTTCCGATACGGTTTTCATCGAAAAGGAAAAAGACAAAGAAACGATGGGAATGCCTCTTTTAAACGCATTTTCTGAAAATACGGGGTGTCTGGTCGCTCAATATACAACGGAATCCGGCGAAGTCGTCCGTGAAAAAATGATCAAAACGACTTTTCATTATTCTGTCCGCTTAGCCGCTATCGGAGCCGGTTTTTGTTTCTTTATTTATTTTTTCGGCTTTTTGGTTGCAACAACATTTCAGAACAAAAAAATTCAGTTGGCAATAGCGTTCGTTCTTTGTCAGGGATTGTTGCTTTTAGCTTTGTATTTCAGCTTTGTTTCAATGTTTAAAGCGTTTGATGAAAATATTAAGCAGGAAATGTCGACTAAAACGCAGCAGATTGCCGAACAAATCAGCGCGCGGTTGGGACAAGCGGTGCAAAACGGCGTGCCGTTCGATTCCATAACGGCATTAGAAACGTATTTGGATCAAATCCGTCAGAAAAATAAAGAAATTTTGTTTATTCTTGTTACGGATAAAACGGGACGGGTGCTTTATGAAACGGGCTCGGCGGCGGAAGCGTTCGAAGCCGATCCGTATACCGGAAAAATATCTTTGCGGGAAGGGTATTACAATGCCGCAGAACCTGTTAACAGCGCCAATGCGGCCATAGGTTGGGTTCAAATCGGTGTCAACGAAAGGTTTGTGCGTGAAAAAGGTTTTTAGTCTGTTGCTTTTTCTGGCGTGTTTCCCCTTCTTTCAGGCAAAAGCGGCGGAACAAAAGGTGTACTTTGTTTTGTGGAACGGTTGCGAAGAAGCATGCCGCGGGTTTTCGGATTATCTGAAAGCTTCGCATGAAGATATTGAAATCATTCAGCGTAATTTGGATAAAAAAACAGATAAAATCCCCGAATTAAAAGCCGAGATTCGAAAAAAATCCCCCGATTTGTTGGTGACATGGGGAACGTTGGCAACCGTTGAAATGCTGGGAACAAACAACAGTGAATCTGTTGCCGATTACGGCGCAATTCCCGCGTTGTTTATGGTTGTTTCTCAACCGGTGGAAAGCGGTTTGGTATCGTCTTTGTCGGCGCAGGGCAGAAATATAACGGGCGTCATGCATCTGGTGCCGTTGGTCGAGCAGTTGCAATATGCCAGACAAGTCGTCGCGTTCCGGCGATTGGGGATTATTTATAATCCGGCGGAGACAAACGCTCAGGCCGCGGTCGACAAATTACGTCAGTATGCGTCTTTGATGAAATTCGATCTTTTGGAAAAGCCGCTTCCTGTATCTAAAGACAATTATCCGCAGAAAGAAAAAATTCCGTCTTTGGTCGCGGAATTGGCGGATAAAAAAGTCGACTTGATTTATTTGGGGCCTGACGCTTTTGTCAATGCTCACCGAAAAGCGCTGATCGATACGGCCGCGGCTTTTTCCATTCCCGTCTTTTCCGCGTCGGAAGGAGCGGTGCGTCATGACAATGCATTGTTTTCTTTCGTACACAGATACTATACCGTAGGACAGCTGGCGGGGAAAAAAGCTTTGGAAATCTTAAAAGGAAAAGCGCAGGCGTATGATATTCCGATCGAAGCGCCTCAACGCGCTTTGCTCGTCGTTAATATGACAGCGGCTCAGAAGCTCGGGGTGTATCCGCCTCTGACGTTGTTGCAGCACGCTGATTTAATTAACATTCCGTCCTCCGAAAATTAGTTTTTCGCGGCGGGTCGTTCGAAAAAAAACAGCGATTCGCACACGGAAATACAGCCGTTTTTTTTCTTCGGTTTGACGAATATATTCAAACTGCTACACTGGAAGAAATAATTTGATAATTTAAGGAGATTTTTATGCCCTATGAAAAAATAAAAGGAAAACTGCTGGTGGCTCAGGGCGGCGGCCCTACGGCGGTGATTAATCAGTCTCTGGTCGGCGTCGTTTTGGAAGCGCGCAAGTTCAATCGCGTGGATTTGGTCTACGGCGCGGTGCACGGCGTGCGCGGCATTGTAAACGAAGATCTGGTCAACTTGTCCAGCGAAACGTCGCATAATCTGGAAATGGTCGCGAGCACGCCTTCTTCCGCTCTGGGGACGACACGCGATAAGCCGGATTTGAAGTATTGTCAGCAGATGCTTCGCGTGATGCAGGCGCATGATATTCGTTACTTCCTGTATATCGGCGGAAACGATTCTGCGGATACGACGCGTATCATCAGCGAAGAAGCCAAAAAAGAAGGCTATCAGCTCCGTTGCATTCATATTCCGAAAACAATCGACAACGATTTGATGCATAACGATCATTGCCCGGGCTATCCGTCCGCCGCACGCTATGTGTCTCAGGCTTTTGTCGGATTGAATCGCGACAGTTGGGCTTTGGGCGGAACGGTGATCGCCGTCGTGATGGGACGGCATGCGGGCTTTTTAACGGCCGCCGCCGCTATGGGGAAAAAGTTCCCTGACGACGGGCCGCATTTGATTTATATGCCGGAAAGAACATTTGATCTGGATAAATTTGCTCAGGACGTCCGGAGCGTTTATGAAAAATACGACCGTTGCGTTGTCGCTGTCAGCGAAGGCATTCACGACGCTTCCGGTCAGCCGATTATTACTCAGCTGACAAAGAACACCGATCGCGACGCGCACGGCAATATTCAGCTGTCCGGTTCAGGCGCTTTAGGCGACAGTTTGGCGCAAGTCCTGCGGGAAAAAGTCGGCATTCAGCGCGTGCGCGCGGATACTTTGGGCTATATGCAGCGTTCTTTTGTCGGTTGTGTTTCCGACGTGGATCAGCGCGAAGCCCGTGAAGTCGGCGAAAAGGCCGTTCAATTCGCAATGTGGGGAAATACGGACGGTTCGGTCGCGATCAAGCGCATCGGTTTTTACATGTGCGATTACGATTTGATACCTCTGGATCAGGTCGCGGCAAAGACGCGGACAATGCCGGACGAATTCATTACGCCCGAAGGCAATGACGTGACGGACGCGTTCAGAATGTATCTGCGGCCGTTGTTGGGATCGAGAATGCCCGACGCTTACCGGTTGCGCGCGCCGTTTATTCCCAAGATTTTAAATGAAGGCGTGCCGTTTTCTGCGGAACGGCAACCGAAATTACCGCAATGGTAAATCAAAAAAAGGCGGCTTAAAAATCAAGCCGCCGTTTTTTTATCTGTTGGACGGATAAATTCTTTCCGCGCCTTTAGCCAGTTTTCTCTGACCTCGCGGGTAGAGAAATTTTCCGTCCGGCAGGCGTAAAGATCCGTCCGAATAAAGCTCCGATTTAAAAATCGGCATCTGAGAAAATTCTCTGATGGTTTGAGCGCAATCATTTTTGCGATATCGGTAAATCGAAAAAGAATTCGCTTTTGCCTGAGCGTAATCTCTGATTAGTGCTTTTTCAACGTCTTCATTGGGAGACGTGTTACTGAAGTACCGACTGATAATTTCTTCAAACTGATAAAGAGTTTTATGCGCATTACAGGCTAAAACGACGCCGGCCAGACGCCCCATGTCTTCGGCATCATTTACTTCTGCCGCAAAAGTGTTCAACGGGAAAAAAGCCAATATAAAAATAATAATTATTTTGCGCATGAAAAATAACCTCTTCATTACAAGAATTTTTTTATTTTAAGTCGGAAAAGTTCAAAAATTCTTAAGAGATCCCGACGTGTTCGAAAAATATGCGCCAGGCGGCCGTGACGGCGGCGGGATTTTCGATAGGCGGCAAATGTCCGCTGTTTTCAATGATGACATGCATGCTTTTAGGAATTTGTTCCGCTATTTTATCCAAAGCTTCCGTCGGGGATAAAGCGTCCTGCGCGCCGCCCATGATCATGGCAGGGCAGGTAATTTGCGCCAACAAATCCGTTGAATCCGGCCGGGTTTTGATTAATGTCTGTTGATTGACGTATTTTTCGACGCCGATTGTTTGCGCCATGTGCGTCAAAATATGCCGTATAATTTCATTATCGCGATGAGCCGGCAGAATAATGTCCAGTAAAGCGTGAGCGATAACGGATTCAATGCCTTCCGTTTTGGCTTTTTCGATCATAGCTTCACGCTTTTTCTGCGTCGCGGGCGGATCCGAATGTGCGTTTGTATCCATTAAAATCAGTCCGGCAACGCGCTCGGGCGCCTGGCGTAGAATTTCAAAAGCAATGTAGCCGCCCATGGAAATGCCGCCTAAAACAAAACGATCCGGCGTTTGACGCAGAATCCGGCGCGCCGCCTCGCCGACATCTGTTTCCAATCCGGTTTCGGGGACGAAAAAATCGTAAGAAGCTTCCAGAGATTTGATCTGGTGGATAAATAAACCGGCGTTGCACAGCAGAGCCGGCAATAAAACGATAGAGGGTTTCATGAAATAATCCTATTTAATCAATCTGTTCTGAATGTCTTTAAACTCGGGCGAGCCGGCTTTTCTCAGCCATTCAAACAATACCATTTCCACACCGGCTAAGAAAACGCCTTCCTGTTTCAGGCGTTGGACGGCGATCCGTTCGTTTTCCGGCGATCGACTGCCCGAAGCGTCCGTGACAACAAAAACGTCGTAGCCTGCTTCTTTCAGCTCAACGGCGGTTTGCAGAACGCAAATATGTTCTTCGACGCCGGCAATGACAATCTGCTTTTTGTTTAAAGAAGCCAGACGTTTCGCAAATCCTTCTTCCCGAACGGCGGACAAGCTTGTTTTTTCAAAGTAGATCGCTGTTTCCGGAGCGGCTTCTCTGATGTCGAAAAAAGACTGTCCCAGTCCTTTCGGGTATTGTTCGGTGATTATGACGGGAACATTTAAAATGTTTGCGCCTTTCAGCAAACGGGAACAGCCGTCTATAATCCGGCGCGGTTCGTGCATGCAAGGCGTTAAGCGTTCCTGAACGTCAATAATAAGAAGGCATGAATCTGTTTTGCTGATTAACATTGTTCTGTCCGTTGTTTCGGTATATAAAGCATTAAGTTAGCGTGACACACTTTTTATGGAATATAAATACAAAAATGAAATTCTCAGATCTTGGACTTAGTCAGAACACACTCAAAGCCGTCGCCGAAGTCGGTTATCAGGAACCAACACCCATTCAGGAACAGGCTATTCCCGAGATATTAAAGCGCAATGACGTAATGGGAATTGCGCAAACAGGAACGGGAAAAACAGCGGCTTTCACATTGCCGATGATTGATCTGTTGGCAAACGGGCGGGCTAAGGCGCTGATGCCCAGAACGCTGATCCTGTCTCCGACGCGCGAGTTGGCGACTCAAATCGCCGAGTGTTTTCAGCAGTATGGCAAATATCAAAAACTTTCCATGGCGCTACTGATTGGCGGGGAGTCCATGGTCGAACAGCAAAAAGTTCTGTCCCGCGGCGTTGACGTGCTGATTGCGACGCCGGGACGTATGATCGATTTGTGCGAACGTGGCCGGATTTTGTTGCGCGACGTGCGGGTGTTCGTGCTGGACGAAGCGGACAGAATGTTGGATATGGGTTTTATCCCCGATGTGGAAAAAATCGCCGCTAAGTTGCCGACAATGCGCCAAACTCTGCTGTTTTCCGCGACAATGTTGCCGGAAATCAAGGCGCTGGCTCAGAAGTTTATGAAATTTCCCGTGGAAATCCGTGTGGATCCGCCGATGTCGACGGCTGATACGGTGGAACAGTTTATCGTCAAAACAAACGAACGCGGCAAACGTGAAGTGCTACGTAATCTGATCCGTTCGGAAAACGTACAGAATGCGATGATTTTCTGCAATCGCAAAAAAGACGTTGATATTTTGTTCAAGTCTTTCACAAAACATAAGTTTTCCGTAGCGGCTCTGCACGGGGATATGGCACAGGGACAGCGCACGGAAACGATGAACGCTTTTCGCGACGGTCATGTTCAGTTGCTTGTATGCTCTGATGTTGCGGCAAGAGGATTGGATTTGCCGGACGTGTCGCATGTTTTTAATTTTGATGTGCCCGTCAATCCGGAGGACTATATTCACCGCATTGGCCGCACGGGGCGGGCGGGTCGCGCTGGGCGCGCTTTTATGCTGATCACGTCGGCGGATTTTAAGGCGTTGGCCGCAATCGAACACATGATCGGGCAGAAAATAGAGGAAATGTCGCGCTTTTCCGTTGAAATGGATCCCGCGCCGGAAGCGAAAAAGCATCGAAGAGGAAAAGCAAAAAAGACGGCTCCCCATATTTTAAAAAATCAGAAAAGCAAAAAAACAGAGCCGAAAGAAGAAAAAAAGGTTGTCAAGACGGAAACGATAAAAAAGAAGCCTCAGCCAAAAAAACAAAACGGGAAAAAAGAAGTAGCTCCGAAAGCTTTTGAAAAAGAAAGCGCTTTTGGCAAAACGATGCCTGCGTTTATGATGAACGACGTAAAATTATCGTAGTTTTTTTTCGGGAGAGCTTGAAATATCATCAGATAAGAAAGAAAAATAAAAGAGAGTTTAAAAAAAAGCTCTCTTTATTTATAATCGGAAAGGTATTTTTAACGAAATAGAGCCACTATTAAAGAATGGAAAAAAGTGTGTCAAAGGCGTCTGTTCGCCAGGAAACCAATAAAACCGCCGGTTCTGAAAGGCCTCGGGCGACAGGCGGGCGTTTGGCCATTTTTATGTTTCTGTCGCGTTTTTTCAACGTTCTGTGTTTTATTTTGGTGCTTTCCTGTTCCGTTTTGTCTCTTTCTTTGATTCATATCGCCAAAGAGGCGGACGTTTCTTCCGTTTTGGTGACGGCTCCGACATTTTCGGATAATCTGGCTTATTTTGAACCGCTCCACCCGGATATGCCGGCAATGGATATTCTGGCGGAAATGTTTGTTCGTCAGTACCTGACGGCCAGAAACAACTTTTTGCCGAATATCCGTGAAATGCAGATTATGTGGGGACCCGGCGGCGTGGTGCAGCGTCTGTCAACTTGGGAAGTCTACGATGCTTTTGTGAACAAAGAAGTCAGAAGGTATTTTTCGGACGGAGATATGGATAGAGAAGGAACGCCCGAAATTATGATTGATACAGATATTAAACGGATTTTTAAGGAAGGGTGGAACAGTTGGCAGATCTTTTTTGACACGCGCAAGGTCGAAAGCAATATCAGTGAACCGAAAATTGAACACTGGCTGGCAACAATACAGTTCCGGTATTATGCGTCAAACGCTGTGATGGCGTCCCGACTGCGCAATCCGATGGGATTTACGGTGACGCAGTATTATGTGGCGGGACAGAAACAGTAGTTGAGGGAGAAAAAAATGAAAAGAGTGAAACAAGCGATTTTTATGATTGGACTCTGTGCTGTTTTAGGCGCGTGTTCCATTTATGAAAAAGAACCGGTCGGCATCGGTCCGGATATTTCGGAACTGAAGCGTTCTCCGTGTGCTTGCATGTTGTTGAAACTCCCGTCGGATTTGCCGGACTGGCTGTCGGTTAACGGATAAGTGAAAGAATATAAGTATGCCAAAGCCAACCAGATCAAAACAGCAGCTTACGGTTAAGAACGCGGAAAATAAAGCCGTTCCGGCAAAAAGCAATGCCGCGGCAGTCGAAAGCAGTGTAAAAAAGCCCGCGGCACCGCGGCAAAGTTCTTCCAGCCGGGAAGAAGTTTCCGTAGACGCTCTCAGAGAACGCCGTTATCTGTGGACCGCGCGCGCGTTTGCAATCGTGTCTGCCGTTGCGCTTTGCGTTAATTTGGTTTTACTTCTGGCTATCTTGCATTTAATGCCGTTAAAGCGCGCGGAACCGTTTTTGCTGACATTCCAGAACCGTGACGAACAGGTGGTTAAAATACAGCCTTTGGCAAAGGATATGGCGGCGGAAGACATTATTTCCGAAGCGATGATCCGCCAATATGTTCTGTTGCGCAATACAATGATTTCGGATATTGATGAAATGTCTTACCGTTGGGGAACGGACGGTCCTTTGCGCTGGATGTCATCTCCCCAGGTTTATAATCAGTTTAATAAGACGGTTAAAGACTGGCTGTCCAGAATCAAACTGGAAGGTCTAACGCGTGAAGTTCGTATTGAATCCGTTGTCCGAAACCAAAATACATGGTTGGTTTATATTATAACGCGCGATATGTTGCCGGAAGCTGAAGAACCCGTCGTTTCCCGTTGGCGTATTCGTTTGTCGGTAAAATACTTTACGCAGGATCAGCGTGAGGTTAAATATGTCGATCGATTGAAAAATCCGCTCGGTTTTGCCGTTGACAGGTATGCGATAGAAAGTGCTAATGAATAAAGAAGGTGTCCCGTGAAAAGATATTTGAAAATCCGCCTTTTTACAGTTGTTTCCGTTTTTTGTTGCCTGATGTCTCAATCCGTTTCGGCGCAACAACAAACGGCTGCCAGAGAATCCATGGACGCGGCGATTGAACAATCAAACGGGCAATATTCGGAAATAGATATGCCGTTTTGGTCTGTAGGCATGCAGCAAAAAGCCTGGAACAAGCCGATGGAGCATTTGGGCGAAGGTCAATCCAAACCGGGATATTCCAGATATTACTGGACGCCGGATTTGGTTTTGCCGTTGCGTATCCGTGAAGGCATGCACACGTTGGTTAATTTTCCGTCATGGGAATTGATTGAAAACGTTTTTATCGGCAACGAAAGCGCTTTCGGCGCGCAGAAAGTGGCTTCAAACGCATTGATGATCTTTGCGGCTTCCGTTGATTTGGTCGGCATGGACACCAATATGATTGTTTTCGGTCGTTCCGGAAACAGATATGTTTTCTATCTCAGAAGCGAAACGTTCAATACGGACAGAATCACAAACTCCGTCGTGGATATTCTTGTTAATGACGCAAAATTCGTTCCCGACGATTCCGGACTGACGCCGGCGTCTTCGGGCACGGTTTCCTCAGGCGGCGGTTTCGGCGGCGGTTTTAGCGGAAAAGGCGGCTCTGCCGGCTCGGGTAAAAAAACAACCAAGAATCCGACGGAAGATTGGTTGGTCGATATGGAAGTGGATCCCGAAAAACTTCGGTTTGACATTGATGTTTTCGTTCCTAATCCTGCGGATATGGAAATCGCTCCCGAACGTGTGTGGCGTGATGAAATATTTACGTATATTGATTTCGGACCGAAGGCGCTGACGATGATGGAACGTCCGATTGTCAATTTGCTTTCTCAGGGCTCGGAAGTTCCTGTCGGTTTCAGAACGCGGGGACCGAACGGACGACTGATGGTTGTTGAAGGCATCGGTGATTTGGTGTTGCGCAACGGCAAGCGTTTGCTGTGTCTGAAAATCAGAAAAGATCCCGCTTTCGGAACGGAGTTTGTAGAATACGAAGCTTCCGTTCAGCCGAAATGGTCTCCCGGTCCGATGATTACGACGGGCGGTTATAATGGGAATGTTTCCGCTACGGCACAGGGGAATATGCCGAACAACGGCATGACGATGATGCCTATGGGGGCAAACGGAACCTTAAGCGCTAATCAAATCATGCAGTTTTCTATGCAACAACCGAGGAGTCAAAGCTATATTCGCTCTTATCGCAATTCTTCGGAAGGCGGTTTTGCAATAGAGCTCGGCACGGACAGCGATATTTCGGCATTAGAGAAAAAATGGGACGGTATTGCCCGGAAAAACAAGGATTTGCTTGGGAATTTCGAGCCGTACTATTCGATAGATACCGTTGCTGAAGGTGAAGCTAAAGATATGTTCCGTTTGCGCATCGGGCCTGTCGATAGTATCGAAGCAGGGGATAAATTATGTAATCAATTAGGTCGCCGTGGGGTGACGTGTATGGTTGTGCGGACGCAATGAACGAAGAATTACTTAGCTCATCAGACAAATATCTAAAAAAATCCAACAGAACGCTGTTGATCGTTGGGATTATTGCCCTGCTGGCGTTTCTGATGGGGGTTATTATACTGCTGAGCGGAGGAGAAGAACAAAAGAAAGACGCCGAAATTGCATTTAACGGGTCAGCTGACGGTGTTACGGGCATTGCCAAAGGTGAAACGGATACGTTTGATTTACCGCCGACGGTCAGATTGGTTGTTTCTCCCGAAAGCATGCGGTTCGATCAGGTCGTTTTGGGAACCGAAGCGGAAGGTACTTTAACGTTATCGGCTTCTTCCGGTAAAATCGGTATTACGTCCGTCGAATTTGAAAACAAGCAGGAAGAAGGTTTCATTCTGGAAAACAAATGCCGCAAAGACGTCGTCTTGTCCGGAGACGTAACCTGCAACGTTGTTGTTCGCTGGGAACCGAAAACCGCCCGCACGATGCAGTCCAATCTGGCTATTCGTTGGGTTGACGAGACTTTCGGCGGCATAGGTCGGAAAGTCCTCGTTCCGATTTCCGCAATGGCTATTGATACCAGCCTGTGCGGCGTTTGCGATGAAGCGCCGGGTGGCGGCGGCGGATCAATGATTGATCAGTTGCGTAAAAAAGGCCGCGTTATTTTAGGCCCTGACGGCAAACCGATCGGTTATGCCGACGAAAACGGCGTCGTTTACGGATTGGACGGCAAAAGAATAGGGACTTTGCGCGAAGACGGCACGGTCGTTGATGATCAGGGATATGTGATCGGCGTTGTGGAAGGGCAAAGGCTGGCTATCGGACCAAACGGCGAAATCCTGGGAACAATTTTGCCCGACGGACGCGTGGTTGATAAAGACGGCCGTTTGATCGGCTATGCTTTGCCGGACGGCACAATAGTCGATCTTAACAATAATGTGATCGGCGCGGCCATTACGACAGGTTTGGCTTATGATAAAAACGGCAACGTTATCGGCCGGATTTTGCCGGACGGCAGAGTTGTTGATGAAAACGGCAATGTTATCGGCTTTGTTAATCCGGACGGTACGATCGTTGATGCGGACGGTAATATCATCGGTACCGTAGCTCGCCAGGGAACGGTTGTGGACTCTTCAGGCAAGCCGTTGGGTATTGTGATGCCGGACGGTTCTGTGGTTGATGCGGACGGCAATGTTATCGGTCGTGTTTTGCCCAACGGTTTGGTTGTGGATAAAGACGGCAATATTATCGGCCGCGCTATTAAAGAAGGTTTGGCTATCGGATCCGGCTGCAAATTAGTCGGAAGAGTCAGTACGGACGGTTCCGTGATGTCAAGTAACCGTCAGGTCGGGCGTTTGACGGCTTCGAATATCGTTGTCGATCTCGGTGGAAATCCTATTGCCGGTTATGTTGAAGAAGGCGCGTTAATCGACTGGAAAGGCAAAATCGTCGGTAAAGTTGACACGGACGGTAAACCGGTATCGTTTAAAGGCGAGCCTTTAGGGTGTCTGACACCATACGGAACGGTTATTAATGATGACGAAGAAATCGTAGCCGCTGTCTTGCCCAAAGGAACAGTTATCGGCAATCAAGGCGGAGTCATCGGTCATGTGATGCCGGACGGTTCGGTTGTCGGTGACGGGCAGATAAAAGGACGTATTTTACCGGATAAGACGTTTTTATCCAAAGCCGGAAATATAGAAGGTGCTTTGGCAAAACAGGACGTGGGAATTGCTCCGGGTTGCGTTACTCTGGGATATGCAAACGTTGAAGGGCATGTCTTTACGACAAAGGGCGATTTTGTCGGTGATTTGACGGCAAACGGCGAAATTTTAGATGATAAAAAGGTAGTTTTGGGACGGATTATGGATTCGTCCGTCGTATTGAATCATCAGGGACGCCTTGCCGGTATTATGGACGTATCCGGGAAAGTACAGGACAAAAACGGAAATATACTGGGCTGTATGGACCCCAGCGGTCTGGCGTTTGATTCTAAAAACGAAGTTGTAGGTATGGAAATGCCTTACGGCGGCGTTTTGGATCGTGACGGACGCACGGTCGGTTGGGTTATGCCGGACGGCACGATTTCGAATGCAAAAGGGGAAACACACGGCCGTGTTATGCCGGACAGTAGCATCGTCGATCTGAGCGGACAAACGATTGCCCGTGTGGCTCCGTATAAAGGTTTAGCGTTAAAAGAGGCATGCAATCCCGTCGGAAATATTTTAATTGACGGTCGTGTTGTTGATAAAAACTTTAAACGTAAAGCCTACATTCAAATGAACGATGCGCTCGTTGATAGCAAGGGAGACTTTCTCGGCCGCGTGGCTTTCGCTTCGCGCGCAATCAGCAGTAAAGACGAATTTTTGGGCGTTGCGAATAAAGACGGCTCTTTATATGACTCTTCCGGCAAAAAGATAGGGTGCTTGCGTCCTGATTCTCTGTTTGTCGACGGCAGTAAAAAGTTTTTGGGCGCGGCTTTACCGGAAGGAATTGCCGTTAATAATAAAACGGAACTTTACGCTCGCGGCGATTCTATTGCCAAAGCGCTGAATATTAAAGGAACGGATTTTATCGGAACCGTTACGCTCAGCGGCTTTGTTAAAGAGAAAGATACAATTTCCGGGGGGATTATTCCCCGCAAAGCCGATGTTCTGGATATAAAAACGAATCGGATAATCGGTCGTCTGCTTCCTGACGGCACGGCAATAGATTTAACTGCACGTTATCTGGGAAATCTGAGAATGCCCAGCGGCGAAATCGTGGATAAGAAGGATACCGTTGTCGGTAAGATTTTTGTCGGTATGCGCCAGGTGATCGGTCCGAACGGAGAAATTTTAGGTGTCGTTATGCCTGACGGTTCCGTTGTTGACGCGACGGGACGCGTGATCGGCAAAGCGGATCTGAACGGGCAGGTTGTTGACAAAGACGGCCGCATTATAGGGGAAGTCATTCCTGTCGGACAGCCTATTATGGGACCCGACGGAAAAATTATCGGTTATGTCGGTTTAGACGGCAGTATTGTTGACAAAGACGGCAATCCTGTTTTAGGCCCGGGCGGAAAGCCTATGCGCTATAGAGCGGGCGGCTCTGTCGTTGAAGAAAGCAATAAAGTGATCGGCCGCGCGGCGGAAAGAGGTTTGTTCGTTTATGATGAAAACGGCAAGGTGATCGGTCGTGTTATGCCTGACGGTACGGTCGTGGATTTAAACGGCAATCCGATCGGAAAAGTGTTGCCTGACGGCACCGTTGTGGATTCGAACGGCACTGTTATCGGCAAAGCGGGTGTCGGACAGCTGGAGCGTTTGGTTTATGATGAAAACGGCAATGTGATCGGGCGTGTTCTGCCGGACGGCACCGTCGTGGATTTGAAAGGGAAGCCTATCGGTAAAGTGCAGCCGGACGGCACCGTCGTTGACGAAAACGGCAACGTGATCGGAAAAGCGGGACAGCCGGAACGTTTGGTTTACGATGAAAACGGCAATCCGATTGGTCGTGTTTTGGAAGACGGGACGGTTGTAGATTTTAACGGTAAAGAAATCGGCAAAATGCAGCCGGACGGAACCGTTGTAGATGCGAACGGTAATATTATCGGCAGAGCGGGCAATGCGCAGGCAGAGCGCTTGGTCTATGACGAAAACGGCAAAGTGATCGGCCGTGTTATGCCGGACGGAACGGTTGTCGATTTTGACGGCAAAGTGATCGGTAAGGTTTTGCCGGACGGAACGGTTGTCGATTTGGAAGGCAACGCAATCGGCAAAGCGGATATCGGTCAGCTGGAACGCCTTGTTTATGACGAAAACGGCAAAGTGATCGGTCGTGTTTTGCCGGACGGAACGGTTGTCGATTTGGAAGGAAAGGTAATCGGAAAAGTTCAGCCGGACGGCAGTGTCGTGGATAGAAACGGCAAAGTCATCGGTATGGCGGGAGAATACGATCAGCTTGTTTTTGATGAAAACGGCAAAGTGATCGGCCGTATTTTGCCTGACGGTACGGTTGTGGACTTTAACGGCAGGGCGATCGGCAGAATGTTGCCGGACGGTACGGTTGTTTCTTTGGACGGTAGCGTGATCGGCTATTCCGTTAAAGACGGTTTGGGATTGAACTTTAAAAACGAAGTTATCGGAAGACTTAATTCGATAGGGCAGCTCAGAGAAACGAGATCCAATAAATTGCTGGGCAATCTTCAGGCCGACGATACAATTACTGACGACAAGAATATCGTAATCGGAAAAGGTATCGTCAACGCCATTCCCGTCGGTCCGCGCTGTCAGGTGTTGGGTGTCATTAATGATCAAGGACATATCATTGATAAAGCCGGACAAAATATCGGTCGGCTTAATTACGACCGTTCATTAATTAATTCTTCAAACACTCAAATCGGTCTGGCGTTAAGCGGAGAATCCATTATAGACGATTCGTGCGGAATAGTCGGGCAGATGACAGTCGAAGGAAAAGCGATCGATTCCAAAGGAAAAGAAATAGGCTGCGTCGATTTGGAAGGATTGGTCAGAGACCAGAACGGCAAACGATTGGGACGTATCGTTCCTAAAGGTCAGGTGTCAGGACCGGGCAAAAACATCATCGGAAGGGTGGTTGCTAACGGCGAAGCTTTGGACAGTCAGGGCAATGTGTTGGGGTGTTTGACAATAAGCGGCGCGGTTACGGATAAGCGTAAAAAAGTTATCGGTGTCGCTTCCGATATGAAATATGCGGTGAATACGCAAGGAAATATCATTGCTCATGTTGTGGGCGGATCTTACGGCGTTAATCCGGAAGGCGGCGGTTCCGTCGGAACGATTACGGACAACAAAGAGATAAAAGGGCTTGACGGCAATACTATCGGCGTTTTGGTGCCGTCCGGACAGCGTGTCATTTCTTTGGACGGCAAAATCGTAGGAACTGTTCTGCCCCGCGGACGCGTGCAAGACGATCAGGGACAGGAAGTCGGCTATGTTACTGCCTCTATGCGCGTTTTAAGCGATGATCAGAAATTTTTAGGACGTGTCGTTCCTGTCGGGGAAGAATGTAAAAACATAAAGAATAAAGTCGTCGGAACAGTCCATTTCGACGGTACGATTATTGATGAAAAGAAACAGGTTTTGGGGCGTTTGCTGGCTACCGGCCAGGCATTGAGCAATGCCGGAGCTCACCTGTGCACGATTTCTTTGATCAGTATTAACGAAGACGGTTCGTTATTCCCGAAAGGTTTGATCGGAAAAACGGTTTACGGCCCAGACGGAAAGCCTTTGGGTATTGTCGGCGCCGACGGTTTGATCCGTGATAAAGACGGCAATGTTATCGGTCAGGTTTTGCCGGACGGAACGGTTGTTGACTTAAAGGGAAATGTCATCGGAAAAGTCTATCCCAAAGGCGCCGTTTTCAGTCCTGACGGCAAATTCCTGGGAATTGTCGACGCCGATGGTTTCCTGCGTGATGAAAACGGTAACATTATCGGTAAAATGCAACCGAACGGAACGGTCGTTGATTTGAACGGCAACGTGATCGGTCGGGCTTTGCTGACAGGCGGTGTTGTTGACTCAAAAGGAAATCTGTTGGCAAAAACCGATGATGACGGAGAACAGGAACGTTTGGTTTATGATGAAAACGGCAATGTGATCGGCCGTGTTCTGCCGGACGGAACAGTCGTCGATTTGAAAGGCAATATTATCGGCAAAATGCTTCCTGACGGAACCGTTGTGGACATGAACGGCAATAAAATCGGGCAGGTTAAAGGTTTTGCTCCTGCTCAGGCCGATAAAAATGTTCGTATGGCTATCGGACGCGACGGCAAGTTTTTGGGTATAATCGGCGACGACGGTTATGTCCGTGACAAAGACGGCAATATTATCGGTCGGGTGTTGCCTGACGGAACGATTGTCGATATGAACGGAAACGTGATCGGCCGCGCTGTTGAAGGCGAAGCTGTGCGCGACGCCAACGGCAATATTGTCGGCGTTATCACGGCTGACGGTACGGTTGTGGATTTGAGCGGCAATGTTGTCGGCCGTATTAATGCCAACGGAGAAATTATTGACGCTGACGGCAATGTTTTGGGAACGTGGCATGGCGGAAAATTGACAATGTCGTCGTCGTCCGGCACAACTAAACCCAAAGGCGGGCGGTTTGTTTTCGGAAAAGACGGAAAGCGTATAGGAACATTGTTGCCTGACGGCACTTTTGTTGATGAAAACGGTAATGTGATCGGCCGTGTTTTGCCGGACGGAACAATTGTTGATGTGAACGGAAACGTTACCGGTTCCATCAACGATTATATTGTCAAAGATCCGGAAGAAGAGGGAACGGTCAACGACAGTAAAATATCTGTTTTCGGTACTTTCGATCCTTCCAAATATATTTATCAGGGGAAAAACCTGGGACTGGGCGGCGGAACAGGCAAAGGAGAACGTTATGATCCCGTTAAAATTAAACAATTGCGTAGTATGCAAATGGCTTATCGCAGACAGATACGTCCGGGTATGGGATCGGGGGCTATTCCGGAAAAAGAAGATTTGTTGCGCAAGCAGAAAAGAGCCTCAAACTGGACGGATTTAGGAATCGGCAAAAATATTTCCTCGTATCGGGTTAAAATGGAAAACATGATTTTAGCGGATAAAGCCATTCCTGCGGTTATTGTGCGATCCATTGATACGGGACAGTCGGATGTTCCTGTCTCTGCGATTGTTGAACGTAATATTTACTCGGAAGTCGGCCGAAAAATCATTATTCCCGCAGGCAGTCGTCTGATTGGTGAAATGTCGGGATCTGCTGCTGATGGACCGGGTTCCGCAACAAAAGTGGAGGTTAAATGGACGCGTTTAATCCGTCCGGACGGTGCGGCTTTCAGTTTCGGCGACAGTGTCAGTGGCGATGCTTCCGGCCGCGGCGGGCTTGGCGCTTATATGGACAGACAGCTGGTTAAAAAATACGGTTTGCCATTATTGCAGTCTACCATTACTTCTGCGCTTTTGTGGATGATGGCTTCGCCCGATAAACCTACCGTAGGTGAGGCCGGCGAAATCGCTTTGTCCGGTCGGCAGGAGGCGGCAAAAGATGCGCGTACGAAGTTTGGTCAGACAATGCAGCTGATTTTTGATGATATTATGGGAGAAACGTCTAAAATTCAAACGCGTTTATTCGTTCCGGCCGGAACGCGCATCACAGTTTTCGCCAAACAGGACTTATGGCTGCGTAGCGAAGTTGAAGATGAAGAAGGCAATAGCGTCAAAAATAAAGGCAGCGGCGTTCTGGTACCTGACGAAGATCCTAATATTCCTTCAAGCGAAAGCGGCGGCGGTTATCCGAACCAACCGGAGGATCCGGGCGCTCAGGGCGATCCGAATAATCCGAACAGCCCGGCTAATATGCAACAGCAACAACAAATGTACTATAATACTTACGGAGGACAGCAACAGCCAAAGAGATCTGTCTTGGTTGAAACCGATGAGGATCGGCAGCGGCAACAACAGCAACAGCAGCTGAGGAAACAACAGGAAGAAATGCAAAGACAGATGCAGGAAAGACAACAGCAACAGGAAGAACCTGTTCCGGATTTATTTTAAAGATTGGGAATGAGAATATGAGTTCAGATTCTTTTCAGGTATTAAAATCAACTTTGCGTTATTTGTCGTATTGGTACGAACAGGATAATGTTGAAGAAATTTCCATTAACAGACCGGACGAAATCTGGTTGCGTCTGCGCGGTCGCAGAGCGCATCCGTGGGCCTGTCAGCAGGATAAGAATTTATCCAGAACGTATCTGACGGATATCATGCATATCATTGCCAATACCTTTGAATTGCCGTTCGATCCCGAACAAGGATCCCCGACGGTTTATGCGACATTGCCGGGAGATCACCGTTTTACCGGAATAGCCGGCAAAAACGTTATGTATGATAACGAAGACCTGACCGGCGGTATTGCCATGTGCGTCCGTGTGCATTCGGACGATGTTAAATTCGGCTTGGGGGACTACGGTTTGAAGTCAGGGGAACGTCTTCAGAAGCTTAATAAGCTGAAGGAAGTCGAAAATCCGGAAGACCCTTACGAACGTTTAATTCTGTCTATTAAGCGCGGCGATCACATTCTGGTTTCCGGTGCGACGGCAACCGGTAAAACGACTTTTTTGAACAATCTGCTGACGATTTTGGATTCTCACAAACGCGTGATTACGATTGAAGATACCCGAGAATTGATCGTGCCTCACCCCAATCACGTTCATTTGGTGTTATCGCGTACCGAACAAACGAATACGATGACGTATCCGAAGCTGATCGACCTGGTCGTGCGCTTTACGCCGGACGCGATTATCGGCGGTGAAATTTCAACGGCGAACGCGGGCGCTTTATGGGAATTGATGGGATCCGGGCACGATAACTGCTTTGCGACAATTCACGCGGAAAATTCCGAAGCGGCGTATAAGGCGTTTACCGACCGTATTCTGCACTGTTATCCGACAATCGATCGTGAGAAAACAATAGCGGAAATGCATGATAAACTGCGTGTCGTTCAAATTAACCGTCAAGGCAATATCCGCGCAGTGACGGAAGTGACCTGATTTTTTGTAACCCGAAAACCACGCGCTAGGCGCGTGGTTCAGAAAAGCTTATAGCTATGCGCAGAAAAAAACTCCTTTGGTACAATGCAGGAGGTCTGGTGAACCGACGAGCATTGCAGTCAAAGGAGTAATCAATATGAATGATATGCATACGCTATCACATTCAACATGGAATTGTAAATATCACGTGGTATTTGCCCCAAAGTATCGCCGCAAAGTGTTTTACGGGGAGAAACGATACGAAATAGGCCAAATGCTAAGGAAATTATGTAAATGGAAAGGAGTAAATGTTCTGGAAGGGGAAGCGTGTCCTGATCATATACACATGTTGGTCGAAATACCACCGAAGATAAGTGTGGCCGGATTTATGGGATTTCTGAAAGGAAAAAGCAGTCTGCTGATTTATGAACAATGGAGTAATATCAGATACAAATACCGGAGCAGAGAATTCTGGTGCAAAGGATATTATGTGGATACGGTCGGGAAAAATACAAAGAAGATAACCGAATATATCCAACATCAACTGGAAGAAGACGCCGCATCAGATCAGCTGACGCTGGACATATCAGACCCGTTTACGGGTAGTAAGTAACAAATTGCTCGCACCAGACCAAACAAAACGCCGTTTAGGCGTAGCCAGTAGCATGAGGGCTATGCCCGTCAAGAAAGAACCCCGCGTTTTACGCGGGGGTCACTTTTATAAACTCTCCGTTTCGCTTTTATTCGACAGGCTTTTGTTCCGCGTTTTGTTCCGCTTCCTGTTGTTGGGCGCGGCGCAGACTTTGCTCGTTCAAACCGCGCGCGATATTCATATTAATACTGATCAGTATTTCCAGAGACTGAGCCGAAGGCTTTGCCATGACGGCGAAGGTATGTTTGAAAATAAAATGGGCTAAATTGAAAATATTTTGTTTGATTTCAAGCGGAAGAGGATTGCTTTCTTCCGTTGCACCGGTGACCAGAATCGTCCACAGTTTTCGGTTTAAATCCAGTGCTTCGTTAAGTTCTTCTGTCGTTACGGGCCAATGTTCTTTAATATTGTTCAGGCGGGACGCCGTCCGGACAAGGGCTCTGGCTTCCAGTTCGTTTTGCGGCAACGCGGACGCTTCTGCGGTCATATAGGGATTGTCGGTCATAATAAAACTCCTTGAATGAATATGGGAATGATAACCGAATCCGAATTAAAAATCAAAAATCTTTACTAAAACGGAGAAAATTATTAAAAATAATAAGAGACGAGCGATTTTCGCAAATTCTTTTTCAAAGGAAACATAAAATGAAGCGATTTAAGTTTTGTTCGATGATTTTTTTCTGTTTGCTTCTTTGTAGTGTTCAGGTTTATGCGGCTCCGGCAAGAAGAGGAAAAGATCCTCTGATTGTTTGCGGGGGAGAAGAATCGGATCGGCGGTTTTCAATCGTAGGCATTAAGAATTATCCGCCGTTTTCGTGGACTGAAGTTATAAATGAGGGAGTCCCGGATCCGCAAGACAGGCAGGAAGAATATAAAGGTTTGATTGTCGATCTTGTGAAAGAAACGGCTGATGAATTGAAGATCGTGAAAATGAAAAATATTGTTTTCGATGATTTTCAGCAAACGCAAAAAGCTTTGTTGCGCGGCAATACGGCTTTTTCGTTTATAACGTATTATGTCGATGAAGCGAAATCCGGTCAGGATTATGTTTATCCGGCGTATTTCGGTAATCCTTTTATTGTCGTGTCCAGAAATACTAAGACCATTGATGTCCGGGATCTTTCCGAGCTGAAAGGACTGAAGGGCGTTATCCGCCGGGAAGAAGTCATAGAGCCGTTAATTCGCGGATCTTTGCCGACGGATACAAAGTTGGAAGTCGTTGACGGTGCGGAAAGCGCTTTTCGTAAATTGCTTTCCGGCGAAGTCGATTTTATGCTGACAAGCAGGTATGCTGCAGACGCGGAATCCCGACGTTTTAAAGTCAAAGATAAATTACACTTCGGCAATACGGCGTTGCGTCATATTAAATATTTTGTTTCATTTTCTAAATTATCGCCTTGTCGTCTGCATAAAAAAAGCTTTGAAGAACGGTTTAAAGAGAAGATTAAAGATAAGTCCGCAATAGAACTGCAGCTTCAAAAGCACATTATGCTGTGGGTGGATAAGTTTAAAGACGAACCGCCTTTGGAATATACTCCGGAAAAGGAATAACTCTCTATTAAACGCGTATAGTGTTTAGGCAATAAAAAACCGCTGATTTTCAGCGGTTTTTTTCATTTCTTATCGTGTGGCCGATTTTTTGTTGATTATTGCCATTTTTGTCGCTTTTATGGAATTCAAAGCTTTTGTCCGGCGTTTTTGGATTTCAAGCTTTTTTGCGACTTTCTCGCTTTCCGCCACACGCGTTTCCAAGCGTTTCTTTAAAACGGGATTTTTCGCGTTAGCTGCTAAATCACGCAATTCTTTGCGGTCTTCTTCGGACATTTTTTTATAAACGTTTTCTTTAAGCTGTTTGCGCGTTTTAACGTCAGCGAAAGAATTTTCAATCGCGCATAAAGTAATGTCCATCATTTCCGCTTTTGTGAAGCCGAATTTTTCGGCGCTGATGCGATGCTCTTTCCCAGTATGCGTACCGAAAATGCCGGCATCATCAGGGTTTAAAGAAATGCGCACGCCGGCATCGTACAATATACGAGCGGGGTGGTTGGCCAGGTCGCCTTTTAAATCCGTAACCAAAATGCGGTTGGACGTCGGGCAGACTTCAACCATGATATTTTTCTCGGCCAACATTTTCATGACTTCGGGATCCTGCGGAGCGGAAACTCCGTGTCCGATTCGGGAAGCGCCCAAACGAATGGCGTCTTTGATGCTTTCAGGCCCGCGAATTTCACCGGCGTGAAGAGCCAGCTTCAATCCTGCGCCTTTGGCAATAGCCAGGGCTTCCGCGAAATCATCAAATTCTCCGGCGCGTTCGTTTCCGGCAATGCCGAAACCGGTTACCATGGAATGCGGATTGTCACGGATAAATTCCGCGACCTGCTTAACGTTTTCCGCGCCTAAATTCCGCACGCCCGTCGCAATGAAGCGCGTTTCCAATCCGGTTTCTTCTTTGACTTCCTGCGCCGCTTTGGCAATGGCGTCCATCATGGCGCGATAACGCGCGGCCGACAGTTCGCTTTTTCCCGTTTCGGGATTGACTTCCATTGCCATATGAGCCGGCGAGATAATTAATTCGGCATAAACGCCGCCTTCAGCCGCGTTCTTGCTCAGATAATCTTTGGTGACGTCGTAATAGTCCTGCGGCGTGCGCATCATATCCGCAACGCTGTCATATGTATTGATGAAAGCCCAGAAATCGCTTTCATCGTAAGCATAGCGACCGTTCGGGAAATCTTTTTTATCGTATTGCCCTTCAGCCATAACAAAGTTGTCCGGCAAAGTCACATGATGACGCTGAGCCAGTTTCGCCGCCATTTCAGGAGTAACGGTGCCTTCAATATGTTCATGCAACGTTACTTTCGGTAGAGTCGTTGTATCTACTTTGTTTGTCATAGTCCACCTTCCGGGGTATTCCCACCCTCTGATTGTTTAATTGGTACATTTATCCATTCTTAACTCGTCAGGATAGCAGTCTTTTGAGGACGAGTCAAGATATTTGTCTAATTTGTCCACGTCTTTTTTGTTAACGATTTGTTTAGAAATAATTTTTTAGGAAAGTCGATTGTATAGTTTTCTGAAAAATTATGCCGATAAAGTCTTGCTTGCTCTTTCGGACAAGTACCTGTAATATCAAAGCGGTTTTATTTTATTTAAGGTAAACGGGTATGACGTTTTTTTCAATAGCGGCGCGAATCGTTTTGGTAACCTTTGTCCTGGGGATCGGGGCTTGTTCTTCTACGGAAGATTCGCTTGTTTACGGATATGAGGAAAATTTTGTCGTTCCCGAACCCGATATGGTTCCCGTTACGCCGGACGATAAACCGGGACGGACGGTGGACGAGATGTTGAATTTGACTTCTCCGGCGGTAACGGTAAAGAAAAAAGAAGACAAGCCATCAGAGCGTGTTCAGGTTTACGAACACGCCGGCCGTTTCGGATCAAAAGAAAAAATATCTTTGCGCAAAGGTCTTAACGCGCCGGACTCCGGTGTTTTATACGGTTCTCAGAAACGCAGAGAAGCGCAGGAAGTTCGGGCGCTGGAAGTGAAAAAACAGGAAAAAGACGAATTTCAGGCAATGTCGGAAGAGGAAATGCTGTCCGGCATTATTGCGCCGAAAGCGACAAAGCTTGAGCTGATCGAGGTCGTTTCCGCGCCTGCCGGTAAAAAGGCGGAAGAGTCCGGCCATTCTTTGCCATCGTTAACCGTGTCCGCAGATTCGAACGAAGTAATTGTCAGCAAAAGTGTTTCTTTTGAACCCGCTCATGAAAAAGAAGAAAATATCGTTTTATTGAAGCCGCCTGCTGTTTCGAAAAATGAAAAAACAGGAGTTAAAAATCAGGAAGAGGCTTCTTTTGTTTTGCTTAAACCCGCCGAGGTTCAGGAAAAAATTGTTCTGATGCCGCCGCAGGAAGATGTTATTCTTTTGAAGAAGCCGGAATTAAGCGAAAGCGATTCTTCCGTTGAAATTTTTTTAGATGAATAGGTGATTTTATGTCAGAGGTATATCGTGTTGCTCTCGCCGGTTTGGGAACTGTCGGCGGCGGTGTGGCCAGATTATTGCTGGAACAAAAAGAAATTTTATTAAAACGTTGCGGTCGGCCGATCGAATTGATTGCCGCGTCGGATTTGAACGAAGCCCGTTTTGACGAATTGGGGTTGCCCGCAACGGTCGCGCGTTATCAGGACGCCCGCGAAATGGCGGAAAAAGCGGACGCAGACGTTATCGTCGAGCTGATCGGCGGCGCAAACGGCATAGCGCATGATATTTGTCTGACCGCTTTAAATCGGGGCAAAGGGTTTGTGACTGCCAACAAAGCGATGATAGCCCATCACGGAAACGAATTGGCAAAGCTGGCGGAAGAAAAAGGCGTCTTCTTCGGCTACGAAGCCGCGGTCGCCGGCGGAATCCCGATTATCAAAGCGCTGCGGGAAGGTTTGATCGGCAATAAAATTTCGGAAATTTACGGTATTCTGAACGGAACCTGCAACTATATTCTGACCGTCATGCGCGAAACGGGAAAGCCTTTTGATGTTGTTCTGGCCGAAGCGCAAAAATTAGGTTATGCGGAAGCGGATCCGAGCTTTGATATTGACGGGATTGATACGGCGCACAAGACCTGCATTTTAGGCGCACTGGCATTTGGTATGCCGATTGATTTGAAGACGATGTCGATTGAAGGCATTCGTTTTATTTCCGATGCGGATATTGCTTTTGCCGAAGAATTAGGTTTCAGAATAAAATTGTTGGGCGTTGGACGGCGTTATGACAACGGCGTTTCCTTAAACGTTTATCCGTGCATGATTCCTCAGACGGCGGAAATCGCCCATGTGGACGGCGTTTTTAACGCGGTGATTACCGAAGGCGATTTTGTCGGCCATTCCATGCTTGTCGGGCGTGGCGCGGGCGAACGGCCGACGGCTTCCGCCGTTGTGGCCGATATTGCGGACGCGGCAATGCATCGCGGCGGTCCGTTGTTGGCGGTTGCGAATAAGGAAGTCAAACCGGTTCCCGTTGTTTCTTTGGACGAACGGGAGGGCGAATATTACGTCCGTTTCGAAGTGCGCGATCGTCCCGGAGTTGTCGCGGATATTTCCCGTATTTTAGGCGATGAAAACGTGTCTATTGCTTCAATGCTTCAGCGTAGCCAGACTTCCGGCGGTGTCGTGCCGTTGATTATGACTTTCCATAAATCCAAAGAAAAAGCTGTTGTTTCTGCTTTGCGCCGGATTGAAGGGTTGGAAAGCGTTGTCAGCAAACCCTGTATGATCCGGATTGAACGGCTTTAAACGATGGAAAAAGAAGCGGCTTTGGGCGTTGAAAAGTCTCTGACGTCACAGTTTTGGGCGGCTCAGGAGGTTCCGGCGGATATTGTTGCCGAAATCGTGCGTGCGTCTGGTGTGCCCGAAATCGTCGCGCGTTTATTGGCGCTTCGTCACGTCAAACCGGAAAACGTATCTTTTTTCTTACAGCCGTCTTTTCGAAATCATTTGCCGGATCCGTATATTTTGAACGATATGGAAAAGGCTGCGGAACGCATTGCTCAAGCGGTTTTGAATAACGAAAAAATAGGCGTTTTCGGCGACTATGACGTTGACGGCGCGACGTCCAGCGCTTTGCTGACGCAGTTTTTATCGGAACTGAAGGCAGACATCATAACGCGTATCCCGGAACGCGAAGAAGGATACGGTCCCAGCGAAACCGCTATGCGCGAATTTATAGACGCGGGCGTTTCTTTGGTCATTACGGCGGATTGCGGAACGTCTGCTTTTGATGAATTGGCGCTTTTAACGCGGCAAAAAGTAGATGTCGTTGTGTTGGATCATCACGAACAAGACGTTCGCCTGCCCGAAGTCACCGCCGTCGTTAATCCGAAACGGATTGACGAACCTTTGGATAATCCCTGCCGTCAGATGGCGGCGGTCGGCGTTGTTTTTATGACCGTAATAGCGGTGAACCGTCTGTTGCGCGAAAAAGGGTTCTATGCGCGGATTCCCGAACCTCAACTGATGGATTTTCTGGATTTGGTCGCTTTGGGGACGGTGTGCGATGTTATGGCGCTGCGAGGCCTGAACAGATTGTTCGTTAAAACGGGACTGTCCGTTATGGCGCAGCGCAAAAATAAAGGCTTAAGCGTTTTAAGCGATTTATCCAAGATTAAAAACAAACCGACAGCGTATCATTTAGGTTTCGTGATAGGCCCCCGTCTGAACGCGTGCGGCCGGATTGGCAGCGCGTCTTTGGGCATGAAACTGTTGTGCGCCGAAGACGAAACGGAAGCGGCTGAAATTGCCGAAAAACTCGAAGAGCTTAATGTTCTGCGCCGGCAGATGTGCGAAGACATTTTCAAACAGGCAATCGGGCAGATTGAAAGTTCGGACAGTCATCGTTCTTTCGTTTTCGTTTACGGAAAAGGGTGGCACCCCGGCGTCGTCGGGATTATCGCGGGCAAACTGAAAGAACGCTATCACATTCCGGCTTTGGTTATGGCGCTGGACGACGATGAATTGCGCGGTTCCGGGCGATCCGTGGAAGGCCTGGATCTGGGGGCGGCTGTTTTGGCCGCCAAAGAAAAAGGGATATTAACGGCGGGTGGCGGTCATGCCATGGCGGCAGGTTTTTCGTTAAAGATTGATCGGGCGGAAGAATTTCAAAAGTTTTTGGAAGATTATTTTCAGACGCATCGTTGCGAAAAGCAGCCTGCGCCGGATTATCGCATTGATTCCGTGATAGACATCGGCGCCGTCGGCGGGCAGTTGCTTCAAACGTTAACGGCGATGGAACCGTTTGGAGAAGGCAATCCGGAACCGCGTTTTGCCATACCGGACGTGGCGGTTTCTTCTGTTCGTGTGGTCGGATCCGGGCATGTTTCCTGTTCTTTGGTCGGCCGCAACGGAAAAAGCCGCATCAAAGCAATCGCATTCGGCGCGGCGGATTCCATTATCGGTGCGTCGTTGCTGAAACATCAGGGCGCTTTGTTCCATGCTGCCGGCTATATCCGTCCGGATACATACCGCGGCGGCGATACCGTTCAATTCGTTATTGAAGATTTGGCGCCGGCTAATTAATCGGGATCAGGCGTTCATAAGTTTTGTGCTCATCAATATCTTGCAGGACGATGCCGTCAAAGCCTAATTCCATAATGCTTTTAAAATAAACGCCCAAAATGCGTTTCCAGGCCGGATTCCAGAAATCGACAATGATTCCCGACGGATCCGTTTTGGATTGAAAACGCAGCCAGACCGGATTGCCCTGTTTCCACCCTTTTTCCCAATAAAGTCGGGTGTCCTGCGCTTTAGAGACGTTTAAAACCGCAAAAACCAGACGTTTTGCGCCCACTTTTTTTGTTTGCAATTCTTTGACGTCCTCTTTGGTAAAGGGAACGGACGATTTAAAGAACGGATCAACGATCAATAAATCGTAATTTGTATCGCCCAAAGATTTAATCAGCAAATCCTTATCCGTGAAATTGCGCGTATCCGTTAAAATCAGTATATTGCGCACTTTGGCAACGGAATCAATGTTTGCCGGGTTTTCCAAAAACAATTCTTTTGCGGGCGGTATTTTGTCAAAAACCGGCGATTTATCCGTGTCCGTGTGAACGGGGATTTTTTTCTTGGCTAAAGTCAGAACGGCGTCCTTTTTTTCGTTTTCGGAAGAACAATGTTCCACGCCGATTAAAGACAAACCATACTCTTTGGCTATTTTTTCAATATCTTCTCTGAGTTTTCCCGTTGCGCCGCCGCAGACCTGATTTGTGAGTAACAATCCGTTGATAGCCGAAATATAGCGTCGAATAGGGGAGCCGGCAACAATCGGGTGTTCAGGAGAGAAAAGCTTTAGCAGAAAACGTTCGTCGTCGCTTTTAGCGCCGGCCATTTCGGCACGATGCAGATCGTCCAGATCATTTTCCCATTCTCCGCGGGTAAGCAGGGTTTGTCCTCCGTCTGCGATAATCTGAAATTTCGGATTGTTTTCTCTGGCGTATTGGCCGAGAGCGACGATGACGTCCCGCATGAGCTCGCGATAATTCGGGACATACGCTCCCTCAATTTTAAAGCGTTCTTCCAGCGGATCAAAGTTTTCCGGAATTTGTGTTGTCTCCTGGGCGTTGGCTGAAAAAGGCAACAGTCCGATCAGGCACATCAGGCAAAAATATGCGATTTTGATCATAAAAGAGCACTTTCTTAACAATTTTTTTCATAATTTACAGGTATTCTATTTTAAATTCATTTGAATTTCATTAACAAAAGAAGGGCAACGTGACAGAGAAAACAATATGGGTTTTAGCTGACGATCGAGCCGGTAATACGGCGCAGGCTCTGGGAACGGCCGAAGCGTTCGCGGGAAAAACGGAAATCAAAGAAGTGCGTTATACCAAAGCGGTTCTTTTGCCGAATGTGTTGCGCGGGGCTTCCGCGTTAGGCGTGACGGCGGATACCGTTGCCGAAATAAAAGAGCCGTTTCCCGATATTGCCGTGGCGGCCGGTCGCCGTGCCGCGCCTCTGCTGCGTTATATTAAGAAAAAATCCGGCGGAAAAACAAAGATAGTTCAGATTATGTACCCCGGACATTTCGGATTAGATGATTTTGATTTAATCGTTTTGCCCAATCACGACGGGTGCAAAGCGGTTCGATCGAATATTATGCGCGTGACCGGCGCACCGCACAGAATTACGCCGGAACGTCTTGAAGTGGAAAAGGAAAAATGGGCTCCCGTTTTTGAAGGATTGCCGCTTCCCCGCGTTGCGCTGATTATCGGCGGAGCAACGAAAAACAAGCCGTTTACGCCGGAAATGGCCGCGGATTTGGCCGAACGGGCAAAGGCTTTGGCAAATTCGTTGGGCGGCGCTTCTTTTTTGGTCACGACGTCGCGCCGGACAGGGGAAAAACAGGAAAAAATCATTCGCGACGCTTTGCCGGAACCGAAATTCTTTTACAGTTGGGGCAATAAGGAAATAGAAAATCCTTATTTCGGTTTTTTGGCGTTGGCGGATCATATTATCGTAACGGGGGATTCCGTTTCGATGTGCTCGGAAGCCTGCGCGGCGTCCGCTCCGGTTTATATTTACGCGCCGCCGGGAACGGCCGGCAAAAAGCACGCTTTATTGCATCAGGAGCTTTATCGGGAAGGATATGCCGTTGAATTGACGGAAAATCCCGTTCCCGTTCGGCAAGGCGAGCATAAACGACTGAACGCGGCTGATGAAATCGCCGCTCGTATGAAAGAAATGGTTGGGTAACAGTATGGTTTCGTTTTGCGCTGATATAGATCGTTTGTTTACCGAATTGCCGTTTTTGGAACGATGCAAGGCGGCGAAGGAAAACGGCTTTGCTTCCGTAGAGTTTACATTTCCCGAAAAAATCGGAATGGGGGAATTGGGGGACGCCGCCGCTTATAAAGGATTGAAAGTTTCCGTTATTACTGTGCCCGAACAACGGGCGGCGCATGCTTTTGAAAAAAAGTCAAAACAAAAATTTTTGGATTTTTTGGACGATTTGCTTGACAAGGCGGACTTTTTAGGGTGTAAAAAACTCTATGTCCCCGCTAAAGGGTTACCGCCCGATACATTCGAGGCTCAACGCGAGGCTTTTGCCTCTGCTCTTCATGCTGTTGCGCCGCGAGTGCGTCGGGCGGGAATAAAAATTTTGCTGGGATTTAAAAATCCCCGGGAAATGCCGGACGCTTATCCCTCCTCCACATTGGAAGTTTTGGAACTGTTGGACGAATTAAACGACAATAAAGCGTTCGGATATTTGTTCGACGTTTATCAAACGCAGTCCTGTGAAGGCGGATTAAGCAACACGATAGATTCTCTGATTTCTCTGATAGGTCATGTCCGTATCGCCGGCGTGCCGATGGGCGAAGAACCCGATACCGGCGAAGTGAATTACGATTACTTGCTTTCTTTGTTGGAAACGCAAGGGTATCAGGGACACATCGGCTGTTCTTACACGCCGCGTCTGAAAACGGCGGACGGGCTGAAATGGATCCGAAAATATGTATGAAGCCGAAAGCGAATTTGCCGCTCTGATGGCCGACGCGGCGGAAAAAGAAATTTTAAAATATTTCCGTTGCCCGCTTGATATAGAAGATAAGGCGGATACTTCTCCGGTTACGCAAGCGGATAAAAACAGCGAACGCATCATGCGCGATTTATTGAAAGAGCGATTCCCCGATCACGGCATCGTCGGCGAAGAATACGGCAAAGAAAACGAAAACGCCGAATTCGTCTGGGTGTTGGATCCGATTGACGGCACAAAATCTTTTATCGCGGGCGTTCCGTTGTTCGGCACTTTAATCGCTTTATTGCATAACGGACGTCCGGTTGTCGGCGTGATTAATCAACCGTACACGAAGGAACGCTGGATCGGCGTTTCCGGAAAACGGACAACGCTGAACGGTCGGGAAATACATACGCGGCCTTGTTCCGCTTTGAACCGGGCCGTTTTATTTTCAACGGCGGACGAAACAATGTTTAATCGGGCGGATAAACGTCGTTTCAAAGATTTATGCGCGCGAACGAAAATCGCCCGTTTCAGCACGGACTGTTACGGCTACGGGCTGTTGGCGGCGGGATCGGGTGATATTGTTTGCGAAGCGGACTTGAAGATTTACGATTATGCGGCGTTGGTGCCGGTTGTGACGGGCGCCGGCGGCGTGATGACGGATTGGGACGGAAACGATTTGTTTGACAACGCGGATTTAGGCGGGCATGTTTTAGCTTTGGGGGATAAACATCTGCTGACAGAAACGATCGAGGCTCTGCATAAATGAAAAAACTGGGCTTGGCTTTATTTTTATTATTCTCTTTTCCGGCGCTGGCTCAATATCAGGCGCCTGCCGTTCGGGGCGTAGCCATGCACGGTGCGCCGCGATACGGGTGGAACTTTAAAAATTTTGATTATGCCAATCCCGACGCGCCGAAAGGCGGGACGCTGAAAATGTCCGCGTACGGCAGTTTTGACACGTTCAATCCGTATGTGATTAAAGGCGTTGCGGCCGCGGGAACGGGGCTGATATTTGACACGCTGATGGTGGAATCCGCTGACGAGCCGTTTTCCGAATACGGATTGATCGCCGAGACGATCGAAATGCCGAAAGACCGTTCCTGGGTGGCTTTCAATATTAACAGAAAAGCGCGTTTTTCAGACGGTACGCCCGTGACGGCGCAGGACGTTGTTTTTTCCTTCAATATGCTGAAAACAAAGGGATTGCCGATGTTCCGCTATTATTACGGCAACGTGGAGGAGGTCACGGCGGATAAACCGATGCGCGTTCTGTTCAAATTTAAAAAAGGCGACAATCGCGAACTGCCGCTGATTTTGGGACAAATGCCCGTTCTGTCCGAGCAATATTGGAAAGATAAGGATTTTACGGCAACGACGCTTGACAGGATTGTCGGCAGCGGTCCCTATAAGATCGCCGATTTTGAAACGGGACGCTACGTCGTTTACGAACGCAATCCGGACTACTGGGCAAAAGATCTGCCGTCGGTCAAAGGCTTTTATAACTTTGATAAAATCCGCTACGATTATTACCGCGACGCGACGGTCGCCGTGGAAGGGTTCAAGTCCGCCGCTTTTGACGTGCGCGTGGAAAACGAAGCCAAAAAGTGGGTGTCCGCTTATAATGGCTTTTCCGAAAAGGACGGTTTGATTAAGAAGAGTTTCGATCATTCTTTGCCGTCGGGAATGCAGGGGTTTGTTTTTAACACGCGCCGTCCGGTTTTCGCCGACCGCAAAGTCCGGCGGGCTTTGGGTATGGTTTTCGATTTCGAGTGGTCAAACAGAAACTTGTTTTACGGACTGTATAAACGGACGCAAAGCTATTTTGACAATTCGGAACTGGCTTCAAAAGGTCTGCCGAAGGGCGATGAACTGAAGCTGCTGGAAAATTACAAAGACAAATTGCCGCCGGAAGTGTTCAAAGAAACTTTCGCGTTGGAGCAAACGGCCGGCGACGGCAATATCCGCCCGCAGTTGGAAAAGGCTTTTGCTTTGTTGGAAGAAGCCGGCTGGACAATTCGGGACAATGTTCTGAAAAATGCAAACGGCGAGCCGTTCCGTTTTGAAATCCTGATTGATTCGGCGTCTTCCGCCGCGTGGGAAAGAATTACTCTGCCGTATATCCGCAATCTGAAGAGGTTGGGCATTGAAGCGACGTTGCGCGCGGTTGATACGACGCAATATAAAAACAGATTGGATTCCTTTGATTACGATATGATAGTGTCTATTTGGGGGCAATCGACTTCCCCGGGCAACGAACAGCGTTATTTCTGGGGCTCGGCCGCCGCCGACATGAACGGATCGCAAAACTATGCGGGAATTAAAAATCCCGTCGCGGACGCGTTGATCGAAAAGATTATCGAAGCGCCCGATCGTAAAAAACTGGTCGCCGCCGTCAAAGCGTTGGATCGCGTGTTGTTGTGGGAATATTATGTCGTGCCGCATTGGTACATTCCTTCCGTGCGGTTGGTTTATTGGGACAAGTTCGGTATGCCTGACGTGTCCGTGATGAAAGGCGTTCAGATGATGACGTGGTGGATCGATCCCGAAAAGGAAAACGCTTTGCAGACGTTGCGCAACGAAAAAAAAGCCAAGGCGGAAGCCGCGAAGAAAACCGTTCTTCAACAACTGAAGGAGTGGTTCTGATGTTTCGTTATTTCCTGCGCCGTCTGGCCTTAATTCCGTTGACGTTGTTCGGCATCATGGCCGTGAATTTCATTTTTGTTCAACTGGCTCCCGGCGGTCCCGTCGAGCAGGTCATCGCCAAATTGCAGGGCGACGGCGCCGCGACTGCGAAAATCGGCGGCACGGGCGCCGGCGACGGGGGTATGGCTTCGGTTTCTCAGAAACAGAATTACGCCGTCGCTTCGAAATACCGCGGCGCGCAGGGGCTTGATCCCGCTTTGATCAAAGAACTGGAAGCGCAATTCGGGTTTGACAAGCCTTTGTATGCGCGCTTTTTCACGATGATGAAAAACTATCTCTGCTTTGATTTCGGCAAGAGCTTTTACCGCGACACGCCCGTGACGCGGCTGATTAAAGAAAAAATGACGGTGTCTGTTTCTCTGGGTGTCTGGACGACGCTGATCATTTATCTGGTGTCTATTCCGCTGGGCATATTCAAAGCGGTGCGCGACGGTTCAAAATGGGACGCCGTTTCCAGCTGGGCGATTATTGTCGGGTACGCCGTTCCCGCTTTTCTGTTCGCGATGATGCTGATTGTCGTTTTCTGCGGAGGGCGTTATCTGAACTGGTTCCCGTTGAGGGGACTGTTTTCCGAAGATTGGGAACAGCTTTCCGCGGCGGAAAAAATCAAAGATTATTTCTGGCATCTGGCCATGCCTGTGTGCGCGATGGTCGCGGGCGGCTTTGCGGGCTTGACGATGCTGACGAAAAACTCGTTTATGGAAGAAATTTCCAAGCAGTACGTCCTGACCGCCAAAGCCAAAGGATTGAGCGATACGGCGGTGCTGTACGGTCATATATTCAGGAACGCGATGTTGATTGTTCTGGCAGGCTTTCCGGCGGTGCTGGTCGGAATGCTGTTTACGGGATCGGTTTTAATCGAAGTGATCTTTTCGCTGGACGGTTTGGGATTGCTGGGCTTTGAAGCCGTGATGACAAGGGATTATCCCGTTATTTTCGGCACGCTGTATATTTTCGGGTTGATCGGGTTGGTGCTGAACCTTGTCAGCGACATGACCTATCATCTGGTCGATCCCCGCATAGATTTCGGAGGCCGCCATGAATGAGCGCATCAGACAGCGTTGGAACAAATTCAGGGCGAACAGGCGTGGCTTTTACGCTTTTATCGTGTTTTGCGTTGTGTTGGTTTTAACGTCGATGGCCGACTTTATCGCAAACGACAAACCGCTCGTCGTGCGCTATGACGGAAGCTGGTATTTCCCGATTTTCAGACAGTATCCCGAAACCGTTTTCGGCGGCGAATTCAAAACGGCGGCGGATTTTAAAGACCCTTATCTGCAAAAGAAAATCAATGAGAAAGGCTTTTTCATCATGCCGTTGATCGAATACAGCTATGACACGATCAACTATAATCTGCCGACGCCCGCGCCGAGCGCGCCGACGCGTGAAAACTGGCTCGGGACGGACGATCTGGGACGCGACGTTTTGGCTCGGCTGATTTACGGCATGCGGTATTCCCTGTTGTTCGGGTTGATTTTGACCGCACTGTCTTCCGCAATAGGAATTTTTGCCGGCGCGGTGCAGGGCTATTTCGGCGGAAAAATCGATTTGTTCGCGCAGAGGTTTTTGGAAATCTGGGGCTCTTTGCCGCAGCTGTTTGTGCTGATTATCGTTTCAAGTCTGATTGTGCCGGGGTTCTGGACTCTGCTTTTCGTGTTGCTTTTGTTTTCATGGACGGCGTTGGTTCCCGTCGTGCGCGCCGAATTTTTGCGCGCCAGGAATTTTGATTACGTTCGCGCGGCCTACGCGCTGGGCGTACCGCATTTAACGATTATATTCAGACACGTTTTTCCGAACGCGATGGTCGCAACGCTGACGTATCTGCCGTTTATTCTGTCGGGGGCGGTTGTTTCCCTGACCGCTTTGGATTTTCTGGGATTCGGGTTGCCGCCGGGGTCGCCGTCTTTGGGCGATTTGGTGCGGCAGGGCAAAGAAAATTTGCAGGCGCCGTGGCTGGCGGCTTCCGCTTTTGTGTCGCTGGCCTTTTTGTTAACCGTTCTCGTCTTTATCGGCGAAGCCGTCAGGGACGCTTTTGATCCGAGGAAAAACAAATGACGTTGCTGTCCGTAGAAAATTTAAGCGTTCGTTTCGGCAAGGCGGAGCCTGTCGTTAAAGGCGTGTCCTTTCAAATCGGAGAAGGCGAAACGCTGGCGCTTGTGGGCGAAAGCGGTTCGGGCAAATCGGTGACGGCGTTATCGGTGATGCAGTTGTTGGATTATCCGTATGCTTCTCACCCGACCGGATCGATTAAGTTTAACGGTAAAGAACTGATTGGCGCAAACGAGTACACTCTGCGGGATTTTCGCGGCAATCGCGTTTCGATGATTTTTCAGGAACCCATGACTTCCTTAAACCCGTTGCATACGATTGAAAAGCAGGTGGCCGAGACAATGCTTTTGCATACGGACATCACAAAAGAGGAAGCGGCGTCAAGAGTCCTTGATTTGCTGAAAATGGTCGGACTGCGCGATGCGGAACGCCGGCTGAACGCTTTGCCGCACGAACTGTCCGGCGGAGAACGGCAACGCGTGATGATCGCGATGGCGTTGGCCAACAAGCCTGATTTGCTGATTGCCGACGAACCGACGACCGCTTTGGACGTAACGATTCAGGCGCAGATATTGAGTTTGCTCAAAACCTTGCAGAAAAAGCTGGGATTAGCGGTTTTATTCATTTCTCACGATTTGGACGTAGTGGCAAAGATCGCTTCGCGTGTGTGCGTGATGAAAGGCGGAGAAATCGTCGAAACAGGCGAAACACAAGACGTGATGCAAAATCCGCAGCATGAATATACGAAAATGTTGTTGGCTTCGCGGCCGTCGGGAAAACCGGTTGAAGTTGCCTCAGACTCAAAGGAATTGATGTCTTGTCATGATCTGTCCGTTTCTTTCGCGTTAAAGAAAAGTTTGTTCGGCAAAACGTTGATTCGGCTTGACGCGGTTGACGGCGTATCGTTGTCGGTTAAAGAGGGACAGGCGGTCGGTCTGGTTGGCGAAAGCGGCTCGGGCAAATCGACTTTGGGATATTCTTTGCTGAAATTGCAGGCAAGTTCAGGGCGGATCATTTTCAACGGTACGGATTTAAGCTCTTTGAAAGGCGAAAAGTTAAGGCGTTTGAGAACGCAGATGCAAATTGTTTTTCAGGATCCTTACGCGTCGCTCAGTCCCCGGCTGACGGTAGAACAGATTGTCGGAGAAGGCTTGCGCGTTCACCGGCCGGAACTTTCTGCGGACGAGCGCGAGAAATTGATTTGTCAGGCTTTAACGGACGTCAGTTTGCCGACGGATATTTTAAACCGCTATCCGAACGCTTTTTCCGGCGGCCAAAGACAAAGAATCGCTATTGCCCGCGCTTTGGTGCTGCGGCCGAAATTGGTCGTTTTGGACGAACCGACCAGCGCTTTGGACGTTTCCGTGCAGGCGCAGATTATAGAGCTTTTGAAAAATTTGCAAAAACAGTATAAAATGGCATATCTGTTTATCAGTCATGATATGCGGGTGGTGAAAGCTTTGGCCGACTTCATTTATGTGATGAAAGACGGGCAAATCGTCGAATCGGGCAAAAATCCGGATTTGTTCGACGAACCGAAGCAGCCGTATACGCAAAAACTGATGACGGCGGCCTTTGATTTTTAACGGGCAGGGAAAAATGGAACAGGAAAAAGAACAAAGCAAAACGACCGTGCTTCAAAATGTGTTTGATAAGGAAGCGCTGATGGAAGTCAATGTGGATTTATCCGTTGTTTTGGGGCGCACGCTTCTGCGCGTGTATCAGTTGCTGAAACTGGGACGCGGCGCCGTTGTTGAACTGAACCGCCAAATGAACGAGCCCGTGGAAATTCTGGCAAATGAAATTCCCATTGCCAAAGGCGAAGTCATCGTGACGGACGAAGGCTATATCGGCGTGAAAATTACGGAACTTCTGACGTCGCAAAAAGATGCCGGCGGCGTATTGGTCGGCAAAGTCGGATCGTTCGGAAAATAGTCTATTGCTGATAAGCCGAACGCAGGCGCCGGCACAGCATTTTAAACATGTTCTTTTCTAAAGACTTATGTTCGTTCATCAGCCGGTACAGTGCGGGACCGGATACTTTAAACAGCGTCGTATCTTCCAAAGCGGTAAAAGTTTCTCTGGCGGTTTCGGCGTCTAACGCGGCCAGCTCTCCGAATGTCGTCAGCGCATTGTATTCCCGGACGGTCTGACCGTTTTTATGCACTCTGACCTGTCCCTGCAAAATGATATACAAATCGTTCCATTCGTCGCCTTCTTTGACAATGTCGGTTCCGATCATCGCAGCGGTTTCTTCACTGGCGGAGATAATGTCGGACAACGCCGCTTCCGGTAAATCGGCAAACAGCGGAATGTCTTTTAAAATTAAAACCTTTTCAAGTGTTAAGCGCATTTTCGATACTCCTAAAAAACGATTTGTCCCGATCCGTCCGTAACAAAACGAGCCATACGGGCGACATAAACGGAAGAATCTTCCAGATTGCCGGCGATCAGTCGGGCAACTTCTTCGCGGGGCAGGATTTTGCCCAAAGCCCAGACGGCGGTTTCCCTTACAATCGCGTCCGCATCGGGAAGCAGTGCCGTTAAAGCGTTGACGAAAGCGATGTCTTTTGCATACCCTGCGGTATAAGCGGCGCAGGCGCGCGTCCAATCTGCCATTTCACCGACGGGCGTTTCCAAAATATCCTGAATGTGGCCGTTGATCGGCAGAACGGGCGGAAAGAATTGCGGTCTTAACAACGCCAGTTTCTGTTGCAGGGGTTTGTCTTCAAACAATGGCATACAAAGCGTTTTTAACTCGCCGGACAGAAGTTTGTCCGTTATTTTGATTGTCTTTTCGTTTTCGGGAACAATCGGGTTGTACGTGTTTAAAAACTCAATCAATTCCTTTGAAGGAAATAACAACGCCAATAAAAGCAAAACCCGTTCTTTGATGTATTCGATTTCTCTGTTAAGCGCGGATTTCAAAATATTCAAAGAAGGATCCAGCTCTTCGTCTTTATTTTTATTAAAAGCGTGAAGCGCAGCCAGAATACCGGTGGCCGTTTCCATTTCGTCGTACAAACACAAACGGACGATGTTGACGGCTTTGCCGCTTGCTTTATAGCCCGATAAGGCCAGAGCTTTAATAATTTTAAACCGGACGCGCCGATCGTTGATTTGAATATGTTTAAACAGGAAATTTTCCGCCTCGGGCGAAGCAATATGAGCGACCAAACGCGTTAATAAGATACGGAACTGAACGGGATACTTTTGAGAATCCAAAATACGATCGATTTCGTTGAAAGCCGTTTCTCTGTACTGCAACAAAGCGGCGCAGGCTTCTTCCCGTAATTCCGAATAGCGGAAGGTCTCCGTAATAGCCGGCAGCAACAGCGGATTGACCAGCTTTCCGGCAGCTTTTAAAGCGGCTTTGCATACGTCCGAATCCGGATCCGCCAGCAAAGACTGTAAGGGTTGATAAAAAGCGGGATTTCCGGCGTTTCCGAGAACGGCAGCAGCCAGTAATCTGTCGTTTTTGTCCGGAGAGACGGACAGATCGGCGACACATTTAATTGCGACGAAAACACCTTCCCGACCGACGGCCAGCAAACCGGTCAGAGCTCCTTCTTTTAAAAGAGGATCCTGAACAAGGGTGACCGCCTTTTCCCGCTCTTCGGCGCCGCCCAGACGGCAAATGACACGCACGGCGTTCTGACGCACGGCGACGCTGTCATCTTTTTCCAACAGTCTTAATATTTCCGGTACGGCCGAAGATAATTTCAAATCTTCGATTTTCGACAAAGCGTATAAACGCACGTCTTCGTTATCATGATGCAAAGCGCTCATTAAATAATGCAGAAAACGGGGCGTTATGGATTCTTCAATAATGCGCAGAGCGTATAAGACATTTTCAGTTTCCCGACTGTTCAGGCAATCCTGCAGATGTCTGTTGATTTCTTTGCCGGCCGGCAACAGTTTTCCGCCGCGCCACAGATGCTTTTTCAGCATGTTCAATATCTGCGCCAGATAAGCCTGACGCACGGCGACGATAACCATCAGGACGATGACGGCCAGTCCGCCCGTAAAGTATAAAAATTCAAATTCGGTCGCGCTTTGTTCGATAATCAGTAAAAATATTCCGCTGACGGCCAGGGCGACCGGTTCAATGACGGATTTGCGGAACAGCGTTTGTTTAAATCCCGTTCTTAAAGAGACGGCTAAGGGGATTGTCTGCAAAACGGCTTCTTTCGCGCTGTTGGCCAATCCGAAAACGATCTGAGCCGCAACGATGATGCCGAACAGGGCAAACCACCCGCCGATCGCCGCTGCCAATAAAACGACGGGCAATAAAAACAGTCCGGCGAAAAGGCTCAGACGGCTTTTGAAAAAGACGTAGAATGCGCCGGTCGTTACGACGGCCGTTCCGGCAAGAACAGTGCTGTATATACGGGAAAGAATATCTTCTTGTCCCGCAGAAAATTCCGCGGCGGAAATCAGGAAATAATATTGGAAAATTCCCGCGGCGAAAAACAAAATGCCGGAAGAAATAAAGAAGCTCAACGATAAGTTCTTTTGTAAGGAATCGTTACCCGTTTTTCCGGTTTTTTTCTTGTCCGAAACAAAACGAAGCTGAATGGGGGCCGATCCGTTGTCAATCAGTATTTTTAACAGAAAGGCTGTGCCGGCGGATAAAACGGCGGCGTATAAAATCAATGTTTCGGGGTGTTCCGTCGTCAGTAAAATCAGACCGCTTGTTCCGAGCATGCCGACGGTCTGCGCGATCAGAAGGACTAAAAGCAGGCGGGTTTTGCCGTTAAATACGCCGAAGCGGAAAGCCGTCAGCCAGAAAGCCGCTTCCGCCAGAATGCGGAAACCTTCTTTCCAGACCATGGCAACCGGCGCGAGAATCGGTTCGGGTATAAAGGAAGCGACGCCGTAAAGCAAAAAGGAAACGCCGGCGGCCGCGAACAGTATAAGGGAAGGGATTAACGGGCTTTTTTCTTTAAGGGCGGAAAGAACCGGCCAGATAATGAAAAGCAAAACGGCGGTCGCAATCAGAATTTGCGGAATGTTTTGTCCGGAAGATTCCGTTAAAAACAAAACGGAAGCGCCCGCGTCCGTTGCCGTAACGGCGAGTGTTTTCAAAAACGCGCATGAAAGCAATAATAAAGCGGGAAAGAGTTCTTCCGCCGAAAAATAAAGTCCCGATCCTAATTTCTTTTCGCGTGTCATAACGTCTCCTTCGCAGTCAATCCCATTAAGGATTTGGCATAATCTTGCGCTTTAAAGGGGCGCAAATCGTCAATTTGTTCCCCCACGCCGATCAGATAAACCGGCAGTTTGAATTCTTCCGTCAAAGCGACCAGAACACCACCTTTCGCCGTGCCGTCCAGTTTTGTCAGAATCAGTCCCGAAACGGGAATCGTTTCCGAAAAGATTTTAACCTGAGAATGGGCGTTCTGTCCGACGGTTGCGTCCAGCACCTGCAGACAGGCGTGCGGCGCGTCCGGTATTTGCTTTTTGATGATCCTAATGATTTTTTGCAGCTCGTCCATCAGTTCAGACCGGTTCTGAAGGCGTCCCGCCGTGTCGATGAACAAAACGTCGTCGCCGTTCTGACGCGCCTGCGTCAAAGCGTCGAACACCAATCCGGCGGCGTCCGCTCCGGTCGGCTTCGAAACGACGGGACAACCCGTGCGTTCGCCCCAGACTTTCAGTTGCTCGACGGCGGCGGCGCGGAACGTGTCCGCGGCGGCAAAGCTGACCTTCAATCCCTTGTCTTTAAGCTGTTGCGCCATTTTGCCGATCGTCGTCGTTTTGCCCGCGCCGTTGACGCCCGCCATTAAAATCACGAAAGGCTTTTTCGCGGGGTCGATTTTCAATTCCTGCGCGAAAGGTTCCAGCTTCGCGGCGATTTTATCGGCAAAAAACGTGCGGACTTCTTCGGAAGTGACTTCCTTGTCGAACTTTTCCTTCGCCAGTTCCGCGGTCAGAGCGGAAGCCGTTTTTGTGCCGACGTCCGCCATAATCAGCAGGTCTTCAATGTCGGTCAGCGCGTCTTTGTCGAGCTTTCTTTTCGTCAGCAGGTTTTCGATGCCCGTCACCAACGGCGCCGCCGTGCGCGACAATCCCTGTTTTATCCGTTCAAACCACCCTGCCATAATGTTACAAAACACTCCCTTTAAAGACGCCGTTTTCAGCCCCCGTCAGCCGGACGGAAACAAAATCGCCGGCCGAAAAACCGTCGCCGACAAAGACCGGCAGATAATGTTCGCACAAACCTTTTCCGTCGGTTTCGTACAGAACTTCGGCCGTTTGTCCTATTCTGCCCCGCATATACTCAAAAAGCAAGTTTTCTCCGACACTTCGGAGAATCTTCGCGCGTTCCTTGCGTACGGGTACGGGAACCTGCGGCATTTTCGCGGCGGGCGTTCCCGGTCGGACGGAATAGGGAAAAACGTGCAGATGCGTGATGTTTGCCCGTTTGACCAGTTCCAGAGTGTTGTCGAACATTTCGTCCGTTTCCGTCGGAAAGCCGGTGATGAAATCCGCACCGAAAACGATGTCGGGGCGGACGGAGCGCAATTTTTGACATAAGCTCAGTATGTCCTCGCGGGAATGGCGGCGCGCCATGCGTTTTAAAATCATATTGTCGCCGGATTGCGCGGACAGGTGCAAATGCGGCTGTAAAACGTCGGATTTGCCGAACAGTTCGATTAAATCGTCATGAACGCACGCGGGGTCGAGAGAACCTAACCGCACGCGCTTTAATCCGGCCACTTTCGTTAAAGACTCGACCAGTTTCGCGAAATCGGGATAGTCCGTAATGTCCACGCCGGTCAGGCCGATTTCCTTATACCCTTGTTCAACCAATTTCTCGGCGTGACGCAAGATTTTTTCGGCGGGCAGGTACGAGCTTTTGCCTCTGGCCTGCGGGACGATGCAGAACGTGCAGTGATTGTTGCAACCTTGCTGAATCTGAATGAAAGCGCGGCATCGTTCGTTAAAGAAAACGGGTTCGGGCAGGTCGAAATCGACGGGCGTGTCGATGTCGGAAACAAGAATTTCCGGTTGTTCGGGAGCGAAGTTTTCCGCTTTGAATTTTTCGCGGTTGCCCAAGACGCGGTCGACTTCCGGCATTTGAGCGTAGACTTCGGGACGGACTTGCGCCGCGCACCCCGTCACGACCAGAAAAGCGTCCGGATTTTCGCGTCTCAATTTGCGGATTGTCTGCCGGCATTGCCGCTCGGCTTCCGCGGTCACGGCGCAGGTATTGACAACGATAATATTGTCCGGCAGACCTTCCAATTCCTGTATCGCAGAAGATTCGTAAGTGTTTAAACGACAGCCGAAAGTGACGATTTGAACGGACATACTCTTTAGTCTTTAATGTTGAAACGGGGACAGAGTAACAAAAAGAAGATGTCAAATCAAAGCAAAGCTTCAAAAAAATAAAGATTCAGGTTGACTCTTGCGCGTCGGACGAGTATAAAAACCTCACTCAGTAAAGGTTTTAACAGCCTTATGCCTCCAAGGAGGTCCGTCTGCCGGTGAAGATACGCTCACAGACGCCTTTTTTGTTTGCGTAGGGATTGCGGGGAAAAATGTTTGACACTCTGGCGGAAAAATTAAACGGCGTGTTTTCGCGGCTGACGCATCGGGGGGCTTTGTCCGAATCCGATGTCGACGAGGCTATGCGCGAAATCCGTATCGCTTTGTTGGAAGCGGACGTCGCTTTGCCGGTCGTCAAGGATTTCATCGCTAAAGTTCGCGAAAAAGCTGTCGGTCAGGAAGTCATCAAGTCGGTAACGCCGTCTCAGATGGTCGTCAAAATCGTTCACGACGCTTTGGTCGAAATGCTCGGCGGGCAAAACGAGTCGCTTGATTTAGCGGCGGTTCCTCCGGTGCCGGTGTTAATGGTCGGTTTGCAAGGTTCCGGTAAAACGACGACTTCCGCAAAATTGGCGTTGCGTCTGAAGAAGGAAAAGAAGAAAGTCCTGATGGCTTCGTTGGACGTTTACCGTCCGGCGGCGCAGGAACAGTTGGCTCAGCTGGGCGTCCAGATTGACGTCAACACGTTGCCGATCATCATCGGTGAAAAGCCTAAGGCGATTGCTTCCCGTGCGATGACGGAAGCGCGCAAAGGCGGCTACGATGTCGTGATTTTGGATACGGCGGGGCGTTTGCACATCGATCTGGAAATGATGGGCGAAGTCGCCGAAATCCGTTCGATGGTTCAGCCGAAGGAAACGCTTCTGGTCGTTGACGCTCTGGCCGGGCAGGACGCTGTCAATATCGCGCGCGAATTCAACGAAAAAATCGGCGTGACGGGTATCATTCTGACCCGAATCGACGGCGATTCCCGCGGCGGCGCGGCGTTGTCGATGCGCGCCGTGACCGGTTGCCCGATTAAATTTTTAGGCGCGGGCGAAAAAGTCGACGCTTTGGAGCCGTTCCACCCCGATCGTCTGGCCGGTCGCATTCTGGACATGGGCGACGTCGTGTCTTTGGTGGAAACGGCGGCGGAAAAAATAGATCAGGAAGAAGCGGAACGCGTCGCAAAACGCATGATGGACGGCCGCTTCGACTTAAACGATATGCTGTCGCAACTGCGGCAAGTGCAGAAAATGGGCGATTTAAAAGGCATGCTGGGCATGTTGCCGGGAATCGGCAAGTTCAAGGCTCAGCTGGAAGCGGCTAAAATCGACGATAAAGTTTTTAAACGGCAGGAGGCGATCATTCTTTCCATGACGCCTAAAGAACGCCGTAATCCGGACATCATCAAGGCGTCGCGCAAAAAGCGCATCGCCGACGGGTGCGGTCAGTCCGTTCAGGACGTCAACAAGTTGTTGAAGCAGTACGAACAGATTGCCGACGTGATGAAAAAGATGAAAAAAATGGGAAAGCGGGGATTGTTCGGCGGTCTGCCCGGCGGTCTCGGCGGCGGTTTCGGCTCAATGGGGGGATTCCCTCCGTTCGGCGGATTTCCGTCATAATGCAGACGTGATTTTTGATTTTTAAGTGAGGTAACAAAAAATGTCAGTTCGTATCAGACTTGCCCGCGGCGGTTCGAAAGGCGCTCCTTTCCACAAAATCGTTGTGGCGGATCAGCGCGCGCCGCGTGACGGTCGTTTTATTGAACGCGTCGGTTATTACAATCCGCTGTTGCCGGCGGATCATGCCGACCGTGTCGTCGTCAAAGCGGAACGCATCAAATATTGGCTGAGCGTCGGCGCTCAACCGACCGAACGCGTTGCCAAATTGTTGGCGAAGCAGGGATTGTGCGCGGCTCCCGTTATCAACGAACGCCCGCAGAAGTCGGCTCCGAAAGCGAAAGCTCAGGAACGCGCAAAGGCTAAGGCCGAAGCTGCCGCCGCTGCCGCTGAAGCAGCAGCCGCTCCTGCCGAAGTTTAACTTTCTTTTTAGGTTAAAGAAGTACGGACGATGACAGGGACGGGCGAACGTGAAAATCTGATTTGTGTCGGCGCAATTACGACGGCGCACGGCGTTCGCGGACTTGTCAAAGTCAAAAGCTTTACACGCAATGCGGCGGATTTTGCCGCTTTCGGGGAATTGAGCGATGCTTCGGCAAAGCGTTCTTTCAAGGTCGAAATCGTCGGGAAGAACAAGGACTTGTTTCTGGTTAAAATCGACGGTGTGACGGATCGGAACGCAGCGGAGGCGTTAAGGGGGACGGAGCTGTTCGTTTCCCGCTCGCGGTTGCCTGAAACGGCCGGGAACGAATTCTACTATGCCGATTTGGTCGGCATGACGGCGAAATCGCCGGACGGAAGCGTTCTGGGCAAAGTCGCGGCGGTCTATAATTTCGGCGCGGGGGATATGATCGAGATCGAGGGAGTGGAGGATTTCATTTCCTTTTGTCAAAAGAATGTTCCCGAAGTCGATGTGAAAAACCGCGAAATGACGGTTTGTCTGCCCGAAAGCGTGGAAGCGAAACCCGAAGAACGGCCGGAGTCGTAAATGTCTTTGTTTACGGCGAACGTGCTGACCGTTTTCCCCGAAATGTTCCCCGGTTATCTGGGGTGTTCGTTGGCGGGGAAGGCCCTTGATGAAGGGATCTGGTCGCTGAACGTGACGAATATTCGCGATTTTGCGGAGGATCGTCATAAAACGGTCGACGATACGCCCTTCGGCGGCGGAGCCGGAATGGTCATGCGGCCGGACGTGCTGGGAAAAGCCGTTGAGGCGGTTCACAAACCGGGGACACGGTTGATCTATTTTTCGCCGCGCGGAACGCGAATTTCGCAACAGATGGCGGAAGATCTGGCAAAAGAGGGGGAGGCGACTTTCCTTTGCGGCCGGTTCGAAGGAATAGACGAACGCGTGTTGCAGGTTTATCCGTTTGAGGAAGTCAGCTTGGGCGACTTCGTTTTATCGGGCGGGGAACCGGCGGCTTTGGCATTGTTGGACGCGATCGTTCGATTGCTTCCGGGCGTCATGGGATCAAGCGCTTCTTTGGACGAAGAAAGTTTCAGTCACGGGTTGCTGGAATATCCGCAATACACCCGACCGGCTGAATGGAAAGGGCTTTGCGTGCCGGAGGTCTTGAACTCCGGACACCACGGGCGGATCGCCGAATGGCGCTTGGCTCAAGCCGAAGAATTAACAAAACAGCGGCGACCGGATTTGTGGAACGCTTATCTGGAAACCGCAAAAGCGAGAGGATAAAAAAATGGATTTGATTAAAACGCTCGAAAAAGAGCAAATGGAAAAACTGGCGAAGAAAGCCGATTTTCCCGAATTTAAGGCCGGCGACACCCTGCGTGTTCACGCAAAAGTCGTCGAAGGTGACCGCGAACGTATTCAGGTGTTTGAAGGCGTTTGCATCGCCCGCAAGAATGACGGTCTGAACTCCACGTTCACCGTCCGCAAGATCTCTTTCGGCGAAGGCGTCGAACGCGTGTTCCCCGTCTATTCCCCGAATGTTGCGAAAGTGGAAGTTTCCCGCCGCGGTAAAGTCCGCCGTTCCAAGCTGTATTACCTCCGCAGTTTGCGCGGTAAGGCGGCTCGTATTACCGAAGATACTGAAGCGGCGAAATAATCGCTTTCTGCCTCTGGCTTTTGGAAGGGGGCGCGGAGTTTTATCCGCCCTCCCTTCTCTGAAACCGGGGCGGGCTTATTCCCCGATGCCGGATTTCCGGCAGGCGGGCATTTGTTATTTTTTTATGGAGTGTTACACACATGGTTAAGGTTGCTGTCGTCGGCGCGACGGGAAATGTCGGGCGCGAAATGTTAAAAACTTTGGCGCAAAGAAATTTTCCGGCTGACGAGGTTTTCGCCGTCGCTTCCGCCAAATCCGCGGGCAAAGACGTTTCTTTCGGCGAAGACAAGATTTTGAAAGTGCACGATCTGGATAAATTCGATTTTCACGGGATCGACATCGCTCTGATGTCTGCGGGCGGTTCCGTTTCAGAGAAGTATGCGCCGAAAATCGCGGCGGCCGGCTGTGTCGTGATTGATAATTCGTCTCAATGGCGTATGGATCCGGACGTGCCGTTGGTCGTGCCGGAAGTCAACCCGGAAGCCGTCGCCGACTATAAAAAGAAAAACATTATCGCCAATCCGAACTGCTCAACGATTCAGATGGTCGTTCCTTTGGCGGCTTTGCACAAGGCTTTCCACATCAAGCGCGTCGTCGTTTCCACTTACCAGTCCGTTTCGGGTGCGGGCAAAGCGGCGATGGACGAACTGTTCGACCAAACGAAAGGCATTTACTGGGGCGAAGAAATTTCCAAGACGCAGAACAAGTTCCCCAAACAGATTGCTTTCAACGTCATTCCGCACATTGATATTTTCTTGGACGACGGCGCGACGAAGGAAGAATGGAAAATGACGGCGGAAACCAAAAAGATTTTGGATCCGAAAATCAAAGTCCACGCGAACTGCGCGCGCGTTCCCGTGTTTGTCAGCCATGCGGAATATGTGAACATCGAAACGGAAAAGGAAATTTCCGACAAGGAAGCCACTTTCGTTTTGAAGAAGACCCCCGGCGTCACCGTTCTGGATACGCGTGAAGCGGGCGGTTATCCGACGCAGGCGGAAGTCGCGGGCGAAGACGACGTGTTTGTTTCCCGTATCCGCTCCGACGCGACGGTTGACAACGGTTTAAGCTTCTGGTGCGTTGCGGACAACCTGCGCAAAGGTGCGGCGTTGAACGCGGTTCAGATCGCCGAAGTGCTGTTGAGAGATTATTTGAAGAAATAATTTTTTACGGATTTTGACAAAGCCTTGCGGAATTGTTTTCGCAAGGCTTTTTTGTTATAATATCGGGGCAAAAGCGGAGAAAAATCCATGGCTGATTTAAAACGAAGCGAACAAATCAAAATCGAATTTTACGATGTCTGCGCGGGGTGGTTGCACATGCGGCTTTGCGTCGATGACGAAATCGTTGAGATGCGCACGACGTATTGTCTGGGGGACGGGTTTCGGGCGTTGTTGAGGGCTGCATATTATCTGCATCCCGATGCTTTCGACGGTCCTTTCGGGAATAGCGGAGATTTTGCCGAACAAAAGGAAATAGAGGTTTTTGAGGACGGGGAAAAAACGACCGTGGAAGTTCCGTATAAAGTCGAATTTGATTGGAACGAGGAAGGCAGTTGGGTCGATTGGACGCTTGAACACGAACCGACACTTGACAGGGAATTCGATTTGAAAATCGAATTGGAAATTCATCGGGCGGACGTGGATCGGGACGAAGTACGGGTACAGAAAAAAGAATTCGTCGTGTCGTATAAGGCGTTCTGTTACGCGTTGGCAAAAGCCTGCACGGAAATGCTGAAAAAGCAAGGGATATGCGGCTTTCGCGAATCCTATTGGGACGGCGACATTAATTTACGGTATCTTTTGTTCATCAAAGCGATCGCGTTGGATTGCCCCGAAATGATAAAAACAAAATACAATGATAGGGACGAACTCTGTTCAAACCTTGAAAAAGAAATAAAGCTGTTGCTGACGGATATGTAAATACAGACTTGATTGTGGAAAAAGCCTTGCGGAATTGTTTTCGCGGGGCTTTGTTATGAAGTAAGAACTTTTTTATGTCATTGCGAGGCACGTTCGTGCCGAAGCAATCCAGAAAATTTGAGTTTTTTTCTTTATGGATTGCTTCACTGCGCTCGCAATGACGATAAAAAAATGCGGCGTTTAACGCCGCATTTTCCGTTTCGGATTTTATTTCTTGCTCTGAAACTCTTTTTTCGCTTTTTGAAGCTGTTTGACGAAGTCTTCATTCGTGTGCAGTCTGGCAAGCATTGTCGGAGCAATTACGCGGGCGGCGTCAACGTCGCTTTGATAATGGAAACCGACAATGACGCGGCTTTCCCCGTATTCAAATCCGCGCGCCAGGATTTCGTCCTGACGTTCAGGATTGATTTCGGCCAGAATTAACGCGAACGTCCATCCTTTGGTGGTATGGCCGGACGGATAAGAGGAATTCTTTCTCAGCACTTTTTCATCTGCGGGAACCGGTGTCCGTTCTTTGAACTGCACAAACGGTCTGGCGCGCATGGTGCGTTTTTTCGCTTTGTGGCTGCATTCCTCGGAGGTTTTATCCAACCGTTCCAACAAAGCCCAGATTTCAGGCGTGTTTTCCTTGGAAATCGTCATGCCGAACGGTTCGGAAAAGATTTTCGCAAGATATTCAAATCTCCAATCGGCATCTTCCACGGCCAGCTTTCCGCGTTTCGTTTTACGCATCGTTTTGCCCCATTCGTATCTGCGCAGATCGTTTTCAAACGCAGGATCCTCCGGTTTCGGCGGTAAAGGCATGAATTTCGCGACAGTCGGAATTTCGTCCGCCGTTAAAAACGATGTCGCCGTCGCGGACGTATTTGTCTGTGTGCAGGCGGAGGTGCCAATCAAAACAGACAGAACAAATAAAAAAACAGATATTTTTTTCATAATACCCTCAAAAGATAAAACAGATGAATGAATATATAGTAAGAAAAAAAATTCAAAGTCAAGACGGATAAAAAAATCCTCTCGCAAAATGTCGCGGGACTTTTTTATATTCCATAAATCAAAATGTCTGGCATAATACGGGATATAAATTTATTAACCGGAAAAAAACAATGAATGAACAAAAGCAGGAAGAAACGGAGCAGACGGAACAAACGGTCGATTGTTCCAAAGAAACGCTGAAAATCGTAAAAAAGCTTTTTGACGAATTTAACCATGCTCAGTTGCTTGAATACATCGAGCTGGTCAACAGTCCGAAGAAACTGTTCTGGCTGAATTTCCTGTCCGGTCTGGCCAAAGGGCTGGGGCTGACGATCGGGACGGCGATCGTTCTGGCGCTTTTGTTCAAGCTGGCGCAACATATCATTTCGTTGAACATTCCGTATATTACAGTCTGGGTTTCCGAATGGATAGGGCAGGTATCCGATTTGCTCCATGCGGGAAAATAAGCAATGAAAAAGGCTCCGTTACCGGAGCCTTTTTTAAGAGGTTAATAAATCAGAAAGTTCTGCTTGTCGCTTGATTTATCAGCGTCGGTGTCATTACAGTCCGATCCGACGATCTTGTCGTTGTCGTCACGGGCGTATTTCCTGATATGGTATGGCGGATACCATTGCCTATGGACTCGTTTTCTACATTGCCTCTTAACTGCAACGTTTGCGAAACGCTCCTTTCTGTCTCGCCGTTTTCCCGCGATGTGGTACCGACATTCTCGGCGTCTATATTGGCTAAGCGAGGTACGGTAACATCATTATGAATGTTGAAACGGGTATAATAATAGGTCGTGTCGGCGGGAGCTCGATCATAAGCTGGAAGATTAAGCTCGAATTGGGGCATTCTTTGTGAAGAAAGCTCCGTTATTTCTCCGCGCGCAAAAGCAGAAATTTGTTCAGCATACGCCGGATCTTTTTCTTTATAGTGATTGACCAGTTGCGTCAGATATTCCGCTTTCAGTTCCGGCTTATCCTTCAGATACGGATTTTCATTCAGATATTTGATAAAGTCGGCCACATATTGGTCTCTTCCCTTTTCCTGAAAATGTTCATTTTCCGCTTCGCTGATTTCGATGGAAGCAACTTTCGGCATATTGACAACATAGCAATCACCGGCTCTGCAACGGTTGTTATCAGCCGTGTATTTGGTCCAGTATCCGTTGTCGGGCGAATTTTTCCGTTCGTTGTTTGCGTAAGTAAATATAGGCTTCGGTGGTTTGCTGTTATCAAACCCCATGAACATCATCGCGTGTAACGAATTGGAATTTCCTTTGCGCGGTGCCAGAACCAACGCCCCTTCCTGAATTTTCTGAGGGTTGGAATTATATCCTTCCCAGAGCATGTCGCGTAGCGTCGTTCCTTCCGGATAATCTTTGATGCTGAAAGTGCAGTCTTTCCATTTGTAATCCGGTCTTTCTGCGTATTCCCCTCTTTGTTCGGCTTCGGCGTTATATTCAACGAATTTTCCTTCGTTGTTTTTGATCAGGAATTTACGGGTGTTTTTATCCGGCCAGTATTCTTTCCATTCGTATTTGTCAAAGGATTCTATGGCGCCGTTTGTGGATACTTCCCCTTTGACAGTTCTACTGCCGTCTAAGGTGTTTGAAGTAATGCTGTTATCGTCCAGAGCAGTCAGCCAGGCGTGCGAGAATGTTCCCTGACAGTAATTCTCTCCTTTATTCAAGGAAGGAATAATTTGACTGATATCGAAAGTTCCCGGGTGGTCGCTGTCTATATAACCGGTCTTTTCTTTGGTGTTTATTATCGTTGTGACGTCATTTACCATGACCTGCTGAAAATCTTTTATTGTGATTTCAGTCTTAATGCCGGATATGAGATCTAATAATTCTCTGTCTTCCGGTGATATTCCTTGTTCTGTTTCGTCGGACATTTTTCCCTCCTGAAAAAACGTTTTTTCTTAGTATATCAGAGAAACGTTGCAGATTAAAGTTGAATCGTAGGTTGTCAGCGATATAGCCGCGCCCCTCAAGCGTGTAAAAAAACAGCCCTTTCCGTTAAACGAAAAGGGCTGTTTGTTTGTTAAATGACTTTATGCCGCCTGGTGTTCCAGCAAGCCTTCCGCAATCT
>JAFZYY010000014.1 GCA_017616015.1 Alphaproteobacteria bacterium | reverse complement strand
GCTGGGAGGTCATCGAGCACGCCCACAAAGGCATGGAACCGCCCCAATCGGACAAATACCTGCTTTGGGGCTTGATTCTGCGCGAGGAGCGCGAAAACCTCCCCTTGGCAAGGTTCAACGGCGACAAGTGCCGCTTCACCTTGATTTCCATGAACAACGCCAAAATAAAGGACGTGGACGGCAAACTGCAAAAAGACAAGAGCAGCGAACGCAAGACCTCGGGAGTGCTGCCGGAGGAAGCCACACACTTCTCGGACGCAGCCGACAAGATTGTGTGGACGAAGTTCGGCGAGAAACTCAAAGACAAGGGCGGAAGTTTTGTCCCGGCAAGAGTGGGTAAATGAAAAATTCGTATTTTTGCAGCATCAAAAAGGACAACAACCATGGAGCAAAACATTGAGAACAAAAGCAGAAAAATCGTCTGTTTCCGTTACGAACCCGACACAATGAAACTTGTCGCCGTCTTCCCGTTTGAGGGCGAAAGCAAGGGTTTCTGCCACGTCATCTACCAAAACGGCGAAGAGTTCAACGAGGAACTCAACGTGATGATTTCAAGCACAAAAGCCGCCAAATTCGAGGACTTCGCAGAGAGTTTCTACGAGGAACTGAACAAGAAGGAAAACGGCAATTTGAGACTGCTCAACCTCAATGACGAGGGAACCATTGAGTACCACAGACCGCCCACCAAAGAGGAAATCTCCTTCGGATATGGGGCGGAACACTATATCGACGTGCCCTTCATAGAAGTGATTGACAAGGATATGAACATCAAGAAAAACATCACACGGGAGGGCTTGAAATACCAATACAAATAACAGGCACAGAAACACCAACAAAAATAAACCACTATGAGAAAAACCTTATTCCTCCTTTTTGCAATGGCCCTTATGGCCTCTTGCGTCCATATCAAAATAGACGATATTAAGAAAGGGATTGTTGAGACCGAATCAAAAGAACTCCCGATGACAGTCCAAAAACTGGAGGGCGTAAAAGAAATCAAAATAGACAGCCTCGTTGTAGTAAACAACACGGAACCTTACTATGGTTATCTTGTCACGACTTGGAAAATGGAAAAGGAATATCGTGACTATAGAAAATATGGTGAAACCTATGAGATAAATCCGCAAGTCAATGTGGAAGTCAGGGACATAACCGTCAAGGGCAGCAAATACAGCTGGAAAACAAACTGGTATGGCGCTTATACCGATATAAAGTACGATGATACTTATTGATTTATGATTTGGGCGACCGGGCACGCTTTCCGCTCAAACTGCGCCCCAAGGGGCTTGTAACCGCTTCAATCGTTGTCGCGGACATCAAGGAACACAAAAACGCTGTCAAAGACCACGACAGCGTTTTTGTTTGTGCAAATCTGAAAAAATCCTAATAAACACACCTACAACAAAATACCACACGCAAAAAAGCGTTTATCAGGAAGAAAACACAAGGTAATAATCCCGGATGGGAGAGGCTCTGGGGACATCAACACTGATCCGAGAAGGACTGCACACGCAGTCCTTCTTTTTTGCCCCGAAAGAAGCCCATAGAACGCCTTTCGGCTGACACAGGCACCAGCCCTCCAGCGTGTGGACGGGCTGGGTGGACGGCTCGGAAAGCCGTGAAAAAGGTATAAATGGTGCTGGAAAAAGGATGTGGCGATATTTATTATGTGGACGGGCGGCAAGCCGAAGAAAAGGTATAAATAAGCAGGAAGAAAAATGTATGGATATTTACAATGTGGACGGGCGGCGCACGCCGCCGCCGCCCTCGCTTTTTGCGCCGCCGCCGTGCCGCTTTCGTGCAGTTTTTACCCTTCAAAATATGCGTAAATAATTGAATATCAATATATTAACTTTGCGTAAAAATCGCAAATTTGCTCCGAAAAATCACCCCGTTTTTTTGTAAAAAATGCAATTTTCTAAAAATATTTTCTAACTTGCTGATATTCAGTAAAATAAAATTCAAAAAAAGTGCAGAAAAATTTGGAGCGTATTATAATTTTCTGTATATTAGCGACATAAAACAAAGGGGATAACAAACCACCCGCAACTAACAACCTAAAATTTTGAAGTTATGAAAGCCGATGAAGTGACCACCTACACAAGACTATTAAAAAACCTTTGGAGTATGTACGCAACCAGCCCCGCCAGCCGCAAAGCCGCCATTTATGCCGATATTGCCCGCATTTATGAGCGTATGAGCGAAGCAACCGCCACCGCCGTCATTGACAACCTTATGAGCATTTAACCACCTAAAACCGCCGCCACTATGCAAACACTCGCCGACATCATCCGCACCGCCGCCGCCGAACTCAACGCCACCCGCACCGCCCGCGCCGAACTTGCCGCCCTCCTTGCCTCTCCCGTTGGCACACCCGCGCAAGAGGCAGCGACAAACGCCCGCATTGCCGAACTGAAAAAGGCAATCCGCGCCAACTAACCGCGCCCGCGCCCCGCTCCCGTTCTTTGACATACTGAAAAGCACCACCCCGCAAAGGCAACCCACCCGCCAGCCCTCAAAGCGTTTTTTTCATATTTCGTGAAAAAATAAAAATGGTTATCACCAACGCAGGCAGGGCGAGAGGCGGGACACGTTACACTTTAACGCCCTTTTTTCAAAAAAAAGGCGTGCAAAAAACTGATTAACAACAACAAAACGAAATTAAAACTACACAGCCAAACGGCGCAGCGTTTCAGACCCGCCCGCCGTTTATAACCATTTTTCCCACCATCTAAAATTATTTGAATATGAAACAAACTGCAAACTACCCCCAGCCGCAGGGCATAACCGCCCCCGAAATTGAAATCTACTACAAAACGACCCTTAAAGCGGCGGAACGTCCCAAAATCAACAGCGCAAGCGATGTTTTTCGGATTATGTCCGAAATTGGCGAAATGTCCCGAAATATGGAATACAAAGAATTGTTTTATTCCCTCTATTTGAACACCGCCAGCGAATTGTTAGCCGTTCACAAAATCAGCGAGGGAACGACAAGAAACGCGCTTGTTGACATTAAATTTATTATGCAGGGCGCAATAATGACCAACGCCGCCGCCGTCATTGTCTGCCACAACCACCCCAGCGGCAGCACCTCACCCAGCAGCGAGGACAAAAAAGTTACCGAGCGAATAAAAACCGCCGCCGCCCTTTTCGATGTCCATTTGACCGACAGCGTAATTTTGGCAACCGACAAATATTTTTCATTCGTGGAAGAGGGCATTATTTAACCGAAAAAAAACAGGGGCGGACTTCAGACCCCGCCCCGCCTTAATTCATTTATTTATTAACCATCTAAATTTTCAAAACAATGGAAAAAAAACAACTGAACGTTGC
>JAFZYY010000013.1 GCA_017616015.1 Alphaproteobacteria bacterium | reverse complement strand
TCCTCCGTTTTTCCGGAATTAGCTAAGTCATTGGAAATCAACCCCGAACGACGGGCACAAAAAATCCGGACGGTGTGACCTCGACCGGAAAATTACAGGAAGAGTGGCGCCCCATTTTTAATCAAATCCGAACCATTCTCCGTTTTCGCAAGTCGTTGATAATAAACGATTCTCCATAGACACAAAGGCAAAAACGGAAAAATTCACCGATCTCACAGATGGCATTCACCCATTCTCCGCGGACACACGGATTCAATCCCATTTACCCGGATGGCCCAGTCGGACATTCTCCGCAGACACACGGATCCAATAGCAGGACCACCAATATGAGGATAATATACATTGCCGCCAGTCGGATGTCAAGAAGATTTTCCCGTTCCATCGAAAAATTCGTTGCAGATCGAATGAGCATCAGCGGCTTTACTATTTCCGGGAATGGTGATGGCGGGAACCACTGCAGGAAAATCCCGACCGCCTTTGGCGCTTCCATGGGCCTGTCGCGGCGATTGCCGGGCAGGACGGGTAACGGAAGGAACTGCAGACGGAGGGCGGCGACAGGGCGCGACTCTGCCGACAAAAAAGTCAGTAGAAAGTTCTCGCAACAACAGACCGAAAGGAGGGTATTTTCAACTATCTACTGACTCCTTTACAGTAGCATCAAATCGAATTTTTTCAAGGTCGGAGGCACAAAAACCGATAATACGCAGGAAAATATCGCAATTTTTTGCGTTGTACATCCGTTTTTATGTTGCAATATCCGGTATTCGGCGGTATATTACTCTTTTACCCATAAAAATGAATAGAACAAACCGAGCGGAATCGAATTACATGTTCAAGAAAATCTGGACGCCCGATATGATTCAGGATGTCATCCTCGCTGCCAATGGCAAGGAGCCTTTGAATTCTCATTATTTCTCAACGAATCACCCCAGCGTGTATGCAGCCGCCGAACGGCTTTTCGGTTCCTGGGGCAATGCCATCACCGCCTGCGGACTCGATTACAAAGCCATTCGGAAATATCGGGTATGGAGCCGGATGCGGATTGTCGCCGAAATCAAAAAACGGTATGATAACGGCGAACCGTTGTCCTGTAAACAGGTGCAAAACACTTGCAAAACGCTGTATATGGCATCGATCCATCATTTTAAATCCTGGGGCGAGGCTGTCCGAATGGCCGGACTGGATTACGAAACCATCCGGATACGCAGAAGCATGACTGAAGATCAGATCCGCAAAGAAATCCGCAGTCTTTACGGCAATGGTGAAGATCTGGCCTATCCCAACATGCGCAAGAATCATCAATATTTGCTGGCATACGGCATGAAGAAACTCGGCGGCGGCAGCTGGGCCGAAGCCCGCCGGGCCTGCGGCATCATGGATAATTTCCGTCTGTCTGCAAGCAAACGTTCCGGCCATCGCCGTTCCCGAAAGATCAGGCAGAACAATTTCTGATTCCGGACCGGTCAAACCTGTGCTTTGTTTCGATGCTCGGGAAAATCCGAAGTATTTTGTAATAACGGGCTGGACTTTCCATGCATACTGCGGCAATGTATAAGCCGCCTACCATGACGCTCATTCCGCACAGCATCGGAATCCCGCCGCCGACCGGGGAATGTCGGCACGTTTCACTTTACATGCAATTCTCCTCCTATGATAAATTTCGTTAGTGTCAAATAGTTTTTTGAAAAACGCTGGTTAAATTTTTAATGATAAGCAACTTGCAACACAAAACATTGATTTCCTCCAAAATGAGAGTTATCAATAGGGCGTGCTTCGATGAGAATGGGCCCGCACAGCTCGTCGGAGTCGAAGCGCGAACTGTTGGTAACTCGTTGAATAACAACATGACATGACTGCTGATTATTGTTGCACGGGGCCCCATTTGTAGATATTTACCTTTCATTCAAATTTATTATTTTTTTCATTTTATTTTTGACACTACCTTCTGTTTATTCATCATACCTTTTTCTAATATAATACTGCAAAAAAGGATGTCAAGGTGATTTTGTCTTTTTTGTTATATCAGGCAGTATAAACTGCCAGATAATTTTCTTTCTGCTGATATTGAACTTTTATTCTTCCTTCAGGCTCAATTTCGGATCACGGATCAGGACAGATCCTTCTGCTTCGGAACAAGGACCGTTATATCCATAGATTGGTCCTGCCGGAACAATCCGTTCGGGATTCCGGCAATCCTCTCCATTCCGGCATTCTGCGCTGCGGCAAGTTTTTCCGAATCGGCGGCAAGTCCGTAATAGAATGACATCGTGCGGAATCGTTCCCGGAACGCTTCCGCAGTCGTGCGGATCAGTTTCGCGGA
>JAFZYY010000012.1 GCA_017616015.1 Alphaproteobacteria bacterium | reverse complement strand
GCAGCATAGGCCTTGCTTACTTCCTCGTCTGAAATATACACGATACATCGACCATCTCTAAACAGCCGCTGCCTGTATATCTCTTCTCTCCATATCCACTATCGCTAATATCTCCCACGCCCCCTTTTTTAGGGCGCAAAATCAGGGTATAATCTTTCTTTACTAACATGTCAACACCTTTTTTCTAGGATTATTAAATTATTTGTGCTATTTTTTCAGTCCTGTTTTTGGAAGGGATTTTTCCATGCCGGCGCCTAAAATTATCAGTCAATATATTGTTCGTCAGTTCCTGATGTCTTTTTTTGCGGTTATGCTGGCCTTAGGGGCTATTATTCTGCTGTTCGACGTTATCGAGCTGATGAAAAAAGAAGCCGTTTCCTCTTTCGGTTTCGGGAATATTTTAAAGTTGGGGCTGTTGAAGCTGCCGAACATGATTTTAACGATTTTGCCTTTTATCGTTTTGATCGCTTCGATTATCGTATTCCGCCGACTGACAAAAAGCCACGAGTTGGTCATCATCAGGGCCGCAGGCCAATCCGTCTGGCAGTTTGTCACGCCGCTGTTACTGACTTCTTTTATAATAGGGCTTTTTTCCGTTACCGTATTCAATCCTTTTTCAGCGGCTATGTTCAGCAGATACCAGCGACTAGATGAAGATCGCAAGGGAACACCGCATATTTCGAGTTCTCAGGGATTATGGTTGCGGGAGCATCGAGACGGAAAAATGTATGTTTTGCATGCACGCGGCATTCATCAGGAAAAATACGAGCTGAATCTGAAAAACATCAGCATATTGATTTTTTCGGATCAGAATGTTTTCCTGAAGCGAATCGACGCCCTCAAAGCTGTTTTAAACAAAGGGGTTTTCTCATTAAAAAACGCAAGAACTTTCGAAAACGGAAAAATTATTGAAGTCTCCGAAACCCTGGATATTCCTACTGACCTTACGTTAGGCAAGATTCAGGAAAACTTTGCCTCGCCGGAAACGATTTCATTCTGGGATTTACCCGAGATTATCGCTTTTTTTGAAAATTCGGGATTTTCGTCGCATTCGCACCGTCTGCATTTACAGTCTTTATTGGTTTCGCCGTTTTTATTAATGACAATGATTCTGATTTCGGCTGTTTTTTCGGTCGATCCGAATCAGCGCAGAGGAGGCAACGCGTTGAAAGTATCCTGTGCGATTGTATGCGGTTTTTTGCTTTATTTTATGACGAGAATCACTTACGCGCTAGGATTTTCAACCGCCCTGCCGATTGCTTTCGCCGTATGGAGTCCGCCTTTGATTTTTGCTTTGATCAGCGTTTCCGTCCTTTTGCACAAGGAGGACGGTTAAACTTTCAAAAGCTCCGGCAGCTTTGTAAAATCATCGAACAAAAGATCCGCGCCGTTTTCGATTAACTGACGACCGCGCTCCGGCGTGCAGTGAGAAGCGCCGATAAAGCCGTACGCTTTCATTCCCGCAGCTTTAGCGCCGATAATGCCGGCGGTGCTGTCTTCAATCACCAGACATTTTTCCGGCGAAACTTTCATCTTTTCCGCTGCGTAAAAGAATAAATCGGGCGCCGGCTTGCCATTTTTGACAAAATGAGAGCTGAACACCGTTTCATCGGGGAACCAACGTCTTAATCCCGTCACGTCCAGACACATATTCAGCCGTTTCGGACGACTGCCCGAAGCGATGCAAACAGGAACGTATAACTTCGGCATTGTTTCCAAAACGCCGGCGACAGTCTTTAATTCGCGGGACATAATTTCTTCCGTCGTTTCGTTGACCTCGTCCAGAAAGCCGTCTGGGATATGGTAGCCGTATTCCTGTTCAACCAGAGAGCAAATCAGAGTTCCCGTTTTGCCGGTATATTTTTCCATAATGTCCTGCGCGGAAACGGTCATGCCGTGTTTAGCGAAAACGTCCGACCAAATCTGACAGCCCATCGTTTCGCTGTCGACCAGAACGCCGTCAAAGTCAAAAATGATCAAATCAATTCCAGTCATCATCTTCTCCTTCAATCGTCCCCAAAGCTTTTACGGCCGTCTGATAAGAAAAACCCGCGCGCGCCAAAACGGCCAAATCTTTTTTGCGGAAAAGAGCGCGGTCTTTTTCCGGACGGAACTGTCCGAGCTTTCTTTTTTTCACCAAAAGGAAAGCGGCGGCTTCTTCGGTATTTTCGTCAGAATTGTTTTCCTGAGCGAAAATTTCCGCCTGTATTTCCGCAGACACGCCCGCCTGCGCCAGTTTTTGCCCGATATAGCGCATTGATTTTCCGACTTTTCTGTATTTTTCCGCCGTTACCGAAGCAAATCGCCTGTCGTCGATATATCCGAGCCTTTGCATTTCCGCGATAACGGAGTCAACCCATGCCGGCGCTTCGGCGGGAATTGCCGCGCCCTTCATTTCCGCGCGCAATATCCGACGCCGCAAAATGCAACGCAGATTTTCGGACGAGCTTTCATATCTTTCCAGATAATGCAAAGCGATATTCGTCAGACGTTTTTGCGTAATCGGTTTAACGGAGATCTTTTTTTCCGGCACGATCGATCCTTATATTGTATAATGTCTGCTTGTTTATACCCGAATTTTAAACTTTTTTAAAGGAAGTTATCACAATATCTGACAGATTTTAAGAGAAGCCGCATGACTGACGTAACAACTGATATTATTTGTCCATTTCTGATCGATTCGGGGCTGTCCCGAGGACAGGCTGTGCGCCTGCAAAAAACGCTGGACACGATCATCTCGCAGCATAACTATCCGGAGCCGATTGGTATTTTGATCGCTCAAAGCGCGCTTTTGACGGCTTTATTGGCTTCCGTCATTAAATTTGACAGCGTATTCACGCTACAGATTCAGGGCTCCGGTCCCGTTTCCATGCTGGCGGTCGACATGACGGCAGACGGGAAAATGCGAGGCTATTCGCGTTTTGATGAAAAAGCCGTCGCCGAAGCGTACGAAAAAATCCGAAAAGAAAATGCGGCGCCGATTCCGACCTTTTTTAAAGAAGGAACGCTGTCGTTTCACGTGGAAACGAAGGATCAAAGCTATCAGGGCATCACCGCGCTGGAGCAGCCGACTTTAGCGGATTGCGTTTTAGCTTATTTCAAACAGTCCGAACAGATAGACACGGCGCTGAAAATCGAAGTCGCCCCGCCGGACGAAAGCGGAAAAGGGTGGATTGGCGCGGCTTTAATGTTGCAACGGTTGCCTTTTGATAAAAAGATCGCGGAATCTTTTCAGGAAAACGAAATCGCGGATTTATGGGAAACGGCAAGCGTTTTACTGCACTCTGCCACAAAAAAAGAGATGCTGGACGACGAACTTTCTCTTGAAAAATTATTATATCGTTTGTATCACTCCAATAATTTACACTTTTTTATCCAAAGGGCGATACAATTTGGTTGCCGATGTTCGAAAGACAAGGTAATAAGGGTATTGAAAAGCTTTTCGGAACAGGAGCGGCAGGAAATGGTTGTCGACGGAAAGATAAAAGTTGATTGTCAATTCTGCGGAAAAAGCTATACTCTTTCTTTAGAAGATTTAACCACAGGGGAATAACGGAGGATTAACCACAATGTCTTTAAAGCTTTCACGCTTATTTGTTTTAGCGGCCGGTGTTTTACTGGTTCAAGCTTGCGCTTCCGGTCCGGAATATCGTTATGACCCGCAAACGCAGAACTATGTTCCCAGCGATCAGCAAGCCCCGTCCGGTCAGCCGCAGGCGTATTCTGAAACGCCTTATGTTCAGCGGGCACCGGGCGATTCCTATCCTTTGTTGCCGCAGGGTAAAAAAATCCGGCTGAAAGCGGAGGACATCAAATTCATTTCCAGCTATAACATGCCGACCAGAGCGCCGAATGTTGATCAGCTGATGTTGGTTTATCCGGAACAGATCATTCACAAATGGGCGACCAATCGTTTTGGCGTTGACAAAACGCCGGATCGTCACGTCCGGTTTTTAATTATTGACGCCAGCATTGTGGAAGAACGGATCTACACGGGCGGCTCTTTGAATAAATCGGCCAAGCATAAATATATCGGCCGTTTTGAAGTATCGTTGCAAATTACCGATGGCGAAGGCCGTGTGTTAAGCGAAACCCGCAAATCGGCCGATAGCCGTGATTTGCCGGAATCCGAAACCGTTATTGATCAGGAAGCTTCTTTTGAAGCGCGCGAAAAAATATGGATGGGCATGACATACGATCTGTTAAAACGGTTAGCCATTCAGTTGGAACAGGAATTGTCCACGCAAAGCTTCAACGAATTTATAGAAAGACAGCCTCAATAGAAAAAGAAGCGCGGGTGTAGCTCAATGGCAGAGCAGCAGCTTCCCAAGCTGAATACGAGGGTTCGATTCCCT
>JAFZYY010000011.1 GCA_017616015.1 Alphaproteobacteria bacterium | reverse complement strand
GTGCAAAAGATGAAACGTTTATCAACGGCGCGGGCAGGGCGAGAGGCGGGACACGTTACACTTTAACGGCTTTTTTTCAAAAAAAAAGCGTGCAAAAAACTGATTAGCAACAAGAAACGAAAAATAAAACTACACAGCCAAACGGCGCGGCGATTCAGACCCGCCCGCCGTTGATAAACGGAAAAACAAGCAGCAGAGCCGCCCAATTTTCACCATCAAAAAACCAAAGCAATGAACCGAACAACCATTTACAGAGAGCCGGAGACGGCGAAAGCCCCAGAAATCGAAATCCACTACAAAACCGCCGTAAGGCCGGCGCAACGCCCTCAAATCCAAAACGCGCCCGATGTTTACAACATAATGACCGAGAACGGCGAAATGTCGCGGAATATGGAGTACAAAGAATTGTTTTACGCCCTCTATTTGAACCAGGCGAACAAACTTTTAGCCCTCCACAAGATAGGCGAGGGAACGACCACCGCCGCCCCCGTAGATGTTAAATTTATAATGCAGGGCGCAATAATGACCAACGCCGCCGCGCTGATAGTGTGCCACAACCACCCGAGCGGCAGCACAAGCCCCAGCAGGAACGACAAACTACTGACGGAGAAGATACGCCAAGCCGCCGAACTTTTCGACATCCGACTGACCGACAGCGTGATAATAACCGCCGACAATTATTTTTCATTTGTTGAAGAGGGCATTATTTAAAAGACAAAGAAAGGGCGGAACAGACCCCGCCCGCATTAAATAACCTTATTTATTCACCATTTAAATTTCAAAACAATGGAAAAAAACACCAAGAGCGCAACCAGCGCAACGAGAACCGCCACCGCAGCCGCCAAGAGCGCAGCGAAAACCACAACCCCCAAGACCGCCGCAGCCGCGACAACGCCGACCCCCGCCGCCCCTGCAATCGGATTTTTGCCCAAGGTGGCAGTCGTTGACCCCATCAAGGGAACACCCGCAGAGGCGAAACCCGCCGCCGCGTTGAAACTCACCAAGTCGGAAATCGTTCCCCCGATTTCGGCAGCAGCAGAGGAAGCGAAACCCGCGACAACCGCCAAGACGGAGACCAAACCCGCAGCAGAGAACAAGCAGGAGAAACCGACCGAGGCAACCAAGGAAGCCCCCAAGACGGAGACCCCGCAGGAGCAGCCCGCCAAGGAAAGCCCGAAAGAGGCAACGCCCGCACCCGCAGCGGCAGCACCAGCCACCGAGACGGAGCAGAAGCCCGCAGAACCGACACCAGCCCCCGCCCCGATGAGCGCGGAGGAAGCCGCCGCCGCCGCGATTCGCGCCGCCGAGGAAGCCGACCGCAAACGCCGCGAATCCCTCGCGGAAATGCAAAAACGACTTGACGAGGAACTGGAAAAACTCAACCACAAGCGCGAAATTGCAGAAAAGCGGGAAATGTTCATCAAATGCCGCGAGGATATAGAAAACTATATCGGCGAGCTGGAGGACGAAGAAGAGTTTGAAACAAGTATCTGCCGCCTCTCCTTTGAACGCTTCACGAAAGACGGTTTAAACCGCGAGGAGTTCAAAAAGGTGATGACCGTTTCAAATACGGCAATCGTTAAAAAGTTCTGCGAGGCGATGAGCGCGGAAATTTGCGCCAAAGTCGGCGAGATTGAAAACGAACTACTGACCGCGTAAGCGCACCGCCAAAAAGCAAGGGCGGCGCACAAAGTCAGACCGCGCCGCCCTATTTTCACCATCTAAATTTAATTCACAAGAACCAAATTTAAACTTTGCAAAAGTATGAAAAATATTGATACCAACACGGGCGAAGTTTTAGAGACAATCCCCGCCCGCCCGATGACCGAAAAGGAGAAGAACCGCGCCGCACAATTCGACAGACTTTTAGCGGCCAGCGCGGAGGCGCGAGCCATACGCGAAATGATGATTAGAGAAGCCAAAAGCGAGGCGCAGACGTTTTTTTTGCTCTCCCAGCCGCTGAACTACTTTATATTAAATTTCGTGTACGCACCCGCCGAGGAGGGCACAACGGAGTTTAAAAAGTTCAACGAGTGGAAAAGTGAGGGCTACACCATAAAAAAAGGGTCGAAAGCGTTCCCCGTATGGAGCCAGCCCACCAAGCGCGAGAAGAAAGAGCAGGACGGCGAGACCGCCAGCGCACCCGCGCCAACCCCCGCACTGATGGAGAACGCCGACGGCGCAGGCGAGGAGGACAGCACCCACGGCGAGCGCGAACGCTTTAATATGTGTTATTTGTTCAGCAATTTGCAAGTGACGCGCCGCGACCAGCCCGCCAGCGCGGAAGAAGCGACCGAGACGGCAGAACCTCAGGAAGAACCCGCCGCCGCGTTCCTGCAGCCCGAGCCGATAGAAGAACCCGAACCGATAGAAGTTTTTTAGAAAGGAGGCGCAAAATGTTTAATGTATTTATCCCCGCCCATCTTCTGCCGTTACTGCTTCACGGAAAACGTGACGGAATAACCGAGGAGGAAGCCAACGACACCGCCATTTTTGCGGCAAAATTCGCCTTTATCCTGCCGCTGCCGCTGGAACACTATTTCACCCCGAAAGAGGGACAAAAAACGCAGTTCTGCCCATTTTTCAACGATGTGACCGCAACGCCCGCGAAATGTTACATTTTCGCAATCCCGACAGGGGAGGAGCAAGGAAAGGAGGCGCGGCAATGATGGACAGAATAACAAAGGCACTCACGGCGGAAAAATACCACCTGCCGAAAGTCGGACAATACACGGGCGCACAACTCGCGGAAATGCTGGAGACCAGCCACGCGCCCGCCGCCACGGTGGAGGCGTTCAGAAAATATGTAGTTTACGCCACAATGAACGCCCCGAAAAGAATTGTAATACAGCCGCCCCAATAAGGGCGGAAACAAGCCCCAGCAAGGCGCAAAGATCCGAAAAACGGAACTTTTGCGCCTTTTTTAGTGCCATATCCCAAAAAAAAATTTTTTCCGCCATCCGGCGGAAAAAATTACGGCGGCATTCCGTAAGGGTTAATGACAGCCGCTTCCCGGAGGTCAGCATCTTTCTTTGAGGCGTCATTCTCCCC
>JAFZYY010000010.1 GCA_017616015.1 Alphaproteobacteria bacterium | reverse complement strand
GATTACATCAAGGCGACCGCCACGGCCAAAGCCGTGGAAATCGCCCGTCATTCCGGCCGTATGTCAGACGTTGAAGATTTCACGCAGGACGTTTTATGCTATCTCATAGAACGCGCCGGTCAATACAACCCGAAGCGCAGCCAGCCGAAAACTTTTATCAACATGATCCTGACGTATGCAAAGAAAGATTTGTTGCGCAGGATGTACCGCATGAAGCGCCGAACAATAATAAAGACCGTTGAACTACACCAGACGCAGGCCGAAAACATCATCGACGAACGCAGCACAGTTTCGGCCGACGTTGCGGAATACATATTCACGTTGCAGGAACCGGACCGTTCCATTTGCCGACAAGTTGTTTTGCAGGGGATCAGCGCCGGGATCGTTGCAAGGAAGCAGGACAAAAGCAAAGACGAAATCCTCGCCATGATCCGGCGGGCAATGCGGCCGTTCGCCGCGTCAATAGGGATCAGAGCCGCCGCCGTCAGCGACGAAGAAGTGACGGAGGCCGCCGACCACCCGGCCGACCCCGACCACGGCCGGGGGACCCCGACCCCTCGGGTAGGTTCTTCCGACAACCCTTTTCGGAGGTGACCCCGGGGGAAGTAATGCCGAAACGTGACACACTTTCTTTTGACAGGCGCGCGCGCCGGCCAAAAGGTCAAAAAACAGAATCAGGAGAGCAAAAACGATGAAAAAGAAGAAGCCGAAGGACGAAAAAGGCGAGTTTTCAAAGAAACTTGCTTTGATCGAAGAATCATTATCCAGATTTCAGCACGTCGTGCCGATCGAAACGGTTATCCCGTATCAGAGCAACCCGCGCGACAATTCCGCGGCGGTTGAAAAAGTTGCGGAATCGTTGCTTGAATGCGGCTGGTGCAATTCGATTGCCGTTGAAAGTTTGAAAAATCCGGTCATCGCGGCCGGACACACCCGGCTGCAGGCGGCATTGAAAATCGGTTTGAAGCGCGTTCCGGTTCAGCCGCTGGATCATTTGCCGCCGGAGAAAATCAGACTTTACCGCATTCTGGACAACCGGACAAGCGAGTTTTCGACATGGAAAGCCGATCTTTTGAAACAGGAGATCGACGCCTTGACCGCGGCAAATTTCGACATGGTGAAATTCGGATTTTCCGACGCGGATTTGAATGCCATTCTTGCCGATCAGGACCCGATTTCATCCGGAAAGACCGATCCGGAGAAAATACCGGTTCTTCTGGGGGGGGGGGATCGATCGCAGCCCGGCAAAATTTATCAGCTCGGCCGGCATATCTTGATTTGCGGCGACGCGACCAACGCGGCGACGGTTGCGAAGGTGACCGGAGGCAACCCGGTCGATTTATGGATCACCGACCCGCCGTATAATGTTGACTATTCGGGGAAAAATGAAATGTTGAACCGATCCCGGAAAGGCAACAGCAATCAAACGCCGATCGAAAACGACGCCATGACGGACGCGGCTTTTCAGGATTTCCTGAACAAGTCATTTGCCGCGGCGACCGCCGCCATGAAGCCCGGCGCGGTTTTCTATATTTTCCACGCCGACCTGAACGGAATTTTCTTCCGGGAGGCGGTCCGGAATTGCGGATTGCACTTGAAGCAGGTTTTGCAATGGATCAAAAACAACATCGTCATCGGCCGGAACGATTACCAGTGGATTCACGAACCTTGCTTATACGGCTGGCGGGACGGCGGGCCGCATTTCTTTTCCGGCGACCGGAAGCAGCGGACTGTGATTGAACTTGACAAAGCGCCGTTCCGGAAACGGGAAGACGGCCGCTTTGAATTTCGGATCGGCGCAAAGATTTTCACGATCGCCCCGGATGCGGTCGTGGAGGAAGAAGCGACAACCGGACTTGAATTTCCGAAGCCCCAGACCAGCGCGGAACATCCGACCATGAAGCCCGTGGCGCTTTTTATCTATTTGATCCGGAACAGCACCCGCCGCGGCGAAACGATCCTTGATACATTCGCCGGCAGCGGCACGGCGATTCTTGCCGCGGAGCAGACCGACCGCCGCGCGGTTTGCGTAGAACTTGAACCGCGATATTGCGACGTAATACGGAAGCGCTGGGCCGAATTTGTTTACGGCGAAGGATGCGCGTGGGAAAACTTGACCCCGGAGGTTTGAAAAATGCCATTGTTCGACACAACGGAAGATTTGTTCGGTTACAGCAAAAAGACCGGCGCGACGAAAGTTCCGTCAGAAAACGAAATCTTGAAGGTTTCCGGAAAATATATGTTGATGAAAGACGCGATCGGCGATCTTTCCGACGGCAAGACGATCTTTTTTGTAACCGCCGGCAGCTGGGCGATGCACGATCTTTTACACTATGTTTTGAACATCACCGGCCCGGCCGAGGTAAAATGTTTCACGTGGGCGGTTTCCATTCCCGGCGCGCAGGAAATAATCAAATTGATTTCATCCGGCATGATTACGAAATGCGACTTTATAGCGCATTACTTGATGCGGAAAATGTGCGCTGAAGCAATGGCGATGTTGCAAAACCATTGCAACCGATGCGTGGGCGCTTGCAATCACAGCAAAGGTTTCATCTTGAAGAACGACCGCTGGCGCGTTTCATGTATCGCCAGCGCGAATTATTCCAACAATCCGACGATCGAAGGCGGCGCCCTGACCACCAATCCGGACGTTTACGCCATGAACGAAAAGTGGTTGAACCCGATTTTCGAGAATGAAGACGATTTCATCGGAAAAGACATGATTTCCGATTATGCCCCGCCGGAGGAAAAGCATACCGACACGGAATCGAAAATCTTGTATCTTGTCCGGGGCTTGCCGGGCAGCGGCAAAAGCACGCTGGCGCTTTCGATCGCCGATGAAGTTTACGAAAACGACGACTTTTTCACCCGCGGAAACGGAATTTATACTTTCGATCCCGCGCATTTGCCGGCGGCGATTACGACTTGCTATTCAAACGTGAAAAACGCAATGGAACGCGGCGTGAAGCGGATCGCGGTTGCGAACGTTTTTGCCAATTCTGCCACAATGGACGAATACTATAAACTTGCCGCCCTTTTCCATTACCGGATTTTTTCGATCATCACGGAGAACCGCGGCGAACACAGCAACGTTCACGGCGTACCGCCGGCGCAAATCCAGAGAATGAAAGCGAACTTTCAGGTGAAATTATGTTGACCGAAGAACAATTATCCGCAATCGAGGATTGCGGCAGCGCGGAAATGCCCCTTGACGAAACGGCGATCATCGCCGAATGCGAAGTTTCCCAGATCGTCAACGATCCGGTCGCCCGCGCCAGATACCACAAAGGCCAGTTGCAAAGCAAATTGAAAATCCGGCAGGCGGTCGTGAAAATGGCCCGCGAAGGCGTCCCGCAAATGGTAAAAATTTATCAGGATTTCGCAAAAACGGCATTGCCGGAGATCGAAACGCCCCTTGAAAGCGAGTTCGACGACGGCCTGCCAGACTTGCCCGCCCAGCCCGGAGAGGATAACGAAGCATGAACGACACCAGCGGGAAAAAATCGATCGAAGCCCTGACCCCGGAAACGTTTGCCGAACTTTTGCGCAAATCCGGCAGCAAGACCGCGACCGCGGCCGCGATCCGCGCCATGATCGACGCCGGAGCGCCGACCAACCCGGACGGGACGATTTCTTTTGTCAAGTTCACCGCGTATCTGGAGGGCCGGCACAATGGCAACATTCAGTAAACTGAAGCCCGGCGAATTGACGCAGTATCTAAATTCTTTTGACGACCTCGGAACCGTCATGGGACCGGATCAGGCAAGCCGCAATTTGCGCAAGGCAGGTTTCCGGATCGCCGCCGATCCGGACGGAAAGACGATCAACGGTTTCCGGTATGCGGCCTGGATTTTCGACGAAATACAGGCCCGCGATCAGCGGATCACCACCCCGCGGACATACGACGAGATCAAGGAAGCCGCCCGGAAGCGGGCAGCCGAAGCCAGCGCCACCGGCCGCGACATCGGAAAAATCCCGGAAGTCAAAGACCCGGCCCGCCGGGAGAAATGCCGGAAAAGTCTTCGGCTTTTCCTTGAAACCTATTTCCCGCAGACGTTCACCAAGACGTGGAGCCGCGACCATATCGAAATCATCGGCGAGATCGAACGCGGGATCATCCGCGGCGGCCTGCAAGCGGAATCAGCGCCGCGCGGAACCGGCAAAACATCCATTCTGGAGCGATCCGGGATTTTCGCCACCTTTTACGGACACCGCTTTTTCATGGTAATTGTCGGCGCCAGCGACGCGGCCGCGGCCGACATTCTTTCCGAAATCAAAACCGAGATTGAATTTAACGACCTGCTGGCCGAGGATTTCCCGGAAATTTGTTATCCGATCCGCGCTTTGAACGGCATAAACAACCGCGCCGCCGGGCAATTATGCTGCGGCGAACGGACCTTGATTTCATGGAGCGACGAAATTGTTTTGCCGACGATCCGCGGCAGCAAGGCCAGCGGCGCGATCATCAAGACGGTCGGGATCACCGGCAGAATCCGCGGCATGAAGGCGATAAAGGCCGACGGCACGAACATCCGGCCGGATTTCGTTTTGATCGACGACCCCCAGACCCGCGAAAGCGCCGAATCCGTGGAGCAATGCAAAAAGCGGATGCGCACCATTTCCGGCGACATCCTCGGACTTTCCGGCCCCGGCGTCAAGATTTCCGCTTTTATGACATGCACCGTCATCCGGCCGGGCGACGTGGCCGATCAGGTCCTCGATCCGGAGCAGAACCCGGCGTGGAAGGGCCGCCGCCGGAAACTTATGATAAAATTTCCGACGAATACCGAATTGTGGAACCGCTATCGGGAAATATGGCGGGAATCCTTGCGGATCAACGAAGACATTTCCGACGCGACCGAGTTTTACCGCGAACACCGGGAGGAAATGGACGCCGGCGCGGAAGTCAGCTGGCCGGAGCGATACGAACCGGACGAGATCAGCGGCATTCAATATGCCATGAACATTTATATCCGCGACAAGGAAACCTTTTATGCCGAATACCAGAACGAACCCATGCCGGACGATACCGGCGACGCCGACCGGATCACTTGCCGCCAAATCTGGGACCGCATGAACAACCGGCCGCGCGGCGAAGTTCCGATAAAAGCCGACCTGACGACGCTTTTCATCGACGTTCAAAAAAATTTGCTTTATTGGATGGTATGCGCGTGGGCCGAGGATTTCACCGGATGGATCATCGATTACGGCGCATTCCCGGATCAGCACCGCCGGAATTTCAGTTTGAAGAACGCAAATCCGACCTATTCAAGCCGCTATCCGGGCAGCGGCCTCGAAGGCGCGATTTATGCCGCCTTGAAAGATTTATGCGGCGATTTGCTTTCACGCCCGTGGCGCCGGGAGGACGGCGCGGAATTGCATATCGAACGTGCCTACATCGACTCCGGCTGGGGCCGGTCGACGGACGCCGTTTTTCAGTTTTGCCGGGAATCGCAGTTCGCCGCGATCCTGCTGCCAAGCAAGGGACAGGGCATAACCGCGGCGCAGCGGCCGTTTTCCGAATACCGCCGGAATCAGGGCGACAAGATCGGCTTTAATTGGATGATCCCGAACGTCCGGAAAAAGCGGTCGATCCGCTATGTTCTATACGATACGAATTTCTGGAAATCCTTTTATCGGGAACGGCTTTTGACCGCGCAAGGCGATCCGGGCAGTTTGACCGTTTACGGAAACGACGAAGAACACCACCGCAACCTCGCCGAGCAGCTTTCAAGCGAGATTTCCGAACCGACCACCGGCCGCGGCCGGCGGGTTGACGTATGGAAGGCGCTTCCGGGACGCGATAATCACTGGCTCGATTGCCTTGTCGGGAATTACGTTGCCGCCAACGAAAAAGGCGGCTGCATGTTGACCGCCGGCGACATCGGGCATAATTTGATTGCGCATTCCAGACGGGCGGCGCAGGAAGCGGAAGCGGCGCGCGATCCGCGGCACTTCACCGCCGGACGCCATTTCACGCCCGGCCGCAGATTCAAGGCGAATTGATCGATCAGGACGCGGATTTCGTTTCGGCATAGGCGGCAAGCGCCCAGAAGGCCACGACAAAAACGCCCCACCAGCCGAAAATCAGCACGGCCAGAACCGCTCCGCCGATCGCTCCGAAGGTTGTATTTGACATTGTTTTTGTCCTTTTCGGTTTTCTAATAAAATAAAATATACAGCGTTTTTCTTGTTTTTCAAGTTGAAATTGCAGAAAAACGATGTATTTTATAGAAAATGCAGCAAATTACCGGCAAATTGAGAAAAATAACGACCTCACGCGAAGCACCGAAACGCGGAGCCGCAGCAGGCGCGGCGAGCATTGGAAGTGCGGAGCGCGGGGACCCCGGAAAGTACCCGAAGCCCGGCGCAGCCGGGGGAGGCCCCTCAAACGGGGCCGACGGCAACTTTTCGGGGATGCAAGGCAAAGGAGGCCGAAAAATGGAGCAAAAAGAACTTTTCACCGCCCGGATCATGCGGCTGCTGGATGAATACGCCGCCGCCATTCCGGAAGTTTCAACCGCCGAAATGCCGCAGCCCGAATTTGCGGCGATCGTCGAAAAATGGCATTTGTCAACCGGATTTTTGAAAAAATTTCTCCGGAAATCCGATTCGGCGATCCAGACTTACAAATACCGCCGGGATCATGCGATCACCGGATCGGTCGCCGCCCAAATCCGGCGCCTTGATTTCATGCTTGACGCCATGCAGGAGCCGGCGAAATGAAAAGATTTTTTCTTTTCTTTTGCCTCATGGTATTTTTATGCAGCGGCAGGGCCGACGATCTTGTTTTGAAATCCGGAAAAATCTATAAAAACTTTCGGATTTACAAAGTGGATGCTTCCGGGCTTGCGGTAACGCACGAATACGGCGCGGCGACAATTCCTTTTTCCGATTTGCCGGACAACTTGCGCGAAAAGTATTCAGAGCAGGAAAAAAAGTTTGAAGCGGAGAAACAAGCCAGAGCTGAAGCCATGCGAAAACAGCAGGAAGCGAACAGGCAACGCGAACAAAAGAAAGAAACATCCGTTGAATCCGCAAATTTAGGAAATTTACCTTCAAAGTCCGGAGAAAACGCCCAAAACAGTGAAAAGAAAACATCTGCAGCAAGAGGACCCACTGTCGAATATACGGGACCGAGAACTATTTATATCGGTCCGCGCGGAGGGCGATATTATATCAACAGTCACGGAAAGAAAACTTACATCCGCAGGAAAAAATAACAAGGAGTATTGAAAAATGGGAAAGAAATTCGGAATGTCCTTTTCATGGAAACGCGCCGTGGGGATTTCATCGGCAAAGGCCAGATTTGCCAGAGCAACCGGAATCCCGACCACGCGGCAGGGCCGCCAGCGCAAGGCCGGCGCCGCAATGGGATGTATGATTCCGATTGTCTGCATGATCGGAATTTTGATTTTGTGTTCTTGCGGGAAATCGAAAGAACCGGATTTCGGACTTATGCAGCAGAAATTGATCGAAAGCCGGTTGACCTACAAAAGCAGTCGAACCGACTATTCAAGAAAAATAGCGGAAGCAAAGCAAAAGATTTCAGACGCAAAAGAAAAATACAAAGATGATCCGGAACTTTTGAAATCTTGTATAAAAACATATCAATTATTGATTAAAACATATCAGGCCGCCGAAGAAACCAATAAAAAAACCGCGGCAGAATCCCCCGAACAGATACGCAAGGCGGCATTTGTAGAAATACATATTCGGTATGCCGCTTTGCAAGATTCGGCGGCGCGAAAAGAGTTTATGAAAATGATAAATGATCCGGATGTTTTTCAAGGCAAAGGCGCTCAAAGCGTTTTGATAATGAAATATCCCGCTTATGTAAAAGAAGTGAACCGCAAAGAGTATGCCGAGCGGGCAAATAACTTGACAAGGGATTTGAATTTGACGGTACAAGTCGGAGTTTTGACATACGACAACGTTTCAGATCTTGAAAAAGCCTACGACATCGTGAAAAAGTTATATTGAAATAAAAAAATTCCGATTTCGTTGTAATAATTTTTGATCCATTTATCCCGGCGGGCTGTCCCGCCGGGATTTTTTTTGCTTTTCTTCCGGATTTTCGTTTCGGCGTATATATCTATTGAAACACGCAAAAGATAACCAGAAGGAGAGCTGCCAACATGCCCGGTATGACTTCAATTATGGCCGGTATGGCGTTTGTCAAAATCACAATGG
>JAFZYY010000009.1 GCA_017616015.1 Alphaproteobacteria bacterium | reverse complement strand
TAGTTTCAGTTGCAGTTGCCAGACCGCAGTCTGAGTTTACCTAAGGAGTTTTTTTGTGCATAGCTATAAGCTTTCCGGAACCACGCGCCTAGCGCGTGGTTTTCGCTTTACAAAAAAGCTCCTGAAACATTTTTCAGGAGCTAAAAAATTTTTCTAAATAATTCCGTTTATGAAGCTGTACCGGTTTCAGATTCGATTTCTTCTTTTAATTTCAGTTTCTGACGTTTCAAGCTTGAAATTGTCGTTTCATCAGGTAACGGACGTGCCATTTCCTTTGCGATTTCTTCGTCCAAAGCGGCATGCTTTGCCCTCAATGCCTGCAAATGAGCGTTTTCTTCTTTCATGCAATACCTCCACAGGATAGAATTTGAATCACTTTAAATAGTATATAGCTTTTCAAAACTATTTGAAAGAAAATAAAAATCGGGAAAGGAAAGCCCCTTCCCCGACTCCGTAAAATAACAATTATTCGCCGATATACATGCCTAAACCGCGCGCTGTTTTAACAAACACGCCGTTCGGATCGACTTTGGCCGTGCCGATTGCCGCGACTTCGTCCAGGCTGACGTCTGAAATCGAACCGCTCTTATAAACAACCATGCGATCCGTTTTGCCCTGAGCCAGAACATCAACGGCATGAACGCCGAAGCACGCCGCCGACAAACGGTCGTGAGCCGCAGGAACGCCGCCGCGCTGTACGTGACCCAACACGGTAACGCGCGTCGAAAAACGAGGATCAATTTCGTTTAAGCGAGCGCTTAAATACTGACCGATACCGCCGTAGCGCACACCGTCCACCTGAGCGACAGAAATATTCTGACCGTCCGGAGTCTTGACGCCTTCAGCGACAACGATCAAAGCGTGATCGCGTCCCTGTTCGCGCACCAAATGCAATTTGCGCACGACGCCTTCCAACGTGTACGGGACTTCAGGAATCAAGCAAACATCAGCATTTCCTGCAATCGCCGAGTGTAAGGCCACATGTCCGGCATCACGTCCCATAACTTCGCAGATCATCACGCGGTGATGCGAAGACGCTGTCGAATCCAAGCGATCCAAAGCTTCCACGCAAACGTCGCGCGCCGTAGCGAATCCGACAGAGTGTTCCGTAACGGGCGTATCGTTATCAATCGTTTTGGGAATACCAACCATCGTCACGCCGGCTCCGCGGCACAGCCTGGAAACAATAGCCATAGAACCGTCACCGCCGATTACGACCAAAGCGTCCAAGCCTAATTCACGGCACCCTGCCCCGAAATCTTCGGTCAAATCTTTTGTCGTGCCGTCCGGCATCGGGTGAGCGAAAGGACTTCCCTTATTGATCGTTCCCAACATTGTTCCACCCAAACGGGCATATGGCGCGTGGAAATCGGCAATCGACATCTTGCGATAGCGCAACGGACGGAAAGTCAAACCGTCCGTTCCGTCGAGAATTCCGTAAACTTCCCAACCATACGTCCAAATCGCGCGATGAACTACAGCACGAATAACGGCATTCAGGCCGGCGCAGTCACCACCGCTGGTTAAAACGCCAATTCTTTTGATCTGCGGCATATTAAAACTCCTAAAAAAAGAACCTTGTGTTTTTTTGCTCTGAAATAAATACCTTTTTTCTTACTTTTCTGCTAGTCTAAAATCAATTTTTTAAACTTTTTTTTATCTTTGAAGTCTTAAACACTATGGAATCCCTTACACAAAGCCAAATCAGGCAACGTTTAAAATCGCTTCGATCAGAGCATCAGAAGCTGGATATTTTAATCGCGCAGGAGATGTCTTCCTCTTCTTTGGATCAGATTCGCGTTTGCCGATTAAAAAAACACAAGCTTGCCATTAAAGATGAAATTACCCGACTGGAAAATATGTTGCTGCCGGACATTATCGCGTAACGCAGGAAAAGCTTTTTCCGGAATACAAAAAAAAGACGTCCGTTAAGGACGTCTTGCAATTCGGTCTAAATTCGGCTTCGACTGCCGTCTCGCCTTATTAAGTCCTCATTGATGAAAAGCTAAAAAGACGTCCTTAATGGACGTCTTTTTAGCTTTTCATTTTCAAATGGTCGGAGCGGAGAGATTCGAACTCTCGACCCCTTGCACCCCATACAAGTGCGCTACCAGACTGCGCCACGCTCCGACAATGCAGGGGAGAATATAATATGCCCGTTTTGGAAAAGCAAGCGTAATTCTTTAGATTAAACGGCTTTTTTTAATTAAGCGCTGATTTCTTCCAACTCGGCGATAACGCTGTCGAATTCCGGTTTCGGTTCTATCGGCAAACCTTCTTCGTCAACCTGTACCGGCGTATTTTCCGTTTCCTGTTCCATATTATTCTGCCTGCTTTCAACAACCGCGTTAATCGTTCCTTCCTTCAGCAGTTTTTGCACGCCCTTTATCGTATACCCTTCTTTATGCAGCAGATATTCGATTTTCTTTAATAAAGCAATGTCTTCGGGGCGATAATAACGTCTGCCGCCCACCCGCTGAACGGGTGCCACTTCGGAAAACTTTTTTTCCCAAAAACGCAACACATGAGTCGGAACATTTAATTCCGCGGAAACTTCAGTAATTGTCCGAAACGCCCGAGCTGCTTTTTTATCAAACAGATCCGCGTTTTCAATCTCTTCTTCCATAGTCTTTATTTTTTCCGGTTAACTTGATTTTTTAAAATATGCGACGGATGAAACGATAAAATACGGCGCGGCGTAATAGGAACTTCGACTCCCGTTTTGGGATTTCTCCCCATGCGCATTTTTTTATTTCTGACAGCGAACGATCCGAAAGAAGACAGCTTTACCGTATCTCCTTTTTCCAAAGCCTTGGAAATTTCTTCCAATATCATATCCAGCAGTTTCGAAGATTCATTTAAAGACAGGCCGACTTCATGGTAAATGGCTTCGGCCAATTCAGCGCGCGTAATATTTTTATCCTCTGTAGACATAAATGCCCCCCTTTTTTCTTACACACTGTCTTATAGAGTAAGAAATTTCTGCTTTTTTTTCAAGGTATTCTTGATTTTCCGGAGGATTCTCCGAAAAAACTCAGAGTCGTATCAGACTGGCACCCCATGTAAAGCCGGATCCCATACCCGGCAACAGGAGAAGCTGTCCTTTCTTAAGTTTGCCGCTTTTAACCCCTTCGGCCAAAGCCAAAGGAATCGATGCCGCAGACGTGTTCGCATGCTGATCGACCGTGCAAATCACACGATCCATGGAAACGTCCAGTCGCTTGGCCGTCGCTTCGATAATGCGGATATTGGCCTGATGCGGAACAAGCCAGTCGACGTCCGCCAAAGAAACGCCGTTCTTTTCCAATATTTCCAGCGAAACATCAGCCATATTGACGGCGGCATGACGGAATACTTCCCGCCCGTTCATTGTCACATAGCCAACCTCGTGATTGGTTGACGCGCCGCCGGTGGAACACAATTCCGGCGCATATGTTCCGTCGGAATAAACCAACGTGTCCAAAACGCCCGTATCCGAAGAATCCCCTTTCCCTTCCTCGGCTTTTAAAATAACGCAACCGGCTCCGTCGCCGAACAGAACGCAAGTGTTTCTGTCCGTAAAGTCCGTTACGCAGGAAACTTTTTCCGCACCGATGACCAAAGCCGTTTTAGCTTGTCCCAGCCGGATCATGTTATCCGCCACTCTCAGCGAATACAGAAAACCGGAACAAGCGGCAACGACATCAAACGCGCACCCGTGCTTCATTCCCAAAGCAGCCTGAATATAAACTCCTGTCGCAGGAAAAGATTTATCCGGCGTCACTGTTCCCACAACGATCACATCAAGATCGTCGCCGGTCATGCCGGCTTCAGCCAAAGCTTCTTTAGCCGCATTGATCGCCATGGTTGAAGTATGCGTGTTTTCGTCCGCAAAATGACGGACGCGAATGCCGGTTCTTTCCACAATCCAGGCATCACTGGTATCGACGATTTTAGCCATATCATCATTTGTGCTGATATGTTCCGGTAAATACGAACCAACACCAACGATACGGGAACGGATTGTCATTTTTCTTTTTCCTCTTCCAAAAATTCTACGGATTCAAGCCGTCTGGCAATATTACCGACCAAATCATGACGAACAGTGTCAAGCGCCACATTAATCGCGTTTGCAAAACCGAAAGCGTCCGCACCGCCATGGCTTTTAATCGAAATTCCTTTTAATCCGACCAACATAGCGCCGTTATAACGTCCCGGATCCATTCTTTTTTTCAGTTTTTTCAGCGAAGGCAGAGCCAATAAAAATCCCAGTTTTGACAAAATACTTCTGGAAGCGGCGTCTTTAAGCGCGCTGACCATCAGGCGCGCAGTTCCTTCAATCGCTTTCAAAGCGATATTCCCGGTAAATCCGTCCGTTACGAAAACATCAACCGCGCCAGTAGCAATGTCATCGGATTCGACGAATCCTTTAAATTCCTCTGACAGCGGAGAATCCCTCAGAATTTGAGCGGCTTGCCTGATTTCGTCGCGCCCTTTGATGTCTTCCGAACCGATATTCAGCAAACCGATTGTCGGCTTTTCTCGTTTTAAAACGGCGTGACAATAAGCTTCCCCCATGATCGCGAATTCGACCAGATTACGCGCGTCACATTCCGCGTTCGCGCCCAAATCCAGCACGACACATTCGCTTTTGCACGTCGGTAAAATCGTCACTATCGCGGGACGATGGATTCCGGGCATTGTTCCCAGAATCAATTTTGAGAACGCCATCAGCGCTCCCGTATTGCCGGAACTGACAACCGCGGCCGCGTCTCCCTTTTTAACGGCGTCTATCGCCAGCCACAAGCTGGATTTCCGCCCGGAGCGGACAGCCGCCGACGGTTTTTCGTCCGAAGCGACATAATCCGGCGTATGAACGAATTGATAGCGCCCCTTATCCAGTTGATATTTATCAATGAACGGCTGAACTTTAGCCTCATCGCCGAATATCAGGAACCGAACGTCCGAATGTTTTTTTTCAGCAAACTTCACGCCCGCGATCACGCTGTCCGGAGCATGATCGCCACCCATAGCATCGATTGCTATGACAAAGGATGCGTTTTCCACCGCCGCGTCCTCAAACAAAGTTATTCTTCAACTTTATTTTCTTTTTGCGCGACAATTTCTTTACCGTTGTAGCTGCCGCAGCTGGGACATACATTGTGGGGACGCTTCATTTCACCACAATTCGGGCATTCCATAACGGCGTTGTCCTTTAACGCCAGATGAGAACGGCGCATATTGCGTGCGGACTTCGATTTTTTACTACGAGGTGTTGCCATTTCTTTAACTCTCTCATAAAACTGTTATTCTTTTGCTTTCAGGCTCAACCCCGAAAGCGCTAGGATATGTCTATATAAAAAATTTTATCAAACTGCAAGGCAATTTTACTTAAACTTAAGCTTTTCCAGAACGGAAAAAGCATTTTTTTCCGTTTCAGCGTCAGATTCGGATTCAAATTTCGCGTTCGGAGCGTGAGGAAAAGGATCTAAGGACAATGATAAATATTCAGCGATCAATTCGCCGGCATCTATTTTATCGCTCTGTAAAAACTCGACATCGTCGTCTTCGTTCATATCCATGTCAATTTCGTTCAATCGCAAAGAAACGTCGTCTTCCTGCGAAAACACAACGGAAAATTCGTCTTTGACCGACTGATTAAAGGGTTCTAACGTAACAACGCAGATTTGTTTGACTTCCGCGTTAAAGCGCGCATCAACGCGGACTCGCTTTTTATTAATTCTTTTAAATGTCATTTCAGCGGTTAACGAACGTATTTCCTCCAACCCGAAGCGTTTTGCCAAAGCGGATTTCTGTTCTTCGTTCGCTTGCAAATTCAAAGACAATCCCGACGTCGGGATACGGTTAACGTCGACCATATATGAAAATTCAGGACTTATTTCTTTCATAGAGCTTTCCTTTAAAGATTTTTTACGTTATTTTATCTCATCTTTTGATTTTTGATACGGTTTTTGTGCATGCATTTTCGTTTACCCGCTATTATTCCGCTTTTTTTCACACTGTCCGCCTGTTCCGCGATGATAGACGTCCATGGTGACGCGGTAGATCCGGAAGTATTGGCGTCATTCAAACCGAACGAGACTCTTTATACGGAAGTTCAACAAAAGCTGGGCTCTCCCTCTTCCAAGGTTCTTTTTGAGAGTGAAGAGTGGGTTTACATTCATTCGAAACAAAAGCGAATCGCTTTTCTGAAACCGAAAGAAACCGAAAGAACCGTAATCGTTTTTAAATTTAACCGCGACGGCGTTCTGCAAAACGTCGAAAAGAAAACGTTGGAACAGGGACGCGCTTTTTCTCCGAGTCCGGCCTCTTCGCAGGAAGCTGAAGAATCTTTGACAATTTTGGATCAAATGATTAGCAATGTCGGCCGCATGAATACGGAAACGCCCGTCCATTAAAATATATTAATCGTTCTTACTTTCTTTATCTTCCTCGTATACAGGCAAGGACGAATTAAATTTATCCAACAAGTCTTCGATCTCTTTTATCTGTTGTTCCATCTGAGGTTCCAACTGGCTTGTTTTTTGAAGGCGTTCCGGCAAAAACGAAGCCTGCAGCTGAATTTTTTCATAATTTTCTCTGCAAGTTCCCATTTCCTTATTAACATTCTCCACAAAGTCGAAGGCCGTATTGATTTGATCGACCTGCTTGGTCTGAATAGGGCGGATAGCCTGAATATAACGACGTATTTCCTCCGTTTGGAAACCGACGGCATTCATCGTTTCGGCAAAATGAACAGCTTCCTCGCGGATAGAATTCAAATGTGAGGTTAACCGTTCGGCCGCTTCCGCCGTCTGATGCGTTTTCTGGCGCATATCCAAAGCGACAGCGCCGAACGATTTTCCGCTTTCACCCGATTTTGCGGCTTCAATGGAAGCGTTTAAAGATAAAATCTTTGTTTCTGAAGTCAGGGAACGGATTGTTCCTGTCAATTCTCCGGCAACCTGCCCCCATTCCGTCAATTTAGGAACAAAGCTTTGAAGTTGTTGTAACTGAACAAGCATTATTTCCAGTAAAGAATCCTGTTTGGAAAATAAATCCTGTATTTCATCGAATTCGTCAAAGCTTGAAGAAAACGTTTCTATCAGCTTGTTTGTTTCGGACAACAGAGCATTCAGGCTGTTTTCCGCAAGTTTTTCGTTAATCGATGAAACGCCGTCATCAACGGCTTTTGTCAAATCACTGAATTCTTTCAAGCTATCGCGGCAAACCAAAAAATGCTGTTTGATATTCTGCGTTAATTCCGTCGCGGAATTACTGATGTACTGAACAAGGAAAAGCATTTGGTTCAGCTGACTTTCCGTATCGACTCCGACTTCCTGTCCGAAATAAGCGAATTCTTCGCCGGTATTCGGATCGTTTGGCGTTTCTTCGATTTTATTTTCATTGTTTTTATAGGCGAAATCCGAGCCGAAAGTCACATTTTGATGACTGCGCAAAAGCTCGCCGGCCAAAAAAGGAGTCTCTTTCAGCTGAGCCAACAAGGCTGTCAATGATTTTGCCAAAGCGCCGACTTCATCGCTGCGTTCGGTAAAATGAATTTGAACGGAACGTTCGCCCCGCGCCATGGCCTGCGCGTTTTCAATCAGGCGCGCCAAAGGATAACGAACGCCGAACAGAGCTAAAAAAGCCGACAAAACGGCTAAAACACCGCCTAATCCCGCGGCGAAAACGAACGCTTTCTGCAAAGCTATTTTTCCCGCATCGGCCTGAGACAGCAGTTGAGTGGTTGAACGCGCTATAATGCCTAAAATATCTTTTAAATCCTGAATATTTTTTTCGTTTACGGAAGAAATTTCCGTTATTTTTTCCCGTAAGGTTTTATCTATTCTTAATTTTCTGTTTATTTCCTCTTCAAGGAGATTAAACGTCAAAAAAAGCGCTTTTAACTGTTTTGTATTAATCATTTCGGCTTGTTTCGCCGTATTCTGCGCTTTTTTTAAAGAAGCGAATTCCGTATTCAGCTGCTTTTCGCTTTCCGCGTTATCAGCCGATACGGCATCTATGGAACGCAGCGTAGCGTCAAGCTGTTCCCGCAATCCGTTTAAAGCAAAAGAAGCGGAAGGAAGCGTTGTTTCCTCAATCAGTTCATTTAGCTGTTCCGAGGCTTTTTCAGCTAATTTATTGACTTTTTCCGTTGCTTCTATGCTTTTTTCATGCAACGAAAACATCTTTGTCATATCCGTACGATATTTTTCCAATGAAGCGCTCAGAATTTGTTGATATTTTTCGCGAACTTCCGGAATTTCCAAAGAATTTTCTATTTCTTTGGACTTTTCTTCAAATGCGTTAAAAGCTTCTTCCACGGCGACCTTTTCGTCTTCTGATCCTTTTAACGAAAAGAAATACAAAGAACGCTTTAAAGTAAACAAACTGTTTTCCAAAACGGAAAATTGCCGAGTGTTTTCTATAATATTGTCCGTTTTGGCATATTCGCGATGTATGTATCCGACCGCAAAAATAGACGCGAAACAAACCGAAACGACATAAATGCCCAAAAAAAGGAAGCCGATATAAATCCGTGTCGCCAGACTGAACCGTGACAAAAAATGAAGCATTTTTTCTTCCTTTTTTTAAGTACAGAATTATTTCTTAAGCTTTTTATTTTCAGCCTCTTGCTGAATATCCTGAACCTGATTCAGAATCGCGCGTTCCTTTTGCTCTCTGTCTTTTTTATTTTCCTGGAATTTTTCTTCGTCTTCCAAAAGCCACTTCGCGCGGTTTTGCGCGTCCTGACGCAAACGTTCTTTCATTTCGTCGCGCTGTTTTGCCTGACGGATTTTTATATTCATTTTCTTTTGCAACATATCCAAATCAAACTGGCGGATCTCGTCAGCCTGAGAAATCAGCAGGCTACGCATTTTTTCCGGCAATGCGGGACGCGCGGAAATTTTCTGAACCTTATCCTGAAAAATCTCGTTGATTTTACTTTTGTTCTGGTCAAATTCAGCCCGCATCATCTGCTCCGACGTTGAATCCGCCGCATGAACCGTAGCGGACAACAGGCATACTGCCAAACTGATTGGAATAATTTTTAACATCAAGCACCTCTACTTTAAACCAATACGATCTAATTCTATCCCTTCTGTCTGCAACAGGTAAAGCAATTCCGCCAGCAATTCCCGTTCATTTTCATGCAACACGCCGTCCGACAGCATCATTTGCAAAAAAGTGCGCACGAACGACAGAACAACGTCTTGCGGTTGTTTGACCACGATTCCCAACGCTTCGGAAAAGCTTTGTTCATCGGGAACAAGCATTGCAATATAATCCAACATTTCGTTTTCGTCAAAGTCAATAGTCGGACAACGTTGAGAAATATACGCCAAAATCAGATCGTTTTCTTCATCTGTTCTGTTAAAATCGGATTTAGCGACAAAAACCAATGCCGCCAGCTCGTAGCGAACAACCGATAAAACCGCGGCAAAGCTTGAATCTCCCAAATTATTTGTTTCGTTTAATCCGGCGATACGGCACAATAAAAACTCGCGCGGATTTTCATAAGCCTTCATCGACTGAAGATTATACATTTTAATGCCGCTGGAAAAAGCGATCAGACGCGGCGCTGCAATATCGTGACAAAAAGCGTCGATTAAAATATCGCCCTGCCGGAAAAACAATTTTCGTATTGTGATGATACGATCGACTTTTTGTCCGTCTTCTTCAAAATAAATAAAGCCGACCGCAACGGACAAAGCCGTGGCTATAATTCCGTCCGGTCCGTCCGTAGGAACGGGCATGAACTGCAGACGAGCCATTGTCGTTTCATCAACCAGTTCTTCCTGCGGCGGATTGTCCTGCCAATCAGGATTCGATTCATCAGACAGACGCTGAACGGATTCCACAAACGGCGTCCGAGTGATATGTTCCACCGGTATTTCCGTTTCTTCCGGAATGAAACCGTATTCCTGTTTTGTTTCCGAAAGGCCGTTTACTTCAAGGTATCTTGCTTCCGCTTCTTTTTGTTCTCTGATTTTTTTGGCCAGAGCGATTCCTCTTAACTGGCGGATATGTTCGACTTTTTTCTTTTTTTCGGCATCAGACAAACCGGCTGTTTTTGACGTTGTGTTTTCCGGTTCCTTTTCTGCCGTTTCTTCCTTCTTTTTCTTACCGAAGAATCGTCCGAAAAAGCCTTTCTTTTTTTCTTCGGCCTGTCGTTTTGCCTGCTCTAATTTTTCGATTTCTTTTTTTATTTCTTTCGGACGAATGTACCGTCCTTCCATTTGGGAATGGCGCAATTCCTTTTTCAGAGGACGAATCACGGATCGCGCCATAGCGCGTTGCAAATCCGTTTTCTTTTGCTGTTCCAACAGCATTTCCTGCGCCAAAAGATCGGGAGTAGGATCTTCTTCCGCAAGTTCACTTTTATCCATAAATTCCTGCAAACGTCCCATTTGTCCGTCCGGCGCTGTTGCTTCTTAATCTTTTATACATAAAAAAACGGTAAAAATAAAAAGAAATCCGGATAAAAAAATGAATATTGACTTTATATTAGACATCACCTGTTTATGGTCATATATTGCCTGGCGTCAGCTACGGACGGCGCTGGAAGAAAACGCGGCTCGGGCGACTATATCGCCTTTCTTTATAAACGGAGACTCTTTCTTCCCGGGATTTGATATTCAGGCCGCCGACAGAGCCAGAATGCTGGAAGAAAAGACGCGCCCTTTCCTGCGGGAAGCGGGAATATCCGTTAATTTCGACGCCATTCCGGAACTTTCTTCGGATCTTTCCCTGCCCTGCGAATTGGTGCGTACCGCCTTCAGCAAAAAAGAATACAATGTTCTGGACGATATATTCAGCGCTTTTTTTTCCTTCGGCAAAGATGTCAGTGTCCCGGAAACAATCCGCCCGATTGCGGAACATTACGGATTACCCCTGAACGCGGAACATAGAAATCCGAGCCGAAATCCTTTGCCGGCCAACATGCCGGAAGGGTTGCGCGCCGTTCCCTGCCTGATTTTTGATCATACGACAATTATTTTCGGCGTTCAGAGCATTCCTTGCCTGAAAAACATGATCTGTCTGAGCAATCTGCTGAAAAAAGAAAATGTTTTTTCAGAAAAATAATGTTTACAGACTTTTTTTTGCCCTATAAAACAAATCAGATACATTAACGGAGGAAGCATGACTGAAACAAACCGCGCCGCATGGGGATCGAAATTGGGCATTATGTTGGCATCGGCCGGATCCGCCGTCGGATTGGGAAATTTATGGCGTTTTCCCTTTTGCACGGCGCAAAACGGAGGCGGGTCGTTTCTGATTATCTATTTAATCTGTTCGTTTACGATCGGAGCGGCACTTGTTTTCACGGAAGCGGCTTTGGGTATGAAAGTCAAATCAGAGCCTTCGGACGCTTTCGGCTGGATTCACCCGCGATTGAAATTCATCGGCGGCTTGTGCATTCTTACCAGCGCAATCATATTGCCCTATTATAACGTTGTCGGCGGTTGGATTTTAGCTTATATATTCAAATCTTTTTCAATCACTTCCATCAAAAATTTCGGAGAAGCTTTCACCGATTTTTCATCGTCCGCATTCGAACCGCTTTTGTTCTTCTACGCTTACATGATCGGAACCGCGATTATTGTTTATATGGGCATTCAGAAAGGAATTGAAAAATTCTGCAAAATCATGATGCCCGTTCTGTTCGTTTTATTAATTGTTTTGATGATACGCGTTTTGATGCTGGATCGAGCTTTGGAAGGCGTAAAGTTCTTTTTCCTGCCGGACATTTCAAAACTGAACGGCAAAACAATGCTGGACGCGATGGGACAAGTGTTTTTTTCCGTTTCCGTCGGCATGGGCGTTTACATCACTTACGGCTCTTATGTAAAGGACAACACGGAATCCGTCAGCCGCATCATGTGGCCGGTAGTTGTTTTGGACGTGCTGATTTCGTTATTGGCCGGACTGACGATCTTTCCGGCGGTTTTTTCATTCAATATTCCGATTAATGCCGGACCGGCTTTGATTTTCATCACATTGCCGAAAATTTTTGCTTCGCTTCCGTTCGGACAGTTTTTCGGACTGATCTTTTTTATCATTTTACTGGGCGCCGCGGCGACCTCTTCCATTTCATTAATGGAAGTCCCCGTTGCTTTTTTATGTGACAGAATGAAATTCTCCCGCCCCAAAGCGGTTGTTTTATTTACAGTATTCTGCCTGATTACCGGAACGTTCACTTCGCTGTCTTTCGGAAAGCTCGGCGAATTTAAAATCGCCGGAAAAATCCTGTTTGATCAGTTCGATTTTCTGGCTTCCAATATTTTACTTCCGCTGGGAGGCTTCCTGACCTGTATAGCCGTCGGTTGGATATTGGGATCCGGAAAATTAGTTGTTTTTAACAACAGCCGGCTTCAAAAAAGTTTCGAATTCTGCATTAAATGGATTGCTCCGATTGCCATTCTTCTGATTTTATTAAAGGGCATTGAGCTTATTTAGATTTCTTTTTCTTTCGGAAGAAAACATTTTTCCGTAAAATCCGACGCGGAAGAACCTTCCAGCTTTTTTTATTGGACGGTTCCGCCAAAATAAATGCGTCCGACTTCGGTTGCACCAGAATTTGAGTCGGATAAAGACTGCGCAGTCCGGTCAGCATATAGCAAATAATGCACACGGCTCCGGCGTAAGGCGCTATCGCGTTTCCGAACAATTCAACCGCCATGAACGCCGCGGCCAAAGGCGTATTCATGGAACCGGCGACACAGGCGACAAGCCCTAACGCGGCGAAAAAACCTATATCCAATCCGAAAACGGAAGCAAACAAACCGCCCGCGGAAGCTCCGATAAAAAAAGTAGGCGTTTGAACACCTCCGGATCCTCCGCCGGAAAGCGTTACGGCCAGCAAAGCGGATTTAAGCAAAAAAGCGTACCACGGCTCCGCATGACCGGAAAGAACACCGTTTATTCCTTCTGTTCCCATACCCAGAAAAGAATCACCGGAAAAAGCGGCAACAGACAACAATATGCCTGCGGAAATAAAGCTTTTGACCGGCATCGGCAAATTCATTTTTTTGAACAGCCGTTCGATCCCGTGAACCGTCTCGACATGATAAATGCACACAAAACTGAAAAAAGCCGCGGCGCCCACACACCATGCGAACATCGCTAAAGACAGCGGCGGAATCGTCACGGCGGGAACAGCGTACGAAATTCCGAAAGCCACACAAACAAAATAAGAAGAAATACTGCTGATTACGGCAGGAAGCAAAACCGGATAAAAGAAATTGCCGACGAATAAAACCTCCACGCCGAAAATCGCGCCGGCGATCGGTGTTCCCAACACGGCCGAAAGCGCCGCGGCAACGCCGCAAATCACTAATTTTTTGCGCTCCTTTTCGGAAAAACGCAGCAGAACCGACAGCGCCGAGGTAAATCCGGCGCCGACCTGAACGCTGGGGCCTTCCGTACCGACAACGCCCCCCGGCGCCAACGTAAAAATCGAAGAAAGAATTTTAGCGGGAACAACCATAAACGGCACGCGAGCCGCCCGATAATGAAAAGCTTCGATAACTTTATCCGTTCCCCGTCCTTCCGCCGTCGGTTCGATTGAACGAACGGTGTAGTAACTGGCCAACAAACCGACAGGGATTAAAGCGTATCGCCAATCCGGCAACGATTGAACAAAGGAGATGCTTTGATTCAGCAAATGCAGGAAAAATGCTATCAAAGCTCCCGTTAAAGCTCCCGCGACCACTGAAAGCGCCAGCCATTTGATAACATTGCCCCAAATAATTTCTTCGTTTTTAATTTCCTGAACGGGAAACATCTTTCCGGCCTTTTTTATTTTCATTATCGGGCAGATTAAAATTAATTAAGCCTTTTGACAATACTTAATCAGAAAAGAGATGTTTATTATTCTTTTTAAACGCACTATGATCCGCTGAAAAAACGAACAGGAGCAATAAAATGAACATTTATGATTTTTCCATGCAAAAAGCCGACGGCGAATACCAGCCTCTTTCCGACTATCGCGGCAAAGCCGTCCTAATTGTCAACACCGCCAGCAAATGCGGCTTTACAAAACAGTTTGCGGGATTAGAGGCCTTGTATAAAAAATATCAGGACAACGGTTTTGTGATTCTGGGATTTCCCTGCAATCAGTTTTTGCATCAGGATCCCGGCACGAATGAAGAAATTCAAAACTTTTGCAAAATCAATTTCGGCGTGACTTTTCCGGTTTTTGCAAAGATTGACGTGCGCGGGAAAACGCAGAATCCTTTGTATACGTATCTGACAAAGGAATCCGGGGATTTCAAAGGCGCTATCAAGTGGAATTTCACCAAATTCCTAATCGATCGGGAAGGAAACATCGTCAGACGCTATGCTCCTCCGGTCACTCCCGAAGAAATCATGCCGGATATTGAATCGCTGGTCGGATAAAAGAGGCTCTTTTGTCAAAAAAATTGACAAAATAAAAAGAAGAGAGCATCATTTTATTAGCATTAACTTCAGCCAGGATTCAGCGCCATGACTTCTTCAAAGACACCCGCTTCTTTATTAGCGAAAACAGAAGAACCCGGTACATTGCTCTCAGGACAGGACGAAACCAAGGAGCTTTGCACCATTCACGGCGTCCAAGTCCGAATCAAACCTTCGGAAAAGGAGAAAGTCGAAAAGCTCTTAGGCGCTTTGGAAGCCATTCCGACCGGACGGACAGCTTTAAAAACATTACAGGAAGATAAAACGACGCTTTCTTTTGATTCCGCTCTGGATACCAAAGGCGCTTATTATCCGGATAAAAATGAAATTGTTCTGAATGACGCTTTGCTGAACATGGATTCCATGAAATTCGTTTTGGTTCATGAAGCTCGCCATCGGAAACAATCCTCTTTGGGAAAGGATAAATGTCGTCAGCAAAGATTAGACGCCGCTTCCGATTTAATGATCGGCCGCGCGATTGAAGCCGATGCGGACGTAGAAGCGCTGATAGCATGCAAAGAATGGGAGGCTTTGGGGGACAAAGGACCGCTGGAAGAATTGGCAAAAGGCCGCAAAGCGATGGTTGAGGCTTATAATAAAACCCATTCTTTGTCCGACGCTTTTAAAGCTTGGTATGCCGATGAACTGACTGTCGGCAAGTATGAACGTCTTTACGGCATTCTTCCTTATATGTCAAAGATGAAAAGATTGGATAAAAATCCTTACAAATGGCGTTTCCCCCTTGTTTCCGCAGAACCTAAAGACATAGCCCCCTTCTGCGGCGCGGATCGGGTGGAAGGATTCGAGGAATTTTTAAACAGCGATCAAGCCCGGCAGGTGCATGCGCAAACAAAAACCGTTTTTGAACTGTACAATCTTTTACGCGAAGCAAAAGGATTAAAACCCGATACGTCCATACAGGGCATTCCCACGCGGGATCTGACAAACAATCCCGAAGCAAAGACGCAAGCCGACGCGCTTATCGCTCAGGCATTCAAGGACTTTAACCTTAATTCCGACAACGGAACCGAAGGCTTCCGTTCGCATATCGCTGATGCCTTTAATGCCGTAAAAAAGATCAATAACGCCTGTTTTAAAGGTTCTCGGGACAACGAGGCGGAAAAAGAATTGGAAACCGCCAAAAAGAACTTTTTTGCCCATATAACGGGAAAGAAAGAACAGAAGCATACAAATACTCCTGCAAATACTCCGCTTTTCCAATCTTTCTTAGCGATAAAGGGCAAAAACAGCCGGCATAATTAATATCCCTCTTCATTCACTTTACGGGGAAACGCAAAAAAAGCGTTCTGAGAAGCTTTCTTTTGTCAAAAAAGTTGACAAAATTTAAAAACAGGCTCATTATCTATTCGATTCCAACAGCATTTGGAGCTATTGTCATGTCGCCTACAAAAGAATTTGAACAGTCTTCCGCGGGAACCGGAAGCAAAGAATTTGAAGAAAAACAGGAATTTATCGTCCATGGCGTTAAAGTGAATATCCGCCCTTCCGAAAAAGAATTTGTTCAGGAGCTGTTTGACGCTTTGGCGGCTATTCCCACGGGACGCCAGGCGATTGAAGACATGAAAAAATACAATGCCACTCTTCTTTTAGAACCGGGATCGGAAAAAGAAGGGGGATTCTATGACCAACACAACAATAACGTCGTGCTGAATCCGGCTTTGGGATTAGAGTGCTCTAAGTTCTGTCTGGTTCATGAAGCCCGCCATTTATTACAGTACAATCAGGGACGCCGGGAAGCTGAAGCTTTGGATTTGGATTACGCGTCCCGTTTAATGATCAACCGCGCAACCGAAGCTGATGCCCAGGCTCAGGCAATGCAAGCCTGCAAAGAATGGGAAGCGATTGGTCAGAACGGACCGTTGAAAGGTTTTGAAAAACATTTCAAACCCATTGTTGACGCCTATAACAAAAACAATTCCATATCGGACGCTTACAAAGGCTGGTATGCCGACGAACATATCACCGCCTCTTATGAGCAGGGCTATGATGTGGAATATTACATAAACACCGATCTGTATACGTTTAATCCCGAAAACCGGAGATACCTGCCCAAAGAGCCCCCGGCCGACTGTCCTCCCCCCGTTTCTTTAAAACCGTCCGATATTGCCAAATTTTGCGGCGGCGACCGGATTGAAGATTTCGAAGAGTTCATGAACAGCAAAGAAGCGCGGCAGGTTCATTTGCTGACGAAAGTTACGGCGGAACTGCATGACGAACTGATGTTTGCCGCTTTCGGGGTGCGCGATCCGTCTTTGGCCGATATTCCCGTGCGGGATTTAAAGGACAATCCTTCCGCTCAGATATTCGCGGCCAGATACATCAAAGAAACGCGGGAAGACTTTTCTTTAGACCGCGCTTCCCTGGATTCCCCGAAAAAAACGACATACTCGGCTATCATATCCGCCGTCAGAGATTCCGTTAACGCCGTTGAAAAAATCAACGCCGCCGCGATTAAAGGCGAACACAATACTGATGCCGAAAAAGCATTGAGCGCTACTAAAAAGCGATTGTATTCAGAAATCAAAGAATGGCTTACTCCTAAAAAGAGCAGCTCTTTAAATAAAACCGCAACAACGTTAAAAGGGCTTTTTTCATCGAAGGAGTACTAATTCTTTTTGTCAAAAAAGTTGACAAAAACCTTTGATAAGCGCATTATACTTTCCGTATTTCAATTTTAAAGACAGGACAATTTATCATGTCAGCTCAAGAAGATTTTAACAAAAAGTCCCCGGATAAAGAGGAAGAAGTTCAACTGTTCAAAATTCACGGCGTTAATGTTCACGTCACGCCGTCCGAAAAACAATTTGCGCAGGATTTATTCGATTCTCTGGCTTCCATTCCGACCGGCCGCAAAGCCATTGAAGATATGAAAAAATTCAAAGTCGATTTCTTTTTGGAAACAGCCTTGGGAACGGCGGGCGGCTATTTTGATCCGGAAAAGAATCAAATCGTCATGGCGAAATCCTTGGGCATGGACTTTATGGAATTTGCTTTGGTTCACGAAGCGCGCCATCTGCTGCAAAACAATCAGGGCAGAAACGAAGCGGAAGCCCAGAATCTGGATTACGCGTCCCGTTTAATGATCAACCGCGCGACCGAAGCCGACGCCCAGACACAAGCGATTAAAGCCTGCAAAGAATGGGAAGCTATCGGCCATGACGCGCCGATGAAGCGTTTCGAACAGCACTACAAACCGATTGTCGACGCTTATAACAAGAGAGGTTCTCTGTCCGACGCGTTCAAAGGGTGGTATGATGACGATCGCATAGCCTCTTCCTATGAGCAAGGCTATGACGTTGACGTTTACTTAAACAACCTGACCGCCGAACCGGATTATCGCGAACCTGTTTCTTTAACGCCTGCCGATATTGCGCATTTCTGCGGCGGCGACCGTGTCGAAGGATTCGAAGAATTTTTAGACAGCAAACAGGCGCGGCAGGTTCATTTGCTGACAAAAACAGCCGTCGAATTGTATGACGAAGCCGCCGCCGCGCAGGGCGCACCGCGCGATCCGTCCTTAAAGAATGTTCCCGTCCGCGACTTAAAAGACAATCCCGCGGCTCAGATATATGCGGATAAATATATCAAGAAAACACGCGAAGACATCTATCCCAAACTGCTTGATAAGGAAACGGATCCTCTTGAAAAGCGCGTGTCGAACACAGTTATGTCCGCCATCAAAGCCGTTGAAAAAGTCAACGCCGCCGCGATTAAAGGCGAACATGACGTTAATGCGGAAAAAGAACTGAAAGAAGCGAAAGCGCGTATCGGGAAAGACATCAAACGCTTTATTCCCGCAAATGAAACCGCGAAAATCGCCGCGATTAAAAACAACAGAAGCCGCTAATGCTTCAACAACCAAAAGATCCCCGCTTCATACGGGGATTTTTTTTATCCTTATTTTTTCAAATACTTTTTCAGATATTTGCCGGTATAACTTTTTTTGCATTCGGCAACCTGCTCCGGCGTCCCGACGGTGACGATTTTTCCGCCGCCGTCCCCGCCTTCAGGTCCCAAATCGATAATCCAGTCGGCTGTTTTAATCACTTCAAGATTGTGTTCGATCACAATAACGGTATTGCCCTGTTCAACCAGTTGCTGTAACACGTCCAATAATTTGGCTATGTCTTCGAAGTGAAGCCCCGTCGTCGGTTCGTCCAGAATGTAAACCGTCTTTCCCGTCGCTTTTTTGGAAAGCTCTTTAGACAGCTTGACGCGCTGAGCCTCGCCGCCGGAAAGCGTCGTTGCCGACTGCCCGAGCTTGATATAGCCCAGCCCGACCCGCTGTAACAGTGTCAGGCGGCTTTTAATCGTCGGCACGGCATCAAAGAAAACGACCGCCTCATCGACCGTCATATCCAACACATCAGCAATCGACTTGCCTTTGTATTTGACTTCCAGCGTTTCGCGGTTGTAACGCGTCCCTTTGCATTCGTCGCATTGGACGTACATATCGGGCAGAAAGTGCATTTCAATACGCAAAACGCCGTCGCCCTGACAGGCTTCGCACCGTCCGCCTTTCACGTTGAACGAAAAACGTCCCGACTTGTAACCGCGCAGTTTGGCTTCCGGCAGACCGGCAAACCAATCGCGGATATATGAAAAAACGCCCGTATATGTCGCCGGATTGCTTCGGGGCGTCCGTCCGATCGGCGACTGATCGATGTCTATTACTTTATCGATATGCTCAAGCCCTTCTATTCTGTCGTGCGCGCCGACCGTCACGCGTGTGCCGTTCAACGCTTTGACCAAACCTTTATAGAGCGTTTCAATCACAAGAGATGATTTTCCTCCGCCCGAAACGCCCGTCACACACGTCAGCGTCCCGAGCGGAAATTCGGCGTCGATATGGCGCAGATTATGAACGCTTGCTCCAACAACCTTCAGCGTTTTTCCGTTTCCTTTGCGGCGTTTCGCAGGCACGGGAATTTTTTTCGTTCCCGACAGATACCGCCCTGTCAGACTGTTCAGGTTATCCGCGACCTCCTCAGGCGTTCCGGCGGCAATTACGGAGCCGCCCAACGCGCCTGCCGCGGGTCCCATGTCAATCAGCATATCGGCCGCGCGCATCGCGTCTTCGTCATGTTCGACAACGATGACAGTATTGCCCAAATCCCTTAAACGGAACAGCGTTGACAACAACCTGTCGTTATCGCGCTGATGCAGACCGATAGAAGGTTCGTCCAGCACATACAGAACGCCCGTCAGCCCCGACCCGATTTGCGAAGCCAAGCGGATTCTCTGACTTTCCCCGCCGGAAAGCGTTCCCGAAGACCGCCCTAATGACAAATATCCCAAACCGACATTGATTAAAAAGTCCAGCCGTTCGTTAGTTTCTCTTAAAATGCGGCCGGCAACCTCTTGTTGTTGGGGTTTCAACTGTTCCAAAACAGTCCCGAACCATTTGCGCGCTTCGTCGATTGACATATTTGTCACGTCCGCGATGTCCTTGCCGGCGATTTTGACCGCCAGAGCTTCAGGGCGCAGTCGCTTGCCGTGGCAGTGTTCGCAAACGATGTTGTTTTGGAACTTTTGGATTTCCTCCCGCATATACTCGGAATCCGTTTCCAGAAAACGGCGGTTCAGATTCGGAATGACGCCTTCAAAAGCCCCTTTGCCGTATAGAATTGCCTCTTGCGTTTCTTCAGACAGATCGCACCACCGTGCGGACAAATCCAGATCGAAACGGCGGCTTAAACCGTATAAAGCTTCCTTATGCCACGGATAGATTTCCCCGTTAGCACCCGACCACGGCGCTATTGCCCCCTCTTCCAGCCGTTTTGTTTTGTCCGGAATGACCAGATCAGGATCGACATAGAGTTTGACACCCAAGCCTTCGCATTCGGGACAAAAACCGTGCGGATTGTTAAAGGAAAACAGGCGCGGCTCGATTTCTTCAATCGTAAAGCCCGAAACGGGACAGGAATAGCGGGAGGAAAAAGTCGTTTCCTCATGTGTGTCGGCGTTTTCGACAACAGCCAGACCGTCCGACAGTCCCAAAGCCGTTTCAAACGATTCCGCCAGCCGGCTTTCCATGCCCCCTTTGACGACAACGCGGTCGACGACAACGGCTATATCATGTTTCAGCGTTTTATTCAGTTCGGGCGTCTCTTCGATATTATAAATCTCCCCGTCGATTTTCAGACGCTGAAAGCCTTTTTTTTGCAGGTCTTTGATTTCTTTTTTGTATTCGCCCTTTCGGCCGCGGACAATCGGAGCCAGTAAAAGCAGCTTTGTTCTTTCCGGCATGGCCATCACTTTATCGACCATCTGCGTGACGGTCTGACTTTCGATCGGCAGTCCCGTCGCCGGAGAATACGGAATCCCCGCCCTCGCCCACAGCAGACGCATAAAGTCGTAAATTTCCGTTACCGTGCCAACGATCGAACGAGGATTGTGCGACGTCGTTTTTTGCTCGATCGAAATCGCGGGAGAAAGCCCTTCTATCGAATCTACATCTGGCTTTTTCATCAAATCGACAAATTGACGCGCGTAAACGGACAGGCTTTCGACGTACCGGCGCTGCCCTTCGGCATACAGTGTGTCAAAAGCCAGAGAGGACTTGCCCGATCCCGACAGCCCGGTCACGACGACCAGTTTGTTTTTGGGAATGTCCAAATCTATGTTTTTTAAGTTATGCTCCCGCGCGCCGCGGATTTTAATGGTGTCCATGGCAAAGCCCCGTCTGTCAAACGCCGTTTCACAGATATAAGACGATCAAATTGATTTTTAAAGAACTATTTGTTCTGATTCTGCGTTGAACAAATAGCCACTTTCATTTGTTCGATATAATTGTTGCAGCGTTTGAATTCTTCGTCCTGTAACGCCTGAATTGTTTGAGAAACAGCAGGAATAGAACGAACGGCTCGCTGAAATGACATTTGCGGATATTGATGACAGTACTGAGCGACTTTATCCAACAACGTCCATTCGTTATCCCGGGCGGACATTCCGACCAAACGATTGCCGTATATATCCTGCAAAGCGGATACATATCCCATCATAATCGAAGCTAAAGACTGCATTTCCTGATCGTCTTCTTTTGTCGCGGGAGACGTTTGCAAAACTGTTTTGCTGTACACGTCAGTAAAATCCAAACATGTAGGCAACTGTTTGACATCTTTTTGCTGCGCATAGCTTTGTTCAAAAGGCAAAAGAACGAAAAAGAAACACAAAATAGAAACTTTTACGAAAAACTTTCCCATACTGCACACTCTTTACGTTTGACGTTTTCTTTAATTGTCAGATTAGCTTTAGATCTTCAAAAAATCAATCTTTCCTCTATTTTTTCCGTTTAAATTTTTTTTAATACTGTATAAAAAGTCCTTTTTAACTATTTTTATTGACAAACTATGTTTATAATAATGTATGCTTTAAGCAACATTAGAATTTAAGGATTAATTATGGCGGTCAGTGTTACTTTTTGGGGGGTGCGAGGCAGCATTCCGTGTTGTTCCGCAGAATATACGGAATACGGCGGCAACACGTCCTGCATTCAGGTAACTCTGGACGATAAAACCGTCATTTTCGACGCCGGCTCCGGTTTGCGCATGCTGGGCAACCGTCTGGTTGAGCAAAAAACAACGGATATAACTCTGCTGATTTCCCATACGCATTGGGATCATGTTTGCGGTTTTCCCTTTTTTACACCGATTTTTGAAAAAAAATCGAACATCGGCATTTACGCTCCTTTCCAACAAAGCGGGCAGTCGGCGCAGGAAATTTTTTCGCTACTGATGTCAGCGCCGTTTTTTCCTTTGCCGTTGCAGGCTATTCCGTCCGTACTGCATTTTCATAATTTTAAAGCTTCAGACAAATTCAGCCTGTTTGACGGACAAATCGATGTGCAAACAATTCCGTTAACACACCCGAACGGAGCCGCGGGATACAGACTGACTTATAAAAACAAGTCTATTTCCTATATTTCCGATTATGAACATGCTCCGACGTTATCCGACAAATTGATCAATTTTATCAAAGGGTCGGATTTAATGATTTACGACGCCATGTATACACCTGAAGAATACAAACGCTTTCCGGGGTGGGGTCATTCCACCTGGGAGCAGGCAGGACTTTTAACACAGGCCGCCGACATAAAGAAAACGGCTTTATTTCATCACGCGCCGTCACATACGGACGCTTGCATGCGCCAGATAGAACAGCAGGCTCAGGCAATGGACGCACGCTTATTCGCGGCGAAAGAAAACTTAACGCTCACGCTCTAAAAATAGTTTAAAACGACGTTAAAGTCCTGCCGGAAATAGTACCAGAGCAACCGGTAAAAGAACAGAACGCCGTCCCACCCTCTTTCGGCAAAAGCCAAAATTGTTCCGAAAGACAGACAGTTGGCACCGGGCAAAAACGAAATCGTGAACAAATATCCGGCAACTTTAAAATCCGTTTGATGCGGGTGCGTTTGTTCCGCGAACGAAAACAAATTATAACAAACGGTCATGCCCAATCCCATATAGATCCAATCCGGGAAATAGCCCACGATCTGCTTCGTCGCGACCGCAAAAAACATCATCGTAAAAGCCGTCAGCGGAAAGAAATACGGCGCAATGGCAATCAGCCAGTTTCCCTTTCCCGAAAAGCGCATGGAACCGCCGCCCGTTTCTTTCAGCTCGATACCGCTCACGCGATGAAAGGTCGCCATGGCGAACAGCGTATGTGTCATTTCATGTTCCAGCGTTTCCGCCTTTCCTCTTTGAAGCAAAATCATCACCCGTATTGCGGCAAAGCAACCCGCGCCTATTGCAAAATAAACCAAATTATGCCAATTCAGCTGCTCTCTGATAACATAATAACGTTTACATACCTGCCACATTGCCGGCACAACTAATATCATCGTGAAAGCAACCGGCCATTTTGCCAATTTCAAAAAGAAATTTATGCTGTCTCTCAGTTGATCTATGCGTCTGGAAATATTGAACATCTAAGAATCCGTCAAAAACAAAAAAAACGGAGATCGGTCAACCTCCGTTTTTTTCAGTTCGTTACGATAATTCGGGAACAGGAGGCAATTTTGCCAGCATCGCCGGCGTTACCAGAACAACCCCTTTTTCCGAAACATGGAAATATTTGGCGTCTTCTTTTGGATCTTCGCCGATGACCAATCCTCTGGGAATGACACAGCCCTGAGCCAGTATCGCTTTTCTGACGCGGGCGTGACGGTTAATCACGCAATGCGGCAAAACGACCGAATCTTCCACCAAAGAGAAGGAATGAACCATAACGGAAGAAAACAGAAGAGAATGACGCACGGTGCCACCGGAAATAATGCAGCCTGCAGAAACCAGAGACTTAACCGCCATACCGGTTCTTAAATCGCTTTCAAAAACGAACTTGGCGGCCGGGTGCTGTTCCTGGAACGTCCAGATCGGCCAACGCGTATCATACAAATCCAAATCCGGAATAACGTTTGTCAGATCCAAATTGGCTTCCCAGTAAGCGTCCAACGTCCCCACATCGCGCCAATACGCTTCGTCCGTTTTATTAAACACGCAACTGTCCTGGAAACGGTGAGCGATTATTTTAACCTTTCCGATCAACGACGGCAGAATATCCTTGCCGAAATCGTGCGAAGAATTCTTATCCTGCGCGTCTTTCTCCAACAAATCGATCAGGAAATCCGCGTCAAAAATATAAATTCCCATACTGGCGAAAGAACGATCCGGCTTTCCGGGAATGCACGGCGGATTTTTGGGCTTTTCAACGAAACGAACGATATTGCTGTTTTCGTCAGCGTCCAGAATACCGAACTCATGCGCTTTTTCCAAAGGCACTTCAATGCAGGACACCGTTGCTTTGGCGCCGGCTTCGATATGCTGCTTGAGCATTTTGGAATAGTCCTGCTTATAAATATGGTCGCCGGCCAAAATCAAAATATAACGCGGGGAATGCGCGCGAATCGTTTCCAGATTCTGATAGACCGCATCTGCCGTCCCTTGGTACCACACTTCGTCCGAAGTTTGTTGCTGTGCCGGCCAGATTTCAACGAATTCGTTCAATTCCGGCTGCAAAAAGCTCCACCCTTGTTGAAGATGTTTAATCAGACTGTGCGCCTTATATTGAGTTAAAACGCACATTCTGCGCATGCCGGAGTTGATGCAGTTGGACAACGGAAAATCGATAATCCTGAATTTACCGCCGAACGGCACGGCGGGTTTAGCCTGCACTTCCGTTAAATTTTTCAGGCGAGAGCCTTTTCCGCCCGCCAAAACCAAAGCAAGAGTATCTTTTCTTGCCGCAATCAAATTCACTTCGTCCATACCGCTCTCCCTATACAAGTTCATTCAATAAAAAACGCGAAACGTCCCGATAAGAGGATATTTTTTCTAAATATATTAACGATATTATCCCCGAAAAGCAAAGAAGAAAAAAGATTAGAACAAATAACGCACTTTTAATGTGCCGTTGATTGCTTCCAATTCTTTTTGCAAGCTTGAAGCGTTTTCCAAATGGCCGTCCACGTCAACGACGACATAAGCGTATTCCCCGTCCGTACGCAGATACTGTCCGCTGATATTCAGCCCGTGCTTTGAAAACACGCCGTTAATCGCGCTCAATACGCCCGGCACATTTCTGTGAATATGCATAAAGCGCGTCGTTTTGCCGCTTTCCTGAACCGGCAGAGAAACTTCAACGCAGTTAACGGCTCCCAATGTCGAACCGTTATCGGAATATTTCACCAAACGTTCGGAAACTTCCAAACCGATATTCGCCTGCGCTTCCAATGTTGAGCCTCCGACATGCGGCGTCAGAATAACATTCGGCATACCGCGCAGGACGGAAACGAATTCTTCGGATTTATCCGCGGGTTCTTTCGGAAAAACGTCCAAAGCGGCGCCGGCAATCTGCCCCTGATCCAACGCTTCTTTCAACGCGTCAATGTCAACGACGCTGCCGCGCGAAGCGTTAATGAAAAAAGCGCCTTTTTTCATCGCAAAAAATTCGGCGTGAGAAATCATGTTCTTCGTCAAAGGCGTTTGCGGCACATGCAGGCTGATAATATCGGAAACACTGAGCAATTCCGACAAAGAAGAACACGATTCCGCGTTTCCCATTGCCAGTTTGTCAACAATGTCATAGTAACGCACTTTCATGCCCAGAGCTTCCGCCAAAACGGAAACCTGCGTCCCGATATGGCCGTAGCCGACAATACCCAGAACCTTGTTGCGGACTTCGACGGATCCCTTGGCATTTTTCAGCCATATACCCTCGTGCGCCGCCCGACTGCGCTGCGGCACACCGCGCATCAGCATGACGATTTCCCCTATCACTAATTCGGCAACGGAACGCGTGTTCGAATATGGCGCGTTAAAAACGGGAATCCCGTGCGCTTTTGCCGCTTCCAAATCCACCTGATTGGTTCCGATGCAAAAGCAACCGGCCGCAATCAGCTTCTTAGCGGCATCAAATACTTCCGCCGTCAGTTTCGTTCTGGATCGAATGCCAATGATATGAACGTCCGCGATTTCTTTTTTCAGTTCTTCCGGATCCAAAGCGTTTTTCAGCATCACCAGATTATTATAACCATGGCTTCTGAAATATTTTTCCGCGTTTTCGTGCAGATCTTCCAGTAGCAAAATTTTGATTTTGTCTTTATTAAGGGACATCGTCGCCATGTTTTTTTCCTTATAAAAAAATGAAACAGGTTTTTGTATACACCAATCCAAGAATTGTTTAAAGTTTTGTTTTCATTTTTAATTGATTGCTAAAATCTTTCAAATCGGTTAAAAAATAACCGACCGTTTATATTGGTTTCGATTTTTCGCACTGGACATAATAAAAAAATCAAAAGGACGTTCCGAAATATGCGTGATTTTTTCTTATTTCTGACAGCCTCTGTTCTTTTAGCGTCAACGAGCGCTGATTGTTTTGCCGCCGAACAAAACGACATTACCATAGACTCGGACGTCGAAATTTTAGACACGTTTGACTCTTCTAGAAAGAAGCACAGTCCCTACTCCGCGCCTAAATTATCGGATATTTTGGAAGCAAAAGGCACCCTGGTCTTTTTTGACAACTCGAATTCCATAGACAGAAAACCGAAAATCGGCGGCCTTGTTAAAACAAAGTCTTCGAATATGTTGCAAAAAACTTTGGATCGGGCGCGCAAACGTCTTTTCGGCGGACAATTCCAAAAGGAAGAACCGCCGGCCAATCCCGTTTTTTTCAGCAGAAAGACCTCAAACGAGCCGTTAATAAGCCCTTCTTCCTCAAAGAAAAAAATGCGTTTTTTGGAGCTCAATTATGACGGGGAAAAAACTTTGGCTTCCATTCCGCCGAATGCCGTAATCGAGGTTCCCTTTTTAAAGCATATTCCTTACTTTTTCAGCCGGATTGAAATTTTAAACAACGGAGACATTAAAGTTACCGAAACGATCGAACGCGTCGTTGAACCCGCGGAAAAGGATTTTAAGGGCATAGATCGTTATTTTTCAAAATATTATATTGACAGAACGGGCAAACGTCACAAAACGAACCTGACTATTCTGGAAGCTTCGGTGGACAACCGGCCGATTTCAGCGCTGTTAATGCCTGATATGCAGGGAATTCGCGTAGCTTTGCATACGGATTACCCTCAGGCGCCGGGAACGCATCTGTACAGCGTTACGTATTTGTTTTCCAACAAAATCACGGAATTTAAAAACGATTTAAAAGAAGCCGACGCCCCCGAATTCAAAGAACTGATTTGGGAAGTAACCGGCACGCATTGGGATATTCCGATCACACGCGCCGGAGCCGTAATGATTTTCCCGCCGAAATCAAAATTGTATTCTCAATCGGCCGTGACCGGCGGCAGAGCCGGATACGGAGACAACTATAAAATCCGCAAAGACAAAGGAAACGATTTGTCTTTCACGCTGACATTTCCTTTAGCGCCGTACGAAGGGCTGACTGTTCTGGCGAACTGGGCGGAAATCAATCCGGCGCCGATATTTCAAAACGGAAAACTCGACCGCTTTATCATAGAACACGGCACTTTCACGCTTTCTTTAATTTCTTTTTTGTTTGTTTTGTCCTATTATATAGCGACATGGTTCAGTCTGCGAAAAAATCAGGAACAACCGAAAACGCAAACCGCTTTGCCGCAGAAAGGCGATTTGACGCCCGCGGTTTTAAATTACGCTTTAAAGAAAAAAATTACGCCGAATTCTTTGTTCATTATTTTGCTCGGCATGGCTGCCAAGGGCTTTTTGTCTTTTTCCCAAGACAGCAACGATACTTTGCTGTTGGTCAAAGAAACGGATCAGGAAAAAAATTTAACGCCGCTTGAAAAAAGAGTCGCCGGGAAATTATTCACCAAAGACAGCACTTCTTTTGCTCTGACGCACGCAAACGCTTTGCGTTTAACGCGCATCATGACTGAAATCGAAAAAAGTCTGATTAAAGAATACCGCAAAAAATTCACCGTTTTTCCGCAAACATATTTCTGGTTCGGTATCTTAATGGCTGTTATTGCCGTTATTTCAATTTCTTCCATGTCTCTGTTCCCGCTGATTACTTTTTTGACTTTGGCGGCAAGCGTTGTCGTTTTCCTTCCCCTTTCTTTCTTCGGCGGAAAAATTTATGACGAAATCCGGAAAAAGACATGGAAAGAAAACAAACTGAAGTTTATCCATCTTTGCATCATAATTTTGCCGTTCCTTGCCTGTTTAGCGGGATTGCTTACGTATTACAGCATTCAAACGACCGTCTGGACAGCCATACTATTTTTTGCATTGCTGATTTGCATCGGCTTCTTCAAAGCGGCTCTGCGCACCCCGTCCGAATTGGGAAATTCGATTTTGGAAAATATTGACGGATATAAGCTGTATTTGTCCTCTCAGGACGATACCTTGTTAAACACGATGCGCAGCGCCGAAACGAAAATCAAAGCGCTGTACGGAAAGCATCTGCCCTTTGCCGTCGCTTTGGAATTAGAGAAACTCTGGACGCGCCGTTTCGTCGCGTTTTCCGAAAAAGAAAATCAGTTGAAACCGGATTGGTACAAGGGTAAACTGCCCTTCACCGAAAACTTTATTGAAGCTCTGTTCGCTGAATTCGAAAAGGTTTTCCCCAAAAAGAACGCTTCTGAAAAGAGCGCTTCCCCCTCGCGCTTTAAAAAGCCGAATTCAAAATAGAAGATGAAAATCATGCCTGACTTGTTTAATGAATCAACCGTTCAACCCTCCGACAATTATTCCGCAAAGGATATTGAAATTCTGGAAGGCCTCGAACCCGTTCGCCGCCGTCCGGGCATGTATATCGGCGGCACGGACGAATCTTCTTTTCATCACCTGGCGGCGGAAATCCTGGACAACGCGATGGACGAAGCCGTTGCCGGCTACGCAAGCGTCATCGAAATGGAATTATATGCGGACGGATCTTTGCGCGTCAAAGACAACGGACGCGGCATTCCCGTCGATCCGCACCCTAAGTATCCCGAAAAATCCGCTTTGGAAGTCATTATGACTTCCCTGCACTCCGGCGGCAAGTTCAGCGGAAAGGCCTATACCGTTTCCGGCGGTTTGCACGGCGTCGGCATGGCCGTGGTCAACGCCCTGTCGTCAGCCATGACCGTGGAAGTCGCCCGCGACAAATGCGTCTGGAAACAGGAATACTCCCGCGGCAAACCGACAACGACTTTGGAAAAAGTCGGCGCGGTTGCCAACCGCCGCGGAACGACCGTCATCTTTAAGCCGGACACGGAAATTTTCGGAGAGCGCTTACGCTTCAAACCCAGCGTCCTGTTCCGCATGGCGCGCTCTAAAGCCTTCCTGTTCAAAGGCGTGGAAGTCCGTTGGAAATGCGATCCGTTATTACTGACCGGCGAAGACAAAACGCCGGCGGAAGAAACGCTGAAATACCCGAACGGCATGGAAGATTACCTGAAATACCGTCTGAAAGAAGAAGCCTGCGTCACGCCGAAGCCTTTCGCCGGGCGGGCGGAACTGCCGGACGGAAAAGGTCATCTGGAATGGGCTATTACTTGGCTGGAAGATTCCGACGCTAGCTTTATCAGCTCGTTCTGCAACACGATCAACACGCCGCAGGGCGGCACGCACGAAACGGGACTGAGAACCGCCCTCACCCGCAGTCTGCGCGGATATGCCGAAATGCTCGGCAACCGTAAAAGCGCTGAAATCACGACCGAAGACGTCATCGGCTCAGCGGCGATTATGCTTTCTCTGTTTATGAAAGACCCGCAATTCCAGGGCCAAACGAAAGAAAAACTCGGCTCGCCGGAAGCGACGCGCCTGGTTGACACGGCAATCAAAGATCCTTTTGATCACTGGCTGTCCGGCGATACAAAAAACGCGACGACCCTTCTGACGCATATTCTGGAACGTTCGGCGGAACGTCAGCGCAAAAAGAAACAGACCGAAACCGCCAGAGCTTCGGCGACCAAGCGCTTGCGTCTGCCGGGAAAACTGGCGGATTGCTCAAGAACTTCTTCGCACGGCACAGAAATCTTTATCGTGGAAGGAGATTCCGCAGGCGGCTCCGCAAAACAGGCCAGAAACCGCGAAACACAGGCCATTCTGCCTATCCGCGGTAAAATTCTGAACGTCGCGAGCGCTTCGGAAGAAAAAATCTTCGCCAGTGAGGAAATCAGTAACATCACGGAAGCTCTGGGCTGCGGCAGGCGCGAAAAGTACGACGAAAACGCCCTGCGCTACGAAAAAATCATCGTCATGACCGATGCGGACGTAGACGGCGCGCATATTGCTTCTTTGTTGATGACCTTCTTCTATCGCGAAATGCCGAAGCTGATCCAGAAAGGGCATCTGTACTTAGCCGTGCCTCCTCTGTATCGTCTGGCTTACGGTAATAAAGTCTTTTACGCGATTGATGACGAAGACAAAGACAGAATCATCAAAAAAGAATTCAAAAACGCACAAAAAATCGAAATCAGCCGCTTTAAAGGGCTGGGCGAAATGCCGCCTTCTCAGCTGAAAGAAACGACCATGGCGCCGGAAAAACGACTGTTGCTGCGCGTTTTAATCCCCGATCCCCGCAGAGAGGAAGACCAACACGAATACCAAATGACGGCGGATCTGGTGGAACAGCTGATGGGCTCGAAGCCGGAACTGCGCTTCCAGTACATACAGGAACACGCTAAGTTCGTAGACGATCTGGACATTTAGTCGGCAGACACGTTTTCTTTATCGGGCGGAGCTTGATCGGCTCCGCCTTCTTTATTTTTAAAGAACGCCGCAAAATTGCTGACAATCACAAAAATCTCAATTAAGCCGGCCCAGTTTTTAATGCTGATCTGATAGGCCAGATAAAGAAAGCTGTTAAAACCGCCTATAAAACGTATCTTTTGCGGAGACAGCCACCAAACGCAAAAAAGGTAGATGGAAGAATTCAAAAACACAAGAAACGACGAGATTCCCGCATACGTATAAACCAGAACGAAACAATACAAACCTTGAAACAAAACAAAGCCGAATATCCATTTTTTATTGTACTTTTCTTTGACATTCGCGACGATCAGCCAGACAAACATTAAAACGAAAGCCCATACGCCCGTCATTGACCCCAAACAATATAGCCCCAAGATCGTAAAAACTTTAGAAATTAAATCAAGCAACAACATTTGCTGCTTTGTTTTCAAAAAACGGCTGACGCAATAACACACATAGTTGATTATCGTGAAAAAATAGCCCCAGAAAATCATTGCAGCACACCTTGGCGATTAAAGATTCCGGATAAAACTTAGCCTTATCCGGCAGAACTTTCCACAAAGAAATCGCGTTTTTTCAAATAAGTGATTTTAATGATTGACAGAAACGAAAAATCAGCTATATTGCTTTCTGTTTTGAGAGCCCCTGTGGCGGAACTGGTAGACGCGACAGACTCAAAATCTGTTGTCCTTTCGGACGTACCTGTTCGATTCAGGTCAGGGGCACCATAAAATAAAGCCTTGAGAAATCAGGGCTTTTTTTATTGCCCGCTTTTATCCGCCTTCCCTTTTTCTATCCTTTCAAGACGCCGTGGGGCACCGCTGGGGCACCGCCGTATTTCCGTTTTGTTCCTGCCAATGAACAAGAATGATTATCAATGAATCGGGCGCGTTTTTCAAGTCCGACATCATCATCAATCACAAACAATCATCGGCAAACATCGGAGATGTTGATTCAAGCCGATGAATTTGCTTTAATAAATATGCTTTTCAGCAACGACCAAAATTTTTTGCTCGCATTTCCAACCTTTAAATCGGAACAAAAGGAGAAATGCGTTTTTTGCCGTTTTCTCCTTTTTGTTCGGGAGAAAAAATATGAGAGAAGCAACACCGATTAAAGAAGCCTGCAACTTCACGCCTGCCGGATTGATGACACCGCGAGACGCAGCCGTTTATATCGGCGTGAAAATCAACACGCTTGCCGTTTGGCGAATGACGAACCGATACGGCTTGCCGTTTATCAAATTGGGGAAAATCGTCCGATACCGCAAAGCCGATTTGGACGAGTGGATCAACAAAAACGTATCAACAGACAGGGCGGAGTAATCCGCCCTGTTTTTATAACGTCCAAATTACGCTGCCTGATATTTCTTGAAGTTCTCGGCTTGTTCGATAACGTTTTGGTACACTTCGTCCTGCGGTTCGGGCGGATAGCCGTTTTCGTCCAGCAACACGATCAGGTCGGCTTGCAAAGCGGCTTTGATGCTTGCTTTTTGCGACCAGTTCGCGTATCGGGCTTTATCGCTGACAAGGCGTTTGATTTCCTTTGCCAGAAAAATCGTTTTGTCTTCGGGATAAGTGAAGCCGTATTTAACGGCGCAGGCTTTCAAAATGTCGTAAAACGCCTTTTCCTCAAAGTCGATGCCCAAAGCGACAAAAGACGTCTGCTCCGTTTGCATTTCGTAAATCAAGTCGATCATTTCATCAACGATTTCGTTCAGGTCGATTTTATCCGTCCTGTCGTTATAGCGTTCCAGAATGCCGTTCAGCTTCTCGGCGAAATCGACGGCTTTGATTTTATTGACTTCGCGGAATTTGAAAATAGCGTTTTTCAGCAGCCGTTCCAGAATTTGAACGCGCGTGTTCGGACGCTTCAACGCCTGCACCCGTTCCAGATATTCTTCGCTGAACAAATCGACGGAGCAATTTTTCTCGCTTAATTTAAAGATGTCCTCGACATCGCTTGAAACAAGAGCGTCCTCCACCATTTGACGCACGCGGGCGTTCATTTCGGAAATGTCGGGCGCATCGCCTTTCGTCATTTTAAAGACGATGGACCGCACGGCGACGTAAAAATGAATCAGATCGCGTTCGGCGGTCGAGATTTCTTCGCTCATCAGACAGAGATTGAACGCGCTTTTCAGCCGCTTGACGTGCCACATAAACCGTTTTGTCAGTTCTTCCGTCTGTAAAACAAATTCCGCGGCATCGTTCAGGCAATCCAGCCGTTCCCGATTCTTTCCGTTAAAGTAGCGCGAAGAGTCAAAGGAATGGAACATCTTGTTTAAAATATCCAACTCGTCTTTGACCAGAGAAACGGAAGTTCCGTTATCGGTCGGCGCGCCGCCTTCCCCGCCCGTGCCGTAAGTGCCGACAGCTTCGGTCAAAGCGCGCTGAATGCCGATATAATCGACGACCAGCCCTTTTTCCTTGCCCTCATAGACGCGGTTGACGCGGGAAATCGTCTGGATCAGCGTATGCTTATGCACATACTTGTCGATATACATCGTGTCCAAAGACGGCACATCAAAGCCCGTCAACCACATATCGACAACAATGGCGATTTTAAAGTTGGACTTATCGTTTTTGAACTGCCGCGCCAATTCTTCCTTATCGTCTTTTTTCAGCATATTGAACAAAGCGGGGTCGTCGTCTTTGTTATACGTCATCACCAGCTTGATTTTTTCCATCGGCTTCAAGTCGCGCTTGTCCGCTTCGGTCAGGACGGCGTTTTCGTCGGCTTCTTTGGCAACAGCCCAGTCGGGACGCAAAGCGATGACATCTTTGTAAAAGTCATAAGCGATTTCCCGATCGGAGCAAACGAACATCGCTTTTCCGGCGACGGTAGCCCCTTCGGAAACACGGGCTTCATAGTGGGCGACAAAGTCCCCGGCGATCGCTTTCAAGCGGTCGGGGTGTCCCAGAACGGACTTGATCGTCGCGGCTTTTTTCTTGCTTTCCTCGATTTGATATTCGTTCGCGCCCGCTTCTTCGCATTCTTCGTAATATTTTTCGATCAGAGCCAGTTTTTCGTTATCGACGGCGACCTTTGCCGCGCGCCCCTCATAAACGATGCGGACGGTGATGCCGTCGTTGACCGCCTGCGTCATCGTGTAGGCTTCAACAATATCCCCGAACACGTCCAAAGTCGCGTCGATCGGCGTTCCCGTAAAGCCGACATACGTCGCGTTCGGCAAAGACTGACGCAGGAAATAAGCGAAACCGAACTTGTCCTCCACGCCTTTTTCCGAAACTTTGACGCTCTTTTGAATGTTCGTCTGGGAACGATGAGCTTCGTCCGAAATCACGATGATGTTTTTCCTGTCGCTCAACAGCCCCGTGTCTTCGGTGAATTTCTGAACGGTCGTCAGGAACAGCCCGCCGCTGACGCGTCCGCTTAAGTTTTGCCCTAACAGAGCGCGGCTTTCGATTTGCAGAATGCAGTCGTCGCCGATGAATTTCTTGGCGTTCACGAATTGCCCCGACAACTGCCCGTCCAATTCGATACGGTCGGAGATGATTAAAATCGTCGGATTGTTCAATTCGGACGAACGCATCAGCTTGCGGGCGAGGTAAAGCATCGTAAAGCTCTTGCCGCACCCCGTCGCCCCGAAATAAGTGCCGCCTTTGTTGTCGCCGATTTCAACGTGCTTCAAAATGTTTTTGTAAAGGCTGTTCGTCGCGTAGAATTGCGGATAGCGGCAAACGATTTTCAATTCCTTGTCCGATTTGTCGGGGAAATAGATGAAGTCGCGCAAAACGTTTAAAAGCGCGTCCCGATTGAACAGCCCGTCCAGCATCGTGTAAAGAGCTTTGATGCCGTCCGCCTCTTCCGCCGTTCCTTTACTGCGCCAAGCGTAAAAATTGTTCAGGTCGGCGAAGACGGAACCGACTTTCGTATTCACACCGTCCGAAATAACGATAAAAGCGTTGTATTTGTAAAGTTCCGGAATATCGCGGCGGTAACGCACGGTCAGCTGCTTGAACGCGTCTTCGATCGTGATTTCCTCTTTAACGGGCGTTTTCAGCTCCATCACAACGACGGGCAACCCGTTGATGAAAACGACAACATCGGGAATGCGCGTTTCGCTTGCACCTTTAACGGTAAATTGATTAACGACTTTAAACAGGTTTGCGTCAGGTGTGTCATAGTCGATCAGGCGGATCAGGACGTCTTTGTCCTGCGGATCGTCGCGATGAAAGATAATGCCGGTTGAAATGATCCGGAAAATCTCACGGTTGGAATCATACAAAGCCCCCGCTCCGGCGGAGTAATTATCCAGCGTTTTTATGAACCGCGCACGCTCCGCTCCGGTCAATTCGGGATAACGGGATTTCAGATAAGCGACCAAGTCCTCGCGCAAAAGCACGTCGGACAAGTCGCGCTCCATATCATCGCCGTGAACGTAAGTGAAGCCGTTTTCCTCCAGCCGTTCGACGACGACCTGTTCCAACGAAGCTTCATTAAACCGGCGCATAACAACAATCCCCACCAAACAAAACACTTATCAACAAAGGTATCCTGCCAAACGGCTTAACGCAACGGCAATTTTATAAAACGGAAAAAACTGAACTTATAAAAGCTGTTTATCAAAACTCATAAAACATTTCCGAGATAGAGATAGAATGCATATTTTATTTATCCTTAAATAGTATTTGAATCATATGCCTTATAACGAAATTAGATAATTTTGATCTCAAAGGTGTTTCAAAATCATGATTTTCTTTCCAATGTAAGTTATCATTGTATATTAGACCTAATAACGACCACGTCTCAGGGTAATCCATTCCTTTTTCAGAAAGATACTCTAGTTTATTTTTTGTTCCATGTTTCTCTAAAAAAAACTTTTTATCTGCGTCTGTTTTCAACATCTTATACGCTAATTCTTCTATTTTAATTCGAACAGCTAAACAAATTTTCAAACTGTCAAAACCTTTTTCAGAATCGCTTAGATATTTTTTATATACTTCATCATATACTTTTTGATACCATTTCGTATTTTTATATCCTTCTATATTTTTTTCTTCATTATGAAAATGAAATAAATATTTACTAATATCATCAGAGGCTTCTCTCTTTTTCATTAAATTCAAAACCTCACTAGAGCACATTCCTGTTTTTTGTAAATATCGAATTTGTAATTTATGTTTACTAAAACAAAAATGCTGAAAAAACTCAGGATCAAGATGAGTAAGAAGTATGCAATACAATTTCTTTCCATTTTTCTTATATTCTTCTATAAATTTTGTTGTATAATACTGAAATGCTACTAAATTTGCATCGTCCAAATAGTCAAATATTTCGTCAATAATTAATATATTGTTTGTTTTCTTTAATTTTCTTCTTGCACAATATAGTTTTGAAATGAACGTTAAAATATCTCTCTGCCCATTCGATATTCTTTTTGCTGAAGGAAAAGATATAAATAGTTTTTTTGGATTTTTCCCTTGTTCTTTAATTATTAAGTCTTGACTTTTTGTTGTATCAAAATCTTTTATTAAATCTTCTATGTATTTTCTGTTTACTTTATAAGAGCACCAATCCGAGTATGCAACATATTCTGCAGAAAGCATAAAATCAGCAATTTGCATACTTTCAAGATAGATTTTTCCTATATTTCCTTTGTTTTCACTATATTTTTCAACAGTTTCTTTTATACTATTTAAGCATTCTATCCCTGCAAAACTTTGAACAAGACATGTATTTATTTTTGATATTATATCATCAGATTTTCCAACATAATTATTTATTTTATTTTTTATATCATTTATCGGATTAATATAAGACCTACATTTCTTTAAACCGCAGATATCAACATTTTTACTTTTTAATTCATCAATAAATTCAAACTTATCTATGAGATAAGATATATTATTTAATATTTTCCCATTAAGACCAAATTTTTTCCTATTTTCGCCTATTGAATAATTAATATGAGGTTTGCTGGGAACATTATTCTCTAACTCAATATCCGGAATAGCAAGCAGAGCTTTATGTCCAATAAAACTCCCCATATATTGTCCTTTAGTTTTGGCATATAAGGCACTATTTATGACAAAGCAAGAAAAATCTCGGCTAAATGTATTGTACTGAGAATTGATAACATATTTATTATTGTCATGCTCAATTTCTATTGACGCATCAGATGCACTGCAACCCTCGCGAATATCATCATCATCTAATATCATTCTTGCATTATTAAATGATTTGAACGCTATCGCAAAAGAGCTTTTTCCAAAGCCATTCGGTGCAACCAGTATTGACGGTTTATTCGGATATAAATCAAGATTAAACGCCTTATGACCGATTCCTTTAACATTATTTATTTTTATAGAATTTAGCATTATTTTTCCTTTTCCATTCTAGTTACACCAATCTTTATATCAACTTGAATGTCTATTCATTTTTTCCCTCGTTTAAATCCTCTATAATCAAGGTCATATAACTCTCAAAATTATCTGCAAAATTAATAAGATCTTGTGCAACAGGAAGATTGGTTGACGAATGCACAAAACCATTTAATGTGCCAATCGAAAAATAAGTATTTGTTTGAGATAAATTCTTTATGAATTTTACATTTTCAGTATCTTTTTTAGGCGATTGTATGTGATCAAAGACTCTTCCTATTTTATTTGATAATTTTTCATTTTCTCCAAATATAATTGTATGCTTTTTAGCATAAGCCTGTGTTAATAACTCTATAAGCACGCGAAAAGAAATAGAAATTGCATTTATGTGTTTTCGAATTAGCAAATCGTACTGTAATTCAATAAAAAGATTATAAATTTTCGCTGTGCAATATTGATTTCTTTTCGGTTGAATCAATGACTTATTTAACAAAGTATCTCTTGTTAATTCTCCTGAAATTTTTTGTGGTTTTATTTTCGTTTGTGAATGCTTTTTTGTGGATGATGTAACAGACCTCTTTAATCTGTCTGAAAGTGTTGGTAGAATGCCTTTATTTTGAAGAGAAGCGAAGACTTCCATTTTTAATTCATCGTTTAATATATCCTTTAAAGAAATTTCTCCGCTAATCATTAAACGCGCGATATAAGATAACGCATTTAACGAAACATCTTCTTTTGCAATAAACTCAATTTTATTGTTTTTTATGCTTATGCCGGATAAGTTTCGATACTTTTCTGAGGAAAACAGTCGATTAAAATTGCTTAAAGGAATTTTATCTTGATTAGACAATAAATTTTCACCTTGCAACAAGTCTTGAATTTCTTTAGCAAAATTGATCTTATCGCTTTTTCCTGTTCGTATTAAAAAAGTTTCTTTTTCATAGGGCTCCCAGTTTAATTTTATTTCTCCAGAATTTGTGGGAGCATGTCTGCGTCTGATTATTTCGTCAATCTCATTTTGTTCCGTGTTAACTTCACAGATTATTTCTTTCGGTAATCTATCATAGCAATTATAATCATTTCGAATTTTTACATAGAAGTCTCTATCAAACAAATCATAAGAATCACAAAGACCCGATAAAATTTTTAAACAAGTAATTCGTCGATTGCCATCATAAACGACATATTTTTCTTTTCTTTCATCTTTTACCAAAGGTGTTTCAAAAAGTTGCCCTGTAATAGCGATATCTTTTGCCAAAGCTCTCATCTTTTCGGTTTTATTCTGTAACAACCAATTAATAGCATTTTCCTCAGTTCCTAATGCTCCATGTCTGTCATTTTCAGGATTAACTATCAAATTGTTTACACTAATTGTTTCAAATCTTTTCATGTTTTTCCTCTACGTTTATGGAAGATGTTAAAAAACAAACGTCATTAACATCAATTCCGCCTTTCATTAATTTGGGCAAGAGCGTGTCGCGGGTTTGTTCCAGCGTGCGGATTTGTTTGCTGTTTTCGTATACTTTATTGAAAAACGAACTCACAATATTTGTAAAAGCTTCTTTTAAATCTCTTGAAACATTGATCGTTTGAACAGTCTTAAATGTGTCTTTGGTTATTGTATCAAAAACGGCTCCGTGAACATTCTGTTTTAGCCAAACCAGCATTTGCTTTGTCATTAAATAGCCGTAATACGGAAAATCAAATTTCAAACCATAGCACGATTGATTCATTGCCATTGGTTTTCCTACTATAGCAAGTTTTCCAACAGTTCCTCTTGCCGAAATGATAACTGTATCTTTTTCTAAAAGTGAACAAGGGGATTTTTCCAGCCCTAATCCCGTAATATGTTTTTCCGTATCTAACACATAAACGGAAGCGGGAGCATCGACAACGGAATACCAAGGAATTTCACCATTCCAAAAAGAGGCTTCCGTTGTTTTTGGCGTTCCTCCGCTTATGATGTCCATTGTTTCAGAAAAAGGAATTTTTTCCCAGCCGAGCGGGAGGTTGTCGGGGGTGAAGGTGGCGGGAAACAAGGCGCAAAGGTCGGGGGTGATATGGTATTTTTTGCAAATGTCTTCGGTCGGCATATTGGCGGCTTTGGCGCGGACGATGTCGAAATCGACAAACCACGACTGAAACACGGCTTGCGCCATTTGTTCCAAAGTCTTGTTTTGTTCGCGCAACACCTCGATCTTGTCGTCCAACGCCCCCAATATCCCCGCAATCTTCCGCTGAATTTCAAGAGGTGGAAGGGAAAAAGAAAACTGAGATAAAACTTGAGCATTAATACCAGGTTGAGCCGAACCTGATACGTTACTTTTTATAAAATCTTTATATTTTTCTGATTTTAATACATATTTCATAAAAAAACTAAAAACATTTTCAGGATTAGGTCTAAATCTAATCAAATAAGAAGCATAAACTGCTTTTATGTCATTATCTATTACTGCGTTATATCCACTAGTTGCTCCCGTTCTTGCAATTACAATATCGCCTTTCTTTAAAAGATAACGCTCTAATAAATCTTCTGGAATATTACAATACGGAACATCATCCCAGTGGATAAAATAAGGAACAACATCTGTAATCCTTAAAAATTTTGGACCTATTTTTTCCGATGTTGCGCTAGCTGTATATCCATAAGATACATCAAGGCACACATCCCCTAATTTAACCTCTTTCCATTCAGTCATTTTAATTTTTTCCATTCAAATTTTTTGTCCTGATAAAGCGGCTCCAAATTAAGTTTCAACTCTTCAACAGCCCTTTCAATTTCCTGAGCAATTTTATCGTCTGAAGAATAAGAAGACCAAATAACTTCCATATCTTGTTTTACTTTTTCATCTTTCAGATGGCTATAGCAAGAACCTCTGTACAATTCGTCTGACGATATCTTAATTTTGATAATTATTGAGTTTACTACACTATAAATTTTCAGAGCATCTTCACCAAAATACATAAGTGCTTTTGTTTTAAGCAAATAAAAATTTCTTATATCATCCTCTTTTCCTTTTATCCTGTATTTTGGAGTTAAGTAAGACGTTTTTCCGTTTGGAATATTTTTATTTTCTTTTTTTAATTCATTCTCAATATCTTCTTCTTCGCTTGCAAGCGAAAAACCGTTTCGGACATAAGCAATAAAATCTTTCATATCGATTGCTTTTTCAACAAATTCCGCCGCAAATTCTATTTTCTTTTTTCCGACAAATTCTTTCCGCCAAGTATGCAAAGCCGAAACAGCGCATCCCGCAACGACCACGGCTGAGAGCACTTCAAAAAAATCTTTCCAGTTTTCCTGAAACCAATACCAAGAATGAATCATACTTCCAATTCCCGTATCTTATCAAAAATATGCTGGGCTAAATCGTCCCATTTCTTCATATGCTGCATCCCAATATTTATTCTATCATCATGATCTTGGGATAACTCTTTTATTATATTTCGTCCTGACCGTTCATAATCATCTTTATATTTTTCTTTTTCTAAAATCTTTTCTAAAAGAATATGATATTGTTCAAAAAGTTTAGCAATTTCATTGATTTCCATTTCAAAGGTTTTACCAAACAGAACACCACTTTTCTTAGCAAGACTTTGTATTTCCTGACTAACCGTCCAAAAATTCTTTTCAGGATCTGAACCATCGCCCATTTCGCTGGCGGGAATATGTTTAAATGTTTGCGCTTTATAGCCAAGCTTTTTTGTTTCTTCCCAAAAAGCCCATCTTTTTTCAAATAAGGCTAAATTATGCTGACGATTTTGAATTTTTCCCTGCCAAACGGCTATGCCGATTGCAATAAAGGCGGCAATCACAGGACCAAAAGCGGATAAATAATCAATCCAATCTTTTGTTTGTTCCATAATAACGGGATAAAAAAACATTCCGGGGATTCCCTTAAAATTATTGCTTATTGCGTCCGTTTATTATCCTATCCGATTTATCAAAAGTAGCAAGCGGATTTACAGGTTTTGCGCCCTGCTCCGTTTCGTCCGGAACAGAAAAGCCTCCCCCTTATTCTGAAATGCTGACAATCTGTGGAACGGCGTATAACGGCAAGTCAATCAGTTCGTTTTCCTGCTTAAATGTGGCGGCGGACAGACGAACGGCACGGTTCGGATTGAACTTTTCCATATACCATTTCAGGCTTTTCGCCCGCAGGTTTGTCGAGGCTTTGACTTCGACGGGAACGATCTCCGATCCGGTTTGAATGATGAAATCGACTTCGTTCGTGCCGCTCTCGTTCGCCCAATACGCCAAAGGCATTTCCGGCAGATTTTTCAACTCCTGCAGGACATACTGTTCCGTCAAAGCCCCTTTGAACTCTTCAAAAATATCCGACGGCGACAACAGCGTTTTCGCGTCAAGCGACGACATCGCCGATAAAAGTCCGACGTCGGAAACATAGATTTTGAACGCCGTCAAATCCTGATACGCGACCAGGGGAAGATCGGGTTTCTTCACCCGACAGACTTTATAAATCAGTCCGCAGGCTTCCAACCACGTCAGCGCGTTTTCAAATTCTTTCGCCCGCGCTCCTTTCTGAATTTTGCTGTAAATGAACTTCTTATTTTCCTTTGCCAGTTGCCCCGGAATTGACGACCAGAGCATTTTCAATTTGGGAAGTCCGTCCTTCGGAATGTGCTTTGAGAAGTCGTTTTCATAGGAACGCAATATCGCTTGTTGCAAAGAGCGCACTTCCTGATAATCCCTGTGTTCGGCAAATGCTTTGACGACTTCGGGCATACCGCCGACATAAAAATACCGCTTGACCCAATCGATAAAAGTATCGTGCAAAGGTGTCAGGACGGCGAAATTGTTTTTCCTGATCTGCTCCAGAGCCATATCTTGCCCCATAGCGGACAGAAATTCGTAAAAGCTCAACGGATACAGGTTCAAAAACTCGACTTTCCCGACCGGAAATGACATTCCGCCGTGTAAAGCGACGCCCAACAGACTGCCCGCCGCTATGATATGATATTCGGGCTTTTGTTCGTAAAAGTATTTCAACGATGTCAGAGCGTTCGGACATTCCTGAATTTCATCGAAAATAATCAGCGTGTCGTTCGGCGTGATTTTAAATCCGGCAAGGATTCCCAGACTTTCCAAAAGTCGATCCGTGTTGACATCCTTTTCAAACTGGGCTTTCAGCTGTTCGTTCTGTTCAAAAATGAAGTACGCGACTTTGGAAAACTGCAATCGCCCGAATTCCTGCATCAGCCACGTCTTGCCGACCTGACGCGCCCCCTGAACGATCAAAGGCTTCCGGTTTTGCTTGTCTTTCCATTCATTCAGCCGCTTTAAAGCAATTCGTTCCATTCCGTTTTTGCTCCTGATTTACATTTTTTCAAACGAACTTATGCTGATATATTACACTTTTTCAAAGGAACTTAAAGCGAAAAGTAACATTTTTTCAAATGAACTTCCTCGCTTACGTTACACTTTTTCAAAGGAACTTTATTATTTTTCCGTTTAAAGAGCGATGCGCTTCCCTAAACTTTCCACCCGATTTGCGCCAGATTTGCTTTGATTTGCGCGTCAAGTTCCGCGCCTTTTGCCATTTGCGCGTTCAAATCCGCCACCAACGCCGCCATTTTCGTTTCAAATTCTTCCTGGCTCGTTTCGGTTTCTTCTATACCGACATAGCGTCCGGGGGTCAGCGTGTAGTCGTTCGCCGCAATCTCTGTTAAATCCGCCGATTTGCAAAAGCCTTTGATGTCTTGGTAATCGGGGGAACCTTTGCGCCAATCGTGATAGGTCTTCGTGATTTTCGCGATGTCCTCGTCCGAAAAGTCGCGGTGCGTCCTGTCCGCCATAAAGCCGACGTTGCGCGCGTCGATGAACAGCGTTTCCCTGCGCTCCCTGTTTTTGCGGATAAACCACAGACAAGCCGGAATCTGCACGGTGAAAAACAACTGCGCGGGCAAGGCGATCATACATTCGACGAAGCCTTTTTCTATCAGCGCGCGGCGGATCTTGTCCTCCCCGCCCGTTGAAGAACTCATCGAACCGTTCGCCATAACAAAGCCCGCAACGCCCTTGTCGCTCAACTTGGACAGCATGTGCAAAATCCAGCCGTAGTTCGCGTTGCCCGCGGGCGGCACTTCAAAACCGTTCCAGCGCGGATCGTCCGTCAGTTCGCTTTCGGCGCGCCATTCTTTCAGATTGAACGGCGGATTGGCTAAAATAAAGTCGGCTTTCAGGTCTTTGTGCTGGTCTTTGGAAAAAGTGTCCGCCGGCATCGCGCCCAAGTCCGCCGAAATGCCCCGTATGGCAAGGTTCATCTTCGCCAGCTTCAATGTCGCGGAGTTCTGCTCCTGCCCGAAAATAGCGATGTCGTTCGTTTCCCCGCCGTGCGCCGCGATGAACTTCGCCGACTGAACGAACATTCCGCCCGAACCGCAGCACGGGTCATAGACGCGCCCTTTATACGGCTCGATCATTTCGGTCAGCAGACGGACAATGCACTTCGGCGTGTAGTATTCGCCACCCTTTTGTCCCTGCGACGCCGCGAACTTGCCCAAAAAATACTCGTACACCCGCCCGAACAGGTCGAAGTCGTGAGAATCGATTTTGATTTGATTGATGATGTCCACCAGAGCCGACAGTTTCGATGTATCCATCGTCAGACGCGAATAAAAATTGTCGGGCAACGCGCCTTTCAAAGCCTCGTTGTTCTTTTCGATTTCCGCCAAAGCCGTGTCAATCAACAACGGCAGGTCGGGCTTTTTCGCGTTCCCGATCAGATACGACCAACGGGACGCGGGCGTCAGGTAAAAGACGTTTTCGCTCATATAAAAAACGGGATTGTCAATATACTTTTCGCGCCCCATCGCGATCAGCTCGGCACGGCGAGCGTCGAAACGATCCCCCGCATATTTCAAAAAGATCAGTCCTAAGCAGACGTTCATATAGTCATACGAAACCACCGTCCCCCGCAATTTGTTTGCGGAATCCCACAGCAGTTCCTCCAACGACTTTTCGGCTTTTTTGATTTGTTTGGGCATTGTCGATCCTCTCTCGCTTTTATCAAAAAAAGATTAGACAAGCCCGCTTTAAAACGCAACCGGAGAATAAACTTTTTACTTAAACGAGGTCGTTTTTTTGCCGTTTTTGTGGCACTAAAAGGCTTTTACAGGCGGCGAAAGACAAATTGAAAGTGCTGATTAAAACGCAAAAAGTCGCCATAACCGGACGTTACGCTTTCTTTTTCGGGGCGGACACGCTGACCATGTGGCTTTTCACGCGCTTTTTGATGATGTTGCTCTGCTTCTTGATCGGCTTGACGCGGTTGTTTCACCCGAGAACGAAGCTTCCGGTCAGTTTTTTATATTACCGGTGGTTGGAAAATCTTCAGGCTTTTCATTTCAACGGCGTCTGCCGGAAAGTGTATCACTTCAAAGCCCGGTATTGCCACAAAGCGGGACGTTTCGATTTCGAGTGTTCCGATCCCGCCGCCGAGTTTGAGGAAGGCGACATCCCCGTTCCTGATTGGCAAACTTTGCGATTAAAGCGATACCGCAAACTGTTCGGCAAGGAAACTTCCGTCGAAGACGCTCGTTATCCGGTCATCACTTACGGAACGATGGGCGCGATCGCCGATTTCAGACTGGATTTGAAGCGCAACAGAGTATCGCGCTTTTTGCGGGGCTTTGCGGAAATAGAGGTCGATACGAAAGAGCTGATGCGCGTTTGTTCGCCCGTGAATCCGCCTTTGTTCAAATACGAGGACGCAAAACAGGCGGAAAAGAAATCCGCCTTACCGCCGTTGCTTGCCCTTGTCGCCGAAGTGATAGAGGAAAACGGCTACACCGCCGACAATATCCCCGAAAACAAAGTCGTCGAACGGGCTTTGATTAAAAAAGCGAAAGAAAAAGGATTCGAGTTCGCTTCCGAAAATCAGATACAGGAAGCGGCGCGACTGGCGAACGGATGGGGGCTTCAAACGGTCGGACGGCGCGGCAAAGGCAGACCCGCTAAACGATAACGCTTGACAAACGGCGGGGATAACCTTATATTCCTTATCAGAAAGATGGGATATATACTGCATTAAGCTTTTTTAAGCAGGATTTCGGTCTGATTGCAGTTGATCGCCCATCTGTTTTTTTATCTGAAATATCCGAGTCTTCTTCCTTTGGCGTATTTTTCGTCGAAGTCGTCGATTTCTTTGATTTGCTTCAAAACGGCGTTGGCGTTCATATCGCGAATCAGCTTGTAAATCATATTATGGATTCTCGCCGGTTCGTTCAAAGCATCCGTTACCGTCATCAAAGACACAAACACATTCACTTTATTTTGAAACTGAACAACGGCTTGAAACGGTTGGAGTTCAATCGGCGGGAAATCGAGCAAATGCGCTTGCGCCAGTCCGAAATCGCCAGACGGTTCGGCGTCGAATTGCAGGCGACGCGGTTTCAGGACAGGGACTTTTCCCTGTCGCAAGTCGTCATTCCGCGCAAACACAAAACGCTTGAACAGCTGAAACGATCCCGCGCCGCCGCCAACCGTCCCAAGCCCGCAGAACATTCAAAAGAAAGAGGTATCGAACGATGACGGTTTACGGATAGTATGTCATCGATAAAAAAATCCAGAGAAAACAGCTTTACATATACGGAAAAACGATTACTGTTTATATATCCTTTTGAAAAATATGAGGTTGAAAATGCCGGAATATAATGCTCTTTTTGTGGATAAACTCTTAAAAGAAAAATTATCTTTAGATAAGTTCAATATCCCTGATATAGACGGCAAGATAAAGGTTATCAGTGGATGGGCAAAAGAAATAGAAAAAAAGACAATTTATAATAAAAAAGAAGAACAGCTTCAGTCCGATTTTCTGAATGATTTATTCGGAAAAGTGTTAGATTATGCTTATCAACGAGGATTAGATGAATATAATCTTGAAAAAGAAGAAAAATCAAAGACTGACGGCACAAAACCTGATGGTGTATTAGGATATCTGACATCTACGAACAAGGATATTCGTGTTGTTATTGAATTAAAAGACGCTTATACCGACTTAGATCATAAACAAAATCGAAAAAATGATAACAGGACACCTGTAGAACAAGCTTTTAGTTATGTTTCCAAATCAGGTGGAAACTGTAAATGGGTAATTGTTTCTAATTTTATTGAAATCAGATTATACCCGTCGAATGACAGTTCCGTTTATCAGAAGTTTATGGTTAAAGATTTAATAAAGCCTAATGTATTAAAAACATTTTATGCTTTACTTGCCAAAGATAGATTGTTTTGTCAGAAAACAGAATCTATTATAGACAAATTATTAAAAAATAAAATTGAGTCTGATACTAAAATTACTAAACGTTTTTATGAAGACTATAAAAAATACAGAACAATATTATTCAATCACATCAAAGAAAACAATCCGGATATAAACGACAATATTATTTTGGAAAAATCACAAAAAATATTAGACAGGATTATTTTTATCTGTTTTTGTGAAGATATCGGGCTATTGCCATATAAAGTATTCAAACAAATCTTAGAAGAAGCAAAAAGTGCTCGCTTTGATACCAGAGAAACAAAATTATGGGAACGAACAAAAGCATTGTTTAATATGATAGATAAAGGCTATCCTTCAGAGCATATCAATAGGTTTAACGGCGGATTGTTCAATGAAGATTCGGTTATAGATAATTTAGTTATAAAAGATTCCGTTTTAGAAGGCATTATATCGCTTGAAACATACGATTTTGAAAGTGATTTAAATGTCAATATCTTGGGACACATTTTTGAACAATCCATCACTGATTTGGAAGAAATCAAAGCATCTTTTAATGGCGAAAAAATTGATAAAAAGAAAGGCAAACGCAAGAAAGACGGTATCTTCTACACACCAGAATACATTACCAGATATATTGTGGATGAAGCTGTTGGTGGTTGGTTAGAAGATAAAAAGAAAGAATTAGGTTATTACAACCTGCCGAAGTTTAGTGAATATGAAAAAGTTAATTTAAAAACAGGAAAGACAAAAAAAACAAATAAAAAAGTTAAAGCGCATCTGGCTTTTTGGTTGGAATTTAGAAAAGTATTAAACAACATCACCGTATTGGATTGCGCCTGTGGTAGCGGATCATTTTTGGTTCAGGTTTTTGATTACTTGAAAGAACAAAGCAGATTAGTCAATGAAGAGATTGCTAATTTAGAGGGACAACAATCAGACTTATTTAATTATGACAAACATATCTTATCGCATAATATTTTCGGCGTGGATTTGAATGCAGAATCGGTTGAAATTACGAAATTGGCATTATGGTTGAAAACTGCTAATAAGAACGACCCACTAACATCATTGGATAATAATATCAAATGTGGTAATTCATTAGTTGATGACCCAGAAATAGACCCAGAACACGCATTTGATTGGAATAAGGAGTTCCCAGAGATTATGTCAAATGGGGGGTTTGATATTTGCATTAGTAATCCACCATATGTAGGAATTGAAATGATTTCATTTAATGATAGAAGATATTATGAATCAAAGTATAAAACAGCGATTGGCAGGTTTGATTTATATTCTCTCTTTATAGAGAAGTCTTATAATATATTGAATAAGTTTGGAAGATTCTGTTTTATAATTCCAGCAAAATACTTGAATAATACGCAATTTTCAAAATCACGAGAACAATTATTAGACGGTGGTGTTTGTGTCGTTTCTATCGATGATAAAGTGTTTTCAGATGCTTCTGTTGATAGCATAATTATTTTGTATGACAGGATAACAAAAAATAAATATAAAACTTCCGTTTTAAGAAAGAGTAATTATATTTCTCTCGGTAATAGTGATTTATCGGATATTGCTGCCGATAAGAAACATATATTTAGATTAAAACAAGACCATAAAACAAATAAAATTATATCTAAAATAGAAAAAGACACTATTAATTTAAAATCAATAGCGGAAATTAAAGATGGTATAGTCGCGGGAAGTATTAAAGATTTATTGTATGTAGATGATGTAATAGATGAAGATTCTAAACCTTTGCTATTCGGACAAGATATACATAGATACAGAATGTTTGGATATTCAAAATATGTAAATTATAAACCAAGCGATATGATGAGAGAAGAAACACTCCGAAAACAAGGGAAAAGGATTGGTTTATGGATGCGAACACCAAAAATCTTTGAACGAACAAAGATTTTATCTCGTCAAATAGGGGGTAAAATAATTGCAACATTGGATAGCAATAATATGTATTATGAACACACACTTCATAGTACATATATAATGGATAAAAAATATAACATCAAATATATATTAGCACTTTATAATTCAAAGCTTTTTGCTTATTATTATCCTACCAAGAACTCAAAAGGCGGAAAAACATTCCCACAAATTAGATTAAGCTTGTTGAGAGACCTTCCAATAAAAAAAATATCATCAAAGCAACAAAAACCTTTTGTTAATTTAGTTGATATTATGCTTAATAAAAACACGGAATTACAAGATTTATCCACTAAGTTTTATAGTTTATTGAGAGGTGATTTCAAAGATATAAATATCAACTCATCATTGATAAATTGGTATGATTTGGAATGGAGTTCTTTTATAGATACATTGAAAGAACAAAATATAAAGCTAATCGGAATAAAAAAAGATGACTGGTATGACCGATTTAATCGGTTATCACAAGAAGCTAAATCACTCAAATCTATTATTGATGGAACAGATAAAAAAATTGATTCCTTGGTTTACAAACTTTATGGACTAACAAAAGGTGAAATCGCAGAAATAGAGAAAAAGTGAATGACGTTGTAATCAAATAACCTGCTTTGCTTTTTCTGAATACGACCTTTTACAGGACAGAGATTTTTCTCTGTCCCATAATTTTTTCCCTGTTTTCTTTTACACTCCGATCAATTCCGCGATTTTTTCGCTGACGACGTTGGCGGCGTCAACGACGACCTTTTCCGTCAGGTGCGTGTATCGGTTCGTAATCGTGTTGATGTGATGCCCTAACAATCCCGCGATGATGTTGTCCGAATATCCCAACGCCGCTGCCATTGACGCGAAGCTGTGCCTTAAAGCGTGCAGGCAAAAGCCCGTTATCCCGATTTCCGGCTTGACGTGCGTCGCAAAATACGCCGGCATTTTCGCCGTTACTTCGGGTTTGAAAAGGTTGCCCTCTGCCGGATTACCGCTCCGTTCTTTTAAAAACAGCAGATACCTTTTCGCCGCGCTTCCGAACGGGCGGTTTTGCGCTTTGGTCACGGCTTTGTAGCTGTCCAGTTCCTTACGTTCGGCTAACATCACTTCCAACGCGATTTTCTCCTGACTTTCAATCCCTTTCCGGCTCGCCAGAAGACAAAGCCGTTCATAGTCCCGTTTCGGTAAAGTGACTTTGTTTCCGAACAGGTTTTCTTTCGCGTCCGTCGGCGGTCGAAAGCGTGCGTCGATCACTTTGCCGTATTCGATACAAGCCCGCCTTAAAACGCAACCGGAGAATAACGCTTTTGTTTTTCTTCAGTATTTCAAAGTTTCTTTGACAGATACAGGCAGGCTTCGTCGTCGTTGTTCATCGGTGCGTAAGGTTCCAGCTGTTTGTCTTTATACCACAGGCCGCTGCCGTCGGGAATGTAGCCGCGTTTCACATACATGCGCTGAGCGCTGCCGTAATCCCTGTGCAGCCCGACGCCGAGATACACCGTATCCGCATACTTGGAAGCGATTTGTTCCGCGACGTCCATCAGTTTTGAGCCGATGCCGTTTTTGCGGTACTTTTCCAAAACGCCGAAGTCGATGATTTCCGCATATCCCCTGCCCCCCAGAGCGCCCCACTGTGAGTTGGGATACACGTTCACATAGCCGGCGACATTGCCCTGATATTCGGCGGCCAAAGAAAAGCACTTTCCGTCGTTTCGATCTTTCAGGCGGTTCAGATACTTGTCGATTTTCTGATTTACCCAACCTTGCGCGATTTCCTCGTCCGTAATGATTTGAGCGTCGCTTTCGACGAAATCTCTGATAACGATGTCGTTTGATTGAAAATAAATCATATTTATCCCTCTTTTAAATCCGACTTCAGTTTTGAAAACACGTTTGTATCTCTGAAACGTCCTTGTGTTTCGGAATAGCGTTCCTGACGCAGGACGCCTTCGTGAACGTAACCGAGTTTTCGGGCGACATTAGCCGATTTCGTATTCAGCACATCGGTATGAATGACTATTCTGTTAAAGCCGTTCGCGAACAGCTCTTTTTCAAGCAAGGAAACGGCTTCCCGCATAAAGCCCTGCCCCGTGTAATCCGTATCCAGCCAGTATCCGATTTCCACTCTTTTATGTCGCCAAGACACACAAATCGCACTGATCAGACCGATGAAATTATTTTGAAAAGAAATTGCATAAACGAATTGCTTTTGATCATTCCAATCCTGATCAACCTCTTCTAAAAACCGTAAAGTATCGTCCGGCGATTGCGTATCATTCACCCAATAAAGCCACGGAGAAAGCGCTTTTCTGCTTTTATCCATAGAATTAAAAATGATTCCGGCCGTTTTTTTATCCGGCAACGGACGTGTCAGGCTTATTCTCTGTCCGGATATTTTTTCTTTCAGCATCTTTTTTTTAGCGCTCCTGATTATTCTTGAAACATTTATTACAACGGAAAATATTTCTTAAATCGCACATATTCTTTATGATATTCTGAAACGGTTTTCAAGAAAAGACAGGATATAAAAATGCTTATTAATAATATTATTGTTCTTTTAGCTTTATTTATTGGTTTAGGCGCGTGCGTTTTCACGCTTTACTTTTTTATCACATATTTGCGTTCCGGTTTCGGGAAGTATCCGCCTTTTGTCTGTTCTTTGGGCAAAGCGAAAAAGATTGTCATTCAGGAAGCCGAAAAAATCTTACAGGAAAAAAAGGATCCCGTTAACGTCGCCGATTTGGGGTGCGGTAGCGGCAGTCTGCTGATTCCTCTGGCGAAAAAATTTCCCCAACATCATTTTATTGGGTACGACTGGGATATTGTTCCGTACCTGATTGCGAAATTCCGCTCGCGAAAACTGCCGAATGTTCATATATACCGCCGCAACTTTATGAAAGAAAGCTATGGCGACATGCAACTAATCATGTGTTACACAGGCGAGTCTTTATCGGCGATTTTGGGCGAAAAACTGAATCAGGAGATTTCGAAAGACGCGCTTATCGTTTCCGAAACATTTGAATTAGGTTCTTTGCGATTAAAAGAAAAGATACAAACGGACACGCTTAAAATCCCGACAAAAGTTTTTATATATCAGAAAAACGCCGATTAAGAGTCCGGCCTTCCAAGTAAAAACTTAAACAATCCCAAGTGTAAAAGAGATTCTCTCTTTTACACTTTTATTTTTATACAATCACAAACATTTATTTAAAATAAGCATGAAATAAAATATTCACTTTTAAAAATATTATATAAATATTAGAATATTATTATTCTTGTATATTTTGAGGAGGAATCTACAATGAATAAGGCATTTACTTTTTTTATTGCTTTAATACTAGCATCGTTTGTTTTTATTAAACAAACGCATGCTTATCAGAACCCGACAACCACAGACTGCCAAATTTCTTTTACCAATCAGCTTTGCTGGTTAGGCAATTCGTGTTTGGCCGTAGCGGAAGGAACGGAATGCGTCACCCGTTCTTTTCCAAGTTTTTGGGATCCCAGCTGGAAATGTTCCTGTTTGGAAGAAGTTTCTCTGCCTCCTGTAAAAAAATGCGCGGACGATATGACGGAAAGCGCCGATCATTGCTGTTGCGTACTGGAATAAAAGGAGGAAACTATGAAAAAGAGCATTTTCCTTTTAGCAAGCTTGTTTATATTTGCAACGATCGGATTTACCGAAGCAAAAACAAAGAAACTGGGACGTCAAACACTCTACGGTGGCATCAATCCGAACAGCATTGCTGTCGGCGGAGACGTTCCGACACCGCCTTCTCCACCTCCTCCGCCTCCGCCTCCGGAATCATGCGCCGGCTGCAAAGCGGAGGGCGTTTGTTATAATCCGGTGTCGGATTACTCCGGTTGCCCGCAGGATTATACACCAGTAAAGAAGCCTGACGGCTCATGCGGTTGCAAAAAAAACAATTCCGCGACGACATGTCCGGAAAACGAGCATCTGAATAGCAGCGGTCATTGCGTTTCCAACTGTCACGGCGTTTTATGCAATGTCGGATACAGCCCTGAAGCAAATTCGACAGGTTGTTGCTGTATCGCCGACGCATCACAGCCGGAACAGCCGCAGACATGCGCGAACAGCTCCGAGGTTTATCATCCGTCACTTCACAAATGTGTTCCGAAAAGAGACTATATTAATTATTGTTTATCTGCCACTTCGGAATATTGTCGGATATGCGAAATCGGATATTATTTAAGCCACGCTTTTAACGGCGAATGTTGGGACTGCGAAATATATATTTCCAATTGCTCCGTCTGCCAAAGCAACGGAGAATTGGAACCGCCGGACTGGGGCGACGACGTGATATGTCGGGTATGCAAAAACGGCTATACGCTGTCGGCCGACGGACGCACGTGCGAATAAAGCCGGAATCTGTTATTATCAAAAAAAGTCCCCGCGAAAAAAAAGACGCGGGGATTTTTTTGCGACCACTTAAAAAAATTTTCAAAATATATTTTAAAGAGTGCGTATATTTTTCTTCTAAAATACGTTTTTATGGTATATGTAATATACTTAGAGTTTAATATGCAGGGGCGCCATGAAAAAAATATCTTTATTGCTGATGTTGGCACTTTTTGTTTTTTGCACACCGGCACGAGCGGACAAACAGACTCTCAGCAACACCGATTGCGCGCAAGCGTTTAATAATGACACGTGCGTGATCAGTAACGACTATGTGAACTCCTGCTCGGGCAGCGCGCCGGCCGGAAAGCAATGCGTCGTTCACGACTTTCATAACAGCAAGGAAAAATGTTACTGCTGGGAAAACATTTCTTCCAAGTCCGTTCAGGATTGCGAAGAAGGCGATGAAAGTTGCATTTATATGATCGATTAAGAAAACAATAATTCTTTTGTTAACGAAAGCCTTTGCATAATGCGCGAAGGCTTTTTGTTTATAAATTTTCCGGTCAAACTTTTTTTTTCAAAACGGTTACAAATATACTCCCTCCCCCTACAATATCCTTTTAATGCGGCTCTTTTTATTATCTAATATAATAAGCGGAAGCTTTATCTAAGGAGGGTAAAAATGAAAAAAATATCTTTATTGCTGATGCTGACTGCAGTGTTGTTTATCTTTTCCGGACGAGCAAAAGCGGAATTGGTACACTCCTGCGAAGAGCGAATTCACTCTAACTGTCATGAAAGTTCCCAAAATCGATGCAGGGGAAGCCGGCCGGACGGGAAATATTGCATTATTCGTATGATGAACAGCAACGACAAATGTTTCTGTTGGGAGCCGATTCCCACTCCCCCTGTCGAAGAATGTCCGGACGATATGGACCTTAACAACGACGAAACAGCTTGTCTTGTACGTGAATAAAAAGGAGAAAAAAAATGAAAAAATACATATTCCTTTTAGCAGGACTGCTGATATTCGCGGCAACGAACAACGCGGAAGCGGCGGCTCGAAAATTAGGACGGCAGACATTGGGAACAGGACTGAACCCGAATACTTTCGGCGGAAACATTGACGTTCCCGGAACACCGCCCGGACAATGCGGCGGGTGCAGAGCAAACGGCATCTGCTACGATCCGATATCGAATTACGGATGCCCGCCGGGTCAGTACTCTATAAGTAATAACGGCATATGCGCCTGCGTATTAGAAAGTCAATGTACCGGGTGCTTGTCGAACGGCACTTGTTATAATCCGATATCGAGTTACCCGTCATGCCCGACGGGACAACACCCCATAAAGAACGCGAACGGTACATGCGGGTGCGAAGCGGACGGTTCTTCATGCGCCGGCTGCACATCGAACGGCACGTGTTATAATCCGGTATCGAGTTATCCGTCATGCCCGACGGGACAACACCCCATAAAGAACACGAACGGCACATGCGGGTGCGAACCGGACGGTTCTTCTTCATGCGCCGGGTGTACGGACAACAACGGCACTTGTTACGATCCGATATCGAGTTTCGCATGCCCGTCAGGCCAGCATTCCGTAAGCGAAGGCGGCAAATGCAACTGCGAAGACGGACCGGGAGATTGCGATCTTTCAACGCATCACACAACCAACGGAGTCTGCATTGAAAACTGCAGCGGCGTCGTATGCAACAGTTTATATACGCCTCAACCTTACGAGGGAGGGTGCCGTTGCGAACTGACGATAGATCCGAGCCAGCCGATTATGTCATGTAACGAGGACAAGGTTTACAATCCGGTCATTCAAAACTGTGTGGATATATTTACGTCTTATAATCCGCACTGTTCATCGTCCGTTCCGGATCATTACTGCGCCGCGTGCGAAGCCGGATATTACCTGAGTCTTGCCGACGGAGAATGTTACTCATGTTCTTCCGCTTCAATAACGAATTGCCATACATGTCAAAGCAGCGGATTAACAAGCGGTTATGATATGGTTGTCTGCAGAATATGCGACAGCGGCTACGATTCGACGGGACTGGTCGGGAATCAAGCCTGTCTTCCTCATTGTTCATCGGGACAAATGTGGAACACACAGCTGAACAAATGCGTCACGGGTTACAACGTTGAGCCGCATCATTGTTTCAGTAGCTTTACATATTCGTCCACCGGATTATGGACCTGTTTGAGATGCCAGAGCCCATGGACGTTAAACGACAACGGCACATGCAGTTGCAATTCCCCTTATCATGAGGTAGACGGCTATTGCATGGCCAACTAAAGAAAAAGAATCTGAACAACGAAAACCCTCGCCTAATCCGCGAGGGTTTTCATTTCCGGACTTTTACGCGAAAAAAGGAATATTTTTTCTTTTTTCTCCACCTTTTGTTTCAAAATGATTACAAAAAATACCCCTAGCGGTATAAATCTCTTCTAAAGCGTGTAATTTTGATGTTTAATATAAGCATATATTTAGTTTGAGGAGGGCTTATTATGAAAAAAACTCTACTATTTTCATTAGCGCTGATAGCCGGGACGCTTGTTTCTTCTCAGGCATTCAGCGTATGCGTAGGTAACTGCGGCGGAACAAGCGGCGGTTACACGGGAGGACAGGCAGGAGGTAGCACTGGCGGAAGCTCCGGCGACGGCTATGGTGACGGTCACGGCACCGGTAGCGGCGGCGGAGATCAGCATCGTCCTATTACAGACGGGGAATGCCGTTCTTATTACGGAAATGATTCCAACGTCATTAATTCCGATTCTTGCTGGTCATACAACCACGGCAGTTGGGGCGAAAACCACTGCAACGGAAGCGCCGCACCGGTTGGAACTGCTTGTACAGACAAAGGTGAGCCGTATCCGTCCTTATATTACGGACATTGTTACTGCTTAACCAAAAACATTACCGATGCATACTGTCAATTGCAGGGTGGGTCAGATTGTTATGCTCCCAGCAACTGCGCTTCGCATGCCGGAGCCAACCAGACTTGTCAGGATTATTCGGCACCGTATGGTCTTTGCAAATGCGTAGTAAGCAATGGCAATAGCGGCGGTACGCCGCCGACGCCGCCGACACCGCCGACGGTAGAAGAGCAATGCACAAACTACAATACGAACTGTCATGAAACATGCAAGACTCCGGCTCTTGGTTGCCACACTGAAACGATTCCGAACACGAACGTTTCATGTCAATGCAGAGGGTCTGCAAATTCCGGCACCAGTCAGAGTACAACAACTACTACGCCAGAACACAACGTGACAGGAAACGAATTGACGGCTGAGGAGTGCGCAGAACTCTTCCCGAATTCAATCCGTTGTTCGACTTCGGTTTGCCCTGCGCCTGTAAGCGGTTATACATGTACAGAGCATCAAGTCGGATCCCGCGGATTATGCGTCTGCTTGGATCCCATTAATCCTAATGTCGGCGACGATCCTACGATCATCAGCGGCGGCGAACAGCCATTCAGTCAGGACGGATACGCAGCGGACGGTTACGGATACGATGAGATCACGACTTGCCCGACGGATATGAACACGCAGGGGTGCTGTTGCGTTCCGAAAGTCAGCGGTCAAGCCGGTCGATTCGGCGATGCGCTTCTTAATGAAGATTTTTATAACGAAGCCATTGATTAGTAGACACTGCGAAAAAAATGGAGGGAAAAATGAAAAAATACTTATTCCTTATAGCTGGATTATTAGCGTTCGCGGTGTCCGGCGAAGCTGATGCGGCCGTTAAGAAAATAGGAAGGCAAAAATTTGGCATCAATCCTTTTGTCGGTAACACATTCGGCGGCGATGGTCATAATCATGCCTGTACTGTTTCCTGTAGCCCGTCACAGTGCAAAGTAGGTTGTAACTGTCTTTCTATGGACGACTTTAAGGCCGCACGTTGCTCTGGTAATGATACGGTTATTAATACGAACGGGTCTTGCTCCTGCAACACTATACACCCCGCCTGCAGTGGGGAGGGCTATTGCGTAGAATCGAGCTCCCAGGAATGCCTCACGGTAACCGAATGGACGGAAAAGTGCGGAGACGGTAAAGAAGGTTATCGTCAAGGCAACGGAACTTGCGGTTGTCGGACGCCGAGTCAGCCGAATGACAGCTGTCCGACGGGACAATACAAACACGAAGGTTCCTGCGTAAGCGTGTGCGCCGCTGTGACCTGCCGTGACGGATACCATACGGTAGTTAACGGTAACAGCTGTTGCTGTCAGGAAAACGGCGGTGGTGCCAGTACGTGCGACCCCGGTTATGTATACCATACGATCATCAAAAAGTGTGTTCCTCAAAAATGCGTTTTAAATTGCGCAAATTGCCATGCGACGGACTCTTATTGCTTGGCCTGCAACTCCGGACATTACCTGAACTACAACGACGGAACATGCCCGGCTTGCTCCACAGCGATTGCAAACTGCACGTCATGCTCTACAGAGGGCGGCAAAAACGGCGCTGTCATCTGTCTGTCCTGTAGCGGCGACCTTGTGCCGAACAGTGCGGGAACGGCTTGCGTAGCGGCAGGCGGCGGCGATGACCCGAATATATCGGATACATGCCAAGGTTCTGAGGTATTTCACCCCGTATTGAAAAGATGCGTGTTACCGGCGTGCTTCACAAACTGCGCTTATCCGAACTCCGCTTGCGAAAAGCAAATACAGTTAGGATATTGCCCGTCATGCGCAGCTGGACATTACATGGAATATGACATGGGTGGTTGCCCGGCTTGTTCCGATGCAATTCCGGGTTGTCTGTCCTGTACAAGCAGTAACGGCGGACTGGGTAAAGATGGTTATATAACCAATGTCACCTGCACTGACTGTGGCAACGGAAAAGTCTACCATCCTGTACTGAACAGATGCGTGGTTGCAAACTGCCCGCAACATTGTGCGGAAGGTTGTCAGTCCAACTACTGCTCACGCTGTGAAGACAACTACCAACTGAATAACGAAGGTGGTTGTGATTACGTTGGCGGAGGCCTTCAGGGCGGTACTCCTGGATATAACGCTCAAGACTAAACAGCTTATAGCTCAATCATTAATAAAAAAACGCGAGGAATTTTCCCCGCGTTTTTTTTATTTGCCCGTTTTTTTTCTTGCCTTTTCAGCCTTCTTTACTGCTACGGCTTTTTTTAATCCGTTTTTTTGATTCGGCTTTTTTTTCGCCGTTCTCCCTCCCCCCCCCTCGATCTTTTTTTATCATTGTGTCTTTCATTTAAAACACAATAAAAAAAAGCCAAAATAAAAAAAACATAAAAAAAATAAATAACAATAAAAAATAATAAATAATAAACATAAATAGTATTGTTTGTTTTATTTACAAAAATAGTTTAATATAATAGTATCTTACTGGAATAGGAGGGTAAAATGAAAAACTCATTACTTATATTTACGCTTATACTTGCGTCTCTTGTATTTTTAAAGCAAGCAAGCGCGCAAGAAAAGCCTTTGACTGACGATTACTGTCAAACTTATCTGGATAACTTAACATGTCTGGCGAACGCCTGCCCGGCGCCGCGCGACGATTTGGAATGCACGTCTAAAACAACGCCGAATGGCACTTGTTACTGCCTGGAAAAGTCCGGATCATCATCGAAAGGCACAGTTAAAACCTGTCCGTCCGGAACGGTTTTATCTTCGGACGCTTGTTGTTGTGCCCCTGTGCTCTAAAAACAGCCCTAAAAAAGGAGATTTATCATGAAAAAATATCTGTTTCTTTTAATCGGGCTGTTAGCGTTCACAGCCTATGCACCGGTCGAAGCCAGCGTTTTCAAATTAGGACGCCATTCTTTAAAGTCAGGCAACTCTATTAACAAACCCAATATCCAAACGCCGGAGATCATTATCGGCGGCGGAGAACAAACCGGTTGCGGCGCAGGATATTGTAAAAGCGGAGATACCTGCATAAAAATTGAGGAAGCTCCCTGCGAATACAATACGGGCGTCGACAGCGGCGGATATTGTGTCTGTCAAATGCCAATGTGCTCCACGGGAGAATATCTTTCCCCGACAAACGGTCAGTGCACCATGTTTTGTTCAGGCGTAGTCTGCAATGAAGGTTATGTTGCAAAACCGGGTTCCGACAAGTGTTGTTGCGAATCGTCCTGCTCCAACGGATATTCCTATAATTCAATCTACGGCGGTTGCGTCAAAGATAATCCGATCTGTTCTCCGGGCTGTCAGGACAACAGTTGCGGCACCGGTTCAACGTTAAAACCGCTAACGGGATACTTCATTTCGGATAACGGAACTTGTCCGGCTTGTTCCACAAAGATTGCCAACTGCGCAACATGCAAACAATCCGGATCGACTGTGACCTGTTTGACCTGCAACTCAGGATACACGCTGAAAAACGGACAATGTGAAATAAACGAATCGACATGTCCCAGCGGACAGGTCTATCACCCGACCATTAAAAAATGCATTCAGCAAAAATGCGTTGCGAATTGTAATTACTGTCATTCGACAGAATACTACTGCATCACTTGCAACTCCGGATATTACCTGAGCTACACCGACGGAACATGCCCGGCCTGCTCTACGGCGATCGCAAACTGCACGCAGTGTTCTAGCAGCTCGACAGGCGTAACGTGTTCCAGATGCGCCAGCGGATACACATTGGAAAACGGGCAATGCGTCTCGAATACGCCGACGTGTCCCACCGGTTACGTTTATCATCCGACTCTTCAGAAATGCATTCAGCAAAAATGCGTTGCGAATTGTGCGAATTGTCATTCGACAGAATACTACTGCATAGCTTGCAGCTCCGGATATTACCTGAACTACACCGACGGAACATGCCCGGCCTGCTCTACGGCGGTCGCAAACTGCACGCAGTGTTCCAGCAGCTCAAGCGGCGTAACGTGTTCCAGATGCGCCAGCGGATACACATTGAAAAACGGGCAATGCGTCTCGAATACGCCGACATGCGCTTCTAACGAAGTGTATCACCCCGTATTAAACAGATGCGTGTATCCGGCGTGCTTCACAAACTGCGCTTATCCGAATTCCACTTGCGAAAAGCAAATACAGTTAGGATATTGCCCGGCCTGCGCATCAGGACATTACATGGAATACAATAACGGCGGATGCCCGGCTTGTTCCGACGCGATAGCCGGTTGCACGCAATGTACCAGCAGCAACGGCGGAAACGGCAAAGACGGCTGGACTACCAACGTAACGTGTACCAACTGTTCCAGCGGATATACACTGCGAAACGGACAATGCGTCTCAAATTGTCCCAGCGGGCAAGTATACCACCCAGCACTGGGAACGTGTGTAAACATCGGATGTCCGGCTAACTGCGCGGACGGTTGCTCGGCCGGATATTGCACAGCGTGCAAAAGCGGCTACACATTAAATAACCGGGGAGAATGCGTATCCTCAGGACTGTCTCAACCCGGTAGCGGAGCATAAAACTAACCGATAGTTGATTGCTCCATAACGAAGAAGCCGCGAATTTGAGTCCTCCTCGCGGCTTCTTTTCTTTTGCTCTTTATTAAATTATTTCGACATTGCGTCAAAGCTTAAATGGAAAGTCGTTCCCTTCCCGACGGTGCTTTCCACGGAAATAATGCCGCCGCTGTTTTCTATGATCGTTTTTACAATCGACAGTCCTAAACCGACACCTTCCTGTTTTTCACGATCCGCGCGCTTGGAAAAGAACGGCTCAAAAATGCGCGTCAGATTTTCCGGCTCAATGCCTGTTCCCGTATCCGAAAAATCAAGCAAAACCTTCTTGTCCTCCGCATAAATCTTAATGTCCATTTTTCCGCCGTTCGGCATCGCGTGAAAAGCGTTTTGCATCAAATTAACCACAACCATGCGCATTTCGGCGTCCGCCGCGGAAATAACAACCGGTTTTTCAGATTCCTGAACGGTAATTTCTATACCCGTTTTTTTCGCTTCGTATTCCAACAAAGACGCCGTTTCCGAAACGACTTCGTTCATATCGACGGGCTTATTGGTCTTTTCCGGCTTTCTGGACAGTTTTAACAGGCGCGAAGTCACATTAATACACATATCAATCTGATCGTAAACAACGCTCAGATAATGCTTTAAATCTTTCGGCGGCTGATCTTTACTTTCCATCTTGTCCAAAAGATTTTCCAAAATCAGCTTGACAGATCCCAAAGGATTACGCATTTCATGAGCTACCGAGCTGGCCAACATACCGACCGCGGATAACTTTTGCTGATGCGAAAACAATATCGTCTTGTCCAACGGGCGAACAAGCTCGATTACCCATAAAACATCGCCTTCTTCTGTTTTGTGATGAGTAGCCGCCGCGGACACTTCAACAAATTTTTCACGACCGTCTTCGTCCGTATAGCGCTGAATAACATTAATCGGCTTATCCGGATTCTGACGCAGCAAAGCCAATGTGCACGGGTGCTGTTCGGCGGAACACGGGCAGGAATTGCGATAATATTCGAAACACTTTTTGTTTTCTTTTCCCTTCAGACTTTGATTAATCCTGTCATAAGCCGAATTCGTCAGAATAATATTGTATTTTTCATCAAAAACGCGAATTCCGTCCGGAATATTATCAATCATATCCTGCAAGAACTTTTCGTTTTCCTGAATTTTTTGAATGTTTTTCTGAATATCGTCCGCCATTTTATTAAAATCGCGAGCCAAAATATCCAACTCGTCGCTTCTGGAAATTTTCGGAGAAACGGAAACGCGAAAGTCTAAATCTCCGGAAGAAATTTTATGCGTAGCCTCCAGCAATCTTTCAATCGGTTTCAAAATCCATCGGCGCACAATCAGCCACAGCAATTCCAAAATGAAAAAAACCAACAAAAACGCGGAGAGGACAAAATATCCCAGCATATGAAATTTGTTGTCCCGTTTACGCGCGTCCTTTATATCTTTCATGATTTCTTTGCGCATTTCCAAACTGCGCTGGCTTTGCGGTTTCAGAGTAAAATCAATATCATAATCCTGCTCCGCCCACAGCCTTGTAAAAAAGTCTTTTTCAGAAAGTTCCTGTTCTTCCTGGATTTGGGAAACGATTTTTCTTAACTGTTCGTTTTCATTATATAATTCATACACTGTTTCCGCTTTTTTGCGGACAAGCATCGATTCCTGTTCCAGCTGATTGACGTAACTGTTCATAAACGTCAGCAAAAAAAGCGTGCATATTCCCGAAAAGCTTAAAAACAAAAAAAGAAAGATTTTCGCGTTCAGACTAAGAAAATACTTTTTTTTCATAAAACAACCCGCCGTAAAAAAAATTCCGTCTTTATTCTGCCCGTTTGAATAAAAAATGCAAGCGCTTAGAGAATATCCCGTTTTTCAATTTTTATCCACCGTCCGGGACGCATTCCGCTTAACGTCAGCTTTCCGATCGAAACGCGAATCAATCGCAACGTCGGAAACCCTACCGCCGCCGTCATATGGCGAACCTGCCGGTTTTTGCCTTCCGTTAAAGTCAGTTTGATCCATGATGTCGGAATATTTTTACGAAAGCGTATCGGCGGAATCCGCTCCGGCAAATCTGGCGGTTCCGCAATCTTCTCGGCCAGACACGGCTTTGTCTGATACCCTTTAATCTTTACGCCCTGCCGCAAACGTTCCAAAGCTTGTTCCGTCACGTCGCCGTCCAACTGAGCCAAATAAGAGCGCGGGTGAGCGAAATCGGGATCCAAAAGCTTTTTAATCAGTTTACCGTCGTTTGTTAAAAGCAGTAGCCCTTCGCTGTCGTGGTCCAATCTGCCGGCCGCGTAAACGCCGGAAGGCAGATCAAATCCGCCCAAGCCTTCGTGTCCGCCCTCGGCCGTAAATTGGCTGAGCACGCCGTAAGGTTTATAAAACGCTATATATTGAAGCATCTGCGTCTTTCTTTTTTCAACCGTTCGACTGTTACAGTAGCACAGGAATTGTCGGAAAAAGAAATGATTTTTATTCTATCGGTTCCAAAGAATACGGCGGCTGAAAATCCCCTTGTCTCGGCAAAGAGACATACTGACAGAAAGCCCCCATCGCGCCGCACGGCTCCGTATAGAAAAACGTCTTGCCGTTTTCAATGTCCCCCGCATTGATATAATATTCGGCATATCCCTGATTTTCGACGTTTTCAGCCGCGATTTCGACACTGCCGTTAAAACCGGAAGAACAGGTAAAGGGCAAACTCCATATTCCGTTATTCAGACTCCATGGACCGTAATTCTGAACATACAGATACGGCTCCCAACATCTGGGCGGCATATCCTGCGCCGCGGCCGGCAAAGTCCATAAAGCCAGAAAAATATAAATAATCTTTCGCATTGTCTTCCGTTTTCCTTCAAACGGCTTTATCTTAAAAACAATGAACCGGTTTGAACAGATACTTAAAAGGATAGGTATGATCGACGCTCATCTTCATTTACAGGACGACCGTTTTGATTTGGACCGCGAAACGCTGTTAAAACAAGCTGAAGCCGGCGGCGTAACGTTTTTTTTCTGCGCGGCGACCCGTCCCGCCGATTGGGAAAAAGTAATTGAATTGGCCGAAAAGCGTAAAAACATATATCCTTTTATCGGCACACACCCGTGGTACGCGGATCAACATAATTCTTCCTTATTAAAACGGCTGTTAAACGACTATTCCGCTGCCGGCATCGGCGAAATCGGGCTGGATTCAATTAAAAGCAATCCCGCACAGGAAAGCACCTTTGAAGAACAAATGACGATTGCCGCTGAAATGAACCGTCCCTGCGTTATTCACTGCGTCAGAAGCTTTGATAAAGTCGCGGCTTGCCTGAAACGGTTAAAAAAGCGACCGCCTGCTCTGATGTTTCACGGATTTTCGGGCACTTTGGAACAAGCGGAATTTTTAAGCCGCTTTAACGCTTATTTTTCTTTTTCCGGAACCGCTCTGTTTCCTGAAAGACAAAAGCTTCGGAAAGTAATTGCCGCCCTGCCCGCCGATCGTCTCTTAGTCGAAACGGACGCGCCGGATATGCCGCCGCCTTTCTGGAAAGAAAAGCGCAATGTGCCCGCCAATCTGCCTTTAATCCTTGAAGGAATTGCCGGCATCAGAAAAACGGACGCCGCCTCATTCAATACTCTTTTGCGTCAAAACGCCGAACGTTTTTTACTTCAACGGCTCGATCAACCTGTTCCAAATACCGACCCACCCTTTGTTGTGTGAGGCATCGGGAACGACAATAATTTCCGCCCGGTCGCTTTTCAGAGAATAAACAAACTTTTCCGTCAAAGAAACGGGAATGTTTTTATCCGCATTGCCTGCAAAATGCGTCTGCGGAATTTTCATCAACTTCTTCTTATAATTCGCCGGATTTAAGGAATCCGTCAAAGGAGAATCTTTATGATAAGAAGTCCAAGCCTGATGATCCAAAACACCCGCAACCGTATAGACCTTTGAAATTTCGGGTATCTTCAAAGCCGCCAGCAAAGCGACAGCCCCTCCGCCGGAATAGCCGACCAGCTCGGCCGAAGGCGCCTTATACTGCTCCATTAAGGCCCGGATCGCTTCTATTTCGGAAACGACAACCTGTTTGGCAAAACGCCCGATTGTCCAATAGTACGGCCGACATTCCCGGGAACTGACAAACTGGCACGGTCTGGCCAAATAGACAACATTCGCCGAAGTATCCCGCTGTGCCAAGTCCAAAACCATCAACTCCGAAGGTGTCGGATCCTGCGAAGGCGTATAAGCGTTAATCCATGCGAATCCGTCGCCTTCAATATAAATACGCAAAGGACGCCCCTTTTCACTGATGCGCGCCCACGACGCCAGAGAAAACTCGTTCGTCTTTATTTCCTGATAAGAAAATCCTTCCGGCTCGGGTAAAGAAGCGCACGCTTGCAATACAGACAGGAACAAAAACAGAAAAAATACTCTTTGAAGCATCTTTTTAACCATTTCTTTGTAAAGAGACCGTATATCCTAATATAAATTGCTCTATTTTTAAATATTTTATTACAGGAGAAAGTTGTGAAGCTTTATCTGTATGAATTTGTCGGAACTTTCGGATTTGTTTTTCTCGGGTGGGGAACGGTCGTTTTTGCCGCTCCGTTTGTCGGCTATTTAGGAATATCCGTCGCGTTCGGGTTGGCTTACGCGGCGTTGTGCTTTGCATTCTCCGGCGGACATTTCAATCCGGCAGCCACGATTGCCGCCGCTTTATCCGGGCGGTTCCGGGCTAAACGCAAATACGGCACTCTTTTAAAAACGCTTGTTTTTATCTTAATTCAGATTGCGGGCGCTTATGCCGCCGCCGTTTCCGTATATTATATTTATTCTGGAAAAATGGGGTTTGTGCCGCAGGGATTGCCCGGCGTCAACATTGTGGAGCGTTACACGCTTTCAGCCGCTTTTTATCTGGAAACGCTTTTAAACATTCTGTTTTTATGCGTCTTTCTGGGGACTTACGACAATGCGAAAACACAGTCCCTTGCCTGCGGATTACTGATTACGGCCGCCTTTTTACTGTCCTATCCCGTAACAAGAGGAGCTATGAATCCGGCGCGCACGACGGCGACCTCTTTATTAGGCGGAGAAGAAGCGATTGCGCAACTGCCTCTGTTTTGGGAAGCCGCCCTGACAGCCGCTGTCATCACGGGACTTTTTTATAATCAGGCAATTCGCCGGAAAATAACGAGCGCATTTGCGCACAAAGAAAAAGGCACTGAAAACAATTAAAAAAAACAGCCTGTTTACAGGCTGTTTTTTTTATTCCTCAGGATTGATAAGACAATAAAGTCCGCACGCGCGTCAATGTCGCCATTCTGTCACCGGAAGTATCGATTTTATCCCAAGTGACTTCGCCGACGTCAATATCCAGCTGTTTCTTCAGTTCTTCCGCCGTTTTCACGTCTGACGGATTGCGTTTGCGCATCGTAACGCGTTCAATCCGGACTTCCAGAGGCGCGTCAACCCACAGCCCTTTAAATTCGATATTCATTTCCTTAGCCAAATCTTCTATCGCACGGCGCTGTTCCGGTTTATGAAACAAAGCGTCTGCTACAACGGACTGACCGGAAGATAAAATATAACGGCATTTATCGCAGACTTCCCGGAACACCTTTTCTTCCATTTCGGAGGTATAGTCCGCCGTATTCAGTTTTTCTTCCAGCCCCGTGTTCAGCATATTTTTGCGCAATACGTCATCGCGCACAATCACAGCGCCCGGAGGATTTCCGATAAACGGCGCCGCTTCGCGGGCAATACGGGACTTTCCGCTGCCGGATAACCCGCCGCAAGCGACCAGAACTGACTTTTTGCCTTCCAAAAACCGCTTTGCGATAACCAGCTGTTCATACGCCCGGTTAGCCATCAGCATGGATTCGCTCTTATCCTTTATTTCCGAAGACCTTTGCGCAAAAACGTATGCGTTGACCGCCGCGCGACAGGATAAGAACAGCGGTAAAACGGGTATGCCGTCCCAGTCGGCCGACAGCGCCAGATAATGATTCAGCAAAATGCTGGCCAAACGGCGCTGCCCTTTGCTTTCCATTTCAACCAACAAAAACGCGAAGTCATACATCGTATCGATTTGCGTCAGATCGTCATAAAATTCGATCGGGTTGAACGGAATGACCTGACCGTTCCACATAGCCAGATTACGTAGCGTTAAGTCCCCGTGGCACCAGCGGATCTTGCCGTCGGCCTGCCGTTTCAGCAATAATTCCCGATTGCTTTCCAGAGCTTCCAACTGCTCTTTTTCCAAAGCGTCAACGTCTTCTTCGTCAAACAAATCGGGAACAAAGCAGCGAATCATCGCGTTGTTTTCATAAATACGGCCGCGAATAATATCCACCGGGTTGCGCGACATAATGACTTCGGCCTTTTGATGCAAATCAAAGATTTTTTCCGCCGTATCCATCATTTCAAAGCGATCCAAATCGCCTTTATCCACCATATTTTCAAACAGCATGTTTTCTTCGAATTCATGCATTACCAGCAGATAATCAATGACTTCCGCGTTTTTATCCGGACAGACCGAGCGCAGGAAAATCCGACCTTTTTTATCCGCAACGACTTCTTCCACTCCGATACAAAATCCCGGCGTGAAGCGCTCGCAGATTTCCAACTCTCTGCGGCAGGCAGCCAAACGCTTTTCCGGCGAAGAGTAATCGACATACGGGTATTTGACTCCGCGTTTGAGCTTATACGTTTTTTCGCCTGTCAGGAATACCTGCGAAATATTGGTTTCTTTTACGAAAATCTTATGAGATGCTTTGAAACCGTAAGCTTCCGGAGCCGACAGCGCGGCGATAACGGCGGATTGATCATCAATCAGCATTTGATTTGCACTCCTGTTTTATTCCGGTTTATGAGACGGATTGATATTGCGCACATTCTGCGGCTGGCTGGCCAAAGAAGAGTTAAACTGCTGCGTCACGCGAACAAACGTCGTGCGTTTGCTTAGTTCTTTCAAAGTCACGGCGCCGACATACGTGCACGTCGAACGCACGCCGCCCAGAATTTCTTTAACCGTGTTTTCCAAAGCGCCTTTGTATTCGACTAAAACGGTTCGCCCTTCGCTGGCGCGATAATCCGCGACACCGCCGGCGTATTTTTCCATCGCCGTATCCGAGCTCATGCCATAGAAGCGACGATATTTTTTGCCCGTAGCCTCATCAATGACCAAATCGCCGCCCGATTCGTCGTGTCCGGCGAACATACCGCCCAGCATCACGAAATCGGCGCCCGCGCCGAAAGCTTTGGACACATCGCCCGGGCACGTGCAGCCGCCGTCGCCGATGATTAAGCCGCCCAGTCCGTGCGCCGCGTCGGCACATTCGATAATCGCCGACAGCTGAGGATAACCGACGCCTGTTTGAATGCGCGTCGTGCAGACGGAACCGGGACCGATACCGACTTTAACGATGTCCGCACCGGACAGAATCAATTCTTCGGTCATTTCGCCGGTAACGACATTGCCGGCGATAATTGTCATTTCCGGAAAAGTGGCGCGGACTTTACGGACATATTCGACAAAGTGCTGGGAATATCCGTTCGCCACATCGATACAGATAAATTTGATTGCGGGATTCTCTTTGCAAATCCTTTGCAAACGTTCATATTCCTTGTCCGAAGTCCCCGACGTGATCGCCAGATAATTATAATCTTCGGCGGGGCAATTTTTATTAAATTCGGCCCATTCTTCTTTTGTGTAGTGTTTTTGAATGCAAGTAAACATCTTGTGTTGTTTCAGAACGTTAAAGACTTCAAAGCGCCCCACCGTATCCATATTAGCCGCCATGATCGGCACGCCCGTCCATGTTTTTCTGGAGTTTCTGAACGTGAAAGTCCTGTTCAGGTCGACTTCCGAGCGCGAACGCAGCGTACTGCGCTTCGGACGAAACAGAACGTCTTTAAAATCCAGCTTCATATCTTCTTCAATTCTCATTTCATTCTCCTTAAATGAGTTTCATGGTCAAGGTTGTTCATAGCACCACTGAGGGTGATGTTCATTTAATCCGGCGGGGTCCTGATGAATGATGATTTCCGCATTCGGGAAAGCCTTCATCAAAAGCTTTTCGACATTATCGGCCACCGCGTGCGCTTTTGCCAGCGTAAAATTAGGATCAAGCTCCAGATTCATCTGGATAAACCATTTAATTCCCGCCGAACGCGTCCTCAAATCATGCATACCGGACACTTCGGGAGCATTTAAAACGATATCCGCTATTTTGCGTTTTTCATCGGCGGGCAATTCTGCGTCGATTAATTGTCCCATCGCTTTTTTTACGACACGGAAAGCGCTGATGATTAAATACGCCGCGATACACAAAGCAAACGCGGGATCGATATACGCGGAATCGAAATAAACGCCCAGCCCCAAAGACGCCATCACGCTCAAATTCATCAGTATATCGCCGGCGTAGTGAGCGCGATCGGCCGTAATGGCGACAGAGCCCGTTTTCTTTATCACATAGCGCTGAAAAGCGATTAAAAGCAAAGTCACGACAACGGAAAAAAGCATCACACCGATCCCGATATCAACATGATCTATCCGACGCGGACGAAGCAGGCACTGAATGCTTTGAAAAATCAACAAAACGGCGGATCCCGAAATAAAAGCCGCCTGCCCCAGAGCCGCCAGAGCTTCGACTTTGCCGTGCCCGAACCTGTGATCGCTGTCCGCCGGGACAAGGGAAGTCCTGACCGCCCACAGGCTTATCAGCGAAGCGCCCGCGTCCAAAGACGAATCTATCAGGCTGGACAGCATCGCGACAGAATCCGTCATCGCCGAAGCAAAAAGCTTGACCGCGATCAGAACAAAGGCCGCAACGCTTGAAGCGACGGCGGCGGTTTTCATTAAAATGGCCGAAGATGTTTCTTCAGACACGGCAAAACGTCCTTAAAAATTAAAAAATTATTAAAGCGCTTCACTATAACAAACATCGCTCTTTTATGGAAACAATAAAAAAAATAAAAAAAGTCTTTTTAATAGCTTGCCTCTGAGTGTCAGGCACTTTATTTTATAGACGGATAAAGTAACATGAACGGCGGAATAAAATGGCTAATCCATATACTCTTTTAGGCGTTTCAAAAACGGCTTCACAGGACGAAATCAAACAGGCTTACCGTAAACTGGCGCGCAAAATGCACCCCGACCTGAACCCGAACGATCCGAAAGCCGAAGATAAATTCAAAGAAATTTCAAGCGCTTACGATATTCTTTCCGATCCGGAAAAACGCAAACGCTTTGATAACGGAGAAATCGGCGAAGACGGAAAAGAACGTCCCGGCTTCGGATACGGCGCTTACGCAGGCGCAGGAAACCCGTTTAACAATGCGGGCGGCGGTTTCAGCGGCTTTAATTTCGATTTCGGATCCGCCGGACAGCCCAAAGGCGGCAAAAAACGCTCCGGTTTCGATTTCTTCAGCGAAATGTTCTCAAACGCCGCGGAAGACGGAGACGACTTCTTTTCCGGCATGAAACGCCGTTCTTCCCGCAAAGCGCAGGGCGAAAACGTCAAATACGATTTAACCGTTTCGTTTTTAGACGCGGCTCTGGGCAAAGAAAAAGAAATATCCCTGCCCAACGGAAAAGTTTTAAACGTTAAAATTCCCGCCGGCACAACGGACAAAACGGTACTGCGCCTGAAAGGACAAGGCGCTCCAGGCATAGCCGGCGGTCCCAACGGAGACGCTTTAATTCAAATTCTGGTTCAGTCGCACCCGTATTTCACGCGATCCGGCAATGATATTTTGCTTGACGTTCCCGTTTCGCTCAAAGAAGCCGTTCTGGGCGGCAAAGTCACCATTCCCACTTTAGAAGGAAAGGTCGCTTTAACCGTACCGCCTAATTCCAATTCCGGTTCGATTCTGCGTCTGCGCGGCAAAGGAATTAAAAGCAACGGAAAGATCGGAGACTTGTTGGTCAAACTATATATCGTCCTGCCCGAAAAACCGGACAACGAGCTAACGCAATTCATGCGGGAATGGACACCGGCCGCTTCCGATCCCAGAGCGAAAGTCGGATTAAATTAAATCTTTTGTCTTAAAACTTTTGTTCAATCGAATGATTGAATCCTAAAAAAGCTTTGAAATTCTTATTTTTTTATGTTATCTCTCATAACAAAATCAGAATGTTCGGAGAGGTTTTTTATGACGACAGATTTAATGAAAGGAAAAAAAGGGCTGATTTTAGGATTAGCTAACGACAAATCTATCGCTTGGGGGATAGCTTCCGAATTGCATAATCACGGAGCAAAAATGGCTTTCACCTATCAGGGGGAAACGCTGGAAAAGCGTGTCCGTCCTTTAGCCGCTTCTTTAGGCGAAGATCTTGTTCTGCCCTGCGATGTTACAAAGGAAGAAACGTTGGACGCTTTATTCGACACCTTGAAAAAGGAATGGGGCGGCCTGGATTTTATCGTTCATGCCATCGCTTTTTCCGATAAAAACGAACTCAAAGGGCGTTATTGCGACACAACGCTGTCAAACTTCCTGAACACAATGCATATTTCCTGCTATTCCTTTACGGACATCTGCCGCCGCGCGGCAGAGATCGCCAATCCGGGCAGCAGTTTCGTCACGATGACGTATTACGGCGCGGAAAAAGTTTTGCCGAACTATAACGTCATGGGCGTCGCTAAAGCCGCTTTGGAAGCTTCTGTCCGTTATCTGGCGAGAGACTTGGGCACGCAAGGCATTCGCGTCAACGCCGTTTCCGCCGGCCCGATTAAAACTTTAGCCGCTTCCGGCGTCGGCGATTTCCGCATCATTCTGAACTGGAACGAATGTTGCGCTCCCCTGCACCGCAATATCACGCAGGACGAAGTCGGCAAAAGCACCGTCTATCTGCTCAGCGATTTGGCCAGCGGCGTAACGGGAGAAGTCCTGCACGTCGATTCCGGATACAATACTGTCGGTATGATTAATCCGGATTATGCTCATGAAGCGGCGGAACTGTTAGCTTCCCTGCCTAAAAAGAACGCAGAGTAAAAAAATGACGGGAAACGGCTTCGGAGAAATTTTCAGAGTAACCACTTTCGGCGAAAGTCACGGACCGGCGATCGGTTGCATCGTTGAAGGCGTTCCGGCTCAAATCCCGTTAGACGTTTCCGAAATTCAGACGGCTCTGGATCGCAGACGGCCGGGACAATCCGATTTTACAACGCAGAGAAAAGAATCGGATAAGGTTCAGATCCTGTCTGGCGTTTTTAACGGTCGGACAACAGGAACGCCTATCGGACTGCTGATCCTAAATGAAGATCATCATTCCGCGGATTACGCGCAAATCGCCGATAAATTCCGTCCGGGACACGCCGATCTGCCTTACTTTCTGAAATACGGCAACCGGGACTACCGCGGCGGCGGCAGAGCTTCCGCCCGGGAAACGGCGATGCGCGTTGCCGCAGGCGTTCTGGCGCAAAAAGTTCTAAACCGCTTTATTAAAACGCCTTTTGATATTACGGCCGGCCTTATACAGGTCGGAAAAGAAAAAATCGAAACATGGGACAACGCCGAAATCAACAAGAATCCTTTATTCTGTCCCGATCCTCTTGCCGTGCCACGTTTTGAAAAAGTTATCCGAAACGCACGGGAGAACAAAGACTCTGTCGGCGCGGTTATTGAAATTCGCGCTTGCGGTTTCCCCGCCGGATTGGGCGAGCCCGTTTATGACAGACTGGACGCCGATTTAGCTAAAGCTCTCATGAGCATCAATGCCGTCAAAGGCGTTGAAATCGGAGACGGCTTTGACGTCACCGGACTGACCGGCACTCAAAACGCGGACGAGTTTTTTGCCGATCCGACGGCGCCGAATGGCATCGGATTCAAAAGCAACCATGCCGGCGGTATATTGGGCGGATTGTCCACGGGACAGCCGATCATTGCCCGTATAGCCGTCAAGCCGACTCCGTCCGTCGCTTCCGAATTGCAAACCGTAACCGCAGAAAAAGAAAACACGACTGTTTGCACTGTCGGACGGCACGACCCGTGCGTCGGCATACGCGCCGTTCCCGTCGCCGAAGCGATGACCGCTTGCGTTTTGGCAGACCATTTGCTACGGTTACGCGCCCAATACGCTTAACTGTTAGGAGAATTCCATGTCTTTATTTCCGGAAACGCCTGTCGAACCGGCCTCTGTCTGGCAGCCATCGTCTGCAAAAAAGACTTTTTTCAAACGTTTTTCGCACTTCGTGATGTTTTTCTTCTGCACGATCGGCGTTTTATTTTCCTTTGTTCTTACGCTTAAAATCTGTTCTCAGATCAGAAGAAACACTCCCGTTGTCTTTGAAGAAGGAACTATCCTGCGGCTGAACATTGACAGAGAGCTGTACGAAGCCCGTCCGAATGACTTGGTCGGTTCTTTGACTTTCGGCGACATGCCTACGGTCGCGGACGTCGTCATGGGATTGCACCGCGCGGCGGACGATCCCAATATATCGACTTTGATTGTTTACATGACGCGCACAGGTCTTCCGCTGACACAGGTTCAGGAAATCCGTTCGGCCGTTCACGCGCTCAGGAAAGCCGGCAAGAAAACAATCTTTTACGCGCCAACGTTCGGAGAATTGGGCAGCGGCATGGCTCTGTATTATCTGGCGGCCGCTTTTGAGGAAATATATCTCCAGCCGAGCGGAGAGCTCGGCCTGTCCGGCATCGCGATAGAAACCCCTTATTTCAAAAAAGCCCTGCTGAAATTGGGAATAAAACCTTCCTTTGAAGCCCGCTATGAATATAAATCCGGCGCGGATTCCATTAATGCCGAAGAGATGTCGGCTCCCGAACGGGAAAATCTGACGCAGATATTGGAAAGCTTTCTGGACGTTATTTCCGCGGATATAGGAGCCGACAGGAACATCGCTCCGGAAAAGATGAAAGAAATTTTAAAGAACGGTCCGTATTTCGCGGATCAGGCTTTAAAGCTCAAACTGGTTGATAAAATCGAATATGCGGACTTTTTGGAAAACGAGCTAAAAAAGCAATCCGGAAATAAAGGAAAAATGGTTGATTTCTTTGATTACGCCGCGGAAACGGAACCGGTCATCAAAGAAAAATCGCCCATAATCGCTTATATTCCGGCTGTCGGCATCATTCAATTCGGCGAATCCGTTTTCGGTGGCGACGCCTACAGATCGATTTTAGGGGCGTCTTCTTTCAGCAGTATGCTTCGGGAGGCGGCGGACGATAAAAACGTGAAAGCCATCGTAATCCGGTTGGATTCTCCCGGAGGCGGCTATACATCGTCCGACGCCATACGCCGCGAAATCGAATATATTAAAAGCACATCGGGCAAACCGATTGTTTGCAGTATGGGGGCGACGGCGGCTTCCGGCGGTTATTTTGTTTCGCTGGGGTGTGACAAAGTTCTGGCAGATCCCGCGACTCTGACCGGTTCCATCGGCGTTTTCGGGGGAAAATTAGTGTTTAAAGAGTTGCTGGACAAGCTTGATATTACTGTCAGCTCGATAAAAATGGGCAAAAACGCCGGTATTTTTTCCATGACTCAGGATTTCACGGCAGAACAAAGTTCGTTTTTTAACGCTGCCTTAGACAGAGTGTATCAGGATTTTACCGCCCAAGTCGCCGCCAGACGCGGATTTTCAGATAAAAAAATCAACGCGGTGGCTCGGGGGCGCGTTTTTACCGGCGCTCAGGCCAAAGCTGACGGACTAATCGATAAAATCGGCGGACTGAGCGATTCTTTTCAGGTCGCCGCGGAATTGGCTCAGCTTCCTTTGCCTTTAAATATCGTCGAATTTCCGATACGTCCGACCAGATTTGAAATGCTGATCGGATTGCTGAACTCGGATATGGCCGTTTACTTAAAGAAAAGCATTTTAAGCCGCGGTTTTCTTCCGTCGATGAAAGCATGGCTCACCCGATTGAACGAAGGGGACTTCCGCCTGTTCTACAACGGTTTTGCTTCCTTTTAAGCAGACATTGTTTTAGAATAACTTTTACAGATGAAATCGTATTTATTTCTTTTTTTGTTTTTATTGACAAGCTGTTCCAATTTTCTGCTGCACCCGGAAAAGGAATATATCTTTACCCCTGCCCGTTTGGAATTGCCTTATGAGGATATAACAATCCGCACGCCGGATAACATCAATCTGCGCGCATGGTATATTCCCGCTTATTGTCCGGATAAGCCCTCCTGCCCGTCAAAAGGCAATATTCTGTACCTGCACGGAAATGCCGAAAACATTTCGTCGCACACGTTCAGCGTTATCTGGCTGATTCTATACGGATATAATCTGATTCCTCTGGATTACAGAGGATTCGGCCAATCGGAAGGCAGTGTCAGTCTGTCCGGCGCCGAAACGGATATTCGGGCGGCGATTGACTATCTGTCGGAAAAGTATCCCGATCAGCCTTTATTCGTTTTCGGGCAAAGCATCGGCGCCGCTTTGACGGTTTCCGCCGTCGGCAAATACGAACATCAGGACCGGCTGGCCGGCGTTATCATTGACAGCGCGTTTTCCAAAGCCCGCCGGATCGCGCGCGAAAAAATCGGTCAAATCTGGTTATTATGGCCTCTTCAATATCCCCTGTCCTTTTTGGTTCCGGAAAACAACGCCGAAGAAAACGTCAGTAAAATCAAGGCTCCGAAACTGTTCATGACAACGGAAGACGACACTATCGTCCCGCCGCACCATACGCGCGATCTGTACGCCAAGGCTGTGCAACCGAAAGAATTGGAAATAGTCGAATCCGGCGGGCATATCCGCTCTCTAAACAACGAAAAAGCCAAAAACGCCTTTTTAAGATTCCTTGAAAAGCACAGCGATCGGAAATAGCCCCTCTACTTGCCGTGTTTTTTATTGCTTTTATGAGAAACGCGCTTTTTGTTCTCATACGGATTTTTCGCTTTGCGCATAATGATGCGTATTGGCACGCCCTCGATTTTCAAATCCTGCGCCAGACCTTTAATCAAATAGCGCAAATACGATTCCGGCAATTTTTCCGGATTGCTGGAAAACAAAGCGAACGTCGGCGGACGGGTTTTGGCCTGCGTCATATATTTCAACGGAATCGGCCGTTTTGTTGCGGATAACGGCGGCGGAGTCTGCTCTGTCATCTTTGTCAGCCAACGATTCAGGCGTCCTGTTGAAATACGGCTGTTCCAAACGGCATACACGTCAAACACCGCCCGCATCAGCTGCTCCAGCCCCTCTCCAGTTCTGGCGGAAACGGCAACCGTTCTCAGACCTTTCACCTGTGTTAAAGAAGTTGATATGCGATCGTTCAAAGTCTGCATCGCCTGCTTTTTATCTTTGACCGTATCCCACTTATTAACGGCGATAATCAAAGCGCGGCCTTCGTCCAGCACCTGACGGGCAATCGTTAAATCCTGCTTGTCCAGAATCGCGTCGGCGTCCAGCACCAAAACGACGACCTGAGCCAGAAAAGCGGCTCTTTTCGTATCGGCGGCGGACAACTTTTCCAAATCGTCCTCCACTCTGGATCGACGGCGCAATCCGGCCGTATCCGTCAGGCGCATTTTCCGCCCTTTATACGTCCAGTCAATCGAGATCGCGTCGCGCGTCAGTCCCGCCATCGGCCCCGTCAACATGCGATCTTCGCCCAGCAACCGGTTAACCAACGTTGACTTCCCCACATTCGGACGGCCGACAATCGCCAAATCGATCACGCGATCCGTCAGATCTTCCTGTTCTTCCGTTTCGTCGGTTAAATCGATTTCTTCCTCTTTTTTACGGACGCGTTTTCTTTTTTCTTCAGGCTGTTCTTCTTCCGCCGTTTCGCTTTTTATATAAGGGGATAAAGCTTCAAACAAATCGCTCATGCCCAATCCGTGTTCGGCGGAAATCAGAACGGGATCGCCAAACCCCAACGAATACAAGTCCTGTAAAGCAAAATCGCGTCCTTCGGCTTTATTTGCGGCTAAAATAACAGGTTTGCCGACTTTACGCAGCGTCTGCGCCGTTTTTTTATCCAAAGGCGTCACGCCGGCGCGCACGTCAACGATAAAAACGATCGCTTCGGAAGCCTGCAATGCTTTTTGTGTTTGCCTCCACATCGAATCCGCCAGCTCTCCGCCGTTTTCCAGTCCCGCCGTGTCGACGACGGTAAAAGGACAGCCGAAAAGAACGGCGTCGCCTTCGCGGCGATCGCGCGTTACGCCGGGACGGTCATGCACCAACGCTTTTTTTCGTCCCGTCAATCTGTTAAACAGTGTCGATTTGCCGACATTCGTCCTGCCGACCAAAGAAATAATCGCCGTCATTACTTATACGCTATCAAGTTTCCGTTTTCAGTTACAAAAAACAATGTGTTGTCCATCACGATCGGCGGCAAAGATCCTTTGCTGTCAATTTCGTCCCACCCGATAATCGTTCCCGTCTGCGGAGCGACGGCAACGGCTTTGCCTTCCGAATTAACCAGAACAAGCCGACTGCCGGCCATAACCGGCCCCGTCCAAATCAGACGGTTCTTTTTCTTTTCGGGATTCTGCCACTGCGTCAGCCGGTTAACCCACAAAATTTTTCCGGAAGAAGCTTCCAGCGCGACGAGTTCCTCATAAGATGAAAGAACATACAGCATATCGCCGGCCAGCCACGGTTGGTTAATACCGCCTATTTCGCGTTCCCAAATCACGCCGCCCGTTTTAATATCCAAAGCGGACAGCAATCCGCCGCTGGAAACAACGAACACTTTGTCTTCGGCGATTACGGGACGGGCGCGAATATCGTTAATGTCCGCTTTCGCGCTGTTGATGCGGGAAGCCCCCAGAGATTCCGTCCAGAGAATACTGCCGTTTTCGGGACGAAACGCGACGACATCGCCGGAAGCAAAAACGGAAACGCCCACGCCGTTATCGATTGCCGGCGCCGCTTTGCCCAACAAAGACATGTTTTCAAAAAACGCGTAATGCTGCCACAGCGTTCTGCCGTCGTCCTGCGCCAAAGCGATCAGTTTGTTATCCGCCGTAACGACAAAAATCCGTCCGCCGTAAACGGTCGGCGCCGAACGAACCGGAGTATTCAGATCGACGCGCCACAATACCGAACCGTTATTCGCGTCCAAAGCGACGACTTCGCCTGTCCCCAAAGTAACGAACAACCGTTCTTCGTCCAACGCCAATCCGGAACCGATTGAACCGACGCGTCCGGAACCGCTTTTTTCAGGCGCATGAACCTCCCATATTTTTTTGCCGGCCGTCGCGGAAACGGCTTGCACCTTTCCGGCGGAATCCACCGTATAGATAATGCCTTTTTGTCCTACGGGTTCAGCCAATAAAACGGATTTTTTTGTACCGCCCTTTCCGATGGAAATTTTCCACGCCTGTATAATTTTAGGCGACAGCGCGGGATTCTGCATCACATGATGAGACATGCCGCCGGCCTGTGTCCAAGCGGAAACGGCTTCGGGCTCCGGAATCAAATAATTTTTTTTCAAATCGGCGTCCGGCACAAGCTCTCTGCCATAAGTCAGAACGGAAAGACGCTTTCCTGTCAGCGGCGCGTCGTCTGACGCGCAGGCGGTCAGTTCAAGCGCGGAAAAAATCACCAATCCGAGGATTTGAAAAAAGTTTTTTTGCTTCATTTTACTTTCCGGCTTTATCAGCGTTGCTGTTCATTATCGAAATATATTCGGCGATTCTGACGCGCTTTTCTTCGGAAACGCCGGACATGCCCAATATCTGCTGCCAACGGGACTTTGCTTTTTCGACGTTGCCCTGACGCAAAGCCAAATCCGCGGAAAATTCCAAAGCCATCGGCGCCCATATATCGCTTTTTGTCGCCAACTTGTCCAATTCGGCTTCCATTTCTTCATAATTCAGAGTGTCGCTTTCGTTTTGCAGTAAAATTCTGTCAAACAGAGCCAGATTTTTAAACGGCTGAGGCGCGTCTTTATCGCTGATAATTTCATTGAGCACGTAAATCGCTTCCCCGTATTTGTCTTTTCCCCGGCCGGCCAGATAATCGGCGTAATGGAAAGCCGCCAGATAACGGTATCCGCGGGTTGACGTTACCGATAATGTTTTCAATATTTCCGCTCCGGCGTCGTCTTTGCCGTTTTCAATCAGCTGCAAAGCCGTCTGTAATTGCTGAGCTTCCTCTAACGAACGGCGATGCTGATACTCTTTGTAGAGCTCTACGCCGCCTGTGATGACCAAAGCCAAAACAATCAGTCCGGTTACGACGGGACTGATTTTTTTCCACAGCCGCTTGAGCTGTTCTTCTTTCATTTCCTCCGCGACTTCACGCAGGATCTCGGCCTCCATAGGCGTTTGTTCGTCCAGATCTTGTTGTTTTGCCACGAGACACTCTCCTTAAAAAAATATAAAAATTCTTTTCTACGCTACCTTTAAAAAGTATAAAGAACAATCTCTTTTTTTCACAAGACAAGCTATGTTACAATAAAAAAAACAAAAAGGTGCCGCATGAAATATCTCTTCGCCATTTTACTATTGCCTTTTTTATCCGGTTGCTGGTGGACGACGCCGACCACTTCCATGCCGTTCGGAGCAGCTCCGCTGACCGTATGGGGCGCCGGAGAAGCCGTTTCCTATCTGGCAACAGGCAAGATTATGGAGGATAACGTCACTTCGTTCATTACGGGAAAAGACTGCTCCTTAGGCAGAAAGCTTAGCGGCGAAGGCAAATATTGCATGACGACTTTGGAACTGGAACGCGCCAACCGTCCCGAATGGACTGTTCAGAAAATATACTGCTATCAATCTCTGGCAGCGCCGACCTGTTATGCTCAGCCGAGTCCGAATCCGGCAGATACGCTGATTGGCATCTACGACAGACCCGTTTATCCGGACAAATCGCAAAGATAGACTCTATTTAAGCTTTATAACGCGGTACAGATTCTTTCGCGAAAAATCCGTTTTTCCAAACCTTTCAAAAGGATCTCCGACAGGCCTGTAAAGAAAAGGAACTTGGGCTTGATTCGCCGGCTTTTTTACGGTATCACCCTGAATATCGGGTTGTTTCTTCGCGTTTTTTTGAAGACATTCTTTTTTCATTTCAAAAAACTCCTGCAAACGAACCGCTTTTTATCAAACTCAGAAGTCAAATACAAATGTTAAAAAAGCTGACAAATTATTTTGTTCTTTTATTGACCTCCGGCGTTTTGTTTCACCGTTGCACGATCATCGGCGTTTTATGCGCCGTCTGGGTCTATTGCGGAACGGGCGAAGATGAAAGCGCATTCAGCCGTATGCTGACCCCCGATTTATATTTATTTATGGTTTCTTTTCTGATTTTTTACAGACTCCTGTTCAAAAAAACACTGAAACCTGACGGCAATCTGGATCTGCACGCCACGGCCGTTTTTTTATTGGGAGATTTAGCGTGGACTGTCGCGGCCATGTTTTGCACGGTTCCCCTTTTTATGATGCTTAATTACTCGGGAACGGATTATACCCAGCAAGCCCGCGCCGCTGTCAATCCGCGCGGTTTAATGCGGCAAATTCCCAGACCCTGACAAAGGAAAAACCATGAACCTGATAGGATTAACCCGCCCCGAATTACAGGCCGAACTGGAAAAGCTCGGAGAAAAGCCTTTCCGAACCAAGCAACTGTGGCACTGGATTTATTGGCAGGGCAAAACCGATTTCGACGAAATGACCAGTCTGGGGAAACCTCTGCGCCAAAAATTAAAAGAAAACGGCTATACTCTGCACCGCCCCAAAGTTTTACGGGAACAAAACTCGACGGACACGACGCGCAAATGGCTGTTTGAATTCGATGATAAAAAAACCGTTGAAACCGTTTATATTCCTGAAGAAGACCGCGGCGCCGTTTGCCTGTCCACACAAGTCGGCTGCCCGAACGGCTGTGTGTTCTGTCATACCGGATCGCAAAAATTCACCCGCAACTTAACCGCTTCGGAATTTGTCGCGCAGTTTATGGCGGCGCGCGACAGCTATGGCGAATGGCCCAGCCCCGCGGCGCAGGAAATCCGCTATCTGTCCAATATCGTCGTCATGGGCATGGGAGAACCGCTGCTGAATTATGAAAACGTCAAAAAAGGCCTGCAAATCATCATGGATCCGGAAGGAATCGCCATTTCCAGACGCCGGATTACGCTGTCCACGTCCGGAATCGCGCCGATGATTCCCCGCATTGCGGAAGATTTAGGCGTTAAACTGGCCGTCAGCCTGCACGCCGCGACGAATGAAATCCGCGACAAAATTATGCCGGTCAACCGGAAATACCCGTTGGAAGAATTAATTGCCGCCTGCAAAAAATTTCAGGAAATCGGCGGAACACGCCAATATATCACAATGGAATACGTTATGCTTGACGGAATTAACGACTCTGAGGCGGACGCGCGGGAATTGGTTCGTTTGGTCAAAGGATTGGCCGTCAAGTTCAATCTCATTCCTTTTAACGAATGGAATGGCTGTCCGTTCAAATGTTCTCCCAAAAAACGGATTGAACGCTTTTCCGCTTTGCTGGAAGAAAAAAATTACGCCGCGCCGATTCGCGTTTCGCGCGGACAGGACATCATGGCGGCGTGCGGACAACTGAAATCAACGGTTGCGAGCGGTTAAAACGCTCTTTATTTCGAAGCGACCTTCTGTTAAAATAACGCTTGCCGGAAATAAGGAGCTTAACGTGGGAAATAAAATCGCTTTAATCGATGACGATCAGAACATTTTGACTTCCGTTTCCATGCTGTTGGAAGAAGAAGGCTACGAAGTTTTAACTTACACCGACGGGTTGTCCGGATTGCAGGGTGTGTTAAACGAACATGTTTCCTTGGTCGTTCTGGATATAAAAATGCCGCGCATGGACGGGCTGGAAACGCTTCAGGAATTACGCAAAAAATCAAACGTTCCCGTCATTTTCCTGACCAGCAAAGAAGACGAGATCGACGAACTGTGCGGTCTGCGCATGGGCGCCGACGACTATATCAAAAAACCGTTTTCCCCAAACCTGCTCATTGCCCGAATCAAGGTCTTGATCCGGCGCACGGATCCGGCTTTAACCGATCCGTCAGAAGAGACGAAAGAAGATGTTGTTCTGAAACGCGGCGATCTGGAAATGAACAAAACCCGCCATTTGTGCCTGTGGAAAGGTCAGCCGATAGATCTGACAATCACCGAATTTTTAATGCTCTATTCCCTGATTGAAAAAACGGGCATCGTTAAAACGCGGGATCAGCTGATCGACAGCGCTTACGGTACGAACGTATATATAGACGACCGTACGGTAGACAGCCATATCAAGCGCCTGCGCAAAAAATTCAAAGATATAGACAAAGACTTTTCCTGCATAGAAACGCTTTACGGCGTCGGCTATCGTTATCGCGAAGGATAATCCGCCGTGTTTCACGCCAGCGAACATTTCAAAACTTTTTTTCAGCGTTTTCGCCGTCGCTGGAGCACTTTTAAAACGCTTTCGGTTATCCGTTCTCCGCTGTCCTGGCGTTTAATGCTGTTGAATTTGCTGGCGCCCGCTCTTTTGGTGGCTGGTCTGTTTTATATGGACCACTATCAGACAGGACTGATTGACGCGGAAATCAAAGTTTTGAAAATCCACGCGGAACTGATGGCCGTCGCCGTCAGCGAAGGCGCGGTAAACTCGGATTTTTCCTCTTCTTCACAGCCTTTGGAACAGGAACGCACGGAAAGCGTCGGATATTACAGAGAAGAACAACCGCAGAATTCTTTCTTTTCCGACTTCGGACGTTCCGGAAACCTGTGGGCTCGCATGCCCCGCGAAATTTTCCGCTTAATCCCCGACGCTGCCAGACGCATTTTGCAGCGCCTGCCTTCATTGGATCGCGTGCGCGTCCGTTTATTCGACCATAACGGTGTGTTAACGGCGGACAGCAGGCTGGGCAACGAAAAATTCCGGACGCAGATTTCCGAACAAAAAGAAAACATCTTTTTGATCGGTCTTGATAACAGCAATCTGCCCCGTTACGACGAACCCAAAAACCAAACGGCTTTCGATTATCAGGAAGTCGGAGCCGCCTTGGGTGACGGCGTTTTCTCTTCCGAAATCCGCTTTCTGGAAGGTTACGGCCGAATCCTGAGCGTCGCCGTCCCTGTCGTTTTCGAAGATCAGATTGTCGGCGCGATTATGGTCACCGGCGGCATTGAAAACGTTTTAAAAAATTTAATCGCTTTCCGCCTGGCTGTTTTCAGATTGTTCGGTCTGACTTTTGCCGTAACATTTCTGCTGTCCTATTTTATGATGCGCACAATCGTCATACCTTTAAACCGCCTGTCCACGGCAGCCGTAAACATTCGCGTCAGCGGCGGGCGGCGTCAAAGAATTCCCGACGAAACGAAACGGGACGATGAAATCGGCGTTTTGTCGGGCGCTTTGATCAAAATGACGGACACCTTGTGGGAAAGACTGGACGCGACGGAGCGTTTTGCCGCCGATGTTTCTCATGAAATCAAAAATCCTCTTTCTTCAATGCGTAGCGCGCTCGAAACAATCGACTTTATTTCAAACGAAGACAAGAAAAAGCGCCTGATTTCCATTATTCACAACGATGTTTTGCGACTGGATCGCCTGATTACCGATATTTCCAATCTGTCCCGTCTGGACGCGGAACTGTCCAGAGAAGTGTTTGAAGTTATTAATATTCACAAACTTCTTTCGTCCATGATAGAGGTCTACAACATCGGTGACGCCGCGACAAAAAGAGGCATTCGTTTCACACTGCGCTGGGACAGCGGTTTATCCGAAGACGTGATGGTCTTAGGAATGGAAACGCGATTGGCGCAGGTTTTCTACAATCTGATCAGCAACGCGATTTCTTTTACGCCGGACAATTCGGAAATTTCGGTAGACGTCCGCATGAACGGCGCTTTTCTGGAAATGCGTTTCAATGATGAAGGAAAAGGCATTCCCCCCGGCGAAGAAGAAAAGCTTTTTGAACGTTTTTACTGCGAACGTCCGACTTCCGAACAATTCGGGAACCATTCGGGTTTAGGCCTTTCCATTTCGGAAAAAATCATTTCCGGCTTTAACGGTAAAATCTACGCGGAAAACAGAAAAGCGCCGGACGGCGGTATTTTAGGCGCTTCGTTTGTAATCTTGCTGCCCGTGTATAAGGAAACGCCTTAATGCCGCTTATTCACGCTTCATGTGTCGAGTTTGCTTCAGAAGGCCTGTTGATTTGCGGCGAATCGGGAGCAGGCAAATCGGATTTGTGTTTAAGATTAACCGACATCGGCGCGCAGCTGGTTGCCGATGATCAGACTCGTATTGAAAACCGCGGCGGAAAATTAATCGCTTCCTGCCCCGAAAAGTTGCAGGGATTGCTGGAAGTGCGTGGCATCGGAATCGTCAAAACGCCTTTTATTGAAGAAACTGAAATACATCTGAAACTTATCTTGCGCCCGAACGAAAAAATTGACAGAATGCCCGAGATTCGCACGGAAATTATAGAAGGCGTTCGAATTCCCGTTTTTTTGCTGAATGCTTTCGAGGCTTCCGCCGTATCAAAAATAAAAACATTCCTGCAAGTTCAAAACGGACAAAGAAAGGTTGTTTCATGAAACGGATCGTCATTGTCAGCGGATTATCCGGCGCCGGCAAAACCAGCGTTTTAAAGATACTGGAAGATTCCGGATTCGAAGTCATTGATAATCTGCCGTTATCCGTTTTGCCTCAGGTCATAGCGGACACGGCCGACAATTCCCGCGTTGCCGTCGGCATTGACGCCAGAACGCGCGACTTTGACAGTGAAAAGCTGTGCGATTTGTATTCGGAAATAAAAAAAGACGTCAATATCGCCGAAAAAATCATTTTTCTGGAATGCGATGACGAACATTTGCTGCGCCGGTTCACGGAAACCAGACGTTCCCACCCGTTGGCAAAAAATAAAAAGCTTTCCGACGGCATCGCTCAGGAACGCATACTGATGACGCCTTTACGGAAAAAATCGGATCTCATCATTGATACGACCGATCTGAAAATTTCTCAGTTACGGGCGATGGTTGAATCTGAGATTAGCGCGGCGTCAGCAAAAGAAATCGTTGTTTCCGTCATGTCTTTTTCTTACCGCGAAGGATTGCCGCGCGAAGCTGATCTGGTCTTTGACGTGCGTTTTTTGCGTAATCCGTATTATGAACCGACTCTGCGTCCGCATACCGGAAAAGATCCCGACGTCGGCGCTTATATCGAACAAGACGCGGATTATTCCTCTTTTTTCAACAGATTGACGGAATTTATCCTGCCCCTTCTGCCGCGTTTTATGCAGGAAGGCAAGTCCCGACTGACGATTGCGATCGGCTGTACGGGAGGAAAACACCGTTCCGTTTATATCGCCGAACAACTTTATAAATGGCTTTTATCGCAAAAAGCGTGTATTGTAACTTTAACGCATCGCGAATTGGATAAAATCAAACAGGAAAAATAATCATGATTGGTTTGCTTTTAGTTTCTCACAGACGTTTGGCCGAAGAAATGAAAGCCGTAATGGAACATGTTGTCGGACCTCAGGAACAAGTCGATACCATCAGCATTTTCCCTTCGGACGATATGGAAGAGTGCCGAAAGGAAATTCAGGATAAAATAACGGCTTTAAACACCGGAGACGGCGTCATCGTTTTAACGGACATGTTCGGCGGAACGCCTTCAAATCTGGCAATTTCCATGATGACGCATGACGACATAGAAGTTTTGGCCGGCATGAACCTGCCTATGCTGATCAAATTGGCTCAGGTCAGAACGACAATGCCGCTGAAAGAGGCGACCCTCAGCGCTCAGGAAGCCGGTAAAAAATACATCAACGCCGCCTCGGTTTTACTGAACCACAACAGCTGAAAGAATTCTTATGGCGGTTTCCGGCTTTTCAAAAACGTTAAAAATCATCAACGAAAAGGGTCTGCATGCCCGGGCGGCGGCGGCTTTTGTCAGGACAGCGGATTCTTTTGACGCGAAAATCACCGTAAAAAAAGATGATTTGACCGTTTCCGGACATTCCATTATGGGATTGATGATGTTGGGCGCGGCCTGCGATTCCGCAATCGATGTCGTCTGCTCCGGAAAAGACGCTGAAAAAGCTTTAAACGCACTGGAAAAATTGGTTAATGATAAGTTCAACGAGAATTAAGACTCTGCCCGTCTCTTCCGAACCTTGCGAATCCGGTTTGACCGATTGTTCCGCAACGGGCGAAATCGTGCGTGAAGGAACAGGCGTTTCGCCCGGAATTATTATCGGCAGAGTTTTCATATACGACAGTCAGGAAAAATCGATTCCGCAGTACCGTATTGACGAAAAAGATATTTCCACAGAACAGGAACGTTTCCTGACGGCCGTACGCGAAACGATTTCCCAATTTGACTCTATCGTTGACAGGGCAAAAGACGCTTTTGAGGACGAAGCGTTAGATTCTTTGTTTGACGTTTATCGCTATATGCTGAAGGGATCCCGGCTAATCCGGGGCGTCTGCAACCGGATAAAAGCCAATCAAATCAATGCGGAAGCCGCAATCAAAAAAGAAATCATCGCTATTGCCGATGTTTTTGCGGAAATAGATGACGTTTATATTTCGGCCAGAATCGAAGATATTCGAAGTATCGGCAAGCGATTGATACGCAATTTGCAAAAAGCGGAAGGAGCTGAAAAAAACCTTCCTTTGCCGGAAAACGCCGTTATTATTTCTAATGATCTGAACGCTGCGGATACAGCGTTGCTCAATCTGCAAAAAATAGCCGCTTTCGTAACGACGGGCGGATCGGCTCAGAGCCATACGGCTCTGCTGGCGCGGTCTTTAGGCTTACCTGCTGTCGTCGGAATTCCGGATTTAATGCGTATTGCCCAAACGGGCGACATTATCATCATTGACGGTTCCTACGGCAAAGTCATTCTGTGCCCGACACAGGAAAACGTCACGCTTTACCGCAAATACAGATCGGACTTTTTGCGTTGGAAAAGATCTCTCAAACGCTTAAAGAGTCAGCCTTCTCTGACGTCGGATCAGGTTTTCATTTGCTTAAAAGGCAATCTGGATTTACCGCATGAAGTCGATTTTCTGTTGCAGACCGGCGCAGACGGTATCGGACTGATGCGCAGCGAATATATGTTTTTAAACCGTCAGACTTTGCCTAATGAAGACGAGCAATTTGAAATTCTGCGTCAGGTAGCCTCCCGCATGGAAGGAAAACCGATTACGTTCAGAACTTTTGACGTCGGCGGCGATAAAAGCCCGGAAGTTCTGCATACGCCGAAAACGGAAAATCCTGCTCTGGGGCTGAGGGGAATCAGGTACGCCCTTTCGGATCCGGAGCTTTTAAAAACGCAATTCCGCGCCGCCTTAAGAGCCTGCGAATTCGGTGATATCCGCATTTTACTGCCGATGGTCACCTCTTTGGAAGAAGTCCTGCATACCAAAGAAATGCTCAATCAATGCGCTGAAGATTTAAGAAATAACGGCTTTAAAGTGCCAGATCGACTGCCCGCGTTAGGCGTTATGATTGAAACGCCGGCCGCGGCTTTGGAAACCGACGCCATCGCGCGAAACTGTGATTTTATGTCTATCGGAACGAACGATTTGATTCAATATACTCTGGCCGTAGATCGGACGGATTCTTTTGTATCTTCTTTATTTAATCCGCTTCACCCGTCCATTCTTAAACTGATTAAACGAACGGTAAACGCCGCGAACAGCGCCTCCATTCCCGTCAGCGTTTGCGGAGAAATGGCGTCCAACCACCGTTATGCTTCCGTTCTGATCGGTTTGGGAATTCGCGAACTGTCCATGCCGGCTATTAACATTCCCATGGTTAAGGAAAGAATTCGATCTTTAAATCTGATGGAAACGGAAAATTTTGCCAATCGTCTGTTATCGCTTGACGTGCCGGCCGATGTTATTAAAACGTTTAACGCTTTTGAAGAAGGAATAAGATTTTTTTAAATGCAATATATGACTTTGCAAAATATAAATATGGGTTTGACTTGCATTGTCGTTTCCGCGATTTTGCTGATAATCATTATGATTGTCACTTTGTTGCGCAAAGAACTGCCTCCGTTCAAAACCGTTTTAATCAGCGGCACTCCGAGGCAGCTTCAGTTTTATCTGAAAGATAAAAAGATTAGTCCGAACGTACGCGACGAATTCGGCATTACACCGCTGATGACCGCCGCCGCATATAATAAAAACCCGAAAATAACGGAAATTCTTTTAAAAGCAAAAGCTTCCGTTTCCGAAAAAGACGCCGAAGGATATACGGCTTTATTTCATGCCATAAAAAATAACGCGCCGGAAAAGACTTTGGAAATACTGATAAAACGCGGAGCTGTATTGGACGACAGAACAAATGACGGTTTAACGGCACTGACGGTAGCTCTGACAAACACGCCTTCGCGGGCTTTGCTGACCTGGCTGAAAAATCACGGCGCAGACATGAACGAACGCGACAGAAACGGTCAGACGCCTCTGATGCACGCCATTCAGGAAAATACTTCCGTTGAAATCGTTGAAACTTTGCTTTCTTTGGGAGCGCGTGTTTCCGATCGGGCGGAATTCGGCGTCACGCCTTTAATGCTGGCGGCCGGACGCAATGTAAATCCGTACGTAACGTTAATTCTGCTGGAAAACAACGCCGGCATAGATGACAGAAGCGCAGAAGGACTGACGCCGTTAATGTATGCGGCGGCTTTTAATCCCAACCCTGAAATTGTCGATGCTTTAATAGACTGCGGCGCTCAAATCACGTTGACCGACAACGACGGCAACACCGCATTGGATTATGCCAAGAAAAATTCGGAACTGTACGAAACGGAAACCTATTGGCGCTTAAACAATCTGAGTTACGAATAACTATCTGACGTCCTGAGGAACCCGTTTTCCTTCAAAAATAGTTGAATATGAATCCGTATGAACATACGTCGGCACTTCATACCGGTTGCGGCAGGAAGAAAGGCCTAAAACAAACAGAACAAGCATAATTCCGAACAACGGTTTCATTCATCTTCTCCTTCTAACGTCACGGACGCTATCATCATCAGCACCAAAAAGAAAATCAGCGGAACTATATTGCCGTAAGATCCGTAAAATGTGGGATTTTCCGTGCGACGCGGCAATCCGGCATCAATATAGCCCGGCGATCCCAGCTCTAAAACGGCGGTAATTCTGCCATACGCGTCGATCATACCGCTGATCCCCGTATTGGCCGAGCGCGCTAACGGCAAGCCCTCTTCGACAGCACGCATCTGTGCCGCGGCAAAGTGCTGATGCGGTCCGGCGCTAATCCCGTACCAACCGTCATTCGTTACGTTCACAAGCCAATACGGACGGTTTTTCTTGTCCGCCACCCGACCGGGAAAGATGACTTCATAACAAACCAACATGCCGACCGGCAATGTCCTGGAAATAAATCTTGTCTTGCCCCCCTGTCCCGCGCTGAAATCCATCGGAACGGGAACGATTTGGCGAATAAACGGAAAAAATTTGGCGAAAGGAATATACTCTCCGAACGGAACAAGATGCGATTTGTCATAATATCCCAAGGAAGTGCCCAAATCATCTAACGCGATTATGCTGTTAAACAGCTTAACGGCTTCGTTCGCATCGTTTCGTTCAAAACGCAAAGAGCCCGCCAATAAAATACCGCCGGGTCTTAACGCGCTGACAACCATGCCCCGGGCAAACTTGTCTTCCTGCAATAAAAACTGCGTTGCCGTTTCGGGCCAAATCACGTGCGACACCTGATCGGCTCCTCTGGCGCGGCTGAGGTGAACAAGCTTCATTAAATTTTGCTCGGCTTCCTGTTTATTCCACTTTATTCCCTGCGGAATATTAGGTTGAACCAAACGAATCATCGTTCCGTTAATCGTATCCGAGGTATCGGGCGCCCCGCTTAATCTTTTCAGACCGTACCCTGCCAAAACAGCAATCATAAAAACCATAACCAGAAGCGGCCAAAAATCTTTCCAGGAACGGCTTTTGATCACCCCCGGCAAGCCGGCGATAAAAACGCTGACCGCGCTCAATCCGAAAGCGCCCCAAACGGACGCGGTTTGAATCATCACCGGCCAATTCGTCCAGACGGACGCGACCGGATTCCAAGGAAATCCCGTCAAAAACCAGGAACGCACCCACTCCATGAATCCCCAGGCCGCGCCTAAAGCGATTAATCTGCGTATTCCTTTGGGAACAGACATAGCGATGACGCATGCCGTCGCCGGGAACAATCCGCCCCACACCCCAAAGCCGATTAACGGCAACGGGATTAAAAAGCTCAACCCCATTCCTTCGATCAGAAAAGCGTTGCAGACCCAAGACAACCCTACCGAAAAGAAACCGAAACCGAACCAAAAGCCCAAAAACGCCGCCTGCTTTTTGTTTTCCGCCCGATTTAACAGAAAGATCAAAACGGAAAAAGCCAAAAAGGCGCACGGCAGAACATAAAACGGCGGCAAAGCGCCGACCGCCAGTATGCCCGAGACAGCTGACAGCGCGCATCGCTTCACCTGAGAAAATTCTTTTTCCTCGTCCCGTTTGAGCAGTTTTGCAAATTTGTTCAGTTCGGCAATTTTATTCATAAGGATTTTTCAACCCGTTTTCCGCCAGTATTTTAATTTCCAACGCTTCCATTTCAACGGCGTCCCGTTCTTCAACATGATCATAGCCGATCAAATGAAGCATACCGTGAACGATTAAATGGAACAAATGATCGGCCAAAGAACATTCCTGTTCAATCGCCTCGCGCTTTGTCGTTTCAAAAGCGACGACTATATCGCCCAACAACATCGGATCGACAATCGGTTCGTTTTCGTCGTCCAGCGCGGCAAAAGACAAAACATTTGTCGGTTTGTCCATGCCGCGGTATTCTTTGTTTAAAGCGTGAACAGCCGAATCGTCGGTCAATAAAACGCTGACTTCGGCCTGCTTTACGGGGATCTTAAAATCGCCGGCGTTTCCCCGTTTCCAGGCAGACGAAGCGGCTTTCCTTACACACTTTTCAACATCGGGAAAAGCGTCTTTCCACCGCTTATCATCAATGCGCAGACGAACTTTTACCGCCATTAACCGCCCAACCCCTTACGCGTTGCATAGCGTTTGTCATAAGCCTTGACAATCGCGGAAACCAACCCGTGACGAACGACGTCTTTTTCCGTAAAGGTGACGATTCCGATGTCCTTTACATTACGCAGAACGTCCAAAGCGTCGGACAGCCCCGACTGGACTCCGCGCGGCAAATCGGTCTGGCTCAAGTCGCCGTTAATGACCATGCGTGAATTTTCCCCCATACGGGTTAAGAACATTTTCATCTGCATCGGCGTCGTGTTCTGCGCTTCGTCCAAAATCACCATCGCGTTTGTCAGCGTGCGGCCGCGCATAAAGGCCAAAGGAGCGACTTCGATTTCGCCCAATTCCAGCTTTTTATCAACAATGTCATGCGGCAACATGTCATACAAAGCGTCATACAGAGGCCGCAGATACGGATCGATTTTTTCCTTTAAATCGCCGGGCAGAAAGCCCAGATTTTCACCGGCTTCGACGGCGGGACGGGAAAGAATGATTTTATCGATCTGCCCTTCAAGCATCAAAGAGACGGCTTTTGCCACGGCCAGAAACGTTTTACCCGTACCGGCAGGCCCCAGCCCGAACACCATTTCATAGTCGCGCATCGCCCGCACATATTCGGCCTGAGTTTGAGAACGGGGCTGAATATGACGCTTGCGCGTTCTTAATGTTAAGTCTTCTTCGTTTTCGTTGATTGTTTTTTCTTTGGCAGTCATTTTATGTCCTTCGCTTACATGCAAAGCATTATCAATATCCGAGTTGTCGACGTCGCCTTTTTTCTTGGCAACGGCATAAATTTTATCCATCGCGGCAAAAGCCTGTTCGACGGCGCTGTCGTCCCCCTGAACGGTGATTTGATTGCCGCGGGTTTTAATATCCACCCCCAACTTTTTTTCCAACCGTTTCAAGTTATCGTTATGCGCCCCTACCGCAATCAACAGTACTTGATTATCGGCATATTCCTTAACGCGCTGCAGATCTTTTTTCTTTCCCACTTAAAAATCCTTTCCTGTTAAAACGATTAGTCGCAATTATGACTTTTTTTCATATTTTAAGCAAGTGCTAGAATGTTTTTTTCTTTTCAGAATTTTGTACAATTATTTTCCGATTATTATTTGCTCGTAAGGATTTCAAAAATGACCTATTCGACATTTTGCTGTAAACAGCAGAAGCCGAAATATCCGGTTGTCCCTTTGATAAAGGAAAAGAAAAAGGCAAGATGTCGAACTGTCCGAAGAAGAAAGAAAACACTATCGGGAACTGTATAACGAATTGAAAAAAGAAAATCCGAATGCGACGGAAAAAGAGAGCGCTTCGGTGCAAAAGAAATCTTTAACGGGAAGCTTGGTCGAGAAAAAGAAGTCTCTGCAAATCGCACAAGCTGTAAAGAATAGCATTCGTACATATTAATCTTCAGGGCGGAAATTTTCCGCCCTTATATATTAATTTAATTTTTTCGAGAAAAGCAGGAGCTAATATTTACTGAAACCTTGATTAGCTATTCTCTTTCCTGAGAATTCCGAAGTTGCGACGGATAAACAAGTTGCACAGGAGCAATCTCAGGTTTAGGACTCATTGATGCTAATGAAGCTTGAGCTATCTTATCCCACTGTTGCCCAAGTCCCTGTACCTGTTGTGCTGCTATTCCTACCGGAAGATTCGAGCTTACAGTATCAGAAACATTTTCAACTGATGCCTGTTGCTGATAATTAGCTGCTAATCTGGCGGTGTTCTGTTGAGATCGTTCCTGAGGTGTTTGCGGAACCTGACTCTGTTCGGGAGGAACTTTAACTCTCGGCTCTAGCTGTTGCTCTTCTCCCGCCGCATCTATCGCATTATACACATCTCTTCCCACCAAAGCAGTATCTATTCCCGCACTGGCAAGAGTACCCAATCCGGGAACACAACCGGCGGCACCGGAAGCCAATTCCCCAAATGCACCTAACCAATCTCCGTCTTTAGCACGTCCGACAGCGAAAACAGCGCCGGCAATCAAACTTACGCCCGGGATTTTCTTTGCCACAACCTTTCCCAAACTTTTTCCTGTAGATTTGGCAAGACTTTTTTCCACTGTTTTTTCAACCGTTCTAACGGCCGCTTCCTGCAATCCTGCATCTACAGCCCATGTCACGGCAGATTGCACCCCATTTTGAATACTGTCCTGACAGGTGCCTGCTGCTATAGACGTCACAGCTTTTACGCCTTTTGTACTTATTTTTCCACCCATGCTTCCCTCCTCAGACGAAGCACAATTATACTTTCAAATATAGAATACAACACACCTCTTTAGATTGCAATCCGAATGTTTATCGACAGCATGTCAAACTAGGTTTGATTTAAAATAACATCACTCAAATATGCGAATAATAAAACAGCTGTCTTTAAATCAACTCGCCGTCCAAAGTCGTCGCCGCCGTTTTGGTGATGCGGACGCGAACGATTTGCCCTAAAGCACTCCCAGGCGCTTTGACAACGACATTTTGCATCTGCGGCGTATGACCGAGCAAAAAGCCCGCTTTTTTTGCCTTTTCTTCCAACAGAATTTCCGTTTCTTGCCCAAGAAACGCCGCATTGTACGCCGCGTGCTGTTCGATCAGCAGCGCCTGCAAACGTTCCAGACGCTCCGTCTTTACTTCTTCCGGCACTTGGTTTTTCATCGCGGCGGCGGGCGTCCCGGGACGCGCGCTGTATTTGAACGAATACGACTGCGCGAACGTCACCCGACGCACCAGCGCCATCGTTTGTTCAAAGTCTTCGTCCGTTTCTTCAGGAAAGCCGACGATAAAATCCGAAGACAGCGCAATCTTCGGACAGGCGGCGCGCAGTTTGGAAACAATTTCTTCGTATTCAGCACAAGTGTAGCGACGGTTCATCTTTTTTAAAATGCGATCGGAACCGGACTGCACCGGCAAATGCAAATAAGGCATCACCTTAGGAATGTCTCTGTGCATCGCGATCATGTCGTCCGTAAAATCGGACGGATAAGACGTCACATAACGAATCCGTTCTATGCCGTCAATTTCAGCGACGGCTTTGACCAACCGGCTTAAATCGGAAGGCTGACCGTCCAATCCCTCCCCGTGCCAGGCGTTCACGTTCTGCCCCAGAAGCATCAGGTCTTTTGTGCCTGTTTCGGCCAGCTGACGAGCTTCTTCGACGATTTCCTTCAAAGAGCGGGAATATTCCGCCCCGCGCGTATAGGGTACGACGCAATAGGAACAAAACCGGTCACAGCCCTCCTGAATCGCCAGAAAGGAGGATACGCCGTTCGATCTGGCCTGCGGCAAAGAATCAAACTTCGCCTCCGCCGGAAATTCGACGTCGATAATCCGCTGTTTTCTCTTTTGTTCAAGCTTACGTAACATTTCCGGCAGGCGATGATATGTTTGAGGACCCAAAGCAATATCGACAAACTTTGCCCTGTTCATGAATTCTTCAGACTCAGCCTGCACGACGCAGCCGGCGACGACCAAAATCAAGTCGCGCCCCTGCTTGCGTCTTTGTTCTTTCAGCGGCCTGAACCGTCCCAGTTCGGAAAAGATTTTTTCCGAAGCTTTTTCCCGAATATGGCAAGTATTGAAGATAATCATATCGGCGTCTTCGGGCGTGTTTGTTTCCTCAAACCCCAAAGTACGCATCAAGTCGACCATACGCGCCGAATCATACACGTTCATCTGACAGCCGAATGTCTTTACGAAAAGCTTTTTAGTCACGTTTTTCCAACTTTTTATTCGGGCGTAACGCCGTCGATTTCGTTCTTTAATTTTTCCAGAACGGGAATTTTTGAAGGCGTCAGGTTATCCTGCGTCAGCATGACGGGCTTAAACCAATCCAAAATCATCTGAAGAGTGCTCTGTTTTTTCTCTTCGGGCATATTGGCGGGAAACTTCGGATTAATATCCGGCTTTAAGTTATTCAAGAACGTTTTCAAATCAGACTGAGAACGTTCGTCCATCAGCTCTTCCCCGGCTTCTATCAGTTTTTCGTGCTGAAATTCCGCCACTTCCCTGTAAGACGGAATAAATTTCGTTCCGAAAGCGGAAGGCGGAATCATATTTAAAAAAGGAATTTCTTCCGCAATATCTTTGTCCGTCGGTTTAAGAGCGCCGTTAATTTTGGAATATATCGTCTCCGCCGACGGATCTGAAGACGGACCGACATAATAAAACCAACGCATCTCCGCCGGTTCCTGCGCCAGGTAAAGCCATTTATGCGCCTTACGCAGATTTTTTTCGATTCCTTCCCCGCGCCAGTACAATAATCCCAATTTTACCTGTGCCGGAGCGTATCCGTTATTGGCGGCGCGTGAATAAAAAGCCACGGCGCGTCTGAAATCCGGTTTGGACAATCCGACCCCCTGATAAAACATCGTGCCCAGTTTATACTGAATCTCGGCGTCGTTTTCTTCTTCCGCACAATAAATATATTGCATATAGGCGATATTGTATTTTCCGGATTTTTCCGCCTGTTCCGCAAAAGGACACTCGGCTTTGACAATGCCGGGCATCAATAGCGTTATCAGGATTATCAAACGAAACAGCACGTTAAACTATCGCCTTTTTAAGGAATCAAACAGCATACATAAAAGAGTAGCATCTGATTGCCTTAAATTCCAGATTATAATGGATAAAGAATAAAAAATTATTCTTCGCCTTTTTCGACGTTGTCCATGACTTCGGCCATATCGTGATTGTCGTCGCCCAAATCGGAAGCGTCTTCAATCAATTCCAATTCATCGTCGCCGGTATCTTCAAAAACAGTGTCCTCAGCGGAAATCGCTTCCAAATCTTCATGGACTTTACCTTTGGCGCCGCGCTTGGATTTGCCGGCCATTGCGGCCTGCAACTTTAAAAATTCTTCAACGGACATCGTATCGCCGCAATGCGGGCATTTAATCGGATCTTTTCCCAAATCGTAAAAACGTTCTCCGCACTGCAAGCAAATGCGTTTTGTTCCCCATTCAGGTTTCGACATGTAAGACATCTCCTCTTTAAAAAAATTTATTTATCGGATTTGATATGTTAGTGCTATCTTTGTCAAACAAAAAAAGCAGTAAAAAGTTATTTTCATGACAAAAACCATTTCGACACAGACAAAAGGGCTAAAAGGAACGCTTTCAATCCCCGGCGACAAATCCGTTTCCCATAGGGCTTTGCTTTTGGGCGCGATCGCGCTGGGAACGACGGAAATCAAGGGATTGCTGGAAGGCGAAGACGTGCTTTGCACCGCGCAAGCTCTGCGCAAACTGGGCGCGCGCATAGAAAAGCGCTCGAACGGGCTTTGGGCGGTCACGGGAACCGACGCTTTCAAAGAACCGGAGTCGGTTCTGGACATGGGGAACTCCGGAACGGGAGTCCGGCTGTTAATGGGACTTTTGGCAGCTTATCCGGTCACGGCAAAGCTGACGGGCGACGCGAGTTTATGCTCCCGCCCGATGAAGCGAATCACCGACCCTTTATCGAAAACCGGCGCCGTCTTTGAAACAACCGACGGCAAACTGCCGATCACAATGACCGGATCGGAAAAGGACGTTCCTTTCGAATACACGCTTCCCGTCGCTTCGGCGCAGGTCAAGTCGGCCGTTCTGCTGTCCGGACTGCGCAAAAAAAGCCCGACCGTCGTTTACGAACCCGTCGCCTGCCGCGATCACACGGAAAGAATGTTAAAGGCTTTCGGAGCCGACATCACCGTTGAAAAAGACCGGCAAGGAGTCAATGTCATCACTTTACGCGGCGGCAAAAAGCTGACCGCCTGTCCCATTGTCGTGCCCGCCGATATTTCTTCGGCCGCTTTTGCGATCGTCGCGGCTCTGATTACGTCCGATTCCGAAATCGTTCTGCCCGACATCGGTATTAATCCTCTGCGGACGGGGATTTTAGACGTTTTATTGGAAATGGGAGCGGACATCGCCTTTGAAAACAAGCGTGAAATCGCCGGAGAGCCCGTCGCCAACCTGCGCGTGCGCTCGTCCTCTTTAAAAGGCGTTGACGTGCCCGCCGAAAAAGCCCCCTCTATGATAGATGAATACCCGATTCTGGCCGTTGCCGCCGCTTTTGCCAACGGGGAAACGCGCTTAAACGGCTTGGCGGAACTGAAAGTCAAGGAAAGCAATCGGCTACAAGCCATCGTCGACGGACTGACACGAAACGGTATCGACGCCGAAGCCCTGCCCGACGACTCCATACGAATCAGAGGCAAAGGAAATAAAGCTTGCGGCGGAGGACTGATTGAGGCAAATTTAGACCACCGGATTGCCATGTCCTTTATGGTAATGGGCATGGCGAGCGAAAGCCCCGTCGTGATTGACGATGTTTCTTCGGTTGCGACCAGCTTTCCGGAATTTATTTCTTTGATGAACAAAGCAGGAGCAAACATTCATGATTATCGCGATTGACGGCCCCGCCGCCGCCGGAAAAGGCACTTTGGCGCAAAATCTGGCAAAGCATTTCAACTACGCTTTCTTGGACACGGGGCGGCTGTATCGCGCCGTCGGATACGCCGTTTTGCAGGCGAAACAAGACCCGTCCGACGAAAAAGAAGCAACAAAAGCAGCCAAAGCCTTCGACCCGAAAAGCATCAATCAGATCCTGTCCAATCCGGCTTTGCGCGAGGAAGCGACCGGCAACGCAGCGTCCAAAGTCGCCGTCATTCCCGCCGTCCGCGCAGCTCTGTTGCAATTACAACGCGACTTTGCCGAACATCCGTTTTTCGAGGACGGCACGGCGGCGAAAGGCGCCGTTCTGGACGGCCGCGACATCGGCACGGTCGTTTGCCCGAAAGCCGACGTGAAATTCTTTGTAACCGCTTCCGCCGAAGTCAGAGCCGACCGCCGTTTCAAAGAATTGAAAGAAGCCGGCAAACCTGCCGATTACGACGTGATTTTAAAAGACATCAAAGAACGCGACGAACGCGATTCCAAACGCGCGGCCGCCCCCTTGAAACCGGCGGAAGACGCTTATCTGCTCGACACGTCGAACATGAACGCCACGCAAGCCTATCAGGCGGCATTAGATTTTATTGCGATCAACCACGCGTAAAAAATTCCTCAAACAAAAACCGCCGGAGACAACGTTTCCGGCGGTTTTGATTGTTGTGAACGCTACTTTTTCAACTCTTGCAGCTTTTGATAAACAGGCGTTCCTTTGATATTCGGATTTTCAGCAAGATCAAATGCGGTTTTGCCTTCATTATCCGAAACGTTTATATCCGCTCCCGCTTTCACTAATGCTTCTATAACGGCGGGATTTTCATTTTTTGCCACGGCAGACATCAACGGTGTAAATCCGGCCTGATCCCGGGCATTCACGTCTGCCCCCGCCCTAATCAACGCTTCTGTAACGGCCGGATTTTCGTTTTTTGCCGCCGCTACCATTAACGGAGAAATCCCCCAATTTTTATAACGGGCGTTCACGTCCACTCCCGCCCGAATCAACGCTTTTGTAACGGCGGGATCGTTATTATTTTCCGCCGCGGCCATCAACGGCGTTATTCCGGCTTTATTTCCGGCGTTCACGTCCGCTTTTGCTTTAATCAGAGCATTAATCTGTTCTGCCGTAACCGTTTTCCAGTCCACATCGTCAAAGCTTTTCGGTCTGACGTCCGCTCTGTAAACAAAAACGCCTAAAAGGCAACACCCCAACAGAGTCAAAAAGATTTTCCCCATTTAAGACTTCCTTCGCTTTTTTCCGATTATTTCAATATACAACAAAACTTCCGCTTTGAACACCGCTTACCGTATCAAATTCCTTGCAACGACATTGATATTGTTCCGCCAATCGGGCATATTGTGTCCGAAAGGAGAGCCTCTTATGCCCGTTTGTTTTCCGCCCGTCGCCGACAACAACATCACCCGTATGATTATCGGATCGATGCCGGGAATAGCGTCTTTAAACGCAAACCAATATTACGCCCACCCCCGCAACGCTTTCTGGAAAATCATCGCGCGTCTGTTCGACGCCAATTATCCCTTTCAAAACTATGAAGACAAGTTGTCGCTTCTTTTGAAAAATCATATCGGGCTGTGGGACGTGTTCGCGTCCTGCGACCGCGACGGCAGTTTGGACTCCGACATCAAAAACGCCGTTCTTAACGACTTTGAATCGTTTTTAAAGAATCACCCGAAAGTCACAACGTTGTACTTTAACGGCAACACCGCTTATAAAAATTTCACAAAATCGTTTCAAATCAATATGTTGCAATTATACCCCCTGCCTTCGACTTCGCCGGCGAACGCGCGACTGACCTTTGAAGAAAAAATAAAGGCCTGGGAAGCGATAAAAACAGCATAAATCCCTTGCAAAACGCGCAAGTTTCGTGTATACAGGCGACGGAATCGAAGGCACGGCGGTTCCGTTGTTGTATCGTGCAGACCTCCGGAATCAACCGGACGGCCAGAATAACTTGATAAAGGAAGTAAATTTATATGGTAACTAAAACTGCAGCCGAAGAAATTCCGGCGATGAAAGAAAATTTTGCCGAACTGTTCAACGAAATGTTTGGCGAAGATCAGGGCTTGGAAGGCTCTGTCGTTAAGGGCACAATCGTTGCTTTGTCCGATGACTTCGTGACGATCGACGTCGGCCTGAAATCCGAAGGTCGTATTGCCCGCCGTGAATTCGGCTTTAATGCTGAAATGAAAGTCGGCGATCAGGTCGATGTGTTTATCGACCGCTATGAAGACAAGGACGGCATGGTCGTTCTGTCCCGCGAAAAAGCTCGCCGCGAAGAAGCTTGGAACGAATTGGAAAAAGCGCAGGCTAACGGCGAACGCGTTACAGGCGTTATTTTCGGTCGCGTCAAGGGCGGCTTTACGGTCGACCTGTCCGGCGCTATCGCTTTCCTGCCGGGTTCGCAAGTCGATATCCGTCCGGTTCGCGATGTAGGCCCGCTGATGGGCACGCCGCAGCCCTTCCAGATTTTGAAGATGGATCGCGCCCGCGGAAACATCGTTGTTTCCCGCCGCGCCGTTTTGGAAGAAACCCGCGTCGAACAGCGTTCCGAATTAATTAAGAATTTATCCGAAGGCCAGATTTTGGACGGCGTTGTCAAGAACATCACCGATTACGGCGCATTCATTGATCTGGGCGGCGTTGACGGCTTGTTGCACGTCACCGACATCGCCTGGAAGCGCATCAATCACCCGTCCGAAGCTCTGACAATCGGCCAGCCGGTGAAAGTCCAGATTATCCGCTTCAATCCCGAAACCCAGCGCATCAGCTTGGGCATGAAGCAGCTTGAAACGGATCCGTGGGCCGGTGTCGAACAGAAATATCCTGTCGGCGCCAAACTGACCGGTCACGTCACCAACATCACCGATTACGGTGCTTTCATTGAACTCGAACAGGGCGTTGAAGGTCTGGTTCACGTTTCCGAAATGAGCTGGACAAAGAAGAATACCCACCCGGGCAAGATCATCTCCACTTCTCAGGAAGTCGAAGTAATGGTTCTGGACGTCGATCAGGCCAAACGTCGTATTTCTCTGGGTCTGAAGCAATGCCTGCCCAATCCGTGGGAAGCTTTTGCGCAAACGCACCCTGTCGGTTCCGAAATTGAAGGCGAAATCCGCAATATCACCGAATTCGGCCTGTTTATCGGCTTGAACGGCGATATCGACGGTATGGTTCATTTGTCCGACCTGTCCTGGGACAAGGCCGGCGAAGAAGCCGTCAAGGATTATAAGAAAGGCGATGTCGTCAAAGCTAAAGTTTTGGATATTGACGTTGAAAAAGAACGCATTTCTCTGGGCATCAAACAGCTGACGTCCGATCCGTTCGCCGACGCGACTTCCGACATCAAAAAAGGCGATGTCGTGACGGGTGTTGTCAGCGCGATCGCCGATAACGGTATCGAAGTCGACATCAACGGCTCCAAGGGCTTTATCCGCAAAGCCGATCTGTCCCGCGACCGTTCCGAACAGCGTCCGGAACGCTTTGCCGTCGGTGACAAGGTTGACGCGAAAGTCACGCAGATCGACGCAAAGACCCGCAAGATCACTTTGTCAATCAAAGCTCGTGAAATCGCCGAAGAAAAAGAAGCTCTGTCCGAATTCGGTTCGACCGATTCCGGCGCTTCTCTGGGCGATATTCTGGGCGCCGCTATCGCCAAGAAAGAAGCCGAAAGCGAAAAGAAATAATTACTGGCCGTAGGGGCTTAACGTCCTCCGGACAGGGTGACTGAGTCACTCTTTTAACGCCCTTCGGCGGGGTTTAAATCCTGCCAACGGTTACAAAAAAGTCTCCGATCGAAAGGTCGGAGATTTTTTTATCCGTACCTTTACAAATTGTTTTTTTCCGACATAATGACCTGTACTTTTTATTACAATTAAAGGTATTAAATATGAAACTCTTTTTATCCTTTTTATTCTTTTTTGCCTTATCCGCCTGCGGCACTTTGTTTGTAGGACAGAATCAAACTATTTTGATTGACAGCGTTCCTTCCGACGTATCCATTTATCAAAACGGAAAGTTTTTAGGAACAACTCCGCTGACTGCTGAAGTCGAACGCACCAGAAAGCCTCTGATGCTGAAAGCCGAAAAGGAAGGGTATAATCCGCAAGCCATTATGATGGACTCTTCTTTGGGGTGGGGAGGTGTATTCGATGGCGTTTTTGCTCTCCTGTTTATAACCGGCTCTACAGGTTTCTCGACAGACGCGTCAAACGAAACGATATGGTCTTACACTCCCGGTCAGTATTTCGTATATATGATTAAAACCGGCGAAGAAAACATGCGGGACAGTAAAACCCTTTTGTTCATTACAAAGAATTTTGAAACTCTGCGCATGGAAGCGGCTGACGGAAAAGGACAAACATTGAACGCCCTTTCCGAATTAACCGGAAAAAATATAAATCTGCTGATTCCGGCAATCAATGAATCCGCATATCCTTCGGATTTAGTTAAAGCGCTTTTACAATAACGACGAACGGAAAAAGGCGGGATAATTCCCGCCTTTCATTTGCTTTAAGACAATCTTACTCTTTGATAACAATATAAGACAGCATCTCGTTATCGGCGCGTAGAATCCGCAACAAACGGCCTTCAACGGCAATCATTGTCGAATTTGCCGGATACGCCAGCGTATTGAAACTGCCGCTTCCGCCATTCGTTCCAGGAACCGCGTTTTTATAGAACAATACGATTTGATTGTTTTTAATCCCGTCGTAAATCACTTCAAAATCCAAGAACGGAAGTTTTGACTGAAAACTTTCCGAAATGCGTTTCATACGAGCCGACCGCGGGGAAATCTTCGCTTTGTCCGGAAATCTGCTGACTTTATCGTTTCCTTTGATTTCATAAAGGAACCAGTCTTGAATTTCACCGTGCATGTTCACTAAAAAATAATAGTGTTTGTATTTCGGCAAAACGTAAAAAGTTTCTTCTCCCTGTTCAAAAAGACCAAAAATCGGATATTTTTTGGCCGGCAACGTATAATTTACTTTATCAATCGTTATTGTAACGGGATTTTCCAAAATCATTTCCCGGGTAATAAAATTATCTTTCTTAAACGCCTGAACGCGCAAAACAATATCCCCGACTTTGGCGACTCGGGTTTCGTTCAGCACATAATTATTCTGATAGACCGTTTCATTTCCTGTAAAAATGGTTTCTGCCGGCGGCGGCAGAATCGAGTAAGATTGAGCCGGCATGTGCAATTCCCGCATTTCCTGCGAATCTTCATACCATTCGCTGGGAATGATAGAGCACGCCGTTAAAAGTGACAAAACCAGAATATATAAAGCCTGTCGCATAAAAAAACTCCTCATTTTGACGACGAATTCGTCCCTTTAATGATTGACAATACCTGACAATCTTTGTATTGTCACCTATCTTCATTAGAAGAAAGTTAAGTTTGAGGTTTGTTATGAAAGTTCGTAATTCCCTGAAGTCCGCAAAATTGCGTGATAAAGATTGCAAAATCGTCCGCAGAAAAGGACGCGTTTATATTATTAACAAGAAAAACCCGCGCATGAAAGCTCGTCAGGGCTAAAAAAGCGCGACGTTTTGCCGGATAAAAAAAGCCTGCTGTTCGCGGGCTTTTTGTGTTTGTTTTATTTGATCGAATCGATCAGCCGCCGCATATCCGGCGGCAGAGGAATTTCAAAATTCATTGTTTTATGCGTAATCGGGTGCTCAAAGCTCATTTTATAAGAATGAAGCGCCTGCCTGGGAAATTTTACCGCTTCCGCCAGCAAATCGGACTGTTGAGCCCCTTTCGGCGCTTTGCCGTACATTTTGTCTCCGATTAAAGAATGTCCCAGCGCCGTCATGTGAACGCGCACCTGATGCGTGCGCCCCGTTTTTAACGTGCATTTCACCAAACTGATTTTTCCTGCCGCATAGGTTTCCACCATCTGATAATGCGTTTCCGCCCTTTTTCCGCCCGAAGCAACGACGGCCATCTTTTTGCGGTTGACGGAGCTGCGCCCGATTTGTGTTTCAATGACTCCGGACGAAGGCGACAGCATACCCCACACCAATGCCAGATAGCTCCGTTCCAGACTGTGAACGGCGAACTGTTCCGACAGCCCCTGATGCGCTTCGTCATTTTTGGCGACGACCATCAGGCCGCTTGTTTCCTTGTCCAGCCGGTGAACGATTCCCGGCCGGATCACGCCTCCGATTCCGGACAAAGACTGCCGGCAATGCGCCAACAAAGCGTTAACCAGCGTCCCTTCATGATTCCCGGCTGCAGGGTGAACAACCATTCCGGCCGGCTTGTTCAGCACTAACAAATCATTGTCTTCATAAATAATTTCCAAAGGAATTTCCTGCGCGACGGGAACGGCTTCGATCGGAGGCGGCAAAATAATCCGGTATACTTCGTTCGGAGCCGTTTTGCGATCCTGATCCCGCAAAGCCTCTTTATTCAAAAAGACTTGCCCCTGCTCAATCAAAGCGGATATACGGCTGCGGGACAGTTCCGTAACCTGCGCCAGCCATTTATCCAATCTTATTTTTGCCTGTTCCGGCTGAACCGGCGGCGTAACAATCTCATTTTTATCCGTCATAGAGCGAACCTTACACATTTTTTGACGTTTTCGTCAAAACATTCCTTTCGGACAACGCGTTTTTTAGTTATAAAGAATATTATTGTTATTTTGGAGAAACCGATGAATAAGATCCTTTTCTTAAAAATCCTGATAGCCTTTATCACTTTTCTGATTTTTCTGACTTTGGGCGGTATTGTGTACGCTTTGGTGAATTACAAAACGACGCCGAAACTGCTCAGCCGGAAAAAAGCTCCCGTGATACGGGAAGTTAAACAGGCCGAGCCGGAAAAAATCCCAGAAACTTACCTGGAATTGGGAAAAGACGAACATATTCAGGAAAGCCATGCCTGCGGCAATATGCTGTGTCTGCATGTAAAATCGGACTTCGGAAACAGTAAAATTATCATTTTCGATCCGGAAGCTTTACAAATCAAAGCCGTCCTGATCGCCGGAAACAGACACATAACGAAATAGCGCCGTCAAACATAAAAAAGGCAGGAAAAACTCCTGCCTTTTTTATGGTGCCGGCTGAGGGATTTGAACCCCCGACCTGATGATTACAAATCAACTGCGCTACCAACTGTGCCAAGCCGGCTCCGACTGGTTTTATATAGGCTCTTCGCGATAAATTCAAGCATTATTTTCACTCGGCGTTTTTTTAAGCGATAATCATAAAAATTATGAACGATTCCGCTTAAAATGTTTTGTCGTTTCTTATTTTTATGCTATAGACATCAGCTAGCGTATTTTGACAAAGCTCGAAATGCGGGCGTGGTGAAATTGGTAGACACGCCAGATTTAGGTTCTGGTGGCCTGGCCATGGGGGTTCGAGTCCCTTCGCCCGCACCATTTTGTCATGCTTAAGGTGTTTAATTTTTAGGAAAGAAAAAATGCAGGTAACTGAAACAAAGACTGAAGGTCTGAAGCACGGTTTTAAAGTGGTTGTTCCCGCGGAAACGATTGCTTCCAAAGTCACGGACAAAATCAAATCTATCGGCGAAAACGCAACAATTCCGGGATTCCGCAAAGGAAAAGCGCCGGAAAGCTTCCTGCGCCAACGCTATGAAAAGGCGGTTATGAGCGAAGTTTTGGACGAATTGATCCAATCCGAAACAAACAAGACGTTGTCCGAACGGTCTTTGCGCCCCGCCATGCGCCCCAAGATCGAAATCGTTTCTTTTGACGCGGGCAAAGATTTGGAATTCACTTTGGACGTTGAAGTCGTTCCGGAAATCGTTCCCGTCGATTTCGGTACACTCTCTTTGGATAAACTGATCGCCGAAATTTCCGACGACGAAGTGGAAAAAGCTTTACAACGTCTGGCCGCCGGCCGCACCAGTTCCGAACCGGTTAAAGAAAAAAGAGCCGCCAAAAAAGGCGACATCACCGTCATTGACTTTGTCGGCTCCATCGACGGAGTCGAATTCCAGGGCGGAAAAGGCGACAACTATTATCTGGAATTGGGTTCCGGTTCCTTTATTCCGGGCTTTGAAGATCAGCTGATCGGCAAAAAAGCCGGCGAAAAAGTCGACGTCAAAGTTCCCTTCCCCGCCGATTATCACGCTAAGGATCTGGCCGGCAAAGACGCCGTCTTCGCCGTAACGGTTAAAGAGTTGCGCGAAAAGAAAGACGCCGAAATCAACGACGACTTTGCCAAACTGTTCGGCAAGAAATCCGTCGACGAACTGCGCGACATGATCCGTCTGGAGCTGTCCCGCGAATATGAAGGCGTTTCCATGAGCAATCTGAAGCGCGTTTTATTGGACGCTTTGGCCGAAGCTCACAGCTTCCCCGTGCCGGAAGGCATGTTGGATCTGGAATTTGACGCAATCTGGAAACAGGTTCAGAACGCCAAAGAAAAGAACCAGCTGGACGAAGACGACGCCGGCAAAACCGACGATGAGCTGAGAGAAGAATATCGCGCCATCGCCGAACGCCGCGTCCGTTTGGGACTGCTGTTGGCCGAAATCGGTATGAAGAATAAGATTTCCGTCACGGACGCCGATGTAAATCGCGCGATCATGATGGAAGCCCGCCAGTTCCCCGGACAGGAAAAAGCTGTCTTTGACTTTTACAATAAACACCCGGAAATGTTGGAACGTATCCGCGCTCCGCTGTTTGAGGAAAAAGTTATCGACTTTATTCTGAAAGGCGTCAAACTGAACGAAGTTAAAGTTTCTCCGGAAGAGCTCTATAAAGCGGAAGCGGCCGATGTGAAAAAGTCGGCGAAAAAGGCCAAAAAGCCCGCCGCGAAAAAGACCGCCAAAGCCAAAGAAGACGCTCCGGCAAAAGAAACTAAAAGCGACAAAGAAACCAAAGAAAAGAAACCGGCTAAAAAAACAGCCAAGAAAAAAACGGATAAATAACGTTTTTGTAACTTTTCTTTGATTGAACTATAAAAGGGAATCGCGGGATTCGTTCCGGCGGTTCCCTTTAACGGCAAAAAAACAGGAGAAAAAATATGTACGAACGCGATCCTATGGACGTCTATATGAACACTTTGGTACCGATGGTAATCGAGCAAACCAGTCGGGGAGAACGTTCTTTCGATATTTACTCCCGTCTTTTGAAAGAAAGAATCGTCTTTTTAACCGGCGAGGTTCACGATGAAGTCGCCAGTCTGATTTGCGCGCAGCTGTTGTTTTTGGAATCCGAAAACCCGAAAAAGGACATCGCGTTTTATATCAACTCTCCGGGCGGCGTCGTCACTTCGGGCATGGCGATTTTCGATACGATGAATTATATCCGTTGCGATGTGTCCACGCTGTGCATCGGACAGGCCGCCTCTATGGGATCTTTGTTGCTGTGCGCCGGTCAGAAAGGAAAACGCTTCTGCCTGCCGAACGCCCGCGTAATGATTCATCAGCCTTCCGGCGGTTTCAGAGGTCAGGCGACCGATATTGAGATTCACGCGCGCGAAATACTGGCTTTGCGCGCCCGCCTGAACAATATTTATGTGGAACGAACGGGGCAGACTTTGGAAACAATCGAAAAAGCAATGGAACGCGACAATTTTATGAGCGCGGAGGAAGCCAAAGAATTCGGTTTGATTGACGAAGTCGTTTCTTCCCGTCCGAAGCCGGAAGAAGAATAAAATCCGCCTCTTATCTCTCTTGCCGATTAACAACAAAGGAAAACAACAGCTATGACGGAAAAGAACTCTAAGGATAAAAAAGAAACGCTCTACTGCTCGTTTTGCGGAAAAAGTCAGCATGAAGTCAAAAAGCTGATTGCCGGACCGAACGCTTTTATTTGCGACGAATGCGTCGGTCTTTGCACGGACATTATCGAAGAGGAACATCAGAAAAACGCCGTGACGGAAACCGGCGACATGCCTTCTCCCAAAGAAATCAAGAAAGTCCTGGACGATTACGTTATCGGTCAGGAATTGGCTAAAAAGGTACTGTCCGTCAGCGTTTACAACCATTATAAACGTCTTGCGACAACCGACGCGAAAAAAGGCGACGTCGAAATTTCCAAATCCAACATTCTGCTGATCGGTCCGACCGGTTCGGGAAAAACACTGTTAGCGCAGACTTTAGCGCGCATACTGGACGTGCCGTTCAGTATGGCCGACGCGACGACGTTGACCGAAGCGGGCTATGTCGGCGAAGACGTCGAAAACATCATTTTAAAGCTGTTGCAGGCCGCCAACTACGATGTGGAAAAAACCCAGCGCGGCATTATCTACATTGACGAAATCGACAAGATTTCCAAGAAATCCGAAAACCCGTCGATTACCCGCGACGTATCCGGCGAAGGCGTACAACAGGCCTTGCTGAAAATCATTGAAGGCACAGTCGCTTCCGTTCCGCCTCAGGGCGGACGCAAGCACCCGCAGCAGGAATTCGTTCAGGTCGACACGACGAACATTTTGTTCATTTGCGGCGGCGCTTTTGCCGGACTGGAAAAAGTGATCGCGCAAAGGACAAACAAGTCTTCTATCGGGTTCGGAGCGAACGTTTCCGCGCCGGACGATCGGAAAACCGGCGAAATTTTGCATGACATCGAACCGGAAGATTTATTGAAATTCGGCCTGATCCCCGAGCTGATAGGCCGCGTTCCGGTTGTAGCGACTTTGGAGGATCTGGACGAAGACGCCCTGATCGCCATTCTGACGGAGCCGAAGAACGCTCTGGTCAAGCAGTATCAGGCATTGTTTGAAATGGAAGACGTCAAACTGACCTTTACGCCGCAGGCACTGAAAGCTATCGCCCAGAAAGCCGTCGAACGCAAAACGGGCGCCAGAGGATTGCGCGCGATTATCGAACGGTTGCTGCTTGATACGATGTTCGAACTGCCTTCCATGGAAGACGTCAGCGAAATTGTCATTGACGAAACGGTCGTTTCCGGTGAAAAACAGCCGCTGAGAATTTATAACCGGTCTAAAGACAAAAAAGCGACAAGCGCATAACTTTTCGGTTTTGTATCACTTGAGGCTCTTTGACTTTGATCTTATCTATTAATCGACTAGAACAACTTTTATGAGGTGGTTATCATGAACGCCCCCGTTGAAGAAAAAGTTTATCCCTTACTGCCTTTGCGGGACATTGTTATTTTTCCGCATATGATTGTGCCGCTGTTTGTCGGACGCGAAAAATCCGTTAAAGCTCTGGACATGGCGATGAACGCCGATCGTCAGATTATTCTGCTGACGCAGAAAGATCCGACGCTCGATAACCCTAAAACCGAAGAAATGTATACTGTCGGCACAATGGGAACAGTCGTTCAGCTGCTTCGTCTGCCGGACGGAACCGTCAAGGCTTTGGTTGAAGGCGTCAGACGCGTCAAAGTCAAAAACTTCACGGACACGGGCGCCTGTTTCCAGGCACAGGCGGAAGAGCTGGCTGATAAAATCAACGCGAAAGACGATATTTCCGCCTTTATGCGTTCCTTAATGGCGCAGTTTGAGGAATATGTCCGTCTGAACAAAAAAATTCCGCCGGAAATCCTGCTGTCAATCGGACAAATCGAAGATCCGTCCAAGCTGGCGGACGTCATTGCTTCTCATCTGTCTTTGAAACTGGCTGACCGGCAAAATCTGCTTGAAACGCCCAATGTCTTTACGCGTCTGGAATTGTTCTTCGGCTACATCGAAGCCGAAATGGGCGTGCTTCAGGTCGAAAAGAAAATTCGCCGCCGCGTCAAAAAGCAAATGGAAAAGTCTCAGCGCGACTATTATCTGAACGAACAGATGAAGGCCATTCAAAAAGAATTAGGCGATGAGGACGGTTCCGCCGAACTTGACGAGCTGGAAGCCAAAATCAAAAAAACGAAAATGTCCGCGGAAGCGAAAAACAAAGCCAATTCCGAATTGAAAAAACTGCGCCACATGAGCCCGATGTCTTCAGAAGCGACCGTAATCCGCAATTATCTGGACTGGTTATTGGATCTGCCGTGGGGCAAAAAAACGCCTATTCAAACGGATTTGAAAAAAGCGGAAGAAATTTTGGAAGCGGATCATTACGGCCTTGAAAAGGTCAAAGAACGTATTATCGAATATCTGGCCGTTCAAAAGAAAACGAAATCCGTCAACGGTCCGATTCTGTGTCTGGTCGGCCCTCCGGGCGTCGGAAAAACGTCTTTGGGCGAATCGATCGCCCGCGCGACGGGACGCAAATTCGTCCGCGCATCGTTGGGCGGTATGCGTGATGAAGCGGAAATCCGCGGTCATCGCCGGACTTATGTCGGCTCCATGCCCGGCAAAATCATTCAGAGCATCAAAAAGGTCAAAACGCGCAACCCGCTGTTTCTGCTTGACGAAATCGACAAACTCGGGGCTGACTGGCGCGGCGACCCCTCCTCCGCTTTGCTGGAAGTGTTGGATCCGGCGCAGAATTCGACCTTCAACGATCACTATCTGGAAGTTGATTACGACTTGTCCGACGTGATGTTTATTACGACGGCAAACTCTTTAAAGATGCCGCGTCCGTTGCTGGATCGTATGGAAATCATCAGAATTGCCGGCTATACGGAAGACGAAAAGATCGAAATCGCCAAACGCCACCTGATTAAAAAGCAGCGCAAAGCGGCCGGTCTGTCCGAAAAAGAATGGACCGTCAGCGAAGAAGCCCTGCGGTCTTTGGTGCGCCTGTACACGCGTGAATCCGGCGTGCGTAATCTTGACCGCGCTTTAGCCGGACTGGCGCGCAAAGCGGCAAAAGAGCTGATGACAACAAAGAAAAAGTCCGTCAATGTTACGGAACGCAACCTGAAAAAATATGCCGGCATTCCGGTTTACACCTACGGCGTCGCCGAAAAACAGGATCAGGTCGGCGTAACGACCGGTCTGGCCTGGACGGAAGTCGGCGGAGAAATTCTGTCGATCGAAGCCGTCATGATGCATGGCCACGGCCGCGTGACGCAAACAGGACAACTGGGCGACGTAATGAAGGAATCCATTGCGGCGGCGCGTTCTTTTGTGCGCTCTCACGCTTTGGCGTTCGGCATACGTCCGGATCTGTTCGACAAACGCGATATTCACATTCACGTTCCCGAAGGTGCGACGCCGAAAGACGGGCCGTCCGCCGGTATCGCGATGTGTACTTCGCTGGTTTCCGCAATGACGGGAATTCCCGTTTCCAAAGACATTGCCATGACGGGCGAAATCACGCTGCTGGGCAAAGTCCTGCCCATCGGCGGCTTAAAAGAAAAGCTTTTAGCGGCTTTGCGCGCGGGAATTAAAACGGTTCTGATACCGCAGGACAATAAAAAGGATCTGGAGGAAATTCCGGACAACGTCAAGACAGGAATGACCATCATTCCGGTTTCTTCGGCAGAAGAAGTCCTGAAGCGCGCTTTGGTTCGTCCCTTGATTCCGATTGAATGGAACGAGGAAGAGGAAAGCAAAGCTAAAACGGATTTGCTGAATGCCGACGAAGAAAACGAAGAAAAACTCCGCTGTCATTAAACACCGGATTTCATAATAACTTTATAAGCCTCCTGCCGTGTGCGGAGGCTTTTGCTTTAGTTGTATTTTATAAGATTTTATCTTAAAACGCGCAAAAAATTCGCTTTAAAATTGCCGAAATAAAAAAGATTCTCTTTTTTATTGTGTCTTTTTTAAAAAAAGTAAAAAAAACAAGCAAAAAGGCAGATTCTTCTATTGACCAGACAAATATCCGCGTTCTAAACTTCCTTTTAGATTCGTTTTGAATCTGAGTTTATCTTTTAATTTTATAGAGGGAGCCCTCACGTGAATAAGAACGATCTCGTAGCTGAAGTTGCTAAGAATACCGGTTTGTCCAAGACGGACGCCAGCAAGTCTGTTGATGCTTTATTGAATGCCGTTACCGGCGCTTTAAAGAAAGGCGATGAAGTTCGTCTGGTTGGTTTTGGTACCTTCAGCGTTGCTAAGCGTGCTGCGACCGAAGGCCGCAATCCTCGCACCGGCGCCAAGATTAAAATTCCTGCTTCCAAGCAGCCGAAATTTAAAGCTGGCAAAGGCTTGAAGGACGCTGTAAATTAATAGCGAACTTTGGTTCTTAAAGACAGGCGGTTTGCGTTTTGCGGCCGCTTGTTTTTTTGCTTGTTATCCGTAAATAATTCCTGTATATACTTCTCATGACGGGCGACTAGCTCAGCTGGTTAGAGCATCTCGTTTACACCGAGAGGGTCTGCGGTTCGAATCCGTAGTCGCCTACCAATAAAAAAACCACCTGAAACGGTGGTTTTTTTATTGGTTAGAAGGCTTGGATTTGAACCGCAGGTTCGGTGAGCAAAACGAACGGCGCACAGGACGAAGTCCGAGCGACCGGCTTGACCGGCGAGTACAACGAGCAATCCGTAGTCGCCTACCAATAAAAAAACCACCTGAAACGGTGGTTTTTTTATTGGTTAGAAGGCTTGGATTTGAACCGCTACTACCCGTAGGGGGACAACGCCCTCCCGGCGGGGAATTCAATACAGCCGGTTGTCACAAATTAAAAAACTGATGCCCCTACGACCAGTAGCCCGTAGGGGGACAACGCCCTCCCGGCGGGGAATTCAATACAGCCGGTTGTCACAATTTAAAAACTGATGCCCCTACGGCCAGTAGCCCGTGCGGGGAAAACACCCTCCCGGCGGGAAATTCAATCCTGCCAGTTAGCATAAATTAAAAACTGATGCCCCTACGGCCAGTAGCCCGTGCGGGGATACCGTTCCTCGCAATGACGAAAAAATCGGACATTTTTCCGTCGCGGATTTTCAGTCCTGATCGTTTCTTTTGATTTCAAAATTCAGACGAAAGCGCTTGCCGAAAGCCCTGACGGAAAGCAGCGTTATTTGTTCGTGACTTTTCGACGGCAATGCGACGTTGTCAAGGAAAGCCCATTCGTAATTTGTTTTATAAAAATCGTAAAAATTCTGCTGACGGACGCACCGGCTCAGGGTGATATTTCCGACGGTCAACTCCTCTTCCGCGGGACAACCGAACGAAATCAGCTTAAAATCGAAATGAACTGCGGGATAAAGCTGCGATAATTTTTCGCTCAGGCGTTCAAAACGGGAAACATCGAACGGAATCAGCGCCGAAAAGATAAACAGCACTCGGCGCGCATTACGGATTTTATCGAGCAAACGCTCTGTTCTGCGCCGCAATTTTTTATAAAAGCCGTCATATTCCTTTTCGGCGTCCTCTTTAAAATGGTTCGGAAAGAAATAACCGGAATAACAGTCCTGATAAATGACGGGGTGATCTTTGTTTCCGTCGACGCGCTTCAGATTTTCTTTCAGAGCGAGATTCTTAAACCCGTCGGCGAAACCTTCGGGTAAATATTCCAGCGGCCTTTCATTTTCAACATAGCACCAGTCGAACGGCAAAGAAAACAACCGCTTTCCGCGACATTGCAACTGGAACGCCGCGGCACAGTTGCCACCCAAAGAACAAACCAGATCGTACTGTTGTTTATCGGCACTCATTAATGAACCTCACGACTTCGGAAAACACCACTTTTCATTATCAGAGATATACCCGATTTTGTTTTCTTTTCAAGACGCTTTCCCCGTTTTTATCGAACTTTAGCCCGAAAACGCGGAAAAGCGGATCGTATTATTCCCTTGCTTTTACAAAGGGGTGTCTTTATTTTTAATCGACGGACAACAAAGACGAAAGAAAAACGATGAGCGCAAAAACAAAAATCATTATCGATACGGATCCGGGAATTGACGACGCGATCGCTTTGTTTATGGCGATGGCCGATCCCGATTTGGAAATATTGGGAATGACGGCCGTCAACGGCAACGTCCCGGTGGACAAAGCCGAATATAACATTCGCCGGATTTGCGATTTTGCCTGGCATACGGGCATTCGCGTTTACAAAGGCTGCGACCGGCCGCTGAAACGTTCCGTTTTAAACGCCGAATGGGTGCACGGTTCCGACGGGTTGGCCGGACAGGATTTCGGCGAACCCGCTTATAAAGGGGAAGAGGAAAACGCCGTCGACTTTATTATAAAGACTTTGATGAAATCGCCCGAACGCGAAGTCAGCCTTGTGGCAATCGGACCTTTGACCAATATCGCGACCGTTTTTTTAACGGAACCGAAAACGATTTCCCGCGTGCGTGAACTGATCATCATGGGCGGCGCTTTCTGCGAAGACGGCCCCAGAGGCAACTCGACCCCTTATGCCGAATTCAATATGCTGGCCGATCCGCACGCCGCGCAAATCGTTTTCGACATGGCCGAACGCGTCACGGTCATTCCGATGGAAGTCGGCATGCAAGCGGCAGCAGATAAAGCTTTTCTGGAAAGAATGCGCGACTTAAACCTGCGCTGTGCGACAATGAGCGCGGATCTGTTGGATATTACGGCGAAAACATTAGCCGATCATCTGTTTAAAAAAACGGGAACAGCACCCGAAAAAGGAACGTCTTTATACGATCCGTGCGCCATCGGCTGTCTGATCCGTCCGGCTTTGTTTTCCGGTCGGTACGGCACCGTACAGGTCAACACGGACGCTTCCGACGAAAAATTCGGCATGACGACTTTTGAAGAAGGCAATAAGCGCAACTGTCTGGTGACACACAAAGTCGACAAGGAAGCCTTCAAAGACATGCTTTTGGCGCATTTGGCAAATCTGTCATGACTTTTCCCGCCGGTCGGCTGTCCGTCGCGCCGATGATGGATTGGACGGACAGACATTTCCGTTATTTTATCCGCTGTTTTTCCCGCCGCGTTCAGCTTTATTCCGAAATGATCACGGCGCAGGCGGTCGTGTTCGGCGACGCAGAAAAGCTACTGGCTTATAATAAGGAAGAACACCCGATTGTTTTGCAGTTGGGCGGTTCGGATCCGGAATTATTGGCGAAAGCCTGCCAAATTGCAAAAAGCTTCAATTATGATGAAATCAACTTAAACGCCGGTTGCCCGTCCGAACGAGTAGCATCAGGGTGTTTTGGCGCCTCTTTGCGCAAAGATCCGCGGCTGATTGCCGACTGCTTAAAGGCGATGAGGGAAAATTCCGATGTCCCCGTCACGTTGAAAACACGGATTGCTTTACAGGAAGAAACGCAGGATTCCGACGGTTACGACAATCTGTGCCGCTGCACCGAACTGGCGGAAAAAGCCGGCTGTCAAACCTTTATCATTCATGCCAGAAAAGCCCGTCTGAAAGGCTTTACGCCGAAACAAAACAGAGAGCGTCTGCCGTTGAATTACGAATTGATTTACCGGTTTAAACGGGATTTTCCTCGTTTTACGGTTTCGATCAACGGCAATATAACCTCTTTGGAACAGGCAAAAGAGCATCTGAATTTTGTTGACGGCGTGATGATCGGACGAGCGTTGTACGCCGATCCGTACATGTCGGCTTTAGCAGATCGGAAAATATTCGAAGAAGACACTCCTGTCGTTTCCCGCGCCGAAGCGGTTCAAAAGATGTTGCCTTATCTGGAAAAAGAAATGGCAAACGGCGTTCGTCCCCATTTGATTTTAAGACATTGGCTCGGTTTGTTCAAAGGCCTGCCGGGCGCGGCTTTATGGCGCAGAACGCTGACGGAAACGATGTTTTCGCAGGATTGTTCTTTTAAAACTGTTGCAGAAAATCTCAATAGCGTTATATCTTCTTTTTAAATTCAATTATCGGGGATTGCTGTTATGAGCGATACGACTCTTTTGATTTTATCAGGCGTTTTGGGATATTTACTGGGTTCCGTTCCGTTCGGAATCGTCTTCACGCGTCTGGCCGGACTGGGCGATATTCGCAAAATCGGATCCGGCAACATCGGCGCAACGAACGTTCTGAGAACAGGACGCAAAGATCTGGCTTTGATGACGCTGCTGTGCGATTCGGGCAAGGCAGCGTTGGCGGCCGAAATCGCTTATTTCTGCGTCGACAGCGAAGGAATCGGCGATCTGGCGGCTTTGATTGCCGGCACGATGGGCGTGTTGGGACATAACTTCCCCGTCTGGCTGAAATTCAAAGGCGGAAAAGGCGTCGCGGCCACACTGGGCATGTTGCTGGCCACTTGTTGGCAGGTTGGCGTATTGGCCTGCCTGACATGGCTGATCATGGCGTTACTGTTCAGATATTCCTCCCTGTCGGCTTTAACCGCGCTGATTTTGGCGCCGGTGTACGCATATTTCTTTGCGACCCCCGAATACATTTACTTTTACGCGTTTCTGGCATTGCTTTCCGTCATCAGGCATCGGGCAAATATTGTTCGTCTGCTTCATGGCGAAGAAAGCAAAATCAAACTGAAGAAAAAAGCGGAGTAAACCGTTGGATCAGGAAGAACAAATCAATCGGTTGCGTTTGTTTCGATCCGAAAATGTCGGAGCCGTTACTTTCCGCGTGTTGATACAGCACTTTAAAACGGCGGAAAACGCGCTGAAAGCTTTACCTGAAAAAGCGCGCAAAGGCGGCTTGAAAAAAGAACTGAGAATCTGTTCCCGCGCTGAAGCCGAACAGGAAATGGAAGCCGTCCAAAAAATCGGCGGAGAAATGCTCTTTTCAGAACAGGACGGGTATCCGGATCTGTTAGCGCGAATAAGCGACGCCCCGCCCGTATTATCCGTTCTGGGAAATAAAACGCTATTGAAAAAACCGCATGTCGCCGTTGTCGGCACCAGAAACGCGTCGATTAACGGAAAGAACATCGCGCGCCATATCGCCGCCGATTTGGTCAAAGCCGGTTACAGCGTCGTTTCCGGCATGGCATTGGGCATTGACGCCGCCGCGCATGAAGGGGCTTTGTACGCCGCAAGCGAAAACGCTTCGACAACAGCCGTTTTGGGAACGGGCATCAATATCCCCTACCCCGAACGAAACGGAAAGCTCTACGATCAGGTAAAAGAAAAAGGCGTTCTGATTTCCGAATTTCCGTTTAACACAAAACCGCAGCCGTCCAACTTTCCGCAAAGGAACAGAATCATTTCGGGGCTGGCGCAGGGATTGGTCGTCATAGAGGCCGCTTTGCGCTCCGGCTCTTTAATCACGGCGAACAAAGCGTTGGAACAAGGCAGAGACGTTTTCGCCGTGCCTTCCTCCCCTCTGGATCCGAGAGCCGCCGGCGTCAACCATCTGATTAAAAGTGGCGCGCCTTTGGTCGAATCGGCGCAGGACATTATTGATTATTTGGCGCAGTCGGCTTCTTTCACGCTCAGAGAGACAAAGAATGAATCAACTTCATCAATCAAAGCGCCGCAGCAGCAAATTCAGGAACCGACGGACGAAAACAGAAAAGAACTTTTATCCCTGTTAGACGGCTCTCCTGTTGAAATTGATATGCTGATCCGAGAAACAGGCTTGCCAGCGAGCGTAATTTCGGTTTTATTAGTGGAATTGGAACTGGCGGGACAACTGGAGCGCCTGCCCGGAAACAAAGTTATTCGTATCACTTCTTTATAAAGGTCAACGATTATGGACGTGGTTATTGTCGAATCCCCCGCAAAAGCGAAAACAATCAACAAGTATTTGGGAAACGGATACGAGGTTATCGCGAGCTTCGGACATATTCGGGATCTGCCGGCGAAAAACGGATCCGTCCGTCCCGACGAAGACTTCGCGATGGATTGGGCTATTGAGCCGAAAGATGAAAAGCATATTAAAGCAATCGCAACAGCCGTCGCCAAAGCCGATACCGTCTATCTGGCAACCGACCCGGATAGAGAGGGAGAAGCCATCGCGTGGCACGTCGTGCAGGAACTGACCCGCCGCGGCAAGCTGAAAAACAAAACTTTAAAACGCGTTGTCTTTAACGAAATTACCAAATCCGCCGTTTCGAACGCGATGAAGAATCCGCGCGAAGTCGATATGCCGCTGGTGGACGCTTATCTGGCCAGACGGGCTTTGGACTATCTGGTCGGTTTTACGATTTCGCCCGTATTGTGGCGTAAGCTGCCGGGAAGCCGTTCCGCCGGCCGCGTGCAGTCTGTCGCTTTGCGTCTGGTCTGCGAGCGCGAAAACGAAATCGAAGAATTCAAAGCGCAGGAATACTGGACAATCGACGCCGATTTCCTGACCAAGCATTCAGATTTGTTCACAGCCCATCTGTCCGTTTTGGACGGTCAAAAACTGGGCAAGTTTACGTTGGCTGACGAAGTATCGGCCAAAGCCGCGCAAAAGAAAATCGAAAACGCGGTCTTTGACGTCGGCACAATCGAACGCAAAACCGTCAAGCGTTCCCCCGCGCCGGCTTTTACGACGTCCACTTTGCAACAGGAAGCGGCGCGCAAGCTCTTCTTTTCCGCAAAGAAAACGATGCAGTTGGCGCAGCAGCTTTACGAAGGAATTGACATCGGCGGCGACACCGTCGGTCTGATTACCTATATGAGAACGGACGGCATTCAGATGGCGCAGGAAGCTATCAATGAAGCCCGCGCCGTAATCGCGTCCGATTTCGGCTCAACATATCTGCCCGAAAAGCCCCGTTATTACAAGAACAACGTAAAAAACGCGCAGGAAGCGCACGAAGCCATTCGTCCGACTTCGCTGAACCGCCGTCCAGAACAGATGGCGCGCTATCTGAACAAGGATATGCGGGCATTGTACGAACTGATTTACAAGCGCGCTCTGGCGTCGCAAATGCAGAATGCCGAAATTGACAAGATGGCGGTTGATTGCCCGTCCCGCGACGGTCGGATCGTTCTGCGCGCGACGGGACAGACGATCGCTTTTGACGGCTTTTTAAAAATCTATCATGAAGACTTGGACGACGGCGATGAGGAAAGCAGCGCGATTCTGCCCGCCATGACGACGGGAGAGCCTTTGGATCAGAAAGCCGTCCGCCCCGAACAGCACTTCACGCAGCCGCCGCCGCGCTATTCGGAAGCGAGTCTGGTGAAAAAGCTGGAAGAACTCGGCATCGGCCGGCCGTCCACGTATGCGTCGATTCTGTCCGTTTTGCAGGAAAGAAAATACGTCCGTCTGGAAAAACGCCGCTTCATTCCGGAAGACCGCGGCCGTATCGTCACTGCGTTTATGGAAAACTTCTTCAACACATACGTTCAGTATGACTTCACGGCCGATTTGGAAAACTCTCTTGATGACATTTCCGCGGACAAAATGAATTGGAAAGACTTGCTCCGCGCGTTCTGGAAGAGCTTTGACGAAACGGTCAAAACGGTCGAACCTCTGACGATTACAGACATTCTGAACCGGTTGGAAGAAAGTCTGTCCGACCACCTGTTCGCAACGCCGGAAGACCGCGTCTGCCCCGAATGCGGCAAAGAAAAAGGCGGTCGTCTGAGTCTGAAAATCGGCAAATTCGGCGCGTTCATCGGTTGTTCCAACTATCCGGAATGTCGCTACACGCGCCCGTTCGGCGGCCAGACGACGGAAGAAGCGGAAACGGAAGAGCCGGATTTAAAAGAACTGGGAACCGATCCCGCGACAGGCGAAGACATTATTTTACGCAAAGGCCCTTACGGCTGGTATGTTCAGGCGGGCAAAGACGCACCGAAGCCCAAAAAAGGTGAAAAGAAAGAAAAAACCGCGACAAAACGCACGTCTCTGCCTCGCAATATAAATCCGGCGGAAATAACGTTGGAGCAGGCTCTGGCTTTGCTCGCCCTGCCGCGCACATTAGGCGTCCACCCCGAAACAAAGCAGGAAATTCAGGCCGGAATCGGTCGTTTCGGGCCTTATCTGAAAATCGGTTCGACCTATAAATCCTTAACGGCGGCGGACAATGTTTTAACGATTGACCTGCCCCGCGCTCTGGAAGTGCTGTCCACGGTCAGGGAAAAAGCTCCGCCGCAGGAAATCGGCGCTCACCCGACTGACGGAAAGCCGATCATCGCCAGCTCCGGCCGTTTCGGACCTTATATCAAACACGGCAGCATAATCGCCTCGATTCCCAAAGCGATCCGCGACGAAAATCGTCTGCCGACCGTTGAGGAAGCCGTAGCTCTGCTGGCTGCCAAAGCGGAAAAGAAGCCCAAAGCCGCAGCTAAAAAAACGACAACTAAAAAGACAGCGGCTAAAAAGACGGCGACGAAGAAAAAAACGGCTAAGAAAACAACAAAGGCAAAGAAATAATGACGAAAGCCAAAGCTCCTTTTCCGTCGATGGAAGACCTTGTCGCCTACCTGAACGACAATCCGGGAAAGGTCGGGAAAAGAGAGTTGGCGCGCGCTTTTCACATTAAAGGCGACGACCGTTTAAAGCTCAAGGACATGCTCAGGGAATTGAAGCATTCCGGCAAAACGGAAAAAACCGCCGGCAAAAAGCTGATTTTGGCGGACGGCCTGCCCGAAACGTGCCCGTGTCTGATTACCGGAACGGATTCGGACGGCGAGCTTGTCGCCAGGCCTTTGAACTGGACGAAACAAACGCCCTGCCCGCAAATTCTGATTACGGACTTAGGACGTCTGCGTCCCGCCCCGCGGGAAGGCGACATGGTGATGTTAAAGCTGACGCCGAAAGGCAAACGCTTTTTCCACGGCGCCGTTATCCGCCGACTGTCCGAACAGCCGAACCGTGTTGTCGGCCTGTTTGATACGACATCGGGCAAAGGCGGACGGATTTTGTCCGTCGACCGTCGTCTGCATCAGAATTACATTGTCGACCGCGCTCATACGGGGAAAGCGAAAAACGGCGACGTCGTGATTGCCGAAGTCCCGCAAAACGCTTTCGGCGGATCGGAAAAATATGCGAAAATCATTCAGGTTATCGGGTCCGCCGACGCGCCCCGCGCCGCCAGTCTGATCGCTTTGCATCTGCACGGCATTCCCGTCGAATTTACCGAAGACGCTTTAAAACAGGCGGAAAAAGCGAAACTGCCGCCCATGAAAAAACGTTCCGATCTGCGCGACATTCCGTTGGTCACGATTGACGGCGAGGACGCGCGCGACTTTGACGACGCCGTATTTGCCGAACCCGACGAAGACAAGAAAAACAAAGGCGGCTTTCATCTCATTGTCGCGATTGCCGACGTCGCTTATTTCGTGCGCCCGCACACCGCTCTGGACGACTGCGCGCGCGAACGCGGCAATTCCGTTTACTTTCCCGACCGCTGTATTCCGATGTTGCCTGAAAAGCTGTCGGCGGATCTGTGCTCGTTAAAGCCAGACATCGATCGTCCCTGTCTGGCGGCGCATTTGTGGATTAACAAAAACGGAAAACTGATTAAGTATAAATTCGTCCGCGCGATGATGCGTTCCGCCGCCCGTCTGAACTATCACGAAGTCCAGAACGTTTTCGACGGCAAAATGTCGGAAATGAATAACGCTCTGCGTGCGCATATTCTTGATTTAAAAGCCGCTTATGAACTTCTGGCGCAAGCGCGCGAAAAGCGCGGCGCTTTGGACTTGGACGTCATCGAGCGCGAAATAGAACTGGATAAAAAAGGACAAGTCGCTTCCATCACGCCCCGCGAACGCCTGGACAGCCACAAGACGGTCGAAGAATTTATGATCCTTGCCAACGTTGCCGCCGCCGAAGCTTTGGAAGAATACGGCGTGCCGGCGATGTACCGCGTCCACGAACCGCCGAGCGCGGAAAAAGCCGTCGCTTTGCAATCTTTTCTGGCGACAATCGGCATTAAAGCCGGCAAGACGGGCAGACTTGACAGTAACGATTTGAATAAAATCCTTGATAAAGTCCGCGATACGCCCCGAGCCGCCATGGTCAACGAGCTTGTCCTGCGCTCGCAAAGTCAGGCGCGCTACAGTCCGGAAAATCTTGGACATTTCGGACTGGCTTTGGAAAAATACGCGCATTTCACTTCGCCCATCAGACGGTACGCGGATTTATTGGTGCATCGCGGCCTGATTTCCGCTTTGAAACTGGGCGGGGACGGTCTGATTGACGAAGACGGCGATATGACCGCCGACTTGGACGAACTGGGCGAACATATCTCCGCCACCGAACGCCGCGCCGCCGCCGCGGAACGCGATGCCGAGGAACGCTATCTGTCCGCTTACTTAAAAGACCGCGTCGGCGAACGTTTCGGCGGCACGATCAACGGAGTCAGCCGCTTTGGCCTGTTCGTCACGATTGACGGCATCGGCGCGGAAGGGTTGATTCCGATTTCCACCCTGCCGAATGACTATTACGTCTGCGAAGAAGAACGTCACCGCTTGTTCGGCTCTTCCACCGGCAACACCTACGAACTGGGCGAGCATGTCTTTATGACATTGGCGGAAGCGTCGCCTGTCACGGGAGGACTTCTTTTTCACATTCTGGACGCGGGCACAGACAAACGCCGTCCCTCCCCTAAAAAGAAGAGCAAAACAAACAAACGCAAAACAAAAAGGAAATAGAATGCGCCGTTTTTTGTTTCTTCCGGCTCTGTTTGCCTTACTCCCCTTTTTCGCCCAGGCGCGGGACAATCCCGATTGGTGGGCGGTTGCGTTAAGCAAAGCGCAGTTGCCTGCCGAATATATGTTTGACACGATTAATACGACTTGCCGGCTTATCACGGAAAAATCGCTCAAGCCCGTATCCGCCAAAGACTTTGCGTTTTCAACCGTTAAAAGTCTGTCCACGATTGATCAAAAAATCGTCGCGCGCATAGACGGCAAACGCGTTTTGATTTTGGCGGACGACAAAATTTTAAAAAGCTTTCGCGCGCCGGAAGACAATAATTGCACGGAATGGTCCAAATTAATTTTAGCGGTGCTGGCGGAAGCGCGTCCGCATTCTCAAAAAACAAAAGACGCCGACGAAGAAGAACTGTTCAACATTTTGATCAACGCCGCATTGGGATCCATTGATTCTTATTCCCATTACATCAGTCCGGATCCCGCCGAACTGGAACCTTTGAAAAAACCGGCCGGTTTGGGAATCAGTTACCGCCGTATCGGAAAATATCTGGAAATAACGGATATAATCCCCAACGGAGCGGCTTCTCATACCGATCTGGCGATCGGGGACAGAATTTCAGCGATTAACGGCAAAACCATTACCGACCTGTCGCGCGTGCAAATTTTAAATCTGTTGCGCGGCGAAGCGGGAACGGAAGTTTTTCTGACTTTGCGCAAAGACGGCAAAGTACAGACCAGAACCGTTACCCGCGCGCCGGTTTCCGCTTCTTCCGTCACCTATTTCTTTGATGATAAAGACAGTCTGATGACGATTAAGATTTCGGCTTTTACGGAAAAAACCGTTTCCGGATTAAAAGCGACGCTAAAACAAGCGCGCAGGAAAAACGCTGCCGGATTGATTATCGACCTGCGCGGCAATACCGGCGGGCTGTTAAAAGAAGCCGTTTTGGCGGCGGATATGTTCCTGCCCGAAGATTTGTTAATTATCAAAACGGCAGGACGGCATAAAGATACGCAACATCAGTATATTTCAACGTTCCAAAAAAGACGCCCCGTTTATCCGATTGCCGTTTTAATCGACGCTCAGACGGCTTCCAGCGCCGAATTTTTCGCGGGCGTTTTGCAGGAATACAGACACGCGATCGTCATCGGCACGCCTTCTTACGGCAAAAGCGTTATTCAGGCGAATGAAACGCTTCCCAGCGGCGGAGAAATATATCTGACATGGGCGCAGTATTATTTGCCGTCCGGTTTTTCGCCGCAGGGTTACGGCATTTACCCGAATATTTGCACTTCAAACAGAACCTTAAGGGACATAGACAGACTGATTGTTCAAACGAACATCGAGCCTTGGCGAAAAGGAACAGAGGCCGAAAGACAGAAAGGACTGGAAATCTGCCCGCGGCAAACGCGCAAGGACAATCCGTTGGAAAACGAAACGGCTCGCCTGTTTTTATTGGATCAGGAACGGTATGAAAACGCTTTAAGCTATTTTTCGCTTGACACCATGCAAAATTAGCGTATTTTTGCAGTATCTCTTTTTGATTTTTTTGATTGGTGGGGTTCATCATGGCAAAGTCCGCAACAGTACAGATTAAACTGGAAAGCACGGAAGGAACGGGATATTTTTACACAACAAAGAAAAATCCCCGTACAAAAACGGAAAAATTGCAGTTGAAAAAATATGACCCGAAGGCGCGCAAACACGTTATTTTCAAAGAAACGAAAATGCGCTAATCCGCCATGCTTTTAACAGAATTAAGCCCGCTTGAGTGTCGGGCTTTTTTATTAGTGGATTCCGTTGATGAAATTCTTTGTCATTTTAGTATCGCTCTTATGTATTCAGTCTGCTTCAGCCGCCGAATATAACGCGTTCACCCCTTTAGTCGAAGCCGTTACAACGGAAAACACTTCGGCTTACGCGATCGAAACGCTGATCAAAAAAGGCGGACGCGTGAACGAAAGAGACGAACAGGGACGCACCGTACTGATGCTGGCGTCCATATATCTTTCCGATCCGATAGCCTTTGTTTTTTTAATCGAAGGCGGAGCAGAAGTAAACGCCAGAACGCCGGACACAGGACAAACAGCTTTGTTTTTTGCGGCACAATATAATCAAAATCCGGAAGTCGTCCGCACTTTGCTGAGCAGCGGCGCGGATCGAACCGCTAAAGACGTCTTCGGACGCACAGCTTACGATTACGCCGAAAGAAATCCCAAACTGAAAGACAGTCCGACACGTTTATTGCTTCAGGAACATTAAACACCGGCGGAAGAAGCACTTGCTTCGTCGGATTCCGCCATATCCCGATAAGATACAATTTGCACGGAAACGCCTTTTGAATCCGTTTCCCTGATCGACCCCATCAATTTGGCCATCAGCTCGCATGCCTTTAAAACCGTCGCGGCCTGATATTCCGTCGCCCCCGTCGGCGCACCGTTTTTATCTAAAACGGGCGTCGGTTTGCGCGATACCTCTATGACTTCCCTGACCGTTGAAATCAGATAATCGCTCATTTCCTGCTGTGAAAATGTTTCCGTTTTTTTCTTCGCGTTTTTTTTGACCGGCATTGATTTCTCCTTCAAATAATAACATTATGTAATATTTTTTACAAAAATCAATCATTTTGTGATTTCCACGGATAGCTGTAGCATAACGACCCTTTTATTCCTATAATAGCGCCCGTAAACAGGAGAGGTTAAATGCTGTCATACCAACACATTTATCATGCCGGAAACGCGGCGGACGTTCACAAGCACGCCGCTTTGTGCGTTGTGCTGAAGCATCTGACGCAAAAGGACAAACCGTTGACCTACATTGAAACGCATGCCGGACGGGGCGTTTACGATTTGGCTTGTGCCGAAGCGATGAAAACGGGCGAAGCGGCAAAAGGCTATCTGAAACTTTCAAAAAACAAACGGTTGCAAGACCACCCTTATTTTGAATTGCAACGCCTCATTCAAACAGAAGTCGGAAAGAACCTTTACGCCGGCTCGCCCTTTATCGCCGAAGCGTTATTACGGCCGACGGACACGTTGCATCTCATGGAACTGCACCCGCAGGAATATCAGGCGCTGTACGGACTGATGCGCTATCCGAACACGCACCTGCATCATCGCGACGGATACGAAGGCGGATTAGCGCTCTGCCCTCCCCGCCCCCGACGCGGAATTTTAGTCATCGACCCGAGCTATGAAGTCAAAACGGAATACGACAAGGTAGCGGATTTCCTTCTGAAGCTTCACAAAAAATGGGCGGAAGGCGTTTTGTTTCTGTGGTATCCGGTCTTAAAAGAAAACCTTCATTTACCGATGCTCGCCAAATTAAAAGAAGCCGACTTGCCTAAATTTTATCAAAGCGAAATCCTCTTCCCCGACACGCGCGAAGGCATGCTTGGCAGCGGCATCGTCATTATCAACGCGCCTTATCAAAGCGAAGAAGAATTAAACCGGATCACCGGGTGGTTTTCATAGCCGGTTTCCCCGCGCGCCGAACAATCAGAGAAACCCCGAAAACATAAAGCGGAAAAGCGCTTGTTTCCGATAAAAATATTGCTAAAACATTTTGCTTGATATATTAGATATAGTTATATTTTTAATCCGTAAAAAAGGAAAACCTGAAAATTCCTTGCGCATAATCGGGAAGATGAAAGCGTTTGAAAAAGCTTTGAAATAGTTGATTCCTGATGAAAGCAAATTCCGATTTAATATATGGAGAACTGTATTTTAATATGAAAAAAAAGACGGAATACGACATGAAAAAAAACATAAAAAAAATCTCCTACAGTTTCGGGGTTGCGGATCTTTTGCATATCGGGCACATGCAGGCTTTCGAAAAAGCGAAATCCGAAGCGGATTTGTTAATTTTCGGACTGATTGACGACAAATCGGCCGAAGCTTGGTTCGGGCAGATTTTATCGACTTTTCAGGAACGCAAAGAAACGCTTTTAAATATCAAAAGCATAGATAAAGTCATCAGGCAAACCGGCTTTGATCCGACAGCGAATTTAAAGGAACTGCGCTTAAAATACCCGAATGATGCGATAACGTTGTATGCCAGCAAAAACTGGGAGCATTTGATTTCATCAAGCGCTTTGAAAGATCTGAACATCGAAGTTTCTTTTTTGCCGTATTACGAAAAGTTGTCTTTAGAGAATATTCTTGAAACTTTGAACAAGCAGGCCAAGGTTGTTAATACGCGGAACACGCTTGTTTCGACAAAGGCAAACACGCTGCTGGCGTTAAAGGAACTGCTGACAAAGTCGAAAATCGAAAAGATTTTAGTCGTTACGCCGCGGGAGCTTGCGGATTCTGCGTCGGCTTTGTACGAAAAGATAAAAACAACGTTCGGCGCCGGAAAAATCGTTGTCCGATCGTCTTGTTCGCAGGAAGACGGATACGACAAATCAAACGCCGGTTTTTATGAATCCGTTCTAAATGTTGACGTTTCTGACAGAGAAGCCGTCCTGAACGCCGTTAAGACCGTCGGAAACTCTTATCTGAAAGCCAATCCGGACTTTGACAATTCGGACGAGCAGATTTTAATTCAGACACAAACGGAAAATATTGCCGTCTGCGGCGTTCTTTTTACGCGCGACATCAACAAAAACCGCCCGTATTATCTGATCAATTACGAAGACGACGGATTAAGCGACAGCGTAACCGCCGGACGCGGCGGCGTATCGTTGAGGATTTCGCATAAGGCGGATATTTCAAAACTGCCGGATCGATGGCGGAATCTCTTAACGGCCATCAAAGAAATACAATCCGTCTTGGCCGGCATGATTTTGGACATTGAGTTCGCCGTTTTAAACGATGGCAGCGTCGTGATTTTTCAAGTCCGTCCGTTAGCTGCGGCATACAAATTCAAAAAGAACCTCAATGACGAGGATTTTTTTGCGGAACTGGACAGAGAAAAACAGCGCTATGCCGACTTTAAAGACGCGTACAGCGGCGTAACAATGATGCTGTCGGACATGGCGTTTTGGAATCCGGCGGAAATTATCGGATCAAATCCGAAAGAACTCGCTTTTTCCTTATACAAGGACATCATCACGGCGCGCGCGTGGAACGAAGGGCTTGTACCGCTGGGATACAAAAGCGTGCCGCACAACCTGATGTATCAGATCGGCAACAAGCCTTATATTTCTCTTGAATATTCGTTCAGAAGCCTGATTCCGGCTCCATTGAGCGAAACGCTGACAAAAAAACTGGTTGCTTATTATCGCTCGAAATTGGAAAAGAACCTGACGGCGCATGATAAAATCGAATTCGAAATAGTGTTCAGCTGCTTTGACTTCAAAACGGACGAGGCTTTGAAAGAACTGAAGGACAATTCTTTTTCCGACGAAGAAATCCAATCGTTCCGGAACGCTTTATTCGGATTGACAAAGGATTCCGTTTCCCGTTTCTTCGACATTCTGCGCGAAGATAAAAAAGATTTGCTGCAGGCGGAAACGGTGCGCGCGGAAATCGAAAAAGAATGCGCGTGCGAAAGCGTAACGGTCAAACAGTTGATTTCCTATATTCAAATTTTACTGCGCGAATTAAAGCTGAACGCGACGCCGCATTTTTCCAGACAGGCGCGTTTCGCTTTCATCGCAAAATCGTTTTTGCGCACTCTGGCCGAAAAAGGATTCTTCACGCAGGACGAAACGGAACGGTTCATGCTGACGGTGCAAACGGTTGCTTCCGATTTTCAGCGCGACATGAACGCGTTTTTGAACAAGCGCATGACGACGGACGAGTTTAATCTGAAATACGGGCATTTGCGTTCGGGAACGTACGACATCACGACAGAACGCTACGACAAAATGGACTTCACGAAATCCGCCGCCGTAAAAGAAAAGGATATGCCGAAATCCGCCGCGAAGAGCCTTGACAACAAACGGCTGCAAGCGGTTCTTGACGCATACGGTCTGGATTTTACGGCGGAATATTTCCAGTCGTTCATGAAAACCGCGTTTGAAATGCGGGAATGGTTCAAGTTCGAATTCACGAAAATCCTATCCCTCGCAATCGAATGTCTGGCAAAGCTGGGCGAAAAACTGGGCTTTACGCGCGAGGATATGGCTTATCTGGACATTCGCGATATTTCCGCTTTGTCTTTTTATGAAAACGATTGGGAGCGCGCCGATTTTATCAGAACGTTGAGAGATTCGAGAAAAATCGCCTTTGAAAAAGCGTCTTTGTTCGTTCTGCCCGACGTTATTTTGAACGCGGACAGTTTGGACGTCATTCGCATTGCCAGCATGAGGCCGAATTTCATTACGGAAAAAACGACAAGCGGCGAAGTCGTCTTTCTGGAAGACGAAAAGACAATGGACATTGACGGAAAAATCGTTTGCGTGACAAGAGCCGACCCCGGCTTTGACTGGATCTTTTCCAAAAAGATCAAAGGATTGATTACAAAATACGGCGGCGTCGCTTCGCACATGGCAATCCGATGCGCCGAATTCGGCCTGCCCGCCGCGATCGGCTGCGGAGAGCATATTTATTCTTCTCTTGCCGGCGCGAAATCGTGCGTCCTGGACTGCAAAAACGGCATCGTCCGCAAGGACAGCCTGTAAATGTTTTCGGCTTCGAAAAGGCAGATTAAAGGAGAAGAACATGTTCGAAAAAGCAAAATATAAGATATGGAAACATTTGAATAAAAAAATGGAATATTTGGCCGCTACGGGCGAAAAGACGTTTTTATCGAAAAAAGAATACAAAGTCTGGAAGCATCTTTCAAAGCAGCTGAATAAAAAAGACGAAGAGCTTGAAAAACGGATTCAGGAAATGCTGACGTTCGGGATAACAGGCGTTTTACTGAAAGAAATCCGGTCGATAAGGGCGTGTCCCGCCAAAGATCCTCCTTTGCCAATTATTGAAAAAGATGAAGAAAAGCCGGTTGTTTCAAACTATAAACAAATCGTTTCCGTTAACGGTCTTTACATTTCCGGCGCTTCGGCGCTTTCGGATTTTTTTAAGGAATTCGATAATACGACCGTTTTCGGACATACCCCTCTGAAGCCCTTAAACAGAGCCGAGATGTCGTTGTTTCAGGAACCGTCGTTTTTTGATTTTATGGATAAGTTTTCTTCGGGAACCCTTTTGGAAAAAGATCGCGCGATAAAAGGCTTTATTTCTTTGATTTACCGGTATTCGAACGATAAAAGCGATCCTGATTTTTATAATCGGAAATTTTTGGATAATTCAATAAAGTTTATAACGAGCGTCCTTGATTTGGACGATTACACACGGGCGTTTATGCGGGATAAGCAATATCCCGTGCGCAGAGTAAAAGAGGACACGTTTGATAAATGTTCCTTTCTGCGTCATCAGGGCGTCGGGCAGTATGTTTTTTACAGATACAAGGAAATGAGTCCGGACGCTTTTAATAATCACGCGAAGGACTACATCCGTTCTTTATTCCGTTTGCAGTCCAGCAAAGAATTTTACTGTTTTTTGGCGCTGGCGCCCACTTACGTATTGAACAGACTTAATTCTTTTATGGATAAGCCGATTAAACGGATTATCGTTTGGCGGGACCCGAGAGATCAGTTTGTGTCCGCTTTCCGTCAGGACATATCCCTTTTGCCGGTAACCATAGACAAATACGTGACTTTTTCGACGTATCATATCAAATACGCTTTTGAAAATCCGGATCCGGACACTCTGCTGGTTCGGTTCGAGGATCTTGTTTTGAAATATGACGAAACGACGAAGAAGATTATGAATTTTATCGGCATGGACGCTTCCCGTCACGTCAATCCGAAATCGATTTTCGATCCGTCGGTTTCCGCGGCGAACATAGGGGCGTACCGGTATTTCGAGGATCAGGACTTTATCCGTCAGATTGAAGAGCGAGCGGGCGAATACTGCTATTATCCCGAAAAGGAAAATTTGTCCGATGAAGCGTGGAATTTGTTGAAAACGAATAATTTTGCTTTATAAAATACTCTTATTCCGAAAACAGGGAGAGAAATGACGCGGGCTTTGATCACACAGCGGGAAATAAAGGACGCTTACGGCGTTCCCTGCGACTGTCTGGAAAAAAGTTATGTCGATTATTTTACGGAAATGAGCGTTTCGCTTGTCCCCGTTTCCAATTTCGCGCGTCCCGACGAAAGCGTTTTAAAACAGGCGGAACTGCTTATTCTGACCGGCGGCGGAGACCTGTCCGCGGAATGTTATACGGAAACCGTTTCCGTCAGCCCGCAGCCGGCGCGCGACGAAACGGAGCGCTTTTTGTTCGAATACGCTCTGAAGCATCAAATCCCCGTTTTGGGCATTTGCCGCGGCATGCAGTTCATCAACGCTTTTTTCGGCGGAAAAACGGTTAAAAACTTTGTCTGCAAAGAAAAGCGAACCTGCGGAACCGACCATACGATCAAATCCGAAACGGAAACGCTGAGCGTCAATCACTATCACAACGATTTTATCAAAACGGAAAATCTGGCGAAAGAGCTGACGCCGTTGTTCTTTGACGGGGAAAACGGAACTGTCGAAATTTTTGTTTGTCCCGAAAAGAAAATTCTGGCGTTTCAGTATCACCCGGAACGTCGTTTTTCGGACGGGGAAGCGTATTTGAAAACGCGGAAAATGATACGGACTTTTATCGACAATAAAGGATTACTTTTATGAAGGCGTTGATTTTGGCGGCGGGTAGCGGCACGCGCATGGGAAAGTATACCGAAAACCTTCCGAAGGGAATGCTGAACGTAAACGGCAGGACGCTGATTGAGCGTCAGATTGAAACGCTGCGCGCGGCGGGGATCGGCGATATTGCCGTTGCGACCGGATATAAGAGCGAGAAAATAGCGTATGCCGGCGTGAAATATTACCATAACGCCGAATACGCGACGACGAATATGTTGGAAACGATTATGTGCGCCAAAGCTTTTCTGAACGACGACGTGTTGATTGCCTATTCCGACATTATGTATACGCCGGAATTAGCGAAAAAATGCGTCGAAGCAAAAGCCGATATAGGCGTCGCCGTTGACAAGGATTGGAAAAAACTTTGGAAGTTGCGCTACGATACGGTCGATTTCGATTTGGAAACGCTGTTCGTCGATGAAAACGGCAATATCACGGATTTAGGCCGTGAAACGAATTCCTCCGAAGGGTTAGACTACCGCTATATCGGATTGATCAAATTTTCGAAAGTCGGTTTAAAATCCGCTTTTGACATTTATGGCACGCGCAAAAAGGAAAACGCGCCGTGGCCGCAGTCGGGCAAAGAATTTAAGAAAGGCTATATGACAGACCTGCTCTCCGAATTAATTCGTTCGGGAATGGCGGTCAAAGCGATCGTTTCCGCGGGCGGCTGGGCGGAATTTGACACGGCGCAGGACTACGAACGCCTGTCCGAAGCCTTGAAAAACGGCAAACTGACGCAAAATCTGATGGTTAAGGAATAAAATAATGAATAACGCCAATAGACTGATACCCCCCCCCGTATACAAATCATTAAGCCTGCCACACCGTAAATTCTGTCAACGGTTTATTCTTGATTACAGATTATGGTTTTTAAGTTTTTGCTTTTTAATCGTCAGCGCTGAAAATGCTCATGCCTATCTTGATCCCGGCACCGGCAATGCGTTGATTTATGTCGTTATCAGTCTGATCGGCGCTGTCGTTTATGCCGCTAAAAATCTTTTTTACAAGATTTTGCGCAAAAAGAAGGATTCTTCTTTCGAACGGGGAAACGGCAAAACTTTGGTGATTTTCAGCGAAGGCAAAAACTATTGGGGAACCTTTAAGCCCGTCATTGAAGCTCTAATCGCCAGAAAACAGCCGTTTGCCTATTATTCGATGGACGTTCACGATCCGGCTCTGACGATCGAAAACGATCTGATGGAGGCAAAGTATATCGGCGACGGAACGATGGCGTTCGCCAAAATGAACAATCTGGAAGCGGATATTCTGCTGTCGACGACGCCGAATATCGGCACGGAAAACTATCCGATAAAGAAATCCGGAAAGGTTCGTTCCTTAATTCATATCTGGCATTCGTTCGGGGATTACACTTACGCCTGGTATCATCACGGATCGCTGGATCACTATGACGAAGTCCTGACCGCGGGCGAGTATATGAATCCGCAAATCCGGCTGATAGAGCAAAAACGCGGACTGAAGGAAAAGAAACTCGTCCCCGTCGGCGTGCCGTATCTGGACGAGCTGGCAAAAGAACGCGAAGGAATGAACGCCGACACGGACGGCAAGACGATTCTGATCGCGCCGTCGTGGGGGACGAAAGGCTGTCTGACGGTTTACGGCATAGATTTCGTGCGGGATTTGGCAAAAGCGGGATTCAACGTGATTATTCGTCCCCACCCGCAGTCGTTGAAGGTCGAAAAGGAAAAATTCGACGGCTTTAAGCGGGAATTGAGTGAATTTTCCAACGTCGTTTGGGACGAAGAGGTCAACGGCAGCGTCAGCATGGCGAAATCCGACTTGATGATTTCGGATACTTCAAGCGTCCGCATGGATTTCTTCGCGCTGTATAAACGCCCCGTCATCACGTTGGAAATGCCCGTTTCCGACACGTCGTCCTATGAATACGAAGATTTGAAGGATTTGCTGGCGCAAAGCACGATGGAAACCGATATTGGCGATAAAGTGTCAAAAGAAGATATAGGACAGATTGTCGAACGCGTCAAAGCGGCGCTGTCGTCAACGGCCGCGCGTGATTTTGACGCTCTGACGGCAAAGTATGCCGTGAATTTCGGTCATGCCGGCGAAGCGGTCGCAGATTATCTGATTTCCGAATTAAACAAGTAGGGAATTTTCCTATGTCTTTCCCGTATATGTGCACCATTTACCCGCTGGAACTGATTTACAGGTACGTTTATCTGGCGTGCGTTTCCTGTGTCGGCAGTTACGGCGCCGGATTGGTCGTGATGTCTTTTCTGACGTTCGCCGTCTTTGTGCCGTTGAAAAAATGGGCGAAAAAAGCGGCTGACAAAGAACGCGACATTCAGGACATGATGGCGCCTCAGATTGCCAAGATAAAATCGGAATCAACGGGCGGGGAAAGGCAGGAAAGAATTTCAAAACTGTATAAACGCTACGGCTATAATCCGGTCATGGCGGTTCGTTCCGCCGTGGGCGCGATGTTGCAAATACCGTTTTTGATGGCGGCTTACTATATGATCTGCAATCTGAAAGGACTGGAAGGTCAGTCTTTTCTGTTTATCAGAGACTTAAGCGAACCGGACGGGCTTTTGTTCGGCCTGAACCTGTTGCCGATTTTAATGACGCTGATTAATTTTGCGACGACGTTCACGACGAAAGACATGCGGCCGAAAGACAGAATTCAGGCCATCGTTATCGCTTTGCTGTTTTTGGTGTTGCTGTATTCCGCTCCGTCCGCTCTGCTGATTTATTGGACGTGCAACAATATTTTATATCTGTTGGAAAACGTCAAATTCGTTAAAGAATTTCGATCCGCGGCAAAGTGAAAAAGCGTTCGATAAAATCAGATATAACGTATCTTTTTTTAATTATCCGCCCGAATTCTTTATAAAATTGCGGCCGAAATTATCATTTCGGAGTTTATTTATCAAAATGAAGATTGAATTGGGAAAAAAATTAAGCTATAAATCGCTTTTAAAACAAAAGAGTGCATTCGGAAAATATTTATTATGATTCCTTTTCTTGATTTGGCAAAAGTAAACGGCCGCTTTCGCTCCGAAATCGACGCCCGTTTTGCCCGTATTCTGGATAACGGACGATATTTGCAGGGCGAAGAAAACGAACGCTTTTCCAAACATTTTGCCGAATATTGCGGAACGAAATACGCTTTGGGCGTTGCAAACGGACTGGACGCGTTAAATTTGATTATCCGCGCGCACGGGTTCGGCGACGGCGATGAAATCATCGTTCCGTCGAATACGTATATCGCGACGGTTTTAGCCGTATCGGAAAACGGTTGCACACCCGTTTTTGTCGAGCCGGACATTCATACGTACAATATCGCCCCCGACAAAATCGAAGCGGCAATCACGCCGAAAACAAAGGCGATCATGGTCGTCCATCTGTACGGTCAGGCTGTTCAGATGCAAAAAGTGTGGGATATTGCGAAAAAGCACGGTCTGAAAGTGTTTGAGGATTGCGCGCAGGCGCACGGGGCTTTGTATCAGGGAAAGCGCGTCGGCAATCTGTCGGACGCGGGGGCTTTTTCGTTTTATCCGGGGAAAAACCTCGGGGCGTTGGGCGACGGTGGCGCAGTCGTGACAAACGACGAGGAATTATACTTAAAAATCAAAGCGTTAGCAAACTACGGTTCCGACCGCAAGTATCATCATATTTACAAAGGCGTGAACAGTCGTCTGGACGAATTACAGGCGGCGGTTCTGGACGTAAAGTTGCCTCATTTGGACGCGGACAACGCCCGCCGGCGCGAAATCGCATCGTATTACCGGAAAAACATCACGAACCCGCTGATTATCCTGCCTGAAACGTACAGCGAGGATGCGGCGGTATGGCACGTTTTCGCGGTCAGGACACAGGAGCGCGACCGCTTTCAGAGATATCTGGCGGACAACGGAATACAGACGATTATCCACTATCCCACACCGCCGCACAAACAGCTGGCGTACGCGGAATTAAACGACAGGTCTTATCCGGTTGCGGAAGAAATTCACGGAACCATCGTTTCCCTGCCCATATCGCCCGTTCTGACCGACGATGAAGTCCGGCAGGTCACGGAGGTCGTCAATGCCTACCGATGATTTGATTTCCGTCATCATTCCCGCTTACAATCACGAACGCTACATTGAGGAATGCGTCCGTTCCATTATGGCGCAGACCTATCAGAACCTTGAACTGGTGGTTATAGACGACGGTTCGACGGACGGGACTTTCGCGAAGTTGCAGGAATTGAAGCCCGAATGCGAAAAGCGGTTCGCGCGCGTCGTCATGGAAACGCAGGAAAACCGGGGATTGAGATTCACTCTCAACAGCCTGTTGGATAAAACCAGCGGAAAATATGTTTATTCTTCGACGTCCGACGATGTGACGAAACCGCAGGCGATAGAGGTGTTGCATTCCTTTTTATCCGAAAATCCCGATTATGTTCTTGCTGTCGGGGACAATGAAATCATCAACGGTGATTCGGAAAGGATTTACTGGGGAAAAAAGCGGCAAGTCCTGCCTGAAGCTGAAGCTCTTTACAAGACGGTCGGCGAGGATCTGAACCTGAACGAACCGAACAACAAACACCCGGATTTCGGCGACTACGCGGATTTGCTGAAAGACAATTACGTTCCGAACGGATTTTTATATTCGCGTCAGGCAATGATCGACGCGGGAAAATACAAACAAGAGATCACTCTGGAAGATTGGTATATAAACCTGCAGCTGGCGAAAATCGGAAAATTCAAATATATCCCCGAAATTCTGTTTTCTTACCGCTGGTACGACAAAAACACGATTTCGACGCCCGAGTTTAAGGCAAGTTCTTTGAAAAATTATCGTCAGATTTATGAAAACGAAAAAGAATACTGCTTTGCGCACGGATACGACAAACTTTGGAAACGCTTGTGGTGCAAAAAGTGCGGCTGGCGCGCGAAATGGAAAAAACTGAGAAATTTCGTCAGGGGGAAAAAATGACGGCAAACACGACTTTAATTCCCTTGCAGATTCACGGCGACAACCGCGGTTCTTTAATCGCGATGGAAAACGGGATCAATCTGCCTTTCGACATCAAGCGCGTTTATTACATCTATGGCACGAAAGAAGGCGTTTCCCGCGGTTTTCACGCCCATAAAAAACTGAAACAAATGCTGATCGCCGTGTCGGGCAGCGTAACGGTAAGCTGCGAATACGGCGAGCAGAAAAAAGAATACACGCTTGACCGCCCCGATCAGGGATTGCTGATCGAAGGGCTCGTGTGGCGGGTGATGAGCGACTTTTCGCCCGACTGCGTCCTGATGGTTCTGGCGGACGAATACTACAACGAAAACGATTACATTCGGGATTATCAGACCTTTTTAAAGGAAAACGGGAATGGTTAAAGCCGTTTTCAACAACGTGAAAATAACCGCGATATCGACGGTCGTTCCGGAAAAAAGCATTTGCCTGACGGACGATCCGTTACTGTATGACGGAAACGAAAAGAAAATCCGGCGCGTGATAGACTCTTCGGGCTTTTTGAACAGACGCGTCACGGAAAGCGACGTCACGTCATCGGATTTATGCTTTGAAGCAGCCGAAAACCTGTTCCGCGACACGGGAATGAAACGCGACGACATAGATGCCCTTTTATTCGTCAGCTACACGCCGGACTATCTGATGCCGGCGACCGCCTATGTCCTGCACAAACGGCTTGGCCTGAAAAACGACTGTGTCGTCATGGACATACCGCAGGCGTGTTCGGGATACGTGCTCGGGCTTTATCAATCGGCGATGTTGCTGAACGGCGGTTGCAAAAAGGTTTTACTGCTGGTCGGCGACGCGTTCGGCAAGTTTTCCGACATGTTCCGCAACCATACGGCGCCGGTGTTCGGCGACGCGGGAAGCGCGAGCGTCGTCGAATACGACGAAACGGCCGATCCCGTTTATTTCAACATTTGTTCGAACGGAAAAGATTACGACGCCCTGATGTGCAAAAACGGCGGTTTCAGAAACCCGCCGAAACCCGATATGTTTTACGACGACGGGACTTTCAAATACGAAGCCTCCATGGACGGCGGCCGCATCTTTGAATTCACAATCAAAGAAATTGCGCCGCATATCAAAGAACTATTCGCGTTTGCGAATATCGACAAAGAAAAAATCGACGGTTTCGTTTTTCATCAGGCAAACAAATATATCGTTCAGAGCATCGCGCAATTTCTGGACATTCCGGTGGAAAAAGCCCCTATCGGGACGCTGACCGAGTACGGCAATCAGTGCGGCGCGTCCATTCCGTGTTGTCTGTCGGATTCTTTTCGCGCAGATTTGCAGTCGAAAGACATGACGCTGATGCTGTGCGGGTTCGGCGTCGGGTTAAGCTGGGCTTCGGCTCTTATAAAAACGCGGAAACCGTATTGCTCCCTTCTGACAAATTACAAGGGATAAAAGCATGATTGACGTACTCCCGTACAATTCTGAAAAGCGGCAGGAATGGGACGCATTCATCGACGCGTCGAAAAACGGGACGTTTATGCTTAAACGCGGCTACGTCGAATATCACGCCGACCGCTTTACGGATTTTTCGCTGATGTTTTACAAAGACGGCAAACTCATCGCCGTCCTGCCCGCTTCCCTGCACGGCGAAGAGGTTCGTTCTCACGGCGGACTGACGTACGGCGGCATCATTTCCGACCGCAAAATGACAACGCCGGAAATGTTGGACGTCTTTGACGCGCTGAAAGCCTTTTTAGCGGAAAAAGGCGTTAAAAAGCTGCTTTACAAACGCGTGCCGTCCGTCTATTTCACCTATCCGTCGGACGAGGATTTGTACGTTTTGTTCAGAAACGGCGCGACGCTTGTCCGCCGCGACATTTCGACGGCGGTTTACCTGCCCGACAAAATCAGGTTTTCGGAATTGCGCCGACGCGGAGTAAAGAAAGCGGTTAAAAGCGGTCTGGAAGTGCGCCCAAGCACGGATTACGACGGCTATATTTCTTTGCTGACGGAGGTTTTGTCCGTTCATCACGGTACGAAACCCGTCCACACGGGCGCGGAGCTGGCTCTTCTGGCCGGACATTTTCCGGACAACATCAAGCTGTATTGCGCTTACCGCGGCGAAGAAATGATGGCCGGCGTTTTGATTTTCGACACGCCGCAAACGGTTCACGCGCAGTACATCGCCAATTCGGAGGAAGGACGCGATATCGGCGCTTTGGATTTGGTCACGGACTACCTGATTAACACTTATTGCGCAGGGAAAACCTACTTTGACTTCGGCATTTCCACGGAAGAAAGCGGAACCGTTTTGAACCGCGGTCTGATCGGTCAAAAGGAAATGTTCGGCGGCCGTGGCGTCGCTTATGATTTTTATGAATGGAACATAACTCTATGAACGACAACATCAAGCTGACCGTCCGGCAGTTACCCGTCAGCCTGTTTTTCGCACTGACCGTTTTTCTGTTTATTCCGCTCAATTTCTTTATCGCGAATTATTCCGAACTTAATGTCGACTTTTCCGTTTTAATCAGAAACGTGATAACAGGAGCGGTTGTCGCTTTGCTTATTGCCTTTGCCGCATCCGTTGCCTCCTTTTTCGCAAACGAAAAGCTGAACAAGGGCGTTCAGTCCTTTTTGTTCATCGCCGGCGTGTTCGTTTTTTTCGAATATCTGTTCGTCATGCCGCAAGTCGGACTGTTAAACGGCGAACCGTTTAACATAAAAAATCACGCGGGTTTGGCCGTCGCGGACATTGTCTTTTTGCTTGCTTTGATTATCGCCGTCGTTGTTTTCTTCAAAAAAGAGAATTTCCTGCCGTTTCTGCGCAAGGCAAGTTTGATTCTCGTCGCGATGCAGACAATCGTTTTTGCGACAAATCCGTCCGTTTACAATTTTCAGGAGAATCAGGAACAAAACGGAATTTATTCTTTCAAGTATTACGGTTTCGATTTAGCCGAATACAACGTCTATTCGAAAAACGAAAACATCGCGGTCGTCCTGATGGACGGTTTCGGTCAGGGCGTTTTTGAAGAATTGTTGAAAAAATATCCCGAATACGCGGAAATATTCAAAGATTTCGAATTTTACAAAGACGCCCTCAGCGCCGGCGGAGCGACATCATTTGCCGTCCCCGAACTTTTTTCGGGAATCAGGCCCGAAACCGCCGCTCATAACGAACAGTATTACACCGTTCTGAAAAAGAATTTTTCCGCCGACACGGCTTTGTTGCCCGTGTTAAAGAAAAACGGTTGGACGAACCATATTTATCCGTGGTTGTCAAACGTCATGTATCTATCCCCTTCCGTTATGGACAATCTGGTTTTAAGCGCAAAAGAAAACCTGGGAAAGTCGAACAAACTTTACAGAAAGCTGATAAAAAAAGTCGTCGCCTTTCACGCCTTTCCCGTCATACGCAAAAAATCGCCGCACAAGTTTCTGACGCATATAACCCTTGCCAAGGCATCATATTTTCTGCCCCTGATAAAGCCTTTCTACCATGAGGACGATTTCTATAATAAATTCAGGGATAAAATTCCGACAAACGGCGAAAGAAAAGTCTTTAAATTCTATCACCTGCGTGGGTTGCATGAACCTTACATGCTCAACGAGCGCTTTGAAATCACTGACATCAGCGACGGAAAAGACGATCCCGTTGAACTGACGGCGAAATTATACATGACGATGCTGAAAAACTACCTCGACAGCCTGAAAAAAGCCGGAATCTACGACAAAACGGCCGTTATTTTCATGGGCGACCACGGAACAAGCCGTCTGCTTTCGCCTTTGCAAAGAGGAAGGGAAACAGGGGTCAATCCTTTGCTGATGTATAAAAATTTCAATCAGAAACAAAAGGAAATGAAGGTCATCGAGGACATCTATCCCGGTATTGCCGACATTTCCGATTTGATTTTTTATTCGGCCGGCATCACCGATAAAAAGCTCGACATTTCAAATGAGGAATTTAATAAAAACCGTCTTGCGCAAAGCCGCCTGAACCGAAGCCGGGAAATCAAAAACGCTTATCTGAAACGGGACCGGTTCAATAAAATCGTATCATCGGATTTGCCCGCGCAAATATACAGTTACACGTTAAACGGCAAAAACGGAACGATAACCGTTTCAACAAAACTGCCTCTTTCCGGCAACCTTAAAAACGGCGGGGGAAAAACGCATCTTCTTGTCAGAAATCAAAAAGACTCCTATGTTTTGAATCAAAAGCCCCTGTTCAGCAGAGGAACGGACGATACCGTTTATTTCATATTCAACTTTATCGCGAAAGACGTCCCCGCCGGAAAATACGACCTGAAATTTCTGGTCGAGGACGACGGAATCTTTTACAATCTGGAAACGAACATAAAAGAGGTTACGGTCGATAAAAAAATAAACTTTATTTTTGACGATAAGAAACCAAATAATTGACAAACGCGGCAAAAATCTTTTACCTGCATGAAAGGATACCCTCTATGAGCAACAATATTAAACTAACCGTCCGGCAATTACCCGTCAGCCTGTTTTTCGCGCTGACCGTTTTTCTGTTTATTCCTCTCAATTTCTTTATCGCGAATTATTCCGAACTGTCCGTTGATTATTCCGTTTTAATCCGGAAAGTGATAACGACGGCGGCCGTCGCTTTGCTTGTTTCCCTTGCCGCGTCCGTCGCCTCTTTTTTCATAAACGAAAAGCTGAACAAGGGCGTTCAGTCCCTTTTGTTCATCGCCGGCGTATTCGTCTTTTTCGAATATCTGTTCATCATGCCGCAGGTCGGACTGTTAAACGGGGAGCCGTTTAACGTGAAAAATCATATCGGAGCGGCCGTCGCAGACATTGTCTTTCTGCTTGTGTCGATTATCACCGCCGTTGTTTTCTTCAAAAAAGAGGCTTTTCTGCCGTTTCTGCGCAAGGCAAGCCTGCTTCTCGTCGTGATGCAGACAATCGTTTTTGCGACAACCCCGTCCGTTTACAATTTTGAAGCAAATCAGGAACAGAACGGAATTTATTCTTTCAAGTATTACGGTTTCGATTTAGCCGAATACAACGTCTATTCGAAAAACGAAAACATTGCGGTTGTTCTGATGGACGGTTTCGGACAGGGCGTTTTTGAAGAATTGTTGAAAAAATATCCCGAATACGCGGAAATATTCAAGGATTTCGAGTTTTACAAAAACGCCGTCAGCTCCCGCGGGAGCCAAGGAACATCAGCCGCGATTCCCGCGCTGTTCACGAGCATCAATCTTGATGGGAGCATTCAACACAACGAACAGTATTACGCCACTCTGAAAAAGATTTATTCCGCCGACACGGCTTTGTTGCCGGTTTTAAAGAAAAACGGCTGGACAAACTATATTTATCCGTGGCTGTCAAACATTATGTATCTGTCCCCTTCCGTTATGGACAATCTTGTTTTAAAACCGCGAAACAGTCAGGGAAAATCGAATAAGCTGTACAGAAAACTGATAAAGAAAGTCGTCGCCTTTCACGCCTTTCCCGTCATACGCAAAAAATCGCCGCACAAGTTCCTGACACATATAACCCTTGCCAAGACTCAGAAATTTCTGCCTTTTGCGAAACCTTTTTACGTAGAGGACGATTTCTATAACAAATTCAGGGATAAAATTTCGACGGATAACGAAAAGAAAGTCTTTAAGTATTACCACCTGCACGGACTGCACGAACCTTATATGCTCAACGAGCGCTTCGAGGTCGAAAATATCAGCGAAGGAAAAGACGATCCCGTCGAACTGACGGCGAAATTATACATGACGATGCTGAAAAACTACCTCAACAGCCTGAAAAAAGCCGGAATCTACGACAAAACGGCCGTTATTTTCATGAGCGATCACGGAATGAACCGGCTGCTTTCCCCTCTGCAGAGAGGACGGGAAAACGTGGCGAATCCCCTGCTGATGTATAAAAACTTCAATCAGGAACAAAAGGAAATGAAGATTATCGAGGACATTTATCCCGACGTTTCCGACGTATCCGATTTGATTTTTTATTCGGCCGGCATCACCGATAAAAAGCTCGATATCCCCGAAGAGGAAAACAACAAAAAAATCCTTGAGGAATTTCGCCTGAACAAATTGAACGAAATAAAAACCGCTTATCTGAAAAAAAGCCGGTTCGACAAAAAAAACATCACGGCCGCAAAACCGCTGAAAGTCAGAATATATTACTACACGCTAAACGGCAAAAACGGAATGCTGACCGTTTCCGGAGAAGGAAACGCGCCCGACGGCATAAACAAGAAACCCGTGAAAACGTATTTCATACTTACGAATAAGAAAGGGACATACCTTGTCACACGGGACGTTCCGTTCCTCGTCCTCGACAGCGGCGTGTATTTCTTCGGATTCAATTTTATCGCGAAAGACGTCCCCACCGGAAAATACGATTTGAAATTTCTGGTAGAGGACAACGGAACCTTTTACAGTCTGGAAACGGGTATAAAAGAGGTCGCGATCGATAAAAAAATAAAATTCGTCTTTGACGACAAGACGCCCGGCAAATAATTAAAACCGTTGTTTTTATTTCCCGCCCGTAATGCCGACCGCATTACGGCGTCGGGCGCTTTGACGCAGAAATTAAATTGACAAAAGAGGTAAATGCTTTTAATAAAAGAGTGTCGGCGGACTGACAAATAAACGGCAAGGGAAAATCAAATGAAACGCGAAGAGCTTTTAAAAGAAATTGCTCAGGCCATTCAGGCGGAAGAATTGCACGAAAACGACGTTTTGGCCGATTTGGACGAATGGGATTCTCTGGCGGAAACGACAGCTTTGCTGACGTTCGGCAAAGCGTTAAATCTGTTCCCCGACATTCAGAAAATCCGCGATTGTAAAACGGTTGCCGACCTGTTGGATATAGGCAATGAAAAATTTGAATAAAACCAAAAAGCTGGTCATTTTCGGTTTAGGGGAAACGGCAACTTTAGCTTATGAATATTTTACGCACGATTCCGAATACGAAGTTGCCGCGTTTTCCGTTAACGAAGGTTATCTGACCGAAAAAGAATTTCAGGGACTGCCTGTCGTCGCTTTTGAAAAAATAGAAGAATATTATTCGCCCGAAAAGTATAACGCTTTTGTTGCGATAGCAGGCGGACAACTAAACCGCCAAAGAACGCGCGTATATCGTCAGATGAAAGAAAAAGGATACGTATTAGCGTCGTACGTCAGTTCCCGAGCGTTTGTCTGGCACAATGTTGAAATCGGCGAAAACTGTTTTATCTTTGAAAACAACACCCTGCAACCTTTTACAAAAATCGGCAACAATGTCGTCATGTGGAGTGGGAATCACTTGGGACATCGTTCCGTCATCAAAGACAACTGTTTTATCACTTCCCATGTCGTGATTTCCGGTTTTTGTGAAATCGGCGAAAATACTTATATCGGAGTTAACTCATCGATAGCAGACAACGTGAAAGTCGCCGAAGATAATTATCTGGCGATGGGGGCGGTTGTCAGCAAAAAAACACAACCAAACAGCGTTTATCGGGGAAATCCGGCACAACGAAATAAAATTGTCAGCGCGAAGGCTTTTTGCGGCGTACTGGGGGAAACGGAATAATGAAATGGATAAAAAAAGGCCTGATTTATGCGCCAAACGGCGAAAACGGCTGGCGGCATCAATTTGCGCTTTGTCCGATCCCCTTCCTGCAGAAAAACGGTACTCTGCGGATTTTCGTAAATATCTGTGACAAAGAGCTTGTCGGCCGCGTTGGTTATGTCGATGTCAATCCGGAAAATCCGTCTGAAATTTACGCCGTTTCCGAGCTCCCCGTTCTGGACGTCGGACGAGCAGGCGCCTTTGACGATCACGGTTGCGTCGCGCTTGATTTGCTGAAAGTCGAAAACAAACTTTATATGTATTACGTCGGCTTCCAGCAAGGCGTCAACGTTCCTTATTACATGTTCGGCGGACTGGCGGTCAGCAAAGACGGCGGTCGCACTTTCAAACGGTATTCGCAGTCGCCCGTGCTGGACCGTCGCGGCAACGAAATTTACGCCCGTTGCGGCATACAGGTGCTGAACGATAACGGCAAAATTAAAATGTGGTATGTCGGATCGTTCAAAGACGGCTGGACGACGGCGCAAGGCAAATTAAAGCCGCTTTACACAATGATGTATACGGAATCCGACGACGGCATTCAATGGAACAAAGAGCCGGTTCAGTGCATGGATTACGCAAGCGCGGACGAACACGGCTTCGGTCGCCCGCACGTCTGGAAAGACGGCGGAAAATACAAAATGATTTATTCGATACGGACGTATTCCCGCGGCTATTATCTGGGCTATGCGGAATCGGACGACGGCGTTCATTGGACCAGAAAAGACGACGAAGTCGGCATCGGTCTGTCCGAAACGGGGTGGGACAGCGAAAACGTCAGTTACGGCTACCGTTTCGTTTACGGTGATAAAACGTATCTGTTCTACAACGGCAACGGTTGCGGCAAAACCGGCTTCGGTTACGCGGAATTGGTAAGGGAATAAAAAAGATGAACGAACAAAGGGATATTGACAGATACCAAAAGGATTACTGCGATAAAAGCTATTCTTTTGAAGAAGTCCTCGCAAAATTTCGCAAAAAGAACATTCTCGGAATCTTAGGCGAATACAAACCGCGGCGCGTTTTGGAAATCGGTTGCGGCACGGACAGCATCTTCAACTATTATCAGGACTACGACCGGGCCGTTATCGTCGAGCCTTCGGAATTTTTCGCCGATACCGCCGTTAAAAATAAAAACGAAAAAATAACCGTGTATAAAGACTTCATCGAAAATAAAATCGACGAACTGAAAAAAGTCCCGTTCGATTTCGTCATCTTAAGCTCTTTGCTGCACGAATTTAACGATCCCGACGCGGAAATGAAAAAAATCGTTTCTTTGCTGAACAACGACACGGTTCTGCTTATCAACGTCCCGAATTCAAGATCCTTCCTCCTGTTGTGGGCGTATGAAGCCGGACTGATAAAAGACATAAACGAATTAACCGATTCCGCTAAAAAATTTCAGCGGCACAGCACGTTCAACACGGACTCCCTGTCGGAATTCGTTGAACGGCACGGTCTGGAAATCTGCGACAAAGGATCTTATTTCATCAAACCGTTCGATCACCCGAAAATGCAAAAACTGCTGGATTCCAAACTGATAGACGACAATCTGCTTGACGGACTGTACGCGATGACAAAGTATTTTCCGCAAGCCGGATGCGAAATCTTTGTGAACTGTAAATTAAAACAGGTGTAACGATGAGTAGGATCCTTTTTTCAGTCCTTTCAAACGTGCATCAGATCGTTTCGGGAAAACTGGATATCTTTTTCCAAAGCATCGTTGATTGTCTGGCGGAAAACGGGAACGACGTCTTTTTATTGAAAGTCAACGATATTCCCGGCTATCCGCGTCATAATCCGAAAGCGGAAAAGATTCTGCTCAAAAAAATCAAGCGGTTCCGCCCCGAGCTGATTATAACGCCGAACCATGATATCCCGCTGCTTTTTCTGGAAAACACGGACTGTCCCGTTGTCGTTTATACGGCGGATTCTCCGATGTATATGCAAAATCAGGACTATATCCGTAAAAATCCGGAACGCTATTTCTTTATGCACAGCGGCTGGGAAAACATCTTTCCCGAATTGCTGGCAAAAGATTTCGGCATACGGGCGGAACGGAATTTCTATACCGGATACATGACGGCAATCCGGGCCAAAGAAATGCCTATTAAAAGAAATATCGGCTTTGTCGGCTTCGTCGGCTGGGGAGTCGATTACACTTACATCTTTATGAACGAAGTCCGCGACAATGAAACTTTCCGCCGTAAAATACGGGAGGCGGAAGAAAAAGGAATCCTGTCCATAGAATACACGCAGCTTAAAACGTCAAACATCAGAATCAAAACTTTGGACGCTTTGGTCGACTTGGGACTGGAATGTTTCGGCATTCCGAACAATTTCAGGTTTTGCGGTGCTTATTCGTGGGATTTGCTGAAATGCTTTAATTTCGATCCCGTCGTAACCCTGCAGACGATGGAAGATGTTTTAAATTCCTCCCTGATTTCTCCGCACTTATACAATTATCAGGCGCCGATCGGGCTTTCGTGGCGCGTCGCGGACGTGATGGCTTCAAACGCCTGTCTGATTTCCCCGCCGAAACCGGATTTGAAACGTATGTCGCCGTATATCGACATTCCGACCTTTGAATCCCCCGCCGAATGCCGGGAATTGTGCCAAAAACTTTTAAAAGACGATGTTTGGCGCAAAGACATTGTCAAAGGCTGTCAGAAAGCGATCGACGATTTGAATCAGCGCCCCGTTCATCTGCTGAAAATCATTGAAGAAAACATTCATATTCCGCTGGTAAACAACGCAAAAGAAGGAGTCGCCCCCGTATGCAAACCCGTCTTTACCGTTGATCTGACACTTTTTTCGCTGAAATACAGGTTGCGTTACAAGCTCTGGAAATATCTGAGCGAACAAAAATACGCCTCCCCTTTTGCCTGTAAACTGCACAAGCGTTTGTCGAAACAGTTGTTAAAAAAAGGGATTATTTTCGAATACACCCCGTTGTTATCAATGAAAGACAGGCCGCCGGAAGAAAATAAAGACCGCACCGCGTAAACCGTTTTTCTATCCTTTTTACCGTTCCTTTATCGCCTAAAACACAGCTTATTTTTTGTGGGGCGAAGTTCCATGCTTGAGTCCGTTTTTTTATTTTGAACGGATATATGCCATGGAAAAAAAAGCTGCTGAAAACAAACCGTCGGGGAAACATTCCTTTGTCGTGATTTTTTTGATTGTATTGATCGTCGGTCTGGGATACGAAATTTTTGCGTTAAAAAAGGAACAAAAATCCGCCCCCGTTTCCCCCGTCCCGTCCCCCGAAACCGTTTCGATTGACGTCGTGCCGCTGGCGCCTGAAAACGTCACGCTTTCCAAACATTATATCGGTTATGTGGAGCCCGTTCATTCGGTTTCCGTCCTGCCGTTCATCAGCGGCTTTATCGAAAGCGTCCATGTGTGCAACGGACAGTTTGTTCGCGCCGGGCAGCTTTTGGCTATTTTGGAGCAAGGCGCTTACAAAGCTGACCTTCAAACCGCCCGCGCCGCCGTAATGCAGGCGAATGCGAACTACCAAAATGCCGCCGCTTATTATAAACGCATCAAGGCCGCCGGCAAAAAAGCCATAGCCCAAGCCGACCGCGACAAAGCTCTGGCGGATTTTTTATCGGCAAAGGCGGCGTTCGCTCAGGCGCAGGCGCAGCTTTCCGCGGCAGAGGTCAACTATAATTACACAATTATCCGTGCGCCGATTTCCGGCATCATCGGCACGGTCGGACCGACAAAAGGTGATTACGTCTCCCCCGCGGGTCAGCCGTTAATGACGATTATGCAGGTGACGCCCGTCAAAGTCGTTTTTTCCTTAACCGACAAAGACTATATCCGAAACGTCTCGACAAACGGCTTGTCCGATTTATTGAAAGGAAACAAAATCCGGCTTCAACTGCCGGACGGGAAGTTTTATCCGTTTGAAGGCGTCTATCAATACACTGAAAACGCTTTGGACAAAGGGACGAATTCGGTCGCCGTCTATGTCGCTTTTGACAATAAAAACAATATCCTGCTTCCGAACACCTACGTTACCGTTTATCTGGAGCAGACATATCAGAACGTCGTCGCCGTTCCTCAAAACCAAGTCACAATGACGCCCGCGGGCAACTTTATCCCCACGGCGGACAAGAACGGCTTTCACAAACAGAAAATCGACATTATCGACACGCAGGGTGAAAACTACATCGTTAAAAACACGTTTGCCCCGCAGACCTATCTGGTGAAAGGACGTCCGCCAGCCTTAAAAGAAAACGAACCGTTCAAGCTGAACATTCTGTCCGACAACGCGGAGTAAAACGCCATGTTTTCGTCCTTTTTCATTCACCGTCCCCGTTTCGCCGGAGTCATTTCCATCGTGATGGTCATTTTAGGATTACTGGCAATCGTTGTTTTGCCGGTTTCCCAATATCCCGACATCACGCCGCCGCAAATCGTCGTCGAAGCGAACTACCCCGGCGCCAACGCCAAAGTGTTGGTCGACACGGTCGCCGTGCCGATCGAAAATCAAATCAACGGCGTTGAAAACATGCTGTATATGTCCTCGACGTCGACAGACACGGGGCAATACACGCTGACAATCACTTTTAACATCGGCACGGATCCGGACATCGCGCAGGTCAAAGTCGAAAACCGTTTGCAGCAGGTGACTTCCCAGCTGCCCGCCATCGTCAACGCGGAAGGCATTACCGTTAAAACGCAGACGTCCAACATGTTGGCGATGCTGGCTTTGCGCTCGCCGAAACACACCTATTCCGATTTGTATTTAAGCAACTTCGCTTATCAGAACATTCAGAACGCGATGGCGCGCATCAACGGCGTCGGCGACGTGACAATTTATTCCCCGAAATACAGCATGCGCCTGTGGGTGAATACGGAAAAAGCGTCCGCTCTGGGCATTACGAACAACGATATTATCAACGCCGTGCAATCGCAGAACACGCAAGCGTCCATCGGAGAAATCGCCTCCGCCCCCACTCCCGACGGCGCGACCGTAATGCTGTCCCTGACAGCGAAAGGCTTGCTTGAGTCCGTCAAGGACTTTGAGGAAATCGTCATCACGACGTCGCCTGCAGGCGGCATCGTGCGCTTGAAAGACGTCGCCCGTGTCGAGCTTGGCGCCGAAACGTACACGATGAACGCGACGTATGACAACTCGCCAGCCGTGATTATGATGTTAAGCCAGACGCCGAATTCCAACTCGCTTTCCATTATGAAAGCCGTCGAAAAGGAAATGGCTTCGTTAAAAGAAGGCTTCCCGGACGACATCGAATTTGAAATTGCTTACGATTCGACAAAATTTGTCAAAGCAAGCATCGAAAGCATCATCGAAACGCTGGTCATCACGTTTTCTCTGGTTGTTCTGGTGACGTTCGTTTTCCTGCAAAAAGTAAAAACGACACTGATTCCGCTGATTACGATTCCCGTTTCTCTGATTGCGACGTTTGCCGTGATTTATCTGCTCGGTTTCGACATCAACATTCTGACCTTATTCGCGATGATTTTAGCCATCGGTCTGGTCGTTGACGACGCGATTATCGTTGTCGAGCGCGTGGAATACTTAATGGCGGAGGAAAAGCTCAACTCTTTTGACGCGTCGATCAAAGCGATGCAACAAATCGGCAGCGCGGTCATCGCGACCACGTTCGTTTTGCTGGCGATTTTCGTGCCCGTCGGATTGATGGCGGGCATTACGGGAAAAATCTATCAGCAGTTCGCCGTCACGATTGCGACTTCCGTCGTGTTTTCGGCCTTTAACGCATTGACGCTCAGTCCCGCCTTGTGCGCGATTTTCTTAAAGAACGACAAGCAGGAGGAAGCAAAAGGCTTTTTCAAATACTTCAACCGCTTTATTGACTTTTGCAAAGAAAAATACAGCTTTGTCGTTGGAAAATTGTCGTCCGGTCTTGTTTTGACAAGCATTCTGTTAATCATCGCCATAGCGGTTGCCGCGGTCGGGTTTGACAGGACGGCGACATCATTTTTACCGGAAGAAGATCAGGGTCTGATTTTGGCAAACTTCCAACTGCCCAGCACGACGCCCGTCAAAACGACGCAGGAGTTTCTGGATAAAATCGGCAAGACCGTTCTGAAAACAAAAGGCGTTAAATACTTCATCGGCGTTGCGGGTTACAGTATGTTGAGCGCCTCCGGCGAAAACACGGCTTTCGGCGTGGTCGGTCTGGAGGACTGGAGCAAAAGAACGACCAAAGACCTGTCTTTGGAAACTCTGACCGAAAAGCTGACAAAAGAATTTGCGGGCAATACGGAAGCGGAAATCGAATTTTTCGCCCTTCCCTCAATCCCCGGCGTCGGCAAAAGCAGCGGATTGTCTTTGGAACTGTTGGCGACGGACGGAGCGAAAACGCCGGAGGACCTCTATAAAATCATGGGAAAATTTCTTTCCAAACTGGACGCTTTACCGGAAGTCGCCTATGCCTTTTCGACGTTTGACGTCAATTCGCCGAGCATTTTCCTCGACATCGACAGAACGAAGCTCGAAGCGTTCAAAATCCCCGTCGGCACGCTGTTTTCCACCTTACAGAGTTCTTTAGGCTCTTCGTACATCAACAACATCACGTTGAACGGTCAGGTCAATCGCGTAATTTTGCAGGCGGACGCGCCGTATCGTAAAAATCTGAAGAATTTAGAGGATATGTACGTTCAATCCTCAACGGGACAGATGATTCAGGTTAAGAGCTTTGCGACCGTCCGCACGGTTATGGCGCCGAAAATCATCTATCGCTACAACCAGTACACCGAAGCCTCGGTCATCGCGCAGGCGGCTGAAGGCGTCAGCACGGGTAGCGCGATTGACGCGGTCGTGAAAGCGGCAAAAAGCGATTTGCCGAAAGGATATAATATCGCCTGGACGGGCTTGAGCCTGCAGGAAATCGAAGCGTCCGGACTGGCCGTTTTCCTGATTATGCTGGCGTTGGTGTTCTGCTATCTGTTTCTGGTCGCTTTGTATGAAAGCTGGATGCTGGCGTTTGCGGTAATGTTTTCGACCGTATTCGCCGTTTTGGGCGCGTTGGCGGGACTGCATCTGATGGGACAGACTTTAAGCATTTACGCGCAGTTGGGCTTGGTCATGCTGATCGGTCTGGCGGCAAAAAACGCAATTCTGATTGTCGAGTTTACGAAAGACTACCGCGAAAAAGGCGCGAGCATTCTGGAAGCGTCCCAAAAAGGCGCTGAAGAACGATTCCGGGCGGTTTTAATGACGGCGTTGACGTTCATTCTGGGCGTGTTCCCGATGATCGTTGCGACCGGCGCCGGCGCGGCAAGCCAGATTGCCATCGGAACAAGCGTCTTTTTCGGCATGATCGCGGCGACTTTCGTCGGGATATTCTTCATTCCCGCGCTGTTTGCCCTGTTTGAAACGATTAAGGAAAAAGCGGCGGGAGGAAACCATGAATAAACGGATTTTACTTTTAGGATTGGCGACGCTTTGCGGCTGTACGCTCGGGCCTGATTACAAACGCCCCGACACCGTTTCGGACGCGCAAATCAAAGCGGCGCTGAATATCGCCGACGACTGTGTGACGGTCGACCGTCAATGGCACAAGTCTTTCGGAGATTCAAAACTGAACGACTTAATCGATTTGGCTTTATCGGACAATCCCGACGTCAACGCAGCGATCGAAAAATTAAAACAGGCGCGGATCGCTTTGGAAATCCAAGGCGTGCAATATTACCCGACCTTTGATTTATCGGGCGGTTATACCAAGCTGAAACCGTCAAAAAACGTCTTTGGCGCTGCAAAAGAAAGCTATTATCAGGCGGGATTGGACGCAAGTTGGGAGCTTGATTTATGGGGTGCCGGACGCCGTCTGACCGAAAACGCCCAAGCCGCGGCCAACGCCGCCGCCGCCAGCCTCGATGACGTGCGCCTGACCTTAAAAGCCGAAATCATCAACAATTACATCAGTCTGCGCCAGGCGCAGGAACAACTGCGTTTGTTGAACAGAACGCTGAAACTGCAAAACAAAATCGCGCGGCTCTCCGCCGACAAAGCGAAATCCGGGCTAATCAGTCAAACCGATTTGGTGCGCGCGCGCTATGCCGTTGATTCAATTAAGGCGCAGATTCCGTCCGTTAAAACGGCGATTTCTCTTTATAAGAACAATCTGACGCTTTTAACGGGAAAACTGCCCGAACAGCTGAACAGTCTGCTGAACGATACGGCGCAAAACATCATACGGGACGGATTTATCTATAATCCCTCCGCTTTGGCGCAGATTCCCGCGGACGCTTTGCGCACCCGCCCGGACGTCAGAGCGGCGGAGCAGGCGCTTGTTGCGCAAAACGCCCTGATCGGAAACGCGATTGCAAACCTGTTTCCGACCGTGTCTTTCAGCGGATTTTTCGGATTTCAGGCCGATCACCTCAACCGTTTGGCCAGAAAAAGCAGCGATATGTTTTCGCTTGCGCCGGGGATAAAAATGCCTTTGTTCCACTGGGGCGCGCTGTTCAAACAGGTCGATCTGGAAAAATCGGCGACGAAAGAAGCCGCTTCCGCTTATCAGAAAGCAGTCTTAAATGCCGCTTCGGAAGTCAAAAACGCGATTGTTTCGGTTTCTGAACAAATCGTTCAAACCGAAACGAATACGCGGGCTTTGGACAAGATGAGAAACATCTCCGCCCTGACTTTGGCACAATATGATTCGGGATTGATTCCGCTGGACAGCACATTAAGCGTCATGCAGGACGTACTGAAAGCGAAAACCGCCGTCATTCAAAGCAAAGGCGCATTTTATCAGGCGGTCGTCGGGTTCTATAAATCAATCGGGTATTAAGCCAACGGATCATAGTCCCGATAAGACGATTGCGCCTGCGTAAACGGGCGTTCCTGACGGCTTCTTTTTTCTTTGATGCCGCACGCCAGATAACGGAAAGCGTCCGCCGCGTGACTAGTCCAATCGTGCAAAGGCTTCGGCTGAAAGTCCTTGCGCTGATCGTCCCATGCGCGCTGATACTGACGCAACGCTTCCAATCCTTTGGCGCATTTTTCCTTGTCAAAGCGGCAGCGAGGCAATAACAGGCGCACGGCGGCGATACCGCTGTCAACGCCCGCCCTCGGCAAAACAAGGCCGCGCACGCCCAATCCCGCCAGCAAGTCCAGACGGCTCTTGCCGCTTGAAAGCTCATGCACGCCGATGTCATGCGGAAAAATATTGTCATCAGTATAAACGTAGGGTTTATCCTTTAACACCTTGACATAGTGATCCAAGCCGACGCCGCTTGCCTCGTAATAATCGATAATGAACACTTCCGCGCCGTTTGTCTGGAAAAACCAGATCGCCGTGCTGTCCCCGACGCCCAAGTCCCACGCCGTCGTCACGGGCAAAGCGGGATCGTACGGCACGGAGCCGATTTTTCCGTTATTTTCCAAATCGTTCAGCAACGCGCCGTAATAACTGCCTTTCAACGCCGCGTCGAAAGAACAGTAAAATTCCTGCTGAATGATGCTTTCGTCCATGCCCGCCTGCCGCTCCGCTTCGACGGCCGCTTTCGGAATCGCGCGCGTTTCCGAAACGCCCAGCTTTTGCGCGAACCACCCTTCGGCGGCTTCGGCGGTTTCAAACAAGGTCAGGCCGTGGTTGCGGCCTCTTGGCGTATAGATGAACAGCGCCCAGCCGTCGTTTTCCGCCAAAATCGGACGGATAAAGTCCCACGCCGCCGGATCTGCGATCGAATATTCCGAAAAAACGACGCCGACCGGATTGGCGCCGACCAAAGAGTTGTAGCTGTCAGAGCCGACGCATTGCCAAATCGAACCGTTCAAAAGTTCGATTTTCATTTCCTGAGCGTTTGCCGATTTGCGCAAAGCCTTCGGAAACACCTGGTCGATGACGCGCCTGCCCTGCTTGTCGATTGCGTCCCAAACGACTTTGCGCGCTTGAGTCTGCAATGGCAACATATGCCAGTAAACGCCGACCCTTTGCATCGCCGCCACCGCCGTCCAGTTCAAAGACAGACTGTCTTTTCCCGCGCGCCGATGCCAGACCGCGACCGCTCTTTTGCCGCCGTTTTCCAGATAGTTCCACAATTTCATCTGATACTTGCGAGGCTTCCATTTATAAGGGATTTTGATATTGACCATCTTTTTTCTCCGAATCAAAAAGGCCTTCGGAAACAATTTCCGAAGACCCGAAAGAACACTACATCACATTTTGTTATATTTTTTCAAAAAAGTCAAGAAGTTCCTATTCTGTCTCAGGAACTTCTAATCTTTTATATCACTTTGTAATTCGGTAATCGTTAATACTTACCGACTGGACGTTTTGACCTTGCGATGCTATATTATTATCAGAAACCGATACACTCTGGTTATTCCGAAGGGAAAGGAAATCAGGAGTATCTCTGGATACTGCGGCAAGGTTGACAGGGGATTGTATCGGTTTTTCTGTTTTCTCCGCACCTTATCCGCGTATATTTACAACAAATTTTATCTGTTTCTGGCTCTGAACAGATACGCTTGCTATTCCGCTTCCGTTACGGGAACGATCATCGGTTCGTGATGTGTCGCGCGCATGAATTTCATCAAATCGGCGGGGGTGATCGTCGTCGTCGCCGTGTTCGTCAAGGGGTGGTAGTTGATCAATTCCTGTTCCATCATTTCCTTGTCCAGAACGACCTGCGCCCGACAGTCTTTATCGTTGATCACGGCAAACGGCGTGATGGAGCCGCCGTGAACCCCTAACACCTCAAACAACAGTTCTTCGTTTGCAAAAGACAGACGCTTCGAGCCTAAAACGGCCGGCAGGGATTTCAGGCTGACGCGTTTCATCGCCGGCGCGACGATCAGCCACAGCTTGCCTTTGGCGTCTTTGCAAAACAGGTTCTTGCAGTGCATACCGGCAATGCCTTTCCAGTATTTTTCGCCCTCTTCCGCCGTAAAGACGGGCGGGTGCGGCGTATTCTTATAGCTGATTCCCAATTTTGTCAGGTAATCCAACAATTCTTCGGGCGATGTCGGCATTTGTTCGGTCATGGTCTGCTCCTTTCGTTTTGTCATCTATAATTTATAAATCAAATCAGCCTTTGTTACAGCTTTATTTTTGAAACGGGATTTGCTACCTTTTCAATAATCGAAACAAAGGAGAATCCCATGAACGAAGTCATCAAAGCGATCAAAGAACGCCGCAGTATCCGCAAATACAAACCCGACATGATTCCCGACGAAATCCTTGACCAGATCATCGAAGCCGGTCTTTACGCCGCCAGCGGCCGCGGCAAACAGGCGCCGATCATCATCGCAGTGAAAAACAAGGAACTGCGCGACAAACTGGCGGCGACAAATTGCAAAATCGGCGGCTGGCAGGAAGGCTTCGACCCGTTCTTCGGCGCCCCCGTCGTGTTGGTCGTGTTGGCGGACAAAAGCGCGCACACCTACGTTTACGACGGCGCTTTGACAATGGGCAACATGATGTTGGCGGCGCACTCTCTGGGCATAGGCAGCTGCTGGGTTCACCGCGCGAAAGAGGAATTCGAAATGCCCGAATACAAAGAGCTTTTAAAGACTTTGGGATTTGACGGAGAATACGAAGGCATCGGCCATTGCGTTTTGGGCTATCCCGATACCGATGCCGGCGAAGCCGCGGAACGCAAGGAAAACAGAGTCCGCTACGTCCGGTAAAACGATGATACGCCTTCCCTCCCCTAATTTTAACGACCGCAAAGAGCCGCTTGAAATGCTTGTTCTGCACTATACGGGCATGAAAACGGCTCGGGAAGCGATTGACCGCCTGCGCGACCCCGAAGCGAAAGTCAGTTCTCATTACGTGATTGACGAAAACGGGGAAATTTATTCTCTGGTTGACGAGGACAAGCGCGCGTGGCACGCGGGCGTTTCGTCGTGGAAAGGGAAAACGGACATCAACAGCCGGTCGGTCGGAATCGAGATTGTCAACCCCGGACACGAGTTCGGCTACCGTCCTTTCCCTGAAAAACAAATTCTATCTGTTATACACTTATCCAAAGAAATAATAAAGCGAAACTTTATACTTTCAGAAAACATTGTCGGGCACTCAGATATAGCGCCGAACCGCAAAACAGACCCCGGAGAACTGTTTCCGTGGAAAAAACTGGCCGAAAACGGAATCGGACTGTGGACCGACGACTTTTCCGCCCCCGAAAAAAGCGTCAGAGAGATGTTGGAAACGATCGGTTACGACACGACCGACGAGCAGGCAGCTTTAACCGCTTTTCAGCGCCGCTTTTATCCGGAGGCGATTTTAAATCACGCGCCCGACACTGTCAGAAGATTGGCGGCCGTTTATAAGTTGTACTGATCTTTTATTTATTGACATTAGACATTCCCGCCTTTACCGTTTGCGTCGGTGCCGGAAGATCGGGCGATCGCGGTGCGCTGCAAAATGCGTACTGAGGAAAGTCCGGGCTTCACGGAAACACGATACCGGATAACGTCCGGCTGGGGTAACCCAAGGGAAAGCGCAACAGAAAAAATTCCGCCGATGTCTTTTTAAGGCAGGCAAGGTTGAAATGGTGCGGTAAGAGCGCACCGCTTTTCCGGCGACGGAAAAGGCACGGCAAGCCCTATCGGAAGCAAGACCAAGAAAGGCATACGCTCGTTTCGTATCGCGGGACGTTTCCGGCCCCGCCAGAGGTAGGTCGCTAAAGACGTTTGGCAACAAACGCCGCAGATGAATGATCGCCGATTACAGAACCCGGCTTACAGATTCTCCGGCACCGCTTTTTTTCGAATCGATTCGTGTTATATAAAATCCTTTGTTTTCAAGCAAAACTGAAGACTCGGATTCTTTTTCGATTCCTTTTGCTCTCCCCTTAAACCAAGAACAAAAAAAGTACAGACAAGAGTCGTTTTGTCTCTTTAAAAAAAATCCTTCTTTTTTCCGTTTTGCAAAAAAATCAAAATCTATCCTAAAAAACTCCAAAAACATACAACATCTTGTTTTCAACCCTTATCTCGTCCCACATATTCCCATGAAATATCCCATTTTATCCCATTGACTACCATAAAATCCCATGTTATCCCATAAGAGTCCAATAGGCAAAATTTGCCTAACGCGCAGAAAGCGCGTCCGTAACAGCGAAAGGAAGAAACACGCATGGGAAAAGGTCAGAAAAAGCATTTTCTTTTTCTTGACACCGCCTTGAACAAGGTGGACGCCAAAGGTCGTGTGTCGATTCCGGCGGATTACCGCGCTTTGTTGGAACAGCAGGAAACCGAACTGGTCGCGTTCAGATCGTTCACGTTGCCCTGCATCGAATGCCGGACGTCCGAAATGATGGACAAGATGGCAACCGACATCGACAACTCCTTTTCCGCCTTTTCCAACGAACAGGACGACCTGACGGGTTTGATTTTTTCGGACGCGAAAGAATTTCCGTTCGATTCCACCGGTCGTATCGTTTTAACCGAAAAGCTGTTAAAGCATGCCGGCATTACGGACAAAGCCCTGTTCGTCGGTAAAGGCCGCACATTCCAGATTTGGAATCCCGACACTTATCAGGCCAAAGAAGCCGATATGCGTCAAAACGCCTTGGAAAAACATTTCAACATCAAAAACGGGGAGGCTTAAATGAAAAAACCGCCGCATATCCCCGTTTTATTAAAAGAAGTCATGGAACAGATCTCGCCCAAAGACGGCGGAATTTATGTTGACGGCACGTTCGGCGCGGGCGGTTATTCCCGCGCGGCGTTGCAAGCGGCGGACTGCAAAGTTTACGCGATAGACCGCGATCCGGACGCGATTGCGAACGGTCAGGCTTTAGTTGAGGAATTCGACGGCCGTTTAAAGTTGTTGCATGGCACGTTCGGCAAAATGAAAGAGTTGCTGAACGATGAAGAAATCGAACATGTCGACGGCGTGATGCTGGACATCGGCGTTTCCTCGATGCAGATCGATCAGGCCGAACGCGGTTTTTCGTTTCAAAAAGACGGCGCTTTGGATATGCGCATGAGCCAAAACGGCTTGTCCGCGGCGGACGTCGTCAACAAGTACGGCGAAAAAGAGCTTGCCGACATTATTTATCTTTACGGAGAAGAACGCTATTCGCGGCGCATTGCCGCGGCGATTGTTTCCCGGCGCAGGGAACGCGCGTTCTCGACCACGCTTGATTTGGCCGACGTAATCCGATCGGTCGTCCCGCACAAAAAGGACGATATTGATCCGGCCACGCGGACATTTCAGGCTTTGCGCATTTACGTCAATGACGAGTTGGAACAACTGCGTTCCGGCTTGTCGGGAGCCGAAGCGCTCCTTAACCATGGCGGAAGAATGGCTGTTGTTTCATTTCATTCTTTGGAAGACAGAATCGTCAAAACCTTTATTTCGGAAAAAAGCGGCAAAACCGCCCGACCGTCGCGCTATCTGCCCGACGTTCAGGAAACGGTTGCAACGCTGAAACCTTTAACAAAAAAGCCGATTGTCCCCTCTTCACAGGAATGCCTTGAAAATCCGAGAGCCCGCTCTGCCCGCCTTCGATCAGCAGAACGCTTATAGGAGGATCTCATGGCCAGATTAGCTCTGATTGCTTTATTCGCCGTAATGGCGACGGGCATGTTTGTTATAAAAAACAAAGTCATTTCTTTAGAAAACGACTTGGAACGCATCAACGCGAAGATTCAGGAAGATCAAAACGCTTTGCACGTATTAAAAGCCGAATGGACGTATTTAAACGATCCGGCGCGCATACGCAATTTGTCCGAACACCACGTTCACATGAAACCTTTGCGCGGCGAACAGATTATTTCTTTTTCCTCAATTCCGTTTAAAACAGACCATACCGGCAAAGACAACATCATTCGCGTTTCCTATGCCGTTCCGGCCGGAAAGTGAGCGCCATGGTCCGTTTTTTCAAAAAAAGCGGAATATTTTACACTTTAGGACAGGAGATCCCTCTGCCCGACAGAATCAGCCGTGCCGACAAAAAAAGCTCTGACAGTCTCGAAAGCGGCAAAAACAGACTGCTGTTCACGATGGGATTATTTTTTCTGGCGTTCAACGTGCTTTGCGGCAAATTTGTTTTGATGACCGTTTTGACCTCGCAGCCGCATGAACGCGTCAAACAGGAAGACAACAAAACCTACGCGCTTGAACTGAAAATGAACCGCGCGGACATCGTCGACAGAAACGGCGTTTTACTGGCAACCAGCCTGCCGTCCGCCGATTTGTACGTTGACGCCGAAAAAATCAAAAATCCGGAAACAATCGCGGCCGCTCTTTCCGAAACTTTGCCGGATTTGCAGTACAAGCCGTTGTTAAAAAAGCTGAAAAGCAAAAAAAATTTCATCTACATCAAACGCGGTCTGACGCCGAAAGAACAATATGAAGTCAACCGCTTAGGCTTTCCCCAGCTCAATTTCCAACATGCGGAAACACGCATTTATCCGCAAGGAGCTTTGGTATCGCATATCGTCGGCACGACCGACATTGACAATCACGGCATTGCCGGTCTTGAAAAAACGTTCAACGACCGTTTATCGAATCAAAAAGAACCCGTCCGCCTGTCTTTGGATATAGGCGTGCAGGATTCCGTGCGTTCCGCTTTGCTTGACAGCATCGCAAAATATCAGGCGGAAGGCGCGGCCGCCGTTCTGATGAACGCTAAAACCGGCGAAATCGTTTCCATGGTTTCCCTGCCCGATTACGATCCGAACAATCTGAAAAAAGCCAAAAAAAGCGATCTGTTCAACACGGCTTCTTTAGGCGTTTACGAAGTCGGATCGATTATGAAACTGTTCAATGCCGCGATCGGTCTTGATTTAAAGAAAGTCTCCGTCGGCGACAGAATCGATGCCAGTAAGCCGATCGTTATGGCAAAGCATACCATTACGGAGCCGGAAGAAAAAAACAGACGCGAACTGACCCTTCCCGAAATTCTGATTCATTCTTCCAATGTCGGTTCGGCCAAAATCGCTTTGGCCATCGGCGCCGAAAAGCAAAAGGAATACTTCCGTCGTTTCGGGTTCTTTGATTCCGCGAACATCGAACTGCCGGAAAGAGGACGTCCCCTGTTGCCCGTCAGATGGCGCGAAGTCAACACGGCGACCGCGGGATACGGATACGGTGTGGCTTTGACGCCCGTCCACGTTGCCGCCGCCACCGCCGCAATCGTTAACGGAGGCCTCTACAATCCGCCTTCTCTTGTTTCCAAACGCGCTTCGCACGAAATAACCGGCAAAAGAGTCATTTCTAAGAAGACATCTGACATAATGCGCGGTATGATGCGTTTGGTTGTCACCGAAGGATCGGGACGCAAAGCAAACGTTCGCGGATACGAAGTCGGCGGGAAAACGGGTTCCGCTCAGAAAATCGTCAACGGGAAATACATTGAAAACACCCTGCGCACGTCGTTTGTTTCCGCCTTTCCGATGGACAATCCGCAATATGTTTTAATGGTCATGCTGGACGCGCCGAAAGGGATCAAAGAAACGTACAATCTGAATACGGCGGCCTGGAACGCGGTTCCGACAGCGGAAAAGATTATTGCGGCGGTCGCTCCGCAGTTGGGGATTACCCCCCGCCCGTTCGAGAGTAAACAAGCCGCGCCTTACGTCAAGACCCTTTTAAACATGCGCTAACGGAGGTTATAACGTGTTTTTAAATCAGCTTTTGACAGCCTGCGGGCTGTCTGTTTTTTCGGAAGATGTCGAAATTACGGGCATCACGGCCGATTCCAGAAAAGTTGAAAAAGGATTTCTGTTTGCCGCCCTGCCCGGCGTCAAAGCCGACGGCATCGATTTTTTGCCGCAAGCCGCCGAAAAAGGTGCCGTCGCCGCGATTTTGCCGAAAACGGCAAAAGTCCCCGACCTGCCCGTCATCGGCGTTTTCGTTGACGACGTGCGTTTGACATTAGCTAAAATGGCGGCCGCTTTTTATGCGCCGCAACCAGAAACCGTTGTTGCCGTCACGGGCACGAACGGCAAGACCTCCACCGCGAATTTCACCCGCCAGCTCTGGGAAAAGGCCGGCAAAAAAGCCGCCTGCATCGGCACGCTCGGCGTCGTGACGGAAAAAGGAATCGATTACGGCTCTTTGACGACGCCGGATTCCGTCACCTTGCACAAAGAACTGCATTCCCTGTTTGAACAGGGGTACCACCACACGGCAATCGAAGCGTCCTCCCACGGTCTCGACCAGCACCGCATTGACGGCGTTCATCTGGCCGCGGCGGCGTTCACCAACATCACGCGCGACCATCTGGACTACCACAAAACGATGGAAAACTATCTGGAAGCCAAACTGAAGCTGTTTGACCGTCCCCTTTCCTCGAAAACCGTCGTTTTGAACGCTGACATTCCCGAATATCCGCAAATCAGGGAATTTTGCTTAAAGCGCGGCCTGACCGTTCTGGATTACGGCAAAAACGCGGAAAAAATCAAACTGGTTGAAGCCCGTCACGAAACCGACGGACAACATCTGGAGCTGGAAGTTTTCGGCAAAAAATATTCCGTCCATCTGCCATTAGCCGGCACGTTTCAGGCGATGAACGCGCTGTGCTCGCTGGGATTGGCTCTGGCGACGACGGACAAAGACGAAAAAGTAGCCGATTACGTCGACGCCCTGTCGACGCTGAAAGGCGCCCCCGGACGGCTTGAATTTGTCGGGAAAAGGAAAAACGGCGCGTCCGTCTATGTCGATTACGCGCATACGCCCGACGCTTTGGAAACGATTTTAAACGCTTTGCGCCCGCACACGATGAAAAGACTGCACATTGTCTTTGGCTGCGGCGGAGACCGCGACCCCGGAAAGCGTCCGCAGATGGGTGCCGTCTGCAATGATTTGGCCGACGTCGCTTATGTCACGGACGACAACCCGCGTTCCGAAGATCCGACGCAAATCCGTGCGGCGATCCTGCCCGCCTGCCCGAAAGGAATCAATATCGGCAACCGCGCTTTAGCGATCAGAACCGCCGTCGCCGGACTGGAAGAAGGCGATATTCTGGTGTTGGCCGGCAAAGGCCACGAAACGGGGCAGTTGATTAAAGGCGTGATGCACCCCTTTGACGATCGGGAAGAAGCCCGCAAAGCCATCAAAGAAGCCGACACGCCCCTGTGGACGGCTCAGGAAATCGCGAAGGCGACGGAAGGAAAAGCCGCGGCCGACTTTGACGTTTACGGGCTTTCCATTGATACGAGAACGATTAAAAAAGGCGACCTGTTCATCGCGTTAAAGGGCGAAAAATCAGACGGTCACGACCATGCGACCGAAGCTTTGAACAAAGGCGCAGCCGGTGTTCTGGTATCCCGTCTGCCCGACGGCGTATCCGAAAATCAGGCGGTTATCGTCGCCGATACCATGAAAGCTTTGGAAATGATGGCTCATGCCGCCCGCCACAGAAGCGCCGCGAAAATCATCGGAATAACGGGCAGCTCGGGCAAGACAAGCACAAAAGAAATGCTGAAAACGGCTCTGACTTCGGTCGGCAAAACGCATACGACATTGGGCAATTTAAACAACAATATCGGCATGCCGTTGACTTTGGCCAGAATGCCGAAAGACACCGATTTTGCCGTCATTGAAATGGGCATCAGTCATGCCGGCGAAATGACGGAAATGACGAAAATCGCCGAGCCTGATATCGCGATGATCACGATGATCGGCACGGCACACTGCGAATTTTTTAAAACGCGCGCGGATACGGCCGTTGCCAAAGCGGAAATCTTCAAAGGCATGAACGCCGGCGGCATCGCGTTCTTAAACGCCGACGACGACCAATATCCCGTACTGAAAAAAGAAGCGGAAAAATGCGGCCTGACGGATATTCGCACTTTCGGCACAGATGCGCAAAACAATATCGTCTTGTTGCATATCGGCGGAACGCAGATTTCCGCTAAAATCAGCGATCAAAGTTATACTTATGCCCTGCGATTGGCCGGACGGCATCAGGCGCAGAACAGTCTGGGCGTTATCGGTATTTTAAGCGCTCTGAACGTCGATATGCCGACAGCTTTGCAGGCTTTGGGACAACTTCAACCGGTTAAGGGACGCGGACAGCACTTTGAAATTCCCGTGGGAAACGGATCTTTCACTCTGATAGACGACGCATACAACGCCAATCCCGAATCGATGCAGGCGGGGATCCGCGTATTAGGTTCAATGACTCCCTCAAACGGCGGACGGCGGATTACCGTCATCGGCGATATGCTTGAGCTGGGAGATCAGGCGCGGCGTCTGCATGAAAATCTGGCTAAAGACTTAATCGAAAATAAAATTGATAAAGTCTATACCGTCGGCAAAAACAGCGGATTTTTGTTTGACGCCCTACCCGCCGGAATGCAGGGAATCAAAAAGCCCGTTTCCGACGAGCTGGCCGCCGTCATCAAAAAGGAAATACATAACGGCGATATTGTGCTTGTCAAAGGCTCTTTTGGCAGTAAAATGGCAAAAATCGTCGAAGCTTTAAAGACTTCTAACTAACCAACCGGAATAAACGCTATGCTCTACAATCTTCTTTTCCCGTTGTCTGATAAATATTCGGTTTTGAATATCTTCAAATACCTGACGTTCAGAACGGGCGGCGCGATTTTCACGGCGATGATTATATGCTTTTTAATCGGCCCCATGATTATTCATTGGCTGAAAGACAAACAGCACGCCTGTCAGCCGATTCGCGAAGACGGCCCCGAATCGCACCTGAAAACCAAACAAGGCACGCCGACAATGGGCGGATTGATGATTCTGATTTCCGTCTGTCTGTCCACTCTTCTGTGGGCGGACTGGAAAAACACGTTTATTTGGATTGTTCTGGGAATTACACTGTCCTTTTCTTTAATCGGTTTCAGAGACGACTATTTAAAAGTTTCCAAAAAAAATTCTCAGGGAATGCGCGGCAAATTAAAACTTGTCTTTGAATTCGCCTTTGCTTTTATTGCCGTCTGGTTCATCACGAAAGCGACCGTCGAACCGACCGCGACGACGTTAAGCTTCCCGTTTTTTAAGAATCTCTCTTTGAATTTGTGTTTGTTTTACATTCCGTTCGCGATGTTCGTCATTGTCGGAACGTCAAACGCGGTCAATTTAACGGACGGTCTGGACGGATTAGCAATCGTGCCGACAATGATCGTCGCTTTCGTATTTCTGATTATCGCGTATGTTGCCGGCCACGCCGCTTTTGCCGCTTATCTGCAAATCACTTATATTGCCGGCGCCGGCGAACTGGCTGTTTTCTGCGGCGCTTTGATCGGCGCGGGATTGGGCTTTTTATGGTTTAACGCCCCGCCCGCGAAAGTGTTCATGGGTGACACGGGCTCTTTGATGCTGGGCGGCGCTTTGGGCACAATCAGCGTCATCACCAAACACGAAATCGTCATGGCGATCGCCGGCGGCCTGTTCGTTCTGGAAACCGTTTCCGTTATTATTCAGGTCGTTTCTTTCAAACTGACCGGCAAGCGCATATTCAAAATGGCGCCGATTCATCACCACTTTGAAAAACTCGGGTGGTCGGAACAAACCGTTGTCGTGCGTTTCTGGATTATTGCCATTATTTTGGGATTGATTGCCTTATCCACCTTAAAAATCAGATAAGGAGCCGTTGATGAAAGCATCGATCGCACGCACGGACAACAGCGTCCTGGGACGTTGGTGGTGGAGCGTCGATCATTTTCTGTTAAGCGCTCTGTTCATTTTAATGGGTATGGGATTATTTCTGTCGTTTTCAGCAACGCCGCCCGTTGCCGAACGACTGAAACTGGACACTTATTTTCTGATTAAACATCAAGCCGTTTTCTTAGTCCTTTCCATTGCCGTCATGTTAGGCATTTCGATGCAGACGCCGCAGACGATCAGACGTCTTTCCTGCGCTGTTCTGGCCTTCGCTTTCGTTTTGCTGGCGCTGGTTCTGGTGCACGGTTCGGAAATCAAAGGTTCTTCGCGTTGGATCAGACTGTTCGGTATTTCCGTTCAGCCGTCTGAAATTGCCAAACCCGCTTTTGCCGTTGTGGCGGCCTGGCTGATTTCTTTGGGAAAGCAGCAGGAACATTTTCACGGCTCTTTAATTGCGACGGGCGTATATCTGTCATTGGGCGCGCTGCTGATTTGCCAGCCTGATTTCGGCATGACCGTTACGGTCAGCGTGATCTTCGGCACGGAGCTTTTCTTAAGCGGACTGCCGATGATTTGGATGTATGTTTTAGGCGTATTGGGAGCTGTCGGCAGTGTATGCGCTTATTTTTTAATTCCGCACGTTCACTCCCGCGTCGACCGGTTTTTAAATCCGGAATCGGGGGATACGTTTCAGGTGCGTACGGCTATGGAAGCTTTTAAAAACGGCGGTTTTTTGGGCAGAGGCCCCGGAGAAGGACAAATCAAAAACATTTTGCCAGACGCGCACACGGATTTTATCATGGCCGTCGCGGCGGAAGAATACGGTTTAATTTTTTGTCTGATTCTGACCGCTTTGTTCGCGATTATCGTTTTGCGCGGATTTTATTTAATCTTCAAAGACAAAAATCTGTTTACCCTGCTGGCTGTTTCGGGATTGCTGGTTCAGTTCGGATTGCAGGCGTTGATTAATATTGCTTCGTCGCTGAGCTTAATTCCCACAAAGGGCATGACGCTACCGTTCATTTCTTACGGCGGTTCTTCTCTGGTTTCTCTGGGATTCGGCATGGGAATTGTGTTAGCTTTGACCCGCAGCACAAATACGACAAAGGAAAGTAAATGACAAAAACTCGGATTGTTTTAACGGCCGGCGGTACCGGCGGACATGTTTTTCCGGCGGAAGCCTTAGCCAAAGAACTGGCTGCGAAAGGCGCGGAAATCTGCTTTATCACGGACAGGCGCGGCTATTTCTTTTCGGGAAAATTCCCGGACGCGGAAGAATATCATATTTTTGCGGGAGCCTATGCCGGCAAACCGATTCTGAAAAAAATATGGGCTTTGATTTTAATGGGACTGGGGATCCTGCAAAGCCTGATTATTTTACGCGACCTTAAACCGGCGGCCGTTGTCGGCTTTGGCGGATACGCCGCTTTTCCGGCGAGCTTTGCGGCCGGGTTGCTGAAAATTCCCCTGATTTTGCATGAACAGAATTCCGTTCTGGGCGGCGCGAACAGATTTCTGGCCAAAAGAGCTTCCTTAATCGCGACCACCTTTCCGAACGTCGAAAAAATCCCCGAAGGAATTGCGTCCGCGCATACGGGCGTCCCCGTTCGCCCTCAAATACTGGAATTGAGAAACAAACCGTATCAGGCGCCTGAAGATCAATTCAACTTACTGATTTTCGGCGGTTCGCAAGGCGCGTCCATTTTCAGCCGCGTCATTCCCGAAGCTTTAAAAGCTCTTCCCGACGATCTGAAAAAACGGCTGAACGTCACGCAGCAATGCCGCGCCGCCGACTTGCCGGAAGTGCAAAAAGCTTATGAAAACTCCGGATTAAACGTCGAACTGAACTCGTTTTTTTCAGACATTGCCAACCGTTTTGAAAAAACGCATCTGGTCATTTGCCGCGCCGGCGCTTCCAGTCTGGCGGAATTGTGCATCGCCGGCAGACCGTCCCTGATCGTGCCGATTTTATGCTCTCCTGACGCACATCAGCTGAAAAACGCCCGTTTCATCGCGGAAAATAAAGGGGCTTTTTTATGCGAAGAACCGGACTTTACACCCGATTGGCTGACGGCTAAAATAGCGGAACTGATGAACGATCCGCATCTGTTGGAACAAACGGCGCAAAATGCCGGAAAACTCGGCAAGCCTGACGCCGTTTCCCTGTTTGCGGACGCTGTTTTAAACACTGCAAAGGCTTCTTAAATGACGACGACGCACAATAACCTGCCCTTTCCTATCGGCACGCTTCACTTTATCGGCATCGGCGGTAGCGGCATGAGCTGCATTGCCGAACTGATGCACAATCTGGGCTACAGTGTCAGAGGCTCCGACATCGCGGAAAATTCAAACGTCAAGCGTCTGAAAGCGCTAGGTGTTCCGATTACAATCGGCCATAAAGCCGAAAATATCGAAGGCGCCGACGTTGTCGTCGTTTCTTCGGCGATCAATTTGGAAAACATTGAAATCAAAGAAGCCCGCCTGCGCCGTATCCCCGTCGTCCGACGCGCGGAAATGCTGGCGGAGCTGATGCGGCTGAAATGGTCGATCGCGGTCGGCGGCACGCACGGTAAAACGACAACGACGTCTATGATTGGCTTCATCATGCAGACGGCGGGACTGGATCCGACGGTCGCAAACGGCGGCATTATTAACGCTTACGGAACGAACGCCCGTCTGGGCAAAGGCGACTGGCTGGTCGCGGAAGCCGACGAATCGGACGGCAGCTTTTTAAAACTGCCGGCAACGGCGGTCGTCGTCACGAATATGGATCCCGAACATCTGAACTATTACGGCACATACGACAAGATGAAGGAAGCCTACCGCACGTTTGTGCAGAATATTCCTTTCTACGGCTTTGCGTGCCTGTGCGTCGATCACCCCGAAGTCCAGCGCCTGATTTCGCAGATTTCCGACCGCAAGATCATCACTTACGGCTTCACGCCGCAGGCCGAAGTGACCGCGCAGAACATTCATGCCGTTCCGGGTTTGATTACGTTTGACGTCATTGTGGCGGAAAGCCTCAGCCCCACGGGCGAACCGATGCGCATGAACGACTTTTCCCTGCCGGTTTACGGCCGTCACAACGTGTTAAACGCTCTGGCGGCGATCGGCGTCGGATTACGCTTAGGCATATCGGAGGAAAACATCAAAAAAGCTCTGGCCGGTTTTACGGGCGTTCAGCGTCGTTTCACCAAGACCGGAGAGGTAAACGGTATCACGATCATCGACGACTACGGTCATCACCCGATTGAAATCGCTTCGACTTTGCGCGCGGCCAGGGAAGTCGCCCCGCAAAAAGTGATTGCCGTTTTTCAGCCGCACCGCTATACGCGCGTCGCCAACCTGTTTGAAATGTTCTGCACGGCTTTTAACGACGCCGACTGCGTGATCGTCGCCGACGTCTACGCCGCCGGAGAACAGGAAATCCCCTCCGCCAACAAAGAAGCGCTTGTCGAAGGACTGCGCGCGCACGGTCACCGTCACGTCATCGCATTAAACAAACGTGAAGATTTAGCGGATATAATCAGACAAGAGGCTAAATCCGGCGACATAGTCGTTTGCCTGGGCGCCGGCAGTATTTCCTCCTGGGCAAAAGCTTTGCCGGAAGAATTGCAAAAAGCCTGAAACCATTCAGACGAAGGAGAGGAACTTGTTTTCACTTCTTAAACACATTTTCACGGGCGAACCGGAATTGGAAGAGCTTATGCCCGCCGTCCGCGGACAAGTTGTCGCCGACGCTCCGTTAAACAAAATGACCTGGCTCGGAGTCGGCGGCCCGGCGGAAGTACTGTTCACGCCGGCCGACATAGACGATTTGGAATACTTTTTAGCCAATCAGCCGAATGCGCCTTTGACCGTGATCGGCGGCGGATCGAATCTGCTGATTCGGGACGGAGGCATTCCGGGCGTTGTCGTTCATCTGGGAAAGACGTTCGACACCATCGCCGTTGACGGAGATAAAATCACTTGCGGCGCCGGCGCCAAAAACATGGAAATCGCCAGAATCGCAATGGAAGCTGGGCTGTCCGGTTTTGAATTTTTATGCGGCATTCCCGGCACGCTCGGCGGATCGATTCGCATGAACGCGGGGGCAAACGGCAGATCGGCTTCCGACATCGTGGAAGAATTAACCGCTTTCGACATCATCGGCAAAAAAATCGTTCTGCCGAAAACTGAAATTCCTTTTGATTATCGGACAAATTCTTTGCCGGACAACTGGATTTTTACAGGCGCCGTATTGAAAGGCACTCCGGAAAATAAAGAAAATATTCAGAAACGTATGGCAGAATACCGTCAAATTCGCGAAAAGTCTCAACCGATCGGCACCAGAACGGCCGGTTCGATCTTTAAGAATCCGCTCGGATTGAAGGCTTGGCAGCTGATTGAAAAAGCCGGTTGTCGCGGATTGAAGCAAGGCGGCGCCATGATTTCTGAAAAACATTGCAACTTTTTCATCAATACAGGCAAAGCCACGGCACAGGATTTTGAAACGCTCGGGGAAACCGTTCAGAAACGCGTTTTTGATACGAGCGAAATCATGCTGGAATGGGAAGTCCGGCGCATCGGCGTCAAGACAAAGCGTTTCAGCAGCTTCGGAGGCAGATAATTGACTAAAAAAGTAGCGGTATTGATGGGCGGCTGTTCTTCTGAACGGGAAGTTTCTTTAGCCAGCGGCGATAATGTTTTAAAGGCTTTGAATGAAGCGGGATATCAGGCTTTCGGCATTGACGTTTCCCGCAATCTGGGCGCCTTGATCGCCGAACTGGACGAACAAAAACCGGACGTTGTCTTTAACGCTTTGCACGGCAAGTACGGCGAGGACGGTTGTATTCAGGGAATGCTTGACATGATGGGTATCCCGTACACGCATTCGGGGCGCATGGCGTCGGCTTTGGCGATGAACAAAGTCATGGCGAAAAAGATGTACCGGTCGGCCGGATTGCCCGTCGCCGCCGAACGCGTCGTTACCAAAGAACAGATTTTATCGGGCGATATTATGCCTTATCCGTTCGTTTTAAAGCCGATCAGCGACGGTTCTTCCGTCGGCGTGTTCATCTTTGACAAGCCTTCCGGCAAAAAGCCGTTTGAAGGCGAAAAATACCCCTATGCCGACGACGAGGAAATTCTGGCGGAAGAATATATTCCCGGACGCGAACTGACGGTCGCCGTCATGGACGGAAAGCCTTTGGGACTGTTGGAAATCATTCCGGCGAAAGGGTTTTACAACTATCAGAACAAATATTCCGAAGGCGGCGCGCGACATGTCGTCCCGACAGACATTCCCGAAAAGGACAAAGAGGAAATCCTGCGCATCGCCGCTGAAGCGCACAAAGTTTTGGGTTGTCGGGGCATATCGCGTTCGGATCTTCGCTATGACAACACAAGAGCGAACGAAAAGCCCCGTATCGTTATTTTGGAAACGAACACTCAGCCGGGCATGACATCTCTTTCTTTAGTCCCTGACATCGGACGAAACGCCGGTTACTCTTACCAAGATATTGTTGTCTGGCTGGTGGAGAACGCCGCATGCGCTTAATAAAGTTTCAAGACATCAAACCGTCCGGTCCTTTTCTGATCGCTTTCGTCGTATTGGCTCTTTCGACGATGACGGCATGGTTCCTGAACAGCGCTTTTTACGCCGAAAAGAAAGAAAGCTTTATTTTCTTTGTTCACAGAGCGGCGTTATCGGCTGATTTACGCTTAAGCGAAGTATACGTTCGCGGCCGAAACAGAACGTCGCAAAAAGAATTATTAGATACTTTGCGGGTTGAACGCGGTATGCCGATTACGGCCGTCGACATTAAACAGTCGCGGGAAATGATTCAAAGACTGCCTTGGGTTAAAACGGTTCATATCGAACGCCGTCTGCCGCATATTCTATATGTCCGACTGACGGAAAGGACACCCGTCGCCGTCTGGCAAAACAACGGCAAATACCGTCCCGTTGATTCCGAAGGACAGCCTGTTGAAACCTTCGTTAAAAAACTAAACGGACTGCCGTTGGTTTTAGGTTCGGACGCGCCCGAAAAAACGCCGGAGTTGCTGGCTTTTCTGGCTCAGGAGCCCGAGTTGAACAAACGCGTCAGAGCCGCCGTCCGCAAAGGCCAGCGTCGTTGGGACATTCTGTTGGACGACATCGATAAAGGCATCACCGTCCGTCTGCCGGAAAAAGACCCCGCTTCCGCCTGGGGACGGTTGGCGAATTTGGATCGGACGGAAAAATTGCTTGACCGGAAAATCACGTTGGTCGATCTGCGTCAGCCGGATAAACTGATTGTTCGTCTGCAAGACGCGCCCAAAAAGAACAAAAAGAAAGCTTCCGGTGCCGATACCATTTCCATAGCAGCGGAAATTCAAAAGCCCTGAAAAAGGAAAAATCCGTGTCACAGTTCTTAAACGACAACAATCTGATTGCAGCTTTGGATATAGGAACGTCAAAAACAAGTTGCGTTTTGGCGTATCTGGTCAACGAAAACAAAGCGGTCATTGTCGGCGCGGGTTCTTTTCAAAACACCGGCGTAAAAAAAAGCAGAATCGATGCCTTGGCTCCCGTTATCGATTCCGTGCGCCACGCTGTCGCCGCCGCGGAAGAATACACCAAAGAACGCATAAAAACGGTCGTCGCCACAGCTTGTGTCGAGAGCCTTTCTTCCGAAATTATTCAGGACAATCTGGATTTAGGCGGTCGGGAAGTAACGCAAAGCGACATTAACCGCCTGATTTCCGGCGCTCAAGGCAAAATTCCCGTTACGGACGATGAAATCCTGCATTGCATTCCCATAGATTACAGTTTGGATTCGCGTCATTCGATTGCAGACCCGCGCGGACTGACCGGAAACAAATTTTCCGTTTTTTTAAACACGATTACGACGCCGCCCTACCCCGTACGCGACATGAACTCGGTTTTGGAACAAAGCCATTTGTCCTGCTCTAAAAAAGTGGCGGCTCCCTATGCGGCGGGATTGGCCTGCCTGACTCAGGAAGAAAAAAAACAAGGAACAGCCGTCATTGATTTGGGCGCCGGCACAACCGGGATAGGCGTTTTCTATGAAGATCAGCTGGTTTACGCAACTCAACTGCCTTCCGGCGGAGACGTAATCACTCAAAGAATCGCGAAAACGTTCAGAACGTCTTTGAATCACGCGGAAAAAATAAAAACGCTCAAAGGCTCCTGCCTGCCCTCTTTGGCTTATGAGCATGAGGAAGTCGAAATCCCTTTAATCGGAGAAGACGAAAACGTATCCGTTATACGCATTCCCCGCGCTCAGCTTATTCAGGAAATTGTGCCCGAAATTGAAGAACTGTTCAGAAAAATTAAAGACTTGCTGGAACAAAACCGCTTTTACGACATTTGCATGAACTTCGTTCTGACGGGCGGCGGCGCGTTGCTTCACGGCATCAATGAAAAGGCGGCTGCCGTTTTACAGTGCAATGTCCGCACGGGACAGCCCGTTAATTTGTTCGATAAAAAAGGATTTATTCCCGCGCATACCTATCAGAGTTATATGTGTTGCATCGGACTGTTGCATTATACGACTCATATTTTATTAAACACACCGACGCATCAGCGGGACGTATCGGCTCCCGGAAATAAAATTGTGCGATTTTTTCGCTGGTTTTTAGATAATTCTTAAAGATTTTCAAGTTATAAAAGGAAAGTATTGCTTTGATTAAAAATCGGGAAAACTACGAAAAGCAAAGGATTCCCGGCAATTTTTCAGAGTCGTTCCATTTTCTGACGGAGTAGTCCATGACTTTAGACATCAGCGTTCCCGAACAACAGCCGATTGTTCTTTTAACCCCCAAAATTACCGTAATCGGAGTCGGCGGCGCTGGCGGCAATGCCATTAATAACATGATCCAGACGCAGTTGGGCGGCGTTAATTTCGTCGTCGCGAACACCGATGCGCAGGCGCTTAATTCGTCATTAGCCGAAACAAAAATCCAGTTGGGTATTGAAACAACGCACGGACAAGGTGCCGGAGCCCGGCCGGAAGTCGGACGAGAATCCGCCGAAGAGGCTCTGGACGATATTTCAGCCGTTTTGGACGGCGCTAACATGGTCTTTATCACGGCAGGCATGGGCGGCGGCACCGGTACGGGAGCCGCTCCGGTGTTTGCAAAAATGGCCAGGGAACGCGATATTTTAACCGTCGGTGTCGTGACAAAGCCCTTTACGTTTGAAGGCCGTCACAGAATGGCCATCGCGGAACAAGGCATTGAAGAACTGGCTCAATACGTTGATACTTTGATTGTTATTCCGAATCAGAACTTATTCCTTGTCGCCGATGAAAAGATGACTTTTGCCGAAGCCTTCAAAAAGGCCGATCAGGTTCTACAGGGCGGCGTGCGCAGCATTACAGACCTGATTATAACGCCGGGGATTATTAATCTGGACTTTTCGGACGTTCGCGCAGTTATGGCGGAAATGGGACGCGCCATGATGGGAACAGGTATGGCTTCCGGCGAAAACCGCGCTTTGGAAGCGGCGGAAGAAGCGATTGCCAACCCCTTGCTGGACGATGCGTCCATGACCGGCGCAAAAGGTATCTTGATCAATATCGCCGGCGGCGCGGATCTGACTTTGTTCGAAGTCGACGAAGCCGCGAACAGAATCCGCCGCGAAGTCGATCCCGAAGCCAATATTATTTTCGGCGCTTCTTTCGACGACTCTTTGGAAGGATCCATTCGTGTTTCCGTTGTTGCCACAGGCATTTCCAGACAGTCGGAAACGCAGAATCCGTTTATGATGCAAACAGCGGCAACGCCTTCCATTTTCACACAACCGAAGGCTCAGTCCAAACCGTTTACGCCTACGTTTTCGGCTCCCCGGCATACCGTAACCGAAACGCCGGCGCCTGTTTCGGAACCTGTTCCGGAAGCTGTTAACCCCGAGGAAAACGATAACGTTTTGGACATAGAAGACACTGTTGTCCCCCCTCCCGCGACTCCTGTTCACCCGACTGTCGCAAGTCAGCCGATTTCTTTTTCACCCAAGACGGTCAGCAACGCTTTACCGGCCATGCCGGCTCCGAATGAGTTGTTCGGATCGGAAGACGCCAGACAGCCGGCTTCTTTTGAAACTTTTACCCCTAAAATGACCGTTAATGAAAGACCTCAGCCGACCGTTTCATTGCAGGAAGCCCCTGTTATTCCGCCGATAGCGGAAGTTAAAGCACCGGAAGCACCCGCTCCGGCAACACAGGAAGATTTATTCTCCGAACCTGTTTCCGTTACGCCTCCTCCTGTTATTCCGCCCGCAATCAAACCTGCCGAAAAAAGCAAACCCTCTTTGTTTCATTTCGTGACGGGGCGCAGAGCGGCCGAAGATAAAAAAGCGGAAATTCCTTCAAATGAGGAATCGGACATTCCCTCCTTTTTAAGACAACACTGAAACAATTAAAAAAAAGAGCCCCTTGATAAGGGGCTCTTTTTTTTAATTGAAGTTCGGACTGACATCTTTGTTCCGGTTTTCCATCGTCTTGCGTATGTCAAGATACATCAGAACCGGCATAGCGACGTAAATGGAGGAATACGTTCCGACCAAAATCCCCCACAACATCATCAAAGCAAATCCCTGCAAAACGGGACCGCCCATGAACAGCATGATGGTCAGCATGATAATCGTCGACATACCCGTCAACAGCGTGCGGGGCAACATTTCGTTCGTCGTCTTGTTGATCATTTCGTCAATCGGCATTTTGCGGTATTTATGCAAATTTTCGCGCATACGGTCGTAAGAAACGATCGTGTCGTTCACCGAAAAACCTGCCAATGTCATCAAACCGGAGATAATCGTCATATCGAAATCCAACTGAAAAACGGAAAACAACCCGACGGCGATAATAATGTCGTGAATCAGGGAAAGCATTGTTCCCAAAGCGAATTCCCATTCAAATCGGGTCCAAACGTAAACCGTTATCATGACGCCCGCCAGAATCAGAGCCAAAATACAGTTATGGATCAATTCCGCGCCGACGCGGGGACCAACCATTTCGATTCTGCGGAACGAATAATCCTCGCCCAATTCCTGACGGATCACGTTCGAGATTTTCATCTGTTCCTGTTCGTTGTCTCCGCGTCCCAAAGCCGTAATCAACACTTCTGTTCCTTTGTCGCCGATCGGCTGTAAATCAACGTTCAGGCTTGCCAGCTTTGAGCGCATTTCCTTCATGTCGATCGGTTTTTCGGCCTGCACTTCCATCAAAACGCCGCCTTTAAAGTCGATGCCGAAGTTCATGCCTTTGGTCGCGACGGAAACGATCGACACGATGCATAAAAGCAGTGATAAAAAGAAAGCGGGTTTACGCGCGCCGATGAAATTAACGTGCGTGGGTTTAATGAAATAATGAATAAGTCTGGGCATTTCAGTTCTCCTTACACGTTCAGCTGTTTCGGTTTAAAGAATTTGATCCATGCCAGAATCAAAACTTTGGTTACATAGACTGCGGTAAAGACCGACGTTATCAGACCCAAACAGGTCGTTACGCCGAAACCGCGGACGGGTCCGTTGCCCAACCAAATCAAAATGGCGCCGGCAAACAAGCTGGTCAGGTTTGAATCGAAAATCGCCGAAGAAGCGTTTTCAAAGCCCGCTTCCACGGTATTCAAAACAGATCGTCCCAAAGCCTGTTCTTCGCGCATGCGTTCGTAAATCAACACATTCGCGTCAACCGCCATGCCTAACGTCAACGCGATACCGGCAATTCCGGGCAGCGTCAGCGTGCAGTTCAAAGCGCTCATCAGACCGCACAACAAAACAAGGTTCAGCACCAAAGCGATGTCCGCGAACAGACCGAACAGGCCGTAAGTCGCCAACACGAAAATCAGCACTAAAGCCAGTCCGATAATGCAGGATTTTTTACCGGCTTCGATTGAATCCGTTCCCAAACCGGGACCGACGATGCGTTCCTCCACAACTTCCAAAGGAGCGGGTAAAGCGCCGGAACGTAGCATCAAAGCTAAATCCGCCGCGCTCTGAACCGTAAAGTTGCCGGTGATAATACCGGAACCGCCCGTAATCGCCGTTTTCACTTCCGGCGCCGTCAGCACTCTGCCGTCCAGAACAATCGCCAGACGACGCCCTACGCCGTCACGCGTCGCCGCGCCGAAACGTTTGCTGCCGTGCGAATTGAAGCGGAAAGCCACGACCGGCTGACCTTCAGAGAAATCCGCGCGGGCATCGGTCAAATGTTCGCCGCCGACAATGGATTTGCGTTCAATGACATAATGTGCCGCGTCAGCGTCTTCCGCGCCCTGAACGACTTTTGATTCCGGAGAAATTTTACCGCGGCGCGCATCGGCCAATGTCGTTTTTTCATCAATGAAATGGAAAGTCATTTTAGCCGTTTTTCCTAACAGTTTTTTGACTTCGTTCGGATCTTCCACGCCGGGCAACTGAACCTGAATACGATCGGATCCCTGCCGCATAATGGAAGGTTCGCGCGTTCCCAACTGGTCGATACGGCGGCGAACGATTTCAATAGACTGATCCACGGCGGCGGACTTCATTTTCACCAGAGCCTGCTCCGTGAAGCGAACCGTCAGAAGATTGCCGTTGTCGGTCACTTCCAAATTGCCTTTGTCAATCTTGCGCAACAGTTCCTTTGCCCGGGCGATTTGTTCGCTTTTCACGATATTAACGTTCAAAGCGCCGTCTGAAACGCTCAGTCCCGTATAACGGATACTTTTTTCACGCAGGATACTGCGAGCCGCTTCCTGAATGCCGTTTAACTGATCTGTCACGACCTGATCCAAATCAACCTGAAGCAACAACTGGGATCCGCCCTGCAAATCCAATCCCAACGTCATCGGCTGCCACCATTCGGGCAATTTTTCCTGTTGAGACGCCGGCAAAAAGTTAGGAACACAGAAAAACAACCCCGTCAGCGCGATAACACTGATCAGAGCGATTTTCCATTTCGGATAATTAAACATCTCAAAATCCTTATTTTTTCTTAGTTAAAACGTCTTTCAAGCCTTCGCTGCCTTTTTTGGCATTGTCGTTAACGGATTCTTCTTCCGTAAAATCGGCGGAAGGCTGTGTTCTGCGATTCAAAACACGATCCCGGACGACAACGACGCGAACGCCGTCGGCGATTTCGACCAACAGATCGTCGGCATTTGACCGGATTACTTTACCCACGACGCCTCCGACGGTAACAATCGTATCCCCGCGGGAAATATTCTTTTGCATGGCCTGATGTTCTTTTAACTTTTTCTGCTGAGGACGAATCAGGAAAAAATAAAAGACCGCAAAAATAACCAAAAACTGCAATAAAAGACGTATTGGACTGGCCGCAACGGCCGGATCAACAGCGGGCGCCGCCACAGCGGCTGCTTCCTGTGCGAAAGCGGGATTGATCAGCATAAGACAACTCCGTATTATTAAAAAATAGTTAAAGCTAACGAAGTATAAAGCTATCCTGCCGAATTGCAATCATATTTTAAAAAACTTTTTCTTTTATTTCGGGCAACCTTGTTTCTTTATTTTTTGCCTGTATACTGGCAGGCGCACTCACAGGAGAAACGCAAATGAGCAAGACCGATTATCTGGAAACGGCGAAATCCTTTCTGGCCGAAAGATTTCCGAAAGCGAAATGCGCTTTTATTGCCGGCTCCGTCGTCAGAAACGAAGCCACGGCGACGTCCGACATCGATATGGTCATCATTCACGACACGGCCGTTATGCCCAAAGCGTACCGCGCCAGCGCAATCTTTCAGGAATGGCCGATCGAAATGTTCGTTCAGAATGATAATTCCTTCGCCTATTTTCTGAAACAGGACAAGGCCTGCGGCATGCCTGCCCTGCTCGGCATGATCGCCGACGGGATTATCGTTCCCGAAGGAAACGAATACGCCGCCGACATTCAGAACAAAGCCAGAGCCGTTCTGGCTGCCGGTCCCGCCGCCCTGAGCAGGGAAGAAATCGATAATCGCCGGTACGGACTGACCGATCTGTTGGACGACATGGAAAGCCCGAAAAACACGGCCGAATTATACGGAACTTTAAGCGTTTTATATCAGAAACTCGGCGATTTTCTTTTGCGGGCGAACCGTCGTTGGTCGGGCGGCTCCAAGGCTCTGACCAGAGCCATAAAAAAAGCCTTTCCCGATCTGGCGCCGGAATACGAGGCCGCTTTCAGACAGGCTTTCGCGGGCGACACGAAGCCTTTATCGGCTTTGGCAGACAGGATTCTGCAACCGTTCGGAGGCAGATTCTGGGCGGGACTGACGTCTTACGCGCCCGAAGAAGCAAATCAGCCTGAGAAATAAAGCTTATCCCCGATTAATTCTTGCTTTTTAAACAATATTCGCTAAACTGCCGCCTGTTTTGTTCTGATCCGGCTTTTATTTAACGGGAAAACGCCTATGAAGAAGCTATATTTGACGACCGCTCAGCTGAAATCCGAAATGGATCGCTGTCTTTATTGCGCCGAAAAGCCGTGCATGAAAGCGTGTCCGGCGAATTGCTCTCCGGCGGACTTTATCACGACGGCGAAAGAGGATACGGACGAAGCGTATCGCAAAGCGGCGACGATTATTTTAAAAGCCAATCCTTTAGGGCAGATGTGCGGTCTGACCTGCCCCGATCAATTCTGCATGAAAGCCTGCTCCCGCCAGCATTTGGACGTGCCTATCAAAATTCCCGCCGTACAGGCGACGATTCTGGAAAAAGCACGCTCTCTCGGCGCTTTGGAACCGCCGATAAAAGTCGCGCCGAACAACAAAAACGTCGCCGTCGTCGGTGCAGGCCCCGCCGGTCTGGCGGCCGCCGCGGTTCTGGCGCGCAAAGGATACAGCGTCACTGTGTTCGAAGGCGCCGACAAAGTCGGCGGCGCGGCGAAACTGATCCCCGACGCCCGCCTGCCCTACGAAATCATCGAAAAAGACTGGGAATATATCAAAACTTTCGGCGACATTACCTGGCAGATGAACCACCGTATCGCAAACCCCGTGGATTTGCTGAAAGACGGCTATGACGGTGTGATCGTTGCCATCGGTGAACCTCATTCGGCAAAAATGGGCATTCCAGGGGAAAAACTGGCCGTTTCTTTTATGGATTATCTGGCCGCTCCCGAAAAGTTTAAAACAAACGGAAACATTGCCGTCTTAGGCGGCGGAGCGGTCGCGGTCGACTGCGCCGTCACGGCGCGGGACAACGGCGCGGAATTTGTCGAAATGTTTGTCCGTCGCCGCATTCCCGATATGAAGCTGACGATGGAAGAACGAAAGTGGCTGTTGGACAAGATGGTGGACATCACGTCCATGACGCGCGTCAAAAAGATTGAAAAAATCAACGACACATACACGCTTCACACCTGTAAAACGCAGTTTAACGGCGCCAAGTTGGAAGACATTCCCGAAACAACGATCAAACGCCCCGGATTTGCCCATGTCATTATGGCGGTCGGTTCGATCGCGGATCCGAAAACGGAAGCGGAAAAAGTCCTTTACGCCGGCGATTGCAGTCACGGCGGATCGACGATCGTCGAAGCGGTCGCTTCCGGCAAAAACGCGGCGAACGAACTGCACGCGGCGATCACGGGCGAAATCGAGGAAGCCGTCTGCCCGATCAGCCGGAACGTAACATACAAAGCGAAATCCTGCACCGTCATCGAAGGCGTGGAAAAAGACGAATCCGCCTCTTAATCACACTTTTATAACCTGCGTCGTTTCAATCGTCGCGGCGCAGAATTTTTCCAGCAAGTCCGCCGTCTTGTCCAGCCAATGCGGTACCCCTTCCGCGTCGTCGAAAGCGTAAATCACATAAAGCAATCGTTTGTCCCGCCCGTTTTCGATCATCGTGCGGCGGCTGTCGCTGGTCGGATTGCCGAAAACGCCCTTATCGTCATACAAGGCAGGCAGATGTTCTATGTTCAACACGTCTTTGCCGATGCCCTGATACTTTTCCCCGTCGGGCGAGCGCTTCCAGACGATTTGTCCCTGAACTGCGGCCAGGTCATAAGAGCCTAAGGAATATCCCGATTCAACCGAGATCATGTTGTTGACGTCCACCGCGTTATTAACGCGATACAGGCCGTTTTTCTTGGCGATGCGGCGTAGCATGGCTTCGGCGGAATTGCGGTATTTGGACGGATCCTTTCCCAGAGCTTTATATGCCGCCCTCGTCGCGGCAATATGCGGATTTTGCGCCACCAACGGCAAATCGGAATACCGTTTTTCCAGTTCCGAAATCAGGCTGTCGAACTCTTTTAACTGTTCCGCAGAGCTTTCAAACACATCGGCTTTGCAGGTCAGTACACCTAACGCCGCGCCGGATAAAACACGCAAAGAATCGTCTGTTTGTATCATCTTTTCTGTCCCCGATAATTCTTTATTTTTTATTAATAGATTGTTATGCTTTATCATCATTTCTTTATAAAGAGAAGGATATATCCATGAATCCCGTTTCCATTGTTCTGATTTTCATCATTTTTGCCGTTTTTTACGCGATTTCGATTTACAACCGTTTAGTGCGCTTAAAAAACCAAACCGAAGAAGGGTGGAGCGGCATTTCCGTTCAGCTGAAACGCCGTTACGATTTGATTCCTAATCTGGTCAACTGCGTCAAAGGGTACGCCGCGCATGAACAGGCGACGTTTGACAAAGTCATTGAAAAACGAAATCAGGCAATGAACCTTCAAACGCCTGCGGAAAAAGCCGCCGCGGAAAAAGAATTCGCGCAAACGCTCAAATCCTTGTTTGCTTTAAGCGAAAACTATCCCGATTTAAAAGCCAACACGACTTTCATTGAATTGCAGCAATCCATGAACACGGTCGAGGACGACCTGCAAAACGCCAGACGGTACTATAATGCCACCGTTCGCGACCTGAACACGGCAATCGACGCTTTTCCGTCAAACATCATTGCCGCCAAATACGGTTTCGGCAAAAGAGACTTCTTCGAAGTTGATGAATCCGAAAAACAAAATGTGAAGGTCTCGTTTTAATGCGCAAGCTTTTTTTATTCCTTATTTTTTGTGTTCTTTCCCTGCCGGCTTTTGCACTGGAAACGATTAAAAACTTTCATTCCGACATTCTGGTGCAAACCGACGGTTCCGTTCTTGTCACCGAAAGTATCACCGTCAACCGCGAAGGCAACAAAATCCGGCGCGGGATCTATCGCGACCTGCCAAGAACAAAAGGCGTCCGCTATTCGGTTGTTTCCGTCAGACGCGACGGGGAAAAAGAGCCTTATTTTACAGAAAGAGTCGGACGTTATTTCAGAATTAACACGGGAAACGACGATTACCTGCCCCGAAACGGCCTGTATACGTTTGAAATCACTTATCAGGCTTCCAATGTTATTTTGGGGTTTGATAATTACGACGAAATTTATTGGAACGTCACGGGCAACGAATGGATTTTTCCGATAGAGCGCGCTTCCGCCAAAGTTTTTCTGCCTGAAGGAGCCAAAGAAATTCAACGTGCCGGATATGTCGGTTCTTACGGATCCAAAACGCCGAGCGATTACAATCTTGACACGGGTGTTTTTTCGGCGTCAAATCTGCGCGACGGATCGGGACTGACGGTCGCCGTCGGCTTTGACAAGGGGTTCGTAACCATAACAAATGCGGAAACCGTTCCTTTAAACAAATATGTAGAATATGCCGTATTGATATTGGGCGCTTACCTGTTATTTACCTGGTATTTGTTCGGACGCGATCCCGAAAAAGACGCGATCATGCCCAGATATCACGGACTGACCAACTTAACGGCCGCTCAGGCCGGTTGGATTTATTCCTACGGACATAACAGAGCGGGTTGCCTGGCCGCCGCTTTATTGCAAGGCGGCGTGTCCGGTTTCTTTCGGATAAAAGATAATTCCGGATTGACAATTGACAAAATACGTCCCGCCAAAAGCGGCGAAGAAAAGATGTTTGAGAATAATCTGAGCTTTCCATTAACTCTTAAAGAAAAATATTCTCCGGCAATGGAACGCTTTATGAACGATTTCGAAAAATTTTTAAAACAGAAGGCCGGCGAACAGTATTTCACGTCCAACACACTATGGCTGGTTTTGGGGTGTGTTTTGACTTTGGCGTTAACGGCCGGCTTGTGTTTCCTGGCGGGAGAGCTTCCCTTAGCGGGCATAATGGGCTTTTATCTGCTCTTTTTCATTCCCGCCGGCAAAGCGCTGATATCCGGTTTAACAGCCGGAAAGTTTCCTTTTTCCTCTCTTTTTATTTTGGGGTTTGTCAGTTTTCATTTCAGCGTAATGACGATGGGAATTACGGCAGAAATTCCCGAAACGAGAGTCATCGTTATTTTTTATATTTTGTCTTGTATTTCTTTGCTTGTTTATTCCTATTTAATCATTCGCCCCACTTACGAAGGCATGCAAGTCATCGCCCATATAGACGGAATCAAAATGTTTTTAAAAGCCGTTGAACCGACTTTGCCCAGCGGCGTTAATACAGGCAAAATGGAAGAATTGCTACCTTACGCTTTTCTGCTCGGCCTGGAAAAAGAATGGGAAGCAAAAATGAAAATCGCTTTAGCCGGCGCGGTATACAAACCGACCTGGTATTGCGGCCGTCATTTTTCATCGCGCAGTTTCAGCAATATGCAATCGACCGTATCCAAATCCTGCACCCGTCCGTCCAAATCCGGATCGGGCGGCGGGGGCTTTTCGGGCGGCGGCTTCGGCGGCGGGGGCGGCGGCGGCCGTTAGAAAAAGATGAAAAAAGTTTTTCGTTTACTTATTTTCTTTTTTGTTCTTTTTTCAATTCCTTCCGCAGTTTTCGCCTCGGAAACGATTAAAGATTTTCATTCCGATATTCTGGTGCAAACCGACGGTTCCGTTCTTGTCACCGAAAGTATCACCGTCAACCGCGAAGGCAACAAAATCAGGCGCGGCATCTATCGCGATCTGCCAAGAACAAAAGGCGTCCGCTATTCGGTTGTTTCCGTCAGACGCGACGGAGAAGAAGAGTCTTATTTTACGGAAAGAGTCGGACGTTATTTCAGAATTAACACGGGAAACGACGATTACCTGCCCCGAAACGGACTGTATACGTTTGAAATCACTTATCAGGCTTCCAACGTCATTTTAGGGTTTGATAATTACGACGAAATTTATTGGAACGTCACGGGCAACGAATGGATTTTCCCGATAGAGCGCGCCTCTGCCAAAGTTTTTCTGCCTGAAGGAGCCAAAGAAGTCCAACATGCGGGATATGTCGGTCCTTACGGATCCGAAACGCCGAGCGATTATGATCCCGAAACAGGCGTTTTTTCGGCCTCCGATCTGGACAGCGGCGAAGGATTGACGGTTGCCGTCGGCTTTGACAAAGGCTTTACCGCGACACGGCCTTCTCCTCCGCCTTTGGATAAATACGTCAGATATGCCGCTTTAATTATGGGGGCTTATCTGCTGATCACATGGTATTTGTTCGGGCATGTTTCCGAAAAAGACGCTGTCATGCCCAGATTCCGCGGAATTCCCAATCTGTCAGCCGCTCTGGCGTGTTGGATCTATTTCCACGGCCGAAACAAAGATTATCTGGCGGCCTCTTTGTTGGAAGGTGGCGTATCGGGCTTTTTCAAAATAGAAGAAAAAAAAGGCCTGAAAATCGAAAAAGTACGCAAAGCCAAAACCGACGAAGAAAGAATGTTTGAGAAAAATCTGAAGTTTCCTCTGTCTTTAGCAAACAGATATTCTTCAACACTCCATCACTTCATGGATCTGTTTAAAACCACATTAAAACAACGCGGCGAGCAGTATTTCATAACCAATACGCCGTGGTTTTTTCGGGGGGGCGTTCTGGCTTTGGCGCTGACGGTCGGACTGTACTTTCTGGCCGACGAACTGAATTTGGCGTTTCTGGCGGGAATTTGTACACTTCTTTTCATTCCTGCCGGAAAAGGAATTATTTCCTTTTATACAAAAGACGGATTTTCTTTTTTAAAACTTATTCTTAGTTTTATCTGCTTTCAGTTCAGCACAATGATCATAAGCGTCATGCTCAGCTTTCCGGAAGCAAGAATAATCGCTTTTTTCTATATATTCTCCTTTGTCGCTTTGCTGATTTATTCCCGTCTGATTATTCGTCCGACCGATGAAGGTGTGCAAATCATCGCTCATCTGGACGGAATTAAAATGTTTTTAAAAGCAACGGATCCGTCTTCAACCAAAGAAGTCGATTTCAAAAAAATGGAATCACTGTTGCCTTACGCTTTTCTGCTGGGACTGAAAAAACAATGGGAAGCGAAAATGAAACAGATACTGGAAGGCGCGACATATCAGCCGGATTGGTACGACGACAAGCATTTTTCGGCACGCAGTTTCGATAAAATTCATTCCTGCGTATCCAAAGCCTGCGCTTCTCCTCATGTATCCGACGGCTCAAGCCGTTCGCACAGCGGATCGGACGGCGGCGGACATTCGGGCGGCGGCTTCGGCGGCGGAGGAGGCGGCGGCCGTTAGAAAAAGATGAAATATTTTTTTCTTTTACTTGTTTTTTCTTTTCTTCCTTTCGCGGCCGTTGCGGAGGAAACGATCAAGAATTTCCATTCCGATATTCACGTGCAGTCCGACGGCTCCGTCCTCGTAACGGAAAAAATTACCGTCAACAGCGAAGGCCGGCAAATCAATGGCCGTTTTTACCGCAGTCTGCCCATAACAAGAACAACGGATTATTCGGTTATTTCCGTCAGACACGGCGGCAAAGAAGCGTCGTCTTCCGTGGTAAAAGGTTGCAAATATCAATACAGAAGACACTGCATACCTTTTCTAAACGTTTATATCAATCTGCCGCATGACGGACTGTATACCTTTGAAATAACGTATCGGGCAGACAACGTTATTTCAAACTTCAGAAAATACGACGAGATTTATTGGAACGTAACGGGAAAATGGGATTTCCCGATAGAACAAGCCGCGGCCAAAATCGTCCTGCCTCAAGGCGCTGAAGCGGTTAAGTACTCTGGATATATTCAGGGATTCAAAAAAACGCCCTGCAATTATGATCCCGAAACGGGCGTTTTCTGGTCATCGGATCTGCAAGCAGGCGAAGAACTAACTATTGACGTCCGCTTTGATAAAGGTTTAATCGCCGCAGCGCGGCTTCCCGTGGAACGATCCGTGCTGTATGCCGCGTTGATTCTGGTCGCATATATGCTTGTCACCTGGTTTTTATTCGGGCGCGATCCGACGGAAGGAACCGTTCTTCCTAAAATTCGAGGGCCGTCCGGTTTAACGCCGGCATTGGCGGGGTGGATATATTCCTACGGACATAACAAAGAAGGCTGTCTGGCGGCTTCTCTGTTGCAAAAAGGATTGTCCGGTTTTTTGAAATTCGAATTTAACAACGGATTGATAAAAGTCATCAAAGCACGGGAAGCACAAAACGAAGACGAAATAACATTTGAGCATTCCCTGACATTTCCTTTGCTTATCGTTGATAAGTATTCCGCAAAGACGGAACGTCTCATGCTAAATCTTTCTGAAGATCTTAAAAAACAGGCGGAGAAAAAATATTTTACTTCAAACACGCTGTTTGTTTTTTTAGGCAGCCTTTTGCTTTTGGCACTGGTGACCGCTTTAAGCCTTCCCATAGAACCCCGGGAACCCGGATTTTTCGGAATTCTGTTATATGTCGGTCTTCCTTCGGGAAAACGGCTCCTGAAGGGACTGGCCGCAAAAAAGATTCCTCCCCTGTCATTAGGAGGAATTTCCTTCTTTTTCTTTCTTTTCCTTAGTGAAGCTATTCTCAGTTGCCACACGGATCCGGAACTGAAAACGGTCTTTTTGTTTTTCGGACTATCCGTCATCGCTTTGATTTTTTATTCGTTTTTGATCATTCGCCCGACATACGAAGGAATGCGCATCATTGCCTGTCTGGACGGAATTAAAATGTTCTTAAAATCCGACGACAAGACTTTGCCCAAAGGAGTCAATTTTAAAAGCATGGAAGAACTGTTGCCCTATGTCGTTTTGCTCGGTCTGGAAAAAGAATGGGAAGCAAAAATGAAATTAACTACCGGAAGAGCCTATCAACCGGATTGGTTTGCCGGACGTTTTTCCATGAATCTGCTCAGTCAGATGAATACGATCCTTTCTCTGGCCTGCTCTCCTCCCCCCCCGTATAGAGTTGGGGAAAAGAAGAGGCCGAAGCTTTTTCGATGACTTATTCGGAGGCGGTCTCTAGAAAAAACAGAAAAAGTTTCCCGTTTACTTGTTTTCTTTTTTCTTCCCTCCGCGGCGGTCGTTGATTTTGCTTTGAACGGCTTTCCGTATCTGATATAAACAAGACTTCAATTCATTTTAACGAGGGCGATCATGGCTTCATACCAGTACATCTACGTAATGAAAAACCTGTCGAAAACCTATCCCGGCGGCAAGCAGGTGCTGAACAACATCTGGCTGTCTTTCTTTCCGGGGGCGAAAATCGGCGTGTTGGGCGCAAACGGCGCGGGAAAATCCACGCTGTTGAAAATCATGGCCGGCATCGAAACCGAATTCAACGGCGAAGCCTGGGCGGCCGAAGGCGCCAGCGTCGGCTACCTGCCGCAGGAACCGCAGTTGGATCCGAAGAAAACCGTTATGGAAAACGTGATGGACGGCTGCGGCGAAACGCGCGATTTGCTGAAACGGTTTGAAGAGCTTTCAATGAAATTCGGCGAGGAAATGTCCGACGATGAAATGAACTCTTTGATTGCCGAACAAGCGGAATTGCAGGAAAAAATCGACGCCTGCAACGGCTGGGATCTGGAACGCACGATCGAAATCGCGATGGACGCCCTGCGCTGTCCGCCTGCCGACGCCGACGTGACGAAGCTGTCCGGTGGCGAAAAGCGCCGCGTCGCTTTGTGCCGTCTGTTGCTGTCAAAGCCCGACCTTTTGTTGCTGGACGAACCGACGAACCATCTGGACGCGGAATCCGTCGCGTGGTTGCAACAGCATCTGCATGACTATCCGGGAACGGTGGTCATGGTTACGCACGACCGTTATTTCTTAGACAATGTTACCGGTTGGATTTTAGAGCTTGACCGCGGCGAAGGTATCCCCTATGAGGGCAACTACTCCTCCTGGCTGGAACAGAAGGAAAAACGTCTGGCTCAGGAAGCCAAGGAAGAATCCGCCCGCCAGCGCACAATCAAACAGGAACTGGAATGGATCCGGCAAAGCCCGCGTGCCCGTCAGGCGAAAAGCAAAGCCCGTATTCAGGCTTTTGACGCTTTGGTCAACGAAGCGGATAAAGAGGCCGTTCAGAACGCTCAAATCGTTATTCCGCCCTGCCCGCGTCTGGGCGATCTGGTCATCGAGGCCAAAAACGTTTCCAAAGGTTACGGCGACCGTTTGCTGATTGACGATTTATCCTTCAAACTCCCCCCCGGCGGCATTATCGGCGTGATTGGTCCGAACGGCGCGGGAAAAACAACTTTGATGCGTATGATTACCGGACAGGAAACACCCGATTCCGGCGACTTCAGAATTGGAGAAACCGTACAGTTGGGTTATGTCGATCAAAGCCGCGACGCGCTCGACCCGAATAAAACCGTTTGGGAAGAAATCTCGCAGGGACAGGACGAGATCGTTTTAGGCAAGCGCAAAGTCCAGTCCCGCGCTTATGTCGGACAGTTCAACTTCAAAGGCTCCGATCAACAGAAAAAGGTCGGTCAGCTGTCCGGCGGGGAACGCAACCGCGTTCACATGGCAAAAATGCTGAAATCCGGCGCAAACGTCATTCTGCTGGACGAACCGACGAACGATCTGGACGTCGACACGCTCCGGGCTTTGGAACAGGCGTTGCAGGCGTTTCCGGGTTGCGCCGTCGTTACGTCGCATGACCGCTGGTTCCTTGACCGCATCGCGACGCACATTCTGGCATTTGAAGGCGACAGCCACGTCGAATGGTTTGAAGGCAACTACGAAGAATATGAAGCGGATAAAAAGCGCCGCTTGGGCGCCGACGCCGACCAGCCGCACCGCGTGAAATACAAACCGCTTGTGCGGAAATAACCGGGCGTTTGGAAAGTCAACGCGGTTTAGCGTGCAAAAACGTAAAAAAACGTCCGATACGGAATTAGAATAGACACCCACGCGCCTAGCGCGTGGTACTTCACAGGACGGGCGTAGCCCTCATGCTACTAGCGACGCCTAAACGGCGTACAACGGTCTGGCAGGCGCATTTTGTTACTTGCTGCCCGTAAACGGGTCGGACAGGTCTA
>JAFZYY010000008.1 GCA_017616015.1 Alphaproteobacteria bacterium | reverse complement strand
ATTTTGGTAATTTTTTCATAAAGCGGGACTTAGCCCCTAAGAAGCTGAAAAAACAATCCGGCAGATTATTTGTTTTTCGCCTTTTCTTCCTTTTTTTCTTCTTCCTGCAAAGCAAAAGAAACCAACGTAACGCTGATTCTGCGATTTTGAGGCGCTTTGGGATCACTTTTAACATACGGCTCGGTCGACGATTTTCCGATCACGCGCGTAATCTTGTTTTCCTTTATTCCGAGCTTAATCAGCGTGCGTCTGAACGCCAGCGCCCTATCCGAAGACAATTCCCAGTTGGAATAGTCTTTCTTTCCCGTATACGGCACGGCATCGGTATGTCCTTCAATCACCATCGAATGAGGCATTTTTTGCAAAACGCGCGCAAGCATTCCCGTCAAACGAAAACCGTTCGGCGTCAGTTCGTCCGATCCGCTACGGAAAATCGAATGATTCAACAGATCTATCAACTGGATTTGCATGCCTTCTTTCGTCTGCGAAATAACCAGACTGTCGTTCAGCTCCATTAAAGCCGGATCGGATTGCATGGCTTCCTCCAAGGCAATTCTGGCGCGATCGAACATATCTTTTTCCTGTTGAAGCAGACGTTCTCTTTGCGGCGACAACTCGGGGAATTCGTTCGAACCGTCAAATCCGGCGAACGGCATCGCCTGAGCCGCTTCCGTCGTTTCCAAAGTCTCCATACCGCCCGTTAAAATCGTTTCGCCGCCGACGGTTGAGGAATCCATAATCGTACCTGTTGTAAAATACTGTGCGATTCCCGCTTTTTGTTCTTTTGTTGCCGTCTGCAAAATCCACATCAGCAAAAAGAACGCCATCATCGCCGTCATAAAGTCGGCGTAAGCCACTTTCCACGAACCGCCGTGAGCGCCGTGAGCGCCCTTTTTAACGCGCTTAACAACAATAGGACGATTTTGATCCGCCATATCCGCCTCTCCGTCTTATAATTTTTCGCACATAGCGTCGACTTCCGCAAAGCTCGGGCGAACTTCCGGCGGCAGGGATTTGCGCGCGAACTCGACGGACACCTGCGGCGCATAGCCTTGAATATGCCCCAGAAGAGCCGCCTTAATCAGATTAAGGTATTCCAATTCGGGATTCAGAGTGTTTGCGACCGCCGCCGACAAAGGACCGACGAAACCGTAAGCCATCAACACGCCGAAAAATGTTCCGACCAACGCCGCACCAATCAGGTTCCCTAAAATTTCAGGCGGTTCGTTCAAAGCGCCCATCGTATGAATAACGCCCAGCACCGCGGCGACGATACCCAAGCCGGGCAAAGCGTCCGCGACACGATTCAAGCCGGCGGACAAAGCTTCTTTTTCGTGATGAATTCCTTCCATTTCCGCGTCAATGACGGCTTCGACCTCATGCGGCGCCAGAGTGCCGAACGTCAGCAAACGCATGTATCCGGTCATGAAGTCCATAGCCTCATGGTCTTTCATAATTAAAGGGAACTGTTTGAAAATATCGCTCGACTCCGGCTTTTCGACGTGCGCTTCCAACGCCATGTTTCCTTTAGACTTTCCCAGACGGAAGAAGACATAAAACATGCCCAGCGCTTCCGTGAAACTTTTTTTGTTGTATCGCGCCCCCATAAAAATACGCGGCAGGGTTTTGAATGTGGAAAAAACGACGTTTGGCGGATTTGAAATCAAAAAAGCGCCGAACGCCGCGCCGCCGATAATAACGAATTCGCCGGGCTGCCACAAAACGTTCAAGTGACCGCCGCCCCACAAATAACCGCCGACGACGCTGCCGACAACGACCAACAAACCGATCAAAGGGAACATGTTTTCTCTCCTCAGATTCTTTGCGCATAAAAAAAAGTTTATAATCTCTTTTATTTTTTAACGCATTTTTTTGTAAATTGCTTCTAAAATATAATCGCAAAACAGCTAAAAATAAAGAAGAGGATTACAATGAGCGTTCAAAACCGCATTGACGATATTTTTTTCAATCGCATGGATAAAGAGCAGACAATTAAAACCGTTCAAAACGCCCTTCTCGGGTGCAACGACGGCGAGCTGTTTATGGAACAGCGCTTTTCCGAGCAAATAACGTTTGACGACGGTCATATCAAGACTTCTTCTTTTGACGCGACTTCCGGATTCGGATTAAGAGCCGTCTGCGAAGACACTTATGCTTATGCAATCTCCAATGATTTGACTTTGCCGTCTTTGCGTCAGGCGGCCGAAAGCGTTCAACCGATTAAGAAAAACCATGCGAACGCCGAATTGTTCGTCACGGCTTCTTCGCCTGCGAAAGCGCTGTATACCGATATTAACCCTCTTCCTTTGGTTTCTTTTGAAAACAAAATAGATTTAATGAAGCGCATCGATTCCTACCTGCGCGGAAAAGAATCGAAAATCGCTCAGGTTTCCGCTTCTTTGTCCGGCGAATGGCAGGCCGTCAAAATTATCGGCGCGGACGGACGGGAAGCCTGCGATATACGGCCGTTGGTTTTTTTAAACATCTCCGTCATCGTTAAAAACGGCGACAAAATGGAAAGCGGCGCGTTCGGCATGGGCGGACGCTATGCATACGATCGCATTATTGGCGAATCCGTCTGGAAAGCCGCCGCGGACGAAGCTTTGCGCACGGCGCTGGTCAATCTGGATTCTGTCGCCGCCCCCGCGGGAGAAATGCCCGTTGTCTTAGGTTCAGGCTGGAGCGGCGTTTTATTGCATGAAGCCGTCGGCCACGGACTGGAAGGCGATTTTAACCGCAAAGGCTCTTCCGTATTTACCGGAAAGATCGGCGAACAGGTCGCCGCCAAAGGAATCACTGTCGTTGATGACGGCACCCTGCCCGACCGCCGCGGTTCCATTACGATTGACGATGAAGGAACAGCTTCCCAACGCACCGTTTTGATTGAAGACGGCATTTTAAAGAACTACATGCTTGACCGCATGAACGCTCGTCTGATGAACAAACAGTCAACCGGCAACGGCCGGCGCGAATCTTTTTCCTGCGCGCCGCAGGTTCGCATGACGAACACCTTCATGACCGGCGGAGATAAAGATCCGCAGGAAATAATCGCTTCAGTCAAAAAAGGCGTTTACGCAAAATCTTTCCACGGCGGGCAAGTGGACATCACTTCGGGCAAATTCGTTTTCACCTCTTCCGAAGCTTACCTGATCGAAGACGGCAAACTGACAGCCCCGATTAAAGACGCCACTTTAATCGGTAGCGGCATTGACGTTATGAATAACATCGACATGATTGCCAACGATTCCTGTTTGGACAACGGCATCGGTTCCTGCGGAAAAGGCGGACAAATAGTGCCGGTCGGCGTGGGACTGCCTTCCGTGCGCATCTCGAAAATCACCGTCGGCGGCGCCGGTTAAAGTCGTCTTGACCTTCTTTCTTTTTTTACATATTCTTTCAAATGCGACAAAGAAAAGGATAAAAAGTCGATGTATGCCTTTTATAAAAAACACGAATATTTAATGGCGGCTTTTTTTGTCTTAATCACACAACTTGTCGTTTTGCCCCATTTAAGACCGTCTTTTTATCCCGACACAGATAACTACACGCACGCCGTGCGGATTTTGGATCTGCTTTCCTCCCGATCCTGGGCGGAAATACCTTACATGCACACAAATTATCCCTTTGGCGAAATTCTGCATTTCACGCGCGTCACAGACGTGTTCTGGCTGTTTTTTTCCCTGCCTCTTTTTCCGTTTCTTCCTGTGAAAGAAGCCGTTTTCTGGGGCGGTTTTCTTTACCAGATTGGCGTTCTGATGTTATCCGCCGCCGCATTGGTCTGGGCGCTTAAACCCGTGGGGAATCCGTTAGCGCGTTTAGCCGGTTTATGCCTTTTTTTCATTCAGCCTTCCATCACGGAAACTTATATTCTGATCAAGCCGGATCATCATGTGCTGACGGCTTTATTTTCCTTTATTTTAACGGGAGGCCTGATCCATTACTTAAACGACGGGCAGACAAAGCACCTGAAAACAGCGGGAATCAGCGCGGGATTATGCCTTTGGTCTTCCGTCGAAGGGCTGTTGATTTCTTATTCTTTGCTGGCCGGTTTAATCGTATTGTTTTTATTAAGAAAAAAAAGCCTGGAAGCCTGCATTATTTATTGTTTTTACTATTTTATCAGCGCTCTTGTCTGTTTGATCATCAACCCGCCGTATGAAGGATTCTTTTTTCCGGACAACGGCCGATTGTCTTTTTTATTGGTTACGATCATCGGCTTTACGACCGTCGCCATGTTTATTTTGCATCGGGACGATGAAAAAAAGATACTGTCAACGTTTTGGAAAAAAAGCGCCAACCTGATTTTAACCGCGGCGTTTTTCGTTGCCGTTTTATTTGTGATTTTCTCTCCTTCCGTTGTGTTAAAGCCTTATTTTTCGCCCCTTCTTAAAGCGGTCTGGGCCAAAAACGTTTTGGAATTACAGCCCGGATTTAAAAGGCCTCTGATTTTCTTTTTAGGGTGTTGGCCGGCCGTGCTCAGTTTGGTAGTCGGCTTGATCGCTTTTAAATTTTGCTCTTCGCTTCAACGTTCTTTTTTAATTTTAACGTTTGTCCCTTTAATTTTTTTAACGGGACTTTCTTCCGAGGCGGTCAGATTTTCCCGTCTGGCGGCTTTATTTACGCCTTTTCCGTTCGTATCGGCTTTTTCCGTTCGCCTGCAAAATCTTTCCTTATCCGAACGCAAAAAAAGCTGGGCTTTGATGGTTCTTTATATCGGCGCCGCGCTTTATTTGGGAATAAACTATCTTTCGGTAAATCGCGTGTTATCCAGAAATAATCGTCCGTCAGTCCTGTCGGTTAAACCTTACCTGCCCGACGGAGAAGGCAGTATTTTATCCGACATTTTCATGGGTCCTGAAATCGTTTGGTTTTTGGAAGAAAATGCCGTCGGTTCTCCCTATCACAGAAATCTCGAAGGAATTGTCGACAACTCCGGCATGCTACACAATCCGAACGAAAAAGACGTTTTGGAATTAATGAAAAAGCACCGCGTTAAAGCCATACTGCTGTATCTGGAAGTTGCCGGAAACCCCTCCTTGTTTTACGATATGGAAAAGCGGTATTCTTTCTTTGCCAAAATGAACAAAGCCGATACGTTGCTTGACCAGTTACTGTCGGGAAAAAATCTTCCCTGCGGCATTCGCGAAGAACTGAATACGCCGCCGCCTTATTTGCTTTATACCGTTGATTTTTCAAATTGTTCAGACAAAGACGATACGGAAACGAAGCCTGCCGATTGACAAACTGACTTTTTGTCCAGCCTTTCAGGAAACGACCGTTTATTAAAGCGACTTTTTCATAGAAAGAACCGTATATCTCGGAAAGCCGGAAAAACGTCAATTTTTCATGAAAACAAATTTATTTTCCGTCTATGGACAAAAAAAGCTTTTCTTTTCACCTTAATTTTGTTATAAAAAAAATTAATGGCTCTTCTCTATTCAAGGGGTGATTTATTATGTCTGATAAAAAACCGATTAGTTTGGTTATTACCGATATCGACAATACCTTGGCCGATAAATTCGGCACATGGGGCAACGCTTTGGACAAAGCTCTGGACAAGCTGGCCGCTTTGTACGGCCGCGATCGCGACGATATTTCAAAGGATTTATTGGCTCACGTTCCCGACAGCATGAAGCATATTTCCGGCCCTTATATCGGAAAAGATCTGCGTTCGGACGTGGCGCTGACACCGTCTTTAAAGCCGACTTCCCCCGAAATGGAACAGGAATTGGAAAAGATTTTCCACGAATGGGATAAAGAAAGAAGCAAAGCCGAACTGTATGAAGGCGTCGCCGCGACAATCAACAAAATCAAAGCTTCCGGCGCAAAAGTCGTTCTTTATACGGATTCGCGCGAATCGGTTTGCATTCCCCGTCTGGCTAAAATGGGCATCACGGCGGATATGATTGACGGATTGTATGTTTTGCCCGACCTGAAAGACGGACAGGTTTTCCATAAGCCTGTCAAAGGCAAAGCCGAAGAATTACGCAACGCTTTAGGGGATAAGCTGGTTATTCTGGAACCGAAGACGAACAAGCCGAATCCCAAGAATATGCAACGCATTCTGGACGACATGGGCATTGAAGATCCTTCCACTGCCGTTATGGTCGGCGATAACATTCGTTCGGACGGAACGGCGGCCATCACGCTGGGCATGAACTACGCGTGGCAGAAAGGCGGCACCGTTATTGATGAAGCGACGAATCGTTGCTACAGAACATTCTGCCAGGATCCAAATTATAAACTGACGACGGAAGAGCATCTGGAACAGATGAACGATACCAACCGTCCGACGGAAGTTCTGGAAAGCTTTAAGGATTTAACCAAGTTCTATCGCTTTATGTCGAAAGAAAAAGCTCTGGAAGTCAAAGCGCAGACACAGACAAAACCGGCTGAAAAAGTCAATCCGGCTTTCATGAAGAAGCTGGCCGATAAAAAGTCCAGATAGGATTTCATAAAAACTTTTCCACCCCCTGCCGACCAAACGGCAGGGGGTTATGTTTATTTCAAAGCTTCCCGCAAAGCTTCAATCGCGTTTCTGGCCAACAGATCGCACCGTTCGTTTTCCGGGTGACCGGCATGTCCTTTGACCCAATGCCAGTGCAGAACGTGCTTTTTGCTGAAGCGATATAATTCCTGCCACAGATCGCTGTTTTTAACCGGTTTTTTATCGGCGGTTCTCCAGCCGTTCTTTACCCAGCCAATCAGCCATTCTTCCGCGCCCTTCATCACATACTGACTATCCGTGTAAAGGTCGACTTCGCACGGTTCTTTCAACAACTGCAACGCCTGTAAAACAGCAGTCAACTCCATGCGGTTATTCGTAGTTGATTCCTGCGATCCGCTGATTTCTTTTTCAACGCCTTTATAACACAACACGGCTCCCCAGCCGCCCAAGCCGGGATTACCACTGCACGCGCCGTCCGTATAAAGTGTAATCTGTTTCATAAAACGTAATTTGGCACGTTAAACAAAAAAAGTCGAGAGAAGAAAAGAAGCGACGTTATCAACTTGCTTTTTAACAGACAGGCTTGATATGATTATAAAAAAACAGAACGGGTGTCAGCATGTCTTTTCCTTTTTTCACGTACGGCGGTTTATTTTATTGGATTGACAAATACAGCTATGCAGGGTGGCGCGTTCAGGAATCCATGTGGACGCATCGTTGCCGTTTATTAGATCCGTTTAACGTCAAACGATGCGCCGGATCCTTTGAACAATGCCATAATGCGTTGTTTACATTTCAACAGGCATGGGAAGTTCCTTCTCCCCCCAAAAAAGCCGTTGTTTTTATCCACGGCTTATTCCAGCGTCCGTCTTCTTTTGAAAAAATAGCGCGGTATTTTCAAAAAGATTATGAACCGATAGTTTTCAGCTATCCGACACTGCGATTCAGTTTAGCGAAATCGGCTCAGATTTTGAACGCGCTGTTGGAACATCGCAAAGATCTGGAACAGATTAACTTTGTCGCTTACGGAACGGGCGGATTGATTTTACGCCAGATAATGGGCGAAAATCCCTCTTGGAAAGACAAAATCGGCCGAAGTGTGTTTTTGGCAACGCCGCATCGCGGATATTCCTGGGCGGAAAAATGGAACAACAAAAAATGGTATCGTCTTTTGTTGGGAGAAGCGGGGCAAAGCATTTTGCCTGAAATAGCAAAAAAACTGCCTCTGCCAAGCGGCGATTTCGGCGTAATAATCGCCGGAAAGGACGATGAAAAAGGCGTTTTGCCTTTATTTAAAGAAGATAACGATGGAATACTGCCCGTTAAAGAGGCGCACTGCATCGGCGCCAAAGAAGAATTTATGGCGTTAAATAAAACGCATTTCTTCCTGCATCAGGACGACAAATTGATCGAAATGGCGCATAGCTTTTTAAGCACGGGACGGTTCGGCCGCGGCGTTCGAATCCGCAAAGAGCAGAATTATTCAAGTATGTGGGAGAATTAACCCAAAGAGCGATCTCAGACCGGATTGTTGCTTTTTTCCATTTTCTTTGCTTCAATCCAAAGCTCTTCCATTTCGTCCAGAGTTGTTTGTTCAAAGCTTCGGTTTTGGCTTTTCAGGACTGTTTCAATATGAGAAAAGCGGCGTTCGAATTTAGCGTTTGTCCGTTTAAGCGCTTTTTCCGGATCTATGTTGAGTTTGCGCGCTAAATTAACACAAGCGAACAGTAAATCCCCCATTTCGTCTTCGCGTTCCGAAACATGTTCTTTTTGAGCGATTTCCGCGCGCAGTTCGTCACTTTCTTCCACGATTTTATCCAAAACCAAATCCGGCTTGTCCCAATCAAAGCCGACCCGCGCCGCCCTGCTTTGCAATTTATACGCTCTGGTCGCAGCGGGCAAAGCTTTGGCTATGCCGGATAAAATTCCCGTTTGATGATGTTCGGCGCGTTCCTGACATTTGACTTCCTCCCAATCGGGAGCCTTTTTTGCCGTGCCGAAAATATGCGGGTGGCGGCGAATCATTTTGTCGCAGGCCGACTGAGCCACATCAAAAAAATCAAAAGAGCCTTGTTCTTCGGCCATGCGCGCATAAAAAACGATATGAAACAAAAGATCACCTAACTCTTCGCGTAAAGCTACCATATCGTTTGAAGCCACGGCATCGTAAACTTCGTAAGCCTCCTCCAACGTGTATTTGGAAATGCTTTGAGCCGTCTGAACGCGATCCCACGGGCACCCTTTTTCCGGATCGCGCAGACAAGCCATAATATTCAACAAAGCGGTAAGAGCGTTTTCTTCCTTTTCATCGTTTTTCCCTGTCGGTATTCCCGCGCCTTTTCGTTTGTTTCCGGCGCAATATCGGCATAATATTAAAACAGCAGATTTTTTTGACAACAGATTTCAGAAAAAGACATAAGAGTCGTTTTGTCTATTTTGCCGTACTTTGTGTTATTTTAGGGGGATTTTTGGAAAAGAACGAAAAAAGCTTCTTTTTTTAAGAAGAAAGAATGAATTTTAATTTTATACAAGTTATTGATTTTTATTGTTTTTTTGTTTTCCATAAAAAACCCGCGAAAAAAAAGCAGAATTATAGACAAAATATCCTTGAAAAAAGAAAAAAGCTTAGGTATAAAAGAAGTAAAGAATATTTTTATATAGTGAGGTTCTGATGAGTGAAAAGACGCCTGTGAAATTGATTATCAGCGATATTGATAACACAATTTCGGATTATTTTAACAATTGGGGTTTGGCTTGGGACAAGGGAATTGAAAGACTTGCCGAAAGCCGTGGTATTGAAAAGGACAAACTGTATGAAGAAATTCGGGAAAACGCAGGCGGTTACGCCCGTTTTCATAATTTCCCGGATTTGTTGAAAGAAACACCGTCTTTAAGTCTGGAAGGCTTATCGCCCGAAGAACGCGCCCGTTTGGAAAAAATCGACGCTCAGATTTGCCACGACGTTGCCAAACAATACCATGAAGGAAACACCGTGTACGAAGGCGTGATTGCTACGATTCGCAAAGCGAGAGCCGCCGGCGCGCAGTTTGTTCTGTATACGGATTCTCCCGTTTCCGGCGCTATCGCTCGTCTGGCGGATATGAATTTCCCGCTTGATATGATTGACGGACTGGTTTGCCGCGCGGACTCGACAACGGAAGAAGTTGACGGCAAAGTTCAGTTCAAAAAAGCCCCCATGCAGGTAACCGGCGGAAACTACAGCGATTACCGCGACGCTTTGGTTGCAAAACTGGGCGACAAATTAGTCATGAACAATGGCGATGTCTGGAAACCGAATATGGAAGTTCTGCAGGGCATTTTGGATCGTCATGGCGCAACGCCTGAAGAAACTCTCATGGTCGGCGACAGCATTAAATCCGACGGCGGCGCTGTCAGACTGGGTTGCCATTTCGCTTGGCAGAAAGAAGGCTCTGAAGTGTGCGAAGAAGCTCAGACCATGTATTCCAAAATCAATGAAATGTCCGATTACAAAATCGGCTCCAAAGGCCATTTGGAAATGTTGGAAAAATTGTCCAGAGAAAATCCGGAACTGGGTGAAAAATACAAGAAGTTTATGGTTACTCTGGAAAACGGCTTTAAGGAAATTGATCGCTACTTCCGCTTTGAACGGCTGGGAGAGAAGGACAAAGAACTGTTTGATGCTCTGTCCAAAGTCAGCAACAAGGAAGGCGAGGAAAAACAAGGCAAAAAAGAACCGGTTGCTCGTCCTGTTATCGCTAAAACGGCAAAACGGACAAAATCGGCAGAGGATAAAGCCGGACACGTTGCTCCCAAAGGAAAAGACATTTCAAATCGTCCCGTTTCTTTCGATAATAACAAGTCGTCAATAGTCGCGGCGCGTCTCAGAATTAAAAACGGACGCTAATCTGATACCTTTCTTTTTGAAAAAAAAAGAGGAAGAAGACTTCCTCTTTTTTTATAAGAAAAAAGGATTATTTTTTTCATCTTTTAGTTTGCAGGATTTAAGAAAGAAACTCTTTGATTAAAAACTGTTTTTTTTTACGAACCTTCTCTTGACTGAAAGATGAGAATCTAGCAATCTATAAGATAAAGACTGTTATCTGTTTGTTTGACGAAAGGAAATAATCTTGTCTAATCAATATACGGAAGAAAATTTAATCCGTGCCGCTTCTTTCCTGCCCTCTCAACAAGAAAAAGAACAACAGATCGCGGATTTGAGCGCTTCTGCGGATCCGTTGGCCACATTGCTTTATTCAGATGATCGCGAAACCGTTTTATATGGTATCTTTGGCGATTTGCCCGATTATGATAACCCTGAAATGGAAGATTTGTGGGACGAAGTATTGAAAGCCGATCCGGAAGAGATATACGAATATTGTTTCCGTAAAGGAATCGACCTGTTCCAGGACGACGGAAAACCCGTTTCCGGGTGGCGCGATATTGCGGTTATGTTGAAAGCGATAGACAAAGGCATTTTGCAGTTAGCTTAATTTTTTAGGAAAAGGTATGTCTGATTCGCCCGAAAACGAAGTTTCAAAAGAAACGGGGAAAAAAACTTTAGTAACGCGTTTGCGCAATTATTTTCTGACCGGATTATTGGTAACCGCTCCTCCGGCTTTAACGATTTATCTGGCGGTATTATTTGTTAATTTCATTGACAGCAAAGTACGCCGTTTCATTCCGGAAGAATATAACCCCGAACAGTATTTGCCTTTTGCCATTCCGGGACTGGGCGTTGTCGTCGTCATTATTTTTCTGATTGTTTTAGGAGCTTTTACAACAGGATATTTAGGCCGTTTATTAGTGCGTTTGTGGGAACGCATGTGGGAAAAAATTCCTCTTGTTTCGGGAATTTATTCAACTTTTAAGCAACTGTTTGAAACGGTTTTTTCCCAAAAATCGAATGCGTTCAGTCAGGTTGTTATGGTTGAATTTCCCCGTAAAGATGCGTGGACAGTGGCTTTTGTGACTTCTGACGTGCCGTATGTGCTTTCAAAAGCTTTAAAAGACGATGATTTGGTTTCCGTTTATGTGCCGACAACGCCGAACCCGACGTCCGGGTATTGGAGTTTATATCATAAAAAAGACGTGATCCCTCTGGATATTTCCGTAGAAGACGGACTGAAAATGATCGTTTCCTTAGGCATTGTTTCCAAAAGAAAAGAAGCCGAAAATTAGCGTCATTCCCGAATAGCAGACAGGGAAAGGATTTTCCCTGCTTTTGTGTTTTCTTTTTCATCAGGATAGTGGTACAAACAAAATCATTTTATTTAAAGAGGCTGAAATGACGTCTTTAACGGAACAAACGGCACATCGCAGAACATTCGCGATTATTTCCCACCCCGATGCGGGTAAAACAACTTTGACCGAAAAACTGCTTTTATTCGGGGGCGCCATTCAAATGGCCGGCGCCGTCAAAGCCAGAGGCGAACAGCGGCGCGCCCGTTCCGACTGGATGAAGGTTGAACGGGAACGCGGTATTTCCGTCGCTTCGTCCGTTATGACGTACGAATATCGGAACTGCACCTTCAATTTACTGGATACGCCGGGGCACGAAGACTTTTCGGAAGACACATACCGCGTTTTAACAGCCGTTGACTCGGCCGTGATGGTAATTGACGCCGCAAAAGGTATTGAAGCCAGAACACGCAAACTGTTTGAAATCTGCCGTCTGCGTGATGTGCCGATTATCACGTTTATCAACAAGATGGATCGCGATTCTCAGGATCCGTTCGCTTTGTTGTCCGAAATCGAAGACACGCTGGCTTTGGAAGTCGCGCCGGTGACCTGGCCGATAGGATCGGGAAGAGACTTTAAAGGGTGCTATGACCTGTTGAATGATCGCCTGGTGTTAATGGAACGCGGCACGACGGCGGAGGCAGAAGTCTGCAACGGCTTGGACGATCCGAAGCTGGACGCTTTGCTGCCGGCAGATTTAGTCGCAAAACTGCGCGAAGACGTCGAAATGGTGCGCGGCGTTTGTCCCGCGTTTGACAGAAAAGCTTATCTGGAAGGCATTCAGACGCCGGTATTCTTCGGTTCGGCGATCAACAACTTCGGCGTACGCGAACTGATTAACGGCTTGGTGGATTATGCGCCGTCACCGCGTCCTCAGCCGGCTGTCGGGCGCAAAATAGATCCGGCGGAAGGAAAAGTGACCGGCTTTGTGTTTAAAATCCAGGCCAACATGGATCCGAAGCATCGCGACCGCATTGCTTTCGTTCGGTTGTGTTCGGGACATTTCCAGCGCGGCATGAAGCTGTTGCACGTCCGCAGCGGAAAATATCTGCCGATGCACAACCCGATTATGTTTCTGGCGCAGGAACGCGAGTTGGCGGACGAGGCTTTGCCCGGGGATATTATCGGTTTGCCGAACCACGGCAACTTAAGAATCGGCGACGCTTTAAGCGAAGGCGAACAACTGACGTTTACGGGAATTCCGTCGTTCGCGCCGGAACTGCTTCAAAAGATCCGCTCGACCGATCCGTTGAAAGCCAAGCATTTGGGAAAAGCTTTGCAGCAGATTGCCGAAGAAGGGGGCGCCAGCGTCTTTAAACCGACGATCGGAACAGATTGGATTGTCGGTGTTGTCGGGTCTTTGCAATTCGACGTTTTGGCCGACCGTATCCGGACAGAGTATGAAATTCCGGTCATCTTTGAACCGACGACTTTATATACGGCGCGCTGGGTGAAAGCGGAAACGCCGGCGGATATGGAAGCTTTTATCAAAGCTAACAAAGGCGCTTTGGCGACCGATCACGATGACGAATGGGTATTTTTAGCGCGCAACGCGTGGCATTTAAATAAAACAACGGAAGATTTTCCTAAAATCAAGTTGTTGGAAACGCGTCAGAACGCTTAAAACGCTCTGCATTCAGTAAAACGGAATAAAAAAAATGACGTCGACCAGACGCGGCGTCAGATATTAATTTTCGCTTTTTATAAATAAAACGGCGAAGAAAGTATGGTGCGGCCAAGAAGACTTGAACTTCCACTGCGGTTAAGCAACAAGCACCTCAAGCTTGCGTGTCTACCAATTCCACCATGGCCGCACATCTGTTAAGGTTAATAGCAGACTTGCTCTCAGTTCGCAACCGAAATTTTTACGAAATCAGCGTTTTAAACCGTTCTTTTTTGTTCAAAAACACCGTCGACGATTTCTTCCATCGGCGCGTCCGGAGCCAGCTGATATTCGACTTTAGTTACAAAGGCTCTGGGAGAACCGCGCTTGCACGCGTTGAACATATCGGCAATCACGTCCGTCTCCCCTTTAAAAACGGCTTCGACCGTTCCGTCAACGCGGTTGCGCACCCACCCGGAAAGCCCCCTTGCGCGGGCTTCCGTCATCGTCCATTGACGATAAAAAACGCCCTGCACGCGGCCGTGAATACGAATATGAACTATTTCCTCAGCCATTTAGTTTCCTTTCAATTTTTTTGCCGCTTCCAGAACGGCGGTCCGGCGCCCTTCCCGCGAAGCCAAAGCGTCCGGATCTTCCTGCCAAATCTTGTTTTGATAGCTTTCTTCCAGAACTGCCAAATCAAACGCGCGCTCCGGCGTTATGACTCCGTCCGACACGGCCAAAGCCAAAATGATCGATTTACAGCCGCCGGAAACCGCGCAAAAAGCACATAAAGCCTCATCGGACAAAGCGTTTAACTTTTTTTCCAAAATCCCCTTTGTTTGATCGGACAAGTTTTGCACTTCAAATCCGTCACAGGCTTTAAAATCGCAGCCGAAGCCGTTAATCCAATCAATCATCGGTTGCCATTCCCGATGCTGCAAATCTGACAAATCGCTGGGATACGGCGCAAAGAAACAAATCGTATCCGTCGCGGCGAAAGCGATTTGTTCCTGCGTTATTTTCAAACGATCAATCCGGCTCATTTTTCTTTCGCCAACGCCGTAGCGCATACGTTCTTTAATTTTTCCTGCTGCATCGTTTCCTGCATAGCCGATTTGCCGCCGAACAGGAAAGCCGAACCGATCATCAACGCTCTGTCAAATACTTTGTCTTTATCAGCATTGACAACGGGATTCATCAGCGTTCCGGTAATATTCGCCGAATTAAACACCGTTTGGAGAACCTTTTCGGAATGCGGCGAAGTTTCCACTTTCAGCTCAATCGCTTCGTCAAACAAATTAACTTTGCCGCTGACTTGCAGATCCGCGATATTGCTTTCGGCGCCAACATGCCTCTGCGAAGAAATCAAACCGTTCTTTACCGGAAGATTTATAACGGCGCAGGACAGAGATAGCGGCTGATTGATGTCGAACGGCATCAGGAAAGACAATATTTCCGGCAAAGAAAGCATCACAAATGACTCAGCATAAACGTCCCGCAGATCAATAAAGACGTTCCCGTTTAAAGAAGACGCGATTGCCGCTTCGGAATTTCCCTGTCCGCTTAATTGAATTTTTCCGTCAACGGTGCCGCGCTTAATATTGTTTTGCGCAAAAAGCACAGGCAGAGGCATTTTATTAAATTTCAATCCGACATTTATATCCGCCGGTTGCTTTGACGCGTCCAGCTGAGCTTTAAACAAAGCGTAGTTTGCCAGATTGAAAACGGGCATGCTGAAAACGCCGTCATGCATTGTTGCTTTCAGATTTGTTTTTCCCAGATCCGCGCCGTTCGCGCCGATCAGACGATCGACTGAAACGTCTATATCTATATTTGCCGTCTTCAGATCGTCAAACGGCAGAAAATCGGAAGAAAACATTCTTTCTTTCTTTTTATTTTGAGCGGAAGCCGCAGAACGGAAAGAAAAGACCGACGCGGAATGGTAGGGTTTGCCTAAAATATCCGCCAAACGCAATTGATTCGAGCGCAAATTTGTCCGCACTAAAAAGTCTTTTCCCGTTCTGAACGAAAAAGTGCCGGACAGATCCGATTCGCCGACCTTCATTTTCAGGCTGTCCGATAAAAGGCCTTGTTTATACTCTACAGTCGTCTCAATCTGAGTTTTCGGCCATGCCGGCAATCCCTGAACGGCGCCCATATTCGACGCATCAATTTTTGCATGTAGCGTTAAGGACAACGGAGAAAGGGACATTGCTTCGCCGTTTATTTCCACCGATGCCGTATCATCTGTTCCCGCGATTATTTCAAAATTCGGAATGCTTATTTCGTTCGTTCCGAAAACAACATTCGCGCTGACAGACGTATTTTCAAAAGTCGGCAGAGTATATCCCAGAATTTTATTCAGATTGGGAATCTGCGCCAAACGCAATGTGACGGCCGATTGTCCCCGTATATCCGAAAACGGATTCTGCATTGTTCCTTCCGCTTTGCCTGAAACCTTTGCGCCGTCTATTTTTGCCAAAAATTTATACTTTTCTTTTCCCTGAGCGTTGGCGTCGGATTCTATTTTAAAAGTGATTTTGTCAGCGTCTTTTTTGTTTGACAACCGGGCGGCCGCTTCTATGCCGTTTTTGTTCCGGTTTAAATTTAACTCATAGATTCGCGTATTAAATTCTCTTCCTTTTTTCAGATCATTAAAGAAAAACTGAATGTCTTTAAACGAAACATTTTCTATCGCCGTATACTTTATTTCTTTTTCAGGCTTTTTCTGACCGGTCGTATTTGAGTTTTTCGATGACCCGGCCAAATCTTTTTCTAAAAACTGCCAATTTTTCTGACCGTTTTCATTGATTTCCAGACGAATTTGAACTTTTGTCAGCTCCGCTTTTTTGACGACCACTTTGCGTTGCATCAACGGAAACAAACCGACTTGAACCTTTAATTCGTCTATCTGAGCGATATAAGGCTTTTCCGCCCACGTCGGATTTGACAGCTTAATCCCCCTGATTTGCACATAAGGCGACAAAGAAAAATGAATTTTTACGTCGTCGTTTATCGTTACGGTTCGCCCTGTTTTTTCGGAAATGCGGGCGATAACGACAGAAGTTACGTTTTGCTTGAAATCACGCAGTGTATAAAAAGCAACGACCGCGCACAAAACGGCAAAAACAAAAAGAGCGGAAAGAACTTTTTTCATCAAATCCTCCTTATATCAAAGGAAATTTTTTAAACGGGTTTTCCGGCTTTTTATACGAAAAGCCGAAGAAATCAAAACTGTCCGACATTCTGTCCGACAACGGCGCGTAAACTTCCAACATCTTACCACTCGGCAACGGCATACGCAACGCGCGGGCGTGCAGGTGCAATTCCCGCCCGTGTTTCAGATAGTCCGCCGGCGGAAAATCGCCCGTATACTTGCCGTCCCCGACGATCGGGTGCCCCATGTACTGACAATGCACGCGAAGTTGATGCGTCCGCCCCGTCAGAGGCATCAGCTCCAGCCAGGCGGCCTTTTTATAGGCTTCGTCGACCACACGGTAAAGCGTCGCTGCCTTCTGTCCGTTCTTTTCATCGACGCGGACGGACTCGCCGCCGAATTCACCGGTCGTTTTCAACAGTTTGGCGCTGATTTTGCCCTCTTTGATTTCGGGATTGCCGAACACCAGCGCCCAGTAAACTTTCTTGGCTTCGCGGGAACGGAAAGCCTCCGCCAGCTTCGCGGTCGCGGCGGGCGTGCGTCCCAACACCAAAACGCCGCTTGTGTCTTTATCCAGGCGGTGAACCAGACGCGGATTTTCGTCCTTTTCAAAACGCAGAGCCGACAGCATGCCGTCCAGATGGCGGGTCACTCCCGTGCCGCCCTGCACCGCCAGCCCGGCCGGTTTATTTAAGACAAGCACGTCCTTATCTTTATAAATCACAAGGCTTTGCACGAATTTTGCATCTTCCTCCGACACGACGACGCTGTCGCGGCGGGCTTTCGCCTGCGCCATCGGAGAACCCTGCTCCGGCAGAGGCGGCACGCGCACGGTCTGTCCCGCCGTCAGATGCTGCGACGCTTCGGCTTTCTTGCCGTCGACTTTGATTTGCTTCGTGCGCAACAGCTTTTGCAACTGCCCTTGAGTCAGCTGCGGATAGTGCCGCTTGAACCAGCGGTCAAGCCGGACTTCCCCGTCATCGGCGGAAACGGTGACCAGATTAACGCCGCCCATTTTCGATTTCCTTTCTTAATTTATCCCAGTACGCGATGCGCTTGACGATTTCGCGTTCAAAACCGCGTTCGATCGGGTGATAGAATTTCTGCCGCCCCATTTCCTGCGGGAAGTAATTTGCGCCCGAAAGGCCGTTCGCCGTATCCGGATCGTATTCGTAGCCGTCGCTGTATCCCAGCTCTTTCATCAATTTTGTCGGCGCGTTCAGAATGTTCATCGGCGGCATTAAAGAGCCAGTTTCCTTCGCTGCTCTTACAGCCGCGTTCCATGCCTTATAAACCCCGATCGATTTCGGCGCGGTCGCCAGATAAACGACCAACTGCGCCAACGCCAGATCGCCTTCCGGAGAGCCGAGGCGCTCATACGCCTGCCACGCGGACACCGCTTGTAGCAAAGCGTTCGGATCGGCCATACCGACGTCTTCGACGGCAAAACGCGTCAGACGGCGGAAAATATATTTCGGATCCTCGCCCGCCGTCATCATGCGCGCGACCCAATATAAAGCGGCATCGGGATCGGAGCCGCGCATGGACTTGTGCACGGCGCTGATCAGATTGTAGTGCCCTTCCCTGTCCTTGTCATAGACGGCGGGACGGCGCGCGACAACGGTCATCATCTTTTCGACCGACAAGGGTCCGTTTGCCAAGTCCCGATCCGGCAAATCAAACAGAGCTTCCAGCATATTGGACAGATAGCGTCCGTCCCCGTCCGCCATCGCTTTCAGCTGTTCCCGAGCTTCGGACACCAAAGGCAACGTCCGCCCCGTCAGCTTTTCGGCGCGCGCGATGATCGCTTCCAAAGCCTCCTCCGTCAAGCGTTTTAAGACAAAGACTTTACAGCGCGACAACAACGCGGCGTTCAATTCAAAAGACGGATTTTCCGTCGTCGCTCCGACCAAAACGACCGTGCCGTCCTCGACATACGGCAAAAAACCGTCCTGCTGAGAACGGTTGAAGCGGTGGATTTCGTCGACGAACAAAATCGTCGCCCTGCCCGTTTGCCGTCTTTGCTTGGCCGTTTCAAAGATTTTCCTTAAATCGGAAACGCCCGAAAAAACGGCGGAAATCGGCTCGAACGCCATATCCGTATGATGTGCCAACAACCGCGCGATCGTCGTTTTGCCGCACCCGGGAGGCCCCCACAAAATAAAAGAAGATACCTTGCCCGTAATCAGCATACGCCCCAACGGCGCGTCGGCGGATAACAGATGATCCTGCCCGACGACTTCGTCAATCGTCTGCGGGCGCAACCTGTCCGCCAAAGGCTGAGCAACGGAGGAATCGAATAAAGACGGCACGGGGTTAATCCTTTGTTAATCTCTTGATTCTGTTTTAGCAGATTAACGCCCTTTTTTCATCAGTTCTTTTTATTTGTCGCCTTATTTTTCCAAATAATGCCGGCCGCGTAAACCGCGCTCAACACTCCAGCCAGCCCGTAAGAAACCGAATCCGACAGACCGAACCCGATTTCCTGATGCAAAATGTAGCTGGTAATAACGAACAAATAAAACGTCCCCGGAACTAAAACGAACAAAAACGTCTTGCGCTGTTCTATCAGATACAGGGCAATAACGGTAAACGTGAACACGGCGATCGTCTGATTGCTCCACGCGAAATAACGCCACAGCTTGATGAACTGCCCGCCGTTCGCTTTGGCAAAGTACAGCAGGAACGCCACGCCCGCCAACATCACGATTGTGAACGCCAGACGGTTTTTCTTCGGCTTCTGGTCGATATTCAGGTTTTCAGCGATAATCAGACGCATAGCCCTCAACGCCGTATCGCCGGACGTAATCGGCAAAATGATCATGCCAAAGATGGCAACCATGCCCGCGTAAACGCCCAACAAATCCTTGGATACCAAACCGACAACGGCAGGCTTTCCGATATGGACGGGATCTATGCCTTTGTTATACAGCCCCATCGCCGCCGCCGCCCAGATCATCGCGACCAGCCCTTCCGCCATCATCATGCCGTAGAAAACGAACCGTCCCTGACGCTCGGATTCAAGCGTTCTGGAAATCAGAGTCGTCTGGCTGGCGTGAAAGCCGGATACAATGCCGCACGCGACCGTCACGAAGAACATCGGGACAAGGGCGTCCCCGTTCGGATACAAGCCTTTCCAGTTCGAAAAGTTCAGCTCGTCCAACGAATAGCCTTCGATGAACAGGCAAACGCCGATCGCCGCGGACGAAAGTAGCAACAAACCGCCGAAAAACGGATAAACGCGCCCGATGATCTTGTCGATCGGAAACAGCATCGCGATCATATAGTAGAAGAAAATGACGCCGTAAACGATCCACAATAACGGCTCGGAAACGGAGGCTTTTTTGCCGGCGATCTGCTCGACGAACAAATCCCCCGGCAGATAGAGGAAAACGGCCGCGACCAGAAACAGAGCCAAACACAGAAAGACGTTATAGACATTATAGGTTTTCGCCCCTAAATACCGCTTGACCAACTGCGGCATCTGCTCGCCGTTATGGCGCATGGAAATCATGCCGCAGAAATAATCGTGCACCGCGCCGCCGAAAATGTTGCCGATCGGGATCAGAATGAACGCGACGGGCCCGAACAAAATGCCCAAAATAGGTCCTAAGATCGGTCCTGTTCCGGCGATGTTCAGGAACTGGATCAGAGCGTTCTGTTTTTCGCTCATCGGTACGAAATCGACGCCGTTTTCCAAAGTATACGCCGGCGTTTTTCTGTCGTCCGGCGCAAAGATACCGTCAACGCGGCGGGAATAAAAGAACCCACCGACGAACAAAATCATTAAACCGATAAAAAACGTAATCATCTTCTCTGCCTTTATATTGATGCTTTTGACAACGGTTTAGCGCAGTGAAAAAAGTTTTTCAATAAGACTATTGTTTTTTTTCGCATACAAAAAAAGCCCTCCGATTTTCATCAGAGGACTTCTCTAAAGAATTATTCTAGCGACCCTGATTTTTCAGCTTAGCCGCCTGAACGGGGTTCTGGATTAAACCGCCGCTCGGCTGACCGTAACCGGCCGCAAACAGCTGTGCGACAGCTTCTTTATTTTCTTTTCTTCTTTCAGCGCGTTCCGCAGCCGCAACCCTCTGTTTTAACTGTTTTAAAGCCAACTGCGCGTGCTTCAATTCCGTATATTCTTCGATTTTCCGCTTTTCTTCTTCGTTATTAGAAGCGCCGACTACAAAAGCAGCAGACTTTGCCACAGCAATAGCCGCAGTCGCCCCTAAAATACCCACACCGACTTCAGGCTGTCCGCCGAGGGAAACAACAACGGCAGTGGCCCCCATCAAAGTACAAGCGCCAAGACTGCCCAAAGTCGCTTTGAACATATTTTCTTCAGCGGCGCGTATATTCGTGGCATAATTGAAACGCTCTTTCAAACCGTACTGTTTCAATTCCTTTGCCACTTGCTTTTCCATCGCTTTGATATCGGCTTTTGTCAATCCCACATCCTTGCCGGATTTATGGAAATCCTCAGCATAATCATTTGCTTTTTCTTCGGCTTTGCCCTTTTTAACAAAACCGATTTCTTTCACGGCGCCGGCCATATAATCCATCAGCAATTTCTTGGCTTCCGGAATCAGCTCATGTTTCTTTGACGAACGCAGAAAATTCAATCCCATTTTTTATTCTCCCCGTATTTAAATTCTAACTTGCATTTTTTTGATTTTTATAGCTGGAAGATCGGATTGTTTTTCGTCCTTCAGCTTTATTTTTTTGATTACTATACCCGGACGAACGGACTGTTCTCCGTCCTTCTTTTTATGGTCTTTTTCAGCCGGCTCGATCCAAGGCATATCCTGTTTCAGTTTTTTCATTTTCTTTAACGCCCAATCCATACGTTTCAATTCGCCGTACTTCTTTACGTCCATAGCCTCTTTTTCATTGGAAGAAACAACAGCATGTCTGACGGCCGCTTTCAAAAGGTTTTTTGCAGCCAAAACGCCGCCGACAACCTTTCCCGCCTTATCATTAAGGAGAGATACGGCAAATCCGGCACAAAGCGCCGGTGCGGCAATGGCAAAAGCCTCCGTAAGATACTGTTTTACTTTGCCGTACGGTTTCATATCCTCTTCCAAACGATCTGCGCCCATCCGATCGTTTAATTTCGTCTTCAGGCTGTATCCTTTCATTTCCTGACGCACCTGATCGGACATTTTATTGACGGTATCTTTGCTGATTTCTTTTGCATAAAGCGTCATCTTCGCATCAAATTTCGCATCGTCCAGACGGTCTAAAGCAACGGCATCACGCAGATATTCCTTCAGTTTTGCCTGTTCCTCAGCTTCCTTGTTATTTCCTTTCGGCTGAGCTAATCCGTTCTGCATCAGAGTTATAGACATTTTTCCTCCCAAAAAAAACTATTTGAAGGAAGTATACTAAGAGAGGAAAAAATTTTCAACAAATTTTTCAATTTTTAGACAAAAAAAAGAGCGAATATTTCTATTCGCCCTTTTTTGATCAAATACCGGCTTATTTTTCTTCTTCGACGGGTTCTTTCACCTGAACCGGACCGGAATCCAAGCCTTTGGCTTTGACATCGCGGTCAACCAATTCAATAAACGCCATCGGAGCGCAGTCGCCGTAACGCAGACCGGCTTTCAACACGCGGACATAGCCGCCCTGACGGTCTTTGTAACGAGGAGCCAACGTCGCGATCAGCTTTTCCACCATCTTTTCATCACGCAGGAACGAAATCAGCTGACGACGCTTGTGCAAATCACCGACTTTGGCAGCAGTGATAAGCTTTTCAAAGACAGGACGCAGTTCCTTGGCTTTGGGCAGCGTGGTTTTAATTTGTTCGTGTTTGATCAGCGCGTTGGCCAAATTGGCAAACATCGCGCGGCGGTGTGAAAAAGTTTTATTCAGCTTACGCTTACTGTTACGATGATTCATTTTTTCCTCCTATCATGGTTTCGCTCACGAAACCGATAAATCCAACTCTGACACCGTTCCTTTAAAGCCCACCGTGAACCTTAAAAGCCCCGTATGCCGAGCCCCGTTCTCCCGAACGGGAATTTGTTTAAAACGGTTCTTCCAGGCCTTTGGACAGCGTTTCGATATTTTCAGGCGGCCAACCGACCACTTCCATACCGAGATGCAATCCCATCTGAGCCAGGACTTCTTTGATTTCGTTCAAAGACTTGCGTCCGAAATTCGGCGTGCGCAGCATTTCGGCTTCGGTCTTCTGAACCAGATCGCCGATGTAGACGATGCTGTCGTTTTTCAGGCAGTTTGCCGAACGGACGGACAATTCCAATTCGTCCACCTTGCGCAGCAAATTGCGATTGAACGGCAATTCGTCTTTCTTTTCGGTTTCGACGTCTTCTTCCGGTTCTTCGAAGTTGACGAACAATTTCAGCTGTTCCTGCAGAATACGAGCCGCCAGAGCGACCGCGTCTTCCGGAGAAACGGTACCGTTCGTTTCAACCGTCAAAGACAGTTTGTCGTAGTTCGTAATCTGACCGACGCGGGCGTTATCAATCTGATAAACGGCGCGGGTCACCGGACTGAAGATCGAATCCACCGGAATCAAGCCGATCGGACAATCTTCCGGTCTGTTCGCGGACGCGGGAACGTATCCTTTGCCCGTACCGACCGTCAATTCCATGTTCAAGACGGCGTCTTTGTCCAAAGTGCAGATCACCAGATCCGGATTCATGATTTCAACATCATGTCCCGTTTCAATCATGGCAGCCGTCACTTCGCACGGACCTTCCGCCTTTAACGTCATACGACGCGTTCCTTCTCCGTCATAACGCAAAGCCAGCATTTTGATATTCAGAATAATATCGGAAACGTCTTCGCGGACGCCGGGAATGGAAGAAAATTCATGCAATACGCCGTCAATGTGGATTGCCGTTACGGCAGCCCCCTGCAAAGACGACAGCAAAACACGGCGCAAAGCGTTGCCTAATGTCATGCCGAAACCGCGTTCCAACGGTTCGACGACGATTGTAGCCTTGCGCGCGGCACCGTCGGCATGTTCGATTTCGACGTTGCTCGGCTTAATCAAGTCTTGCCAATTTTTCTGAATCACGAGTATTCTCCTGCTTTAAAAAGTAATGTGTCCGAAGACACGACCAAAACGACCGGCAAAAGCCGGTAACGTCATTCTCTTAAACGCGACGGCGTTTACGAGGACGGCAACCGTTATGGGGAACGGCGGTCACATCGCGAATCGCCGTAATGACGAAACCGACGGACTGCAAAGCGCGCAGAGCGGATTCACGACCGGCTCCGGGGCCTTTTACCCATACTTCCAAAGTTTTCATACCGTGTTCGGCGGCTTTTTTACCGGCGTCTTCGGCCGTCACCTGCGCCGCGTACGGCGTGGATTTACGGGAACCTTTGAAGCCGTGAGCCCCTGAAGACGACCAGGAAATCGTATTTCCCTGAGCATCTGTAATAGTAACCTTCGTGTTGTTGAACGTCGAATTGACGTGAGCAACGCCCGAAGTAATGTTTTTACGTTCGCGTTTCTTTGTACGAACAGTTGTTGCTTTAGCCATGAATTAATCGCCTTTCCTAACTAAACAGCTTTTTTCTTGCCTGCGATCGGCTTCGCGGGACCTTTGCGCGTACGAGCGTTCGTATGCGTTCTCTGGCCGCGGCAGGGCAGACCTTTACGATGACGCAGACCGCGATAGCAGCCCAGATCCATCAAGCGTTTGATATTTACACCGACTTCACGGCGAAGTTCACCTTCGACATGATATTCGTGGTCGATCAATTCACGCAGTTTCAAAACATCTTCATCAGACAATTCGCTTACGCGGCGAGAGTCTTCGATGTTTAACTTCCCGCAGATTTCGCGGGCTAAAGTCCGACCAATGCCGTGGATATACGTCAAAGCGATTTCCACGCGCTTGTTCGTCGGAATATTCACACCAGCAATACGTGCCAAGTTTTATCTCCTAAAACAAATTAAAACCTGCCCGAATCCCAGAGGAATCCGGGCACACCAAACCATAAGGTGTTTACTGCGGACACCCTACAGAGGGGTTCACGTTATACTCAACGCCCCGAAGAGTCAATACTTCAGAGGCGTTTTTTTTACTTTTTTTAAAACTTTTTCCAAATATCAAAAAACGCCTTTGCCGCTGAAAAAGTTCCGGCAAAATCAATCCTGATTTTTCATATTGCTAAAAACCATATTTAATATTCAGAATTCCCGTATGATCGGCGTAGCGTTTTTTAAACTTTCCTTCATAAGAAACGCCGATTTCCGTTTTTCCGTTCAGTTTATACGAAACGCCCGCGCCGATTTCCGAACCGAAGCGTTTCATGTTTTCCCCCTGAACGACATAGCTTGTCCCGTTGGCCAGCGACACCGTTTTATCCGGATCGCCCTGCTTTAAGTCGTACGTCAGAGCAACTTTGACCTGCGCGGAAATCGTTCCTTTTTCCAAACGGAAATCTTTTGCGGCGGCGGCCCCTGCAACTGCGGTCCATGTTTGCAGTGTTTTGCCGTTAATTCTCGCCCCCAAAGCGTCCGTATACGACTTTTCGTTCACGTTTGTATAACGCAGTCCCGCTTCCGGCGCGAAAAAGTCAACCGCGTATCCGGCCATCGCCTGAGCAAAAAGCGTCTCCGCCTTATAATCGCTCTGCAACCCGAGCAATTTCGTTTTTTCACCATACGCCGAACGGCCGTAACCGAATGCGCCGTTGATATAAAAAGCCTGAGGCTTGTAACTGGCGTAAATAAAGCCTGTATGCGTATCGACGCTTGTTTTGCTCCGGTCTGTTTTGATGTCCGTAGAGGCGAAAGCATAGCCGACGCCGACTTTTATGTCTTCATTAATGTTGCGCTCGAAGCCCGCCGCGAAACCCGTTGAATCGGAATCAAAACCGTTTGTTCCGTTCAATTCCGCCTTATTCATCAGTCCCTGCGCCCAAACGGCAGAATCGCCCGCAACGAAATCCCCGCCCGAACGGCCTTTTACGGAGGACATGCCGGAAACGCCGTCCATACGCAAAGAAACGACCGACATTACCGCTTGCGCGTTTGTCACAGCCGTTTGAGAAGTCGCGGGCGTTGCTTCCGTTCCCGTTTCGTCTAAAATCGCTTTTATCCGGACGTAGTCCTCTTCAAGAAACCCGAAAAGCAGTGCTTCATTGACTTTTTCATAGTTGTTTTGATATTGACCCGATAAAATATCCTCAAGGTCGTCGGCCAGTTTTTTGGTCGTATTTTTTTCGTTCGCCGAAACCGTATATCCGTTTTTAACCAGTTCGGAAACCGCAATTTCCGCCACGTTTAAAGCGACGACATACAAATCCCCGCCCGTCCACGCGGTTTCGTCAAACGCACCGATATTCATCGCGTTCTCCTTGTCGAACGGCGTCTGAGAAACGGCGAAAAACGGCGCTAAAACAAAATCCAGCGAATAGCCGTCGGCCGTCGACGTCAGCGTATAATGCTGAACGGCTTTGTTTGTCACGTTGACTGGAAAAACCGTCAGAGCCACCGTGTCGGAAGGCGTCGTCGTGATAATCGGTTCCGCCGCCGCATATTCTTTCAGATCCAGCCAAACATCGCCGCCCCTCAGCGTATCCGACGTCAGCGTGTTTTCCCCGATATCAAAAACCCCGTTCGTCGCGTCGATTTGCGCTCCGCTGAAATCCGAACCTTGTTTCGTTTCAATAAATCCCGTCGCGGTAACATTACCGGACAACGGCCGCGAAATACTCCCGCTTTGCAAAACAACCGTTCCGTTGTTCGTAAAATCTCCTCCGACATGATCGGCAGACAGAGTTAACGTCCTGCCGGCTTCAACCGTCACGTTCGACAACGCCGCATTTGAAACGACATCTTCCGAGATTCGTACGCTGCCCGCTCCCGACAAAGCGTTATTCAGCGTTCCCGCAGTTAAAACGACCGTTCCGTTATTCTCAAAGCCCGCGCCGACGTTGCCCGCGCTTATTGTCAGCTGCTTTGTCGCGTTGATCGTCGTGTTTGACAACGCAACATTCGACGTCACGTCCGCATCGATTTGAACGGCGCCCGTTCCCGACAGAGCGTTGTTCAACGTCCCGGCCGTCAGAACGACGGTTCCGTTGTTCGTCAGTCCCGCGCCGACGTTGCCAGCACCGATCGTCAGAGTCTTTTCGTTGCCGATCGTCGCGTTTGATAAAGCGACATTGGAAACGACATCGCCGTTAATCAGAATGCTTCCCGTTCCGGCAACCGCCGTATCCAGCGTGCCGCCCGACAAAGCGAGAATTCCGTTATTCGTGAATTCCCCGTCATCGACATAATCGGCGTTAATCGTCAGCCTTTTATTTTCGTTAATCGTCACATTCGCCAAATCGACCACGGAAATGACGTTTCCCGCAATTTGAATCGTTCCGCCGCCGGCCGCCGGCGCGTTGCTCAGAATTCCGTCCGTTAAAACCAGTTTTCCGTTGTTCGTCAGTCCCGTGCCTATGTTGCCCGCGCCGATCGTCAACTGTTTTGTCGCGTTGATTGTTACATTCGCCAAATCGACATTGGAAACGACATTGCCATCAATCTGAACATTTCCCGCACCCGCAAATGTTCTTCTGAGGGTTCCTCCCGTCAAAACAAGCGTCCCGCCGTTCGTCAGATTCGCCCCGACATTATTTGCCGATATTGTCAATTGCTTTCCGCTGTTAATCGTCGTGTTTGCCATCAGAACATTCGAAACCACATCACCGTCGACATGAACCGTTCCCGGCGCCAACGTATTCAGCGTTCCGCCGGACAAAGCGAGAATCCCGTTGTTCGTAAACGTGCCGTTCACACTATCGGCGCTGATCGTCAGTTTCCTGCCCGAATTGATCGTCACGTTCGACAAAGCCACATTGGAAACGACATCGCCGTTAATCCGGACGGTTCCCGATCCCGACAAAGCGTTGTTCAGCGTGCCTGCCGTCAGAACAAGCGTTCCGTTATTCGTCGTTCCCGCGCCGACATTCCCCGCACCGATTGTCAGCTGTTTTGACGGATTGATAGTCGCGTTCGACAGAGCAACGTTCGACGTCACGTTTCCGGCAATTTGAACCGTTCCCGCCACGGCGGTTCCCAAAGTTCCGCCGGATAAAGCAAGTATCCCGTTGTTCGTAAACGTACCGTCAACGTAACCGGCGCTGATTGTCAGTTTATTGCCGGCGTTAATTGTCACATTTGCCAGATCAACATTGGAAACCACGTTCCCGTTTATTTGCACGGCGCCGGTTCCCGACAGAGCGTTGCTTAACGTGCCAGCCGTCAGGACAAGGGTTCCGTTGTTTGCTATCGTCAGCCCCGAACCGACATTCCCCGCGCCGATCGTCAGCTGTTTGGTCGCGTTGATCGTCGTGTTTGACAGAGCGACGTTTGAAGTCACGTTCCCGT
>JAFZYY010000007.1 GCA_017616015.1 Alphaproteobacteria bacterium | reverse complement strand
GGCGCGTTCGATGTATTCGGCATACGGCAGGCCGTTCGGCTGCCGGGCCGGATTCAATACGCGGCAGCCGTATTCCTTTTCGATCAAGCCGGCGATCCCGAAAAACTGAATGTAATTGAAAAGCGGCTTGCCGGTCATGGGTCCGGCGATATAGACAATATCCCGTTCGGAAAACAAGGATTTTTCCGCATTTGCCGATATTTCCGAATTTTCAGGGCATGAAAAAACCGTCTTCGCGCTTCTGAAAAGTTTTTCCGCATTTCGGGCAAGCGCTTCAAGTTGATCTTTCGCTTTGTGTTTCATTTTTTCGCCTCCCGTCGTTCCTGCTGGTATTTGATCCATGCCGCGCCGATCTGAAAAGCGGTCATGCCGCGCGGCTGCCGTTCGACAAACGATTTTGGCGCGTTCAGATATTCGGCCGTTTCGGAAATCCGGCGGGCGCTGTCAAAATAAAGGTTGCTTTCGCCGAGGTTGAAAACAATGCTTGTCATGGCTTCGATGAAACTTGCCTGCCGCAAGTCTTTTTCTTCTTCGTTCCGGCGCCCGGCAATACCTTTCAGGCGCTCGGCCTCGCTCCGGATATACCGGGCCAGGGATTTGATGTATGTTTCGTGCTTCATTTGTCGTAAACCTCCGGGATGAAACAAACGTTCCGGCGGGCGGTGTCGCCGCTGTATTTCTTCGCCGCGCGCGCCGGGATTCTGCGGATCGCGTAAATCCGGCGCCGGATCGTGTCGGGCTGTCCGGCTTCGGCGTTGCGGGTGCGCAGGGTCAGTTCCGCGCCTTCGGCCGGGTTGAAAGTCTGAACTTCGGCGTCGGTCATAAGGTAAAAAGGGAAATCGTCGGCGATCTTCCGGATTTCTTCGGCGGCGATCCAGACGATCCGGTTTTTCGCTTCCTCGGCGCGGATCATGGGTCCCAGATATTTTTCGTATGCCGCCGTCTGGTTCAAGTAAAAATCTTCTTCCACGATCCTCCGAAATTGCGCGTTCAAGGTCCGCGGATGCAAGTTTCCGGCGGTGATCTGCTTTCTGATCCCCTGCTGCGTGTAAAGCGCAAGAACGAAAATGCACCGTTCGCAAAGTTCGTCGCCGTTGTCGTTGATCTCGCAAAACGTCCGTTCCGGGAAATCTTCGCCGCAGCCGAAACAACGTTTCATCGGTCCGGCTTCCTTTTTAAGCATTTCACGGTAAATCAATCCGGCGATCAAGCGCCGTTTCGCCGCCGGCAATTTGGCAAATTCTTCCTGCGTCATTTTTCCGGCTCCTGCGTGGTCTGGATGTCAAGATCGATCGTGTCAAGCGGCCAGTAATGTTTGCAAACTCCCGTTTCCGGGTCCGGCGAAAATCCGGCGTATGAAATCCACTTCGTCGGCGGTGGGAATTTGACAAAATGGATCGTGCTTCGGCGGCAAAATGACGCCTTCGGGCATTTGGTGTTCGGGCAATGCGTGATGTCGTGGCTCATTTCCATACCTCCCGGAAAACTGTGTAAAGTGCGGTGATCGTGTAAAGGACGATCAAAAGAATTGCGCAAATCGCAACCGTCGCCGCCTGAAATTCCTTGTCTGTCATTTTACCGTTTCCCCCTGCCTGCAATTTTACGAATTTCGGCAAGGTCTTTTTCCATTTTGAAAGATTGCCTTACCCGTGAAATGCAAAACGTGTAAAAATCGGTTGCTCTGATTCTTTCCAAAATTCCGGCAATACGGCAAATCGGCAGTTGACCTTTTTTGTTATATTTCCGGATTTCCGATACGGAAATTCCCATCTCCGCGGCGGCTTCTTTCAATGTCAAAGTCGGTTCCTGTTTTTCCTCTTTCATTTTTCGTGTTATCCTTTCCGGTTGTCCTTGAAATTGGGGCAATAATCGTCTGCGTCAACTGCGGTCCGTGTCGATTTGGAACTTATGCAATGCCCTTGCCAGCCCTTCATCCGGCCGCCGCATTCGAGGTGTGTCGAAAAGTGCCTGCAATATCCGCAATGCGCCGTCGTGATGCCCTGCGCCCGCAGCATGTCGTCGGCAAATTCGGGCTTTTTCGTCGTCGGCGGTTCTGCCGCTTCCGGCGTGCTTTCGTGTCTGCGGTTCCATTTGTCCAGCGCTTCTTGCGGCGTTTTTCCGAAAAAGAAAACGTCGCATTTGCTGCAGCCGATCTTGTATTCATACCCGCAAATACTTTTCATCGTCGCATGATTGCCGCAAAACGGGCAGGGCTTGGGAATGTTGCTGTTCATCTGCTGATCTCCTGTTTTCTGTCTTTGTTGATGATATGAAATGCAAGCGTATCTTCCGGGAATGCCGGGCAAATCGGAAAAATCCCGATGCTGACGCCTCCCGAAAAGGTGAAAGTACATCCCTTGTCGCGGCTCCCGGCGATGAAATCGGATTCCGTGTCCATGAGGTGCGAAATATGCTTGACGCATTCCGAAATCGTCCACCGGCTGCAATTTTCGATATGAATTTTCGTGATGCCGTCCATTATTCCGGGTCCTTCGTCTGCATGTCCAGCAGTTCTTCGATCGGGTCTTTCGGCTGCCATTCGCCGGCCGGCAAGGGCGCGACTTCAAGTTCCGGACCGAATTTCCCGGCGATCTCCGCGCTGACCGCCGCGGCGGTTTCCTCGTTGATCGCCGCCGGATCGATCGCCGCGGCCAGGTCCGGAAACTGTTTCTGCAATTCCGGGCGGCAAGTCTTCATTGCGCGCGGTATCTGGTGCGTGAAAATCGCGTCGCCGGTCATGTAGTCGAGGATTTTATAAATTTCGTCGATCCGGGCAAGCATTTTGCCGGAAATGACCGTCGCCACCGTCAATGTCGAAAATTTCATTTGCTTTCTGCTCCTTCCGTTTTGAATAAATTTGCGCTGCCGCAAAACATCTTTTCGCCGGCCTTGACCGGCGGCAAATCGGCGAGAAATTCGCATTCGATCCCGCAATCCCGGATCGAAACGATCCTGACCGGGACAAATTTTCCCCTGAACCGAAAAAACATTTTTTCGCCGGGCTTCATTCGTGGTTTTCCTCCTCTATCCTTTGGATTTGCATTCCGATCCAGCGCATGACGTTTACGCACATGGAATTTCCGCAGGCCTTGTATCTCGGCGCGTCCGGACAAGACGTTTCCGGCTTTCCGTTCCATGAAATCCGGGTGTAATTGTCCGGAAATCCCATGAGGCGTTCACATTCAAGCGGCGTCAATCTCCGGACCGTCGTTTCGCTCGGTTCGTCGGTGCAAACTCCCATGACGCCGGAACATTTCTGCGTATATGCGATTTCTTCCTGCGCGCCCACGCCGTTGCCGCCGTTCTCTACTTTGCGCCCGATGATATTTTCCGCGATCGCCACGGCGTGGTGATGACTGGTTCCGATTGTCGGCGATGGATCGCCGTTGTTTCCGATTCCGGTTGTCTGGCGGTCGCCGTCTTTGGCGTCCTTGCCGATTATCATACTGTTGATCGGGTAACATTCCTGCACCAGCGGAAGGTTGTTCCCGCCGGTCCCGGCTTGGGCGTT
>JAFZYY010000006.1 GCA_017616015.1 Alphaproteobacteria bacterium | reverse complement strand
CTTTTGCGCTTTGATGACGATGCCGGTTCTGGTGTGGACGTCCAGTCGTAGCATCATTCCTGATATATGCTGTTTGACCGTCGAAACCGATTTGTTCATTTGAAACGCTATTTCTTTGTTTGTCAGTCCCTGTGCCAGATGTTTTAATACTTCGAGCTCTCGCGGCGTCAGGTGGATTTTCGTTTTTTGCAGAGTTTTGTTTTCTTTCATTTTTCAGGCTCCGAATACACAACCAAAAGATGTGGCATAAATATCTAAATCACCAAAAAGAATATACTATCAAATATCGTTTGTCTATATAGTCTTTTGTATTTTCTCCTTTCGGGTGTGTTTCGGGGCAGAAAAAGCCTACGATAAAACGGAGGCTTTTGAAAAAGATTATAATTTTGGCAGAGGTTCTCCCCGTTTGATTTTGTCGCTGAATTCGGACGCGGCGACAAAAAGCACGTCTCCGGACGAATTCAAAGCTGTTTCAAGAGAATCTTGAATGACGCCGACCGTAAAACCGACGGCGACGACCTGCATGGCTATATCGTTGCTGATGCCGAACAGAGAACAAGCCAGCGGAATCAGTAAAACAGCTCCGCCCGCGACACCTGAAGCGCCGCAAGCTGCAAGGGCGGCCAGAATGCTCATCATAATTGCGGCGGGAATTGTTACGTCAATGCCTAACGTATGCACGGCTGCCATTGTCATAACCGTGATGGTTACAGCTGCGCCGTCCATGTTGACTGTCGCGCCTAAAGGAACGGAAACGGAATAGACTTCTTTATCCAGCTGCAATTCTTCGCATAATTCCATGTTGACAGGGATATTCGCCGCCGAGCTTCTGGTAAAGAAAGCCGTAAGGCCGCTTCCTTTCAGGCATTTAAAGACAAGCGGGTACGGGTTGCGGCGCATCAGGAAAAACACGATCATCGGGTTGACGACCATAGCGATAAACAGCATTGTAAAAACCAGTACGCCGACTAATTTGCCATAGGTTTCGAAGACGCTCATGCCGTTTTGGGATACGGTGGTGAACACGATGCCCATAATACCGATCGGGGCAAGGCTGATAATCCAGCGGACAATGGTTGTCAGCGCTTCGGCAAATTGAGAGATCATATTTTTTGTCGGCTCCGTCGCTTGTTTTTTCAAGGCTATGCCAAAAACGATCGCCCAAATCAGAATGCCGATGTAATTGGCTTTCAATAAAGCACTGACAGGATTATCAACCAGATTGGACAATAACGCGAGTGCGACTTCTTTTAATCCGCCGGGGGCGGAGCTGGCGGCAGCTTGCAAAAAGTTCATCTTGACCGGAAAGGCAAAACTGACCAGAACGGCCACTATAGCAGCCGTCAGCGTGCTGAACAGATAAAGGAAAACAATTTTGCGAAAGCGTTCCGCATGACTGCCGGAAGCGTTGATTAAGGCGCTCATGACCAAAACAAACACCAGCGCTGGCGCGACGGCTTTTAAAGCGCCGATAAAGAATGCTCCGAACAAACCTAAAAAATCAGCCCGAGGGATAAATAATCCCGCTAAAACACCTATGATTAAGCCGATAACAATCCGTCCGACCAGACCGATGTTTTTTAAAAAAAACATATCGTTCTCCATTTTATTAAAAAATAAGTTTTTTTATCGCAGGAAGGAATTGTAAAAAAAACAGGTTTGTTTTAACAGATGTTTTTTGTAAAAATTTTTTTATTGGTAAGCGTTTGAAAGTCTGGCAAAATAGTTATCTCTGTTGGGGTTGTAAAAATATGAATATTGTCGTTATCGGAGGAACAGGCTATTTAGGCGCAAAAATCGTCCGGCTGCTTTACCGGACGCATGATGTCTGCGTTGTCAGGCGCGAAAACGGCAATTTAAGCAGACTTAAGGATATTTTGAGCGGTTTGTGTGTTCTGGATATCGACGATATGGCGGACAAATTCCCGTTTGACCGGGTGGATTTATTGCTGAATTTTTCGTGCGCTTATCCCCGCGACGGAAAAAGCGATGCGGAAGTGTTTGAAGCGAACCTGCATAATCCTCTGAAAGTTTTCCTGAAATGTCTGTCCGCCGGTTTGCACCGCGTCATCACGATAGGGACAGGATTGCCGGACAATTTGAACACGTATACGATAGCCAAAGCGAAGCTATTGGATATTCTGAAATGGTATCAGGAAACGGCCGACTTTAAATTCGTGAACATTTTACTGGAAAATTTTTACGGAGCTGACGAGCCGGCTAACAGGTTCATCGGTTCGTTGATCCGCGATTTGTTGAAAAATAAAGACGTTTATTGCACGATTGGCGATCAACGGCGCGATTTCGTTCACATAGACGATGTTATAACATCGGTGATGACAATTATTAAGGCGGATTATCCCAAGCCGTTTACGGAAATTCCTTTGGGAACGGGGGAGAATATTTCCATAAAAGATTTGGTGTTGTATCTGAAAGATATAACGCATTCTTCTTCCGTGATTCATTTCGGTGCCGTTCCGAAAAGAGCGCTTGAACCCTCGACGATCGCCGATAGGGACAAGATGAAAATCTATGGAATACAAACCCGTTTTTCGATAAAAAGCGGATTGGAAGATGTCGTTTCAAAATTAAAAGGAGCCATGGAATGAAGATATTGATCACCGGCGGTTGCGGTTTTTTGGGAAGCAATCTGGCGGCTTACGGTATCCGGAACAACGATGAAATTACGGTTTTCGACAATTTATCAAGATACGGCTCCGATAAAAACCGGCATTATCTGGAACAGGTCGGCCGGTTTGATTTCATTCACGGCGATGTCAGAAACCGCGGCGATGTGGATTCGGTTGTTCGTCAAGGCGGATACGACGTTATTTTTCATGTCGCCGGACAGGTCGCCATGACAACGTCGGTCGCCGAACCGTACAAGGATTTTGAAACAAACGTGGCGGGCTCTCTTAACGTGTTGGAAGCCGTCAGAAAATACAGTCCCGAAACGTCGGTCTTTTTCTCCTCCAGCAATAAAGTGTACGGGGATTTGGAGCAGTATCACTATGAAGAAACGCCGACGCGTTATAAATGCGTGGAATATCCGGACGGATTTGATGAAAGCCTGAAGCTGGATTTCAGATCTCCCTACGGTTGCTCGAAAGGCGCTGCCGATCAGTATATGCTTGATTACCATCGCACTTTCGGGATTAAAACGACGGTGTTCCGCCATTCGTCCATGTACGGGAGCCGGCAGTTTTCAACCTTCGATCAGGGGTGGGTCGGGTGGTTTATTATGATGGCTCTTAAAAAAAGCAAGGACCCGAATGCCGAACCCTTCACGATTTCCGGCAACGGCAAGCAGGTTCGGGACATTTTAAACGCGCAGGATATGGTTAACCTGTATTATCAGGCCGCGAACAATCCCGATAAAGTGGCCGGGCAGGTCTTTAACATCGGCGGCACGATGGAACAGTCGTTGTCTTTGCTGGAGCTTTTCGCTATCTTGGAGGAAATGTTTAATATTAAAATGACTTATAAACAGCTCCCGCCGAGATACAGCGATCAGAAAGTGTTTGTTGCCGATATAGGAAAAATCAACAAAGCGATCGGGTGGCGTCCCGTCGTTACGGCCAGAGAGGGAATTTCCTCGGCGATAAAATGGATTTCGGAAATGTAGCCATGTATTTAAGCGTTGTTTTACCCGCTTTTGCGGAAGCCGAAAATCTGGAAGTGATCCTGCCGAAAATAAAGGCGGCATTGAAAGACATTGACGCTGAAATAGTGGTGGTCGATACAATGACGCCGACAGATCAAACGCCTCGGGTTTGCGAACAATCCGGTGTTCGTTACGTCGCCAGAAGAAACGGAAACAATTACGGGGACGCCATCAGAACCGGCATAGAGGAAGCTCGGGGAAAATACACGTTGATGATGGACGCCGACGGCTCGCATTCGCCGGAAGCCATAGCCGGTTTCTTAAACGAAGCGGAACAAGATAATTGCGATTTGGTGATCGGGTCGAGATATTGCGAAAACGGCGAAACGGAAAATATCGCCGTTTTGCGTTTCATGTCGTATGTCCTGAATGTTTCGTACAGAGTGATATTCAGGCTGAATGTCTTTGATATATCGGACAGTTTCAGGCTTTATAAAACGGAACAGCTGAAAAGGCTCAAACTGAAATGTGACAACTTCGATATTGTCGAAGAAATCCTGATCGCGCTGACGCTTCTTTATCCGGAGATGAAAATCAAAGAAATCCCGATATGCTTCAAAAAGAGAGCTTTCGGAGAATCCAAGCGCAATTTGTTCAAATTTATACTGTCTTATATTTTCACGATTTTCCGTTTGCTTAAAATAAAGCGCGCTTTGAAAAGCGGGAAATAAGCGGAAACGCGGATTTATTTCGACAGGTATTTTTTATAGACGAAGCCTTCTTTGCCGTTGCAAACGGTTTTGCACCATTCGTCGTTAAACGCCGAGCAGGAAACTTTTTCTCCTTTGGCGATTTTCCCGATAATTTTTCCGTGCGTTCCTGCCTGATCGCGGCAATTCAGAACTCTTGTCGCCGTATAGCTGTGCATATGGGAATAAATGCCGAAGCCGATTAAAATAATCAGCGCGCCCAAGCCCAGTCGGCATTCTTTCTTCCGGTTCTGATAAAAGGCGCACATTCTGTCAAAGCGGTTGTCTTTTGCCAGAAACGGGACTTTTCGTAATTTTTCCGCGGCTGAAGACATAAGGCGGTCAAGCAGTTCCTTTGATTTTATGAACAAACGGCTTTGCGCGGCCGTTTTGATCATTTGTTTTACAAATTTCATCAGCCACGCGCGTTTTCTTTTTGCGCTTTTTACTCCGGCGTCAAGAAGGATTTTCATGGTTTTCGGTTCCAGGAACAATCCTTCCGAAGCATACATTAACGGTGTTTTGCCGTGAGCGTCTCTGGCATTAATGTCTGCGCCGGCGTTAATCAGGATTTTGATGATTTTTGGATCGGCGCACCACTTCGCTACGGCATGCATTAAAGGTGTTTCTCCGTTTTTAAGAGGCTCATTGACATTCGCGCCGGCTTTGATCAGTGCTTTGACGATTTTCCGGTTTTGTCCAGTGGTCGCAATCATCAGCGGCGTGAAACCGTTTTCGTCCGGTTCGTTGACGTCAGCGCCGCTGTTAATCAGATTCTGAACGGCTTTGATGTTGTTCGTTTCAATAGTGTCTTTCCAGTTTGTCATGTCAGCCTCTGCCAATGATTAAATATGTGTCAGACTATCAGATTCTTTTCAGATATTCCATGCGCTTTTTTCGCTTCTTTTCTTTGAAAAAGAAGAAAAAGGAAAATCTGTTATTCCCGATTTTATCTCTTAACAGAAACACCAAACGACGGCTATGACGAACAGAAAAATACCAAATATGACTGATGAACAGCCTGAACCGCCCTTCATCAACAGTTTTATTTCGGGAAAATTGGAAAAATTTTTGGCGTTTAGGCCGAATTTGCCTTTTATGCCGATATTGTGTTCTTTTTCAAGCAACAGTTTGGCAATTTCATGTTTATTTCCTTTTATAGCCCATATTAAAGGCGTGTCGCCCTGAAGATTCTTCATATTAATGTTAGCGCCGTTTTCAATCAGCATTTTGAAAATTTCGATGTTTTCGTTTTCTTCGGCATATATCAACGGTGTCCGGCCGGAATTGTCCGTTGCGTCAATTTTCGCCCCGTTATTAATTAAAAATTCCGCCAGATCAATATTTTTATCTTTTACGGCAAATATCAGCGGAGTTACACCATAATCGTTTCCCGTGTTGACGTCGGCGCCGTTTTCAATCAAAAGCCGGGCAATTTCAATGCTGTTGTTTTTTACGCTAAAAATTAATGGTGTCCGCCCGGAACTGTCCGTCGCATCAACGTCGGCACCGTTTTCGATCAGCATTTTTGCAATTTCGGTTTTATTGTTCAGAGCGGCGAACATCAACGGCGTTCGACCGAACACGCTGTCTTTAGCATGAATGTCCGCGCCGTTGTCAATCAACAGTTTAGCGATTTCGACGTTTACGACATTTTCCCATATCCACGGATAAATTTCCGCGCTGCTATTGATCAGCATTTGTGCCAATTCGACATTTCCGTTTTTAACGGCGAACATCAACGGTGTGTCCGTTATATCGTCTTTGTCTTCCGGCGCATTGACGTCCGCGCCGTTATCGAGTAACAGTTTCGCGGATTCGACATTTCCGCTTTTGACGGCAAACATCAACGGTGTCTTATTCCATTTATTTCTTTTATCCGCATTCGCGCCGTCATCAAGCAAAAGCTTTATTGTTTCGGTACTTTTATTTTGTTCCAACGCGAAAGTCAGCGGCGTATGACCGAAATATTTGTCGTATTCATATTCTTCATTTTCAGGCGTTGTTTTTTCGGTTGTGGCGATTTCCCGTGTTTCTTGAGCGGTCTGCGTTTTTTGAGCCGTCTTTTTTCCTCTTTCGGTTTCGATCTCATTGATGCCGTTTTTGCCGAACTCTTTAATCAATTCCGAATTATCGTTTTCTATAGCTTTAAATAATTCGATCATTTTTTCAGTTTTCCGAAAGCTAAATAAGTTTGAAAGCTTTAATATTCCATTCTTTTGCCGTCCATGCGCCGTTTTCAAAGACGAATACGCAAACGCCGCCGGTAGCCACTTTAATGTCATGTTCGGCGCAGAAAGCGTCGTAATCAGCCGTAATGTGCGGCGCAAAGCGGATAACACCGTTGGAGGACACCGCCAGAACGGTTTCCCCGTCTTTAATCGAGCCGGCAAAATCTTTCCAGACTTTTGTAAGTTTTTCGGGATCGACTTTCCAACCGTTCGGGACAATCGCTTTACTGTTCCATAAATCAATGGCGTCCTGCCCGATGCGAGCGATGACTTCATCTTCCGTTTTGTTTTCGTCGGGGCCGTAGTCGATTTCCGTGAAGTCGGTCAAAGGTTCTATGGCACCGGTAAAGTCCAGCTCTTCCGCGGCCAATTTTGCCGTTTCCATCGTACGCTTTAACGGCGCAGCGTATATTTTCGTCGGAGCGTATCCGTTCTTTTTCAGATATTTGCCGATACCGCGCGCGCGTTCTTCCTCAACCAGAGGCAGATCCGTTTTGGCGCCGACGCGGGTGGGCGTTTCTCCGGGGCGGAAGGTGTTGCCGTGACGGGCGATAATTAATGTTTTCATTTTTTCTGCCTTATTTTAAATCAGTTCCCCGTATTCCGCGATGATCGCTTCAACTCGGGCGACATCTTCGGGCGAATCCACGCCGCTGGTCGTTTTGCGGCCGCCGTAGTCGACTTCAACCATTTTGATTTTGCGTCCGTTGTACAAAAAGCGCATCTGTTCCAACCCTTCGATCATATCGGCTTCATAAGGGGAGGCCGGCAATTCGAAATAGGATTTCAGAGCTTCATAAGTATAAGCATACAGGCCGACATGCCGACGGACAGGGCTTTTTTCGGAAGCTTCCCGCGCTTTTTCAGGCTTGCGGACGGCCGGAATGACATTCTTTGAAAAAGCCAGAGCGTAGCCGTCTTTGTTAATTAGAACGGTCGTTCCGGAATAAGGCGTCGTTTTCTTTGCTTCAATCAGGCGGTCGTATTCGTTCCAATCCAAGTGAACGCAGGGCGTGAACACGTCGGCGGGGAAAGCTTTCCAGGCATCGATCAGATTTTGCAGTAAATGCGGCGGACACAAAGGATTGTCCCCCTGCAGGTTAATGATGAAAGCCGGCTGTTCGGCTTCTTTCTGCACGGCGTCCCAGCACCGTTCCGTGCCGGAGCGGCAGGTGTCTGATGTCATGACGGCGGGAATCTTCTGTTCGGCGCAAAAATCCATGATCCTTTGATCGTCCGTAGCGACTTTATAAGCGGCATTGTCGTTTTTGTCACAAACATGTCGCGCAATCATCGCCACGCGTTTAATCATTTCTATGCCGGCGATTTTAACCAGAGGCTTTCCCGGCAAACGCGAAGACTGATAGCGCGCGGGAATGATAATCAGAATTTTATTGTTAGTCATAAATAAAAATCTCCATATCGGTATGCTTGGCGAGAGTGTAGTCATCGCCGGAAAGAGTGTCAATTTAAATGCTTAGATTCTTTCGCCGTATAAGTCGTATTCGTCGGCGTCCGTGATTTTTACTTTAATGAACTCTCCGGTCTGTACGAAGTTTTCCCCATAGCAAAAAACTTTTCCGTCCACATCGAATCCGTTGGAAAAATCCCGTCCGACAATCACGGCTTCTTCATAGATGAAATCTTCGCACAATACGTCTCGGATCTGACCGACGGTGTCGTGCTGGCGCTCGAGACTGATTTGAGCCTGTGCTTCCATCAGGGTTTCATAGCGCCGCTTTTTGACTTCGGGAGGAATCTGGTCCGGCATATCGAATGCGGGCGTTCCTTCCTCGCGGGAATAGGTGAAAGCGCCCAGACGGTTGAAGCGGACTTTTTTTACAAAGTCCAGCAATTCGTTGAACTGTTCTTCCGTTTCCCCCGGAAAGCCGACGATGATTGTTGTCCGAATGACAATGTCGGGGATTTCTTTGCGCAACTTTTCGATGACGGTTTCAATCTGTTTGCGGTTCCCGCCGCGGTTCATGCGTTTCAACACGGGATCGCTGATATGCTGTATCGGCATGTCCAGATAAGGCAGAACGCGCGGGTTGTCCCGCATTTCCGCAATCAGCTCGTCGGTTATTCTGTCAGGATAGCAATAAAAAATCCTGATCCACGGGATCGTTGTTTCATTTGCCAGACGGTGCAACAGCTCGGGCAGTTTGTTCTCTTTATATAAGTCTGTCCCGTAACGCGAGGTGTCTTCCGCAATCAGGTTTAACTCTTTGGCGCCTGCGGCTTCAAGGTCCTGCGCTTCCTCGATGATGCTTTCGATCGTGCGGGAACGGTAGCGGCCGCGGATCTTCGGAATGGCGCAATAGGAACAACGGTTGTCGCAGCCTTCGGATATGCGCAGGAAAACGGCGGGAGAGTCATCGGACAACATGCGCTCGCCTTCGATTTCCGTTTTTTCGTAGTCGCCGAAAGAGGCGAGTTTTTCTTTTTTCAAAGAGGCGTTGACCGTTTCGACGATGTTGTGGATTTCGCTTAATCCTGCGACGGCGTCGATCTCCGGCATTTTTTCCATCAGCTTGTCCCGCCAGCGTTCCGCCAGACAGCCTGTGACGATCAGCTTTTTCAGCTTGCCCGTCTTTTTATACTGCGCCATTTCCTTTATCGTTTCGATGGATTCTTCGCGCGCGTCCCCGATAAAACCGCAAGTGTTGATCAAAATGACTTCCGCTTCTCTGGCGTCGGCGGTGATTTCAAAGCGGGCATTGTCCAGATGAGCCAACATCATTTCCGTGTCGACCATGTTTTTGGAACAGCCTAAAGAGATAAATCCTATTTTCATTGCTTTTCTTCCGTCTGTTTTGCTTTCTTTTCCGATTTCAGCACGTCTTTCAACGTGATTTCCGCCATCTGTTTTCTGATTTTTTTATTCAGGGACGACCAGATTTTACAGGCGGAGCAGTTATCCGATTTAGGGCAGAAATCCTTGTCGAAAACGCAGTCCACGATTGCCAGCCGCCCTTCCATTGCCTCGACAATTTCCAATAGTGAAATTTCTTTCGGTGATTTTGCCAGTTTCAGACCGCCTTTTGCCCCGCGGAAAGAGGTGATGAAGCCGGCTTCGTTTAACGGCAAAATCAACCGGCTGATGTATTTTTCGGAAATCTGTTGCGAGTCCGCGATTTCTTTCATCAGTCGCGGCGCATCTTGACCGTACAAGGCTAAATCTAATAAAATTCTGAGCCCGTAACGCCCTTTAGTCGATATTTTCATGCGGATACCTTTCTTTTAACACGTTTATATACCATATTTCGAAGCGGAAATAAGCAGAAAATAATCACTACTATTTTGGTTGACTTTGAAAAAAGTTATGCAATAATAAATTTGTTGTTTCATAAGAGCGGAAAGGGAAATAAGATGAAAAAAATAACGGTTTTCGTTTTAGCTTGCCTGCTGTACGCGTCCGCGGCGTTTGCCTGCGGCTGTCAACAGCACCCTTGTGACTGCGGCTGTGGTCACGAAACGGAATGTGATTGCGGAAAGTGATGTTGATACAACAGTCAGGGGGCTTTCCGAAAAGGAAGGCCCCTTTTTTAATAAAGTGAAGGATAAAAACATGACAAAAATTTATAAATCGGTATCGGAACTGGTCGGACGGACGCCTTTGATGGAATTGAGCAACTATGAAAAGGCGGAAAAGCTGGAGGCGACGTTGCTGGCAAAGTTGGAACTGTTTAATCCTGCCGGATCTGTTAAGGACAGGGTAGCCAAAGCGATGATCGAGGACGCCGAACAACGCGGCGTGTTGAAACCGGGGGCGGTCATCGTCGAGCCGACCAGCGGCAACACGGGTATCGGGTTGGCGTCGATTGCGGCTTCCAAAGGATACAAAGTAATTCTGACCATGCCCGAAACGATGAGCATTGAACGTCGTAATCTGTTGAAAGCCTACGGGGCGGAGCTCGTTCTGACCGAAGGGGCGAAAGGCATGAAAGGCGCGATCGAAAAAGCGAAAGAAATCGCCGATACGACGTCGAACAGCATGTTGGCGGGACAGTTCGTCAATCCGGCCAATCCGATGGCGCATGAAAAAACAACGGGGCCGGAAATCTGGCAGGACACGGACGGCAAGGTCGATATCTTTGTGGCGGGCGTCGGCACGGGCGGCACGCTTACGGGTGTCGGGCATTATCTGAAATCGAAAAATCCGGCGGTTAAAATTATTGCGATGGAGCCTGCTGATTCTCCGGTGCTGTCGCAGGGGAAAGCCGGACCGCACAAAATTCAGGGCATCGGAGCGGGCTTTGTGCCGGACACGCTGGATACGGAAGTTTATGATGAAATCATAACCGTCGGCAGCGAAGACGCTTTCGCGACGGGGCGTCGTCTGGCGCGGGAAGAGGGCGTTCTGGTCGGCATTTCGTCCGCGGCGGCCGTCTATGCGGCGGCGCAGGTCGCAAAACGACCCGAAAACAAGGGCAAGACGATCGTTGTCCTTTTGCCCGATACGGGGGAAAGATACCTGTCCACGCCGATGTTTTCATAGATGAATTTCTAAGGCGTTCCCGTTTCAAGGGAAACCGTCGTATCCAGTCTGAGGAGCAAGTCCGTCAGCTGTCGCAAAAAAGTGCCGCTTAAAGCATTCAGTGACGCCAGCTTTCTGTTTTTGCTTTGAAAACGGATTGTGCCGGGAGACTTGATGAATTGCGCCAGTGTTTGCGCTATGTCCGCGTTGCGTTGTCGATGCGCGTTTGAAAGAGACAGATAGGAGACGATTTTTTGTATGTCCTTGGCGTCCAAATCCGAGAGACTGGGCATGCCCGGCAGACGCAGATAAAGCGTGTCGACATATTTCTTATAGCCTTTGATTAATCCGGAATCCGTATAGGTTAAAGAAAAGTTTGAAACGCTTGCGTCTTTTAAAAAATTCTTCATGTCTTTCAACGGATCGCCTTTTTGCAAAAAGTGCTTTAATGCTAAAACAAACTGTCCCTGTTGCGCGTTTGAAATGTTGTTTAACGAAACTTTTGCGTCCCAGGCGCCCAGACACTGATCCGTAAACTTTACGTTTAAAGACATTTCTTTTGCCGCGGGCATATAGGAATATTCTCCTTTGATTTCCGCCGAAATATTGTCGCAGCCGGCCAGTAAAAGCGCGAACAGCGGATAATTTAAAATATCTTCCGTCGGGTTAAAAGCGGCTAACGTGTCGACAACGTTTTCGTTCGGCTGCTTTAAATTTTGCGCGATATCCATCAGACTGAAAGTAACGTTTCTGGCGCTGAAGGAGATAAAAGAGGGAATGTGTGCCTCCTCTTTGTATTCGTGAATCGTAAAGCTCTGAATATTATTGGAAAGTTTAGGAAAAGCATAAAAACGCAGGGAAACGTTTTTTAAAGTCGTTAAATCGGAAACGGATAAAGACGCTTCCTGATAAGAAATGACGTTGTTTAATTTGCGATTAGTCAAAAAATAATGAATGTTTTTTTGATCTTCGTCTTTTTGTAGCAAGATCATGAAACCGCCGCAGACTGCGAACAACAGCGCCAGGATAACGACAGCGATCCACATGCTTTTTGTCATGGATTTATTTCTCCTTGTCCGTAAGGCGCATGATAAGGCAGCCAGTTCGGTTTTTCATGACGTCGTCTGATCAGGCCGATTAAATCGGAAACTTCGCCGCAAGCGTCCTGTTCGCAGGCGGCTGCGGCATAAAGCTCCAGAACGCCCGCGCTGAAAGGCGCTGTTTTATTGTTTTGCTTTTTTTCCTGTTCCGTCATGGGGCGCAAGGTACCGCTGAGGATATGCCAGCCTGTTCGATTTAAAAGCCCGCTGGTCTGCGTGATTAAAATCGCGTCCGGCCAATCTGCCCAAGCTCGATCCAAACCGATGGACGCTATATTGATCAATAGGTTGACGCGCAGCGGTTTCTTTATGATCGCCGCAGCGGTCAGCATTGCCGGCAGATTGTCGATGCGATCCGCGCCGATCATATAGGCCAATCGTCCCAAATAATCGGTTTTCGTTAATTCGTTATAGTCCGCCATCATCAGCTGATGTTCGCGGAGATCTTCCGTTTTGCGGGTGTTTTCCCTTAAGCGAGCCAGATTTTGCGTTTTATCCGAAACAATTTTCCATTTTTGACCGAGCGTTCGTTGCAAAATGGCGGAATAGATTAAACGGGTATCTTCCTGCGGGGAAGCTTCCGAAGATTCGGCCGGTATGTCCATGCCGGGGATTCCCTGCGGCACTTTTGTGGCAAAGAATTTCATTTGCGTCGTTCCGGGGCAGAATATATCCGCGAAGCTTTGCGCCGTTCTCAGAATATTGTCCGTAACGGAGCTTTCCAGAAACAATTCTTCGTTTTCCGTTACGGCGGCCATTATAAAAGGCGAGCACCCCGCCCAAGGCGAATAAAAACCCGTTTTCTGATTGCGCTGGCTTTTCAGATAACTGATGTAATGGATCTTCAATTCCATATCCGAATCGATCAGATAGCTTAAAAGCTGTACGTTTTTATTGACGCCGTAGCGGTTTAACAAAACGACGTTCAGATTCTTTTTTCCGGTGAAACGCCCTTCCGTAAAATATCCGTCAAGAGTCGTTTCCAGATCTCCTTTTTCATTGAAAACGGAAACGTCGGCGCGTCCGTAAATCAGGTTTTCCGCACAGGAATTGCCGCCGACGCTGATGAACCATTTTTTCAGTTTTGCGGCGGGCTTGTCCGTTGTGTATAAGATCGAACATTCTTTGTCTTTTGAGAAAATTCTGTGCTCCAAAGCCGTATCGGGATCAATGCGGGCGACGATTTTTTGTTTGCCGTCGGGAGGCGTCCATTTTTTAACCGAAAAATCGTTTTTGTTGCCTGAAGTTTTTACGGCGGCCGCCTGTAACTGCTGAATTTTTACTTTTAAAGTTCCTTTTTCGGGTTTCCATTTTTCATCGGCGGACGCAGAACCCTGAAAAACAAGAGTGTTTGAACTGTATCCGTCAATAATGGCCTGTGTGGCCGAAGGGCATTCGCTGTTCAGAACCAACGCAATTTTTGACATAAGGCCGGAAAGCGACTTATCGCCGAAAGCCGTTTCGTCCTGCGCGAAGATTTTTAAACTCAGAATATCCTCGCACCATTTTCCGTCGGACGCTTCGGCGAACACTTCTACGCCGGCTTTGGCGGAAAAAGCGATTCTTTTCATTTCATGACCGGTATGGATATCCAACGTTTGCGCGTTGGCAAACGGCGCCAAACAAAAAAATAAGACGATTGTTTTGAAAAAACTGTTCATAACGGCAACTATAAAATATAATTCAGGAAAATGACAGTATTAAAACGGAAAAGGAAAAAAGATTGATAGTTCCCGATAAAAAGACAGAAGCCTATCTGAATAAACCTGTTTCGCTCTGGGAGCTTGTGTGTTTATGCCGTTCCGGAATATTGCGGCCCGTTGATTTTTTGCGGGCAGCCGCATTATGTCGCCTGAACGCGGAAGAAAAACGCAAAGGAAAGAGGCTCTTATTTTTGCTGTCCTGCTTAAGTTTTTTGTCAGCGGCTTTTTTCTTTGTCGTTTCCGAATGGAGCTTTTTTTATACGATATCGGGCGCGGTTCTTTTAGCGCTTTTGTTTGTCGCGTGTTCATTCTTCCGGCGCTTTGCCGCGGCGGATTACGCGGGAGCGTTTCTTATCGGCGCAATGATTCTTTTGCCTGATTTGATTTTCGGGACGAATGCTATTTTATACGAACAACTGTTTTTATGGTTTTTCCTGCTTGTTTTTTGGGCGGTTGCCTCACAGCGTTCCGGCGTGCGTCTGTTGCCTTTGATAGCTTTAAACGCGGCGATTATTTTTTACGGCATACAGTTCGTTTTGCCGTCTTTTCAAATGGACGCCGATACTTTTTGCGTTTTAGGCGCTTTGTTGAATTTGCTTTTGCTTGTCGCGCGGGAAGCGACGCTTGGCAAAACGAAAATCTTTGACGATTCGGCGTTCCGTTTTTTCCCTCTTTTATCCGTTTGTTTGTTTTTGTTGACGGGCACGGCGGTTCAAACGCTGTCCGGCGGCGGCATATCTTTTTTATATTGTTTTATTTTTACGGTTTCAGCTGGTTTTTATTTCGTGTTTAAAGTGTTTGATTGGCAGGCCTGCCGTCTGATTTTGGTTTTTTGTGTTTTGTGGATTACGGCTCTGCTTTATCGATGCGTCGGAATGCTATCTTTGTCGGTTGAACAGAGCATGGCGCTTTTTTTAAGCACGGAATCGCTGCTTATTATCGCGGCGGTGATAGGAGAACGCAGTTTTTCCTTTCGATTGGAGGAAAAATAAATGACGACTGAGTTTTCTATACGGCAGTTGTTGGCCTGTTTAAATGTTTCCGTTTTTGATCCCGTGATCGAACCCGCTTTGGAAAAAGCGTGTTTGTCGGAACGGGAACAGGAAACGGGCAGAGGTAATCCTTTTTACAATATGATAGCGCTGATCGGCATGATTTTTGCGGCGTTGCTTTGCTTTTACGGACTGCGTTCCTATCCGTTTGCGGCGGGCGTGCCGTTGTTTGTTTGTTGCGGCGCGGCAATGTATAAAACGAAGTCTTATGCGGTTCGTTTTTTCTTAAAGACGTATTTTATAAGTTCCGTTTTATTATTGACGGAGGCTTGTTTTCGAATGTCTCCCGCAATCGTGACGGCGGCGCTGTTTATTTTCTTGACGGCAAGCGTTCTGCGTCCTGTGGGACAAGGGCAAAGAATATTGCTTTCTTTATTGTTTTTCTTTTGCGTTTATTTTGTTTTTCAAGAAACTCCGATTGCGCCTTTGGGAATATTTTTTATGTTGGGAACGGCGGGATTGCTGTTTCCTTTGAAAAATACGTATGGGCGCGAACCGGCTTTTATTTTTGTTTTTTGTCCGTTGGTTTTGATTTTGGCCGGCGAGATTCTGAATGTTCCCGATATTGTTTCCTTGTCGCGTGAGTCATGGAAGATGTCCGCTTTTTTTGCATCAGGTTTTTTAATTTTGTTCGTCGGTTTGTATCGGGATTTGGAAATCAACGAAATCTTTCGGTTTCTTGCGGGAGGGGTTGCGTTGCTTTTTTGCGGCGTATTTTTATCCGCGGGAATAGAAGGCAGTCTTGTTTTGTTTCTGATAGCGTTTTTTACAAATTTCGAAGCTTTGAAAAGGGTGGCAGTTGCGCTGTTTTGTTTCTTTTTTGTTTTCTTCATTTTATCTCTGCCGATTTCTCTGTCTTTTGCGGGAATAATCTCTTTGACGGCAGGCGTTTTTTTTGAAGTCTTTCGTTTGCGATTGCGGCAGTTAAGTCCAAAGGAGTGATAAAGTGAAAAAAAATCTTTTCGCGTTGGCGGGCTCTTTGCTTATTTTGTGTGTTTTGACAGGACGTTATTTGTCTGATTACGGGACTGCCCGGACGGGTATTCCCTTATTGTTGCCCGTTTGGGTTCAGGAAGTCGAAACAGATGCGTTTTCTTCATGGGCACGAATACATTATTATAATTTTATTCCGGTGGAAAATCTGATTAATGAAACGGGAACGGTCGTTGTCAGCCGTTCTGACGACGGTCAGGTAGATTTTGTTGAAAAGTCGACGAAAGAAAGACTTCATTCGCACGAATTACGGTTGGAGTATGCGGTTATTCCATCTTCTTTTTTAAGCTCCGAAGAAAAGAAGCTTAATATTCGGTTTGCTTCTTCCAAGCTTCGTTTTTCCAATGAGGAGAAGCGGTTGCTGTCAGCCGTTCGCTATGCCGTCGTCCATGTGGACGATCGGGGAAAAGCTGTTCTGGTCGGATTAGCCGATAATATGGGAACGAGGCTGATTAAAAATTTGGCTCTTTCGCTTTCTCGCAAGCCGTAAAATCGACTTCAAAAATCGAGTATCTCTTTTTTACTTCTTTCGGCATGTCAGGCACGGGACGTAAAAAGCAAAAATTAAGCTTTCCTATGCTGACTTGATTTAAAAGTGCGTAGTTTTTGGCGATGCGAACGGCTTTGTCAGCCAAGTCGCTTTGATTCTTCGATTTACCTGAAAGGGCGTAAAGAGGGTTTGTTATTAAAATTGTCTGTATGTCGCGTTTTTTTAACAGAGACGCCAATTCTGCCGGATTTGTTGTGTTTAACGCAAGATAACCGTCGATAATGCCTTGCGCGTTTGAATGATAAGGCGAGCCGACAACGGCTTTTCCCGTTTCCCAGGCCGTTTCCGGGCCCTGGTTGGAATGTGTCAGAATGCAGCCTTCCTTTTGCGGCATATAAGGCATGTATTTTTCTGCTTCGGTTATTTGTTGTTCAAAGGATTTTTGATCCCGGACAGAAAAGCAAGTCACTACCGCATAGATAAAAAACAGGAATAAAATCGTTATTTGTTTTATTCTTGCCGCTCCCTGTGACGATACCATTATATTTTGGCAGAAAACCTGCAAAGAAGGCAGTAAAACAAAGAAGACGAAAACGCTTCCCGGTCTTCCGAAACGGCGACTGAAAACGGTTAAAACGAAAAAAATAAACAACGGAATGCCATTGATTATGATTTGTTTTCTTATTTGTCCGGCAGCCGGCTGGAGAACACACATACTCAGCAGAAAGACGTAAAGAAAGAAAATTGCCGAGCTACTTATAAAATTTCCTGTCAAACCCGGTTTCAGTTCTGAAATATGAGCTGCCCATATATCATAAATTTCCGGCGGGATCGGCGAAGAAAAAAGAGCTTTTTTGCCGAACAGAAAAAGAACCAAACAGAAAAAGAACAGAGCGCAGGCGGACAGGGAAAAAAGCCGGCCGAGAAAAGAACAGATATATTTTTCTTTTTCACAAAACTCTTCTATATAAAACGAAAAGAAAGCTCCCCCCAAAACAGCAACCATCAGAACGGATAACCGGCCGTTATCGGGATAGAAAAGTCCCTGCATCGGCGGATTTACAAGCAAACAAAGAGCCGTGCTGATGAAAAAGGACTGACTGAACAGTCGGATTTGACGTATGTTCTGACATCTGGACAGCCATGCGATTACCATTCCCGCGTAGATAAAAAGGCCGCTTAAAAAACCTTCGGGTGTTGCCCAGACCGCTAATCCGCCGAAAATGCCCGCTATTTTATAATAAGCCGTTTTTTGCGTTTTAGCTCCGTACGTCAGACAACCTAAAAGCATAATCAACAAAAGATTCAGCAAAACATGATGATCAGGGCGTCCGGCAAAATACAAAAAGAAAATATTTTTTTGCGCAAAATAAAATAATATTCCCGCCGCCCGCAAAATCGGAGAAAAAAAAGCTCTGCCAGCCCAAATCAGGGCGACTGCGGATAAACAGGCTATCAGGGGATTATATAGGAAAACGCCGAATAAAACGGCTTTTTTCAGCTCCATGAACGGCAAAAACGGAAACGTCGTCAGGTACAGGAACATATCGGCGATGCGTGTGAAATGCAGTATCTGACCAAACGGGCAGTTATCATGGCGATATAAAATTTCCTGCCAGGAACCGGATTGAATAAAATCAAGCAGTCTTAACGCGTGTGTGTAGCTGTCTGTTTCAACAAGAATGCCTTTGGCGTTGAAAAGTAAGATGGTTTGCCAAACCAAAACGAAAAACAGAACGGCGGCGTATTCGTGTTTGGTATAAAAATCGGCTATCCGGTTATAACATTTAGAAATCAAAGAGCTCTCCCTGTGACGTATCGGTTTGCTCTGTTTCTTCGGGTTCGTATACGGGGCTGAACGGATAGTGTTTCGCGCATCTGGGTTCGTAAATTTCCGCCGCTCCCAGCTCGATGTTTGATGAAGAGCCGCCGCGCTTGTAGGTATAAATCGCCGGTTCGCCGCAGACGGCGCATTTGGCATGCAAAACGGTATATCGATCGGCGATGGTTTTCAGTTTCGAAATGATTTCGAACGGTTCGCCTTTCCAGTTCAAATCCAATCCGCAGCAAATAACGGAAAGTCCTCTGTCCAGCAAAGTGTTGATGCAGGTGATCACGTTTCCGCCGAAATACGGCTCCATAAAGAACTGAATTTCATCGAAAAAGACGGCCTGCGCTTCTTTAATTGCCGCGGAGTTTAAAATTTCGCTGGTGTTCGTCAGATTGAAAGCTTCCGCAGCCACGCCGTCGTGCGTTTTGATTTCGCAAATGCCGTAGCGTGTGTCGAAAGACGGCTTAATCAGAACCATTTCTCCGTTAAAAGAGCGCGCTTTCTTTAACAGTGCCGACGTTTTTCCGGCGAACATCGGACCGGTGATGATTTCTAAAGATCCTTTTGTCATTCCAATCTTTCCTGGCAAAATGTTGCGAACACTTTTTCATGTAGCTTTGTCAGTAACGCTCTGCTGTGTCCAGTAAAAAAGAAAAACGAGAGGATTTCTCGGGTATTGAGCCGCAGGCAAAAGGTTAACGCAAGAAGAAAATTGAAAAATGATTTCATTCATTATATAAATATTAGAAACATGGAAACGTTTAGAAAAAACAGAGGTTTTTGAATGATTGTGGAAGGGTTGGAACTAACGCTGATCGGTATGTCCAGCGTATTTTTGTTTTTGCTGCTGTTAGTGACTTTAATGTATGCTCAGGCGGCAATTTTCAAATATTTGGGCGTTTCGGACGAATCCGCAGATCCCGCGAATGAGGACGAGGCTTTAATAGCGGCGGCGATTGCCGTGAAACTTAAAAACGGTTAGATGATTTCAGGGTGAAAAACATGGCTAAAAAAGTTGTAAATTTTATGTGCACGGCTTTCCGCGACGGGTTTCAGTCCGTTTTCGGAATGCGCGTTCTTCCGAAAGATTATTTCCCGGCTGTGGAAATGGCTCGTGATGCCGGAATCCGGTATTTCGAAGCGGGTGGCGGCGCTGCTTTTCAGTCCGCCTTTTTTTATTGCAACGAAAATGCGTTTGACGTGATGGATAAATTCCGCGAAGTCGCGGGACCGGACGCCAATCTGCAGACGCTGGCGCGCGGCATTAACGTCGTCGGTTTGGATTCCATGTCCACCGATTTGATCAGTCTGCACGCCAAATTGTTTAAAAAACACGGCATAACGACGATTCGCAACTTTGACGCTTTGAATGATCCGAACAATCTGATTGTTTCCGGCAAAGCGATTAAAGACGCGGGACTGCAACATCAGATGACGATTACGATTATGTCTCTGCCTCCCGGCTGCACGGGGGCGCACGACGCCGATTTCTACGAACAGCGCCTGCGCGCTGTTCTCGACGCCGATGTCCCGTTCGATTCGATGTGTCTGAAAGACGCTTCCGGTACCTGCACGCCGGCGATTGTTCACGAAACGATCAAGCGCATGCGCAAGCTGACCGACAAGCCGATTTCCTTCCACACGCATGAAACGGCTGGAACGTCGGTTTTGTGTTGCATGTCGGCGATTGAAGCCGGCGCGGATACGATTGATTTGTCTATGGCGCCTGTTTCCGGCGGAACGTGTTCTCCGGATATTCTGACGATGTGGCACGCCCTGCGCGGTACGGATTACGTTTTGGACGTCGATCCGCAGAAGATTTTGGAAACGGAAGAGTTTTTGAAAAACGCGCTGAGCGAATATCTGTTGCCGCCGGAAGCGATGAAAGTCGAACCGCGCGTACCGTGGTCGCCTTTACCGGGCGGCGCTTTGACGGCGAACACACAGATGTTGCGCGACAACGGTATTCTGGACAAGTTCCCCGAAATCGTCAAAGCGATGGAAGAAGTTGTTCGCAAAGGCGGATATGGCACGTCCGTGACACCGGTTTCCCAGTTTTACTTCCAGCAGGCGTTCAACAACGTGATGCAGGGGCCGTGGAAGAAAATTGCCGAAGGGTACGGCAAGATGGTTTTGGGTTATTTCGGCCGCACGCCGCATGAACCCGATCCGGAAGTCGTCAAAATCGCTTCCGAACAGTTGAAGCTGGAACCGACAAAAGAATCTCCGCTGGCGATTAACGACCGCAATCCGAACAAGCAGCTTGCTCATTTCTGCGATGTTTTGAAAAAGAACGATCTGCCGATTACAGATGAAAACGTCTTTATCGCGGCGGCCTGCGGCGACAAGGGCATCGCCTTCCTGAAGGGTGAAGCGAAGATAGGCGTTCGTTACAAAGAAAAAGCGGCGGTCAAAGCCACTTCCGGAAATTTCGACGTGACGGTTAACGGTCAGTCCTATCAGGCGTCTTTGGACGGCGACAAGATCATTGTCAACGGCAAAGCCTTTAACGTCAGTGTTGCTCCTGCCGGACAGGCGGCAAAGCCTGCCGCAGGCGGTGTCGGAACGGAAGTAAAATCTCCTGTTCCCGGAACTTTGACAAAGCTGTTGGTCAAAGAAGGCGATGCTGTCAAAAAAGGCCAGCAGATTGCCGTTTTGGAAGTCATGAAAATGGAAAGCCCCGTTCCTTCTCCGGCAGACGGTGTCGTCGGCAGAATCTCTGTCCGCCAGGGCGAACAGGTGGTGACCGGTCAGCTGTTGATGACGTTGAATTAAGGGGGCGGCTATGGATTCCGATATGCAGCTTTTTAAAGCGGAAAGACGCCACAAATTTATTATGTGGTCGGTGGTTGCCGCCTGCGCGCTGTTTTCTCTGATCAATATTTTGATAGTGGCTTTTCACGGCAGCGCGGGAGAAGCTTTTTCCGCGTACTTGTCCGACCACCCGTCTTTGGAACTGTTGGTTAAGTCGACGGGAATATACGGCTTTTTCGCTTCCCGTGCCGCGGCGGCGGAAACGATGGTTGTTTCCGTCGGGTTGGGACAGCTGATAATGATTGGCATCAGCATTTTGCTGATTTATCTGGCGATTGCCAAAGGATTTGAACCGCTGTTGCTGATTCCGATCGGTTTCGGCGGGTTGCTGTCCAACGCGCCGGGGGCTGGGGTCGCCGAAGTTACGGACGGCGTGACGGGATTTTTGCTTTATATTTATAATATCGGCATTGCTCCGCCGAGCATATTCCCGTTGATTATTTTTATGGGCGTCGGAGCGATGACGGATTTCGGGCCGATGATTGCCAATCCGAAAGTCGCTCTTTTGGGCGGTGCGGCTCAGTTCGGTATTTTCGCGACCGTTTTGGGCGCGTTGGCTCTGACCGATTTGGGATTAGTCGATTTTACTTTAAAGCAGGCGGCTTCCATCGGTATTATCGGCGGCGCCGACGGTCCGACGGCGATTTTCCTGACCGGTCGTCTGGCTCCCGAATTAATGGGCGCGATTGTTGTCGCGGCTTATTCCTATATGGCGTTGGTGCCGATTATTCAGCCGCCGATTATGCGGGCGCTGACAACGGTTGAAGAACGTAAAATCAAAATGAAGCAGCTACGCGAAGTCTCCCGCAAAGAAAAACTGATTTTTGTCTTTTTGGTTATTTCTTTGTGCGTTTTGTTCGTGCCGTCCGCTGCGCCGTTAATGGGCATGCTGATGTTCGGCAATCTGCTCAAAGAATCAAAAGCGGTGGATCGGTTGGCGAAATGCGCCGCGAACGAGCTGTGCAATATCGTCACGATCTTTATCGGTCTGACGGTCGGTTCAAAACTGTCCGCGGATAAATTTTTAGCCGCGCAGACTCTGGGTATTTTGGTTTTGGGACTGATCGCTTTTTCGATTGCGACGGCAACCGGTATTTTAATGGCTAAACTGATGAACCGTTTCAGCAAAGAAAAGCTGAATCCGTTGATTGGAGCGGCAGGCGTTTCCGCCGTTCCGATGGCGGCACGTGTTGCCGACAGAGTCGCTAAGGAAGCGGATCCGACAAACTTTATTCTGATGCACGCGATGGGACCGAATGTGTCGGGCGTGATCGGCTCTGCCGTTGCGGCCGGTATTTTATTGGTGATGTGCGGCTGATGACGGAAGAAAACGTTTTAATGGAAAAATCGGAGAGCGCGGGGCAGACCCGCGCTTTCGGATTATTTTTATTGGAACGCTATGAAGAGGCTGTCGCCGTTTATGACGATTTGCTGACGAAAGAACCGGATAATGATGTTTTTTGGTTAAACCGCAATATTTGTTGGCTGCAGTATTCTTCCGCCGACGCGTCTTTTTTAGATAAAATAACCAAACGTCTTAAAGATTTGCCGGCACAGGGATATTTATGTTTGGCCGACGTGCTGAATTTGCTTGACCGTAAAGAAGAAGCTCTTGTTTTTGCGGATAAGGCGTTGGAAAAAGATTCTGAAAACATTGACGCATATGTTTTAAAAGCGCATTTGCTGAATGAATTAAAGCATTCCGATGAATTATATGCGTTAATGCGATCGGTTTTTCCGCGGTTTAAAAAGGACGCTCGAATCTTAAATTTAATGGCGTTTTATGCGCTTTTGATTGGAAATCTGCCTCAGGCGGACTATTTTGTTGAAAAAGCTCTGAAGACAAACGAAACCGCGACCGTTCAAAATGAATCATTTTATCGCGTACTGATATTAACGAAGCAATACGACAGACTTTTAAAATACGGGGAAGAAGCTTTGCTCTTTTTCGGGAATGATCCCGGCATTCTCTCCGAATTGATCAAAGCTTCCGTTTCTTTGGGAGAATATGAAAAAACGGATATTTTGTTTCAGAAGCTGTCTTTTTGTTCCGATTTGTCGGAAGACGAATATTTTCAATGGGAAGATGCTTTAATTCAACTGCAGAGATATGACGACGCTTTTGATTTGCTGATGACAATGCCGCGAAATTCCGAAAAGTGGCTTCTTTATCTTCAAACTTTGTTTGATGCGATACGGCAGGACGGATTGGAAGAAGAAAATCTGGAATTGGCAAAATTTTTGGAATCTCAGAAGGACAAAACGCCGGAAATACAGTTTATCTGCGATGTAACGTTATCAAACAAAAAAAGAACGGAAAATATTCCGTTGTCTCTGATACGGCAGATGAACGACAGAAATGCGGAAAGTCTGATGGAAATTTCAATGGGGCTTTCTTACAATCTGCCGTCTCTTCTGGAGGAAACGTTCCATTCTATACAAGTGCCGGCGGGACAGTCCTTTCATGTTTTGGATTTAGGCTGCGGTACAGGGGCGATGGCTTCTTTTTTAGAGAAGTACAGTCGTCCTTCCGGCGTTTTAACGGGTGTTGATATTTCGCCGGAAGCGTTGAATTTTGCTGCCGCGCAGGAAAAGTACAGTGATGTTCAGAACAGCGATTTGGTTTCGTTCTGTCAGGAAAAAGAGCGGGCGGAGCAGTATGATTTAATTGTTTGTATGGACGTTTTGCCGTGTTTTTCGAATTTAGAGCCGGTATTTAATGCGATTAAAAAGGCATTGAAGCCGGACGGCCATTTTATTTTTTCCGTTTTGGCACCGAAAGAGCCGGAACAGAAAATTCTTTTTGACAACGGTTTGTTTTATCATAGCGCGGAGTATGTGCGATCCTGCCTGAAATCTTTGGAATTAGAGCTGGAAAACCAGCGGGAAGGATTTTTGTATAAAGACGAAAAAATGCTATGCCTTGTTTTTGCGGTGCAAAAAAAGAAATGATGTCTTCAGATGATTTGATTGCAGCCGTTAATGAAAAAAACAATCGGGCGGAGTATCAGGCGGCTTTGGATTTGGCAGAACAGGCACTGAAAGAGCAGTCGACGGATTACGCTGTGTGGATCGGAGCTGGAAACGCTTATTACGGGCTGAAGCGTTTCGACGAAGCTGAAAAAGCCTATCTGAAAGCGATTTCTTTATCTTCGACGGACGTGATAGCTCTGGCCAATTTGGCCGGTGTTTATTTCGAAACGTCCCGTTTTGAAGAAGGCTTGTCCGTTTGCGATCAGGCTCTGGCCAGACAGCCGGACTATGTAAACGCTTTGATACATCGCGGCAATATGCTGTCGTCTTTAAACAAAGGGGCGGAGGCGATAGAATCTTATCGGAAAGCATTGGAAATCAAGCCGGACGATCCGTTGGTCTTGTTTAATTTGGCCAGCGCGCTGATAACGGAAAAACAGACGGATTCAGCAACGGAAATATTTGGCAGATTGTTAGCGATTGATCCGGACAATCCCGAATATCTGTATTCTTATGCGCAACTTTCGGAAGAAAAGGAAGAATATGAGCGGGCGGCCGAAACGTACCTGCGTTTGCTGCAAGTTAAAGAAGACGAAATGACGCACGTTATTCTCAGCGGCTGCCTGTATAATCTGCAAATGCAGGGAAAAACGGAGCAGGTGTTGTATTTTGCGGACGAGTGGCTGAGGTTGTTTCCGGACAATCCCGTCGCTCTGCATGTTTTGGAAACGCTGAAAGAGCCGGAAAGCCTGAAGCGGGCTTCGGCGGCGTATGTACGGGAATTATTCGACGCTTTTGCGGATTCGTTTGATTCCGTGCTGACGGGGTTGGATTATCAGGCGCCGGCTTTGGTTGCTTCGGCGGTTAAGAGCATATCGTTTAAGCAGCTGCCGGAAACGCTTGATTTGGGGTGCGGCACGGGACTGTGCGCGGCGGCGCTGAAAGATCAGAACGTTTCCTGGTCTTCTCTGACCGGTGTTGATTTGTCTTCGGAAATGTTAAAAAAAGCCGAGCAAAGACATCTTTACACGGAGTTGTGCCGGGAAGACATTATTTCTTTTTTGCCGTCGAATCCGAATCGGTTTGATTTGGTTGTTTCGGCAGATGTTTTTACATACATAGGGGATTTGTCCAAGGTATTTTCGGGGCTTTTTGCCGCGGTCAGATCCGGCGGTTATATAGTCTTTACGGTCAGTGAGAATGAGGACGAAAACGGATATGCTTTGGAACCTTCGGGGCGTTTTATGCACGGCAGGCTGTACGTTTCCAAAGAAATAGAGCCGTTTTTCCATGTGGAAAAAGTACAGTCGGTTACACTGCGGCAGGAGCTTGGCAAACCTGTTTCGGGTTTATTAATTATAGGAAAGAAAATATAAAAACTTGATTTTTTTCAATAGGATTTTAATAATGGGACAAAATCGAGTCAGAAGGGGATTTTTTTATGACACAAGAACACGTCAAAACACCGTATGTTCGTTTTTTCTCAAAAGCATGGTTTGAAAAAATTTTAAATAACGAAGCCACCAGCGGTTTAGTTATGATTTTTGCTATGATTGCGGCGATTGTCTGCGCCAACACGTCGGCACGCGAGCCGGTTCATCATTTTTTGGAAACAACAATTACGCTCGGCATAGGGGACGTGATGTTCCCGAAATCCATAGAATGGTGGGTGAATGACGCTTTGATGGTTTTCTTTTTCTTGTCTGTCGGCTTGGAATTGAAGCGTGAAATGAAAGAAGGTTTTCTTTCCGATATCCGGCAGGTTTTGGTTCCGTGCGTAGCCGCTGTCGGCGGGATTTGCTGTCCGGCGATTATTTATGCGCTTCTTAATCATAATTCGCCGGAATACATGAACGGCTGGGCGATTCCGACGGCGACCGATATTGCGTTTGCGTTGTGCGTTTTAATGTTGGTGGGGCGTTCTGTTCCGCAAGCGGCGAAGATTTTCCTGCTGGCGATAGCTATTTTTGACGACCTGGGTGCGATTTTGATTATTGCCTTGTTCTATAATCAGGGCGTTTATTTATCCCTGTTGGGGTATGCGTGCATAGCGACGTTGGCGTTATACGTATTGAACAAGCTGCGCGTGACGAACTTTTTGCCGTATTTGGCGCTGGGAGTTGTTTTGTGGTATTGCTTCCTGAACGGGGGCATTCACACGACGATAGCGGGCGTTGTCGTTGCGATGGCGTATCCGATGCGCGTTGACGGTGAAAGGGAATCGCCGTTAAATCAGCTGATGAAGAAATTGAAACCGTGGGTTGATTTCTTTATTCTGCCGGTATTTGCGTTTGCCAGCGCCGGCCTGTATTTGGGCGGCGTGACGTTGGAAACTTTTACGCACACGCTGACGTTAGGCATTATTTTCGGTCTGTTTTTCGGCAAGCAAATTGGCATTTTCATTACGACGTGGTCTTTGGTCAAGCTGAAAATCGCGTCATTTCCCAAATCTGTTACGATGCTGGATTTATACGGCGTAGCGGTTGTCGCGGGCATTGGGTTTACGATGGCGTTGTTTGTCGGCAAACTGGCTTTGCCGGGCGAAGCGACGCAACAGGAAATCCGGTTGGGCGTGATTTGCGGATCGGTGATTTCGGCGTTGTGGGGCGCTGTTGTTTTCCGTTACGGACGTGCGTGGAAACGCTGGTTTATGGTTCATGTGCTGAAGAAGGAAAATGTTCCTCTTTAGAAAAAAGAACGGCGGGAATTATTTCCCGCTGTTTTTTATTATGCCGCCGCCGAGGATTAAGTCGCCGTCATACAGCACGACGGACTGCCCGGGGGCGACGCCGCGCTGATTGAGTTCGAAGTCGATTTTGATTTCATCTGCGGCCGTTAAGGAAACGCGGACGGGCGTCGGCGGTTGCGACGAGCGTATTTTCGCCACAGCGGCGAAGGAGGCCGCCGGCGGTTCGCCTTCAGACCAACACAAGTTGCCGGCGGTCAGATAATGGCAGACGTTTTCTTCTTCGAATCCGACGATGACATCGTTATTGTCTTTATCGAATCCGATGACGTAAAGCGGCTTCGGCGCGCTGATTCCCAATCCTTTGCGCTGTCCGATCGTATAGTTCCAGAAACCGTTGTGCGTTCCCATGACGGTGCCGTCTTTCATAATGAATCGGCCGGGTTTCGGGTCGGCTTGTAAAATATCGTTAATGTCGCCGGAATAGAAGTCCTGACTGTCGGGCTTATCGCTGACGGGGAATCCGGCGACGCGGGCGATTTCGCGGATTTCGGCTTTTGTTTTATCGCCTAAAGGAAACAGGATTTTGCTTAATTGATCCTGGCTCAGACGGTAAAGGAAATAGGATTGATCTTTTTTGGAGTCGATTCCGCGGCGCAGCCGGAAGCGGTTTGATTTTTCGTCGAAGGTGATGCGGGCGTAGTGACCGGTTGCGAATTTATCGAAGTTGATGCCGGCCTGTTTAGCGGCATCGGGCAGAGCTCTGAATTTGATTTTAGCGTTGCACCACACACAGGGATTAGGGGTGCGTCCGGACAGGTATTCGCTTTTGAAATTTTCCAGCACGGTTTTTTTGTAGATTTCCGAGCAATCGAGCGTGTGATAGGGAATATCGAGTATTTTGCAGATTTCACGTGCAGCGTCGATGTCCTGTTCTTCGTGGGGGGAGAAACAGGCGTCGGCGGTGGTCAGGCCGGAAAAGGCGTGTCCTTTTTCCCAGATGGACATAGTTGCGCCGACGACGTCATGCCCGCTTTGTTTCAGCAGATAAGCCGCGACGGCGGAATCGACGCCGCCGCTTAATCCGACCAGAACTTTCATTTTGTCGTCCGTTTATTCGTGGAAATCATTAAACAATTCTTTTGTTTCATTGATTATTTTTTCGCGATCGTTTTCGGATTTAAAGCTTTGGACGACGTTATACTGTAACTGCCGTTGCAGTATGCTGGCTTCGACGGAGCGAACGGCGGAGCGGACAGCTTTTAGCTGAGACAAAATCTCTTTACAGCTGCGATGTCCTTCAATCATTTTTTTGATGCCGTCGATTTGTCCGCGAATACGGTTTAACCGTCCGGTTTCTTTAGAGTGATTAGGCTCTTCATTTATTATTTCGGAATTCATTTGGCCCTCCTTATTAATAATTCTAATGTAATCCGTTTATCCGGATAAAAAAAGTTTTTTTAGAATATTCTTTAAAAAGGTGGGGAGGGGGCGACACAACAAAGGCGGGGAAAACCCCGCCTTTGCTTTATTGGCTCTCTCTATGCGATTAGAACAGTTTCAACACGCTCTGAGAAGCCTGCGAAGCCATTGACAGAGAATTAACGCCCAACTGCTGACGTGTCTGAAGAGCCAGCATATTTGCCGCTTCTTCGTTCATGTCGGCCAGCGTCAGTTTATCGGCGCCGGTTTGCAAGTTGTTTATCATTTTCTCCGTGAAGTCTTCGCGGATCTGAACGGTGGACAGGTTCTGACCGAATTCAGAAGCCTGAGCACGCAACATCGAGGTCGCTTTGGTGATTTGATCCAAAGATTTGTCAATGCTGGCGTTGTCGATCCATTCGTTTGCGGCGGCTGTGAAGCCTAACCCGATGGAGTTGAACGTAACGCCTTTCAGTTCCAAAGAACTGGTGCGGCTTTCATTGAAGTTCACGGTCAGGTTATCACCGTTCAGCAGGTTGATGCCTTTGTAGGACGTATCCTGAACCAATTCATCGATCTGCGTCATGATACCGTTGAACTGTTTAGCGTAAGCGGCGCGTTCGTTCGAGCCGTTGGTTGCGGCGCCGGAAACGCCAAGTCCGTCGGCCAATTTTCCGGAAATGACCAGATCGTCACCTTGTTCGGATTTGATGACCAGATGGCCGTCTTTATCGAATTCGGCGGTGACGCCGTCAATGCCGGCGATTTTCTGGCGCAGAGATTCAGCCGTATCGGTCGCGTCAAGCGAGATTTCCGTTCCGACGTCCAACCCGAATTGGGTAGCAAAGGCGCCGGCCGTTACTTCGACAGAGGTTGTATCCAATGTTTTGATAATCAGATTGCTGTCTTCAGTATAAACGCTGATCTTGGTATTGCCGATCATGTTCTGAATTGTTCTGGCCATATCGGCGACCGTACCGGAGTTGTCCACATAAATTGTGTTTGCTTCGGTTACGGTAGCGCTTCCGACGGCTGCTGTCGCGCTGTCGGCGGCAAGAGCCGCGCTGACCTGCCATTCCGTCTTTCCGTCCGCAGTGATTGTAGCGGAAATCGAGAAATCGCCGGTATGCGTTGCGGTTTCGCCGTCTACAAAGGACACGCCGCCTGTGGAGACTCCTTCAAATACATTTCCGTCGGCGTCGGTCAACGTCATTGTTCCGGCGGTGCCGTCGTAATTTGAAACGACCAGTTTGTCGTTCGCGTTGTATTCAAAGGTTGCAGTCGTCATTTTTTCAGTCGTGGTTGACGCGTTGATGACGTATTGTGTTCCGTCAACCGTCAGAATGCCGACGTTTGCTCCTGTCAATCCGAAGCCGCCTGTACCGATAGCCGCGTCGTCACGAACGTTTGACGTGCCGGTTAATTTTGTGGAATCACCGACGCGAATTTTCATGGTGTCGTTTGCGGCAACACCGTTAACGGTGTTTGTAACCAATTCGGAGCGCAAAGTATCCAGATCAAATCGTACGTTAGAAGCGACGTTAGCCGAAACGTTAGATGTGTCGCGGGCGGACTGTGCGATGGATTTTGCCTGTTCGACGAAGTCCTGCAAAGTCGTAATGCCTTTATCGGCCACTTCTAATGTTGAAATCGCCTGACCGATACCGTCCAACAGAGTGGACAGGTCATTGGCGCGGGAATTCAAAGCCTGAGCGGTAAAATAGGACGACGGATTGTCCATCGCGCTGTTCACTTTGTAACCGGTGGACAGGTGATCCTGAGTTTTATCCAATAAGCTTTGAGTGTTCTTCAGGCTGAGCAGGTTGGAGCGCATAGACGCTGTAAGAGCAATTTTATTAGCCATAATATATCTCCTTTTCTAGGTTCTGTAGGACCCGAGCGGGAATTAAAAGCCCTCTCGGGCAAGTTTCTGGAAGCGGCGCTTCGGCCGTTTTACTTTTCCATTACAAATAAAGCTATCATTTATATTTGTATTGTTCAATAAATAAAAACAAATACTTAAAATACTTATTATGTAAAACGTAGTATTATTTTAAATATCTTTTTGATTCTTAATGATTTTATACTGTAAAAATTATTTTGTTTTTTTTATTTTGATTTTTAGTTTTTAGTTTAAACTTTGTTTTATTATTCAATTTTAAATAAAAAAACAAGGCGGAAATATTCGGCCTTGTGTTATTTGAAGTTTATTGTTTTGTTTGGAGTCGGATTAATTTCGTTCGAAGCAAAAGACATTTTTTCGAAATTGTTTTTGCAAGGATAGTGCCTCGCAATGACGGTATAAAAAAGTGACGCCCCTACGGCAGTAGTCATTGCGCGCGTCAGCGAAGCAAGCACTCCCCGTGCGGGGACAACCCTTCCTTTGTCATTGCGAGGAGCGTCGCGACGAAGCAATCCACAGGGCGGTACTTCCGACTTTTCTTTTTATATCCGGACGGTTATAGTGTTTCCGCCGTTTATGCTTTTGAACGGCAATCGACTGTCAATCTAACGGAAAGGCAGGTGATTGACATTAGTATGTTACTAAGAAGCATACGGCTGACTTTGTTGGTCGTAATTCTTTTACTGGGCATGACAAAATCAGTCTGGTAAAAAATGCGGGGCTTGGGTGCGCCAACACCTTAGCCCCGTTGCTTTTACATTAGTACGTTACATTCTTAATGTAACTTTTCTTTCTGATTTTGTCAAGTCTGGCGGTCATGCAGGCTTGTCATTGCGAGAAGCATCGCGACGAAGCAATCCACAGGGCGGTACTTCCGACTTTTCTTTTTATATCCGGACGGATATAGTGTTTCCGCCGTTTGTGCTTTTGAACGGCAATCGACTGTCTTCAGTCTGAAAGGCAGGTGATTAAAATTTCTTTAGTGAAGAAAAGCATACGGCTGACTTTGTTGGTCGTAATTCTTTTACTGGGTATGACTAAATCAGCTTGGTAAAGAATAAGGGGCTTTCGGTGTTAGCGCACCCAAGCCCCTTTGCTTTCTAAATTTCTTTAGTGTAGATAATTTATGATATACGTTTATATCCCGCTTTGTCAAGTCTGGCGGTCATGCAGGCTTGTCATCGCGACGAAGCAATCCACGGGGCGGGAAAAGCGGCAAAAAACGGATTGTTTCGGCACTAACGTGCCTCGCAATGACGATATAAAAAAGTGACCCCCGCACGGGGAGTGCCGCCGGGAGGGCGTTATCCCCCTATGGGGAATAGAACAAAGGCGGGGAAAACCCCGCCTTTGCTTTGATTAGCTCTATCAATGCGATTAGAACAGTTTCAACACGCTCTGCGTAGCCTGAGAAGCCATCGACAAAGAGTTGACGCCCAACTGCTGACGTGTCTGAAGAGCCAGCATGTTCGCCGCTTCTTCGTTCATGTCGGCCAGTGTCAGTTTATCGGCACCGGACTGCAGGTTGTTAATCATGTTCTGAGTGAAGTCTTCACGGATCTGAACGGTGGACAGGTTCTGACCGAATTCAGAAGCCTGAGCACGCAGCATCGAGGTCGCTTTGGAAATTTGGTTCAAAGCGTTGTCGATGTCTGTGTTCGAAATCCATTCGTTAGCGGAACGGGTGAAGCCCAAGCCGACGGAGTCAAAGGTCACGCCTTTGATGTTCAGAGAGCTTGTACGGCTTTCATTGAAGTTCACTAACAGGCTGTCGCCGTTCAACAGGTTGATGCCTTTGTAGGACGTATCCTGAACCAATTCGTCGATCTGGGTCAGAATGTCGTCGAACTGTTTGGCGTAGACGGCGCGTTCGTTCGAACCGTTGGTCGCGGAAACGACGTCGTTACCGAACAGGTTTTTCAACACGTTGCTGTTGGCATCGTTGACCATGACCAGGTCGTCGCCTTGTTCGCCCGAAATGATCAGATGACCCTTCGTGTCGAAGTCGGCGGAGACGCCTTCCAGATTGTTGATGGCCTGACGGAATTTTTCAACCGTCATGTCTTGCGTGATTTCAACTTTCTGAGCGGGTTCAAAACCGACGAGTTCATTGAAGGACGTACCCTTCAATTCATAGTCCGTTTTACCCGCGACACCGGCGCTGATATAAGGAGTACCGTTGTCGTCAGCGTTGAACGTAATGGTCGGAGCGGCGTTATCTCCGTTCTTGTCGAAGATGGCCACGTTTCCGTTAACGTCCACTTTCGCCATAACGCCAGCCGCTTTGAGGTCGGCATTATTGTTGATCGCGTCGGCAACGCCTTCAGCGGTTTCGATACCCGTCAAATCGACAGTCGTCGCGGATCCGCCGTCGGGCGTGACCACAACGTTCGTCAGCGTACGGTCGGCAACACCGAATTCGCCTTTTGCAATCTTTATCGCATCGCGCGCTTCGACCGCACTGGTCGAGCGGATATCCAGCGAGCTGTTATCCAACGTGCTGATGGACAGAGTACCGTCAACGATTTCGGCTTTGATCTTCGTACGACCGATGTCATAGACGATGTCGTCCATGAACTGCTGCATCGTGGAAGTCTTGTCGATTTCCTTGCCGATGGTGTAGGTGTGAATGTCGTCGCCGACGATGATGTCGATCGACTGACCGTCAGTCATGCCCATTTCCTCCAGCGTCTTGTCGGCGCGCAGGTTCGCGGTACCGGTCATCTTCGTCGCATCGCCCAAACGGACGGAGAACGAATTGCCGGCTTCGGCCGAACCTTCTACCTTGTTGCTGGAAAAACCGAGCAATTCGGCAGCGGAAGTTCCGGGTATGGGGACGCCCACATTAGGACCAGCCGCAGCAGTTGCCGGACCGGTCGCCATGGAAGGAGCCGCAGCGTCATTGCCCAGCGTCAGATCCTTAATCGTCACGGTAGCGCCGTCGGCTGTCGCAACGATGTTTTCACCGGCCGTCTCAGCCGCAGCGTTAATCGCAGCTGCATACGCCGCAGCCGCAGCTTCGAGTTCGTCGTCCGCTAAATGTGCGCCGACGCCGGTAGCTGCTTGTGTAGCGGCCACACCGGACAAATCGACGTTGAAAGTCGAGGTGCCGTCACCCGTGGTAAGAGCAACACCAGCGGCCCATCCGCTGACGTCGTCGGTGTTAGCGAATGTATACGTTTTCGTCGCGTGCGATTCTGTGTCGCGGGCGGATTCAATCTTCAGGTCGGCGCTGTTCACCGTCGAGAATTTGAGACTGCCGTCAACCAATTCCGCTTTGATTTTGTCGGAACCGACGGCATCGACCACTTTAGCCATATAGGATTCGACCGTGTCGTCAGCCGCAACAGCGACGCTGACGGCGGCGTCATCACCTACCGTAAAGTCAATCGTCTGACCGGCGGTCAGATTTAAATCGGCGACCAGTTTGTCATCGGCGGCAAGAGCCGCGTTGCCGAGAATGGATTTCGGCGCCGGACCGGCCGTCAGATCGACGTATTCGGAAACCAGATCGGTTCTGGCGGTGTCGGGATTGAACTTCACGCTGTCCGTTGTCGCCTTCGACGGGACGTTGGACGTGTCACGCGCGTTGTTCGCAATGGACTTCGCCTGTTCAACAAAGCTTTGCAGCGTCGTAATGCCCTGGTCCGCCGTTTGCAGCGTGGAAATCGCCTGACCGATACTGTCCAACAAACCGGACAAGTCGTCGGCGCGGGAGTTCAAAGCCTGAGCGGTGAAGTAGGAAGACGGGTTGTCCATAGCGCTGTTAACTTTGTAACCGGTGGACAAACGGTCTTGTGTCTTATCCAACAGGCTCTGCGTGTTTTTCAGGCTGAGCAGGTTGGAACGCATTGATGCTGTAAGAGCGATTTTATTAGTCATAATATATCTCCTTTTCTAGGTTCTGTAGGACCCAAGTGGGAATTAAAAGCCCTCTCGGGCCGGTTTCTGGAAGCGGCACTACGGCCACCTTTAATCTCCATTGTCACAAATGTATCATAATCTTTACCTATCTGCAATAGAAAAAATGAACCAAGTATTATTGTAATAATTGTAAATATTGACAAAATAAAAATATGTAAAACCAAATATCTTTGAGTAATAAATATTTGCTTTAAAATAATTTTTCTTATTTATTTTGTTCTAAAACCTTTTGATTTTCGAAACATCGCAATAAAAAAAACCAAAACACGCGTTTCTTGACAACGCGTTTAAACGCGATATTCTTGAATTGACGCCTTGTCATTAAGGAATAAAAACGATGTACAGCCCTCCGTTTACAGTATCGGCAAAAGCCGTTTCAAACATTGCGGACATATCGGCTCTGGTTGAACGGTATGCAATCCGTTTGGAACAGAAAGACGCTTTAAAACTTCGCAAGGCGAATAAAATCAAGACAATTCATTCATCGCTCGCTATCGAAGGAAACTCTTTGTCCGTCGGACAGGTGTCCGATATTTTGGACGGAAAAAAAGTCGTCGCGCCTCTGCGTGAAATTCAGGAAGTCAAAAACGCTCTGGCCGCCTATGACTTATTTGACGAATTGGATCCCTTTTCCATTGACGATTTGCTGAAGGCGCATAAGACGATGATGACGGCTTTGGTTGACGAAGCCGGACAGTTCCGTCATGGCGGCGTCGGTGTCTTTTCGGGCATCGAGGCCGTTCATATCGCTCCGCCCGCAAATCAGGTCAGCGGATTAATGGCAGAGCTTTTTTCATGGCTGAAAAACGCGCAGGATCATTTGTTGATCCGAAGTTGCGTCTTTCATTACGAATTTGAGTTTATCCACCCCTTCGCCGACGGAAACGGGCGTATGGGACGTTTTTGGCAGTCGCTGATTTTGTCAAAGCTCAATCCCGTCTTTCAGCATCTGCCCGTTGAAACAATGGTTCATGACAATCAGCTGAAATATTATCAGGTCCTTAACGACAGCACGCAAGCCGGAGACTGCGGGGCTTTTATAGACTTTATGACGACGGAAATCTTAAATGCGCTGAAACTTCATAAAGGCGAACGGGTTGGCACAGTAAATGGCACAGTAAATGGCACAGTAAACGACGTCTGCGATCAAATTCTGTCATTCATTGTCGCAAATCCGGGAGTGCGCGCAAATGTTATTTCTCGGGAGCTGCATATTCCGATCAGAACGCTGCGGCGATATTTGAAAAAGCTGTCCGAAAACGGCGTCGCTTTTATCGGTTCGCCAAAAACAGGCGGATATTTCAAACAAAAATAAAGGATTCTTCATGACCGGCAGTCTGAATAATAAAAAAGTCGTCCTGATCGACGGATCAGGCTATATTTACCGCGCTTTTTACGCTTTGCCCCCGATGACGCGCCCCGACGGGACTCCGGTCAACGCGGTGTACGGCTTCTGCGCGATGCTGATGAAACTGCTCAAGGAAATGCCCGCCGATTATCTGGCGGTGATGTTCGATACCTCACGGCAGACTTTCCGCATGGACATTTATCCCGACTACAAAGGCACACGCAGGGAAACGCCCGAAGAGCTGATTCCGCAATTCCCTTTACTGCGGCAGGCCGTCGACGCTTTCGGCATCGCTCAGTCCGAAATGACGGGCTATGAGGCCGATGATTTATTGGCGACTTACGCCCGTCTGGCGCACGAAAAAGGCGCCGAAGTCACCATCGTTTCCGCCGACAAGGACTTAATGCAACTGGTCGGCTCGGGCGTCACGATTTACGACCCGATGAAACAGCGCGTCGTCAACGCCGAACAGGTCATGGAAAAATTCGGCGTCACTCCCGACAAAGTCATCGACGTGCAGGCGCTTGCGGGCGACACGTCCGACAACGTCCCCGGCGTGCGCGGCATCGGCATTAAAACCGCCGCCGCTTTGATCAACGAATACGGGACTTTGGAAAACCTGCTGGACAACGTCGATTCGATCAAACAAAACAAGCGTCGCGAAGTCTTGACCGCCGACGCGGAATTGGCGCGAATGTCCAAAAAACTGGTCACTCTGAACGCTTTCGCGCCGATCGAAAAACCGTTGGACGACTTTAAGCTGACTTCGCCCGATTTGGCAAAAACGCAGGCTTTCTTCGAACAAATGGGATTCAAAAGCCTGATTCCGAAGCTCGCCTCTTTTCACGTCGCCGCGCCGCAGACAAAAAACGACTCCGACGTTTCCGCACCCGTCGCGCCCGCTTTGCCCGTCGTTGCAAAAGTCGAAAAGAAATACGCTTTGATTCAGGACGCGCGGGAGCTTGAAAAACAACTGAAAATCGCTGAAGAAAAAGGCTTGCTCGCCATCGACACCGAAACCGATTCCCTGACCGCGACGCAGGCGCATATTGTCGGCTTTTCCTTCTGTTACGAGGAGGGAAAGGCATTCTATGTCCCGTTGCGCCACAAATCGCCGAACGCTCAAATCGACCTGTTCGGCAACGAAGAAGGCGAAGTCATCAAGCAAATCCCCGTGAAAGAGGCGCTCGCTTTATTAAAACCCGTTCTGGAAAATCCGGGCGTTCTGAAAATCGGGCACAATATCAAATATGACTGGCACGTGTTCGCAAACGAATACGGCGATTTGAACCTGTATCCGATCGATGACACGATGGTGCTGTCCTACGACTTGGACGGCGCGGCCCACCCGCACAATATGGACGATCTGGCCGCTTTGTTTCTGGACTATACGACGATTCAATATAAAGACGTGTGCGGGGCGGGGCGCACAAAAATCACTTTCGATAAAGTCGACCTGGCCGCCGCGCTTGACTACGCCGCCGAGGACGCCGACATCACTTTGCGGCTGTGGCATTTCCTGAAAGAGCGGCTGGCAAACGAAAGGCGCGTGTCTTTGTACGAATTGTCCGACCGGCCGTGCGTCGCCGTCCTGTATCAAATGGAGCGCGAAGGCGTTAAAGTCTGCCGCGAAGAATTGAAAAAGCTCAGCGCTCAATTCGGCGAAAAACTGAAAACGCAAGAGCAGAAGGTCATCGCTTCGGCCGGTGAGGAATTTAACGTCAATTCTCCGGCGCAGTTGGGCAAAATTTTGTTTGAAAAGCTCGGGTTGCCCAAAGGAACGAAAAGCAAAAAAACAGGCGCCTGGAGCACTGACGCCGCCGTGCTGGAAGAGCTGGCCGACGACGGATTCGAAATCGCCCGCGAAATTCTGGAATACCGCCAATTCGCCAAGCTGAAAAGCACTTATACCGACGCGTTGCAGGAACAAATCAATCCGAAAACGGGGCGCGTCCATACGAACTTTATGCAGACGGTCGCTTCGACGGGGCGGCTGTCCTCAAACGACCCGAACCTGCAGAATATCCCTATCCGGCAGGAGGAAGGCCGCGCAATCCGCCGCGCTTTCGTCGCCGAAAAAGGAAAACTGCTCCTGTCCGCCGACTATTCGCAGGTCGAATTGCGCTTGATGGCTCACGTCGCCGACGTCAAAGCGTTGAAAGACGCTTTCGCTTCGGGCGCCGATATTCATGCCGCGACCGCTTCCCAAATCTTCGGCGTCCCCGTCGAAGGCATGGACCCGATGATCCGTCGCCGCGCCAAAGCTATCAACTTCGGCATCATTTACGGCATCTCCGCTTTCGGGCTGGCCAAACAGCTCGGCATCGAACGCAGGGAAGCGCAGGACTATATCACCGCTTATTTCGCCAAATATCCCGAAATCAGAACCTATATGGAAAACACAATCGCTTTCGCTCGCGCCAACGGATTCGTGATGACTCCTTTCGGACGGAAATGCGCCGTCGGCGATATGAACGACAAAAACGCCGCCCGCCGGCAGTTCGCCGAACGCTCCGCCATCAACGCCCCGATACAGGGCGGCGCCGCCGACATCATCAAAAAAGCGATGCTGCGCGTGACGCCGGCTTTGCGGGAGGCGGGCTTGTCCGCAAAATTGTTGCTTCAAGTCCACGACGAACTGATTCTTGAAATGCCCGAAGCCGAAGCGGAAAAAACCGCCGAAGTCGTCAGGCAGGTCATGGAAAACGTCGTTACTCTGTCCGTGCCTCTGATCGCCGAAGTCGGCATCGCGGACAACTGGGCGGACGCGCATTAAAAAAAGCGGGGTTTTGCCAAATCCCGCTTTTTAAATCAAAGTTTCTTATAAATCGTATTGGAACTGAACGCCGATGACTTCCGCGTTAAAGTCGTACTTGACGTCGACTTTGCCGGTTCCCGGATCAACACCGCCCAATCCCGTTTTGCTGTAACCGTTTCTGGCTTTGAACGTCGGCAGATACAAGTGCGAATATCCGACGTCCATTTTCATATGGTCGTTGATCTTGTACGTGAAGCCTATCGACATCAACACGCGGTCGTTGTCCGGAATGCGAACCGTGCGCAAATCCGAATGACGCACCGGCGATTCGTCATAGCCTAAGCCCGCGCGGAACGTCCATGTGTCGTTGTAAAACCAGTCAACACCCAAAGACACCGACCACGTGTTGTGCCAGTTGTATTTCGACGTGTGGTAGCCCAACAGGCTGGACGACGTCAGCGTAAAGTCGTTGAAGTATTCCCACCGCGTGTAACGGACGGACGCCGAATATCCGAAATCCCCGTGTCTGTGATAGCCGGACAATAACCAGATTTCCGGCAGGCGAACCTGCGTACCGCCGATATGCTTGCCGTTTAAAACCGCCATCATGCCGGGCATTCCGGTCATCGTGTGATCGCCTTTCAGCGTGTGTTCGACTTCCGTTGAAATGGTTGAATAAGACAAGCCGACGCGCGTGTTTTCATCATGCTCGTACATCACACCGATACGGCCGTAAGCGTTCCAGCCGTCAATGTCAAAATCGCTGAATCCCGTCGTGGCGGAAGTGTTCGTCATCTTGACGTGTCCGTAACGCGCAATGACGGAAGCTCCGAAGCTCCAATGGTCGTTCAGTTTGTAGCCCAACGTCGGCGCGATATCAATCGATTCCAATTCGGAATCAACCGCGAAATCCGATCCGAACCAGTCGCTCGTGTATTCCGTCGCCAGCCCCAACGGAGCGTAAACGCCGATGCCGAAATAAAATGAATCGTTTATTTTATACTGCGAAAACATATTCGGCGCCATAACGGGAATACTGAGGCCTTCTTTGCCGTGGACGATGGTGTCCGCGCCGGCGACGTTTTTCGTCGCGTATCCTTTGACTTCCCCGTGTTCCCAAATCAGGACGGCTCCGGCCTGTCCGCCCGTGCCTTTCAGTGTGATGCCGGCAGGGTTGAATCCGATTGCCGAATAGTCGTCGCCGACAACGCCCGCCCCCGCAAAAGCACGGCCTACGCCTGTCATGGATATGTCGTTAATCGCAAAGCCGGCAGCGAATGTTTCGCCGGATAAAAGCATTCCGGCCGTTAAAACGATTGCGGGCAACCCGCGTGAAGCTGATTTTCGAAAGTTCATTTGTCTGTCTCACTTCTTTTTATAGAGATTTAAAAAAGCCCGGGTATGGCCTATCACCACGTCCGTAATCTTTGTCATTTCCTTTTCCCCGTAATCCGCCCAGTTCAGCTGCTGCAAAATGAATTGCTTGCGCGATCTGAACACGAACATTTCCGCAAACAGCTGAATCGTGTACAGCGTCGCGCTTTCATGATCGAGCGTGTTATCCGTCGCTTTCACAATCAAAGCGGCGGTCAGCGTGTAAACGGGGGAGATCAATTCCTGATACAAAGTGTCAAAAGCTTCGCCCGGAACGAAATATTCGTGCAAAAACACGGCGACGTCTTCGCTGGGCAATCGCTGAGAACACACCAGAGAACACAGTATGGCAATCCGTTCGTACAATAGCTTTTCCGCTTGTTCCGGAGAGGTGTTTTCGTCAGCCAGCAACGATTGAACCGAAGTTATTTTGTCGTCCAGTTCATGCATGACGCGTTTGGCAATGTCTTCTAAAACGGCGCGGTACAGTCCCAGCTTTCCGCCGAAGTAATAAGTAATCGCGGAAATGTTGACTTTCGCTGCCGCGGCAATATCTCGCGTCGCCGTCGCCTGATAACCATTCACGGCAAAAGCATGTTTGGCTTTTTCCAATAAACGCTGCTGTGATCCTTTAACCACTTTGATCCCTCTTTCGTCTATGACAGGAAGAACTATAACGTACTTGAAATTAAAAGTCAATCAATCGATTGATTTTTAATAAATATTTTTTTATCCGTTTGAATTTAAAGACTTTTCAAACAGACGTGCAGCCGTTTCGATGCACTTCGGACAGGGATAGACGGGCAAGCCGGTCGATCCTTTCAGCTCGCGGCAGGTGATGGATCCGGCTTCGGCTTTGAACGCGTCGGCCAATTCGCGAATCTGTTTGTAAGTGTCGGGGCGGGTTGTTTTGTCGCCGGTTACGCCGCTGGAATTTTTCAATCCGATCAGCATGAAAGCTGCCGTGACCGCGCCGCAGGTTTCTCCCATGCCGCCCATGCCCGTGCCGAAACCTTCCGCGATTTTATAAGCTTCCTTTTCGCTTAATCCGAACAAATCGGCGTAAGCGACTAAAACGGCCTGAGCGCAGTTGCAACCTTTCTGATGCAATTCCGCTGTTTTTTGAACTCGAGTTTCCATATTTTTTTCCTTTCGTTTTTCAGCTTCAAAGTCACTATAACTTTTTTGTTTCCTTTGTTCAATCGTTGGTCTAAAATCCTGAAACTTTCAGATACATTGTGGGAGAAATTTAATGAATTTAAAGGGAACTAAAACCGAAAAGAACCTGATGACCGCTTTCGCGGGCGAATCTCAGGCGCGCAATAAATATACCTACTTCGCAAGCGTTGCGAAAAAGGAAGGCTATGAACAGATTTCCGCTTTGTTCACAAAGACCGCCGAAAACGAAAAAGAACACGCGAAACTGTGGTTCAAAGCGTTGGGCGAATTGGGCAACACGGTTGAAAACTTAAAGCACGCCGCCGACGGCGAAAATTACGAATGGACCGATATGTACGCCACGTTTGCCAAAGAAGCTGAAGAAGAAGGCTTCCCCGAACTCGCCGCTCAATTCCGCGGTGTCGCCGCGATCGAAAAAGCGCACGAGGAAAGATACCGCGCTTTGTTGAAAAACATCGAAATGCAGGCCGTGTTCGAAAAAGCCGGCGAAACGATGTGGGAATGCCGCAACTGCGGACATCTGGTCATCGGCAAAAAAGCTCCGGACGTTTGCCCCGTTTGCAATCACCCGCAGAGCTATTTCGAAGTCCGCGCCGAAAACTATTAGCCATAGGGGCATAACGCCCTCCCGGCGGGGATTATGTCCTGCCATTAAATTTAAAGAGCCCGTGTTTTATACGGGCTCTCTGTTTATTCGCTCTTTTTCTTTTTGAACTGCATTTCGTACAAAGCGGCGTATTCCCCGCCGAGCTTCAGCAATTCCTCGTGCGTACCGCTTTCGACGATGTTGCCTTCGTTGATAACGAAAATCTTGTCCGCGTTTTTCACGGTGGACAGGCGGTGCGCGATGACCAGAACCGTTCTGTCTTTCATCAGGTTGTCAATTGCTTCCTGAACGATGGCTTCGGACTTGTTGTCCAGAGCGGAGGTCGCTTCGTCCAGAATGACGATCGGCGCGTCCTTCATAAAAGCGCGGGCGATTGCGACACGCTGTTTCTGACCGCCGGACAGCAAAACGCCGCGTTCGCCGATTTCCGTATCCAGTCCTTTATCCAGAGAGGCGATAAACTCTTCCAGACAGGCGTTTTTAATCGCCGTTTTTAAGGCTTCTTCCGAATAATCCGTTTTGCCCAGCAGGATATTGTCGCGGATTGTGCCGGAAAACAGGAAATTGTCCTGAAAAACGATGGCGATATTCTCGCGCAGATCATGCAAATCAATCTCTTTTACGGGAATGCCATCAATCAGCAATTCGCCGCTCGTGATGTCGTAGAAACGCGGCAACAGGTTGACGAATGTCGTTTTACCGCCGCCCGAATTGCCAACAAAAGCGTACATCTTGCCGATTTCGATTTCTGCGGACACGCCCTTTAAGACGGGCTTGCCGGGCAGGTATTCGAACACGACGTTCTTGTATTCGATTTTGTTATGCACTCTTTGCAACCGCACGGGATTTTCGGCATTGCGGATTTCCGGAACGGAAGCCAGTTCGACAAATATCTGATCCATCATGATAAAAGACATTTGGACGGCGGTAAAGCTGTTGCCGATACCTTTGATGGGCGTGTAGAGCATCAAAAGGGCGGCAATGAATGAAACAAAGTTGCCGCTGGTGATCTGATGCGTGACGATCAGCCAGCTGCCCAGCCAGATCGCGCCGGCGATTCCCAAAGAAACGATGAAATGAATCATGGGCGACAAACCGCCGGTTCTCTGAATCATCTTCATTTGAATATGGAACATGCCTTTCAGGTCTTTGGAAAAGCGCTCTGCTTCATGTTCGTGCAGGTTGTAGGAAGCGATAATCCGGTTGCCGGAAAAAGTTTCGTTGTAATGCGTCGTGATTACCGACAACCCGCCGATTTGCTTTTTTGTCAGATTTTGGAGTTTCTTTCTGACCTGCGTCAGCGGATAAAGCGCGCCGAACATGAAAATCAGGGCGACGATGGCCAGTTGCCAGGAGTTCCAAAACAGAACGCCGATTAAAGAAACGGAAGAAAACAGACGCGTCGAAAACAGTTTTATGTTCATCAGCAAACCGCTGCAGGCCATTTCGGCGCAGGAACTGTACTGCAAAATGATGTCGCCGGAAGAGGACTTGTCGAAATAAGAGGCGTCTTTATGCAAGAGCTTTTTGTATAAGTCCATTTTCATGGCCATGGTGATTTTCTGTCCCACCCACGCGTTCAGGTAAGTCGCCGCGTAATTGCAGGCGCTTTGCGCCAGACTGCCCAGAACGATGACCAGCGGCATCAGGGAAACGGCGGCGGCCTGTTTTTCGACCAGAACGACGTCCATATACGGTTTCAAAATACCGGCGGTTATGGCGTCGAAAGAACCGATCGGAATCGTGACTACGACGGCTAAGATGGCCCGGATACTGTACGGTTTGACGTATGGCCACATTTTGCCGTAGTTTGCAAGGACAGGGATTTTTTGTAATTTATCAGCTATTTTCTTAATGAAAGACATTCGATTTTCCGCTCAAACATCAATTTTCGGAAGCGAGCTTAACAGACAAATTTTTGGACTTCAACGAAAAAGCCGATTGTTTTTACAATGATTCTTCCATTACGGATTGTTCGTATTCAGGCTCCTTCTGCAACCGTAAATACTCTGCCACCGCTTCCACTTCGTCATCGCTGACGAAAGCCCCATGCAAGCGGACGGGACGTTGTCCTTGCGCCATATACAGCATATCTCCGCGTCCTAATAGCTGTTCCGCTCCTTGTTCGCCTAAAAAGGCGATGCTGTCCGTTTTCGACACAAAGCGGAAGCTGATTCGTTCGGGGAAGTTAGCTTCTAGACTTTCTTGTTATATTCATTGATATGCCAAAAATTGACGTTTGCCCACTATATAATACAAAACAGATTTTTTTCAGGAGAAACGGTCATGAAATCAAAAATGATAACGATGCTTGCTGGATTGGGATTTTTAATGTCCGTACACGCCTACGCAATGTCGCCGGTTGAAATGATACTTGTTAGAGAAGTTATCGAACGTGTTATTTTTAATCCTGTTGATACAATTCGCGGGGCGATTGATGCGCTAGGCAGGCTGATACCAAATGAACCGAAAGTGACGTATGCTTATAAAGACGTTAAATACTACTCGTTTACATCACCTGATTTTACGAACTTTAAAAAATCATGCTTCGTAAATTATGATAAATACGTCACGCCGTTACGCAAAAAGGTGGCAAGAATGAATACAAAATCGATCGATTTCAGGATTGAAGCGTTATCATTGGCGTATGCTTTGATTGATTTCTATCAGGCTAATCCTGAATGTATAAGCCCCGGGTTTTCACCTGAACATGATGATCGTGTGCTTTCTCTGATTGATAAACATAAAGCCAAATGGGAAAAGGATTAGCCTTATGTCGGCTTTCCGTTAAATCGCAGGTTGACCGTTCCACACTGACCGGCAGGATTTTTCGCGATGATGATTTCATAGTTGTTTTCCGTGCTTAAAAGGCGTTCATTCCATTCAAAAAAGCGTTCTCTGTATTCTTCGTCCGTTTCATTTTCGCTTTGTTCGGGTATGTTGAGTTCCAAATAATAGCTTTCCCGATATAAAAACAGGACTTTATCAACAGCGGACAAGTCTTTACACGCCGGAATATCGCTCAGACGCGGGCGTTTGTTTTTACGGTTTTCAATCGTTCGCACAAGTTGGGATAACACAATAACCGGCACATCGAATTCCGTGGCGATTTTTTTCAGTCTTTGCAACATCAAAGAATGTTTTTCGCTTTTGAGCAGTTGCAAATAGTCGATGATAACAACCCTCAATCCTTTTTCGGGATCGTCTTTTATTTTCCGGCAACGCTCGCGCAAGGCGGCGGGCGATAAAGCCGGCGTATCGTCGATATAAATCAGCATCTTTTCCAAATCTCCGGACGCTTCGGAAATTCGTTGAAACTCGTCCGCGGTGAGTTCTCCCTTTATGATTTTCATGGAAGGGATCCGCGTTATCGCCGACAGAAAATTTCCCGTCAGTTGCGATAGAGATTGTTCCATAGAAAAGAAAGCAACACCCGAGCGTTCTTTGTCCTTCAAGCCTTTTGCTACGTTCAAAGCGATATTCAGCGCAAAGGTCGTTTTTCCCATTGCGGGGCGTCCGCCGATTAAAACAAGCTCCCCACCGTTCAAACCGTTTATTACGGCGTCAAGCTCTTCAAATCCCGTTGAAAGATGTATTGTCATGAAAGAATCCCCCATTTTTTCGCGTTTTAATTTCCGTCCTTTGTATTTGCGATTGCGCCATGTTTAATTAATGTTTTGATAACATCGGAGTGTTCTTCATATTCCGCTATATTCAGTGCCGTTTTTCCGCTTTTATTCTTTGCGTTCAAGTCGGCACCGGCTTCAATAAGCAGTTCGACAATATCAAGGTTTCCGATCAAAGCCGCAGACATAAGTGCCGTATCGCCGTCCTTGTCCTGTGCATCAAGATTAGCTCCCGAATTAATTAAAGCTTTAACAACGTCGAAATGTCCTTCATCTGACGCCATCATCAGAGCCGTTTCTCCGTTTTTGTCCTTCGTATTGACATCGGCACCCGCTTCGATCAGCTGCTCAACATTCATAAGGTATCCGCCAAGTGCCGCAGATATCAGCGCAGTCCAACCGTCCTCATCAATCGCATTGATATCCGCGCCGTATTCAATCAGCCGTTTAATGATATCGGTGGTCTCGCACCACTGTGAAGCCGCGAACATCAGAGCTGTCCGATTTTCGTTGTCCTTTGCATTTACGTCGGCACCGTGTTCGATCAGTTTTTCGAGGATATCAGGATTTCCGCTTCGCCGCGCAGTCGCAAACATCAGAGCCGTCCGACCGTCGTTGTCTTTCGCGTTGACATCGGCACCAGCTTCGATCAATCGATTGACAAAATCAAGATATTCGTTATGTGCCGCAGATATTAAAGCCGTTTCTCCGTTTCTGCCCGGTGTGTTAACATCAGCACCTGTTTCAATCAGCAGTTTGGCAATATCAAGGTATCCGAGTGCCGTAGCTTCCCCCAGAGGTGTCTGACCGTTATTATTCTCCGTGTTCACGTCTGCACCCGCTTTAACCAAAAGAGTCACAAGTTCAAAAGCTCCGATCCATATGGCAAACATCAGAGCCGTATTGCCATCGCAGTCTTTTGTGTTAATGTCTGCTCCTTTTTCAAGAACAAGCTGTTTACATATATCAAGCATTCCTTTCTTTGCCGCCCATATCAAAGCTGTTCTTCCGAACTTATCGATGGCGTTGACATCTGCATCTTTTTCATTGACAAGCCACCGGCAAATATCCGAATGTTCATGCGCCACGGCTTCTATTAGAATGTTTTTGTCGCCGACTTCAACATTCTTTTCATCAATCAGCCATTTACATACATTAAGGTGTCCGCCCTGAACGGCATGGATCAGAACAGATTGTCCTTCCTTGTCTGCCGCGTTGACGTCTTCACCTGTTTCATTAACGAGCCATTTGCAAACCTCAAAACGACCGCACAAAGCCGTCCACATCAAAGCGGTCTTGCCCTCGTTGTCGGTTGTTTTGACTTCGTTTTTTTTCTCTTTGACGAGCCATTGGCAAACGTCGAGATGACCGTTCCTTGCGGCATACATCAAAGACGTTATGCCGCAGCAATTTTTGACGTTGACATCAGCACCTTTTTCATCAACGAGCCATTGACACAAGTCGAAATATCCTCTTTCCGCCGCTTTCATTAAAGCCGTCCTTCCGAACTTATCGACGGCGTTAACATCCACGCCTTTTTCGTTGATCAGCCATCGGCAAACATCCGAACGCCCGAACCATGCAGAAGCAGTCAAAACGTTTGCAAAAGGGGTGTAAATATGCGCTTCATCCTCATACTGCTTTTTTATATCTTCGAAAGTTCCCGTTTCCAGAACCTTTCTGAACTCTTTTTCTCGCAGATGCACATAAACTTCTGCCAGTAATTGCGCGTCAAGCAACGCTCCGTGCAACGTCCGTTTTTCCAAAGATATGTCGAATTTTTCACATAGAGCGTCCAGATTGACGGGCTGTTCGGGATACAACCGCTTTGCTATTGGTAACGTGTCAACTATTCTGTCTTCGGCAATCGGTGCAAATCCCGCCGCCGTCAGTTCGGCGTTCAGGAAAGCCATATCGAATGGCGCGTTGTGAATGACCAGAGGCGAAGCCCCGATAAAATCCAGAAAAGATGGTGCGATCTGCGGGAAAGTCGGTTTGTCTTTTAATTTTTCGTCCGTCAGTCCGTGAATGTCGGAGATTTCCGGCGGAACCGAACAAAGCGGATTGATTTCTGTATAAAAGGTTTCGCCCGTCTGCTTGCCGTCAATCAGTTCAACCGCGCCGATGGCGACAATTTTATCCCCGTTTTCAGCCGAAAGACCGGTCGTTTCGGTATCTAATACAATTTCACGTTTCATGGTAAAAACTCCGTATTTTGCGTTTTATCGGAACATACGGCACAGACACGTCAAAAACTGACGTGTTCTCTTTCCGAACGCGGTTGATGTTATTTTGTTTCGTCCGTTTCATTTTTCGGACGGACACCATGAGCAATCAGGTAAGACGTTATGTATTTGCGCGGGCTGATTGAAAGCAAATCAACCGGTTTGCCCTTGCGGTCGATCAGGTTGTTCACGTCCGGCACAAGCGGCAACAAAATATCAAGGTATTCCGGATGTCCCGTTTCAACGGCTGCTGTAATGCCGCCGACAATGTCTTTTGCGCCCAAAGCGATCAATCTTTGAAGGATTTCCTCATGGCCTTCTTCATAGCATGCCTGCATAATCGTTGTGTCCCAACCAAAATCTGCGTTGATATCCACCCCTAAATCAAGAAGCATATTTGCCATCTTATTACAATTTTTAGTGTTGCTTAGAACAAGAGTGTCGCGTAATATCCACCATTTTCTCCTGATATCCGCGCCGTGTTCTACCAAATAACGAAAGGTATCAAAATTATTTCCATATATGGCGTAATTCAAAGCCGTCTTGCCCTCTTCGTTTTCCTCATTCACATTTGCTCCCGCTTCCACTAAAAAGGTTACAATCTGGAAACAGTTCGCATACATCAAAGGCGTTTCGCCGTCATCATTCCGTGCGTTGATGTCAGCTCCTTTTTCATTGACGAGCCACTTGCAAATATCAAGATTACCTTCGTTTGCCGCCATCATCAAAGGCGTTTCGCCGCGATCGTTCCGTGCGTTGACGTCGACTCCTTTTTCATCGATAAGCCACTTGAAAATATCCCATCTCTTGAAGTATGCCGCTATTGTCAAAACAGTTGCAAGATTCGTGTAAATATGCGCTTCGTCTTCATACAGCCGTTTTATATCGTCGAATTTTCCCGTTTTCAAAGACTTTTCGAATTCCTTTTCTCGCAGATACACATATACTCCCGCCAGTAATTGCGCGCCGAGCAAAGCATTGGGCAAAGGGCGTTTTTTCGAAGATATGTCGATTCTTTTAAACACACTGCTATACAAAGCATCCGGACTGACGGAGCTTCCGATACGCAATCGCTTTGCTATCGGCAGGGTATTGACGATTCTTTCTTCGGCGATCGGCGCAAATCCTGCCATCGTCAGTTCGGCGTTCAGGAAAGCCATATCAAACGGCGCGTTGTGAATGACCAGAGGCGAAGCCCCGATAAAATCCAGAAAAGATGGCGCGATCTGCGGAAAAGTCGGTTTGTCTTTTAATTTTTCGTCTGTCAGTCCGTGAATACGGACGACGTCCTGCGGAACCGGACGAAGCGGATTGATTTCCGCATAAAAGGTCTTGCCTGTCTGCTTGCCGTCAATCAGTTCGACCGCGCCGATGGCAACGAGTTTATCTCCGTTTTCAGCCGAAAGGCCGGTTGTTTCAGTGTCTAATACAATTTCACGTTTCATGATAAAACTCCTTTTTTGCGTTTTATCGAAACATACAACACAGACACGTCAAAAATTGACAGATGCAGACATTATTGATAAAACATCAACAGCGAACGGAGCTTTTATGAAAACAGCCATCTTTTGGAAAACATCGAATCATACTATCGTCTTCAGCGAGGAAAGCCCTGTCGAGCCGCCGTTGAATATCGCCGATTATTCGGGCAGTCATGTTCAATCATGGGAGGATGTCAAAAGGCAATATCCCGATCTGGCTTTGACCGAATATGACGAATTTCCGCGCGGTCGACTGATTTGGGACGACAGCAAGGCGACATACTTCTTTTATGCCGACATCAAAATTTTATCCGATCCCGATGCCGTTCAAACGATATTGCAAAAAATCGGCATTTCACCGGAAGATTTTACAATCCGTTTCTGCCGTGATCCGCATTATCGGACAAAGTAGATAAAAAGGCTTCAGAAAAATCCGAAGCTTTCTTTGTTCTTCGATGGTTATTTCTTTAGCCAATCCCGTATTTTTTCAGGAATAATTCGAGGATACTTATATACGAATTCAACGATTTCTTTTTTACTTATAAAAAAAATATTATTCTGTTTTCCTTCAACCTCTCCATAGTGAGAGCCGTCAACGGTAAAAAGATAAACCTTATCTTGTTTGTTCTTTGTCAATTCTTTGTAATCCGTTTTAGTAGCATCTAATGATTCATCTCCTGTTTTGACTTGGACATATGCTAAGTGGTTATCTTCGTCTTCTTTTACTAAAACATACTCATATACCGGCGTTGATTTTCTGTTTGTATCTGAATAAAGAAGATATCCTTTTTCTTTTTGAAGATATAGAGCTACAAGGCATTCCATTTCTTTTGGATGGACAAATTCAAAAAATGTTTCTTCTCCAATTTCAAAGTTACGAGCATCTTTATATATATATTCATTAGTTTTTTTATTATAAAGATGTTTTGACAATTTGCATATAATATCACTATCGATTTTTTGTAATGTTAATGGACTTCTGAATGAGTTGAGAACTTTTGTCGGAATTTTATCTTCAGCCCCTATTTTAACATAATCATAAACTTTTGCGATTTGATGCATATCAAATTCATTAGCTTGTTCGGAAGAACAATATTCCCATCCCGATTTAACACGACACAGATAATAATTGCCGCCACATCGTGTCCAAACTAAATCGTTTTCTTTCATTTCCGACAAAGCGTTTATTAGCTTTTTACATCCTGTATTCTTTGGAAATTCTTCTTTTGCTATGTTAATCGCATCTTGATAATTTTTTGGCTCTTTTCCTTTAGAAAATCCCCATCCTCCACCTATGATTAACTTTTCGTTACAATGATTAAAAAGATCTTCTCGGCTAATATGTCCATTTTTTACAGGACTTGTTTTCAAATTATTTCTGTAAATTGTTACATCACACATTTTTTATTCTCCTTTTTTCCAGTTTTCCGGTTTAATCACTTTGACGTGTTCACCCCATGTGTAAAGATGCCAATCCATTTCGCGCCGTCCGCCGGCATGGAAGGTGACTGTTAACGTTCCATCTTCGTTTTCCACTACTTTTTGTGACGGGTGAAACACATATTTTTTTGCGTCTTCGGCAACCTCGGCATCAAACAGCCATTCAACGTCAAAAGGTTCTTCGTGAAACGCGCCGAAAGATTCCTCCGCATACTTCCGCAAGTCGAAATCGCCTTGTTCAAACACGGTGTCCGTCAGGATTTCAACTTTCTTGATGTTGCTTAAAATAAACGAACGCAATGCGCCGGAAGCGTATCCGTTCGCGTGCTTCGCGATCAGATAGTGATTCCTTTCACCGTATAACAAACCGTAAGGAATAAGGATGTTCCGGCTTCTTTTTCCGGTGGAGCGGCTGACATATTGAACTCTGATATGATGATTTTCCAAAATCGCCTGACGGATAACCGATATGATAGCCGTGTTGATTTTCAATTTCGGCCCCGGTCTGCAAATAAAACCCTCGGCTTCCATTAAAACCTCGACGTCCGGTTCCAGTCGCCGCATGACATCGGGCTTGACGTTGGCTTTGATTTTATCGGTCAGGCGTTCCAGCGTTTCCGTCTTGTCCGCCATATTGTTTTTTTCCAACAGCGTTTTAAGCGTTTCCAGTAAAGCGACTTCTTCCGCCGAAAACTGAATGAAATCGCGTAAAGTGCCTTGCGGGATATACCAACGCTTGAAACCGTTGTCGTCCATTGTTTCCTTTGTCTGCGGAAAGCGGATTTTGATCATATCGCGCATTCGCTCCGCCGTGCGACGGGAAACGCCGAATTTCTCGCAGATATTGTTTAAAGAAACACCCTCGCGGTTCGCCTGCATCATTGTTGCCAATTCCAATAACTGTTCCGTTTTTTCGTATGCCATGCCGTTCTCCTTTCTGCTTACCATAAGGATATGACAAAAACTGACGGATGGAAAATGTATTTCTTTATCGGAATGACTTGCGCTGTTGCAATCTGTCCTGCGATTGCTGATAATACCGTCAGAGCGGGATAAAGATTTGCGAACAGACTTGGTGCAAATCGGGAGGACGAAAATGCAGGGCGAAAATACGGATTTATCAAAAGGAAAAATCGTTATCTACACCGGTCGCAACGGCATAAATAACATAGAGGTCGTTCAACAAGACGATACTTTATGGCTAAGTGCCGAGAAAATCGCCGATGTTTTCGGTAAAGACCGTTCCAACATTCAACGCCATATCAAGCATATCTTTGATGAAGAAGAACTCGATAAAGAATCAACGTGTGCATTTTTTGCACAAGTTCAAAAAGAAGGCTCCCGCGAAGTCAAAAGACGGATTCCATACTATAATCTGGACGTCGTTCTGGCGGTCGGGTATAGGGTGTCTTCAAAAGTCGCCACTCAATTCCGTAAATGGGCGACAAATGTTTTACATCAATACCTCGTTGACGGTTATGCGCTAAACGAAAAGCGGCTGCAAGAACAAAAAAACAAAGCCGCGCAGTTGCAAAACGCGATCAAGCTGTTAAACCGCAGTATCGAACATCAGGCGGACAACTTGGACGAGGCGAAAAAATTCAGCGCGTTAATGGCGGATTTTGCCGCAGGGTTGGATTTGCTTGACGACTATGACAATAAAACGCTTGATACCAAAGGCAAAACCGTAAAACCGGCGGTCATTGTTACAAAAGAGGAATTTTTATCCGTCATTGACAAAATGAAACCGGCGTTCGCTTCCGCTGTTTTTGCCAATCCGAAAGATGACAGCTTTGACAGTTCCGTGAACCAGATATACCAAACATTCGGCGAACGGGATTGTTATCCGACGCTGGAAGAAAAAGCCGCTATGTTGCTGTATTTTGTGGTTAAGAATCACGGCTTTTCGGACGGAAACAAACGTATCGGCGCGGCGTGCTTTCTTTATTTTCTGGACAGGAACGGCATTTTGTATCGTGCCGGCGTGCCTGTGATCGATAATGCGACTTTGTTCGCGCTGACCGTTTTGATCGCCGAAAGCAAACCGGAAGAAATGGAAACGATGAAACAAATCGTTATCAGCATACTGAACGGCAACAAAGCGGAAAAGTAAATCGGCGTTTCGGATTTACAGTTGCAATCCGTCGCCCTATTGAAGATAATGTTTTCGGATTGATTAAGGACGAAAACGGTTGAAGAAACGGGTTGCAAAGAGGTTGCAATGGTGATTTTTCAAAGGGAAGTTTCCTTTTCGCCGAATGCTTAAGGCAATAAAAAAAGCCTTGATTTCTCAAGGCGTTAATGGCGGAGAGGGGGGGATTCGAACCCCCGGACCGGATAAACCGGTCAACAGATTTCGAGTCTGCCGCATTCGACCACTCTGCCACCTCTCCATATTCATACCGTCGGCGTCTCTTTATGGCTGACGCCATCAACAGATTTGTCCTCGCTTCGCTCCGACACTTTCGCTTTCGCTTCGGTTCGGGTCTGGAAGCATTCGACCACTCTGTCCCCTCTCCATATTCATACTGTTTGCGCCTCTTTATCGGCCGGCGCCGGATTCATTCTCACTTTTTTATATCATATTGTGCAGAAGTCAACTAAAACTTTTTTTTCTTTTCTTGACCTGTATCGGACTTAGAGACTAAAATAACGCCAGAAAAATTTTTTTCCGGGAGGGAAAATGTCCGACAGTAAATCCTTTTCATATGCGAAGGTTGTAAAAAATCTTCCTTTTATTGCTTTTGTAAGAACGAAAACGGCTAAAGGAAAATATTCTTATGAATTCCCCACCGAGCAGGATAAAGATGCTTTGGATTTTTCACAATTTGATGAAATTTTAACGGATGCGGCGGGGTGTCTGGACATTGTTCGTACCGAGGATCGGGAAAATCTGGCTCGTGCGATAGAAAAATCAGCGCGCGAAATGACCGTTTCCGAAGAAAGCTTCGGCGTTATACTGCCCTCCGGTGAAACGCGGTGGTTGATAGGAGGCGCCCTTCCTCAGAAAAAGAAAAACGGCGATATTGTTTGGAGCGGTTTGTGGTTAGACGCTACCGCTGAAAAGAAAAGGGATTTCTTTGACGCTCTCGTGGTGTCCAATTCGCGCGAAGGCATCGTTGCGTTTGATCAGCAGGGACAGATTTTATCGTTTTCTCCGTCTTTGGCGAATATTTTATCCTGTCCGGTGGAAGATATTTCTTCTAAATCAATGTTTTCTTTATTGCCGGCAGACGCTGTTGACGCCGTTCAGCAGTATATGCTGATGCCGACACAGGAAAAAACAACGATAGAGTTTCCGTCGTTGAAGGAGGACGGAACGGAAGCGTTTTTTGAAATAGATCTTATTCAGAAAAATAACATTTTCGTCTGTTTGTTCCGCGATGTGACGGAATATCACAAGAGGGAAGAAAAACTGCGTTATCTGGCGTATCATGACATTGATACCGGCGTGGAAAATTATTCTTTTCTGAAGGACGCTTTTGATAAGGCGTTGGAACAGTCGAGAGTTTCTCAGACCCAAATTGCGGTTCTGTCAATTGCGTTGGACAGTTTGGGGCAGTTGAACGCTCTTTCGGATCAAAGCATTCATGCGCGGGTCATTGCCGCTATGGCCGAGCGGTTCCGCGCTTGTTTACAACCAAATGATGTTTTGGCGCAAGTCAGTTCTTACCGTTTTACGATTTTGATTACGGAGCTGGAATTCGCTTTAGGACTTGAGAAAAAGATAGAAGCGATTTTGCACAGTTTGAACCGTCCTATCATTATTGATGATATGGAATTTGACCTCAGCATCAGCATTGGCGTTTGCTTCTGTCCGCAGGACGGGGAAAAATTGGAAGATTTGATTTATCGCGCGGATTTGGCTTTGGAAAAAGGCGCAAACAAGCCCGGAACGTTGCATGTTTACAACAGCGATTTGTCAATCCAGGCGACGATTAATCTGAATATGCGCCGCAATTTGAAAAAAGCGCTTGAAAATGATGAAATCAAGGCCTTTTTCCAGCCGCAGGTTGATATTAAAACCGGCCGTATCGTCGGTATGGAAGCTTTGGCCCGTTGGGTGTCAAGCGACGGGGGCGTTATTCCGCCGTCCGAATTCCTTTCCGAAGCAGAAGAATACGGTCTGATAGATGCTTTGACGGAAGTGATTTTGAAACTGGCCTGCCAGTGGAATCAGAAATGGTATTCGGCGGGATTATGCTGTGTACCGGTTGCCGTTAATATTTCCGGCCGCCAATTCCATAATGAAACGCATTTGTTGTCCATGGTGGACAAGGCTTTGGAAGAAAGCGATCTGCCGCCGTATTTGTTGGAATTAGAATTGACGGAAAGCTCCGCCATGTACGATCCCGAAAACGCGAAAAGAATCATTCGGGCACTGTTGGACAACAATATCAGATGTGCTTTGGACGATTTCGGAACGGGGTATTCTTCGTTAGGCGTTTTGCGTAGCTTCCCGTTAAAGAAACTGAAAATCGACCGGTCGTTTATTTTGGAACTGGACGAACATGAAAATCTGGAAATCGTGCGCGCGACAATAGCCATGGCGCATGCTTTGAATCTGACCGTTTTGGCGGAAGGGGTGGAAGCCCGCCGACACTTTAACGCGCTGAAAGATTTGGGGTGCGATATTATTCAGGGATATTTGTTCTCCCGTCCGTTGCCGCCGAAACAGATGGAACTGATGCTGAGCCGTTGGAATTCGGACGCCGCTTTAAGAGGCGAGATGTTCTAATCGGTTTTAAGAGGGATTTTTTTCCGCCAGCAAGTTTAATTCCAGCCACTTGGTTTCTTTTTCGTCAAGCTGCTGTTTGGCTTTTTCCAACGCATCGGCCGTTTGTTCGAATTCCGTTGCGGAGCGGGCGTAAAGATCCGGCTCGGACAGTTTGCTTTCCAGCGTTTTGATTTGTTGTTCCAAAGCGGTGATTTCGTCCGGCAGTAACTCCAGCAATCGCTTGTCTTTGTAAGATAAACGCGGAGCTTGGTTAGAGGCGGAGCGGACAGGCTTTTCTTTCTTTTCGACGAGTTTTGCCGCGGGTTTAATTCTTTCTTCTTTTTCTTTGATTTTTGCCAACATATTCGAACAGGAATCGACATATTCGACAACGCTGCCGTCTCCGGCCATATACAGTAAAGAGGTTGCCGTGTTATCCAAAAAATCGCGGTCATGGCTTACAATCAGGACGGTGCCTTTGTAGTTGGCAAGAGCTTCCTGCAACAAATCAAGCGTGTCCATGTCCAGATCGTTGGTCGGTTCGTCCAGTACCAGAAAATTGGACGGTTTAGCTAGTTCCCGAGCCAGCAAAAGTCTGTTTTTTTCGCCGCCGGACAGAACGGAAACGGGGGTGTCCGCCTGAGTGGGAGAAAAAAGGAAATCTTTCAGATAAGAGCGAACATGCCGGCTTTCTCCAAGAACAAAAACGTAATCGCCGCCGTCGGGACAGAGCGTTTCTTTTAATGTCTTCGTCGGATCCAAAGCCGCGCGGTTTTGGTCAAAGTAAACTTCCTGCAGATTGCGCGCCTGACGGACAAAGCCCGTATCCGGTTCCAGCCGTCCGGTCAGCATGCGCAAAAGCGTTGTTTTTCCGACACCGTTCGCGCCGACGATACCGATTTTGTTACCGCGCATCAACCGCAGGGAAAATCCGGAAACAATGGTTCTTTCACCGAAGGATTTTGAAATGTTTTTGGCTTCGATAATCAGGTTTGTTTTGATTTCGCCCTGATCGATGTTTAAGTCTACCGAACCGGTTTTCTTTATCTGTTCGCGCCGTTCGTTTCGCAGATCATATAACTTATGCAAACGTCCCTGATTGCGTCTGCGCCGCGCAGTAACGCCTTTGTGCAGCCATTCGGTTTCTGCCTCTATTTTCTTGTTCAGGCGCCGGCGCTCCGTATCTTCCTGTTCATAAATGCGTTCCTGCCAATCTCCGAAAGCGTCAAAGCCTTTGTTCAGCATGCGGACAATACCGCGATCAAGCCAGATGGTGTTATCCGAAACGCGTTTTAAGAAAGTTTTGTCGTGGCTGATGACGACCAAAGCGCCGGTGAATTTGGAAAGCGTTTCTTCCAGTTGTTCAATGGCCGCGATGTCCATGTGATTGGTCGGTTCGTCCAACAGCAGAATGTCGGGATCGTTGATAAGGGCTCGCGCCAAAGCGGCTTTTTTACGCTCACCGCCGGAAGCCGTTTTCGGGTTGGCGTTTGCGGCAATGCCGAATTTTTCGATCAGAATATCGGCTTTATATTCCTCTGTCAGGCGTTGTTCTTTGGTTAACCCCGATAAAACGACATCGCGCAGGGAGGCAAAGCCCGAAAGCTCGTCGTCCTGCGCCATGTAAGAAACAACCGTTCCCGGTTGGATAAAGATTTCCGCTTTGTCCGCTTCCTGCTGACCGGCAATGACTTTCAGCAAAGTCGATTTGCCCGATCCGTTGCGGCCGACCAGACAATATCTGGCGTTCTTTGTCAGATATAATTCCAGTCCGGAAAATAAAGAACGCGCCCCGAAATGCAGATAAGCATCTCTTATCGTGTAAATCGGGGCGTCAGAATCCATATCGGATTAGATCTTTTTGAACAGTTTGAAAACACCGCCCAAGATCACGGCGAAGATCGCCGCCAAAGCCATACCTTCAAAGGTGGCGGTGCCAATGCTGATCTTTGCGCCGGAAACACCGACGATCAGAACAATAGAGGTCAGAACCAGATTGGCCGGCTTGTTATAATCAATCTTCTGTTCCATCAGCGTTCTGATACCGGACGTGGCGATTACGCCGAACAGCAACAGGGAAACGCCGCCGATCACGGAATCGGGAATCGTGCGGATTAACGCTGAAAATTTACCCAGGAACGACAGTAAAATCGAAAAGACGGCGGCGCCGGCGATGACATAAACGCTGAAAATGCGGGTAATGGCCAGAACGCTGACGTTTTCGGAATATGTCGTGTTCGGGGTCGAACCGCAGAAACCGGACAGAATCACGGACAAACCGTTGCCGAAGAAGGAACGGTGCAAACCGGGTTGTTTCAACAGATCGTTTCCGACGACCGAACTGACGACGATCAGATCGCCGATATGTTCCGCGACGCAAACCAGAGCGACCGGCAGAATGATGGCGATGGCACTCGGGTTATAAACGGGCGCCGTAAATGTCGGGAACGAAAACCACGGAGCGGCCGTTACCAACGAAAAATCAACCAGTCCCATGAAGGCGGCAAAGATATAACCGGAAACGATACCGATCAGAATCGGAATGATTGACAGGAAACCTTTAAAGAAAACATATCCGAAGACTGTAACGGCCAACGTGAACAGCGCGGTGGAAACCGTGGCGGGATCCATATGCTCTGCCGTCAGGCCGGACATTCTGGCGGCGATAGGCCCTAAAGCCAGACCGATGACGGCGATGACCGCGCCGATGGAAGCCGGAGGCAGAATGGCGTAAACCCATTTATAGCCGACTTTGGCAATAATGGCGGAAACAAGAACGAACGCGATACCGACGGCGATAAATCCGCCTAAAGCGTCCGCATAACCGTATTTTGAGATGACCAGTTGTCCGCAGGCAATGAACGCGGAGGACGCGCCCAGATAAACGGGGATCATCTTTTTGGTGATCAGGATATATAATAACGTGCCGATACCGTTGAACAACAGAACGATGGCGGGATCGATGCCCAGCAGAATGGGAACGAGAACGTTCGCGCCGAACATGGCAAACAAGTGCTGCAAAGAAAGCGGCAATGCCTGCAAAAGGGGCAATTTTTGATCAACCTGAATAGCTTCTCTCATGGAAAACTCCGGTAATAAAATAAAAACCTTCGGATAGAATCCGTAACTTTAAGTCTTATTCTTATACCGTTGAATTTCCGTAATTAAAAGAAATTTATGCTGATTTTTTCTTTTTTTTCTTATTTTTTTTCGTCTTTGGAAGTTCTTTTTCTTTTTCTGGCGCGGGAATATCTTCGCAGGGATTGTAGTCCAATACTTTTTCCAGATGCTCGCAAAGCAATCGCATGGCTTGAATCCGGCCGTATTTTTTGTTGTTGTCCGCGACGACGAACCACGGCGCGTATTTGGTATCCGTTTTTTCCAGCATATCGTCAAAAGCCTCGTCGTATTGTTCCCATTTGTCTCGGTTGCGCCAGTCTTCGTTGCCGATTTTCCATTTCTTATAATCGGTTTCCTCGCGGGCTTTGAAACGAACGAGCTGTTCTTCCTTGGTAATGTAAAGCAGGAACTTGACAACGATGTTGCGTCCGTCGGTCAGTTGTTTTTCAAAATGGTTGATTTCGTCGTAAGCGCGCTTCCATTCCGTGTCGGTCGCAAAGTGCTCGATGCGTTCGACCAATACGCGGCCGTACCAGGTGCGATCGAAAACGGTCAGCAGTTTTTGATCGGTCAGACGCGTCCAGAACCGCCACAGGTAATTGTGATTGATTTCTTCCTGGGTCGGGGCGGCGATCGGGAAGATGTTGCAGTCGCGCACGAAAATCGATGACGCCAGACGACTGATGACGCCGCCTTTGCCTGAAGCGTCCGGACCTTCAAAGGCCAGAATGACTTTTTTATCGCGTTTTTTGACTTCCGTCAGCAAAGCGTTCAGCCGCGCCCGCAGGTAGGGCAGCTGTTCGACGTATTCTTCTTTGGAAAGCTGTGCCGTCATGTCCAGCTCTTTGACAAAGACCGGCTTTTTCGGCTTCGGGGCTTTTTTCTTGGTTTCGGCTTTTTTTTGTTTTTTCAGCTCTTCGATTTGCGTTTCGACGCGCGAACACAAAATATCCAGGGCGGTGCGCATACGTTCGGTAAAATTGCCGTTGTCGATGACGAACCACGGCGCGTAATCTTTATCGGTGTAGCGAATGATTTTCTTTGTCGTCGCTTCGAATTTTTCCGCCATGCAGCAGTTTTTCCAATCGTCCGGCATGACGCGCCATTTTTCGTAAGGACTGTCGTCCAGAGCGTTTAAAAAAGCTTCCTGTTCGTTTTTGTTTTTGTAAAACCAGAATTTGCAGAAAATGGCGTTTGAATCGGTCAATGTTTTTTCAAAAGCGTTACATTCGTCAAGCTTTTCGTATAATCCGTCATCATCAATTTTGCCGTAAGCGTGGGATACCATCGGATCGGAATACCACGAGCTGACAAAAATGCCTGTTTTTCCGTTCATCGGCGTATCGCACCAATAGCGGCGGAATTCGATAGGATCTTTTCGCACGTCGCGGCGTTCGTAGGCGTGCAAATCCAACTGGCGCTGATCCAGCCAGTCGCGCAGAATGCCCAAAGCGGCGTTTTTGCCGGAACCGTTGACGCCGCACAGCAAGATGATAACGGGAATGTTCGCTTCCCTGATTTTAGCCTGCAAAGCGATCAGGCGCGTGCGGATTTCGGCTTCTTCCTTATTGGAAAAGCTGACTTCAAATTCGATGCTGTCTTCTTCACGGTGATGTGTCATGACGGTTTAATCCTTATTTAGGCTGAGCCAGAGATTTTCTGACGATTTTTTTCTGCTTTTTGACGGGCGTTTTTTTGACGACCTTCGCGGCGGCTTTTTTTACCGTTCTTGTCCGTTTCGGTTTTACCGCCGGCAAAACGCCGGTTCTTTCCTCTTTGCGGACAGCCTTTTTCTGGCGGGCGACGATACCGCGCAGTTTGGCGGTTCCCCGTCCGGACAGACTGGGGTGAGTCATAAAGAACTGGTGACAGGAAAACGCTTGCGGGCTTTCGGAAACGCGGGTGTACGTCATGTCGGGGTGCAAAAGCCAGCTCAGCGCTTCGTCTTTGATGTTGCCCTGCATGATTTGTCCCATGATTTGTTCGTGAACGGTTTCGTTTTGAATGGGGACGAGCGTTTCCACACGGTGCATCGTGTTGCGCTGCATCCAGTCGGCGGAGGAAATAAACACTTTTGCGTCGGGCGAAGGCAGCTTGTTGCCGTTGCCGAAGCAGAAAATGCGCGCGTGTTCCAGAAAACGCCCGATAATGCTTTTGACTTTGATATTTTCGGAAAAACCGGGAATGCCCGGACGCAAAGCGCAAATGCCGCGCACGACCAAAGAGATTTTTACGCCGGCCTGCGAAGCGCGGTACAAAGCGTCGATCAGCTTGTCGTCCAGCAAAGAATTCATTTTCGCCCAAATATTCGCCGGCTTACCTTCTTCTGCGTACGAGATTTCCTTATCAATCAGTTTCAACAGCTTATCGCGCAGATTCAACGGGGCGATCGCCAGCTTTTTCAACCCTTCGGGCTGTGCATAACCGGTCAGATAGTTGAACACCAGAGCCGCGTCCGTGCACAGCTGTTTGTCGCAGGTGAAAAACGACAGGTCCGTATATAAATTCGCCGTGATTTCGTGATAGTTGCCCGTTCCGAAATGGGCGTAGCTTTTCATTTTGCCGTTTTCTTTGCGGGTGACCAGAGAAATTTTCGCGTGCGTTTTGTAGTTCATCAGTCCGAAAACGACGTGAACGCCGGCTTGTTCCATATCTTTCGCCCACTTGATGTTGGCTTCCTCGTCGAAACGGGCGCGCAGCTCGACGACGGCGGTTACGTCTTTGCCGGCGCGTGCGGCGTCGATTAACGCTTTGACAATCGGCGAGTTTTTGTTCGTGCGGTAAAGCGTTTGCTTGATGGAAACAACGTCGGGATCTTTTGCCGCCTGCCGCAGGAATTTGACGACGACTTCAAAAGATTCGTAAGGGTGATGAATGACCATGTCTTTTTTGCGGATAGCGGCGAAGTGGTCGCCTTTGAAGTCACGGACGCGCTCGGCATGGCGGGGCTTGTAAGGTTTGAACAGCAGGTCTTTTCTTTCCGAAAGGATTAAAGACGACAAAGAACGCACGCTTAAAACACCGTTGCGACGCACGACGCCGAAACTTTCAACGTCCAGCTTATATGTCAGATAGGAAGCCAATTCGTCCGGCATATCCTGATTCATCACCAAAGCGATCACGTCGCCGCGTTTTTGCTGCGCTAAAGCCGTTTCAAACTGACGCACCAGATCTTCGGCGCGTTCATCGACTTCCAGCAGACTGTTTCGGACGATCGAAAACGAACCGGACTGTTTGACGGTAAAGTTCGGAAAAATCGTGCCGATGAATTGCATGACGACATCTTCCAGCGCGATAAAGCGGGCGGGTTTTTTTGTCAGACGGATAAAGCGCGGCAGACTGGACGGAAGAGGAATCAAAGCTTTGCGTTCCGTTCCTTTTTTGTCTTTCATTGAAAAGATCAGAGATTGCGATAAATTCGCCAGCCACGGAAAAGGGTGCGCCGGATCCAACGCAATCGGCGTTAAGACGGGAAAAACGGAATCTTCAAAGACGGATTTCAGGGCTTTTGTGTCCTGTTTGGAAAGCTGATCTCTGGAAATCAGGAAAATTTGTTCCTTTTCCATTTCTTTTTTCAGAATATGGAAGTATTCGTCCTGCGTTTTGCGCAGAATTTCAACGCGGCTGTTGATCGCGTCCAGTTGTTCCTGCGGTGTCAGGCCGTCATCGGAACGCGTCGTTACGCCCGCGTAAATCTGGGCTAAAATACCGGCGACGCGCACCATAAAAAACTCGTCCAGATTGGATCCCGAAATCGCCAGAAAGCGCAAACGTTCCAGCAAAGGATAACGCGTGTTCATCGCTTCTTCCAAAACGCGTTGGTTGAACGCCAGCCAGGACAGTTCCCGATTGAAAAAACGGGACGGGGAATCCATGGATACGGGCTGTGAGAAAACAACGGGCTCTGACGGCATGAAAATAATCCTTAATCAAAAGACATCAGCTTTAATCAATAATATTTTTTCATATAAAATAAAAGAATGAAAAAAGTTTAAATCGATTGCTCATCTTCCTTTTTTTACGGAATTTTTTATTCTGAAAAAGAGAGGCAAAAAGAGGTGCGACATGGCTTTAAAAAAGGCGAAAGAAACAGTGTCGGAAGCAAAGCTTCCCCGACGGTTGTATTTGATGCGTCACGGCAAAGCGGAAAAAAGCAAAACAGAAGATCGGGACGTATTTCGTCCGTTAATGAAACGCGGCCGCAAAGACGTGAAGAAAATCCGAAACCTGATGATTGACAGACAGGTTCGTCCCGATTTGATTTTATGTTCGCCGGCCGTCCGGACGATGGAAACGCTTATAAAGCTGAAAAAAGCTTTTGCGACGACGGAAGTTGTTTTTATCGATGCGCTTTATATGGCGGACGCTGATGATATTCTGCGCATTTTGAGGCGTACCGCGCCGGATAAGCGCGAAGTGCTTGTTATCGGTCACAATCCCGGATTACAGGAGTTTTTACCGATGGTCTGTGATTGGAATCCGGCGGGCGAAGAGTTGTATGCACATCGGATCGCGGACGGATTTCCGACCTCGGCTCTGGCTTGTCTGGATATTCCGGAACCGTGGCAAAAGCTGGGCAATACGCCTGTCCGGCTCAAAGAGTTTATTTATTCGTCGGATCTTTAGATGTTTTTTAACAACGTTAACAAAGCTTGCGCCGCAAGATCGCAGGCTTTCGGCGCGTTTGTTTCAAAGTCGCCCAAAGTGTGTTTTCTGTTGTCGGAAATCGCCCGAATCACGGTGACGGGAATGTTCCACAGCGTCGCGATTTGCGCAACGGCGGCGCTTTCCATATCAATGCAGACGGCGTTGAACTTTTCTTCCAGAAAGTCTTTTTCCTTTTCTTCGGCAAAGAAGTCGATCGTGGCGAGCGTTCCCGATTCATACGGGGCGTTCAGCCGTTCCGGCAGATAAGCCGTTTGGGAAAATCCCGGTTTGCCTTCGAAAAATTCCATCGAGGATTCCGTTACGTCCGTCGGACTGTACGTGTCGCCGAAACAGACGTCTCCGTGAACGACGCGGTTCGGAACGACAACGTCGAAAACATTCAGTTTTTCCGAAATTGCGCCGGCAACACCGCAGACAAACAAATGATCGGGTTCGTAAGTCTGAATCAGTTTTTGCGCTTTTGCCGCGGCGAAAGTCTTGCCGACGCCGCAGCGCGCCAGAATGACGTCCAGACCGTTATGGTCGAAACGTTTTTCTTCAAACACGGTTTCAAGCGTTTCTCCCAATTTTCCGAACGCTTTTTCGACGGCGTTGAATTCCATGGGCATCGGACACAGGACGGCAATAATCGGTTTCATGGTTTTTTCCTTTTAAAGTTGTTTTCATTCAAAGTAGCGAAACGCATTCGTTTTGTTAAGTCTTTTTATTGTCGGTATACCGAAAGATTGTTATGATGCTTTCAATGTTTGAGGAGAACGCATTATGGATAAATGGCAAAAACGCTTTTTTGATTTGGCTCAGTTGGTCGCGACATGGTCGAAAGATCCGTCCTCGCAGGTCGGCGCGGTCATCGTTGACGATAAAAAACGCATTGTTTCCGTCGGCTTTAACGGATTGCCGATCGGAGTCGAAGATACGGAAGAACGCCTGAACAAGCGGGAATTAAAGTATGAACTGATTGTTCATGCGGAAGCCAACGCGATTTTAACCGCGCCGAAATCAGTTGCCGGTTGCACGATTTACGTCTATCCGTACCTGCCGTGCTCGCGCTGTGCGGGGGCGATCATTCAGTCCGGCATCAAACGCGTTGTCGTCGAGGACAAGCCGATTCCCGACCGGTGGCTGGAAAACTTCAATCTGGCAAAAACCATTCTGGAGGAAGCCGGCGTGAAGGTTGATATAATACCGTCGGACAGATAACCTTCTGCCAGCCTGATTTTTTCTCCGGTTTTTGATAATTTAACCGTGTTGTGAAAGGGAGGAAATCAGATGAAAAAAGAAGTATTGACAGGATTGGTTTTGTTTTGCGCGACGGCTTGTCCGGCTTTTGCCGACGGCATGAAAACGTTCGGCACGGTGGAACAAATCGCGGCGGCGGAAAACACGTTTACCGTCCGCGGCGACGACGGGCACATGTATTTGTTTAACATCAACGAAATGACGGAAATGGAAAAAAACGGCAAGTGGTTTGACGAAGAAGTCTCTTTGACCGATTTGAATACGGGCGATCGTGTGCAGGTGGAATATTTCGCGGACAATCCGGACTATCTGATTGTCGACGAAGTGGAAATCTTTCCGCCGAAAACGAAAAAGCAGATGAAAAATAAAAAGAAAAAATAAAACGGGCCCGCTTTACGGCGGGCTTGTTTTTTGTGTATGCTTGAAAAAACATCAGGGAAGGTTCTTTTATGATTGTTAAACAGGTTGAAGTCGCTGAATTTATTGAAACGAACGCTTATTTTTACATTGATGAAAAAACAAAGCACGGCTTTTTAATCGATCCCGCGGCGCAGGCGGACGTATTGCTTCGTGTGATTGAAGAAAACGGCTGGACGATAGAAAAAATGCTGATCACGCACGGGCATTTCGATCATATAGGCGCCGTGGAAACGCTTCACCGTCAGCTGAACATTCCGTATGTCGCGCATCTCAACGGGCAGGAATACCTGACGGACGGACAATTAAATCTGGGAGACTACTGCAATCGGAAATTCAATTTAACCGAAGCGGAATATGTGAACGAAGGCGATGAAATAACGCTTGAAGCCGATTCGTCCGTCAAACTGAAAGTCATTCATACGCCCGGTCATACGCCTGATTCCGTTCTTTACTATGACGCGGCGAACAAAACGGCGTTTGTCGGCGACACGATTTTCAAAGACAGCATGGGCGCGACGCATTTTCCCGGCGGCAATTTCATACAGCTGCAACAGAGCATTAAGCAAAAGGTTCTGACTTTGCCGGAGGATACGGTTTTGTATTCGGGACATTCCGAGCCGACGACCGTCGGAGCGGAAAAAAAGAATTTTCTGTAATTACGCGCTTTTATCCATGAGCAAAGCGGATAAAAACGTTATCAGATCCGGCGTTTCGTAATCGCAGAAATCTTGTGTATCGACCGAGCAGTATTTGTTGTTTTCCACGTTGGACGAAATCCAGACGGTACGCATGCCGGCTCTTTTAGCACCGAGAATATTGGCGGGGCTGTCGTCGAACATGACGCTTTCTTTAGCGTTTAAGCTAAAAGTTTCCAACATTTTCAGATAAGTCTGCAAAGCCGGTTTTGGAATATATTCGGCTTCGCGGATTGAAAAAATGCCGCTGAAACACTCTGTCAGTCCCAGGCGTTCCAAAACGCGTTCGGCGTGTTGATAAGCGCCGTTGGTAAAGACAAATTTTTTGTTGGGCAGATTGTCAAGACACTTTTTCAGGCGCGGATTTTTTTTTAGGGACGACAAATCCAATTCATGTACGTAATTGGTAAAATCTTCGGGATCGACATCGTGTTCAACCATCAGTCCCCAGACGGTTGCACCGTATTTGCGGTAATACTCTTTTTGAATAACTGTGGCTTCTTTTTCGTCAAGGTTGAGAGTTTTCATCACATATTCGCAAATCCTTTTTGCCATTTGCGCGTAAATTTCTCCCGTCGGCGGATAAAGCGTGTCGTCCAGATCGAAAACCCACCCTTTTATATTTCGAAAATCGCTTTGTAAAGTATTATAATCCATTGATACGCACCCTGTTTGAACGGAGTACGTATTATAGAATAAAGCTCTTAATAAAAAGTGTACTTTTAACCTGCGTTGAAGGTATAGAACAGCGCTTTGATCAGTTCGAAACCTTTATCCATGGAATCGGCCTCGACGTATTCGGCGGCCGAGTGCATGTTGTATATGTTCGCCGCGCCGACCAGATAAGGCTTGAACGTCTTTCCGTTCGCATTTTTCTTTTGCGCGTACAGATGTGTTTCCGCGCCGGCGTGGAAAGAGGAAATATTTAAGCTCATTCCTGTTTTTTCTCCGGCTTTTTTGGCCGTTTCGATCATTGTCGTATCGCTTGATTTTTCAAACGGCGGAATATGCTCTTCAAAAGTTGCCGAAAAAGCGGCCAGACCGTCGTATTTTTTATTGAACAGAGCGATCTTGTCCTGAATTTCATGAATAAGAGCCGCTTCTTTAGCCTTGTCGGAGCTGCGAATTGAATAAAGCGCAAACGCGTCCGTGTTGATAATGTTGGACATGGCATGATCTGCCATGAAAAAAGCAAAATCAACGCCCTGTTTGTCCGTTTCCGTGTTTTTGACGCCGCCGCCGACAACCGCGCCGGCATTGATTGATGTAACTACGCCGGTTTCATCTTTGTAATAAACACCCTGCGGCATTTCCGCCATGATTTCGGCAATCAGTTTGACTGCGTTGACGCGCGACGGATCGGCGATGTCAATGCCGGAGTGACCGCCCTTGAACGCGTTGACGCTTAACATCATCTTGGTATAGCCGGCGCCCGCGATTTGAAAGTCCCCTAAACGATCTCCGTCCAGAACTAAAATATATTCCGACTTGAAGCGGACGAAATTTAAAGCGCGCGCGCCGCTCATATTCTGTTCTTCATCGCGGGTGAAAACGATTTCCAGGCCGCCGTGACGGGCTTCTTTATCATTTATAACCGTCTTGGCCAACATTATGGCGGCGGCGACACCTGCTTTATCGTCGGCGCCTAAAGTGCGTTTGCCGTCTGTTTTGATGATATTGCCGTTTTTGACAATGTGGACGGGACTGGAATCGCCGACCACGTCCATGTGCGCGGACAGCATTAACGGACGCTTTGACGAATCCGTTGCCGGAATATGGGCGTAAACATTGCCGAAATCATCGCGCTCGGCGGGAACAGCGCTTTCTTTGAATACGGACAGTATGCGCTCTGCAACGGCGTCTTCCTGTAAAGAAGGCGAGGGAATGCGCGCCAAATCGCAAAACAAATCGGTTAAAGCAGTCATGAAAACACCTCATTAAAAATAATTTTTCTTTAAAGTAAGCTTTTTAAAAGATTTACTCAACAGGCAAAATAGCGTTATGCTCCTTTTTACCCGATTGAAAAGAGGCAGAAAATGACACCAGATGAAACAGAAGAACGCTTTATCGCGTTGGAAAGCATTATTGCTGAAAACGAACGCACGCTGAAAGACTTAAATCAGATCGTCGCGCAACAGGCGCTGACGATTGACCGTCTTCGGCGGGAAGTTCATTTTTTGGCGCAAAACTTCGACGCCGGCGGACAAATTCGTCCGCTGTCCGAGGAAGTTCCGCCGCCGCATTATTGATTAGCGGGTTTTGCTCTTCTTTTTCAATAAAGCTAAGGACGGCTTTTTCTGCTGCTTGATCTGTTTCGCGGCGCGTTTCTGCCGACTGGCCAAAGCGACTTCTTTCGCTTCTGCGCTGACGGCTCGGGCGTTGTTTTCACGCTCTGCTCCCGGACGCTTTTGCGCTTCGATGCCCTCGATGGTTTTATCGGGGATTCGTCCCGGCAAAGTTTCGCGTTTTTGATGATGAGCCTTTATGGCTTCTTTTCTGTCTTCATACAGCGCCGTATATTTTCCGGATTCCAGAATGCTCGGATCATCAGTAAAATAATTCATTCCCGTGTCCGGATCGGTGCAGAAAGCTTCTACAAACGTTTCGGCGCTGATGGATTTCAATTTCTTTTTGAAATCATCGGGAGAGGTCGATTCAATTTCTTCGACGATGCCTTCATCATAAGAATCCCGTCTTTCGGTGTCGTCATACCACCCTTTGAAGGCAGCTGTACGCGCTTTGTTTTTATCCTCTGTTTCTTTAAAGGTTTTTTCGAAAGCTTCTGTTACATTGGGAAATTCAGCGGCGAAGTCGTTCCAACAGTCTTCAAGGCCTTGTTGTTTTAGTTCCCATGCGACCAAGCACCCGTAACTCTCCGCATCGGCTTCCATGATACGATCTTTGTGCAGCAACGTTTTTGTATCGTATTCTTCGCTGTATACATCTTCGGTCAGTTTGCTATATTCGAATTGATAGGCGTGCCGCAGTTCATGCGCTAAAGTGGCAATATTTTCAGCCATAGAGTTTGCAGGATTTAAGGCGCAACAACGCTCATCCTGATCGGCATAACCGTATTCTCCCGTTTCCTCCAATTCCGGATCAAACTTCAGCTCATATCCGTTGTAGGCGGCGGTTTCCAAAATGGCGCGTCCGGCATCGGATTTGCACATTTCATTGATAATTTTTGTCAATTCTTCTTTTTTGGCCTTACTGCCCTGAAGAGGAATATGAACCGCAGGTTTTTCTTTGGCGGCCGACGTTTTCTTTTTTTCAGAACCTTTTAAAGATTTAACCATAAAACACCTCTTTATCTAAGCATAATGCGATTAATGGGCAGGTTTTCGTAAACAATTTCTTCTTTATCAATGGAAACGCTACCATTTTTTTCAACTTTTAAATCGGCTTTAAACAACGTATCTTCCAACAATACAAAGCCGGATACGATGAATCCGTCTTCGGTTTCGCGGACTTGCGGTGCCGTAACCAGAGTTTCTAATGTTTCCTGCAGCTCTTCGTTAAAATTATCGTCAATAATATCGTCCGGCGTTAAAGCCAATGTGGCGAAATGATCGTCTATGGCGACTTTTCTGAAATAGAAAGCCGTGTATGCCACAACGTTTTCGGAATCCAACTTTAAAGACAACGCCTTGTTGATTTTTAACAACGTTTCTTTTTCGCCGTCCGTTTCAAAAACACGTTCGTCATCGCATATGTATTTTTTTGTGATCATCGGACGCGTAGTAAAGCATTTAATATGGACGGCGTAAGCATCTTTGTAAAAAGGCAAGGGAATCCGTTCCAAACTGAACCGGCCGGCGCGAAAGGGGGCTCGTTTAACCGATTGAGCGATCCGTTCCGCCAATTTGTTTTTTTCTTCGTTACTTAATTCTCGTGTCATGCATTCCCTCTTGAGTTGAAGAGTAATAGGCTGAGAAAAAATTTGGAGCTATGCCGGCGTTTTATGTCTGAAAGTAATGCGTCCTTTTGTCAGATCATAGGGGGTCATTTCGATGTCAACCTTGTCTCCGACCATGACGCGAATGCGGAATTTCCGCATTTTACCGGCAGTGTGCGCCAGAATTTCGTGGTCGTTTTCCAATTTGACCCGAAACATGGCGTTCGGCAGCTTTTCAATAACCGTACCGCTGAATTCCAATAGTTCTTCTTTTGCCATACATAACTCCGTTAAAAATAGACCGGAAAGCGTTATACGCCCTTTTTTGCCCGAACACAACTTCACTAAAGAGAGTGTACCCGTCCGGTCACGTCATCAGGACTGATAATCGGAAAAGATTTCAGCGCCTTCTTCTTCCCATTCGATGCCTCTGATAACCCAGTTACTGATTTGTTCCATTTTTTCCAAAGGAATATTCAGAGCCATACCGACTTTTGAAATAAACAGAATTTCGGAATCCGACAAGTCGCCGTCTTCGTATCCCAGATAGAACATTTCACGGATCAGAACCAAAGAAAATCCTTTGTCCGTAATTGTTTTTGCCAAAGCCAAAGCTTCTTCTTCCGTTCTGGGACGGATCGCTTCCTTTGCGTCTTCTTTTGACAGGCTGTACAACTTGGCCAAATCAACGAAGAACTGCTTTTCATTACCGTCGAACGTGCCGTCCACACGAGCCAGGTGTGCGATTGTTCCCAAAAAGGCAATACGTTGTTTTAAATCAACGTTTTCAAAAAATTCCATCATTTGAAATTTCCCCCCATAATAAGTATTTTTAATATTCAGTTATACCTGTTTTGACGAAATTTAAAAGGAAAAAGTGCAAAACGAGCTTTTATTTTGACGGTTTTTTGTGTCTGACCAAGACTAATGGATAAAGTGACGCCTGTTTTCTTTCATGTTAATCTTGCTTCGGTCTTGAAAAAGGCTGGTTGTAATTATTGTGAGAGAGACGAAAATGAGTGTTGGTACAGTAAAGTGGTTTAATACCGTAAAAGGCTTTGGTTTTATTTGTCCTTCCGACGGGTCGAAAGATGTTTTCGTGCATATTTCGGCCGTCCAGAAAGCGGGAATTCGCGGACTGCAGGACGGACAGCTGATAGAGTACGATCTTTTGCCCGGAAAAGACGGAAGAAGTTCGGCGGAAAATCTGAAGCTGGTCATGTGATAAAACAAAATAAAGGGAACGGCGGTTTTTTTCAGAACCGTCGTTTTTTTATGCGGAAAATTTTAATGCGATCTTGTATTTTTTGCGTATAATTATCGAAACTACATTTTTACAGGAGAAAAAAATGCCTTCTTTCGATATTGTTTCCAAAACGGATATGACTGAAATTTCCAACGCCGTTGCCGGCGTTTCCCGCGAAATTTCCCAACGCTTTGATTTTAAAGGCTCCAAAAGCTCGATTGAATTAAAAGACGGCGATATTATCGTTTTGGCTGACGATTCTTTGAAGCTGAAACAAATGCACGAATTGATCCTGACTTATGTGACGCGGCGCAAGCTTGACGTTTCCGCCCTTGATTTCGGAAAAGAAGAAAAAGCCGCCGGCGCAATGGTGCGTCAGGCCGTTCATGTCAAGCAGGGAATCGAACAGGAAGTCGCCAAAAAGATCTCTAAAGCGATCAAGGATTCCAAGAAAAAAGTACAGGTTGCCATTCAGGGCAACGAATTGCGCGTTTCCGGCAAAAAACGCGACGATTTGCAGGACGTGATCGCTTTTGTGAAAACGCTGGGGATTGATCAGCCGTTGCAGTTCGTTAATTTCCGCGATTAAAAAAACGCCGCCGTTCCTTATTCTTCATCTTTTTCGGTCAGCATGAGGGCGGGAATCGTCTGGGTTTCGTGAGGCACGCCCGAAGGATCCAAAAGAAGCGCAAGGTTTCTTCTTTGATAAGCGGGCGACGCATAAAAACTTTTCTGCATCTCGGTTCGAATAACGTTTCGAACCACAACTTCAGTATATGTAAATAACGAGTTTATCGTCATGAAAAGCAATAAAACGAGTGAAAAAGCATGACGGTATACGGAAAAATTACGCTGCGCAAAAAACAAAATGATAAATATCGGAAGCGCATAAAGCTGAGGGACGTATCTGGCCCACCAGTTGTGAGGGTGCGTCAGAACGCTGACAATCAAAATCAGCATGAGCAGATGATATAAAGAACTGTCCGGTTCCGGAATTTTCCGCGAAAACGGCGCCAGAAACAAAGACAATATCAATATTCCGCCCCACCACACGCCAAAACCGGAAAGCCTTAAATCCGCAAATCCTAAATTTCTTTTTTCTTCGTCCGAACGGGTGAACGGCGTTTTTACTTTAATAGGTGTGTTTGTTTCAGGGTGTTCAAAAGAAGAATTCTTAGCGGAAGTAAAAAGAGACATGAATAATTTGTAGGGCATTGACCGATTGAAAAAATATGTCGGCACGTTATGGGTTATCACGTCTATTTTGTCTTTTCCCATGATCGGATAAAATAAATGTTTGCCCTGATATAAATTTGTCAGATAGGGATTAATGTTTGTGACAAATAGCAATGCTACGAGCGCGATCAGGATTTTGCCCGGTTTTTCGATGTTTTTTTTGCGGCATTTTAAATAAATCAGGTAGAGAAGAATGATTTCCGCCGCGTAAAGTCCGCTTGACGTTTTTATTCCGCTTAATAAAGTTATGCTCATGATGAAAATCAACAGCCCCGATTTGGATTGCCGATCCGTTTTTTCCAATTCGATTATGGAAAGCAGGGCAAACATAAAGCAGACATAGATCAGCCCGTCCACATATCCGGTGTGCATCTGAGCCAAAACAACGGGGTTGATAATAACGGCAAAAGAGAGAAAAAAACGCAGAATTCCGAGAAGATTCGGAAAAAATGCGTTGAAGATATAAAGAGAATAGAAAAACAGAGCCGCCATAGCCAACGGATTGACGGCTTTGCAGGTTTCGATGTTGTCGGTTAAATAAAAAAAGCTTGCCGCTATAATTTCAACGGCTTTCGGATAACTGTCCATGACCGTTAGGCCGGAAATTGATTTTACGGTCCAATGTTCTTTTAAAAAATCCGCGGCTCTGACATAGACGGGATTCCACCCTTTTTTCAAAAACAGAGCGTTGGTTTGGTGATACCAGCGTCCGTCATAAGAAACGTCGGCCATGGCTTCGGCCAGATACAGGGAAAGAGCAATAATGCCGAAAATAATTACAAAGCTCGGCAAAAACTCTTTTATATCGGATATTTTCAGAAAAACGGGAGCTCCCATTCCTAAAATAAAAGACAGAAGAATACCGAAGCCGTTAAGACCGATCCCTAAAACAAAACAGACGGAAGCGGACACAAATAATAAAAATAAAATCGACAGTAAAGAAAAAGAGATATTGTAAAATATCTTTTGTTCGTCAAAGCCTCTTCCCTCAAGGTCTTTTGCGTCCGTCATGGTGCTTAAGCTTGTTTTCTGGTCATTTTTAAGAATTTTTCTTCTCTGTCGCGGCGGATTTTGTCGGGGTCGGCTTTCATGATTTCAGTCAGATGCTTGGAAATCGCTTTTCCGACAGCGGCAATCGTTTCCGCTTTTGAACGATGCGCACCGCCTGTGGGTTCTTTGACGATTTCATCAATGACGCCGTATTCTTTTAAATCGTCCGCCGTTAAATGCAACGCTTCGGCCGCTTTTTGCGCCTGCGCTCCGTCCCGCCATAAAATAGAGGCGCACCCTTCCGGAGAAATAACGGAATAAATCGAATTGGACAGCATCAGCAACCGATTGGCCGTCGCCAACGCAATCGCGCCGCCGGAACCGCCTTCGCCGATGATGCAGGAAATAATGGGAACGCGTACGGCAAAGCTTTGATCAATGCAGGACGCGATGGCTTCGGCCTGTCCGCGCTCTTCTCCTTCTATTCCAGGAAAAGCTCCCGCGGTATCAACAAAAGTAATGATTGGCAAACCAAACCGATCCGCCATTTTCATTAAACGGATCGCTTTGCGGTATCCTTCCGGCTTAGCCATGCCGAAACTGTGTTTCAGGCGCGTTTCGATGTCGTGACCTTTTTCCTGTCCGATAACCATGACGGAATGTCCCTGAAAACGTCCGATGCCGCCCACAATCGCAGCGTCTTCGGCAAACAGTCTGTCGCCGGCCAACAGCGTAAAATCAGAAATCAGCCCGTTGATGTAATCCAGACAATGCGGTCTGTTCGGGTGACGGGCTACCTGCGTTTTCTGCCACGGCGTCAGTTTGGCATACAGTTGATTGACCTGCTTTTCGACTTTTTTTTGCAGGCGGCTGATTTCTTCAGCGATGCTGATGCCGTCTTCGGCACTGCTGAGATGGCGCAATCCTTCGATTTTGCTTTCCAGTTCGGCAATAGGTTTTTCAAATTCCAAATACTGTTCCTGATCCATAGCGGCTCTTTCTTTTAAATTCTGATTTTTTCTCTTTTATCACTTTTAACATCACAAGAGAATAAAAAATGCCCGTTGTTTAGAGAAAATTTATAAAATCAAACTATAATGAAGAATAAATTCGTTGATTTTCTTTACAGTTCAAAGGGATAAAAACGTGATAGGATTAATCGTTTTATTCAGTGTTTCCGTAGCGGCTTCTTTATTATGGCTGGGCGGCGTTCTGTTTTATGTCTATGCCAAAATCGGTTTTCCTCAGTTGTTAGGATTGCCTGTGCCGGAAATTACGATGCTGGCCGCGACCGCTTTTCTGCCGGTGGTTTTTTTATGGATTGTGGTCGGATTGCTGTATAACGCGATGACGCTGCGCAAGCACGGGAATACGATTAATTTGTTGTTGGCGCAGACACGCCGGTCTGCCGATCACGCGGAAGTCATGGTGCGCACGATGATGGAAACGCAGGTGCAGACGCGCAGCGCGCTGGTATTGCATAACGCCGATTTGTTTATTAACGAATTGAATGACTTGTTGTCTGATATTGTCGTGCGTTTAGGGTTGATTCAGCCGGCGCATACGGAGCTTGTTTGGCAGCGCGTCGGCGACGGGAACCGTTGGGCTTTTTGCAAGGTTTTACTGCAAAACGCCGAAAATTCCCCGAGATTTAAAGACGATCTGCAAAATCAGCTGAAACGCGATGAAATCCTGTCGAACGCCGTCCGTTCTTTCTGCTACCGTTTCGAGCAGATGTTCACGATGCTGGAACGTCACGATTTTGAGCATTATCTGACCAAAATTTTTGAAGAAGGCTCTTTGGGGCGCGTATACGTTCATTTCGTTGATGCCTGTCGGGAAATCGATCGGCCTCAGACGGTTTTCGAACAGCCCGTTCCCTCCGAACCGGAAGAGGCTCCCGTCTTTTTTGACGAACAGCCCGCCGTTGCCGAAGAAGAACAGCGGCCGCCGGAACCCGAGGACAATATTCCCGATGCGCCGGCCGAAAGTCCGGAGGAATTCTCTGAAAAGCGGGAAGGATCCGTTCCGTTCGAATTTTTGCGGCCGACACGCTGATTTTTATTTCCCTTTAATCGCGAAAAAAAGTATAAAAGAAACGTCCTGAAAAAGAGGAGGCGTCTATGCTTGATTTTAATTTTTCGATTCCGACAAAAGTGTTGTTCGGCGCGGGAAGACTTGATGAATTAAAACGCGAGCCGTTGCCGGGGAAGTTCGCTTTGGTTGTCATATCTGACGGTACGACAGTAAAGAAAAGCGGCTGTTTGGATCGCGTGTTAGCGGCTCTGAAACATCAGGGAATCGAATATTTGATCTTTGATAAAGTGCGCTCTAATCCGTCCAAAGCTTCCGTTATGGAAGCGGCGCAGATCGCGCGTGACAACTTCTGTGATTTTGTTATCGGTGTCGGCGGTTCCAGCGCGATCGATGCGGCAAAAGGCGCCGCTTTGATGGCGCGCAATCCGGGCGATTTATGGGATTATATCGTGACCGGATCCGGCAAAGGAAAGGCTGTTAAAAATCATGCGTTGCCGATTATCGCCGTTATAACGACTTCGGGATCGGGAACGGAGGTCAATCCGTGGCTGGACGTGACGGAAGAAAATCTGCATGAAAAAATCGGGTTCGGCGTGCCGTCGACTTTTCCGACGCTGTCAATCGTTGACCCCGAATTGGTGCTGACCGTCCCTTCTTTTTTAACGGCGGTTCAGGGATTCGACGCTTTTTTCCATGCGGCGGAAGGCTTTATCGCTAAAAGCGCGACGCCGATCAGCGAAGCGTTTTCTTTGCAGGTGATTCGTTTGATTTCAAAAAACCTGCCGCAAGCGGTTCATGACGGTTCGGATATAGAAGCCAGAACAAACATTGCGTTGGCCGGATTGCTGTCCGGTATGGTTCAGGTGACGTCCAGCTGCACTTCCGAACATTCAATGGAACACGCGATGAGCGCTTTTCACCCCGAATTGCCGCACGGTGCGGGAATGCTGATGATTTCGGAAGCTTACTTCTCGTTTTTCGCGAAGTATGTGCCGGATCGTTTCATCAAAATGGCGCATATGATGGGCGAAACGACAGACGGTTTACCGGAAGAGGAAAAGCCGTACACGTTCGTCCGCGCTTTGCAGAAGCTCAAAAAGAAGTGCGGCGTGGACGGTTTGAAAATGTCCGATTACGGCATACGGGACGATGAAATGGAAGCATTGGCCAGAAACGCCCATAAAACAATGAGCAATCTGTTCGCGATGGATCGTTATACGCTGTCTTTGCAGGAAAATATGGATATTTTCAAAGCTTCATATCGCTAGAAAAAAGGTGGAAATCAATAGTTTTTTTTCTAAAAACGATTGACAGTCGTAAGGATTTTGGACAAAATTTAAAAAGAGTTTCATAAAAAAAGGAGCGGGCTATGTCTGAAGAAATGCCGAAGTGGAATTTGAATGATTTGTATCCGGGAATGGATTCTCCTGAGCTGAAGAAGGATATGGCGGCCGTTTCCGCCGGCGCCATGCGTTTCGAAACTCATTATAAAGGCAAGCTGGCCGGCGCTTCTCCCGACGAATTCGGCAAGTCAATAGAAGAATATGAAAAATTAAGCGAAACGCTGGGGCGTTTGGACGCTTATTCTTACATGATGCATTCGACAAACATGAATGATCCGGAAATTTCAACGTTCTATCAGAACGTGCAGGAAAAAGCGAATGACGTTGCCGGGAAAATGCTGTTCTTTGAATTGGAATTAAATGGCCTGACAGATGAACAGCTGGCCGAAAAGATGACTTCTCCGATGGCTCAGAAATATGAGCCGTGGATTAAAAACGTGCGCGCCGCCCGCGATCACATGTTGCCGGAAAACATGGAAAAATTGCTGCACGACAAATCCATGAGCTCCGCGACGGCCTGGAACCGTTTGTTTGACGAAACAATGGCGGGACTGCGCTTTAATATCGGCGGCGAAGAACTGACGGAGCCGGAAGCGATGGCTAAAATGTCCGATCCGAATATCGAAACGCGTCATGAAGCTTGTGCCGAAATCAATCGCGTGATGAAGGAAAATATGTCCACATTCGCGTTGATCACCAATACATTGGCTAAAGACAAACAGATTGAAGACGAATGGCGCGGCTATGAACGCCCGATTTCCGCCCGCAATATCGAAAATCAGGTGGAGGACGAAGTCGTTGACGCTTTGGTTGATTCCGTGGTGGACAGTCATGCCGACATTTCTCATCGCTATTATAAAATGAAAGCGGATTGGCTGGGGGTTGATCAGTTGGATTATTCCGACCGCAACGCGCCTATTCCCGATCTGCCGGAAAAGAAATATACATGGGAGGAGGCGAAAAACATCGTTCTTGCCGCGTATAACGAATTTTCTCCGGAAATGGCGGAAATCGGCAAAAAGTTTTTCGATAATAAATGGATTGACGTTGCGCCGAAGGAAGGCAAGGAAGGCGGCGCTTATTCGCACCCCGCGGTTCCGTCGGCTCACCCGTATATCATGCTGAACTTCATGGGGACGACGAACGATGTGATGACGCTGGCGCATGAATTGGGGCACGGCGTGCATCAGTATTTGGCGCGCGAGCAGGGCATGTTGAAATCCAACACGCCGATCACGCTGGCCGAAACGGCGTCAATCTTCGGCGAAATGATGACGTTTAAGTATATGCTTAAACACGAAAAGGATCCGAAACAGCGTTTCGCGATGCTGGCCGAAAAAACGGGGTCAATGATCAATTCTTCCGTTCGTCAGATAGCTTTCCACCGCTTTGAAACGGAAGTTCATACCGCGCGCCGCAAGGAAGGCGAATTGTCTCCGGAACGGTTGAACGGTATTTGGACAAAGACGCAGAATGAAGCTTTGGGCGCTTCGGTGAAGAACGATGAAAATTCGAACGCGATGTGGGCGACTGTGCCGCACATGGTTCATACGCCGTTCTACGTGTACGGATACGCGTTCGGGGATTGTCTGGTCAATTCGCTGTATAAAGTGTACGAGGAAGGAAAAGTCGAGGATTTCCCGAAGAAGTATATGGAAATGCTGGCCAAAGGCGGTTCAGAACGTCATCAGCAAATGCTGAAACCTTTCGGGTTGGACGCTTCCAAGTCGGATTTCTGGAAGAAAGGATTGAGTGTCGTCAAAGGATTTGTTGACGAACTGGAAGTCCTGACGGAACAGTTGGGTATGAACAAGAACAAAAACAAAGGACAGCAAACGGACAAAGCAGCTCCGTCTTTGGCGGCGAAAAAAGCTCTTAAAGAGGGCGGCCGTTAATCCTGCCGATATTAAAAAAGAAGACCTTCGCCGTCAGGCGAAGGTCTTCTTTTTGCTTTAAGCTTTTTAGCCCATGGCTTTCGTGATTTGATCCTGCATGGCGAAGGTTCCCATAACCGCCCAGGCAATCGTGCCGGAAACAAACAGTGTCGCGATCATATTCAGAACACTGGCTTTTTTCTCGATGCTTGACACACTGTCTTCAAGCCATTCGTTTGCCATTTGATCCAAAGCTTCCTGAAAGTTATCCATTTCAGAATAAATACGCAAGTCGCCGACGATTTCTTTATCGGGGAAACCCAATCCTGTTTTCATCAAAGCTTCGCCTAAGTTATCACCGTTGTTGACATAGACCAAAGCGCTGTCAATCCGGTAAAGCAGGTAAGGGCTGGCGTCGTGACGCAAGGAACGCAAAGCTTGCGACACAGGAGTTCCCGCGCGTACCAGAGCTGCCATTGCCAAAAGCCACGTCACGCCGACGAAAATCCGGTACAAAGACCAGGGCGGAATGTTTTCAAAAAACGCACGCGTTTTTCCTTTCCATCGTCCCATCGTTAAATAAATAATGACAAATAGTGTGGGTAAAGACGCAAATGCAATCGCCCAGTTTTTCTGGATCCAAACGGATAAAGAAACCAGATCTTTCGCGCTTCCCGTCCAACGTGTGTTCGGCGCGGCGTTCATCATCGGCGGAACCATGTAAGCGCCGATCGCGTAAATAATCAAAACGACCATCATGGACAAAAACATCGGGTAGCTGATAGCGCTGATCAGAGGCTCTTTCATTTTTTTCGTGCCTTCGGTCACTTTAATCAGGTTTTCCAGCGCGCCTTCCAAGTGCGACACGTCACCGACGGAAAGCATCAGTCGTTCGCTGGCCGGCGCCCACCCTTCCAAAGCAACGGAAAACGGATTACCGTTTTGCAACGATCGAGTCCAGTATAAAACTGCCAATGCCATCGGTTCATCAGGATTTCGTCCTTCATTTGTAATAATGCCGCGAATTCGATCCAAAGCGTCCATCAAAGAAAACCGGTTCCGCAACAATGAAATCAGCTTACGGTAAATTTTTATCCGTGTGCCGTGGCTCATTCTGCATATGATCATGGCGTAATATCGGTTAAGTTCCGCCAGACTAAATCTATCTGCCATTTTCTTCCCTCATTTGTTTTAGTAAACGGGTCTTTCGTCCAACAGACCGCACCAACGCTCGACTTCTTCAGCATCAATCAAACCGTTGAGCATGCGTTCCACCGAACAGTCTTTCATTGTACGTCCGCCTAAATCGCCTGTCCAATAGTCAATCGCTTTTTTTGTTTCCCCGTTGACCAACAGGTTCAGGAACGTGGCGTCCGGCAACAGAATTTCACCGACGACGCATCTGCCTTTACAGCCGTTTCCGCCGCATTCGGGGCACCCCGGACCGCGCAGAAAAGCCTGTTCCATACCGAAATCGCCGTAAGCTTTGCGCAAGCGCTGCACGGTCGGGTGATCCGGTTTTTGCGAAACCGGAATACGGCAATGCGGGCAAACGCGGCGGAACAAACGTTGAGAAACCATGCCTTTCATAATTTCGGGGTCAATCAGCTTGAATGTTTCGACGCCCATATCGCGGAAACGCATGATAACCGCCGGAGACGAGTTCGCGTGCAGAGTCGACCACACGCCGTGGCCTGACAAGGCACCCTTAAAAGCTAATTGCGCGGAAGACAAAGTACGGATTTCCCCGATCATCAGCATGTCCGGGTCGGAACGCAGAGAAGCCGCCAGAGCTTTTGTAAATTCCTGTTCTTTTAACGCTTCCGTATTCGCGTTTGTCACAGGCATTTGGCGCGCGCCGGGAATCGGGTATTCGGGCGGGTCTTCCACGGTAATCAGGTTCAGTTCGTAGTTGCGTTCCTGCAAAAGGGAGATCATATTGCGTTGCAACGTCGTCGATTTTCCGGAACCTGTCGGCCCCGCAACGATAATAATGCCAATCGGTACGGCGCGCAGACGGTAGAACATATCGGCTTCGCGTTGCGTATACCCCAGAGCCGTCAAATCGCCCGCGTTATCGGGGTCTTCATCGGCATAAAGCAAACGCATGACCAGATAGCGCGTTCCGAAGGCGATCGGGTTGAATTGCAAACGAACCCCCAGCACTAATTTAGGCAATCTTAATTTTCCGTTTGAACCGCGCAACGGCGCGTCGCCGATTTTTTGCGCCGCCTGATATTCGTTTTGCGCATAGTTCGCGTCGGAAATATCGGAAGAAGCGAAAGCTGCGCGCACGAATGCTTCTCCCCATTCTTTCGTGTTTTCCAAAACGACCTGCATCATACCGTTTTGTCGGAAATAAATCTGCGTTTTGTGGGATCCGACGACGACGTGAACGTCGGAAACTTTGACCGCCGCCGCTTTGGACAGAACGGCGACGTAGTCTTTTTGCATTTGCAGCTGATCCAGATCGGCTGCGCTGCCTGTTTCTTCAGGGACTTCTTCGGGCGCTTCCTTCTCGGCGCGGTCATAAATAGCGCGGATCAGGTTGGGCGGAACATATTCGGCTTTGTTTACCTGCAGTTTCTTTTTGCGAGCCAACACTTCAAAGCTTAAAACGCGGCCGTCGAATTTATGTTCGGAGTTGACCAGAAACCGGCCGTTATCGAATAACGCCAGTAAAGTTCGCGTATCGTCTTTTACCGGAAAAGAGCCTCTGGGGGCCGTAATGCATACACTGTTCGCAAAAAGTTCGTTGAGGACTTCAGAACTTTTCTTCGGTGCCGCTTTTGCGGACGCGGATTTTCCGCCGGCAGAGGACGGAGTTGCTCCTCCTGATCCTGCGGCATGCGATGCATTTCCTTGTTTTGTTTTTGCAGGTAAAGGCATAGCTTTTAATCCTTATTCACACAATGACTTTCAGAAACAGACAGGGAAAAATTTTATTTTTCCCTGTCAGACAATTATTTGGCCAAAGCTGCTCCGGAAAGAAGAGGCCCGGAATTGCTTTTTAGTGATATCGGTGCGCTGATGCGTTTCTGACGCGCCGCAGGACGATTGTTTTCGGCGCCCTCATCTCCGCTGTCCGTTCTTTCGACGGCGGAAGGAGAAGTAGCGTTTTCAGACAGTAATCCTGCAGACGGGAAACCGATCATTTCTTTGTCTTTTCCGATTTGGACAAGCACATAGTCTTTATCAATATTTATAACAGTATGGCCGGTCGGCAAAATAGTCGACTGTTTGGCAAAGAAAGTCGTTCTGTCTTTTTTGGAAATCAGTTTGGCAATTAAAGTACCTGCCGTTCCGCGGATTTCTGCAACCGTATATAAGGACGAAGCCGGTTCTCTGTTCTTTTTAGCTTCGTTTTCTTTTTCGCTGTCCATTTCTGCGGCAAGCGATTCGCCCGCTTTTTTCTTTGTCAGCATTTCCTGACCCGCAGGCGTTAATTGAAGCGCGACACGCGAGGTTGCCGAACGCTTCACTTTGGCAGGACGGGTCGCCGCCATGAAAACGGGCTGAAGACCTTTAACCTGAACCAAAGAAGCGGCGTCGTATTTTTTCCGCAATTCGTCCTTTTTGCGATCGGCTTCGGCTTTTTCTTCCTTTTGTTTTTGAATGCGGCGCTCTTCTTCTTCTTTCATTCTTTGAACCCGACGTTCTTCTTCGCGTTTTAAAGCGGCTTCGATTTGTTTTTGACGAATCTCAGCTTTTCTTTTGCGTTCCAAAGCTTCCTGACGTTTCAGATCCTGAGCCAATTCCCATTCCAGACGCGCCTGAGTCATTTTTTCGCGGCGTTCGATTTCATCAAAAAGGATTTGTCTGTTGGACGTTTTTAACGCGTCAATTTCGGAACGGAGCTGTTCGCGTTTTAACTGCAACATCAACGCGTTGTTTTCACGTTCCATTTCCGCCATTTCACGGAAGACGTCACTGGAAATTTTTCCTAATACCTGTTCGCTGGGCGGCGAAGCTAAATTCATAGTTCCGGTTCCCGGAGCGGCAAAATTAAAATCTGGAATAGAAGGTTGCGCCGGCATAACATTATTGCTCGGAGACGGAATATTATCGGCCGGAGGCATAGGGAAATCCATGCTTAACTGCGGTTCTTCCGGTTTCGGAAACGCCGGTTCCGCAGGAAGGGCGACATCTGCGACTTCTTTTGTGGCTAAAGAAGGTTCTGCCGGTTCTGTCGCGGCTTGAACCGGTTCCGCAGCCGGTTCCGGAGCCGGAGTCGGATCTGCGGGCTTTACGGCATCAACGGGAGCCGGATCCGCGAAAAAAGAATCGCCAAACAAATCATCTGCATACGCTGCGGGCGCAGTTATGGAAATAACCATAGCTGTCAGCCAAAGGTGTTTTTTAAATACTCGGTTCATAGATTTGTCCTTCATAAGTCCAGATGTTGTTCTGTGGGTTTAATTGTAAATTTAAAATCTCCAAAGCAGGGAATTTATTGAAGACGTTGAGCCAATCTTCCATCGGCAGTTCGGAAGCAAAGGAAAAAGTTATCTTTGAATAAACTCTCGGACGCGGAGCGTTTGGCGAAACCGCCAAACCGTTTGCGTCGTTCAACTGAACCGCACGCTGTTCTTCCCGCAAGGATATCGGCATATTGATGGCTTGGAAAATGTTGGTCAGTTCTTCGCGTATTTCATATAAACGCATTTTAGGTGCCTGAGACCGCACGGGGATTTCTCCGATCGCCAGACTGACGACGGCGGCTTTTCCGGAATCGTCAACCACATAATCTAGTCCGTTTATATTGTATTCTTCGAAGGCTCGTTTGAAAAAGCCTAAATTTCCCCATTTCATTGTCCATGCCGTTGACAATCCGGAAGCCGTGCAACTGATGTTTCCCATTTCCCAGCCCGGCACGACAATGGTTTTCATTTGCATTGCCGCCGCCTGGCAACGATTCAGCAAAGCTTCCGTTACAACCAGATGTTCCCACGGGTGCACGATGACTTCTTCTTGTTGCGGCGGAGCTTCTTCTTCCTGAGTAAACGGAAGCGGCGTTAAAGGTCGTACAACAGGTTTTTTTTCAGGGAAGAATATTCCGGAAAGAAGTTTGTATCCGACAAACAGTACCAACAGTCCTGCCCCAATCGCTATTAATTTTGTTTTCGATCCGCTTTTGCTGATATGCATCAGCTTGGACATTCCGGGATTTTTCAGAATCTTCCAGAGGTCGATTTCCTCCGTTCCTTCAATTTCCCAGGAAGCCGGCGCGATTTTGCGTCCCCAATCCGGCACGGCCATCATCGCGAAGAAAGCTCTCTTAGCGTCTTCTTCGTTCAGATACAAAATATCTTCTTCGGACAGAATCAAGTCGTTTCTGACGGCGATAAACCACCAACCTTCATCGACTTCGAAAACGGCAACGGAAGATGACTTGTCCTGAAACACTTCGGCCACGGCCGCTGCCGCGGAAGGCATGCCGGCTTTGTGTCCTTCGGCTGAATTACCGATACCGTATTGAGGCGATGTTCCCGAACGCAGGCAGAACAGATCCGCGCCTTCCATAACGTTTTCAACGGTTTCCCGGACTTCAGGATAAGGATCGTTTGTGTCCTGCAACGGCTGCCAGAACAAACTGACGGCGTATGTCGTATTGTTTACGACAATTGTCGCGCCCCATTCCGGATCGGACGAGTTATCGGACGGAACTACTTCTTCCTCTGTTTCTTCAGGAGGAAGTTCGTCTTCCAAATCGTCTACTGTCAGTTCTTCTTCGTCTTCAGCCATAGGTTTTATCCTGTTACATGTCTTTCATTCTTGATTCCGGAGACAGCGGGGAATTCAAAACTTCCGGCGTTAACAAAATAACCATAACGTTTCTGTTTTTGTTCGCATTCGCACTGGCTCCGAACATTTCGGTCGATTTATTGGTCTGGGTATTGACTTCTTCAAACCCTGTCAGCATCAGCGTTTGTCCGGACGTCATCGCAATTTCCTGTACGAAACCGCGCGTTCTGATCTTCGGCAACTGAACGGTTGTTGATGTTGTTTCTTCACCTGTTCCGCCGCCGGTCGCTTTACCCATAGCTTCCAACTGAGTCAGCGTCATTGTGAACATGACCAATAAACGGCCGTGATCCAAAATACGCGGCAGAACTTCCATCGTGAAACCGTAGTTGATTTTTGCCGGCGTAATGGAAACGGAAGTCGTGTCCGAATTCATCGTCGTTTCAATTTTTTCAACATAAGATTCGTTCGTTGAAACCTGAATCGGCGCGATTCTGTTATTCAGGGTCGTTGCTGTTGCGCTGGTGACCAAAGAAGTCGTTCCCTGTGTGTTCAAAGCGTCAAAAATCAATGAAGTTTCACCAAAATGTTTGTCGTTCGGAAGCAACGTCATGCCTAACGATTTGGTGCTCTGAGCCGTGGAGCTCAACTCTATGTCCAGAACGGGGGAGCCGGTTAATTTGTTTTTCATGAATTGCAAAACGGAGTTAACGCTTATTCCGATAGAATTCTCGTCATTCAGCGTCACGTTCAGAACTTTAACCGAAATTGCGACCTGACGTGACAGTCTGTCGTTCATGCTGTTAATGTACTGAGCTATGCGCTGCAGCGTAAACGGCGGCGCGGTCACGGTAACGGTTCCGTTTGTCGGAATGACGTTTAAGGTGGCGCCGTCCGGCAACATGGCCGTTAAAGCGGATTCCAACTGAGACCAAAAATCCAGGTTGATTGAGGACGACATGGACGCCGAAGTCGTACCGCCGTCGGATCCCGAAGCCGTACCGGCAATGTTCGCGCTTAAAGAAGAAGTTGTCGGCAGGGCATAAATCGTGAAAACGCGCGTTTCCATTTTATAGAAGGAAATGACGTTGTTTTTATATCTCCACCACAAAGCGAAACGGGACGCGATTTGATCCAACAAACCGCTCAGTTTTCCGGAGTAGGTCGGCATAAACAATTCGGGGCTTGCCTTTTGAGACGATCCGACAGTGTCCGTATCGCCCTGAACGGCGGAACGGACTTCGTTAAGGATCATATCGTCGACACGGACGGTAATTCCGGTCAGAGAAGTGATCTGTTCTGAAATCTGCAATAAGGAAACGGGCGCGGTGCTGACCAACGTGATGCCGTCCTCTGTTTCATACCGTGAAGGCAAAGGATCCCCTTCGTTGACGCGAACGCTTTGATTGCCTAACCAAATGTCGTCTTTGACGGCGATGGTGTCCATCTTGTATTGTTCGGACGGTTTGAAAGGCTGTTCCAAATTCGCCTGAATTTTATCGGAAATGCGATCCGCCGTTTTAATATTGGATTTATATAATGTGCATGATGTCAGCCCGACTAAGGAGACGCCGAGTAAGAAAAATAAATGATTAATCCGCATTTTCGTCCTCCTGAGTAGTCACTAACAATACGCGGTTTCCTTTATAAAATGTTCCCCACGGTGCTGGACGGGCGCGGGCAAAAGAGCGAATTAATGCCGAAGAAACGTCCATAAAACGTCCGCGGAACATGGCGCCGGCTTCCAGAATATATTCGCGATCCGTATTCCATATAACGCGCCAGCCCGCTTTATCCCCCCATTCAGTCAAAAGGGAACGGACGGAAGAGCCTTCCGTCGCCAGCCAGTCTTCAACGGGATCCGCCGGATCATAAGTTTCTTCCGAAGACGCGGCTGTTTCCGTTGCTGTCGCCGAACTTGAATCGACTGTCGGCGCGGGAGCCTGACTTTGCGCGTTGTTTAAAGTGTTCGCGTTCAAATTTGTTTCTTTGGAGCTGTCGTAGCTGTATAAACCTCTTCCGCCGGAGCTTGGAGCTGTCGCGGACAGATCTTCGCCACGATATCCGTAGGTGTTTTGCAATACGTCAGGCGGCGTTCTTTGTCCGAATTGTCCGCCGCCGACGGGCGCCGTAAATTCGGGCGCTGCAGATGTCGTGCCGGCCGAAACACCGGGCCATGCCTGATCGTCTTCAATGAATTGAGTGCATCCGTTAAGTACAAAAACAGCTGTAAAAAGGCTGATTATACTGATTTTTTTATATGGATACGCCATAAACAATCTCCAAATGTAAAAGTCAAAACGCTTCTTTAGGATTATAATTAAAGCATTAAATTCTTTAAAAAATCCTTTATAAAAACGACAATCTCCGTTAATTGCGTTTTTTTAAAAAACTTTTTTAAAGAAATAGCAAATTTTCCGGTTTTTTTCAATCTGATAACGAAAATCACCACTGTTTATAGTACATACGCTCTTTGATGCCGTTGTGTTCGGTGGTGTATTCGGCATATCCTTCTTCCGGCAGGACGATCATGCGCAGAACGATGGTATGCGGCGTTCTGTCCGTCGCGATCGGAACAATTTGAATGTCTTCCAAGCCCGTTCCGATTAAGGTGTTGCGAATCATTGCGAATCTTTTGCTTTGCAGAACGGGATCCGTGTTGCTCATTCGGACTTCGACAGCGTTTTGAATGTCTTTTTTTGCTTTCTGTCCGAAGGCCTTAATCCATTTGATTGATTGTGAAGACATTTCCGTGCTGTTGGGTTTAAAAGTCAAACGCAGTTCGGTCGGGACGATTAGTTTTTCTTTATCGTTCTCTTTTTTATTTGTTCCGCTGCTTTGCATAACAGGAAGCTTTTGTGCGTTTAATGCCGGAGGAGTGCCGACAGCAACCTTAGGGGCTTCCGGTTCTTCCCGCTCCGTCGGAACAGGGGTTCCGGAACCGATGCTGGGCATACTGTCGTCCTGTCCTTCATTTTTTCCGAAGAAGGAAAATAATTTATTCATTATTCCGTCTTGTCCCGGAGCTTTTTGTTCTATAGCGGGTTGTTCGTCAGAAGACGTTTGCGAAAAAGATGCCGGAGAAGGAGAATTCGCGGGCAGAGGTTGGAAAACATTGCCTAGTGTGGCGTTTGATGCCGCAAGGGGCGCATTTCCCAAAGGCATCAGGATTGGTTTGCTCTTCGGTTCCGGTTTGGCTTCTTCTCCGATAACGCGCACAGGTGCCGAATTAATGATGTTTCCTTTTTCGGCCGGTTGCTCTTCGGCTACTCTGAATGCTTTTGCTCTGTCCGAAGAGGCTACGTTTGTTTCTGTCGCCGCAGACCAAACGGACGGTGCGTCGGATTGAGACATGCTTGTCCAAACGGCAGCTTCCTGCCGATCCATCCAGTTCAGAGATTTCGCTTCCTGTTTTTGAACGGGTCTGCCGTTGCGATAAATGACGTCCGATTGAGCAATTTCCGCTGTTTCGGAAGGAGAAGGAATATCAGCTACTGTTTCCGTTTCTTTTATTTTGGATTGAGACGGAACGTTTTTGGTTTTCCCTTTGACTTTTGCCACTTTCCATAAATTAGGCGAATTCCCCGCCAAAGCGATATGCTCTGGGGAAGAGGAGGACGAAGCGACTTTTTGAGACGTTTCCGGCGCTTGAGCTGTTCCCGCAAAAGGAATGTCTTGAACGACGGCTGTTTTCTGAGTTGTTTCCGGCGCTTGAGCGGTTCCTGCAAAAGGAATATCCTGGACAACGGCTGTTTGAATCGGTGGAACGATTTGTTGTTCTTTTTCCGCCGGCTTTTCAGAGGTCTGTTTGTCGTTTTCCGCTAAATTGAAAGAGGGAACGCTTTTCGTTTCACTTTTGGGCTGAATGTCAGAAACGATGTTTGTTTCAATCGCGGCGACTTGTTTGGCATTATTCATATTCAGTAACGCCGCGTTTTGCCGGTTTATTTCTTCTTGTTTTGAAGAGGTCGATTCCGCGGAATCGCTTAATTGCCGCCGCAATTCGGCCACATCAATCCATCGGGTTTCTCTTTTATCGCTTTTCTTTTCAGCCGTTTCCTTTTTTTGAATCGCCGCGGGCACTTTCATAACGGGAAGTTTTTCGGAAACTTTAGGTTCTTCAATGCTCTTTTTTTGTTCGGGCAATATTTCTTCCTGCAATAAAAATTCGGAAGCGACGATTGTTTTTTCGGATTCGTTTAAAAGATTTAATCCCGAGGCCATCAGCGTATCAAGCGCTACCGCCTGAACATTGTTTTCTTTTTCATTCTTGATTACCGGCGGTCGTTTCGGATTTTGGACGGCCGCTTCCTGCGCTGTCGGTCGAATCACCGGCGGACGAGACACGGGAGACGCTGTCCGCGGAAGATCGACAGAAAGAACCGGTTGATCAAGAACCGGCAACGGCGCTGTTTCTTGCAACGCAATTTGCGCCGTCTTTTCCGTTTTGGCAAAAAAAGGCGCCGGAGCCGTTTTGTCCCTAATATTTAACGCCAAAGACGCGGGCGCTTCTTTTCTTTTGGAAGCATAAGGCTGAACGTCGACATATGTTTTTACCAGCGAATCCCGTTCTATCAGGCTGCGATGGTTTTTCAGAACATAAAACGAAAATTTGCAGAATCCCATTATCAATATAACATTAAAAATAAGGAAAACGGCCGTTCCTCCCGATATGGAATACCGTTTAGGAGAAGAACTTTCCGTTTTTTGATTCTTTAAATTGTTTAAGATGTCTGTCATTTCTTTATGCTTAATCTAAAAATCCAAAGATATTTTTCAAAGTTTACGCGAAAAGTTGTTAACTATCGGTAAATTTTAAGAGTCCTTATAAATAAACAAACATCGCGTCTTCTTAAGTGTCTAAAAAAATAGGAATTTTCAAAAACGGGATTTTTGCGGATTACCGCTTTCCGCATCTCGTGTGCCGGAGAGATGTTTTTTTCAATGCAAAAAGGCTCTTTATATTTAAACGGTTCAAACGCTTAAAAGACTTTATATATTATATATAGAGAGATCCGTTTAAAGATTTCCCGGAATAGATTCCCGCAAATAATCAGCCGGGAGAAAAGATGTCATAGTCATTTAAAGGAAAAAAAGCGTACGAGAATCGTTTCTGAACGGAAATCGCCCGTATCAAAAGCTCAAAACAGGCGAAATCGGTTCCTGCAGGAAATGTTTTTGGTGCGATTTGCTACGAAAATTCTCTTGCAAAGCTTTTTTTAAAAGACTGTTTGTTAAAGGCTGATATTTTAAAAAATCCGGATTCTGTAAGGAAAATCGCCCTTTTTTCCCTGAAAAATATGAAAAATAAAATATTTCAAAAGCGTGACATTTTTTTAACAAACTGTCATTTTTCAAAAAAAGCATTAAAAATCAATATGTTGTATGTTTTTTTTGTTCGAATTTTTTATGTTGATGCTTCGGGTTGATTTTTATATTCTGAAAACATGAAGAGCATTTAACCTTAAACAAGGAGAACAGAAATGAAAAAGATTTTATTTTTAGCCGTAGCTATGTTGTTGGCTACTTCTGGTGAAAGCTTTGCGGCGAGCACCGCTGCTTTTTCGACCATTAAGAAAAAAGGTATCGATATCTTCAAAAACGTAAAAGTACTCGTTTTCGTTTTGGGTGGTTTCGGTCTGGTCGGTTTGGCCGTTGGCGCGATCTTCGGCGCTGTGAAGTGGAAATGGTTCGCTTCTCTGTCCATCGGTTTGATTATCTTGGCCGTTGCTGGACAGATCGTCGAATACTTCACGGGTGACTCCGCTGTCGGTAGCCAGAACTTGGGCGATACGCTCTCTGGGTCGTAATCAGAAAAAAACAAAAGCGAAAAAGCCGCAATTCGTTGCGGCTTTTTTGTTGTATTTATTTCAAATCCTTTCTTATAATCAAGAAAGGATTTGTTTATTTTTTTTTGTTAGGGTACAAAAAGAACAGAGGACAAAAAAAATGCGCGAACCGATTCTAAGAGCTATAGCCATGCCGCCTAAAATGTTTTGGGCGCCTTTTTTGCCGGCGGCAATGAATTTAGCCGTTCAGTTTCCATTTATGTTTATAGGCATGGGGGTTCTTAATATGAACCCGATTATTTTTATTCCGCCGATTGTGATCGCCCATGTTTTTCTGATCATTTACGGTGCCCGGGAACCGCATTTGTCTACGATGTTAAAGACTTATGGACCTATGGCCGCAAAAGGATCGGTCAGTATGTATAAGAGTAAAGGAACGAAACTTGCACCCTGAAAGTATTTTTTCTATCTTTATTCAGAGCCTGGGAACCGGTGAGGTCTTAGTCAGCGTTTTGGGTATGGTCTCTGCGGCGGCGTTCGCGGGGCTGTTGGCGACTCGGTTAGGGGAAATTATTTTGCCTAAGCCGAAGGAAACGCAGGTCAGCGACTTTCTGCCGTTTGAGCGATTAAAGGACGACGGCACGACAATAGAGTGCCATGACGGATCCTTGGTGCGCGTTTTTGCGGTTAAAGGCGCCGATGTCGCCATGATTCAGCCGGAGTTGCGCGCTAATATGTTGGAAGCGCGCAAGAGTTTTATTGATTCAATGGCGGATTTGAATGTTACGGTGCGCGTTTTAACGATTCGCGAAATGGTACCGCTGGGCGACGAAGTACGTCATGAAAATCCTATTTTGAGGGCTATTGCTGAAGAGTGGGCGCAGAATCTCCGTCGTGTTTATCGCAATAAACATTATATTATTTTGTCCGTAAAAGAGCGCAAAAATCATGATCGGGATCTTAATCAGGCTGCACAGGCATTGACGGCAGTTTTGGATATGTATGAACCGACTCAGCTGTTTGAAACGAAAGAAAGCGACTTGGAGCTCAGTCCGTTTACGTTTTTTGCCCGTTTGTGCAGTCCGCTTTCAACACCCCATCCCCGCGTCGGCAAGATGGAAGGCGCAGAGTTAAAATCAATGCTGACGGCGGATTACATTCATTTTACAGGCGATGAAGGACTGATTCGTTTCTTTCGCGGAGAAGAAGAGCTTTTCTGCATTGTTATGGGGATTCGTAGTCCCGGCGACTATATTGACGAACAAATGATTTCCGATTTGTTGTCGATCGATGTCGAAGTCAATTTGTTGCATACTATAACGCCGATTCCTAAAATCACGGCGGTGGCCGTATTGATGCAACAAAAAAGAATGGCTCGCGTTACGACATTTTCAGCATCGACTCTCGGTCAGTATGACGAAGCGTTGGAATTGATCGATTCGACGGACAGCGATACGCAGACGTTATGCCATTATTCGATGACATTGTTCATTTTCGGCATGTCAAAAGAGGAAATAGAATTCGGGCAGATGGAGGTTGAACGCCTTTGCCGTTTATATGGTGTTACGCCCGTCCGCGAAGGTTGGGTTGCTCAGGCTTCATTTTTCGCACAGTTTCCGACATACGACGTTTATCCCAGAACATATTCCTATTTATCGCGCGCGGTGGCGACGGCGATTAACCTGGAAAAAGCTCCGGAAGGCAATGCCAGCAGTGACTGGGGTCCCGGACCCATTACTATTTTCAGAACGATCAGCGGGACGGCTTATCGTTGGCAGTTCCATGTGACGGCGGCGGCAAACGCGGTGGCACACTGTATTTTGCTGGGGTCTACCGGTCAAGGTAAAACGACATTGCTGGCGTTTTTGGCGGGGCAGGCTATGCGCCACAACGATTTGCGCGTATATTTCTTTGACCGCCACAGAGGTGTGGAAGTGTTCTGCCGCGCGATTCAAGGCGCTTACGTTAACTTTGACGGCGATAAAGATTCAACAGCCATGAATCCTTTCTCCTGTAGAGATACACCGGAAAACAGGGCGTTTTTGCGTCGTTGGCTGAAAGCGATTACGATGGCCGATGACGCTGTTTCCGAAAAGGAAATCGCGCGTGCGGTGACAACGGCGTTTGATTACCTGAAACCGGAAGAAAGAACGTTGAAAAATTTGCATAAGAGCTGTTTTTCGCCGACGGGTGTTATGCGGCGCGAATTATTCCGGTGGGTGAACGATCAGCAATACGGGCTGATCTTTAACTCTCCGAATGATACATTGGATATGACGGCCAAATTTATCGCATTTGACTTTACGCATATTTTTGAAGATGAAATTCTGGCTCCGGCGGTCATCAGCTATATTATGCAACGTATTCACAGCGTTTCCGGCGATACGGGCGATCCCAGCCTGATTATGATCGATGAAACGGCGCCTATGTTGAAACACCCGATGTTCCGCGATCAATTCGTTATCGGTTTGCAGGAAGGACGTAAAAAACGTCAGGCTTATCTGTGTGCTTTCCAACAACCGAACATTGTCGACTCTTTGGGCATGGGCGAAGTGATCCGCGGTCAATGTCAGACTGTGATTTTCTTCCGCAACCCGCAGGGAATGGAAGAAGACTATGAAAACTGGCGATTGACGCCGCATGAACGCGATTTTGTTTTCGGGCGTTCGTTCAAAGATTTGAAGTATGCAATTTTGGTTGCTCGTCCGGCTGTCGGAGAATCCGTTATTCTGGACGTTAACTTAGGCGGTCTGGGGCCATTCCTGAAACTGTATTCTTCCGGGCGGAAGCACGTTTTGCTGGCCGAGCAATTAATGAAAGAATACGGTCCGGAAGGTTTCGTCGAAAAATATCTGGAAGTGGCATAGAACAAAAAAAGACAAAGTCGAGGCTTTGTCTTTTTTTTGTCATATTTGCCACAATAAAAACCATTGTTTTGCCATAATTTTATGGCTACACTAGAGATAATAGGCGCTTTATAGCGTTAAGCATAAAAGGAGGCTTCCATGAGATATTTAAAGAAATCCGCGGCGCTTTGTTTAATGACGATTTCTTTTTTCTTTTGCGCGGGAAAGGCGCAGGCGCAAATTCCCGTTCCGACAATCGGTGCGGAACTGACGACGCAGATGGGGCAGTTGATGGAACATATTGAAGAATTGAAAAATATGATTGCCCAGATTAAAGGCGGAGCCGATCAGCTTAAATCTATGGGGGATAAGTTGAGCGTTGAAGGTATCCTCGGTATGGTTACGGGTCAGTTGGGCGGCTCAAACGGAAAGGAAAAGCTTGTCGGTTTGACGAGAGAGTTTGAAGACATCGGTTTTTCAGAGGAAACAATGAAAGAACCGGATAAAATCGCGCAAACGATGGACAATGTTAAAAGCGGTCTGAATCAGGGCGGCGAATACAATGAGGAAAAACATGAAAAATGTTTCAAGGCTCGTAAAAGTATGGCTGCGGATCTTGCCAAAAAGAAAACGGCGTTATCTTTAAATATGCAAAACAAGATAGCGACCGGCAGTGAAATGAAAGAATCCAGAGAAGCCACGACTTCGGCCGGCGATCAGATGTCAATGCTTGCGGCGCTTGCAAAAACGACCATAGCTACGGGCGAACAAATGTCGGATACTTCTTTCCTTGACGCAATGGACAGATCTTCCTCCGCCATACAGACATTGTGTGACTAGTTTGCGACTTTTGAACAAGAGGGAGAAAGAAAATGCTGCGTAAGTGTATTCTGATTATTATTACTCTGATGGCTTTCGGAACGCCCTTTCAAGCTCAAGCGCAAACGATGGATATTGTCATGAAAATCCAGGCGATTTTTAATCAGATTTCAGAGGTTCGCGCAAAATTGAAACAATTTCAGTCCGGCATGAATATTGAAACGATGGGACAAAACATGTTCGGGGACTGGAAAGAAAAGCTGAAAAACGGTTCTTTACTGTGCTCTCTCGGCGAAATGGCTTGTCCGGGCAGCGAAGGCGGAGCAAAAAATAAAACATTACTGCTTCTTCCCGACGGTATGGCGGATAATATTGATGATGTGGAGAAACAAACCGAATGGTTCGATAAAAACGTCAATATTGAAGGCGAAACAGCGTCATTGGAAGAAAAAGACGATATGCTCCAAAAGAATCTGGAGTTTAAATTCGCTTCCATATTATCCGGATATGCCAAAGCCGTCGCTTTGCGCAAGGAATTGGATAAAAATTTGGAAACGATAGAACAGTTAAGACAAGAAGCTGAAAACACGGAATCCGAAATAGATTTACAGGCAAAGGTCAATAAATTGGCTTTGCTGAAACAAGATCAGATGGAGAATCAGCAGTTGTTGAAAGCAACCGAATCACAGGTTTCCGGTGCGCTCAGCATGGCTATCTTCCAGGATACGGTTGCAGCTGGCGATGCAAATTAGGAGGGAATCATGCAAAAGAAAATATTTTTAATCGGATTGCTGTCTCTTACTTTGCTGACGCCGACTTCTGCGGCGTATGCTCAGGGATATCCGACATTTGACGTTGCCAAATTGGCGATGATGATTACGAATCTGGTCGCTCGTTTTCAACCGGTACCGCAGGTTTTAAGCCGTGTAAACCAGGTGAAAAAAACGATTTCGCAAGTTAAAGCCGTGTCTTCTGCGGTCACGTCAGGCGATTTGAAATCGTTGGGGCAGACGGTCGGAAAATCCTTAAAAGACAAGGCGTTTTCTAACGGTCGACCCAAGTCCGCGTTCGCAAGAGCAGCTGAAGGCGATAACGGCGCTCAGGAAGCGGCCGATATGGTTAAAGACAAACTGTTCGTGCGGAACAACAACGGGCAGGTGTCGGAAAGCGATTTGGAAAAAGTTCAAAAAGCCAGAGAAGAATATACAAAGAACAATGTACATGAAGCGAGCGCTGAAGTGCTGTATCATGCGATGAATGCTCCGGGACAGTCGAAAGAGCGTTTTGATAAGGCAAAAGAAGCATTGCAGAATGCGGGAACGATTCAGGACGCAATGAACGCCTACACGATGGCGATTATGGCGGGGAATTTCGAGCGTATAACTCAGATTTCTATGGAGACAACTTCTTTGAAATCGTTGGCTTCTCAGGGGATCAACATGGTTCCCAAAGGCGGATTGAAGAAACCGGAACCGTTCGTGGAAGAAATGGGCGGCGCCACATATCATGTAGAGGATAAAGGAGGTCCCAATGTCGATCTTTAATAAAATAAAGAAAGCAGTTACAGCGACCGGCTTGGTTCTGATTTTTTCAGCCTCTCAGGCAAAAGCGGGTGATTGTATGCCGGTGAATCCGATTTGTTTGTTCAAAATGCTTTTGCAAGCATCGCCCGGTTTGCCTGTATTTGACTTCGCCTCCATTCCGGCGGTTATTCCTCATCTTCCTGCCGCATTGCTGAAAGAAGGACAGGCAAAATTAAAAGAAATAGCCGACGACGGACTGGAAAAAATACGTTCGGGACAATTACCGTCTTTAGCGGATATTAAAATTTCCACTCCGGATTTCGGCGGCTCTGTTCCTCCTGCGAATACGGAATACAGTTCTTTGGCGCCTTTCCCGAATATAGACGGGGATACGCCTGAAGAAATTGCAAAAGCCGTTGAAGTGATTTTTTTGCGCCCGGGCTGGCGGGACGGGGACGCTCCGATGTCCGTGTATGATCTTGCTGTGATGGAGTATTACGCTAAAAAATTCGCTTATATCAATACGCTGGAAGTGCTTGGCTTTGCCGAATATATGCAAAATAAAATCAAAGAATTCGCGGCGGCAGCTGAAGATATCCAGAAACAAGTGGAGCATGCTGATGATGAAAATAAAGCACAGCGCGCAAATTATGCGGCTCATTTGTTGGAATATCAGTTGATGATTGTCCAGAATCAGCTGACGGCGGCGACTTTGCAGTTGCGAACCGCGAACGATTTGGAACGCGGATATATTTTGTCAAGGCCGATTTTCGGTAACATGTAATTGCTTCCAAAAGATAGGAGAAAAACATGAAAGTTACTTTGAAAAATACATTAATGACTCTGACGGTATTGTCGTCAGGCTTTTTCATCCTTTCTTCCGGAACTGCGTTGGCCGGACTAAAAAAATTGGAAACGAAGCCGGCTACGACATCAAATGAGGCTTTGAAACAATATCCTTTATTGGGCGTTATTAAAAACGAAGTTACCGAAGCTCTGAATTTGCATCAGCAGGGACTTTCTCTTCCGACGCAGAAAGAGCAGTTGGAAAAGCATCATGAAGAAGTTGAAAAATACAATGAAATAGGCAGACGTTTAAACCAGAACAAGCAATGTAATATTTCGTTGTTGAACGAACATTTTTCAAACGGAAATGCCGTTTGGCACAAAATAGCCGCTTATGCGGAAGATACGTCGGCCACTCTTTTGGCAGAGGCTTCTTCGTCTATGGGATCTTCCGAAGCTTCAGGACAGCTGAAGGATTTGGAAAGCAAAGTTGATTCGGGAGATTTGTCCGATGACGGCGCTTCTTCCTCAACCGGATCGTCTTCATCGCCGTATTCGAATATCAATGAAAATACGTCGGAAGATCAAGCCAACGAGATGATTTCGCAGGGAGAATCCTCGGCAAAAGCAAAAGCGGATCAGGCTTCACAGTCCGATATGGATTTAGGCGAGGCTGCCGTTTTCGGAAAGATCCGGTGGGACGTAGGCCACGCGGTGCTGAAAGATCTTTATCGTTATCCCGCAAAATGGGGCGCTTTAAAGAAAAAGTTTTCGCCGTGGGTCGATCAGAAATACGTTTATGATCAATATTTAGAGAAGTTCTATAAGGAAAAACAGAATCTTTATATCTGGGATCCGCTTAAACCGTTCCCGCCGAGACCGGAATTATCAAGGGGCGATTCTTATTTACCCGAAGATTATTATTCGGGAGAAATTCCTGAAAAAACGGTATCTTCAACAAATTACGACGAAAACACGGCAAATGCGGACGATCGTTGGTGCGGCCAGACAAACGGCAAAAAGAATGTCTGCACCCGCATTAACAAAGGTTCGTTGTATGTAAAGCATCAGGCGTATATGGCCGCTTTGACCTCACAGCATCAGCTGAAACCGGGGGTTACTCCGCCCAATATGGAACCGCCTTATTTGCCGCAGGTTCCTCTGCCGCCGTGGCGTGAGTCCGTTTATATTATGAATGTGGAAAAAGAGTTGCCTGAGTTTGCTTCCGAATTGCCGGAGCCGTGGTATCTGGTGACCGTGGATATTGATAACTACACGTCTGACGGGGAATTGTCCAATTTGGTTGAAAAACACAGAGGCACCATCAGATATCGTCCGAGAGATTATGATGCGGAAACGGGTGTGATTAAGAAGGATCGTCACGGCAATCCCAAGATTCCTATCCCGTTGGTTTCAAACAGAATCAGCGCGTATCTGTCGCTTCAGTCCGCAAAAGAAGAACAGAAGCCGGTTAAAGAAAAGGCTCTGGTTTCCATTAAAGAAATAAACGAAAGCGTAGTTGCTTCTTTGAAGGAAATGGGGTGTGTGATACCGAACGCGAATTCCTTTGATTTGAGCAATCCTGCCGATTATCAAAAAGCGCGGAATGAGCTGAAGAGAGTGAAGAACGCGAAAATTTCTTCCGCTCAAAGCAAAATCCAGAAATTAAAAGCGCAGTTCGGCGGAAAACTGTATTCTTCCGTAAAGCAGGTCTTGAATGAAGAAGAGGCTACTTTGAAGGCTTTGAAGAAGGATACCGCCTTTTTGGTTAATATTACGCGGGAAAATGCTCCGGATATTAATTCGCTGATTATGAAGGCTGTTGCCGACGCGACCGCGAATGAAACATACAAAGCAAACGTCGACAAACAGATGGAAGACGCCGCTGCCGTTCCGGCGGTCGGTTGTCCTGTTTTGTAAGTTGGCAAAATACTTGAAAAAAGCCTTCCTTTGAAATAAGGGAGGCTTTTTTTTATTCTGCCGATAATATGATTATTCTGTTTGAAAATAGCTCTTTTTGTTGTTATAAAAGAATGTTTATAGAAAAATAGTTGCTCGGTAAAAGAGTAACCTTTGTTTGAACGGAAGGAAATATGGCAAAGAAACTGAATCGCGCGGAGCTGGCTAAAAAATACGCAAAAGCCCTGTTGCAGGAAGCCATAGAACATAAAGACGCTGATAATATTGCGCAGGAAGTGCAGTTGATCAGCCGATTAATGTCAGACAGTTCGGAAATGAATATGTTGATGACGTCGCGTTTGGTCAATTCGTACGATCGCAAAAAAGGCGTTGAACTGGTGGCTGAGCATATCAAGCTGTCTCAGATTATGCGTCATTTTTTAGGCGTTTTGATCGAAAACGGGCGGACTTTTATTTTCAATGAAATTACTGCGGCTTTTATACGTATGTATGAAGAATATAAAGGAATTTTATCCGTTTCTGTGGTTTCGGCTCAGATTTTGAATGATCAGACGCAACAACGCTTAACGGATACTTTAAAGGCGATCTTTAATAAAGAAATACGGTTGAACGTTAAAGTTAATCCGGCCTTGATCGGCGGATTGACGGTTCAGGCGGGTTCTTTAATGGCGGACGCTTCCGTGAAAACGAAATTACAAAAGCTTAATCTTATTATGAAGGGTGTCGGGATATGAATCTCCAAGCGACAGAAATTACTTCTCTTTTAAAAGAACGCATTGAAAACTTTGGCGCTCAGCCGGATATGTACGAAGTCGGTCAGGTATTGTCCGTCGGGGACGGTATCGCGCGTATTTACGGCTTGGATAAAGTTCAGGCCGGCGAATTGGTCGAATTTAAAAACGGCGTGAAAGGAATGGCTCTGAACTTGGAATCGGACAGCGTCGGCGCGGTGATTTTCGGTCAGGACTCCGATATTCATGAAGGCGATACCGTCAAACGGACGGGGGAAATCGTTAATGCGCCGGTCGGAATGGATTTACTGGGACGCGTTGTGGACGCTTTGGGCAATCCGATTGACGGCAAAGGCGCCATTAAAGCGTCGGAATATCGCGCTGTTGATGTCAAGGCACCCGGTATTATTACGCGTAAAAGCGTGCACGAACCGTTGCAGACAGGTTTGAAGGCGGTCGATTCTTTGATTCCTATCGGACGCGGTCAGCGCGAATTGATCATCGGCGACCGTCAGACAGGAAAAACGGCGATTATTCTGGATACGATTATCAACCAGAAAGCCGTTAATGATCGCGCAAAAAGCGATAAAGAAAAGATGTTCTGCATTTATGTCGCTATCGGTCAAAAGAGATCCACGGTTGCGCAGGTGATGCATACATTGGAACAGTATGGTGCGTTGGATTATACGATCGTCGTTGCGGCGACGGCTTCCGAATCGGCGCCTTTGCAGTTTATCGCGCCGTATACGGGGTGCGCTATCGGTGAATATTTCCGCGATAACGGCATGCATGCGGTGGTGTTCTATGACGATTTGTCCAAGCACGCCGTCGCTTACCGTCAGATGTCTTTGTTACTGCGCCGTCCGCCCGGCCGTGAAGCGTATCCCGGCGACGTGTTCTATTTGCATTCCCGTTTGTTGGAACGCGCGGCGAAATTGAATGAATCTTTGGGCAGCGGCTCTTTGACGGCTTTACCCGTGATTGAAACGCAGGCCGGCGACGTATCCGCATATATTCCGACAAACGTGATTTCCATTACCGACGGTCAGATCTTTTTGGAAAGCGGTTTGTTCCATCAGGGCGTTCGTCCCGCGGTGAACGTCGGTATTTCAGTTTCCCGCGTGGGCTCTTCCGCGCAGATTAAAGCGATGAAGCAGGTCGCCGGTTCCATTAAGCTGGAATTGGCGCAATATCGCGAAATGGCGGCGTTTTCCCAGTTTGCTTCCGATTTGGATCCCGCGACGCAGAAGTTACTGAATCGCGGCGCGCGTCTGACCGAATTGCTGAAGCAAAAGCAATATCACCCGATGCCGGTTGAAGAGGAAGTCGTTTCCATCTTTACAGGGATTCGCGGTTATTTGGACGAAATGCCGATTGATAAAATCGCGCGTTTTGAAAAAGAAATGCTGGAACAGCTTAAAGCGAGTCAGCCTTCCGTTTTGGAAGCGATCCGTACGGAAAAAACCATTTCTCCGGATACCGAAGACGACTTGCGTTATTTCCTGGACGATTTTATCAAGAAGTTTTCTTAATTCGGGAATACGCCAATGGCAAATTTAAGAGAGTTGCGCAGTCGAATCGCTTCCATTAAATCAACGCGGAAAATCACATCGGCGATGAAAATGGTTGCGGCTTCGCGTTTGCGCCAATCGCAGGAAGCAATAGCGGAATCCGGTTATTTTGCGGCTTCTTTGGGGCGTATCGTATCGCGTTTAATCAAAACGATTTCTTTTGTAAATTCAGATGATAAATCCAAAGGGATAACACCGCGTTATGAAATGCCGCGCATTGTTGCCGGTGACGGCGAAGATATGCGCCATTTGGTTATTGTTTTTGCGTCTTCCCGCGGGCTGTGCGGCGGTTTTAACATGAATATTGTTAAGAAAGCGGCTCAGTTTATCGAACATTTGCAGTCTCAGGGTCGTGTCGTTCGCCTGATTTGCATCGGAACAAAGGCGACCGAACTACTGCGCGACCAATTCGGCAGACAGATTGTCGCTACTTTCCCCGGCCGAACGAATGTCGCGGATCAGCTGGTTGACGCGGAAAACATCGCGACGCATCTGATTTCCATGTTTGAGAAGGGAACGATTGACGCGTGTTCCGTCGTTTATAACCATTTTCATTCGGCGATTTCTCAGGAAGTGCGTATCCGTCCGATTGTTCCGATGAAGGCAGCGCATATATTACAACCGTTTACCGGTGAGAATCCGTGGGGATTTCTGGTGAATGAAAATGAAGGCGGCGCGGTACATTTGCAGCGTCCTTCGCGCGTAAAGAATACCTCTATCGGCAAAGGAAAAGGCTTTGTCCGCGATATTTCAAAAGGCCGCGCAAAAGCTCATTCTCAGTATAAAACAACGCAGGAAATGCGTCTGCTGAACGCCGATGTCGGAACCACAGAGGAACAGGTGCTGATCAATCCGCTGGAATATGACTTTGAACCTGAAAATCCGGTCGATTTGCTGAACGCGATCATTCCGGAGGTTTTAGCGGCTTTGATTTTCAGAACATCTCTTGAATCCTCGGCGTCGGAAAACGGCGCGCGCATGACGGCGATGGACAACGCGACGAATAACGCGGCGGATATTATTGACGAACTGACGTTGCTGTATAACCAGACGCGTCAGGCGATGATTACCAGCGAATTAACAGAAATTATTTCAGGTGCGGAAGCACTTTAACCTATTTAGTAAGGACTATGAAGAATGGCTAAGAACAGTATCGGACACATTGCACAGGTTATGGGCGCGGTTGTTGACGTCAAATTTGACGATGAAAAAGACCTGCCGTCTATTCTTTCCGCATTGGAAACGAAACTGGGCGATAAAAAACTGGTTTTGGAAGTGGCTCAGCAGCTCGGAGAATCAATCGTTCGCTGTATCGCTATGGATTCGACCGACGGGTTGATGCGCGGGCAGGACGTGACGGATACGGGCGCGCCGATTTCCGTTCCGGTCGGTCCGAAGACTTTGGGACGTATCATGAACGTTTTAGGCCAACCGGTTGACGAACGCGGTCCGATAGAAGGCGTCAAGCTCAGCCCGATTCACCGTGATCCTCCGCCGTTTGTGGATCAGGCGACTTCCACTCAGATGCTGACGACCGGTATTAAAGTTATCGACCTGTTGGAACCGTATGCCCGAGGCGGCAAAATCGGTTTGTTCGGCGGCGCGGGCGTCGGTAAAACAGTTTTGATTATGGAATTGATCAACAACATTGCGAAAGGCCACGGCGGTTATTCCGTTTTCGCCGGCGTCGGTGAAAGAACCCGCGAAGGCAACGACCTGTACAACGAAATGATCGAATCCGGCGTTATCGACCTGAAAGGCGATAACTCCAAAGCCGCGTTGGTGTACGGACAGATGAACGAATCTCCGGGAGCCCGCGCCCGTGTGGCGTTAACGGGACTGACGGTCGCGGAATACTTCCGTGACGAAGAAGGACAGGACGTGCTGTTGTTCATTGATAACATCTTCCGTTTTACGCAGGCCGGTTCTGAAATGTCCGCTTTGCTGGGACGCATTCCTTCGGCGGTGGGGTATCAGCCGACTTTGGGAACGGATATGGGCGCGATGCAGGAACGCATTACGTCAACCAAGAAAGGCTCCATTACTTCCGTTCAGGCCGTGTACGTGCCGGCGGACGACCTGACCGACCCGGCGCCGGCGACGACGTTTGCTCACTTGGACGCGACGACGGTGTTGAGCCGTTCGATTTCCGAACTGGGTATTTTCCCGGCGGTGGATCCGCTGGAATCAACCAGCCGTATTTTGGATCCGGCGGTTGTCGGCGAAGAGCATTATGCAGTCGCGCGTGAAGTACAACGTATTTTGCAGCAGTATAAAGCGTTGCAGGATATTATCGCGATTTTGGGTATGGACGAATTGAGCGAAGAAGACAAGCTGGTCGTTTCCCGCGCGCGTAAGATTCAGCGTTTCCTGTCTCAGCCGTTCCATGTGGCCGAAGTCTTTACGGGTATGCCGGGACGTTATGTCGAGCTGGCGGACACGATTAAGGGCTTTAAAGGCATTGTGGACGGTCAATACGACCACTTGCCCGAACAGGCGTTCTTTATGGTCGGAACGATTGAGGAAGCCGAGGAAAAAGCCAAGAAAATGTCGGCGAACGTTCGTTTGAAAAAGGCGGAATAATCAATGGCGGATTTAGAGACAATATTTGTCAAAATGCTGATACCGCAAAAGCCTTTGTCGGTAAAGGAAGTGATCAGCGTTGAAATTCCGGCGGTTGACGGGCCTTATCTGGTGTTGCCTAAGCGTGCTCCGGCAATGAAGTTGCTGAAGGCCGGAATGGTCGTTATAAAGGACGCCGATCAGGGAAATATTGAAAAATACTTTGTTTCCGCGGGAATCGCAAAAATCAGAGACAATGCGTGCACAATATTGGCGCATTTTGTTCAGAATGCGGACGAAGTGAATTTGGCGGATATTAAAAAGGAATTATCCGTCTATCGTGAAAAAGAAGAAAAAGAAATTCATCTGGACGAAATTGATTTGAAAAAAATCGCTTTTCTTCAGATGATTGCAGGGCATTTTGAGAAGTGAACCGTTCAATAAAGCTAAGCTTGATGAAACAAGGGATTCTCTTTTAAGTCAAAGAGAAGAACGGGAAAACCGCGTCTTTAAATTAAGAATTCTGCGCTGTTGCAAAGAAACCTGGAAATTAGCCGTTCCGGTCGTTATCGCCAGACTGGGGACGGTCGGCATGGCTTTGGTTGATACGATCGTTGTCGGGCGTTACAGCACGCAGGATCTGGCGTTTCAAAGTATTGCCAGCACATTGCACACGTTGTTCCTGTCCATTGCCATGGGCTTGTTGCAGGGCACGATTGTTTTAACGGCGAATGCTTTCGGTCGCGGAAAATACCGCGAATGCGGACAGGTGCTGCGCCGTTCGATACCGTACGCTTTACTGATAGGCTTTCTGTTTATGGTTGTTTGCCTGCCGTCCCGATTCGTTATGGATTTACTGGGACAGCCGCCGGAAGTCGCGGAAGGTAGCGCTAAAGTGCTGTCGGTTTACGCTTTGGGCATGCCGTTCGCTTTGATGTTCTTTGTAATGTCTTCTTTTTTGGAAGGAACGAAACGTCCGATTCCCGGTATGGTCATGATTTTGTTGGCCAATATCATCAATATTTTCGCGAACTACGTTTTTGTGTACGGGCATGCCGGCTTTCCGGCAATGGGCGCGATCGGATCGGCGATTTCGACGACGCTGATCCGCGTCATTTTGGCTGTGGGAATGTTCATTATCGTTTTCTGTATTGATGAAAGCGATTTGTACGGCGTGTGGGTGAAGCCTTCAGAAAACAAAGAAGAGGATCGGAAAATCCGCGATGTCGGTTATGGCGCGGCCGTTACTGTCGGCGTGGAGGAAGGTTCTTATTCTGTTGTGAATATTATGGCCGGCTGGCTGGGAGCGATGGCGCTGGGCGCGTATACGATCATGCTGAACGTGTCAACGAATGTGTTTGTGCTGGCCAGCGGCGTCGGGACGGCTTCTTCCGTATTGATGGGCATTGCCAAAGGCAAAAAATCCGTCATGGAAATGCAAATCGTCGGATATACCGGATTGATTTTCAATTTGCTGATCATGATAGCGTGTTCGGTTTTCTTTTTAATTTGTCCTCATTTGATTGCGTCCGTTTATACAAAAGACCCTGAATTGATTGCAATGACAACGCCACTGGTTATGGTATGTTCCCTGATGTGTATTTTTGACGGGACGCAACAGGTGATGGTGAATGTTTTACGCGGAGCGGTCGATATTCTGGTTCCGACGATTTGCCAGGGAGCCGCTTTTGTATTCATTATGCTGCCGTTGATTTGGCTGTTTGCATTTAAGTGGAATCACGGCGTGTTAGGCATGACTTACGCGATGATTATTGCCTGCGCCTGTGCCGCTGTATTTCTGATTGTCCGTTTTGTTTTGATTTGCCGTCAGTATAAAGAAGACGGCTTCGAGAATTAAAGGGAAATCTTCCTTTCCAAAGCTTCAACCGTGTTTTCCAACAGCATGGCGATAGTCATGGGGCCGACGCCTTTGGGAACGGGCGTGATGGCCGCGCATTTGTCAAAGCAGGCGTCAAAGTCGACATCGCCGCATAATTTTCCGTTTTCCAGCCGGTTGATGCCGACGTCAATGACGATTGCGCCGTTTTTAATCCAATCTGCTTTAACGGTTTTCGGCTTGCCGATTGCGGCGACAAGAATATCGGCCGTCCGGCAAAGTTCCGGCAGATTTTCCGTTTTGGAATGAGCCATTGTTACCGTGCAGTTTTCTTTTAAAAGCAACTGAGCCATCGGTTTGCCGACAATGACGGAGCGACCGATGACGACGGCGCGCAGTCCGGTTAAATCCTGTTTGGCCAGATGAATCAATTTCATGCAGCCTTTCGGCGTGCAGGCAACGGGAGCCGGTTCGCCGATCAGAAGCTTTCCCAGATTCAGCGGGTGGAAACCGTCGACGTCTTTAGCGGGATCGATCGCCTGCAGGATTTCTTTTTCGTTTAAGTCGCGGGGCAAAGGCAGTTGAACCAATATGCCGTCTACGCCGTTATCCGCGTTTAATCGCGCGATTAAAGCCAGCAGTTCGGATTGAGAGATTTCTTCAAAACGGTACGCGACGGATTCAATGCCGACTTCTTTTGCAGCTTTTTCTTTATTGCCGACATAAACGGCGCTGGCGGGATCGTTTCCGACTAAAATGACGGCCAGTTTCGGCGCGCGGGAAAGAGACTTGATCTTTTCCGCCAATTCCGCGCGGCATTGCTTTGCCAATTCAAACCCGTTGAGCAAAAGAGTCATTTTGAAAGCTCCAATTTTTTTATTAATTCGTCGGAATCTCCAACAATCATCACTGTTTTTGAACGGTCTGTCAAACCGCTGATCAGCGTAACGGCGCTTTTCGCGATATGCAAATACTTTGACAGCCATTTAATCAAAGCTTCATTGGCTTTGCCGTCGACGGGCGGCGCGGAAACGGCAATCTTTAGTCGTTCCGTTCCGTCGGGATCTGTATGGATCCCTTCCAATCCTTCGCGTTTGGCTTTAGGCGACAGGCGGACGAAGACTTTTAAGCCGTCAGAGGTTTTTTGATAAAACATCAGGACACCGCATTCGCCATGATTGCCAAAACTTTCGGAATGAAGCTTTGCAGAAAGTACAAAGCGAAAAGACCGATTAAAGGCGAAAAATCAATATTCCCGCTCGGAGGAATGATTTTGCGGAAAAAATTAAAATAAGGATCCGTCAGTCTGTGAATCGTCGTGCAAACGGCGGCGACAAAGCGATTGTACGTGTTCAGAACATGGAAGGCTTCCAGCCACGACAAGATAACGGCGGCAATGATAACGATCCCGTAATAATGCAGAATTAAAGCGACAGGGACGATCAAAGCATTCAGAAAAGCGGCAATAACAGACATGGTCATTTCTCCAAAAAACGCGCCATGGCGCAAAAAGCTTCTATTCCGATTTCTTCGGCGCGCACGGTCGGATTAACGTTTGCGGCGGCGCACAATTCTTCGGAATTTCCGATTGATTTTAAAGAAGAGCGTAACATTTTTCGGCGCTGATTGAAAGCGGCGGCCGTTACTTTTTCCAATAAGTCTATACGCGCCGGAGCCAAAGGTTCGGCACGCGGCTTTAAAAACACGACGGCGGAGGTCACTTTCGGCGGCGGGACAAAGCAGGACGGCGGAACGGTAAATAAAATTTCCGTTTCACACAGCCACTGCGTCAGAATGGACAGGCGCCCGTAAGCCGGCGTTTTAGGACAAGCCGTCAGACGCTCGGCGACCTCTTTCTGAAACATCAACGTCAAAGAGGAAAAGTTGTTTATTTTCTTCAGCCACCCTGTCAGCAATAAAGTGCCGACATTATAGGGTAGGTTGGCAATAATGGCTCGGGGCGTTTTCCCCAATCGGTCGGCGGAAACTGTCAGCGCGTCTTCGTTTAAAACGGTCAGGCGGTCGGGATACGCGGTTTGAATATCCTGCAGCGCTCCCAGACACCGTTCGTCTTTTTCGATAGCGGTCAGGTGTTTTGCGCCGTTCTCCAGAATGGCGCGCGTCACACCGCCGGGACCGGGGCCGACTTCAATCACCGTTCCCGTTTTAAAAGCTTCCGGATCGCGTTGTTTGGCGCTTCGGACGATTTTATCCAGCAGATTGGTGTCCAGAATAAAGTTTTGTCCTAAAGATTTTTTGGCGGACAGACCGTAACGGGCGATGACCTCTTTTAATGGCGGCAAAGCGGCGGTCATTATCGGATCTCCGTGACGGCGGAACGGCGCAGTTCTCTGAGCCGGCGTTGTGCCAAAGCTTCTAATTTTCCGCCTTCCAACTGCATTTTTATTTCTTCTTTGTCAGGCAAAAAGGACGTATTTTCTCTGGAACACGTCATAAAAATCAGGCTGCCCTCCTCGATCGGCAAAGGCAGGCTGGGTTCCAGCAGAGCCGTTCGATTGATGACGGATCGGATTTGATTTGGCAGTTTATCAAGAGGCAGTTTGCCTAAGTCAATACGGGAGGAGGTTTTCAACTGTTCGGAAACGGCTTTGAATTGATCGCAGGATCCTTTTGTCATATTCAAATCGCGTAAAACGGCCTTTTTCTGTTTTTCCGTAAAAGAATCCGGCACGAACAGCTGAATTAAATGCACGATTTCCTGTGCTTGGTTTAAGTTTTCCGGATCGCGTACCGCATGCAGGACAAAAATTTTGTATCCCGCTTCCGTTTTGACCGGAGTGCTCAGCTGACCGGGAGGAAGAACGGAAAATTCTTCTTTTATTTCTTCGGATAAAGCTTTTTCCCCGATCCAGCCGACCATGCCGCCTTTTTTGGCGCTGGGCGCTTTGGAGTATTCGGCGGCTATTTTTTCAAATTCCGCTCCGTCCCGCATTTGCATAATTAAATTCATCGCTTGTCCGTATACTTCCGCGTCTTGTTCCGGATCGGGCACGGGCAGCAGAATTTCGGAAACAAGGTATTGTTTCTGGCCGAATTGCTCTTTGATTTCTTCCATTTTTTCGCTGATTTCCCGATCGGAAATATCCGCGCGCGAACCGGCGTTCTTTTTAATGGCGCGCACATACATCAGATCGGCTTTAATCTGGTCTTCGATAACGGAAAGCGGCAGTCCGTTTTTTTTCAGTTCTTTTGTAACGGTTTCATAATTCATTCCGTTTTGCTGTAACGTGATTTTAACGGCGTTCAACACTTCCGAATCACTGATTTCTATGCCGGCTTCATGCGCTTCCTGCATTTTCAGTTTTTCATCGATCAGCTGCTTTAAAATCTGTTCCCGAACATCTTTGCGTTGGGTATCTGCCTGTCCCGTCAGGCGAATGAAGGCCAATCTCTGCTGAAAATCCAGTTCGGAAATAATATCGTCGTTGACCTGAGCCAGAATTTTCGTCTGCGCGTGCGCATTGAAGCAAAGTAAACTGAAAACAAAAAGGGCTACCGGAAATAAACGCATTTTATGTCCTTTACATCTTGAATATGCCGAACGGTTTGAATTCCACACCTAGTTTGAACGTGATGCCGTTTTCATAATCGCGGTCGGCGGTGTAGTCTTTTTTCAGTCCTGTTTCCAACGCGAAACATTCGTCTTCATAGCGCAGGGAGCCCCCCGTTTCCAAAACGCTGCCTCCTTTGGACAGATTGATGCGTTGATTAAAGGAAATTTTTAAATAACGCGTCAAGTGCGACGTTAAGGTATAATTGATTTCCTCACGGTTGTTATAAGCGGAGTATTCTGAAACGGAACTTTTCAGATTGATGTAGCTGGCGGACACGCGCAACAGGGCGTTTCCGACGGATACGGACAAATTGCTGCGGTTGATGTTCGTTGTTTTTCTGTTCATGCGGAAGGCATAGCTTAAGCTGATAAATTCGTTCGGCTGAATATTGAATCGTCCGACAATATCGGAAGCCTGATCGACCAAACCGGAATCCGCGGGAAAAATATCGGAATGCGTGAATCTGTAACTCTGCCCAATTAAAGCGGAAACATAGCCGTTTTTCTGCCCGTATGCGCTCCATTTTAATCCGTAGTTGATGCGGGAGCCCGGTTCGAATCGATCGAAGCCGACAAAACGTTTTTCCGAAAACAGGTTGGTATCGTCAAAATCCAAATCGTTACTGTCTTCGTTCGGGATTTTAGAAGAATTTTTTGAATTGGGCGCCAAAATGCCCATCACGATCGGTTCCAGAATCTGATTGTATTTTTCCCCGACATTGACGAAGGGATAACTGATCGTTAAGGCCGTTTGCGGATTGAAAGAAGAGACGTTCCCGGAATAAAGCCTGTTTTCGTTCGCTATCCAATAATCGGTAATGTGATAACCGTTGACTAAAGCGGAAGCGTTAAAGTTATATACGGCTCCCCAATCGGTAATGCCGGGCAAAGTCCAATCCGTTTCCAATGAAAGACGGCTGCTGTCGTCCCCCTGTTTGCGGGTTAAAGTCGCGGTTGAAGCGCCGAAAGTCCAGTATCCTCCGTTTTCCGATGGATCAGTCGTATAAACGAATTGCGCCAAAGGAGCGGCTTCGGGAATAGTATCGTCGTTGATGTAGGCGCGCATATTTTGATAATGAAAACCGCCAAAAGTAAAATACGTGTCTGAAGTTAACGCTTCCACTGCGGCGTCCGACTTCAGCCACGGCGAGTTGACGTCGCTGCTGCGCAAATCGTAACGGCGCAGATAGGTGGCGTCCGAAGCCTTGTCTATATTCAGATGAGCACGCCAAATGTCAGAGATATGCCAATCGGCGCCGCCGACAATGTTGTACCTGTTTTCACCGTCCTGGCGGATATACGATCCGCTTATTTCCGCTTTTCCCTGCGAAAAGTTTTTGCGCAGAGTACCGCCCCATAAAATGCCCTTCGTCGCGATCAGCGGCGAAAATAAAAAATCTGTATACGGTGAAATTTCCCAATAATACGGAACCGTGACGCCAAGCCCCATCGCGCGGTTGGATTTTATGTTCGGAATCAAAAAACCGGAGCGCCTTTTAACGGTCGGATCGGGATAAGAGAAATAGGGAAAATACATGACCGGCACGTCTTCAATCGTCATGGTGGCGTTATAAGCCGACATGTCCCGAGCTTCTTTGTCATGAACCAATTTTTGCGCCTTGACTTCCCAGAAACGGGATCCGTCTTCGCAGAAATCGCAGGAAGAATAAGCGATGTCTTCGAACTCGGTGAAATTCCCTTGGAAATGCTCCGCTTTTTGAGCGGTTAAAACGGATTTATCCGCCAAAGTGTATTTTATTTTCCGGATTATCCCTTCTTTCAAATCGCCGGACAGTCTGGCGTAATTGCCTTGCATCAATCCGCCGTCGGGCGTGTAAATTTCCACGTTGCCGGAAGCGATAACAACGCCGTCGACCGTGTCGTAGTTGATATGGTCGGCGCGCAGGGACGAATTTTCCTGCTTAAAGGTGACGTTTCCGCGCGCGATAATCAGATTCGTTTCGCGGTCGTATGTCAGCTCGTCAGCGGAAAAATCAACGGGAGCTTCCTTATCCAAAGCGGCAGCCGTTTTGGTCGCTAACAGGAAAAGAATAAAAATCCACTTGAAAAAAGTCATGCTCCGGCGGCACTCCTTTTTTTGATCGGCCGGCGGATAAAGGAGCGACATTTACTCAGGAATGTTTTAATGCCCGTGAATTGAAATGAGCCGGAATGTTTCAGAACATATAAACAAATAAAAGCCGGAGAAATGGACAGCACGTACAGCAAAGGAATGAAATACAGGTTGCGCAGGCACAGGTTTTCCGTGCCGAGTTCAAGAATTTGAACGCCGGCCATGATCAAAATGGTGATGATGATGCGTTTGTTGTGACCGCGTCTGTTGAATGTTCCCGTCAAAAGACCCGCGGCGGCAATCATCATGAAGGACAGGTTGAAGAAAGGCAAAGACAGGCGCTTGAAACCTTCCAGCCGGAATCTGTGAAATGTTTTCAAATTCGGCAAAACGTTCTGCGGCGTGAAAAACAATTCTTTCAGACTGCGTTCTCCGGGGTTTTTGAAACGGCTTGCGGCTTTTTCCCGATTGGAAACGAAATCCGTATTGTAGTGATCGAAATAAAGAATGGAAAACCGGCCGGTTTTATTCGAAACCTCCTGTCTGGATCCGTTCTGCATCGAAATATGAGGAATGCCGTCGCGATAAATAATGCTTCCTTTTTCCGCCAACAGAGTTACCTGGCTGGCGGGCGAATGCTGGTCGTGCAGAATAATGCCTTCCAAAGAACCGTTTTTGTTTTTGCTGCGAATATAGACGGTGATACCGTTCGCAATATCGTTGAATTCGCCTTCCTGAATCAGCAAATGCGAAACGTCATGCTGAATTTTCCAGCGCAGTTCGCGGAAATTGGCGACGGCATTCGGTACCAGAACCAAAGAAATGTAAAAACCCAGTATCGTAAAAAGAAACCCGATTGCCATAACGGGCTTGGCCAGTTCCAGCGGACTCATGCCGGCGGCGCGCAGGATAATCAGTTCGCGATCCGTGATCAGCCGGTTATAGGTGAACAAGGCAACCGCAAACAAAGCGATCGGCGAAATGATTGCCAGATACCCCGGGATCAGCATCATTGTCAGCTGAATGAACAGCCAGACGGAGACCTTTGAATTTAAAAGAATATCAAACAGTCGTAGCGATTGAGACAGCCACACAATCATCAGCAGTCCGGCAGTGATCAGAAAGAACCCGAACAGCATTTGTTTCAAGATGTATTGAGTAACTATTTTCATAAAGCGGGATTATAACGGCAAGAAGCTCTTTCGTCTTCATTTTTTTAAGAAATTCTGAAAAAAATTCGGATCAGCCAGCGGGTGGCTTTTTTCAACGGAGCTTTTCAGGCGATTATCCAGAATATGCGTATAAATTTGCGTGGTGGCAATATCCGAATGTCCCAGCATTTGCTGCACGGTGCGCAGATCAGCGTCATGGGCAACCAGATGACTGGCAAAAGAATGACGAATAACATGCGGGGAAACGCGTTCGGCGGGAATGCCGGCTGCCAAAGCCAGACTCTTTAATTCCAGAAAAAAGCTTTCGCGGGTCAGGTGGCCGCTTTTGCCTGAAGACGGGAAAAGCCAACGGGAGGCGCGTCCTTTGGGCAGGGCCTTTTCCCGTTCGGGAATCCAATCGCGCAGAGCTTTTTTCGCCACATCTGTCAGGGGAACCATTCTGTCTTTGGATCCTTTGCCCCGGACAATCAAAAAATTCTCTTTGATATTGGCAACGTTGGCCGGCAAAGTGACCAGTTCGGAAACGCGCAGGCCGGAAGCGTATAAAATTTCCAACAAAGCGCGCATACGAACGGCGTGACTTTTGTTTTTCATGGAATCGATCGCGTCGAAGAGTCCGTTGATTTCTTCTTCGGACAGGTATTTGGGCAGGGCGCGTTTCAGTCTGGGGGAATCCAAGGCTTCCGTCGGATTGTCTTCGCGGATTTTTTCGGTATAGAGGTATTTATAAAATTCGCGCAGAGCGGACAGTCTTCGAGCTTGCGTTTTTTCGGCCATGCCTTTTTGCGCGGTGGCAACCATATACGCGCGCAAATCCTGTCTTTCCGCGTTTTCAAAAGTCCGGCGGCGGGAATCCAAAAACGCGCTGAAATCTTCCAAATCCCGAGTGTAGGCTGCAACCGTGTTGGCGGCCGAGCCCCGTTCCGCCGTTATTGTTTCCGTAAAAGCGTCGATCAGCTCTTTATTCATGTGTCTGAACCGGCGGCAGAATCAAATCAATTGACTGTAAAGCCAATAAAACGGCTTCCTGTTGTAAACCGGCGGACTGCAGAATCTCCAAAGCGTTCAGCAGGCCGATATATGTTCCGTTCAGTTCCCGCAACGCTTCCAGAACAATATCTCCGACAGGTTTGTTTTCCAAAGACAAAGGCTGTTCCCGGTTTACGAATTCGTCTTCGTCCGAATTTTCGGGAAAAGACGTGTAATGCCAGGATTCATCAGCGGGAATCATGTCCAGCGCTTTAAAGGTCAGCATCAATCTGTCGACCGCGGAAATAAAAGCCGTGTCTATGGTTTGATGCTTTTCCGCATAGGCCATCATGTTTTCTAAAGAAGAAATCAGAAAACGTTTGTTTTTATCCGGCTGAAGCAATTCGCCGAAATACCAGCCGTAAGCCGTCGTTTCGGAAACCGGGAACAAAATTTCGGCTTTTTTCTGCCAGTCAAAGACCTGATCTTTCAATCCGGCCAAAGCAAAAGCTTCTATCAAATCCGCCGATTTCGCCAACGTGTCGAGATCGGGTGTTATTGTTTCCAGAATATCTTTGATCGCCGCTGAAAAAGCATAAGAAACGCGCGCTTTTTTAGCAGAGCGCAATCCTTTTTTGATGAGGGCCTGTTTTTTCAGGTTGTCCGTCATCTGACTGCTCAGCGCGGCGGCTTGCTGAACGTATTGCGCCCGCTGTATTTCCGCGGTAAAAGTCCCGCTTTTGCGGTTTTTAAAAGAAACCTGCTGGTAGTAAGTACGTAATTTTGACGGGGCGATAATTCCGAGCTGCACCAATTCTTCGGCAATCGCTAATCGTTTTTCGACGGGAATTGTTTCATCGCGGACAATCATCGTTTTATACCAGATTTTTCCGTCAGGATCCTTTAAATCGAGCAAACTTTTTTTGCTGCTGCGCCAGATGGCGGCTGTCAGCGGGGTGATTTCGTCAGGCTTTGTTTTTAAAGGCTTATGATATAAAAAATGATCTACGGCGTGCGAAATAAAAGGGGTTAAAAGACCTTGCTCTTTTAACAGCTCCAGAGCCAGAAAAGCTTTGTCTTCCTCCTGGTTGAAAGCGGCGCAGACAGCCGATAAATTTTGCCAGAAAGAATCGTCACTTTCTTTCTGCGTTAGGAAACAGGCGGCCTGCAGGTCGTTTGTCAGTAAAAGATCCGCGTGAATCTTATTTTGAACGTCTGTCCGCGTTTTTTCCGGAATTTTTTGCAGCAGACGGTGAGCGTCTTCAAATTGTCCCCGATCGAACAAAGTTTGTAATTTTAAAGTGATGAAACTTTGTCCCGCCGTGCCCTGAGGCGGATCGGCGGTTAATTTTAACAGCGTCAGGCGTAATTCTTCGGCTTTTGCCGGCAGTTGATTGCCGATTTGCGAAAATTTTGCCGTTGTGACGGGATAGGCCGCGTTTTTCCATACATTTTCATTCAAAATGTCCGTTTTTACGGGAACAATAATGCCGTACGCGTTCGTTTCCATTTTCTTTAAAGGCAACAGCTGAACGGGCGGAACCAGATAAATTTTATCCTGCGCCGTCGCGTTTCCGATAACGCCGAAGCAAAGAAATGCCGCTAAAAGCTTATTTCTGAAGCTTGTCATAACTGATGTCTTTTTGAACGGTTGTTTTGGGAACCTGAATATCATATACGGCAATAAATATGCCGAAACCGATAACGACGAATAAAATAGGGTAGATATACCAACGCGACTTTTTGCGCATTTTTGATCCTTTCTTCTTCGGGCGTTAAAAACTTCTTTTCTTATGGCATAATCAAGTTAAAATAACGTTAGAATTTTTTTAAGAGAAGCTGACAAAAAATGTCCGGATTAAATGAAAACTTTCTTCATTTCCCTTATCCGTTGGATCGGACTCTGTTTCTGGTCGGCATGATGGGAAGCGGTAAAACAAGTATCGGACGCAGACTGGCCAGAGTCTATTCGATGCCCTTCGTTGACGGGGATATAGAAATGGAAAAGGCCGGCGGCGGAGATATATGCTATTTGTTTAATCGCTATGGCGAACAGGATTTCCGACGTATAGAAGAAAAAGTTATGAAGCGTTTGCTGGAAGGGGAGCCGTGTATTCTGGCTTCGGGAGGCGGCGCTTTTCTGTCCGAAGCAACCAGAAAAACGGTCAAGGAAAAAGCCGTCAGCGTTTTTTTGGACGCGCACGTCACGACAATTATACGGAATACGGCCGGCCGGACGCATCGTCCTTTATTAAATGTGGATAATCCCGAGGAAGTTGTTCGGGAACTGCTTGAAAAACGCCGTCCTTTTTATGAACAGGCGGATCTGCGCGTCTCTTACAAAGATGAAACCATGGGACAAGTACTGCGTCTGTTGGTGCAGGAGATTCATCAATTTTCTCAAAGGAGAGAGAAATGACATCTGAAGAATTAACTCGTATAGATGTAAATTTGCGCGAAAAAGCGTATCCGATTTTTATCGGATCGAATTTTTTACCGCAAATCGGCACATTGATTCAGCCCTATACGCGATCGAAAAAAATGTTCCTGATCACCGATAATCTGCTTGAAGTCCTGTATCTTCCTTATGTGCTGGAAGGGCTGGAAGCCGCCGGATATGAAGTTTATGTCCTGACAATAGAAATGGGCGAGGGAAGCAAGACGTTTAAGGAAGCGGAAAAGCTTCTGGAAAAAATGCTGAAAATCGGGTGCGACAGGGAATGCGCGATTGTTTCTTTAGGGGGCGGCGTTGTCGGCGATTTGGCAGGATTCTGCGCTTCCATTTTACTGCGCGGCGTTGATTTTATTCAAATTCCCACAACGCTTTTGGCTCAGACGGACAGCTCTGTCGGCGGAAAAACGGCCGTGAATATGGCCGCCGGTAAAAATTTAGTGGGATCGTTTTATCAGCCTAAAGCCGTTTTTATCGACGTTCACACATTAAAAACATTGGACGAACATCAGGTTTTAGCCGGATTCGGCGAAGTCGTAAAATACGGTTTGGCTTTGAACGCCGATTTCTGGAATTGGCTGGAAACGGCAGGCGATCAAATTCTGGCTATGAACGAAGAGATGTGCCGCTATGCTGTTGAACAGTGTTGCCGGATCAAAGCGGCTGTCGTGGAATCGGACGAATTAGAGCAAACGGGACTGCGCTCTTTATTGAATTTCGGTCATACGTTCGCGCACGCGATTGAAGCCGTTTCAGGTATGCGCGGTGCCATTCTGCACGGCGAAGCCGTCGCAATCGGCTCCATTCTGGCCGCATGGTTGTCCGTCGATATGAATTTGTGTTCTCAAGAATTGCCGGAAAAAATTTCGGCTCAGTTTGAAAAATGGGGATTGCCTACGCAATTTGATGCAACTCTGAAAAATTCGGATTTGATCGCCGCCATGAAAAAAGATAAAAAAACAACCGGAGATCATTTGAACTTCGTTTTGTTGGAAAGTATCGGCAACAGTGTTTTGGCGCATGACGTTCCGATAAAAAGTGTGGAATATATTTTTAACGAAAAAGGTAGGAAAAAAAGTGGCTTTTCCTTCTACTGATTCTGAACGGGAAGAACTTTATTTCCGGCATATCGACTATATCGGATATCGCCGGGCGGACGGTTTGTGGGATATTGAAGGGCATTTCCGCGACCGGCGGACGGTGGATTGTCCGTGCATGGATCGCGGCGGTGTGGTGCAGGCCGGCGAGACATTTCATGAAATGTTGCTGACGATGACAATAGATGACGACATGGTGATTCGCGGACTGACCGTTAAAATCGATAAACACCCGTATAAAAAATGTCCCGCCGCCGAAGCTGTTTTTAAAAACGCCGAAGGATTGCAAATCGGCGCCGGATTCTCAAAGGAACTGCGTCGACGCATTCCGCAGAAACAAGCGTGCACGCATTTGTTTTCTTTGCTGATTGGGGCGGCAAGCGCCGCTTTTCAAACGATGGCGCAGGTGCGCATGATGAAATATTGTCGGGGTGTTCGTCCCGATCCTTTGGATACCTGTCTGGCTTGGGACAGTTCCGGAGAAATGGTTAAGCGCGAATGGCCGGATTTTTATCAGGAAAAAACCTCTTCAGCCGAAGAAGAAAAGTAATGGGACGGCGCTCGAAATATGATTTTTTCTTTAACGATCTGACGGGAAGAACGCCTGCCGCGCCGGAACACGTCTGCGACAAGGAAGGGTGTAATAAACCGGCAGAATATCGCGCTCCGAAAGACAGGACTCTGTCGGAATATTACTGGTTTTGTCTGGAACATGTGCAGGAATATAACGCGCAATGGGATTACTATGCGGGCATGTCTCCCGACGAAATAGAAGAGCATTTAAAACAGGACGTTTGTTGGCAAAGACCGACGTGGAAATTGGGGGAAAGAGGTCTGGATCCGTCAATGTTCGCGGATCCGCTGAATATCAAAGCGGAAGCTTTTCACTTTGAAGAGGGACGTGAAAAAGCTTTTAAATCGGATAAGCCGCAGCCTTTGGATCCGGCGGTTATCGTCGCGGCCAAAATTCTGGAAGTCGATTTTCCGCTTCAAAAGGAAGAAGTCCGACTGAACTACAAACGATTGGCTAAAAAATACCACCCGGACTCTCATGGCGGCAGCAAGGAACTGGAAGAACGCTTCAAGGATATTACGGAAGCTTACCGTTTGATTATGAGCATTCTGGATACGGATAAAGAATAATTTTTCATTTTCATAAAAAAAGCCTTCTCCTTTAAATTAAGGAGAAGGGCGGAGAAGGCTTTTTTTTATCGGTATAGACTAACGACCGTCCTTACCGTCTTTTGCTTTCGCGGCTTTTTTCTGCCGTTCTTTTTTGACTTGGGTGAAAATTTCGCTACACGAAACACGGGTGCCGTCTTTGCGGTTGACATAGAGCTTGTCCAATCCCAAATCTTCGGCGGTACGATGATATTTCGCCATATACGGCAACATCGCGTTCGCCAATTTTCTGGCCTGTTTTTCATTGATGGACAGTCTTTCGGGCGTTTCCAACGCCTTGGCATCTTTTAAGAATTTCTTGCCGTCGTAGTCTTTGCCCAAAGTGTCGGCGATTTTCTGAGCGGTACGGTTTTCCGCAAAATATTGCGGTTCCAGTTCCTTCTGCTTTGTCAGTTCTTTCGCCACTAAACACATATAATCAACGTACTGATCGGCGTAGTTTTTCTTCAGCGGCAATTCATACCAGGTCAGCAATGCGGCCATTCTGGCTTTTTCAAGATCGCCGGTTTTTTCGAATTCTTTTTCAAACGCGGTGCTCATCGGAGCGTACGGCGATTTCTGATGCGCTTCCCAGATTTTCGGATTCTTTTCGCGCATTTCATGGGCATACATCACTTCCGCGGCGCAGGCGTCGGCTTCAATTTCAAAACCGTTCAGGAAGAAAGATTTCGGCGTCATTTCCGGCGACAGCGTATCCATTTTCGAATCCTGCCAGGCGTGGCGGACTTCGTGAACGAAAGTAACGGCTAAATCTTCATCGGACATGGCCGGATTCAAAGCGACAAGATTTTTATCCGGCGAAAAATAGCCGTAATAATCCATCGGCTCAAAGATCATCTGAGAGCCTTTTCCTTTAAGAAATTCCAAAGTCTGACGGCCGGTTTTGCTTTCGGAAAGCATTTTTTTCAGCCGTTCCATTCTCTTGGGCGACTGATCCGATTTCTGATTTTTCTTTTTGAAAGCCCGGGCTAACGGTCTGTTTGCGTCGTGTCCGCTGGGAAAGCGGGATACCGGGGTGCTGGTCATAAATTCTGCGTAGCTTAAAACCATTTTTTTTCTCCTTAATTAAACTACATCAAATATGGAAGAAAAAACATTTTTTGTCAACATTTTTGTACATATTTTTTTGTAAGTCTTTCTTTTTATAGACGTTTTAAAAGTATAATTCTTCGGGCGCATAACCTTTTCCTGTTGTTCCGCCGTCAACGACGTGGACATATAATTGGTATAATTTCTGTGCTTTTTGCAAAGCAAATTCAATCGTGTCCTTTTGCGCTTCAAATCCTTGTTGCGGATCTATGGACGGAATTGCGATTCGGATAATAGCTGTTTTCCCGTTTTCCTTAAAGGCCATGTCGCTGTCAATATAAGGTTGATACGGCGCTTGAATCGTTGATAAAGCCGTCATGGCAAAGGATAAATCCATAAATCCCTGCGGCATTTTATGAATAATGCGAATATCGCGCGGGAATTCCTGCGGCGCAAACTCTACCCAGGCAGCTTCGGCCGCGCTACCGCTCGGTTTTTTCATGCCTAATTCGGGATAATATTTTTCGGTATAAGATAGAAGATCGTTGAAAAACGCACCGATAATAGTGTCTTCCGCTTCACGGTATCCTGCCGGCAAATTAAAGACACCGCCGGGAAATACGCGGAAATCGGAAATGGATATTTTTCCCTTCGCCTGCGGAGCCGTTTTCTGTTCTTTCCGGGAAGAGGAAGAAGATACTTCAGACTTGGTCGTATTCTGTCTGCCCCGGGAAGGCGAAGCAGGAACTTCGGGCGCTACGGGGGCGGTCTTTGACAGGACGTCCGGTCTTTCATTCTTTTGTATCTGAGATTGAATCCGCCGTCCCTGTTCAATGGCCTGACGTATCAGCGTTTTTTTGTACGCGGAACGTTCGATCGTCGCGCTGTGCGTTTCCGCCGCCGCGCGGGAAAACCAGTTTTCTATTTCTTCATAACTTAGATAGCTTGAAAAATATTCCGACGGTTCCAGACTGGAAAAATAAGCCTGAGGCGAAAAAAGACAAGTCAGATATTCGTCCCAATAACGGTCTTCAATTCCTTTTTCTCCGAATTCGAAATAACGCTGTGCCTGCAGGTTTTGCTTGGGTTGGTCGATTTTGTTTTCAATCAGAATGGCGCACTTGTGACCGGTCGCCATATCTTCAAAAACGAATAAAATATCCACAGATCCCAAAGGTTCCAATGAAGGCGTGTGCCAGGCGCCGATTAAACGGCGAAGCTGATGTGTCCCGTTATATAATTTCCCGACCAGCCATTTTCTGAACGGATCCGAAGAAAGCATTTCTTCCAGAACCAGTAAATCCATGTCTCTTTCGGCCAATAAAGTGAACGGAGGCGCAGCTAAATCAATCATGTATTTTTTCCATCTGAAACAAACATGCTAATTTTATATACTGAATAAGCGTTTTTATCAAATGTTAAAAGAGCAGTCCCGCTCCGTGACGCATGATTGCTTCCGCCCGATCCGTTCTTTGACCGTCTGAATGCATCAGCGCCAGTCCGGTCGTCAGTATGGCGGGAGAACGAACGCCTTTGCGTCCGATCACAATAATGCGCTTGGCCGGCTCGCCTTCTTTCGTCCAGATCGGAATGATGCGGATTTCTCCCAATCGTCCGTATAGCAAAGATAATATTTCCGGCAGACGGTCGGCTCGGTGGATCATGGCAAAGTATCCTCTGGCATTGACGTATCGCAGACAACCGGCAATCCATTCCGCCAAAGAACAGTCGGATTCTCTGTGCGCGACGTCCCGGACGGGATCGGGCGAAACCTGATCTTCCAAAATGAAAGGCGGATTCGTAATCACCCAGTCAAAAGAACCGGCGTCAATGCCGTCGATGCGCTTTTTCCGAATATCCGCCGTTGCAACGGTCATTTTATCGCTTAAACCGTTTAAATTGATGTTGGCGATTGCCAAATCAGCCATTGCCGATTGAATATCGATTCCCGTGACCGTTATGTCGGGACAGCGGGCAAGCAGACAAAGCCCGACCGCGCCGGTACCCGTGCCGACGTCCAATACTTTCTGTTTTTTTTTAGGGAAAGCGGTGGCGGCCAATAAAACGGCGTCGCTGGTTGCCCGATAGCCGTCGACGGGCTGCCGAAGCTTGATTTTTCCGCCTAAAAAGTCGTCTGTCGTAAAGGATTCTTCCATAAAAACACCTGTCGAATTTTGGACAGTTTACCTTTTTTGAAAAGAAAAGTAACTTTTTTCTTGCAGAGGGAATTTTTTATGCTATTCTCGCCCATGTATTGAATGGCGTGGGGTTGTAGCTCAGTTGGGAGAGCGCTTGAATGGCATTCAAGAGGTCAGGGGTTCGATTCCCCTCAGCTCCACCATAAAAAAAGCCGTCCGGAAGGACGGTTTTTTTTTATGGATTAAATTTAAGTAGGGGAATCGAAGCCTGAGAGGGCGCGTAGCGTAAGAAAAACAGTACAGTGTACTGTTTTTAGCGGAGCGTGGCGAGGATTTATAATCCGAGCCGTTTTCCGCAAAAGTCTTTTGCGGAGTTCCCCTCAGCTCCACCATAAAAAAAGCCGTCCGGAAGGACGGTTTTTTTATGGTTAAATTATAAGGAGCGGGGAATCGAAGCCTGAGAGGGGCTTTCTCGTAAAAAATATTTGCGGTATTTCCTCAGTTCCGCTAAAAAATAGAAGAGTTAAGCTGTTAAAGTGGGGTTGTAAAAAAGAAGGGAGAGGGAATATGGCCTTTTTGTGTTATCTTCCAAAAAAAACGGCAGGAGATACAAATCAGACGAAAAGGACAATTTTAGGTGTTTGCTCGTTTCTGCTTGTTTGTCTGCTTATTGCGGGGATAAAGCTGTATTCCCTCTCTGATTGGACGGCTCTGGATTGGAAGGCCGTATCTGTCGAGCAGATTAAAAGATTTGTTCGTATGGGGGCTGACGTGAATTATCGCAACAAGGAGGGAATAACACCTTTGATGTTGGCAGCCTCAAACAGAGCAGATTCCGCTGTTATCGAAGAATTGATTAAGGCCGGAGCTGAAGTCAATGTTCGCAGAAAAGACGGAGTAACACCGCTGATGCTGGCCGTGTCAAACGGTTCAAGTCCTGCTGTTGTCAAAGCGTTGATTAAAGCCGGAGCAAAAGTGAATACGCGTGATGAAAAGGGATTTACTCCGCTGATATGGGCGGCAAAAAATACAAATTCCGCCGTTATGGCGGCGCTGATTGAAGCAAAAGCCAATGTGAATGCCCGGAATAAAGACGGTGTAACGCCGTTGATAGCGGCAGCGCAGTCTAATACAAATCCGGATATTATTAAAATGCTGGCCAACGCTAAAGCGGACGTGAATGCCAGTGACGAATCCGGAGAAACGCCTTTGATGGCCGCCGCTAAAAGCAACGAAAATTCAGCGGTTATTACGGCGCTGGCCGAAGCAGGGGCTGATATTAAAGTGCACGATGAAGACGGAAAAACGTTACTGATGATCGCGGCTAAGTACAATCCTGTTCCGGAGATTATCGAAGCTTTGGTTAAAGTCGGATTAGGCGTGAATGATCGCAATATGGACGGATTAACGTCACTGATGATTGCCGCGCAAAATAATACGAATCCCGCCGTTGTTGAAGCGATATTAAAATTGGGCGGAAAAGCAAGGTTACGTGACGGTTTTGGCAAAACGGCTCTTGATTATGCGGCGGAAAATCTAAAAATGAAAGAGTCGTCCGCATATTGGAAGCTGAACGATTTGAAATACGAATAATGGCGCAGGCTTTTTTACGCGGCAGATAACGGTCTTTCCGGCAGAGGCATAAAAAATGTTGGGCGCAATCATCGGGGACATTGTCGGTTCCGTTTACGAATGGCAGAATATCAAGACAAAAGAGTTTCAACTGTTTTCAGATGACGCCCGTTTTACGGACGATACGGTGATGACTCTGGCAGTCGGAAAAGCATTGGCCGAATGCGCAGGGAATTATGCCGATCTTGAACGGCAAGCGATTTTCTTTATGCAAAAATACGGCGGGAAATATCCGTATTGCGGCTTTGGCAATCAGTTTTTTCTGTGGCTGAAATCCGATAATCCGCAACCGTATAACAGTTGGGGAAACGGTTCGGCCATGCGGGTCAGCGCGTGCGCTTATTTTGCGCGTTCGTTGGAAGAAGTCAAAAGTTTGTCATTTCGTGTTTCCGCAGTATCTCATAATCACCCCGAAGGCATTAAAGGTGCGGAAGCGACGGCGGTTGCCGTTTATTTGGCGTTGCAGGGCAACAGCAAAGCGGAAATCCGTGAATATATTGAAAAAAATTATTACCGGTTAAATTTTAATCTGGACGGGATTCGTCCTGATTATAAATTTGATGTTTCCTGTCAGGGCTCCGTTCCTCAGGCGCTGGAAGCTTTCTTTGAAGCTCAAGACTTTGAGGACGCAATCCGCAACGCGGTTTCGATAGGCGGAGATTCCGATACGATTGCGGCAATCGCGGGATCTGTCGCCGCGGCTTATTACCCCGTTCCGGACGGGATCAGAGCTCAGGCGTTGCAGCGTTTGGACGAATACCTTGCGGATACGTTGTTTGAAATTGAAAAAGCGATGCCGAAAAAACAGCAAAGCTGATCGGATATAAAAAACGGCGGGTTAAAACCGCCGTTTTTTACTATTCAACGCATTTTGTTTTCGGAGGCTCCGCCGCCGGCATTTCCGTCATCTTTTCTCCGCAATAATCGCAAAAGACTTCTTCGCGGTTATTGAAATTTTCGTTCAGCCGAACAAAAACTTTATTTTTTTTATGACAAACGGGACAGATCACTTCGTATGTTTTTTCTATCATCTGCCGTTTCCTTTAAAGTCTTTCAGAACGTTCGAATCAATATTTTTCCGACCGCTGTCGTGCGGAATGTTCGAGGTCTTTTCTTTGTCGTTTGTTTCAAGAACCCGGGCTTTTTGTGCTTTCAGGGTTTTGTTCCGCAAAGCTTCTGCGGCGTTTCTGTCAACAACCGCATCATTGCCACGCCGCAGAGAGAAGGCCAGCTGTTGGGTAGCCCGATCCGTATCTCCGTTCGTTTGAGCTTTTTGCGCTTTATCTTTTGAAAAAGAAGCGTCCTGTTCGGAACAAACGGCTTTTCCTTCAGCGGACATGACATGAAGCATTTCTGTTTTGTTCGGATCCAAGATCATTTCCAAAAAGCTGTCGGTCGTTTCAAACCCTTTTACTTCTATACCGACGCAACAGATGTCTTTTCCCGTGCTTGAAGTAACCTTCTGGTCTCTTTTGCCCTTGTTATAGCTGGTCGGACGCAGGAAAACGGGAATAGCTTCGCCTGAAGCCGTATGGTCACCGGAAACGTCGCCTATGCTGATTTCCAGTTTTCCGTCTTTGCTCACGTGAATATCGTCGGCGCTGAAATCCTTATGCGCCCATTGATAAAGTCTTTCTTCGCTTTGATAAAAAGCGTCGCGAAGACCGCATTCCACCATTTCTCCTTCGCGGTTTTTCTTGATTAACCAGCAGAAAGTATGTTCTTCCAGACAATGCAGATGATCCGGATCTCCGCTTCCTTTTTTTGCTTCATACTCGCCTTTGTCAAAAGCAGGATCCGTGATCAGTTTGCCGTCTTTTAATTTCGGTTTATACGTAGCGTCCGAAGCGCCGGGGGTGCCATCGGGAACATCTTCCCATTCGCCGTCGATCTTTATAGCTTGATTCATTTGAACCGGCATCATTATCGAAACATCGGCCGTTCTTAATTCCGTGTCCAGGACGTCATAGAATTCTTTTGCTTTTTCTCCTTTTTGGATATCAAGCTCTTTTCCGCTGTCGAGTTCTTCCAGCAGTCCGTTTAAAGAAGCGTTCATTTGCTGACGCTGGTACATGTCAAACATGATTTGTTTGACCTGAGCATGGTGGCGGCAATCGCCCATTCCCAAAGCGAAAATCGCGGCGATATTTGTTCTGGTATCGACGAAAGCTTTTTCGTCCGGAGTAGCGCCCCTTGTCGTTTTTCCGCACGTTTCTTCAACGCCGATAACCGTGCGATCATAGAAAGATTTTCCGTCGCTTCCTTTTGCCAAAGCGTTGTCTTCCAGATGCAAACCCGAACCGGCATAATTTTCCGTCATAAACGTTTTGCGAACGAATTTATCGACCACCCGGATAAAAAGTTCGGGATCTTTGATGTCCGCAAGTTTTTGATGTGCCGATATTCCCTTGATTCCGGCCAAGTCTTCCGCGGTCATTCCCAGTTCTTCCGGAGTTTTATTGATTAATCCCGTAAACAGCTCCAGATCCTTCGGAGAAACCGTATGAGACGGCAACTGGCCGCCGAATTCCATATTTCCGCCGACTCTGGTGACGCCGCGGAAATCGGTTCCGCATCCGCGATAGTTATAACTGTGGGCGCGCAAAGCGGATAATTTCGGATCGTCTCCGAACGTACGGTCATCTTTCGCTCCGATTACAACGGCGTTACCGCCGTTCTTTTCCTCCTGCTTCAATTCCATCGCGTCAAGTTTGCTCTGAACTTCTTGAACGATTTTGGGATTTATGCCCGCATCTTTAAGAGAGGCCATATTCCGTTTTAATTCATCGAGTTCCCACGGATATTCCACGCTTTTCGCAATACGGTCGACGAAGTGGTTAATCGTTTCCGGCTTTTCGCCCGCGATGCAGGCGGTTTGCAAAGCGGCGGAAAGAGTATAGAAATCGGTGGATTCTTCGGCGCCGTCACGCAAAGCGGACAGATAAACGATTTTAGCCAGTTCTTTGGCGTATTTTTTATCCTCTTTTTTACCGGTTTCAAGATTGGCCTGAACCGCCTGAAGACCGATAAACGGATCCAGTGTTTTTCTGAAGCCGTCATCTAATACTTTTTTCGCTTCTTCCGTTTTTCCTTCCTGGGCAAGGCATTGAGCTAAAACGCCATAGGAAACACTGCTGGCCTCTTCGTTTTGAATTAGTTTCTCACACATTTTGACGGCGCTTTTTCTGTAAGCATCAGCCATTTTTCCGCCTTTTGCGGCTTCCCGGCTGAGGGCGCCGGCCAACTGTTCGTGAACCATCGGGGATTTTCTGAACGCAACGCTACGGGCTTTTTTATAAACCTCCATCATTTTGTCGGCTTGTCCCAGATCGCGGTAAGCGGAAAAGAGCTGCATGCACATCGTCGGATCCTGCAACCAACTTTTGTCCGTTTCTAAAATCTCGTTCAACGCGTTCAGTTTTTCTTCTTTGGAGCGAGCGCCGGGATCTTTCTTCGATACAGCATTTTCAATCTGTCCCGTGAAAGCGCAGCGAGCCATCGTTAATGTGCGGTTTTGTTCTTTTATTTCTTCACCGCCTAAGGAGAATAAATCCCGAGGCCCTTGAACCACAGCCGTTGTGTCTGCCATTTTAGAAAACTCCCGTTAACTATAAAATTTTCCTTATAATATAACAAAAAAAGAAGAGAAAAGTCAATGTGTTTTGGACAAAAAAGTCTATTTTTCCGTAAAACGGCGCGTCCGGAAAAAGCGCTTGTTCAATAACAGTTTTCCGCGCGTTTTCGGGCGCGGAAACAAAAAAGACGCAGTCCGAAGACTGCGCCTTTAATATTTCGGGAATCGAACAGATTAGTTCAGAGCGTCTTTCAGAGCTTTTCCCGCTTTGAATTTGGGCTGCTTGCAAGCGGCGATTTTAATCTTAGCGCCGGTACGCGGATTGCGGCCTTCTTTCGCCGGACGTTTGGCGACAGCGAACGTTCCGAAACCGACTAAACGGACATCGTCACCTTTTTTCAGGGTTTCGGTAACGGCTTTGAGCGTTTCGTTTAAAATGACTTCGACAGCGGCTTTGGAAGCGCTGGAGTTTTTCGCGATTTTAGCAACCAATTCAGATTTGTTCATGTTGTAACTCCTTAAATAAAACAAAGTAGACATACTTTAACCGCTTTAGCAAATTCAATCAAGCCTTTTGAATAAAAAAATGTGCCGAAAAAATACGGTTTTTGCGTTTTTTGATTTTTATGGAAAGTCAAAGCTTAAAAAATTAAAAAGGAATGGCAATTATAATAAAAGCAATCGGGTAAAAAAGGCGTTTTTTAGGGTAAACAATGATAGAATTTTTTAATGCGTGGTATTCTCCGGCGAACAAAGAACGTAAAATGCATGTCTATCTGCCGGACGACTATTATTTTACGGCGGAGCGCTATCCCGTCATGTATATGTTTGACGGCCATAATTTATATTATGATTCTCACGCGACTTACGGAACATGTTGGGGATTGAAAAAATTTCTGGATTCATGGGAAAAGAAAATCATTATTGTCGGCATGGAGTGTTCGCATGAAGGAAACGAGCGTTTAAGGGAATATTGTCCGTATCATTGGGATTCGTTTGCGGGGCCGATTGACGGCATAGGCCAGCAAACAATGGACTGGATTGTTTGCGAACTGAAGCCGTTGATTGATCAAAAATATCGTACCTGGACGCATCGCGAAGCAACGGGAATCGGTGGCAGCTCTATGGGAGGGCTGATGTCGTTATACGCGGCGATTTGCCATAACGATATTTTTTCCAAAGCGGCCTGTTTGTCTTCGGCCGTTTCTTTTTGCGGCAAAGAATTGAGGGCGGCCATTGCCGAAAATAATATCAATCCGGATACAAAAGTGTTTCTGAGCTGGGGCGCTTCGGAAGCTCGTTCCCCGCGCGGCAAAGCGATAGCGAATTCGTGCAACCGTTCCATCAATGATCATTTATATAAAAAGGGCGCACAGCCGTACATGTATCGTCAAACAGACGGTCATCACTGTGAAGCAGACTGGGGAAAGCAAATCCCTCTTTTTATGAATTGGCTGTGGCTGAATCGGATATAAAAAAAGGGGCAGTCTGAAAGACTGCCCAAAAGGAAAAGAAACAAGGAGAAAATATCAAACGAGAATGTCAAGGACAGCGCCTCGGCCATCTGCACTGGCAGCAGCTGAATTAGTAGCCGCTTCTGTAAGGAGGGTAGTTACAGCCTGTTGTTGCTCCGCAGCATTTTTAACAGTTGCCAGAGCTAAAGAATTTCTGAGCATCTGCGCCTGCATAGCGACAATTTGTTCTGCAACATCAGAAACGTACATAAAAATCCTCGCTTAAATCTCCCTATATCCAATTCTTATTCTATCAAATTTCAGCACAAAATCCACAAGAAAAATTACAAAAAAATGACAAAAAATATAACATATTGAAAAATAATAAAAAAAAGGCGACAGAGAATCGCCTTTTTTTATTTAAGCGATTGCGCCGTGACAATGCTTGAATTTTTTCCCGGATCCGCACGGGCAGGGGGCGTTTCTGGATACTTTTCCCCAGGTAGACGGGTCGTTGGGGTCTATTTCGTCGGCTTTTGTATAACGGAAAGGACTGCGTTCCAACTCTTCGTTTACTTCCCGCGACTCCGGCGCGTTGCCGAAAGCATTGCCGGGGGCATCGTGACGGGCGGTTGTTTTGACTTCCTGACGACGGCGAGAAGCTTCTATCGCCTGAATAGCTTCAGGTGCCAATTCCACATGCGCCAAATATTGCGTAACCTGTTCCCGCATGTTGCCGATCATACTGCCGAACAGGTAAAAAGCTTCGCGTTTGTATTCGTTCAGCGGATCTTTCTGACCGTAGGCGCGCAACACAATGGTATGCCGCAGATATTCCAAAGTCTGCAGATGTTCTTTCCAAACCTGATCCAAAATCTGCAAAGTGACGCTTTTTTCGATCATGTTCATCAGCGCGTCGCCGAAAGTCTGACGCTTTGTATTCATTTTTTCATCGGCGGCGGATTCGATGCGTTCCGTAATTTCCGTCGAGCCGATGCCGGCATTAATCCACGAATCGACAGGCAACTGCAATCCCAGCAGACGTTCCGCATCTTCCTTTAAAGCCGTCGGATTCCACTCGTCGACGGCAGCTTTATCGGGCGTGTAGGTCTCAGTCATCGTTTCAATGACTTCATCGCGCATGTCTTTGATGGTATCCGTAATGGCTTCCGCGCTCATTAATTCGCGGCGCTGATCATAAATGACTTTGCGCTGGTCATTCATAACGTTGTCGTATTTCAACAGATTCTTACGAATATCAAAGTTTCTGGCTTCCACTTTTTCCTGAGACTTTTGCAAAGTTTTAGAAATCCAGGGGCTGGAAATAACATCGTCGTCTTCCATACCGCCGAGCGGTTTCAGGAATTTTTCGATTCGTTCCGCGCCGAAAATACGCAAAAGGTCGTCTTGCAGACACAGGAAAAATTTGGAAGCACCCGGATCGCCCTGACGTCCGGAACGGCCGCGCAGTTGGTTGTCGATACGGCGGCTTTCATGGCGTTCGGTGCCGATAACATATAAGCCGCCGGCTTTTAACGCGATTTCTTTGCCTTTCTCGATTTCTTTTTTAATTTCTTCGATTCGGCGGCTGCGTTCGGTTTCGTCCGTTACGTCCGCCAATTCCTGAGCGACGCGCATCTCCAGATTTCCGCCCAGCTGAATATCCGTTCCGCGGCCGGCCATATTGGTCGCGATTGTGATTGCGCCGGGTATGCCGGCCTGAGCGATGATATAAGCTTCCTGTTCATGGTGACGGGCATTTAACACGTTAAATTTCAGCTTTGTTTCTTTTTTCAGTCTCTCGGCCAGTTGTTCCGATTTTTCGATTGAAGTCGTGCCGACCAAAACGGGCTGTCCGCGATCCGAGCACTCCTGAATCAGTTTAATGACAGCGCTTAATTTCTGATTTTCTTTCCAATAGATTTCGTCCTGATTGTCGATACGGATACACGGCTTGTTTGTCGGAATGTCGATAACTTCCAAGCCGTAGATTTCTTCAAATTCGGGGGCTTCCGTCATAGCGGTGCCGGTCATGCCCGCCAGTTTGGGATACAGACGGAAGTAATTTTGGAACGTAATGGAGGCAAGCGTTTGGTTTTCCGGCTGGATTTTGACGTGTTCCTTGGCTTCCAAAGCCTGATGCAGACCATCGGAAAAACGGCGGCCTTCCATCATGCGGCCGGTGAATTCGTCAATGATGACGACTTGCCCGTTGCGCACGATATAGTCAACATCGCGCTGAAAAAGAGTGTGCGCTTTTAACGCCTGATCCACATAATGAATAATCGCCGTATTGACGGCATCATACATCGCGCCGGTAATCAGGCCGGCTTCGTGCAGCAGCTCTTCCATATACAAAGTGCCGCTTTCCGTTAAAGAAACGGTGCGTTGCTTTTCGTCTTTTTCGTAATGTTCCGGCTTAAGCTTCGGAATCAAAGCGTCCACCTGAATATACTTTTCCGAAGAATCTTCAGCCTGTCCGGAAATAATCAGCGGCGTGCGCGCTTCGTCGATCAGAATGGAGTCAACTTCGTCGACGATGGCAAAATTAAAAGGACGCTGAACCATGTCCTCAATGGAAAATTTCATATTATCGCGCAAATAGTCGAAGCCGAATTCATTATTCGTTCCGTAGGTAATGTCGCACGCATAAGCGGCGCGGCGTTCTTCATCGGTCAGATCGTGCAGAATGGCGCCGACGGACATGCCCAAAAAGCGATAGATTTGTCCCATCCATTCCGTATCGCGTTTGGCCAGATAATCGTTGACGGTAACGACATGGACACCTTTGCCGGTCAGCGCGTTCAGGTAAACGGCCAACGTCGCGACCAGAGTTTTTCCTTCGCCTGTGCGCATTTCGGCGATTTGCCCGCGGTGCAGGACGATTCCGCCGATCATTTGCACGTCGAAATGACGCAGTCCGATAGTTCTTTTAGAGGCTTCTCTGACGACGGCAAACGCTTCCGGCAAGATGTCTTCCAGTGTTTCGCCGTCCGCCAGCCGTTGTTTCAGAGCCGGCGTTTTATCTTTCAGTTCCTGATCCGACAATGCGGAGATTTCTGCTTCCAACGCATTGATTTTATTGACAGTTTTTTGCAAACTTTTCACATATCTGTCATTAGCGCTGCCGAAAATTTTACGCATAAGGGAACCGATCATGTCAAATCCTCATAAATCAAGATAAAATCAAACAAGTAAGTTAATCGCACAGATCGGGTTGTGTCAATCATTCTGTTAGGTTGCTTAACTCAAAAAACAAGTTTTATATAGCACAAGCGATTTTAACGCTTTACGCAAAGAGCAAAGATGATATGATACTTTATTGATTTTTTTGGCAACAACAGGGAAAGGCCTAAAATAATGTTGAATAAGATGATCGCTGTTGCTTTGGTTGCTTTATGTTTCGCCTCGCCGGCGCAAGCGGCTAAAGCAAAGGCAAAAAAAGCGGAAACCGCATCGGATTTGGTTATTGCGACCGTGAACGGCAATAAAATCACGTTATCCGAAATTGAAAGCGTTCATAAAGCTAATCCGCAGCTCGGCGGGTTACCGTTGGAAAGCATTTATGAACCGTTGTTGGACAACATGATTGATTTGAATGTTGTTTCAAGTGCGGCTCAGGCGGCTAAAGTGCAGGATTCTCCCGAATTTAAAAAAGCGGTGAAGAGCTTTGAAAAACAACTGATGGCGCGTTTTTATCTGGAAGAACAGGCAAAGAAAGGCCAGACAAAAGAAAAGTTGATGGCTTTGTACGAACAGTTTAAAAAGGACAATCCTCCGCAGGAAGAAATGTCCGCCGCACACATTCTGTTAAAAACGGAAAAAGAAGCGGAAAATGTGATTAAACAGCTTGAAAAAGGTGCTGATTTTGCGGAATTGGCCAATAAACTGTCCGAAAACAAAGGACTGGAAGACGGCGAGCTGGGCTATTTTTCACGCGAATTAATGGTTCCCGAATTTTCCGAAGCGGCTTTCGCCATGAAAGAAGGGGAAATCTCCAAGAAGCCGGTCAAAACGAAATTCGGTTACCATGTGATTAAAGCCGGTCCGCGCCGTTTGGCCGAAGTGCCTAAATACGAAGACATCGAAAAAGAATTGATGCAGTCGCAGGCGGCTCAGACGATTGATCAAACAGTGAAGGATTTGCGTAAAAAAGCGAAAATCGTTAAAACGCCGGTTAAGTTTGACGCAAACGGAAAAGTAACGGCAAAATAAAGCTACGTTACCCGAAAAACAAAAAGCCTCCCTAACGCGGAGGCTTTTTTATTGTTTGAAACGGAAATCAGGCAAGAATGTCTACAACGCTGATGCCGGTTGATTTCTGAGAATTTTGTATGGTCGCCATGTTCGTATAGCCGGCGGACAATAAAGCGCTGGCCAGCTGACCGGCCAATACTTTGCTGCTGACCATCGCGGAGCCGAGGGATTCCTGTGCTTTGGCGTACGCAATATCTTTTTCGGTTACGTTCTTGTGGTCGATCGACTTTTCCTGCGTAAGGTAGTCATGGCTGTATTTGTCGCCCAACTGCACCTGAAGCGCGTAGAGCGTGTCTTCGGGAACGGGTTTGCCGTCTTTTGTCGTCACGTGAACGTAGAAAGTTCCTTTTTTCTCGACGTTGTATTGACCGCGCATCATCTGGTCGAATGCTTCGGTTTGTTTCCCTTTGCCTTCCTCATTGGTGGCGATCAGTTTTTCACGGTTGTTGACGTACTGGTAAACCTCGATTTTTAAATTCTGCCCTTTGAATTGTTCGATGGCTTTTTCGTAATTGCTGACGGCCTCTTCCAATTCTTCGTCAAGGGTCGTGCCTTTCAGATCCGTATTGTTTTCTTTTTGCGCGGCCGAAATATTGAGAGCCGTCAAGCGCAACTTTCCGCGTGAAGTCGTTGTAAACGAAAACCAGTCTTCCTTTTCGTTCTCGGATAAAGTCGTCACCATGCTCAGACGGGAATAATTCAAGCGCGCCTGTCCCATATCGCGCGCGTTCCGGATCGATTCCGTATAGATATCCGTGGTCGTTTTTTCCCAGGATTTGACGTTGGTTTGCGTCGTAGCGGCATTCAAAACGGTTGTGGTCATACTAAACCTCTTCTGCTAAGCGTAGGAATTCTTCCTACCGATTTATCAATCGTAGCATATTTTTTTCAAAAAGAAAAGAAGTGATTAAAATTCTGGCAAAACCGCCGAAAGTTCGGCTTCTTCCGTACTGTTTTCTTTTGGAGTCGGCGGTTCGTTTTCCTGCGGCGGCTGATCGTTTTTTTGCCATACGACTTCATAAACGGACTGAGGTTCGTCAATGCCTTTCAGCGAAAAATCGCCTAACGCATTGAAAGTATAATTCTTTCCCGCGGAAAGCTCTTTGACGACGGACGAAACAAGAATTTGATCGGCTCCGGCCTGTCCGCAGATACGCGCGGCAAGCTGAACGGTCTGACCGAAGAAATCGTTATCTTCGACGATGGGCTCTCCGGTATTCAGCCCGATTCTGATTTTCAAAGGAACGGTAGGCGACTGCTGGTTATATTCGGCGACAGTCCGCTGAATGATGATGGCGGCGTCAATCGCATTGGAAGTCCATAGAAAAGAAGCCATAATTCCGTCTCCGGTATGTTTGACTTCCGTTCCTCCGCAAACCTTTAAAGCGTTTCTGACAATGTTGTTATGCTCACGGATCAACTGCTGAGCCAATCGGTCACCCAACACTTGCGTCAAATGGGTTGAAGAAACCATATCGGTAAACATAATCGTACAGATTCCGGAGGAATGGTTTTCTTTTTGATTCGGAGTCAGCCAGTTGTTTATGGAAGATGAAAACAAACTGAGCACTTCCGGCGAAGAAGCGTTGACTAAATAGATGCGCATGCTTTCCGCGCCGCTTTCAATCATGGGCAGATATTTGGCTTCCAGCGCGTATTCTTCCAGTTTATAGAAAAAGGTTTCAGCCGAAGCCGGCGAACGCCCCAACAATATCAATAAGCTGGACAGAAGCATCTGGTGTTGCGGCTTTGATAAATTGTTTTTCCGGCACATCTGTTCGCAGGCGCCCGCTAAAAACAGTTCAAGTCCAAAGCGCGTATAAGTATTAAGCAATATATTCTTGTCTCTTAAAATGCGCAAAAGAATGGAAAGAAACGCTGACATTTTCAGATAATATTCTTCCAATTCGGGCGGAAGAGTGACATTGCTCTGTTTTTCTTCTTTTTCTTCTTCGCTTTTTTCTTCATCGGCAACTTCGTTGTCAGGCTCCGGTTGTTCCTGCTCTTCGGTTAATTCTTCGGAGGTTTCTTCAGGTGTTTCTTCCGCGTCGTTCTCATCGTTTTTCTTCAGACTGAGCTCTATTTCTTTCTGAAGGCGCTCTTTATCTTCCCGCAAACGTTCGGAAAAGGGCTTCCGTCCGGTCAGCAAATCAAAGGAGTCGATAACAGTTTGCACTATTCTGGAAAGCAGGGAAGGCGGTTCGTCTTCATTTCTCTGCGCGCTTCCGTAAAGATCTTTCGACGAAAGATTCAACTGGCCTCTTGCTGTCGGTGCAGAATGCGGTTTCACGGGCAATACGGAGCGTTTGTTTTTATTATTGACATCTCTGTCCTGCATCAGAGCTGTCCAATCGACGCTTCGGTAACAGCTCGGAATAACCAACAGCAAAAAGAGAACGATGAACGAAATCAGAGCAAAAAGTTTGGAATGTTCCGGCGTCGCCAGCCGATGCGTAACGATAAAATGTACCAGCCCCGCGGTTAAAAGTGTTGATAAAACAATGGAAAAGACAATTGAAAATATCAGAGCCGATAAGGCTTTTGCAAATTTTCCGTCTGACTTTTCCTGTTTCTGGACGGGGTGGAAAGTCGGAATGCTTGCGCCCGAATAAAAATGATGATGGTGGTGCTCTTTTTCGGGTTTTGGAATGTCGCTTAGATAAATCAGGGATTCCTGAAACACCTGCGTGTTTAAATCGTAGGTTTCGCGCAATACTTTTGTCGGCGTGCGTTCTTTTCTTTCAACATCTTTGGCATGCTGTACCGCTTCGGCGCGTTGCTCCGCGGGATACCGAGCCAATAAATCCCAGCTATTCCGTTGAAAAACATAAACTTCGTAATGTACGATGCCAGTCATAATTGTTTTCTAACACATCATTCCACTTTAATATTTTAGAAGAAGATTGGATCAATAAGCAATGAAAAAAATAAGGCGGTCGGAAAAAGTATAAGAGATAAAAAAAACGGCTTAAAAAAAAGCCGTTTTTCAATTCTGTTCTGTGTAGAATTATTTTTTGCCGGTAAAAGCAGCAAAACGTTTGTTGTATTTTGCCAACTGACCACCGCTGTCAACCAAACGGTAAATGCCTGTCCAAGCAGGGTGAGCCAACGGATCAATATCCAAACGAACCGTATCGCCTTCTTTTCCCATTGTCGAACGGGTTTTGAATTCTGTCCCGTCAGTCATCACCACGGTGATTTCATGGTAATTCGGATGAATATCTTTTTTCATAACTTCAGCTCCAGATAAGATTGAGTTTTCTTTCTATACTCTAAAAGTTTCAGCTTTTCAAGCTTATTTACCGTGTAAATGCGAAAAAGTTATCGTTCCGTCAGTTTGAACTCTATCCGGCGGTTTTTCCGTCGCGCCGCTTCCGTGTTTCCTTTATCGATCGGCTGATGTTCGCCGAAGCCGGCCGCGACCAGATAGCGTTCCGGAACGCCTTGTTCGATTAAATATTGCACGACGGCGATCGCGCGATCCGCGGAAAGCTGCCAGTTTGACGAATAAAGTTCGTTGCGGATCGGAATATTGTCCGTGTGTCCGTCTACGCGCAGCACCCATGCTATTTTGGAAGGAATCTTTTTCTGTAATTCTTTTATGGTCTTTGCCAGAACGTTCAACTGTTTTTTACCGCTGTCTTCCAGAAAAGCGGAGCCGCTTTTGAAGAACAGCTCGGATTGAAAAACAAAGCGATCGCCCACGATGCGTATGTCGTCTCTGTTTTTTAAAACTTCGCGCAAAGTGCCGAAAAATTCGGAGCGATAAGACGACAGTTCCGACGCTTTCGCGGCCAGAGCTCTGTTCAGTCTTTTGCCTAAATCGGCGATTTGCGCTTCTTTTTCTTTATCTTTCGCTTCGGCTTTGTCCAGCTGAGCGCTTAACTGAGCCAGTTCTTTTGACAGTTTTTCCGTTTGAGCCGTTAAAACCGCGATATGCGCTTTGGCTTCCTCGGAAATTTTGCGTTCGTTTTTGACTTCCCGACTTTTTTCGGCCGTTTCCTGTTCCAATTCCTGCTTGCGCAGGCTTAAAGCTTTGATGTCCTGATCCAATAAGGCTATTTGAGCCAGCGCCTGCGAGTATTTACCGGACGTTTCCGTCAATTCTTCGGCTATTTTCCGAGAGCTTTGCCGTTCAATCGCCAATTCGTCCGTCAGTTGGTGCAAGTGCATGTTTAACCGGTTGATTTCGGAGTTTTTCGTGTCAAGGTTTTTACCCATGAAAAAGTGCGCCAAAACAAACAATAGCAAAAAGAACAGCACAACTATCAGCAAAGTTGACAAAGCGTCGACAAAGCTGGGCCAAAAATTGTATTCGGTTGTGTTGCGAAACCGGCGCATGATTTTTTACTGCTTGTCTTTTCCGGAAATGGTGCGAACCAACAATCTGAAAGAATCGCGCACTTCCGTCAATAAAGTTTCCTGACGCGCTTCGGAACGTTTGTCGATTTGCGTCACGTTATGGTCGATTCGGCTGATGAAACGAAGCATATCCATATCGGTCTGCGTTCTTTCCTGCCCCTGTGCTTCCGCTTTTTTCAGCTGATTGCGAATATCTGCCAGACTTTCCACGACCTGTTCCAGCAAAGCGTTGGCATAAGCGCCGTTTGACGTCACCGATTCGTCGGACTGGCTTCCGACCGAAGAGGAATAGCGCGTCAGAGAAGCAAGATATTCGTCAAGGCTGTTGTAAAAGTTGTTCTGGGCGCGACTGGCCTGCAAATCCAAAAAGCCGACCACCAATGCGCCGGACAATCCCAGTAAAGACGAGGAAAAGGCCGTTCCCATACCGGAAAGCGGCAATTCCAGGCTGTTTTTAATCGTATTAAACGCCTGAGTCGCTTCTTCGCCCGAAATATTCAAAGATCGGATAACATCGGCGACGGCGCCGACTGTGGACATCAGCCCCCAAAAAGTTCCCAGCAGTCCCAAAAAGGTCGACAAACCGATAATATATTTGGATATATCGCGGCTTTCTTCCAGCCTCATGCCGACGGAATCCAGAATAGTTCTGGCTATTGTCGGAGATAAAACGGCGTTTCCTTTGGCCTGATTGTTTTTTAATACCAAAGCCAACGGCGAAAGTAGCCGTAATTTTTGCAGATCCGGTTCGGATAAAGAAAGAACCGGCGCTTTCACCCATTTAATTTCGGGGTATAAAGCAAAAACGGAGTGAAAATTTAAAAAAACGCCGAATAAAAAGACGAGAATAATCAAAGAATTTAAAGGCGGATTGGTCATCAAAGCGTTTTTTAACGCCGGGAAAAGAACCGCGCAGGCCGCCGTGACCAAAACCAGAAAAAGAAACATTCGCGTGATATAACGGCTGGGCAGTTCCATGGTATCAATCCTTAAAGTGATTTGTCCTGAATGACGATGTCCGTTCTGTCGGGGATTTTATCGCCGGCTCCTTTTTGTCCCTGAGACCGCAGTTCGACCCGCAGGCTTTGAATTCCGCACATAGTCAGGTAAGATCGGATCTTCAGCGCGCGTCGCAAAGCGCATTGGCGTTCTTTCCCCGGTTCGGCGGGATCCGGCGAACAATAGGAATACAAAATCAGGCGCCGTCCTTTTTCTTTTTTCATTGAAGACGCAATACCGTCCAAAGTATTTTGCATTTCTTCCGTCAGTTCGACGGATTTCTTTTCGAAGATCAGAATATACTGCAATGTTTTTTTATCGGTCAGCGCTTTTACTGTAGCCGATTCCGGCGGAATTTCCTTGGATAAAACAACGGAACGTTCCGCGGCGGAAAGCTTTTCCGAAACGGGAAAAACGGAAAAGTTTAAAAGAAGCGATTTTTCTTCCGGCGCGATCTCTTTTATTTCCGGTTTAACTTCGGCGATTTCCGTTTGTTCGGGTTCTTTTTTCGGAAGTATCTCCTCTTGCATTTGTTGCGGCGTGGGCGGTTCGGCGGGCGGCTGTTGTTCTAAAAAGTGTTTGGAAATCCTGGGTTCAGCGATTTCCTCGGGAGTTTTTTCAGGTAAAATCTCTTTTTCCGCCGGTTCCGCGGTATCGTTCGTTTCCAGAACTTTAACCTGCGGCACGGGAGCGGCGTGCGGCTTCAATTTATCATGTTCGTCTTTTTGAAGCGTTTCCTGAACATGATATTTTTCAGAAGGCTTCGGCGGTTCTTTTTTGGTTGTTTTTTTGGGAGCCGGCTTCGTTTTTTTTGACGTCTTTTTGTTTTTTTTGGAAACTTCCGAAGATGGCGCTTTTAATAAAATAGTCGATTTTTTTTCAGTATCGGAACGTAGCGAAGAAGCATTTTCTTCAGACGGAGAAGTATCTGTCAGAACGTCCCAATCCAAAGTGATTTGAGCGCAAGCCCCTTTTGCCGCCGTGATAAAAATAACGCTGGCTAAAATTACTTTTGTAAAAAAAGTCAACGGGTCATTCTTTTTCATTCTTTTCCGGAACCGTCATTTGTTTTTTGATTGCATTAAACAAATAGTCGTTTGTGGCGACAATACTGCCGTCGTTAAGTATGGTAAAGGGATCTTCGTTGCCGTCCAGCGTGCAAAGACGCCCGCCGGCCTCTTTGACGATCAGCATGCCCGCCGCGACGTCCCAGGGCTTAATCCCTTCTTCCCAATAGCATTCGAAGCGTCCCGCCGCGACATAAGCCAAATCCAGCGATGCCGATCCCATGCGGCGAATGCCTGCCGTTTTTTGCATCATGGGCATCAGCTGTTCAATAAATTTGTCGGGCGTGCCGTGTCCTAAATGAGGAATACCCGTTACAACCAAAGCTTCCTGCATTTTTTTACGGTCGGACACATGCAAACGGCAGGAGCCTGAAGCTGTCATCGCCCATGCCCCGCCGCCTTTTTCCGCGTAAAACAGATCGCCTGAAACCGGATTATAAATGACGCCCGCAACGATTTCTTTATCTTCCTGCAAAGCCAAAGAAATGGAAAAATGCGGAATCGCATGCAGAAAGTTTGTCGTGCCGTCCAACGGATCGATAATCCAACGGTGCGAAGTATCCTCGCCTGCTACGGCGCCGCTTTCTTCCTGCAAAAAACCGTAGCGCGGACGGGCTTTCAGCAAATATTCCCGAAGAGTCTTTTCAGAGTTCATATCCGCCGAAGACGCAAAATCCGCCGCGCCTTTTTGCGAAATCTGAAGCTTTTCCAGTTCGCCGAAATCACGAATTAATCCGCGCCCCGCTTTTTGCACAGCCTGAATCATGACGTTTAAGTTTGGCGATAAAGACGAAAGAAAGCGATCCTGACGGGAATTACGGAATTCTTCCACAGTGTCGGCTTTGCGTCTTTTGGACGCTGCCGCCGCCTGCTGTTCTTTTATTTCCGCCATCGCTTTGCGTACGGTAGTCTTTCTGACAGAAGGATAAGTCGTATGGATCGCCATTTAAACGTCCTTTTCTTCAATAATTATTTCGCGCGTTCCACGTAGGTGTTGTCAACCGTTGACACCACGATTTTATCACCGGTCGCCACAAACGGCGGCACGCCGATGCGCAGACCGTTATCCAGAACAGCCGGTTTGTAAGAGGAGGAAACCGTCTGACCTTTAATCACGGGCTCCGTTTCGACAACCGTCTGAATGACTTTCGGCGGCAGTTCGACGCCGACGGGTTTGTCTTCAATGAACTGAACGACAACTTCCATGTTGTCCTGCAGGTAAGCGGCGCGATCGCCTAACAGTTCTTTAGGAACAGTGAACTGATCGTAAGTGTCCGTCATCATGAACGTTAAATCCGTGCCGTCCGAGAACAAATACTGGCAGTCACGGTCTTCGCTCATCAGTTTTTCGACGAAATCAGCCGTGCGCCAACGCTGTTCCGTTTTGACGCCCGTTGCGACATCGCGCATTTTAACCTGAATGGTTGCGTTTCCTTTGCCCGGAATGACCAATTCGTAGTCAATCACGACACAGGGTTTGCCGTTGTATTCGATGACCATGCCCGGACGCATCTGGTTTGCTTGCATTTTCATGTGTTTTTTTCCTTGTATATTAAAAGAAAGACAATAAAATTTGTGGAAAAAGTATCAGATTCACGTTTTGAACGCAAGACTTGTACGCAGAGTCGGGAGTATTTTTTTTATGAACGGTCAGATTCCTTTTTGGCACGCGGGCGAGTACAGCCGCCGTTTGCCTTTGCTGAAGCAGAGATCCATAATCATCGAAACGATCCGCTCTTTTTTTGTAAAGCGGGATTTTTTGGAAGTGGAAACGCCGATTCTGCAAATTTCTCCGGGGCTTGAACCGCATCTGAAAGCGTTTAAAACCGAGCTGGCCGAACCGTTCGGGCAGGCGGACAGAACCATGTATCTGCACACGTCGCCGGAATTTACGATGAAAAAGCTTCTGGCCGCAGGATTGCCGAAGATTTTTCAGATGGCGCGCGTTTTTCGCAACGAGGAACGGTCAAGCCGGCATCACCCCGAATTTATCATGCTGGAATGGTATCGGGCGAATGCGGATTACGAAGCGCTGATGGACGATACGGTTGAACTGGTAAGAGCATGCGCGGAAGCCTGCGGCGTAAAAACGCTGAGGGAAAACGGGCGGGAATGCGATCCTTTCGCACCGTGGGAGAGGATCTCCGTCGCCGAAGCCTGCCGCAAATACGCGGGTTTTGAATTAAAGAAAACATTGCCGGAAGAACCGAGTCTCGAACCCGATCCCGCGCCTCTTGCCGCCGTCGCGCGAAAACTGGGGATAGAAACGAATCCGGACGACCGCTGGGACGATATTTATTTCCGAATCGCTTATGAAAAAATAGAGCCGTGTTTAGGGCGCGGCGTGCCGACGATTTTATATGATTATCCGGTCTGTATGGCGGCTTTGTCCCGCCGCAAACCGTCAGATCCGCGTTTCGCGGAACGCTTTGAGGTCTATGTCGGCGACGTCGAACTGGCAAACGCTTTTTCCGAATTGACGGACGCGGCGGAACAAAGACAGCGTTTCGAACACGATATGGATTTGAAAGAAAAATTGTACGGCGAACGCTATCCGATCGACGACGATTTCATCGCCGCCGTCGCCGCAATGCCGCCCGCCGCGGGAATAGCCGTCGGCGTTGATCGGTTGGTGATGCTGATTACGGGCGCGAAACGAATCGAAGATGTGTTGTGGGCACCGGTCGCATGAAAAAACTGAAAGATTTATTTTATTGGGGAATACATTTGGGCGTGAAAATAACAGGCCTGTCCGAACAGTTCATTTTGTTTCTGGTGATGGGCGGCGTAAACACGCTGTTTTATTACAGTCTGTATTCTCTGCTGATTTATATCGGCGTATTTTACGCGGCGGCCGTTGTGATCGCGACCGTTTGCGGCGTTTTGTTCAATTTTCAGACGTTCGGCAGAGTCGTTTTTAAAAATTTTCAACTGCGGCTTTTGGGGCGCTTTATAGGCGTTTATGTTGTTCTTTGTCTGGCCAATATCGCCGGATTGCGGCTGTTGGAGCTGGTCGGGCTGGTCAACAAATATATTGCCGGCGCCGTTTTGACTTTGCCGGTCGCTTTGTTGGGGTACGTTTTAAACAGGACGTTTGTTTTCAGCAGGAAAGTTCCCGAATCCGAAAATCAGCCGCTTCCGACGGACGGTCGGGATTAAAATCAACACAGGGCAGAGTGAACAGCTCGCTCCACCACAGCGTCAGTTCGGCAGCGTTTTCGCCGTCAAATCCGATGTAGTCCGCGCCGGCTTCGCCCGCCCGCATCGCTTCGTCCCGCGTAGTGCAGATAACGCCTAAAGCCAGATCTCCGATTTGTTTTTTGATTTTTTTTAATTCTTTATCATATGCGATTTGAACGCCGTCAGCCTGTAAAGACAAAGCTTTTTCGGCGCTGTTTCTGATAATTACGGCAATATCTTTGTTTTGAACGGTTTTGATAATTTTTCCGGCGTCGGTATCCGTGTGGTTTGCCGGATCGTACAAAACCGCTTGCGGCGTTTCGTCTTTGCAGAACCGATTAAAGCTTTCAAGAATCCGTTCTGCCTTCAAACCGGCGGGAATAATCAAATAAAGATCCTGTTTCATGCACGTTCCTTTCGTCGGATATTACGGCAGAAGCAACGGCGTTTGTCAATTAAAGGGAAAAAAGTTAAGAAGTCTGTTGCACAAAACGCGGAACGATTTTATCTTAAAGGGAAATATTTTTAAACAAGGGGAAAAAAGTTGAGCTCACAAGGACAACTGCAAACAGCGCTGGAAGGCTTGGCTCAGGCGGCACAGCGCTTGGACGCGGCATCGGCGGTTATTGTCGGACGGCAAAAAGAAACGGCGGAGTTGCGCGAAAAATGCGCCCGTCTGCAAGAAGCTTTGGATAAAGCGGAAACGGAACGCGCCGCCGCACACGATTCCGAATCGGAACTAAACGCGCTGAAAGCCGAAAAAGAAGAATTGCTGTCTGTGCGCAATCGGCTGGTCGCCGAAAAAAATCAGCTGTTGAGCGAGCGCGAACAGTTTAAGAAATTCCGCGAAGGGTGGGGACGCGAACGTCCCGCTTTGATTAAAGCCAAGACGGACGCCGAACAGGAATTGCAGCGACTGAAAGAACAGGGCGGAACGCCGTCGCAGGAAAACGATCAGTTAAATTCCTTAAAGGAGGAAAACGATCATCTGCGTTCGGAACTCAGCGCGGCTGAAGAACAAAAAAACAAACTGACGAAAGAAAAAGAAACGCTTTCCATCGAATTGGACGGACTGCGTCAGGCGTATGAAGAGCTGAAACAAACGACAAAAGAAGCTTCGGAACGTCTGGATTCGACTCTGGAAGAGCTGAAAATTTTAAGGGGATAAAAATGGCGGACGTTCAGTTAAATATCGGCGGACAAAAATATACCGTTTCCTGCGGCGAAGGACAGGAAGAAAGCCTGAAGGATCTGGCGCGTCAGTTAGATGAAAAAGTATCCTTTATCAAATCGCGCATGCCTGTAAACGAAAGTTTAGGGGTAGTGATGGGCGCTTTGTTGCTGGCCAGCGATCTGACCGAAAAAAATCAGGCGTTGTCGGAAGCTCAGGCGGATAATGTCGCTTCCGCGGAAGTTTTGGCTCAGACCGCTCAGCTGGTGGAAAAAGTATCTCAGCGCATTTCAGCAGTTGCCGAAACGATCGAAAATGCGTAATCTGAAAACCGGAAGATTTACTTTTCGATTCGTCAGGATCCCGCTGGTACTCGGGGCCAACGTTTACTTTTAAGGGAGCTGTCCCTGCGGCGGATAACGTGCTTTTTGTTTAAGCGTCGAAGTCTTGTCGTATCACGGCGCCCACCTATACAAGGCGGCCCACGCGACGCGTGTTTTGATCCAACGGTCAGAGAGGTTGTCTTCCATTATAAAACAAAGAAAGCAGGGCTATGGATTACACTTTCTTAAAAAGACAACTGCGCACGGCGGCCGTTCATAAGCGTTCCGAAATCGCTTTGGATCATGCGTTGTGGTGCGCAGAGGAAATCGTGGCCCGCTTTAATGAAATTCCGTTGCCTAAAGCTCCTGTTTTTTCCGCGTACTGGCCGATGAAAACCGAATTGGATTTGCGTCCTTTAATGCATTCTTTGTTCAATCGCGGTTTTACTGTTTCTTTGCCTGTCGTTTCCGGAAAAGAAGAGCCTCTGTTTTTCAGACGGTGGGAACCCGGCGCGGCGCTTGTCGAAGGTCCGTACGGCACGGAACAGCCCGACGAAAAATACGAAACGGTCGTGCCGACGGTTTTACTGTTGCCTTTGTTAGCATTTGACCGGACGGGCGGACGGTTGGGCTATGGCGGCGGATTCTACGACAGAACGGTGAATTTATTGCGCCGGACGGGAAAGCCCGTCGTTATCGGCGCCGCTTTTTCCGGTCAGGAAATCGACCGCGTTCCGTTGGAAGAAACTGACGAAAAACTGAACTTCGTTCTGACGGAAAAAGAAATAATAAAGGGAATTTAATGCGTATTTTGTTTTTAGGCGATGTGTTGGGCAAATCCGGCCGCCGTCTGGTGGCTGAAACGTTGCCTGATTTCCGCCGCCGCTATCATGTCGATTTCACGATCGTCAACGGGGACAACGCCGCACATGGATTCGGACTGAGTTTAAGCGTTTGCCGCGAGCTGTTTCAGGCGGGCGCGGACGTGATCACGTCGGGAAATCACGGCTGGATCGCCAAAGAAATCCAACCGATTCTGGATACGGAAAACCGTTTGTTGCGTCCGGCGAACTATCCGGCGGGGACTGCCGGCAAAGGTGCGGGATTATACCGCTTGCCCGACGGGCGAAAAGTCGGCGTCCTGCACGTTCAGGGGCGCGTTTTTATGGACGCAATCGAAAATCCGTTCACCGTCGCGAAGCAATGGGCGGACGCCGTCAGGCTGGGACAGGACGCGCAGGCGATGGTTGTCGACATTCACGCCGAAGCGACCAGCGAAAAAATGGCGTTCGGGCAGTATCTGGACGGTTCCGTCAGTCTGGTCGTCGGGTCGCACACGCATATCCCGACGGCGGACGCGCAAATCCTGCCGAACGGCACGGCTTATCTGACCGACGCGGGCATGTGCGGGTGTTTTGATTCCGTGATCGGCATGAAAAAAGACGAACCCGTCAGACGCTTTGTGACGAACATGTCAGCCGAAAAATACGAACCGGAAAAAGGCGACGCTACCGTTTGCGGCGTGATGGTCGATACAAACGACGCGACGGGCAAAGCCGAAAAAATTTATATGATTCGTTACGGGGGACGCTTACAGGAATCTTTACCGCCGCTTTAAATGGTGTTAAAACAAAGGCGATATTCTTTTTTAACTTTAAAGACCGAGGAGTACCATGTCAGGTCATTCACAATTTAAAAACATTATGCATCGCAAAGGCGCTCAGGACAAAATCCGCGCCCGCACGTTTTCCAAACTGGGTCGTGAAATTACTGTCGCCGCGAAAGCTGGGTTGCCCGATCCGGCTTATAACCCGCGCCTGCGCGCCGCAATAGCCGCCGCTCGCGCTGAAAATATGCCGAAAGACAACATCAAGCGCGCGATTGAAAAGGCTGCCGCCGGCGATGCCGCGAACTATGAAGAAATCCGTTATGAAGGATTCGGTCCCGGAAATGTCGCCGTTATCGTCGAGGCTTTGACCGATAATCCGAAGCGCACCGCGCCGATCGTTCGTTCCATTTTCGGCAAGGCCGGTTGTGTGATGGGCGAAACGGGTTCCGTCGCGTTCAACTTTCAGAGAATCGGACTGATCGAATATCCCGCTTCCGTCGCGGAAGCCGACGCGATGTTCGAAGCCGCTTTGGAAGCCGGCGCAGAAGATGTCGAATCTGACGAGGAAACGCACCGCATCACCTGCACGCCGGACGATTTAGGCGCCGTTCGTGAAGCGCTGGAAGCCAAATTCGATACGCCGACGATTTGCCGTTTTGACTGGAAACCTTTGGTCGAAACCGAATTGACGGACGTTGAAACGGCGAAGAAGTTCTTTGATTTTGTTGAAACGCTGAATGACGAGGAGGACGTGCAACGCGTCGCTTCGAATGTTTCCGTTTCCGACGAAATCATGGCGAAGCTGGAAGACTAAATCTTGGCGGCTGTGCGGATTTTAGGGCTTGACCCCGGTCTGCGTCATACGGGCTGGGCGGTCATCGAAAGCAACGGTTCCAAAATCTCTTATGTCGCGTCGGGTGTTGCCGATTCGACGGATTCGCTTTCTTTGGCGGAAAGGTTGTTGGAACTACATCAGAAAATCCGCGCGGTAATTGCCGAATACGCGCCCGACGAAGCCGCCGTGGAGCAGGTTTTCGTCAACACGAATCCCGAAACGACGCTGAAACTGGTTCAGGCCAGAGGCGTCGTTTTGATGACTCCGGCGTCCTGCGGCATTCCTGTTGCGGAATACGGCGCAAACCAAATCAAAAAAGCCGTGGTCGGCGTCGGTCACGCGGAAAAAGCGCAGGTTGACATGATGGTGCACACGCTTCTTCCCGCGGCGGGAAAAATGAAACCTGACGCGGCGGACGCGGCGGCGGCGGCGATTTGCCATTCCTTTCTGCGCGTGACTAAAGAACGATTGAAACTGATTTCGGAGCTGACAAAGAAATGATAGCGAAACTTAGAGGAATCGTTGACTCTTTCGGAGAGGGCTTTTTAATCTTGGACGTAAACGGCGTCGGTTATCGGCTGTTTTGTTCGGGGCGGACATTGTCGAAGATGCCTCACACCGGCGGGGAAGCGACTCTTCTGACCGAAATGCAGGTGCGCGAAGACAGCATTAAACTGTTCGGCTTTGCGGACGAAGCGGAAAAAAGTTGGTTTGCTTTGCTGACAACGGTGCAGGGTGTCGGCGCGAAAGTCGCTTTGGCGATTTTATCCGCGTTGTCGCCCGAAAATTTATCGTTGGCGATTGCTTCGGGCGATTCGAAATCGATGTCGCGGGCAAACGGCGTCGGACCGAAACTGGCTGTGCGCATTGTGACGGAATTGAAAGGTAAAATAGGCTCTTTATCTGCTATCACCGATTCGGATATGGCTATCGGGGCGGAAACAGGAAAAGCGGCTTCGGGCGGCGCGGCGGACGATGTGATTTCCGCTTTGATCAATATGGGATACGCTCGCATGGACGCCGTTTCCGCCGTGTCCAAAGCGCTGAAAACGGCCGGCGCCGATGCGAGCTTCGCCGACTTGATTCGTGAAGCGCTGAAAGGGTTTGCCAAATGAGTGAAGAACGCTTGATTTCCGGCGCGCGGCGCGAAGGGGACGAGGAATTGCTGAAACTGCGTCCTCAGCGGTTGGAGGATTTTACGGGACAAAAAACCGTCTGCGAAAATCTGAAAATTTTTATCACGGCGGCGCTGGCAAGAGGCGAAGCGTTGGATCACGTTTTATTGTCGGGGCCTCCCGGTTTGGGAAAAACGACGCTGGCGCAGATCGTCGCGCATGAACTGGACGTTGATTTCCGCTCGATCGCCGCGCCGACGATTACGAAAATCGGGGACTTGGCGGCGATTTTGACGACCGTTCAGCCGAATTCCGTTCTGTTTATTGATGAAATTCACCGCCTGCTGCCGACGATCGAGGAAACGCTTTATTCCGCGATGGAGGATTTTCAGCTGGACGTTCTGGTCGGGTCGGGCCCCGCCGCGACGACGGTACGCGTGCCGTTGCAGCCGTTCACCTTAATCGGCGCGACGACGCGGTCGGGTTTGCTGAGTCAACCTTTGCGCGACCGTTTTGGGATTCCGTTGCGGCTTGATTTCTACGATCCGGCGGAACTGAAAAAGATCGTGATTCGCGGCGCAGGCATTCTGAACATCGGCATTACGGACGACGGCGCGGTCGAAATCGCCAAGCGCTCAAGAGGAACGCCGCGCGTGGCGGGACGTCTGTTGAAGCGCGTGCGGGACTTTGCCGTTTTTGAAGGCAAAAAGGAAATCGACACGGTTTTGGCGGACAGGGCTTTGCAAAGGCTTGACGTTGACAAGCAGGGCTTGGACATGATGGACAGGCGGTATCTGACCTGTATTGCGCAGAAGTATGCAGGCGGCCCCGTCGGCGCGGATACTTTGGCGGCGGCTTTGTCCGAGGAACGCGACACGATCGAGGAAGTCATCGAGCCGTATCTGCTTCAGCAAGGCTATATTCAACGCACACCGCGCGGTCGTATGCTGTCGGCGATGGGCTTTAAACATTTGGGGTTGCCGGTTTTAACAACAGGAACGGAAGATTTATTTGACAAAAAATAAAAACCATGATAAATTTTGTCTAGTTTTTAGAGAAGGGAGCTGTAACAATGTCTATGAAACTTGATTTAAGCCAGGGAATGACAGCGGATCAAATCAATACGATCGGCACAATCGGTGCGTATCTGGGCGGAATGCTTCAGGTAATGGGCGAGACTTCTTCCGGACGGAAAGCCGCGCGCGCAGCCGATGCCTATATAAAGGAAAATCCTTTGAAGCTTCCGGATCAAAAAATGGCGATTGAAGTCGTTGACAATATGACGGCCGATACACAGAAAGAATTTATGCAGTCCACGGCGGGATTGAGCGACAGAGCCAAAAGAGCGCTTATGTTCGGGGCGATGACGGTTATTGCCGGCGCGATGTTAAGCAAGACTTTGGATCCTGCTGCAGCGCTTACGTTGTCAACGTCAATGGGAGCTATCCTCGCGGGATCGGATTATGCTTTAAACGGAAATCACAAAAAGGTTTCCAAAGAAGAATACAGACAGATGAAGCATGCGTTGGTCGCGCTGAATAAGATGAGAAAAGCGCTTGATCCGAAAAATGAATTTAAGGAATCGCTTGCTTCCAATTCTTCCACCATGCGGTTCCCCGCCGGTATGATGGTGGCTATGGATATGAAAAACGGCGGCCGTTAATCGGTCATGAAAACGTTTTTATATTCGCATCTTGTCTGCTATGAAGACACAGATGCCGGTGGTGTTGTTTATCATTCGAAATATTTGAATTTCGCGGAGCAGGCGCGTATGTCCTTTCTGCATGAAAACGGTATTACATGCAAGGAAATGGCGCAAAGCGAAAAGCCGTGCGGCTTTATGATCAAGCATTGCGAAATCGATTTTAAAAGACCGGGGTGTCTGGAAGACGAATTGATAGTCGAAACGACGCTTTTGGAATTAAGAGGCGCGGAGTTTGATTGTTTGCAGGTCGTCAAACGCGGTGAAGAAACATTGGTCGAAATGAAATTGCAGGTCGTGTGCGTAACGCCGGCCGGCAGACCGACACGAATCCCTGAAAATATACGAACAAAATTGGCCGAAATTTCGTAAACTGTTAATCAATATGGTTTAAGCTCTCCTTAAAAGTATACTTAGTTTAAGGAGAGCTTTTCTATGCCGGCAGGATCTGTAACAGCGGCCGCAGCCAATCTGTCCATGTGGGGGTTGTTTCTGCAAGCCGATTTTGTCGTTAAAACGGTGATTATTATTTTAGCCATGGCCTCGGTTTGGTCGTGGGCGATTATTTTCGAAAAACTGATGTTGCTGCGTTCGGCAACGGAAGATGCCAAAAAATTCGAATCTCAATTCTGGTCGGGCGGATCTCTTGACGAAATGTTTGACAAGCTTGAAGCCAAGCCTTTTCGTTTGGATCCGATGTCGGCCGTTTTTGTCGCGGCGATGCGGGAATGGCGGCGGTCTTCCGGGACGCTGGGCGCCGGCGGCGTTCACGGCACAAGCCTGAATCAGCGTATCGACCGCGTGATGCAGGTCACGATGGATCGCGAAATGGATCGGGTGGAAAAACGCATGACTTTTTTGGCGTCAACGGGCGCTGTGTCTCCCTTTATCGGATTGTTCGGTACGGTCTGGGGAATTATGAACAGCTTTCATAACATCGGTTCCAGCTCGAACACGTCTTTGGCGGTTGTCGCTCCCGGTATCGCGGAAGCTTTGTTTGCGACCGCGTTAGGGCTGACGGCGGCCATTCCGGCCGTGCTGGCGTACAACAAGCTGTCCAGCGATATGAACCGGTACGCTAAGACATTGGAAAACTTTGCCGGCGAATTCAGCACGATCCTGTCGCGCCAAATCGACGATACGACGTACCGTTCGGAAAAACGGAGCGGCTGATATGGGGGCTTCGGTTAAGTTTTCAACGCGCGGCAAGCGGCAAAAGGCGTCTTTTGCGGAAATCAACGTAACGCCGTTTGTCGACGTGATGTTGGTGTTGCTGGTGATTTTCATGGTGACTGCGCCGATGATGACGACGGGTATTTCTCTGGATTTGCCGCACGGGGACGGTCAGGCGATGGAAGAAGCCGATCGTGCCATTGATATTAGCATTGACGCTCAATCCAAAATTTATTTGGGGGACGCGACCGTTCAGCCGGAAGCATTGGTCAAAAAACTGCAGGCGATGCAAAAAAGCAATCCGGATTTGAAAATCGTTATCAGCGGCGATCGGGCGACTTCTTACGGTCAGGTGATAGAACTGATGAGTCTGCTGCGGTTGGCCGGCATTTCAAAGGTTGGTTTGAAAACGGGCGATGTGGTTGATACGGAAGTTTTAACCAAAAAGCCCAAGGCTAAAAATAAAAAGAAATAGGGGTTTTTGACCGGTGGGACTGCGGCGGAGCTTTTTTATACGCTTGAGACACTGCCCGTTTTTATTTAAAACGGTGCAGGCGGCGTTTGACAATTTGCCGATTGTCATGTCTCTTTCTTTGCATTTGCTCGCCGTTTTTTTATTAACGTATGATTTTTCTTCGGAAAGCAAATCGGACGTTGTTTCCGTACCGATGTTCGTTGTCGATTTGTCTCAGGTCAAGGTTGCGGAAATAACGAATTTGCCGCCGAAACTGACGAAATCGGCTTCCCAAAAAACGGGTAAAAAATCCGTTCGGACATCGGCTTACAGCAAAGCTTCGGCGCAAAGTGCAAAGCCGGAATCGCGCGGCGGGGCAAAATCCGGTTCAGGCGGAAAAAAGCAATCTTCCGGCGCCATGTTGGAAAACGATTTGAACAAAATGCTGAAAAGCGTGACGACAGCACCGAAAAAAGCGGAAGCGCCTTCCGACGTTCAAATGGTCAATTCGGTCAGGAGCTCCGGAACTCAGAGCGGAGGCGGCAGTGACGACCCCTTTAAAACTCTTCTGGCTTCCGTTGACGGGATCAAAAGCGGCATGGGATATGCCGACGCGCAGACCGAAGCCGAGGTCGATGCGGACGAAATCGTGACGGAAGGCATTGAAGGCGGACAAGGAGGCAGCTATATGCAAGAGCTGTCCGTTTCCGAAAAAGACCTGATCGGCATTAAATTGCGCGAATGCTGGAATCTGGACGCGGGCGTGCGCGGCGTGCAGAACATGCTGATTGAAATCCGCGTTTTTCTGGATAAAGACGGAACGGTTAAGGACGCCAAAATTCTTAACAAAACAAAATATAACAAAGACGCTGCTTTTCGTTCCGTCGCGGAAAGCGCCAGACGCGCGGTTTATATTTGCGATAAAAAGAACGAAGAATCTCCGTTCAGGCTTTTTTCAAAAAATTATGAAGAGGCGTACGATACTTGGAAAACTCTTCTTCTCAGGTTTAACCCGTTTGACGGCGGAGTGATATAATGACTAAAAAGATTGTTTTTTTCGCGTTCCTTTTTGTTTTGCTTGCGTCCGGTTCGGCAAAAGCCGAATTAAGCATCGATATTACGGGGGCGCGCTCCGAACCGATGGCGATAGGCTTGCCCGAATTTTCGATTGGTGAAAACTCGGCTAAAAGCGATGCCAAAAAAATGGCTCAAAAGATTGCCCGCGTGATAGAAGAGGATTTGTCCGGGTCGGGTTTGTTCCGCACGTTGGATCCTTTGTCGTATCTGCAATCGTTTAAAGGGATAGAAGATGCTCCTGCTTTCGTTGACTGGCAGGCGATTTCCGCCGAAGCGTTAATTCAGGGGCATGTTGATTATTTAAGCAAAAAGCAAATCCGCGTTTCCGTCAGGCTTTGGGACGTTTACGCCGCTCAGGAAATGTATTCCGCAACGCTGGAAATCGATGAGAAAGGGTGGCGTCGTTCCGCGCATATGATCGCCGACGCGGTGTATAAACGCATTACAGGGGAAGACGGCTATTTCGACACGCGTATCGTTTATATCGCCGAAACGGGGCCGGCTTTGAACAGAATCAAGCGGTTGGCGATTATGGATCAGGACGGCGAAAATCATCAGTTTTTAACGGACGGTCTGAACCTTGTTTTAACGCCGCGTTTTTCGCCGAACATGCAACAGATTACGTACATGTCCTACTATAACGACACGCCCCGCGTTTATTTATTTGACATTGAAACGGGCAAACAGCAGATAGTCGGCGATTTTCCGGGCATGACTTTCGCGCCGCGCTTTTCGCCGGACGGACAGAAACTGATTATGTCAATGGCGGACAACGGCAAAACGGATATTTTCGAAATGAATCTGAATACGCGGGTTATCAGGCAACTGACGCGGTCTTCGGCGATTGATACGTCACCCAGTTATTCTCCGGACGGAAAGCAGATAGTTTTTAACTCGGATCGTAGCGGAGCGCAGCAGTTGTATGTCATGGACGCGAATGGTAAAAACGTTAAACGCATCAGCTTCGGCAACGGTCGGTATGCAACGCCGGTCTGGTCGCCGCGCGGCGATTATATCGCTTTTACCAAAATGGCCGGCGGCAAATTCTATATCGGCGTGATGTTCCCTGACGGACGCGGCGAACGTTTGGTCGCGGAAGGTTATTTGGTCGAAGCGCCGACATGGTCGCCGAACGGGCGTATTTTAATGTATTTCCGTCAGGACGCGCCCAATAAAAAAGGCATTCCCGGAGCGACAAAAATTTATGCCGTTGATATTACGGGATATAACGAACGTCGCTTGATTACGCCGGTTGACGCCAGCGATCCGGCCTGGTCGCCTCTTTTGTCGCATCGTTAAAGTAATAATGAAATAAATGTTGCAAAAAAAGGAAAAGTTGCTTAAAGTCACAAGACAAATCCCACTGTTTTTGTTTAGGAGTAAGTTTATGAAAAAACGTTTGTTCGCTGTTTTAGCCGCTGTTGCTATGCTCTCCGGTTGCTTTGCCACAACATCAAATGGTGACAATGAATTTGAAGAAGATGAAAATCAGCAGGTTGCGGAACAGAGTGAAGCTTTTGTTCAGAATGCAAAGGATCGTGTTTTCTTCGGTTTTGATAAATCCAATCTGTCTGCCGAAGCCGTTAAGGTTTTGAAAGTTCAGGCCGAATATTTGAAAGCCAATCCGGAAAAGCAGATTGTGGTTGAAGGTCACGCCGATGATCGCGGTACGCGCGAATACAACCTGGCTTTAGGCGAACGCCGTGCCGTTGCTGTTAAGAACTATCTGATCTCCCGCGGTGTCGCGGCCGATCGTATCCGTGTGATTTCTTACGGTAAGGAACGTCCGGCTGTCGTCGGCGCCAATGAAGCGGCTTGGTCTCAGAATCGTCGTGCCGTAACGATGGTTAAAGACTAATTATCAGCTTATCCGATAAAGAAAAGCACCCTATAGTGAGGGTGCTTTTTTTTATGAACAATTCAAAGGAGACAATCACATGAATAAAAAAGTGCTGGGCGCTTTGGGGGTTTTGCTGATGCTGTCGGGGTGTTCTCACAGCGCGGTTAAATGCGAAGGGTTCAAAGAGGAATTCCGCCATGACGAGGTCCTCTTTTCCACCGGAAAAGCCGAATTGACTCCGGAAGGCAAAAAAGTATTGGATAAGCAAATCGCATGGCTGAAAGAAAACCCGAAAAAGAAAATTATCGTTGAAGGTTATACGGATCCGCGCGGAACGGAAGCCTATAACATGAAACTGGGTGAAAAAAGAGCAGACGCCGTGAAAAACTACATCACGAAAGCCGGTATCAATCCGAACCGCGTCGCTGTTGTTTCTTTGGGCGAAACCGAACTGGCGACAACGCAGAACACTCCCAAAGGTTGGGCGGAAGACCGTCGCACGGTTACGGTTATCGTGACGGATTAACGGTTTTAAAAAAATGTTAGCATAAAAAGAAAAGAGTGCTTTATAATAAAGCGCTCTTTTTTAGTTTACGGAAGAATGAAATGAATAAACTTTTTTGTCTTTTTTTAAGCTTGTCCGTGCTTTCCGGTTCCGCTTCGGCGGCGACGAATGTTAATGAATTGTCGGATCGTCTGGATCGGATAGAAGATGCATTGAAAGGCGTTCAGAAAAAATTGTCGAACAACTATGTCGGTAGCGCCAAACGGCCTCAGGCGGCCGCGGATAATAATCCGTCGGAAGACAAATTGGACGCGATGCTGATGCAGCTGCAGGAAACGGAACAGGCCGTGCGCCAGCTGACGGGCGAAATCGAATCCATTCATTTCTCGCAGGATAAATTGCAGAAACGCATTGATCAGGTCAGCGCGGACATGAATGTCCGTTTTACCGAAATGGAAAAGAAATTGCAGGCGGCGGAAGCTAAAATCAAAAAAATGGAAAGCGAAAAAGAAACAGCTGAAAAGGTAAAAAAAGAAGCCGAAAAAAAGAAAAAAGAACAAGAGGCCGCCGCAGCTAAAACCGCAAAAAACAAAGAAAACGAAATAAAAGAAAAATACGGTAAAAAATCCGCGAAAGAGCTTTATGATCAAGCCTTTGCTTCAATTAAAAAGCAGGATTACAAAACCGCGCAGAACGAATTTGAGGCTTTTTTGGCGCTGTATCCGAAAAACGCTTTGGCCGGCAACGCGCAATACTGGTTGGGCGAATCTTTCTTTGCCCGTTCGATGTATCAGAAAGCGGCCGTCGCGTTTGCCGAAGGATTCCAAAATTACCGCGACAGTCAGAAAGCGCCGGATAATTTGTTTAAACTGGGCGTGACAATGGCAAAGCTGAAGAAAAAAGACGAAGCGTGCATCGCTTTTAAAAACTTTACAAAAGAATATCCCAAAGTTTCGGATTCCATGAAAAAACGCCTTGAAACGGAAGAGCAGAAGCTTTCATGTCCGTAGAGCAGACGCAAGCCGTTTTTTACAGGGCTGCCGCTGCGTTCGGATTGTCGGAGGCGGGTAAAATCGCCGTCGCCGTTTCGGGCGGCGCGGACAGTACGGCTTTGTGTTTGCTGACGCGTCAATTCGTTGCCGAAAACAGCGGGGAAATGATTGCTTTGATCGTTGATCACGGTTTGCGCCCCTGTTCGGCAGAGCAGGCGCGTTTGACAGTGGAACGGCTGACGCGGCGGGGAATTCCCTGCCGCCTTTTAACATGGGAGGGACAAAAGCCCGCTCACGGAATAGAGCAGGCGGCGCGGGAGGCTCGTTACCGTTTGTTGGCAGAGGTGTGCAAAGAAGAAAACTGCTCAGTTTTATTATTGGGTCATCACCGGCAGGATCAGGCGGAAACTTTTTTAATCAGGAAAGCGCGCGGTAGCGGCGCTGTCGGATTGGCCGGCATGTCGGCTGTCAGAAAAACGGATTTCGGCAGGATTTTAAGGCCGTTGCTGAGCATTTCTCCGGCTGATTTAAGGGAATACAACCGCTTTTGCAATATGGATTGGGTCGAAGACGAAACAAATCTCAGCGATGATTTCGACCGCGGGCGTCTGCGGCGGGTTTTAACGCCCGAACAGATTGAAACCGCTTTCCGGCAAACGCTGATTTACGGCAAAGAACGGCAAAAAATTGAAAAAGAGGCCGCCGCTTTCGTTACGGGAAAAACCGAAGTGTCCGATCGGGGATATTTACTTTTCCCCAAAGACGCGTTTTACTCGTTGTCTGAGGAGACTGCTTTGTTCTGTTTAGGCGATTTTCTGCGCTTTATCGCGGACAGACCGTATGCGCCGAGGCTGGATTCGTTGAAAAGTTTATTGAAAAAAATACGAACGCTTTCTTTCGGCGGAGTGACTTTGGGCGGCTGCCGGATCGCCGCGTGCAGTAAAAACAGAATCTTGATTTGGCGTGAATTAAGCGATTTGCCCGCGTCGGAACCGGTCGCCGGTCGAACCGTTTTTTGTTGGGACAGATTTGCTTTTCGATTGGATTTCGATCCGTCGGATTCTTTAGTTGTCGCGCCGTTAAAAGACGCAAACGCGGGAAAAAGATCTTTCCCAAAAAGAACTTTTTGCGTTTTGCCGGCACTTTTTGATAACGAAGGTCTTTTTATTGCGCCTCATTTAGGGTATAAACGGACTAAGGCTGGTTGTCAGGTCGCGTTTACGCCGCATGCGTCTTTATGCAAAACGGTTCAATGGACAAGCCCTGTCATGTAAATAAGGCGGTTAAAGTGAGTAAAAATATTTTCATTTGGTTGATTGTCGGGTTCTTGCTGTTTTCGCTGTTTGACGCATTTCAAAGCAGTTCGTCTTCCAAAAGCGGAACCGTTATGGCTTTTTCCGAATTTACCCAACAGGTTCAGGAAGGCAAAGTGCGCGAAGTCGTCATACAGGGCAATAAAATCGCCGGCATTCTGACCGACGGGCAGAAATTTGCTTTGTATGCTCCGGACGATGCGGGATTGGTAGACAGACTTTTAAACAAAGACGTTCGCGTGACGGCCGTTCCGCCGGAAGAAGACGCGTCGTTCTGGAGCGGATTGCTTTACTGGTTGCCGTTTGTGTTGTTTATCGGCGTGTGGATTTTCTTTATGCGTCAGATGGCGGCCGGAAACGGTAAAGCGATGAACTTCGGCAAATCCCGCGCCCGTATGCTTGAAGGGCAGGGCAAAGTCACTTTTGCCGATGTCGCCGGTATCGACGAAGCGAAGGAAGATCTGGTTGAAATCGTCGACTTTTTAAAAGATCCGCCGCGCTTTCAGCGTCTGGGCGGCAAGATTCCCCGCGGCGTATTGCTGGTAGGCCCTCCCGGAACGGGTAAGACATTGTTGGCTAAAGCGATTGCCGGGGAAGCCGATGTGCCGTTCTTTACGATTTCAGGTTCCGATTTTGTGGAAATGTTCGTCGGTGTTGGCGCGTCGCGTGTGCGCGATATGTTTGATCAGGCCAGAAAACATTCGCCTTGTCTGGTCTTTATTGACGAAATCGACGCCGTAGGACGTCACCGCGGCGCGGGATTGGGCGGCGGCAATGACGAACGTGAACAGACGCTGAACCAGTTGTTGGTCGAAATGGACGGTTTTGACACGAACGAAGCCGTGATTTTAATCGCGGCGACGAACCGTCCCGACGTTCTGGATCCGGCTTTGCTACGTCCGGGGCGTTTTGATCGTCAGGTCGTCGTGCCGAATCCGGACTTGGCCGGACGTGAAAAGATTTTGGCCGTTCACACGAAAAAAAGCCCGATGGGACCTGATGTCGATCTGAAAAAGATTGCGCGCGGCACTCCCGGTTTTTCAGGGGCGGATTTGGCTAATCTGGTTAACGAAGCCGCTTTGTTGGCGGCCAGACGCAACAAGCGCGTCGTGACGATGGCGGAATTCGAATACGCCAAAGATAAAGTAATGATGGGCGCGGAGCGCAAATCCCACATCATGACCGAAGAGGACAAAAAGATGACCGCTTATCACGAAGCCGGTCACGCTTTGATGATTTTGGAATCCAAACATTCCGATCCGTTGCACAAAGTGACGATCATTCCGCGCGGCAGGGCTTTGGGTCTGACGATGTCTTTGCCGACGGACGACAAGGATTCCCGCTCTTACATTTATATGAAGGAGCGTATGGCAATCTGTTTCGGCGGCCGTGTCGCCGAAGAAATGATTTTCGGTGAAGAGCAGGTGTCGACGGGGGCGTCTCAGGACATCAGGACGGCGACCAGTATTGCGCGCAACATGGTGACGCAATGGGGCATGAACAAAGACATCGGCCCGATCGCAATTGAAGAGCCGGACGGCGAAGTATTCCTGGGTTATTCGATTTCTCAGCGCAAGAATGTCTCCGAAGAGCTGGCGGCAAAAGTCGACGCGGAAATCAAGGCGTTGGTTGAGGAAGCGTATGCAACCTGCCGCCGCGTTCTGGCCGAAAAGCGCGACGTTCTGGAAGCCATAGCGCAAGGGCTTTTGGAATATGAAACGCTGACGGCGGAAGAGGTCAAGGCTTTGCTGAACGGCGAAAAACTGACGCGCGAAGAACCCGGCGTGCATATTTCCGCCCGTTCAACCGTGCCGGTAACGGATCCCTCACCGGAAAAGACCGAAGCTGAAAAGGCTGAGGACGCCTCCGAAACGCAGGCTGAAAAGCCGGAAGCGGAAAAGACGGGGGACGTTTCCGAAACACCGCGGGAAGAAGAGAAAAAAGACGCTGATACAAGCGATGATTCCTCTTCTTCGTAACACGTTTAACTTTGTAACAGAAAGTGTATTGCCTGTTTTGTCGGATTTGGTAAAACATATCCGAAAGAACGGAGCCGTTTTGTACGGCAAAAGAATTTAAGGAGTAAAAAATGGCAGTACGGAAACTTTTCGGCACGGACGGTGTCAGAGGCAAAGCCAATCAGGACCCGATGACGGCGGAAATCGCTTTAAGACTGGGAATCGCGGCCGGTTCCCTGTTCAAACGCGGGGAACATCGCCGGCAGGTCGTGATCGGCAAGGACACGCGTTTGTCCGGCTATATGATTGAAATGGCTTTGGTCGCCGGCTTTACGGCGGTCGGTATGGACGTGTTGCTGTTAGGCCCCCTGCCGACGCCTGCGGTCGCGATGCTGACCCGTTCGATGCGCGCCGATCTGGGCGTGGTCATTTCCGCTTCCCACAATCCGTACGAGGACAACGGCATCAAATTTTTCGGTCCCGACGGTTATAAGCTGTCCGACGAAATGGAATTGGAAATCGAAGAACGCGTTTTCGGCGACACGAAAGACTGTCTGGCACCGTCCTCGCAAATCGGGCAGGCAAAGCGCCTTGACGACGCTATCGGCCGCTATATCGAATACGTGAAGAACACGTTTCCGCGCGGCAAGCGTCTGGACGGGCTGAAAATCGTTCTGGACTGCGCAAACGGCGCTTCCTACCGCGTCGCTCCGACCGTTTTGTATGAACTTGGCGCGGAAGTCATTACGATCGGCGTTGATCCGGACGGCCGCAACATTAACGACAACTGCGGCGCCGTGCATACCGATCAGATGTGCGCCAAAGTCGTCGAAGTCGGCGCGGACATCGGCATCGCTCTGGACGGCGACGCGGACAGACTGATCGTCTGCGATGAAAAAGGACAAGTGATTGACGGCGACCAGATTTTGGCTCTGGTCAGCCGCGAATGGAAAGAAGCCGGTATTCTGAAAGGAAACGGCGTCGTCACGACGGTGATGTCGAATCTCGGTCTGGAAAGATACCTGAAAGCGAACGGCATGAACCATATCCGCACGCAGGTCGGCGACCGCTACGTCGTCGAAAAGATGCGTGCCGACGGCTACAATCTCGGAGGGGAGCAGTCCGGTCATTTGATTTTGGGCGAACATTCTACAACCGGTGACGGTCTGGTCGCCGCTTTGCAGGTGTGCGCCGCCGTTGTCAAGGAAAGAAAAGCGGTCAGTCAGGTGATGCATTTGTTTGAACCTGTGCCGCAGTTGTTAAAGAACGTCCGCTTGTCCGACCGCGCTCTGGCCAAAGCGGCTCTGAACAGCGAACCGGTCAAAATCGCGATCGACAAGACGGAGCGCGCTTTGGGCGACAACGGCCGTCTGCTGATCCGCCCGTCAGGCACGGAACCGCTGATCCGCATCATGCTGGAAGGTGAGGACAGAGAACAAATCGCCGCGATGGCGGACGAAATCGCCGAAGCTTTGATCGGCGAAGTCAAAGCGTTGGAAGCTCATTTGTAAAAGGATTTTGAAATGCAGAAACCTGTTGAAAAACCGAATTGCCCGAATTTTTCCTCCGGTCCTTGCGCTAAGCGCCCCGGGTGGACGCCCGCCGTGTTGCGCACGGACGTTTTGGGGCGATCGCACCGTTCCGTTTTGGGACGCTCCCGCTTAAAGTTGGCAATCGACCTGATTAAAGAGGTTTTGCAGGTGCCGGAGCCCTACCGCGTCGGCATTATGGCGGGTTCGGACACGGGCGCTGTCGAAGCGGCGTTATGGTCTTTGCTGGGGCCGAAAGGCGTCGATATGTTTGCCTGGGAAACATTCGGCAAAGGTTGGGTGACCGATGTCGTCAAGCAGTTGAAACTGAATGATGTCCGCGTGTTTGACGCGCCTTACGGTCAGTTGCCCGATTTGTCGCAGGCGGACAAAAAACGCGACATCGTTTTCGCGTGGAACGGAACGACGTCGGGCGTGTGCGCGCCGAACGGCGACTGGATCGCTTCCGACCGCGAAGGATTGGTGATTTGCGACGCGACCTCCGCCGCTTTTGCGATGGACTTGCCGTGGGAAAAGCTGGACGTGGTGACGTTTTCCTGGCAGAAGGCTCTGGGCGGCGAAGCGGCGCACGGCGTTCTGATTCTCAGCCCCCGCGCCGTTGAACGGTTGGAAAGCTATACGCCGGCGTGGCCGATGCCGAAAATCTTTCGTATGACGACAAACGGCAAACTGAACGAAAACATTTTTGTCGGCGACGTGATCAACACGCCGTCCATGATGTGCGTGGAGGACGTGATTGACGCTCTGAACTGGGCAAAGTCCGTCGGCGGCTTGAAAGGCATGATTGCGCGGTCGAAAGCCAGTTTTAAGGTGTTGGAAGATTTCGTCGCGAAGTCGGATTGGGCTGAATTTCTGGCTCAGGACGCGTCTTATCGCTCGAACACTTCCGTTTGCCTGTCGATCAAAGCCGACTGGTTTAAGGCGAAATCCCCCGAACAGCAGAAAGAAATCGTCAAACAGATGGTGAAACTGTTGGGCGACGAAGGCGTGGCATTTGATTGCAACGCGTACAAGGACGCGCCGGCGGGGCTGCGCTTCTGGTGCGGCGCGACGATCGAAGCCGACGACGTGAAAAAACTCTGCCCGTGGCTCGATTGGGCATATGAACAAATTAAGGAATAAACAAAAAAGCCTCCGGAAACGGAGGCTTTTTTTTATTCTTGTGGAAGCGATTAAGCCTGCGCGGCGCGCTTTTCCGCAGAACCCAGAATGCGCTTTTTCAAACGCTTGGCTTCGCAGGACAGCTTGCCGTTCGGCGTGGACAGCAAAAACGCGTCCAATCCGCCGTTGTGTTCAATCGTCCGCAAACCGCGGGAAGAAATGCGCAACGTGACTGTCGTTCCCAATGTTTCGCTCAACAAAGAAACGGACTGCAAGTTCGGCATAAAACGACGGCGAGACTTGTTATTCGCGTGGGAAACATTGTTCCCTGTCTGCACACCTTTTCCGGTAATAATGCAACGTTTGGCCATGACACAAATTCCTTTAAACAAAAAATTCAGAACCTTTCTTTTAGCGTTAAACACCCCGCTCGTCAAGATGAATCTGGCAAAAGACATAAAAATTTCAAGAACCGCGCATAAACGGAAGTTGACGATTTGCTTCGCGGCAAGCTAAAGTGAAGTATGCTGATTTTAAATATTAACGGCCCGATCAACGCCGGAAAAACAACCGTTTCAAGGATTTTGGAAAAACTCCTGCCCGATTCTCTGTTTATCGAAGTCGATAATTTGCTGAGCGAAGACGAGGCAAAACAGCTCGGTTTGTCGATGGACGAGGCGTTTTGCGAAAGCGTCGATCGTCTGGAACGTCTGATTTTAAAGGAAAAAGAGGAAAAACGGCACAGCGTCGTTTTTTTCGCCTATCCGATCGGACGGGAATATTACGACCGCTGGAAAGGCTATGAGGACGAACACACGCGTTTTTTCAACGTCACTTTATCCCCTTCCGAAGAGGAATGTTTGCGGCGCGGCGGCGACGACATGAGTGTATGGGAACACGACCGTATCCTGCAAATGTATGAGGAAGGCTGTCACAATCCCGGATTTTCGGATCTGATCATTCATAACGACAATCAAACGCCTGAAGAAACCGCGCGGGTCGTTTTGGATTTTTTGGAAAAAATAAAAACGGAATTTAACGATTTATTCTGAGGAAAGCTGAAGTAAAACATGCTGATTTTAAATATTAACGGTCCGATCAACGCCGGAAAAACAACAGTTTCAAAACTTTTGGACGAAAGTCTGTCCGATTCTTTGTTCATTGAAGTCGACGATTTGCTGACCGACGAGGAAGAGGACAGGCTCGGCCTGTCGATGGAGGCCGGCTGGAAAGAAAGAGTCGACCGGTTGGAAAAAATCATTCTGCAAAAGAAAGCGGACAAAACCTGCCGCGTTTTGATTTTCGCCTATCCGATCGTGCGGAAAAATTTTGAGCGCTGGAAAAGTTACGAGGACGGGCAGACGCACTTTTTCAACATCACGCTGTCGCCGTCTTTGGAAAAATGCCTGACGAACAGAGGAACGCGGGAATTGACGGAATGGGAGCATTCCCGTATCCGTCAGATGTATGCGGAACACTATCAGGATCCCGAATTTTCCGATTTGATCATCGACAACGGCGATCAGACGCCGCGGCAAACGGTGCAGGTCATTCTGGATTTTCTGGAAGCCGCAACGGAAGCATAAGACTGAGGAAAAAAACATGCGCGGCACGATAGCAAAACTGATGAGCGATATCGCACGGGAAAACGGAATTACAATCCTTTTTGCGATAGAAAACGGTTCGCGCGCGTGGGATATGGCGAGCGCCGACAGCGATTACGATATCCGCTTCGTCTTTTACCGTCCCGTTGACGACTATCTGACTCTTTTGCCGAAAGAGAGCGTCATCACGCGTGCTTTTGCGGCGGATTTGGCGCCTTGTGACGTGTCCGGCTCTCTGTTTGATTTGTCGGGCTTTGACATTTTCAAGTATCTGAAACTGCTTGCCTCGTCGAATCCGACGACGATCGAATGGCTTTATTCCCCGATCGTTTACACGGGCGACAACAGGATTTTCCTGCGCGATTACATGGGGAAAAACTTTTCTCAAAAGAAGCTGTTCCACCACTATTTTTCTTTGTTCAAAAAAACAAAAAACGACATTTACGAAAAAGGGATGCTCACACATAAAAAATATCTCTACGCCTTCCGCGGATTGCTGAATGCGCGGTATGTCTATCGTTTCGACGCTCTGCCGCCGTTGTCGTTCGCCGATACGGTCGAAAAGATGCAGGACGATATGCCGGCGGACGTTTTCGATATGATCAAAAAAGTCATTCAAATCAAATCGTCGGGCGGTGAAAAAGACCTTATCGCGCGCATCGGTGTTTTCGATGATTATTTTGCGGAAAAAGAAAACGAAGAATATTCCGTCTTTTCCGAGCGTCGTCCCGATGAAGCCGTTTTGGAAAAGGAATTAAAGCGAATTTTGGCAGGGAACGCATGAAACGCTATATTGTCGGCGGATATGTCAGGGACAAACTTTTGGGAAAATCCCCACAGGACAGGGATTGGGTCGTCGTCGGCGCGACCGAAGCGGAAATGCTTGAAAAGGGGTTCCGGCGCGTCGGCGCGGGTTTTCCCGTTTTCTTACACCCCGACACGAATGAGGAACACGCCCTTGCCCGCAAAGACATTAAAACGGGTGCGGGGCATCGGGGCTTCGCGTTCGAGTTTTCCAAAGACGTAACGCTTGACGAAGACTTGCAGCGCCGCGATTTCACCGTGAACTGTCTTGTTATGGACGAAGCCGAGAAAACTGTCGAAACGGTTTTAAGCGAGCGGGCTTTGCATGATTTGAAAAACCGCGAACTTGACATCGTCGATGCCGGTCATTTCGGCGAAGACCCGTTGCGCGCGGTGCGGGCGGCACGATTTGCGGCGACGCTCGGGTTTTCGATGACGGAGCGGACGCGTGCGGAATGTGTGCGGATAGCGGAATCGGGCGATCTTTCCTCTTTGCCGGCAGAGCGGTTCTACGCCGAATTCGTTAAGGCGTTTAACGCGAAAGCGGGCGGGGCGTTTGTGGAAAATCTGCACGATTTGAAAGCGTTGAGCGCTTATTGTCCCGCGTTGGAAACGCTTTTTTCCTGTCCGGAAAAAACGGAGTTTCATCCGGAAGGTCATACGGGCGGCCACGTTGTCAACGCGCTGAAATGGCTTGACCGGAATATCGGCTTTTTTGATTTGGAAAAACAGGACAGGCCGGCGCTTTATTGGGCGGTTTTGTTGCACGACATCGGCAAACCCTTGACCGATCCCAAAGAATTTCCCCGTCATGTCGGGCACGATAAGCTGGGGGCGGATTTGCTGAATACCGATTTTTGCGCGCGGCTGAAACTGCCGTCTTTTACGGCGAAACTCTGCCGGTTTGTCTGTCTTAATCATATGCGCTTTCATCATTTTCCGGAAATGAAAAAATCCAAAAAGCTCGACTTCATTTTTGATATTTATAAACAAACGGACAATAAGCCGGCGTTGTTTCTGGCCGCCTGTCTGGCAGACAGGTGTTGCAACCGCGCCGATGCCGAATGGCAAAAAGATTTTGCGGCGCTTTCCGGCACTTTTTCCGCCGTATCTCTGAAAGCCTCCGCCGTCCGGCTGACCGAAGCGGAAATCGCCGAAACGGAGCCCGAAAGCCGCGCGGAATTTTTGCGGCAGAAAAGGCTGAAAGTCGTTTTTGACCTTTTATGATTTTTTTATTGACTTAAAGTTAACTTTAATAAGTAAACTGTACGCGGTTTATCGTTTTGGGTGAAAATAAAATGACAAAATATGAGTATTTCCTTATTGGCGCGGCGGTTTTCGCGGTTGTTTGTGTCGGTTATTTGAATCTGGCGAAATTCGGACATCTGCCCGATGAAATCAGTCAGGAAAAAATAAAACTGTCTCCGCATCAGAAAGACGGGAAATTCAGGAATATCCACCCGACCGAAAAAATGACGGGACAGGGCGGATTTTTTTCCACCATGTATGATTTTTATTTCGGCGACCACCCCGACACGAAGCCGGACAAAAAGATTCCGGTCGTCAAAACGGATATTAAATCTTTGGACTTAAATCGGGACGCGCTTGTTTGGCTGGGGCATTCTTCAACGTATTTTCAGCTCAACGGCAAAAGGTATCTGGTCGATCCGGTGTTCAGCGAAAACGCTTCGCCGCTGCCGCACAACGTCGTGCCGTTCAAAGGAACAAGCGTTTATTCCGCCGACGATATGCCGGAAATCGATTATCTGATCATTACGCACGACCATTACGACCATTTGGATTATGAAACGATAACCGCCCTGAAACCTAAAGTCAGAAACGTGATTACCGGTTTGGGCGTCGGTTCGCATTTCAGGCATTGGGGATATGACGATAAAATCATTCGCGAAACGGACTGGAATGAAAGTGTCGATATCGGAAACGGAAAAATCCACTGTCTGCCGGCGCGGCATTTTTCGGGCAGACTGTTTTCCAACAGAACGCTGTGGGCGTCTTTTTTAATCGAAACGCAAAAATTTAAACTTTATGTCGGCGGAGATTCCGGCTATGACGACCATTATAAAATCATCGGCGAAAAATTCGGCGATGTCGATTTCGCACTTTTGGAAGCGGGGCAATACGATAAAAACTGGCGTTATATTCACGAAATGCCGGAAGAATTCATCAAAGCGGCAAAGGATTTGAACGCGAAAAGACTTCTTCCCGTGCATAATTCGAAATTTTCGATTTGCAATCACGCGTGGTATGAACCTCTCGACAGGATCAGCGAGCTTTCCGCAAATACGGATCTGAACATCGCTACCCCGAAAATCGGCGAAGTCGTTGATTTGAGGGATTCTTCACAGCGGTTTTCCGCATGGTGGAAAGACGTCAAATAGGCTTTTTGATTTTTTTCTTGACTTAAAGCCGACTTTAAATGCGATGATAACAAATCAATCACGAAGAGGAATAAAAATAATGAGAAAACTTTTCTCTATCATTTTGGTAGTATTAACATTTTTAACAGCTTTTCAGACACGGGCGGAGGACGGTAAAATGAGCGATAAAAAAGCATTGGTGGCATATTTCAGCGCCAGCGGCGTAACGGCGGGCGTGGCGGACAGATTATCAAAGGCGGTCGGGGCGGACTTGTTTGAAATCAAGCCGGCGCAAATCTATACGGACGCCGATTTGGACTGGCGCGACAAGCAGAGCAGAAGCTCCGTCGAAATGAAGGACAGGGCAAGCCGTCCGGCAATCGCTTCAAAGGTCGAAAACATGGCGCAATATGATGTTGTCTTTGTCGGTTTCCCGATTTGGTGGTACAGAGAACCCTCTATTATCGACACGTTTATGGAATCCTATGATTTTTCGGGTAAAACGGTTATTCCTTTCGCGACGTCGGGATCTTCCGACATCGGGCCTTCGGGGGAAAACATGCAGGCTCTGGCGCCGAAAGCGAAAGTCCTGAAAGGCAAGCGTTTCGCAAGCGGCGTTTCCGCGGACGAGCTGAAAAAATGGACGGCCGAGTGGCTGTAAATAAAAAAGGAAAAACAAATGTACGATATTTTGAAAACAATCAATTCGCCGGCGGACGTGAAAAAGTTGGACGCAGGCGCTCTTGAAACGCTGGCCGCCGATATCCGCGAGGCTCTGTTCAACCGCCTGACCAAAATCGGCGGGCATTGCGGGCCTAATTTCGGCATCGTTGAAGCGACGATCGCTCTGCATTACGTGTTTGACTCTCCGCGCGACAAATTCGTTTTCGACGTGTCGCATCAGAGCTATGCGCACAAAATGCTGACGGGGCGCAAAAACGGCTACATTAAAGACGAGTGCTTTGCGGAAGATTCCGGTTACACGAATCCCGAAGAAAGCGAACACGACCTGTTTAATATCGGTCACACGTCGACGTCCGTTTCTTTGGCGACGGGATTGGCAAAGGCGCGCGATCTGAAAGGCGGCAAAGAAAACGTGATCGCGTTGATCGGCGACGGCTCGCTTTCGGGCGGTGAGGCTTTGGAAGCTCTCGATTTCGCGGGGGCGGAACTGAAATCGAATCTGATTATCGTCGTCAACGACAATCAGCAATCGATCGCCGAAGTGCATGGCGGCTTGTATAACAACCTGACGGAGCTACGCGAAACAAAAGGCGCGGCGGCAAACAATTTCTTTAAAGCGCTGGGGTTGGATTACGTCTATGAGGAAAACGGCAACGACATTCAGGCGCTGATAAAGGTTTTTCAAAAGGTCAGAAACGTCGATCACCCGATTGTCGTACATATCAACACGCAGAAAGGCAAAGGCTTTAAGCTCGCGGAAGAAAACAGGGAAATGTGGCATTGGTGCATGCCGTTCGACCGCGAAACAGGGCAATGGAAATTCGATTTTTCGGCGGAAAGCTATACGTCTTTGACGGCGGGCTATTTTATGGAAAAGGCGCAAAAGGATAAGGATTTCGTCGTCATTACGCCCGCCATGCCGATGATGGCGGGACTGTTTGAACCGTTACGGAAACAGCTCGGAAAGCAGTATGTCGATGTCGGCATCGCCGAAGAACACGCCGTCGCGATGGCGTCCGGTATCGCCAAAGCCGGCGGAAAGCCGGTCGTCGTGACGAACTCCACTTTTATGCAGCGCGCGTACGACCAGATTTCTCAGGACGTTTGCATCAACAACAATCCCGTGACGATTTTGCTGAATTACTGTTCTTTCGACGGGCTGACCGACGTGACGCATCTGGGAATTTTCACGATTCCGGCTTTTGCGAACATTCCGAATCTGGTCGTGCTGGCGCCGACGTGCAAAGAGGAATATCTTGCCATGCTTGACTGGTCGGTGGAACAACAGGAACACCCCGTCATGATCATCATGCCCGGAAACGTCGTGACGTCGCGTGCTGTCGCTACGGATTTCAACAAAATCAATACGTTTAAGACAGAACAGGCCGGCGAAAAAGTCGCGATTTTGGCGTTGGGCGATTTCTATCAGAGAGGGCAGGAACTGGCTTCCGAAATCGAAAAGAAGCTCGGCTTTAAACCGACGCTGGTCAATCCGCGTTTTGCATCAGGCTTAGATGAAGAACTGCTGAACGGTTTGGCTGAAAAGCATCGGTTGGCGATTACATTGGAAGACGGCGTTACGGACGGCGGTTTCGGACAGAAAGTCGCGGCGTTTTATGCAGCGTCGCCGATGAAAGTCAAATCTTACGGCTTGCGCAAAGAGTTCTACGATCGTTACGATCCGCAGGAATTGCTGAAACGGCTCGGCATGACGACGGAACAAATCATGGCGGATATTAAAAGTCTGATTTAAGCAAAAAAATCCCCGCGAATGCGGGGATTTTTTGTATTTGTTTTCTTAACGGCCGCCTTTGCCGTTGGCCGCGTTGCGAACAGCGGCGTTGTTTTTTTCCTTCGCTTTCGCCTTTTTCATTTCTTCGCGAACCGTCGTATAGGTACCATCGCTATGCTCGACATAAACTTTGTCCAATCCCAGACGTTCGGCCGGACGGTTCTGACGTCTGATGAACGTCTTTAATGTCTGCATCATCGTATTGGCCTGTTTTTCGCTGACGTTCAACTTTTCGGGCGATTCCAGTTTCTTCGGATTCTGGATATAGCATTCGCCGTTTGAATCCAAACACAGCATCTGCGCCATTTTTTTGGTATCCATTTCATTTCTGAAGTCGGCCGAATCATTATTTTTGACGATTTCTTTCATAAAGTCGATATACTGATCGGCGTATCCCGGCTTAACCGGCAGGTCGTACCACGCCATCATAGCGGCTTCGCGCGCTTTGTTCCAATCGTGCGATTTTTCGAATTCTTCTTCGAAAGCTGTGCTCATCGGCGCATAAGCGGTTTTCTGATGCGCTTCAAAAATCGAATTGTCGCCCAATTCCATCATCTGATGCGCAAAGACGCATTCGGCGGCACAGGCGTCAGCTTCAATCAAAAAGCCGTTTTTCAGAATTGTTTCCGGCGTCATGTCGGAAGACGTGTTCGTCATAATGGAGTCCTGACGGGCATGGCGCACTTCGTGAATGAAGGTGATGGCCAAATCTTCGTCGGAAAAACGCGGACTGAGCGCGACAATGTTTTCTTCGGGGCTGAAGTAACCGTAATACGGCATTTTTTCAAAGATCAGCTCCGACCCTTTTTGATCCAGAAAATCCAGTGTTTCACGACCGATTTCGGTTTTCTTTAAAATCTTTTTCAGCCGTTCCATACGTTCCGGCGACTGATCATAATCCTGCTCGTCTTCAAAGGCTTTTTTCAAGGGGCCTTTGGACGCCTGATTTTCAGCGCCGCTGGGGAATCTGCGAATGTAAACGTTTTTCATAAAATCTTCGTATCTGGACATGACATATTATTCCTAAATAAACAACGATTAAGTTCAGCATACTGTTTGTGACAAATTTGTCAAGTTTTTTGTATAAAAAAATTTGTAAAAAATGCTTAAAATGTATAAGAGTATGCTATCTTGATAAAAAAGACAAAAAACGGAGCGTGCAAAATGAATGATATTCGCACAAACTATGAAAAATGGTATGAAGGGGACTCTTATTATTGGGGAAAAGAGCCTGCCGCTTTCTGTGATGAGCTGGCGGCGCTGTGTCCGCCGGATAAATCGAAAAAAGTTCTGGATATCGGCTGCGGCGAAGGAAAAGACGCCGTTTATATGGCTCGGCTGGGTTATGACGTGACGGCTTTCGATTTAACGGAAAACGGCGTTCGGAAAACTTTAAAACTGGCCGAAATGCAAGGCGTTCAGTTAAATGCTTTTGTGGACGACATCAATACGTTCCGGTTAAATGAAAATTTCGACATCGTTTATTCGACGGGGACGATTCAGTATCTGTTCGATGAAAACAAAGCGGGCTTTTTCGACAAGGTACGCCGTTTGACAAAGACCGGCGGCTTAGCCTTTTTCAACGTATTTGTGGAAAAGCCGTTTTTGGATTTGCCGCCCGATTGGGACAAAGAGGAAAAAATGTGGAAATCGGGGGAATTATTCTCTTTTCTGGCCGATTGGAAATTCCGTCGCATTGACGAAGTGATTTTTGAAGACAACAGCAACGGCATGCCGCACTATCACTGCATGGATACGGTTATCTGTGAAAAAATGAACGATTGAGGAAAACGCACTTTTCAGCGCGCTGTTGCCTTTAGGCGTTACCGTTCCTGACGCGCTTTTTTTATGCGGGCAACCAATGATTTCAACGGAGTTTTTTTGGTTGATTTCCCGCTGTCTTCAGGTTTTTGTCGCAGGCCGTTCATCATCGCTAATTTCGTTTCAATGGCGTTGGGCAGCCTACCGCGGTCGGGCAGATCTTTATAACTGGTGTCAGGCGCTTGCCCCGTTATTTGTTCCCGTTCCTGAAAGAACGCATCTGCCGCGGCGCGCGTTTCCTGACAAAGACCGCACATACTCGGCGTTAAATCCATGATACTCACGTCATCTGAAAAATAGCATTTTCCTTTTTCATTCAGGCAAACCATATTCAGAATTTCAGCCGACGTTTTGTGGCCTTCGAAAGGCCTGTGGGCAAAATATGCCACTTTGTCCGCAGTTTTAGACTGTTTTTCGATGTTGGTCAGATGTGCATACAAATAGCTTTCTTCATACGCGTTGATGATTTGTTTGTCTTTGAACCAGCCTTCAAAGGCGTTCTGCATATTCCGATCACTGGCGGCAACAACGGAAGACAAAGATTCTGAAAGAGGCGGTCTGTAAACGCTTCTGGCGATAAGCCTGTCCGAATGTTCAAATGCTCTCCATACAGTTTCGTCTTTTGTCGACGCGCGGATTTCCAAAGCGGTTTGCGCCGCCGCCGCCTGCGCGTCCGCTTCTGTTGCACGGCGCAGCTTTAATTCGGTTGCAACGTCAAAAGCGCAGAATTTATTCGGAACGCCGTTTGCGTACTGTTGAGCGTGACGGGCTTCATGCGTCAAAGTCGTGGTCAATTCCGCATCGTTTGTAACGGGATTCAGGCAAATTCTTTTTTCGGAAGGATCACAAAAACCGTAACTGCCCAACTGGCATTCAAAGCCGAATGTGAATCCGGCTTCTGCGGCGGTCTCCAGAATCCTGCGTCCGGTCGGAGAATTGTTCGCGATTGTATTAATCAGGGAAATAAGCCTGCGCTTTTCGTTTCTGCTTCCTTCCAGTTTAATATCAATAGCCGGCTTTTCATCTTTGTAAAAACCGCGGATAATCGGAGAAGAAAACAGTCGTCCTAAAAGAAAAGAACCTTCCTGCGTATTTGAATTTTCAAAAGCGTTCCGTATTTTTCCCATTGAATTAAATCCTTCTGAAACGAACGGGAAAAAATTATATATAAAATTCTGTTTTCTGTCAAAAAGGATTCTTAATCGCGCGCCGTGCGCGGTATCGGATCTTTTGCCGGACGGGCAAAAGTTTTATAAATAACCGCCTATCTGCCTTTGTTTTTCTTTAAGGAAAGCAATTTTGATTTAATGCTGAAATCAGCGGCTTTTCCCGGTCTTGAGAAGGCTATTATCCGCAAACTTTCGAATAAATTGCCGCGGCTGGGCAGATTTTTATAACTTTCGTCCGGCGCCTGCCCAGTTAGTTTTTCTCTTTCCTTAAAGAACTTGTCGGCCGCTTCGCGCGTATCTTTACAGATGCCGCACATGGCTCCTTCGCGATCCATGATGTCCAAATCATCGGCAAAATAGCATTTTCCTTTGTCGGTCGTGCAGATTTTTTTCAGAATTTCTGCGGAAGACATAGATCCTTTGAACGGTTTTTCCGCAAAATAAGCGGCGGCTTTTTCCGGATCGGCAAATTTATCCGCTTTTGTCAAAAGAGAGTGGAGATAGCCCTGTTCGTACGAATCGACGGTTTGCCAACGTTTAAACCAGCCTTTAAACGCGTCTTTCATATTTTTTTCGCTGTTGGCAACGACAGAATCCACAGAGGCGGAAAGATCAGGTTCTTTCATGTTATTAGCAATTTCTTTGAAGGTTTTTTTGAAGCGTTTCCAAATAGATTCGTCTTTTGTGGCGGCGCGTATTTCCAAAGCCGCCTGCGCCGAAACAGCCTGCGCGTCGGCTTCGGTCGCGCGGCGCAATTTCAGTTCGGTCGCCACGTCATAACTGCAAAACTGGGACGAAATGCCGCTGGTATGCTGTTGAGCGTGACGCGCTTCATGCACTAAAGTTGTGACAAGCAGAGAGTCTCTTGCCTTCGGATTCAGGCAAATGACTTTTTCTTTCGCGTTGCAAAAACCGTAACTGCCTACCTGATATTCGAAACTGAAGGTATATCCTTCTTTCGCCGCCGCTTCCAAAATTTTACGGCCGGTCGGCGAATTTTTCGCGATCGTGTTAATCAGGGCAGTCATTCGGCGCTGTTCAAATCTGGCGCCCTTTATTTTAACATCGACAAGCGGTTGTTTGTCTTTGTAGGAACGGAATGTAACAGGCAAAGAAAACAGCTGCCCCAAAAACGAAGAATTCATTCGCGCCTTCGGATTTTCGAAAGCATGCTGTAAAAGACCCATCAGTTAGCTCCTTGCTATAAAAACAAAACGAATAAAAATATTGTATATAAAAAATTTTTTTTGTCAAAAACGTCTTGTTTGAAACGAAAGGCGTTTAAACTTCTTTTGCGTGTGGCGTTTTTATTGTTTCGAGTGAACGCGGATCAGGTCTTTAACGACTTCTCCCGCAATGATTAATCCGACAACGGGCGGCACGAAAGCCGTCGAGCCGGGAACTCTTTTGCGGCTGTCCGCCGATGTTGCGGGTGTCACGGGATTTTCTTTGGAATAAACGACTTTTAAGCTCTTAACGCCCCGCTTTTTCAATTCTTTGCGCATGACATGAGCCAAAGGACAAACCGACGTTTTATAAATGTCCGCGACTTCAAACGCCGTCGGATCGATTTTATTGCCGGCTCCCATTGCGGAAATGACCGGCACGCCGGCCGTTTGAGCGGCAAGAACCAAACCGATTTTACCCGAAACCGTGTCAATCGCGTCCACAACGTAGTCATATTGCGAAAAGTCGAATTCTCCGGCCGTTTCCGGCAGGAAAAAAGTTTTATACGTTCTGACGGCGCATTCGGGATTGATTTCCGAAACACGCTTTGCCGCCACATCGACTTTATACTGTCCGATCGTTTTGGTCGTCGCGACAATTTGCCGGTTTAAGTTGCTGACGGCAACGGTATCATTGTCGATTAAATCCAAAGCGCCGATTCCCGATCGAGCCAAAGCTTCGACCGCATAGCCGCCGACGCCGCCGATACCGAATACGGCAACGCGGAAGCGCGCCAGCTTGTCCAGCGCTTCTTTCCCGAAAATCAGTTCCGTTCTGGCAAAAGGAGAATCCGTCATTTGTTTTCCGATAAAGACATTCCCTTTTCACCGACATAGGTAACAACCATTTCCACCGGTTCATCTCCCGTGTTTTCACCATAATGCCATGTATCAATAACCTCGACAATCGGTTCGCCGGCGCAAAAAGTTTTTTGAGTCCCGTCTTCAGTGTGAACGGTTAATTGCCCCTTCAGCATATAGGCGACATTAATCATCGGGTGTTTGTGCATCGGCAGTTTTTCTCCGACGGGCAGGGATATTTTGAGAAGGCTGATCTCAGGATTTTCCAGTTTAACCGGAGTTAATTTATCGCCGTTCCAAACCGCGTTTGTTTGCGCAAGCATTTCTTTTCGGGCTGTCATTTTTGTTGTCCTTTTTTATAGAGTGAATTTACGGGAGATTGTGATCCGATAATGCCTTAAAGTCAACGGCATATCATCTTTACGGTGAGTACGGCGACTGATCGCGCAACTCTTTTGTATATACTTTTGTCGGATTTCCTTCCCGGTTCGTCATTGTTTTCAGAAAGACAAACCCGTACTTTTCATAAAGTCCCGTTTCCTGCGTTGAAATATAAACACGGGTCTTTTGCTCGGATTTCAGAACGGCGCAGATATGCCCGATTAATTTGCCGGCGCAATGATGTCCGCGATAAGCCGGAAACGTGTATACAAAGCCGATCCAGGGAGAAAGCTCCGGCGCGTCGATTTCGTCTTGTTCGGCCAGGACGGCGAAAGAAACTAATTTGTCATTGTCGGTCAGCAAATAAACTTCCGACGATTGCCCGCAAAGCTCTTTCAGTTTTCCCCGGTCAAGCAAAGAAAATAATAACTTCGCCGCGGACCAGTCGCCTTTGTTTATTTCGTTTTTCCAGCGTTCTTTGTTCGGGGATTTAAAATATTCAATGACGTTCATGAAGCCTCAGCGTGTTGCAGAAATAAAAGTATACTCCAGAATAACAGGTTTTCTTGAAATATGCCGCTGAAAAAAACGCTTATGAGCAAATCGCATTAGTGATTTTAAGCATAGACAGAGGCTTTGAATTTGGTGTATATGATGAAACATAGTTTTATATCAGGGGGCTTTTATGTGTGATATTTTGTATGGTATTTCCGCATTAAAACTCAGCGAACAATATGCAATATTCGGAGTTTTGGCGGTGGCTTTCATCGGATTGTGGTATACGCTGTTTCTGAAAAAACAGGTCATGGCCAATGATGCCGGTACGGGCAAAATGGTCGAAGTTTGGACCGCGATTAAACAAGGCGCGGACACTTACCTGCGTAAGCAGCTTAAATCCATTATGCCGATGATTGCGGTTTTGACGGTTTGTCTGTTTTTATCCGTTTATATCGTTCCGGTTTCCGCGGAAGCGAAAATCAGATTTTCCAAATACAGTGACGAAACGGTCAAATTGATCATAGCTTTCGGGCGTGCCGGCAGCTTTATTTTGGGATCTTTGTTCTCTTTGATGGTCGGACAGATCGGCATGCGCATCGCCGTCGCGGCGAACGTGCGCGTTACCGCCGCGTCGAAACGCTCTTTTGGCGAATCCTTGAAAATCGCTTACCGTGCGGGAACCTGCACGGGCATGCTGACGGACGGCCTCGGCCTGATGGGCGGCACGTTGATTTTCATCATCTTCGGCGTTGCCGCGCCTGACGCGTTGCTCGGTTTCGGTTTCGGCGGCACGCTGATTGCTTTGTTTATGCGCGTCGGCGGCGGTATTTATACGAAAGCGGCGGACGTTGGTGCGGACCTTGTCGGTAAAGTCGAAGCCGGCATTCCGGAGGACGACCCGAGAAACCCTGCGGTTGTGGCCGACCTCGTCGGCGATAATGTCGGCGACTGCGCCGGTATGGCGGCCGATATTTTCGAATCTTACGAAGTCACCATTGTTTCCGGTTTAATTTTGGGTCTTTCTTTGTGGCACGTGACCGGTATGTACGAATGGATCGTTTACCCGCTTTTGGTGCGCGGTATCGGCGTGTTCTGTTCAATCATCGGCACCTATGCCGTCAGAGATGACGGCCTGAAAGGCAACGCCATGAAGGCGATTTTCAGAGGTTATGTGACTTCCGCCACGATTTCGATCGTGTTGTTTGCTGTTGTTGCTTACTTCTATCTGCAAGGATTGAACGGCGGCTGGTGGAGACCGTTCCTGGCTGTTACCATCGGCGTGTTTCTGGCGATGGCCATTGACAGAATTACCGAACACTTTACTGGTACGACGGGCGCTCCCGTTATCGAAGTCAAAAAATCGACGGATACGGGTTCCGCGACCACTATTCTGAGCGGCTTTGCTCTCGGACTTGAAAGTTCCGTTTGGTCCGTTCTGGTCATTGCGGTGACGATTTTCGCTTCCGTTCTGATTTTCGGCACGATCGACGGTTTGGCTCCGGCCGAAAAGGTGACGTATGTTCTGTACGGTGTCGCGATGACCGGTATCGGCATGCTGACCCTGACGGGCAACAACGTCGCCATGGACTCTTTCGGTCCGATTGCGGATAACGCGAACGGCATCGGCGAAATGGCCTGGCACGATGACGAAAGCGCCGAAACCAAAAACGCCCGTCAGATCATGGCGGACCTTGACGGCGTCGGCAATACGACCAAAGCCATCACGAAAGGCGTCGCGATCGGTTCCGCGGTTATTGCGGCGGTCAGCCTGTTCGGATCTTATATGGTGGACGTCAGTAATGTTCAGGAAGCGTTGAACGCTACCTGGGCTAAAGAAGGCTTGAATCAGGCTCTGATCCTGCTGAAGAATGTCGGCATTGTCGTTTCTAACCCCGTTGTGTTCGTGGGTATGCTGATCGGCGCTGCGGTGCCCTGGCTGTTTTCATCGTTTGCCATCAACGCTGTAAGACGTGCGGCGAGCCTGATCGTTAAAGAAGTGCGCCGTCAATTCGGACTCGGCATTCTTGAAGGTAAAGCCGAACCGGATTACGGCACGACTGTTGCGATTTCGACGGCCGCGGCGCAGAAAGAACTGATCATTCTGGCTTTGCTCGGCATTGTTTCCCCGATATTCGTCGGACTTTCGCTGGGCGTTGAGGCCTTAGGCGGATTCCTGGCCGGCATTATCGTTTCGGGTCAGTTGCTCGCGGTGTTCATGTCTAACGCGGGCGGTGCTTGGGATAACGCCAAGAAGCTGATTGAAGATGAACCGAGCGATATCGCGAAGAATACCGGTAAAGGCTCTGAACGCCACAAGGCAAGCGTCGTCGGCGATACGGTCGGCGATCCGCTGAAAGATACGGCGGGTCCGGCTTTGAACCCGATGATTAAAGTCGTTAACATGGTGGCTGTGATTGTCGCGCCGATTATCGTGGCGTACAATAACGAATACACCAAGTTATCCGCTTTCGGGTGGTGCGTGGTTGTCGCGTTGCTTGCGATTTTGCTTTTCGTGATTATGGAAAGCAAGAAACAGGTTTCCGAATAATCATTAAATATGAATAGGAAAGCCCCTGCCGGAACGTCCGGCAGGGGCTTTTTTTTTAAGCATTTACTCGGATTATATACATTTCGGGCAGTCGTTTACATATCCCGTGCATTTTAAACGATCGGGAGTGCAACAATCACCTTTCCGGACGGGATATTGTTTTAACTGATATTTCCCGCATTTCTTTTTGGCTCTGATTTCGACGCAATCCGTTCCTTCGGAATCCTTGCAGCATTTTTTTACGGGGGAGTACGGATAATTCTTGTATTCGCCCGAACCGCAATATCCTCTGACGGGAGTGAAACGGCAGTTGTTTTCCGTTGAATCCGTGCAGCATTCTCTGGAAATAACAGGGGCGGAGCGGGTATATTCTTTCCATTGTCCCGAACCGCAATCCTCGATTTCGTTTGTCAGAAAAACACAGTCGTTTCCGTTTGAATCGCTGCAACATTTTCCTATGGGGGAAAAGCCGGAGGGACAAGGTTCGCACTTTGAACCGATGCAGGCGTGCGCTTCTGTCAAAGCAAGGAAAACCGAGCAAAGAACGACAGCGCAAGACAATAAATTCTTTTTCATTTTCAACCGTCCTGTTCCTTAAAAAGTGATTTCTTACAGAATAAAATGTAAGGCGGAGAAGGCTTTTATTTCATTGCCTTTTCCAACAGCGTAACAATGTCGGTGTGACCTTTTTCTTTTGCGATATCCAGAGCCGTTTTACCCTTCCAATCCTTTGCGTTGACGTCAGCGCCCATATTCAGAAACGTCCGGACGATGTCGATATCGCCGCTCGTTGCCGCACTCATCAGCACCGTGTAGCCGTATTTGCTCGTCGCGTTGACGTCCGCACCTTTTTCTATCAGCAACCGGACGATGTCGATGTTTCCTTTCCATGCAGCAGCATAAATCAGCACAGTCCAGTCGCGGCTATCCTTTGCATTGACATCCGCGCCTTTTTCAATCAGCAGGTCAACAATGTCAAAACGCCCTTGTTCGGCCGCTAACATCAATGCCGTTTTGCCGCGTTTGTCCTTTGCATTGATGTCCAAGCCCATATCCAAAAACAGAAGGACGATGTTGATGTTGCCGCCTTGTGCCGCAAACATCAGCACCGTTTCGTCGTCATCGTCCTTCGCGTCGATGTCCGCACCTTTCTCAATCAGCAGATTGACAACGTCAAGACGTCCTTCTCCCGCTGCAAACATCAACGTCGTTCTGCCGCCGTTGCACTTTGCGTTGACGTCCAAGCCCTTTTCAATCAGTAAGTTAATGATATCTGTATTTCCGCCCTTCGCCGCACTCATCAATGCCGTCGAGCCGTACACCTTGTCTTTTGCGTTGACGTCTGCACCTTTTTCAATCAGCAGTCGGACAACATCAATGTTACCGCCCAACGCCGCACTCATCAGCGTTGTCCAGTTACCTTTGGTCTTTGCGTTGACGTCCAAGCCCTTTTCAATCAGCAGTCGAACAACGTCAAGATGTCCGTTTTCCGCCGCAATCATCAGCGCCGTCGAGCCGTGCACCTTATCCTTTGCGTTGATGTCCGCGCCTTTTTCAATCAGCAACCTGACAACATCAAGATGTCCCTTTTCCGCCGCCCGCATCAGCACCGTCAAGCCATATACCTTGTCCGTTGTGTTGACGTCCGCACCTGATGCGATATAGTCCTTGACGACGTTCACGTCGCCTGTTTCGATAACGTCTTTCCAAGTCGTCATGGCATCTCCCCGATATTAAAAACGAGCGGAAGTAATTATATCCGAAAGATTAAGCAAAAAAATAAAAAAATAGCGAAATGGCGTATAAAGGGATAATCAGTGTCTCCGTTTATCCCTGTTAGGAGTTGCATTATGAACAAAGCAGAATTAGGGGCTGAAATCGCGAAGCATACCGGTTTGACGAAAGTTGATTCCGAACGGGCGACGGAAGCCGCCGGATAGGGATTCCTCGATACCCTTTTTTCCCATTTTCCCGAATACCGGAAAGTGAAAAAGAGGTGGTTTTTATCAGGGATTTTATTTTTTCGTTTCGGAAAATCAAAAAAATAGTAAGAAAATTGGTTAACGGGCGATTTTTTTGTAAACTTTGACAAACGAAAAAGCCGCTGAAAATCAACGGCTTTTAAATCAAATGCTTAAAAAGCAAAAATCATTTTTTGCGTTTTGCACTCCAAGATCTGCATGTATATTTTATTGAAAATTCCGGGGGCAGTTTTGAACGGATTTTATCGCAAATCTGATTGAAGATCTTTTCCCCTTCCGGCGTGGCCAGATCCCAATATTTATTTTTAACGCTTTTCCATGCGCTGATGAAATTTTCCACTGTTTGACGGAAAGTGAAGTCCATTTCAAGATACATCATATCGGTGAAAAGATTTGAATTTTCTATCACAGCCCGTTGATCTTGTCTTCTGACGCCCCGTTCATATTCGGGCACCACTTCCATGATGATGGCTTCCACCTCTTTCTGAAAGCCCTCATTCAAATCCCGATGATTCCACATGCATGAGAAGGTGCCGTCTTTCTTTAAGATTCTGGCTGTTTCGATCAGGGCTTTTTCACGGTCCAGCACATTGAAACTGCTTCCGAAAGTGACCAGATCATAAGTATTGTCGGCCAGTGTCGTGTTGCAGCCGTCCGCGGTTACCCAAGTGACCTGTTTGAAATTTTCAGTCCGTTTTTTCCCGATGTCCGACATGGCCAAAGTCGGTTCTACGGCCGTGATCGAGCAAGGATATTTTGTCAATAAAACTGTCAGATTGCCGGTTCCGGCGCCGATGTCGGCGATATTAAAATTATTTTTGGAAGCCAAATCCGCATATTCAATAATACAATCAATCACTTTTGAGGGATAATTCGGTCTGTATTTATAATATTCTGCTTGTTGCGAGTAATCCCAATTTTCAGCCATTTTTGAAATCCTTAATTAAAGTTTGTATCATTTCTGTTTTTTTGTTTGATAGGATTGTTTTTCATCTGAAGAAAATCAATATATATCCGCCAAACAAATCACCGTTTGATTGGAGGGAAAAAAGAATATAAAACAAAAAAAAACTGTTGTATGATATAGCGTTTTATAGTATTCAATCAAACGGTGGTTTGTTTGAAACAAAGCGGCGGACGGAACTCTGACTGACCTTGTATTTTTTTGAAATCTCGCGAATTCCCGTTCCGTTTCCGAAGTCTTTTAAAATATCCGTCTCTTTGCCGTCTAAAACGTGATGTTTGTTTTTACTGCCGAAGGGGCGTCCCAAATGCTTTCCCTGAGTTTTGATGCGTTGTAACGCTTCCTTCGTCCGTTGACTGATGAGGGTCCTTTCCGTTTGAGCAATCATGGAAAAGACGCACGCTAACAGATGTGATTGTATGTCTTGTTCCAAACGGTAATTTTCTTTGACAGTCCAAACCTGCACTTGATTTTTTATGCAGAAATTCAAAATCGTTAAAATATCAAGAGTGTTTCTGCCCAGTCGTGACAATTCGGAACAAATCAAAATGTCGCCTTTTTTCATTCGGCGCAAAAGTTTGCCGATTTTTCGTTTTTTAAAATCGACTGTTCCGCTGATTGTTTCATTTATCAAAATATCAATGTTGAAGTTTTTGTTCCGTAAAAAACGTTCGATTTCAAATTTTTGATTTTCCGTTGTCTGATTGTCCGTTGACACGCGTATATAGCCGTACACCGTCATAGAATCCTTCCTTTCGTCAGAGTGAAAAAAAAGACTTTATACGATGCGAAACGGATAAGTAGAGAAAACAAAAAAGCCGATGAAATTCAACGGCTTGTTTAATGGCTGGGGCGGCTGGACTCGAACCAGCGAATGACGGAGTCAAAGTCCGTTGCCTTACCGCTTGGCTACGCCCCAACGCGAATATGAATAACTAATCTTTTTTTGTCTGTTTAGTCAAGCAATTTATGCGCCCGTTAATTTTTAATTGTTTTTTTTATCAAATCGGGTATTGTGGCTTTAGTTCAAGCGCCCGTAGCTCAGCTGGATAGAGTATCGGCCTCCGAAGCCGAGGGTCGTGGGTTCGAATCCCGCCGGGCGCGCCACTCGTTTTAAAAACGGTCGTTCGGTCGTTTTTTCTTTATAAAGGAAGCCGAATGAAAATCGCTGTTTTAAGAGATGATTTGACCGATCCGACTGCGCCCGACGCCGCTGACACATTGCAGGAGGCGGCATTCGTCGAAAAAGTCATGGCCGCCGAAAACGAAACGCGGCAAATCCCGTTTTACGCCGATCTGGACAAGACCGTCCGGGCGCTTAAAGAGTATGCGCCGGACGTTGTTTTCAATCTGACGGAAACGATTTGCGAACAGGGCGGTTTGGCCGTTCTGGCGCCGCAGTTGCTGGAGGTTTTAAAAATTCCTTATACGGGCAACAGGCCGTTCGCGCACCTGATCAGCGCGGACAAGGAACTGGCAAAGAGGCTGTTTTCGCAAAACGGATTGCCGGCTCCTTCTTCCGGTTTTCATTCGGGGGCGACATATCTTCTGAAAGCGAAAACGGAGCACGCTTCCGCGCATCTGGACGACGGGTGTGTGATCACTCCGAACTCCGAGCAAACATTGCGGGAGGCGCTGTCGCGCAAAGAAAAAGAAACAAGTCTGGCCTGGATTGCCGAAGAGTATATCGACGGCCGCGAATTTAATGTGGCTTTGCTTTGCGACGAGGTCTTGCCGCCTGCCGAAATGCGGTTTTCTCCGGACTTCAAAGGGCATAAGATTCTGACGTACGAAGCAAAATGGAACGAAGAATCCGACGCCTATCAGTTCAGCCGTCGCTCTTTTGAGGTCGAAACCGTTATCAAAAAAGAGCTGTCCGATATTGCGTTGAAATGTAAAAAGCTTTTAGGTCTGCGCGGCTATACGCGGATTGATTTCAGAATGAACGCGCAAGGCGGACTGTACATTATTGATCTGAACACCAACCCGTGCATCGCGCCGGATTCCGGTTTTATCGCGATGGCGCATGAAGCCGGTTTGACAGACAGGGAAGTTGTGGAAAGGATTGTAGCTGATGCTTTTTCGAAATGAGATTTTTAAGCGGGACGTAGAAACGATCCGCGATATTTTGTCTTCGACCGGTTTTTTTGAGGCGGCGCCGGACGAAATCGACGTGGCAGCAGAATTGGCGGAACAAGCGTTGAAAGAAGGAAATTCGCCGGAAAACTACGATTTCGTTTTTCTGGAAGACGAAGGAAAAACAGTAGGATACGCCTGTTTTGCGCGCGTGCCGTGCACGTTGTCAAGCTTTGAGATTTACTGGATTGCCATTCACAACGACTGCCGCGGGAAAGGGTTGGGAAAACGGCTGATAAACGAAGTGATCCGCATGGTCAAAAACCTCGGCGCGACAAAGCTTGTTTTGCAGACGGCGGGACGCGCGCAATATCTGCCGACGCAAAAGTTTTATCAGGCATGCGGCTTTAAAGAGGAGGCTCGCCTGAAAAATTATTATGCCGTCGGAGACGACTGTCTGATTTACACGATCGATTTTTAATCTTTTTTGATTCTGCGAATGGCGGAATTCAGAATTTCTCCGATCAACGTCTGATAATCCATGCCGGCCATTTTGCATAAAATGGGCAAATCGGAATAGCTCGGATTCAGTCCGGCCAGAGGGTTGACTTCGATAAAGCGCGGCGTGCCCTGCGCGTCCAGACGGACGTCGACGCGGCCGGCGTCCAGACAGTCCAATGCGCGCCAGGCTTTTAAAGCGGTTTCGGCGACTTTCGGTTCGTCGACCAGAACGTACTTGACGCGATCCGCATATTTTTGCTTGTTTTCGTAGGTATAGGCTTCCTGTTCCGCTTTTTCGCCCAAAACGATTTCCGCGACGCCGATCACGCGGGCGTCTTTGCCGCTGCCGATCAGACCGACGGTGAATTCCCGTCCGGACAGGTATGTTTCGACTAAAACGGGTTCGTGAAAGCGTTCCAGTAAATCCAAACAGACTTCTTTTAATTCTTCGGCGTTATGGACGCAGGATTTGGAGGAAATTCCTTTGCTGGTTCCTTCGGCGACGGGTTTTGCAAAGACGGGATAGGACAAGGGCATATTGTCGATGTCGGCGGGTTCTTTGACCAAAAAGAATTCGCAGGACGGCACGCCGTAGGAATGAACGACGGAGTCCGTCATCGCTTTGTTTAACGTCAGCGCCATCAAATCCGTTCCTGAAAAAGTCGAAGGAATGTGATAGGCTTCCAATAAAGCGGGGACTTCGGCTTCGCGTCCCATGCCGTCGACGCCTTCCGCAATATTGAAGACTAAATCCCAGCGATCTCCGGCTGCCAGACGCTTCACCAACGCTTTGACGTTTCCGATTCTGTCGGGAGTATGACCTGCTTTTTCAACGGCGCTCGCAATCGCGTCGATTGTTTCCTCGCAATCGAATTCAGCGACCTGTTCAGGGGTAAAACCCTCTTTCAGATAATCGCTTTTCAGATCGTAAGTAATCCCTATGCGCATAATTCAACCTCGTGTTGTCTGAAAATATCGGGATAAACAAAAAAAGGCCGATGCGAAATGTTCCGTTCGGCATCGGTTGTCTTTAAAAAAAGTTTTTTAAGGGAAAAAACGGACGCAGTCGGATAAGAGCCTGACAAAACGGCGTTTTCTGAAAGACCTCGGAGCGGAGGTTCGTCTGAAACTTCCCGTGTTTCTTCGGACATCGGTTCATTGCAAACCGGAGAGGTCATAGCCATTAAGAGAGCCTTTTCAAAAAGACATTTCTATCCGAAATATTTACTCTTTTTTTTTAAGACTACAAGCTTTATTTGAAGGGCGGAGAAAACTATTTTTGTTCCGAAAGAACAAAGGCTTCCAAAGCGGTTCGAATTTCATTCTTTTCGCCCCGAACCGTTGCCTGTTCGCCGTCCGCATAACCGCCGATGCTGTTTGCCGTATCCGTGCCGCATATCACGACATTGTTTAAAATGGACGCCGTTTTTATTCCGCGCAGACGTCCGATCGTGAACAACGCCGCCGTCTCCATATCGGCGCCTAACACACCGCGTTTCGCCCAGAACAGAGTTTGTTTTTCATTGTCGTCAATATAGAAACTTTCATGGCTGTGGATAATGCCGACGTGATGCGCAAAACCGTTCTGACGGGCGGCTGTCAGGCAGGCGTTCAGCAATTCCGTGTCCGCCACGGCGGGAAAACGCAAATCCACGTAAGCCTGCGACGCGCCGTCGTCCCGGACGGCTCCCGCCGCCAAAATCAGGTCGCCCAGAGCGATGCCTTTTTGCATGGCGCCGCAGGATCCGATCCGGATCATCGCTTTGATGCCCGTATGCGCCAGTTCTTCTATGGCGATGCCGGCGGAACAACCGCCGATTCCCGTTGAAACAGCCAGAACTTTGACACCTTTGTAAAAGCCTGAAATACTGCGGTATTCGCGGTTGTATGCCAATTCTTTCACGTCGGAAAGAAAAGGGGAAATCCTGTCAAGCCGTGCCGGATCCCCGGGCAGCAAAGCGTATTTCGCACCGTGAGTTTCATCTATTCTGATATGAGGCTGAAGCATGATAGTTTCTCCCTGATTAAGAGGCTTGAGCTGATTTTTTCTTTTTTCCGCAACAATGGAACCGCGCCATTTTGGCTTTGATTTTTTTGATATGCGGCGGGATTTTGTTTTCCGGAATGTTTTGAACCGCTTCCACGCTGCCCAATTCGGACGCCGTGTCGTAAAACCAGCATTTGTAAGTCAGCAGATTCAATGTGCCTTTCAGCAGTTCGATTTCCCGTTCAACGCTTTCTTTCTGCGTATAAAACAGTTGCCGGCGCTCCTCAATCGTGGAATCCCCCTGAATGAACAGGTCGATATAACGTTTGATGTCTTTGATCTGCAAGCCGCTGGCTTTCAGGCATTCGATCAGCCGTAGCCATTCCAGATCCGTTTCCTGAAATTTACGGATTCCGCCGTTGCCGCGATTAACAAAAGGCAACAGCCCTTCTTTGTCGTAATAGCGCAAAGTCGGCGCGGGCAGGCCTGTTCTTTCAGAAACATCGCCGATTGTGTAAAGCATGGGTAATCCTTTCTTAAAGTTAACTTTAAATTTTAAAGCCATGGTACATATTTTCAATTTTATTTTCAAGAATCTGTTTGCAATCTTTTGAACTATCTGCTTAAGCTAGACAACCGGTTATATTTTTGGAGAAACATAATGAAATATATTTGTACAGTTTGCGGTCAGGTGATTGAATCCGACACAATGCCGGCGGAATGTCCGGTTTGCAAAGCGAAAACATTCAAAGCGGTTGACGAAACGGCCAAAACGTATGCCGACGAACATAAAATCGGCGTCGCCAAAGGATTGGACGAACGGGTTGTCGCCGGATTGCGCGAAAACTTCACGGGCGAGTGCTGTGAAGTCGGCATGTATCTGGCTATGGCGCGTCAGGCGGATCGCGAAGGCTATCCGGAAGTCGCCGAAGCGTTCAAACGTTATGCGTTTGAAGAAGCGGATCATGCTTCCCGTTTTGCGGAATTGTTGGGCGAAGTCGTGACCGATTCCACCAAAAAGAACGTTGAAATGCGCGCTGCCGCTGAATTCGGTGCCTGCGAAGGCAAATTAAAACTGGCCAAGCTGGCAAAAGAATTGGGCTATGACGCCGTTCATGACACCGTTCATGAAATGTGCAAAGACGAAGCGCGTCACGGCAAAGGCTTTGACGGTTTGTTCAACAGATATTTCAAATAAGAAATATTCTTAAAAGGAAAGGGGAAAGTCGTTTGACTTTCCCCTTTTTTGCTTACATTCCCAGCAATATCCGGTCTTTCGGCCAGGAAATCGAATAACCGTAAAGGATTTCTTTTTTCTCCTGCGGATTGTAAACGCTTTCCCACTGAATTAACCCGACTTTCTTGTTCGGTTCGATAACATAGCCGGCCGTCGTTTTGTCTTTGATGATTTTGACGGCTATATCCGTATTGCGGGATACGGGCATTTGTTCGTATACAGCGATTTTCAAAGGCTGTTTATGCAGATTCTGAACATCTGTGCGCGATAAGACGTCTTTCTTTGTTTCGCGGGTAATGACGCCGCCTTCGGAAGTTTCTCCGCCCAAAGACGTGTAAACGACGCGGATTTTTTCGTCCTGTCCGAACGCCAAATGCAGTTTTTCATTCGGACGTAACAGATCCATATGAGAATTGCCGATGAAATCGCCGTCTCTGAATAAAGAAATCTGCCCCGGCAACAAAGGCAGCTGACCGTTGAAAACAAGCGTCGCAATCAGGTACGCCGCGGCGTCCGCTTTCGGATAGATTTCGGCGCGGATTTCGGCCTTGCTTGTATAATCGCCGATCGTAAACCGGTATTCGGATCCGTCCGCGGGGACGTTAGAGGTTCCTTTAATGGCAAAAACGCCGGAAAAATCCGTTCCGACGGTGTCCGTTTTTACAAAGTCCGCATCTTCCAAAACGGCATCGAGTTCTAATTCGTTTGCCGCTTCGGCAAAATCCATAACTTCCTGCGGGGCAAAATTAGCTACGGCGGCTCTCATTCTCGGAGCGCCGGATCCGCCGGCGAAGTTTTTACTTCCTTTACGGTACACGACAGGCGTGTTGTTTCCCAGATTCAGCCAAATCGGCGACAAGACGGGCGGTTGCATAGTGACAGTCGGACGCGCTGTCGATAAAGTCAGCGCAACGTTTGTCCAGTCTTCGCCTGTTTTCTGGGAAATATCGCCGTATTGAACGATGCTGACGCTCTGATCGGTCGAATTTAACCGCGCTTCATACAAAGGCTTCCACGAAGCGCCTCTGATTTGATATTGCAGTGTCAGACGAGCCTGCGTGTTTTTATTCGCTTCAACATTGACGCGGACTTGCTTAAAGCTTTTTTTGCCGGTCGATATTGATTTCAGCTTGCTGTTTAAAGCGTTGATTTCATTGTCAATCGAACGGAGCTTTATTTGTTTTTCAATCGCTTCGCGTCCCAGTTCGTTCATTCCGTTTTGAATGGTGTGCCAGGCGTCCTGCCATGTCGAGGGAGCCAATCCTTTGACATTATTGTTTCCCTGGCTCGACGGTGCGGGATTTTGCGCCAGACTTTTCAGAAACGTTTTGCCGGTATCCGCCGCGGCGATTTGAGCTTCGATAAACCGACGCTGATCGCGCAAAGCGGCGATTTTATCCTGAATATTTTTTTCTTCCGCAACGGCCAGTTCGGTCGTAAAGATCTGCTTTGTTTCAACGGATCCGATAGTAAAGCCGGCCGATCCTTTTCCGTTAACCCTCAGAGAATCCGTGATTAATCCGGCGGGCAAATCGTTAAAGATAACAGTGTGCTTTCCGACGGGAATGGCAACTTGAGCCGCGCGGGAAATGTCCGCTCTGTCCGGGAAAACGGTTACGGCGGAAATTTCGGAAGGAGCTTCGATTTCCTTTGCTATAGCCGCGTTTGAGCAAAACAGTGCAACAAATATCCATAAAGCCTTTTTCATATTTTTCTCCGTTTTATTTTTGGAAATCCTGAACCTGAATCAAACCGCCGTCTTTGACGAGTTTATTTTCAGGTCTTCTTTTTAATTTAAGGACAGATTTATCCCCCAATCCTCTTTGATAAATTTCGCCGTAATTTCCTTGTTCGGCAATCGCCCGGTAAATCCAGCCGTGATCCACGCCCAATTTGTCGGCGGCGATTTTATCCTGCCCCAACAGGTTTTGTATTTCGGGATCTTCCGTGTTTTGAAAATCTTCGATATTTTGCGCGGAAACGCCTTTTTCTTCGGCTTTAACGACCGCATAAATCAGCCAGCGCAACAGTTTGAACAATTCTTTGTCGTCGTCGCGGATAAAAGGTCCCGTCGGATAAGTCCTGACAATTTCGGGCAGGACAACCAAATCCACATCGGGCGGACTTTTCTTGAAATAGTCGGAATGCAATGTTTCCAACCGCGCCAAAATCAAATCGCATCGCTTCAGGTATAACAATTCTTTCGCGCGGGAAAGGGAAGGCAGTTTCATCAGGCGCATTTCCAATCCGTGCCGTTTGTTATAGGCTTCCATTTCCTGAACCAAGAAAGGCGTTCCTTCCATACAGACTTTAGCGCCCTGATAATCTTTCATGGACGTTGCTTCCGGTTTGTAATGGCCGATAAAAGCCAGAGCGGAATAGTAGAAAACAGCGGGAAAAGAAGCGTTTGATCTTAATTCCTGTCCCATTGTCCAAGGGGTTGCGGCGTTTAAAATATCTATCTTGCCGTTTTCCAGCAGTCTGAACCCTTCTTCCTGATTGACGGGAACGATTTGCACGGCTTCCGAACGTCCCAAAAGGGCGGAAGCGATTAAACGGCAGATTTCAACGTCAATGCCGTACCATTCATTGTCCGTTTTGTAGGCAAAAGCGTTCGCCGTCGTTCTGGCGCCGCAGCGCACAACGCCGGTCTGCTTGATGCGCGCCAACGTGCTGCCCGCCTGCGCTGAAGAGCCGAAACCTGAACAAAATAAGGCAAAAATAAAAAGAAAAACCAAGTGTTTTGGCATGAATGTTTTCCAAGTTGATGCGATTGAGTTTTTTTCGTATACCTCAAGTATAAAACAGAGTATACTTTAAAGATTAAATGTGGCAAACATTTTTTCGGGCTTAATTTTTTCTGTGCAGAGGGGCTATGAAAAAAATACATCTTTTTCTTTTTTCTTTAGTGTTTGTCTTTTATGGTTTTGCGCCGGACGCGCGGGCGCAGGAAGAGGAGTCCGTTGTCAGACGGGCGTCGGCAATGGCGAAGGAACCGGCAAAACGGTCGCCGGAAGCCTGGCTGACCAAGAAAGGGCAGGAACTGCTTAACGCTTTGTCCGTTCTGGATACGAAACAGCGTTATCTGAAACTGCGCCGTATCGCTTTTGACGTTTTTGACCAAAAAGAAATGCCGCGTTTGGCTATGGGGAAGCGTTGGAAAGAATTGTCGCCGAGTCAACAGGATCAACTCAGTCAATTGTTCTTTGATTACTTTGTCGTTACGTACGGCTCTTTCAACTTTGATTTTTCAAATATAACGTTCCATGTGGATCCGGCCGTTCCGTCGGGCAAGGATTTGTTGTTAAAAACAAAAATTAAATTCAGGGACGGCAAAAGTCTTTTAAACGCAACGGAAAACACTCCTTTCGGGAAAAAAGAAAAAGACGGTGAGGCTCCGGCGGAGAACAAAAGCATTTTTGAAGTTTTGTTCGCATTGCGGGAAAAAGGATCGGAATATTATATCCGCGACGCTAAATTTGAAGGCCAAAGCGTTCTCATGTTCCTGCGTAACCAGATGGAAATGGAATATATGGCCGCTTCCGATGCCAAAGCCTTTTTGGAAAATATGCGCAATAAAATCAATACCCAATACCGTGCCGCAGAAGATTTGGCAAAAGTGCAAAAACAGGTAAGGAATCTGGAAAAAGAGCACAGACAAGGAGAAGGAAAAATGGATATTCAATGATTCGGGAAAGACCTTGCGTTGCCAAGGTCTTTTTTTTATCCTGAAAAATAATTATTTTCTTCCTCTTGACAAAGACAATCCTGATTCTTATGTTGTTAGCACTCAGTGGACGGGAGTGCTAAAACTTCCGTTTATAAAGCAGTTTTAATTTTAATTCAGAGGGTTGTTTACCATGAAATTCAAACCGTTATTTGATCGCGTTTTGGTTAAACGCACTGCGGAAGACACAAAAACTGCCGGCGGAATCATTATTCCGGATACGGCAAAAGAAAAACCGTCTAAAGGCGAAGTCGTCGCTGTCGGGACGGGCGGTCGCGATGATCAGGGAAAAACGATTCCCATGACTGTCAAAGTCGGCGATCAGGTTTTGTTCGGCAAATGGTCCGGCACCGAAGTAAAAATCGAGGGTGAAGAGCTGTTGATCATTAAGGAAGCCGACGTTCTGGGAATTTTGGAATAATTTCCGGTGTTTCGGTAAAAGGTTTGTTTTAAAGGAAGGTTTTTGAAATGTCTGCAAAAGAAGTTAAATTTTCCACGGAAGCCCGCAATGCAATACTGCGCGGCGTTGATGTTCTGGCCGATACGGTAAAAGTCACTTTGGGACCGAAAGGCCGCAACGTTGTTCTGTCAAAATCTTTCGGCGCTCCGCGCATCACGAAAGATGGCGTTTCCGTCGCCAAAGAAATCGAACTGGCAAACAAGTTTGAAAATATGGGCGCTCAGATGGTTAAGGAAGCCGCTTCCAAAACGGCTGACGTCGCCGGTGACGGCACGACGTCCGCAACCGTTCTGGCTCAGGCGATCGTCCGCGAAGGTTGCAAGTCCGTTGCCGCCGGCATGAATCCGATGGATTTGCGCCGCGGTATCGATATGGCCGTCGCCGCCGTTGTCGAAGACGTCAAGTCTCGTTCCCGTAAAGTGTCCACTTCCGCCGAAGTCGCTCAGGTCGGCACGATTTCCGCGAACGGCGACGCTTCCATCGGCGAATATCTGGCGAACGCGATGGATAAAGTCGGCAACGAAGGCGTAATCACCGTTGAAGACGCCAAAGGTTTGAACACGGAATTGGAAGTCGTCGAAGGTATGCAGTTCGACCGTGGTTACTTGTCTCCGTATTTCGTAACGAACGCGGAAAAGATGACCTGCGAACTCGAAAATCCGTACATTCTGATTCACGAAGCCAAATTGTCCAACCTGCAATCCATGTTGCCGGTGTTGGAAGCCGTCGTTCAGTCCGGCCGTCCGCTGTTGATCATCGCGGAAGACGTTGAAGGCGAAGCGTTGGCGACGTTGGTTGTCAACAAACTGCGCGGCGGATTGAAAGTCGCTGCCGTTAAGGCTCCTGGTTTCGGCGACCGTCGCAAAGCGATGTTGCAGGATATTGCCATTCTGACGAAAGGTCAGGTCATTTCCGCCGATTTGGGCATCAAGCTGGAAGAAGTGACTTTGGACATGTTGGGAACGGCAAAGAAAATTTCGATCACGAAAGACAACACGACGATCGTTGACGGCTCCGGCGAAAAAGAGGAAATCTCCGCCCGTTGCGCTCAGATCAAAAAGCAGATCGAAACGACTTCTTCCGAATACGACAAGGAAAAGTTGCAGGAACGTCTGGCCAAGTTGTCCGGCGGTGTCGCCGTGATCAAAGTCGGCGGCGCTTCCGAAGTCGAAGTGAAGGAAAAGAAAGATCGCGTTGACGATGCTCTGCACGCCACCCGCGCCGCGGTTGAAGAAGGCGTTGTCACCGGCGGCGGTACGGCTCTGCTGTATGCCGTAAAGAGCTTGGACGCTTTGAAACCGGCCAACGACGATCAACGCGTCGGCATTGACATTATCCGCCGCGCCTTGCAGGCTCCGGTCCGTCAGATCGCCGCGAATGCGGGCGAAGACGGCGCCGTGATTGCCGGCAAGCTGTTGGAAGGCGCAAAGACCAATATCGGTTTTGACGCTCAGACCGGTAAGTATGTCGACATGTTCGAAGCCGGCATCATCGACCCGACGAAAGTTGTCCGCACGTCTTTGGAAAGCGCGGCTTCCATTGCCGGATTGCTGATTACGACCGAAGCCATGGTTGCCGACAAACCGGAAGAAAAATGCGCCTGCCACGGCGGCGCCGACGCCGGTATGGGCGGCTTGGGCGGCATGGGCGGCATGGGCGGTTTCTAATCGTCTGCCGTCAAACGCAAAAATTAAAAGAGCCTCGAAAGAGGCTCTTTTTCTGTATCGGAAGTAAAGAAACTTTTTTGACAGACGTCTTATTTGTTGAATTCCCGCTGTTTTTTTCTTAGAATTTTTGTATGGTTTTTACCGTATGGATAGGGGGCTTTCATGGGTGTTTTGAACGGAGCGTTCGGCAGAACGCTTGAGGGAAGAATCCGCAGTCTTGCGAATGGCGATTTTCAAGGCGCGTTTCGTACAAAACAGACGGTTTTTGTCGAAGATCACCCGGATAAGCCGGGAGAGCATATTCTGCGTTTCGGTTCGGGAAAAGACGATTATTTTCCGGTCTCCGGTTCTGCGGAAGATGAAGAATTTTTGTGCGAAGTTCTTTCCAAAGTTATCGAAAGCCCGACACAGCTGAAAAAAATCAAAAATATGCCGGTTGAACAGCGCCCGAGATTAGGGGTAAATCATGAAAACAGTGATTGTTACGGGTGTTGTAACGGTGAACATATTTTGATTTCCAACGTTATAGGAACCGGTTATCGCGCCGCAGCTACATTCGTTCATGAATTTCAACATCAATATCAGGAAACACATGATGGATTGGAACATTACAAAGGCTCGTTGTCTTTGACGGAAGATATCTTAGACGATCGTTTGTGCGAAGCTGCGGCAGAGACGGCCGCTTATCAATATTTATATGAGATGAAAGACGCTAATCCGCAGGCCAGAAATGTTTTTCTGTGCGAAAGCGAAACCGGCGGATATGCCCAGGGGTTGCGGGAGTATGCTGCGGCTAAGGAAGCAGGATTAGATGAAGGACAATGCATTTTAGCCGGTATGCACGGATATGCGGCCAGTTATGGTGTCGCCCGTTCTTATGAAAGATGTTATCATAAAGAGACCCTTCGTGATCCTCGTCCGAACCTGAAGAGGTATGCGGATTATTTACATGACGGGTTAAAAGAACAGGCTGCTGAAAGAGTAGATTCCTATTTAAGCAGTGAACAACTTGATGAAACGGCAGCTTTTAAATCCTATACCGTCGGAATGATGGAGACTCTGCCTTCCGACGAACAAATCAGGGAGGCCGTCAGATCTCCCGAATACAGCTATGTAACGACGTCGACGGCAGAATTTTTAAAAGACTGTGTCGATTGTTATCAGGAACTGACCGGACGGCCGCATTCAAAACAGAACGAAGATTTTGCGGTTCGCGATGAAGGCGGTGTACGCAGAAGCACGGAACCTGAGATCGGAAAATCCGCTAAACGACGCGGACGGCATAGGGTCAGTATTCGTCGGGCGATTTATGACAGCAGAGAGACTTTGCAGGAGCTGAAAATAAAAGGAAAAAAGAAAATAAACAAATTGAAAGACGCTCTGCGTAGATCTTTTAAAGAACATAATGAGGATCAGGAGCCGCTTGAACCCAGACCGTATGTTTTTCAGCAGAAAGACGACCGGAATACTCTTTTGTCTTTAGACGGCCGGAAGAAAAATTTGGATAATTTTACGGGCGCTCTTTTTTACAAACCGTCCATTGCTTATGAAAGTATTTACGATATTCCGGACGCTGAATGGAAAAAAGTGGGTCAAAGAGATTGTCTGTTAGAAAGAACTCTTTCCATTGTTTTGAAAGACGAACAATTAAGAAAACAGTTGCTGACACACGGATCCGAAAATCCGCTGACGGTCGGCTTTAGCGAAGAAAAGAAATTTTCTCCCGATACGCCGGCTATTGTTTTGGATCCTCGTAAATCTCCGGAAGAATTGGCTCAGGATTTTAGAAAACAGTATGAAGCGCTGAGACAGAAAGAAGATCCGACCAGACAGGCGCCTCCTTTACAAAAAGGTGAAACGGAAAAACAAAAAACTTCTGCGCTTCAACAAATTACGGGAATTTACCGTAAACAACAAAAGAATAACGCTGCAGCTCAAACAGCGGCGGTTCAAAAGAAAAAACAATATGATTAAGAGCCTCTTTCGAGGCTCTTTTTTTTATGTCTGTTTTTTTAAAAGGACAGAATATCAATCCGGTGCTTTTCGGGATTATAGCGCAATCCCGTCTGTCCGGCTTTCATTTCCAACGCCGCTTTGCCGAATATCTGATAGCGCCAGCCTTTCAAAACCTCCAAATCGGGATTTTTTTCCCCTGCCAGAATATCCAAATCGTCCTGAGAAATAATCAGCTTTTCCGCAACGTCGTTTTCCGCCGCTTTAATCATCAGCAACAGCCGCAGCATTTTGGACACGGCGCGCGCGGAACGGGGCAATTCGTAAGGTTTGGGGACTTCCGGATAAGTGGACGGATCCTGCGCTTTGACGGAAGCGATGATTTTCAGCATTTCCTTACCGATGCGGCTGTGGGAAAACCCTTGCGGCAAGCCGCGCAATTTTGCCATTTCCTCCGTGGATTCCGGAGCGGATCCGGCTATTTCCAACAACACTTCGTCGCGCATGATGTGCTTGCGCGGCCGATTTTGACGTTTGGCCAAATCTTCCCGATAAGCGGCCAAAGCCTGACATAAAGCCAGATAAAGCGGCTTTGTCGTCGTGATTTTCAGTCTTTTCCAAGCCAGTTGAGAATCGTTTTCATAAGTATGGGGATCCGTTAATAAAGCCGTGTCGTCCGAAACCCAATCCGTCCGTCCGGTTTGTTCCAGAATGCCCGTGATTTTCTGATAGACTTCGCGCAGATGCGTCACGTCGTTTAAAGCGTAAGAAATTTGCTTTTCGGTCAAAGGCCGACGGGACCAGTCCGTGAAACGCATGGATTTATCCAATTCCCGTCCCAGCAGTTTTTGCACCAGATTTTGATAACTGACGGATTCTCCGAACCCGCAGACCATAGCCGCCAACTGCGTATCGAATACGGAAACGGGCGTTTTGCCGTCCAGATGATAAAAGATTTCAATATCCTGACGCGCCGCATGAAAGACCTTGATAACGGCTTTGTTTTGCATCAAATCGAACAGAGCCTGCAAATTCATCTCTTTTGCCAAAGGATCTATGCAAACGGCTTCGTCAACGGAAGCAATTTGGATCAGGCATAACTGCGGCCAGTATGTTTTTTCGCGGATAAATTCCGTATCAACGGTGATAAACGCATGTTTCGACAATCTTTGGCAAAGTTGATTAAGTTCTTCTGTTGTTTGAATAAAAGTGCACATTTTTTTCAGACCGAAATAAAAATAAAAATCATTTTATGTTTTAACCGTTAGATATATAAAAATAAAGTCATAAAAGAAATTTATATGACAAAATGACAAATTTCTTGTTTTTCATTCCGAAAAGCGTACACTTTTAATAAGATTTTATATCTTCCGCGTATGACGGTCGAGAGGCGCCTGCTTTTACCCTTTGCCGCAAGGACAGTATAAACTCTTCCGTTTTAACGGTTTTCTTTTTTGATAATGGAGATTTAAGAGATGCCCACCGGTAAAGTAAAATGGTTCAACAGAACAAAGGGATACGGTTTCATTGCTCCCGACGACGGTTCCAAAGACGTTTTTGTGCATATCACTGCGGTCGAAAAAGCCGGATTGCCGACGCTGAAGGAAGATCAGGCAATCAGCTTCGAATTGGTGACCTATAAGGATCGCACTTCCGCGGAAGAACTGAAGTTATTGTAATTTTTTGTTCTGTTTAAAAAAGGGCTTCTGAAAAGAAGCCCTTTTTTTATATCTTTTTTTTTGTTATAACCGATACAAAAGTTTTAAGGAGAAAAGATATGCTTACGGTTTTAAAAATTTTTATCTTTTTGTTTGTTTTATTTCCTTTTTCAGCCAAGGCTGATTTGTTTACGATTACTCTGACGCAGGGAATGAATACGGTAACAAAGGGCTTTACGTCCGTTATTGATGTTTTCGACAAATATCAGAACGGTCAGCTGAATACCATTCTGGCAACCTACGACAAAGACGCCGCGGCAACAGGTGTCCTGAATTTCCGCGGTATCGAAATGAAGTTGGATTATACCGGCGCGGGCGACAACTCGACGCTGACTTTTCAGATTCCCTCTTTGGGAATTAACGAAGTTTTCGGCGGCGCCGGGAATACGCAGGAACAGGCGTTCGATAAATTTAAAGAGTATTTGAAAAGCAATCACGCCGATTTGCTGACAAAGATCTTAAAAGAAAGCGTTTCTCATACGCCGTATGACTCGGTCGCGGGCAACCCTTCGTCTTTGATGTCTCAGATGGCGGATATGGCTTTTTCCAATCCGACGCTGTATACGACGGAACGCGCTGTAATGTCGTCTCAATCCGGCGGATTTGTGTTGCTTTCACCCTCCGGCAGTCAGCATAAAATCAAAGGCGCCGACGGTATCGAAAGAACGGCGACCACGATGAATTTGCCGTTGGGGTATACGTTTAAATTTGATAACAACTGGGCTTTGGGCATTGATTTGCCGCTGTCTTACATCGATATGGACGGTTCCAAAACATACGCGGCTCAGTTGGGCGCCAGTCTGCAAATTCCTCTGTATAAGGAAAAGTGGTTGGTGACGGTTTCGGGACGTGCCGGCGCGACGGCTTCCGAAGATTCTTTGTCCGGCGGCATTCTGTACATGGCTTCCGCGACCAGCCGTTTCACACAGAATCTGACAGACAGTACAGCGGTGACTTTAATCAACATGTTCGGTATAATTAAAGATTACACGCTGGACGTTAAAGGATACAGCATTAAATACGGTCTGAAAAACAACGTGTTCAAAAACGGTTTGGAACTGCGCCAGAAGCTCAGCGAAAAAACGGCGCTGACCGTTTTCGGATACGACACCCGCTTTACGGGATCGGATTTGTATGTCGATTCTTATGATGAAGTCGGCGTGCGCTTTACAAAATATTTCTCGAAAGACAGCTTTTTCTCAGGAATTGATTTGACGGGAGCTTATATTTTCGGGGATAATTATAAAGCGTATAACGTAGGGTTGTCGCTTCTGTTTTAATCTTTCCGGAATCGGGACGGCAGAATAAAAGGGAGAAACCATGTTCAGGCGCTTAATTCTTTTTTTATTGCTGCTGTCCTTTCCGATAGAAGGTTATGCCGGCGTCGTGAAGCTGGGCGACGCGATGAACAATAAAAACCGGAAACTTTTTAAAAGCGAAGAAAAAAAGTCCTTATACGCCGGTCAGGAAATTTCCTGCTTTGAAAACAGCGATTGTCCTTTTGACAGAGAGTGTGTCGCTTTGCGCTGCGAAAGCGTGTGTAAAAATGTCTCTTGCGATGAAGGAACGCACTGTGTCCCCGCCGGAAAGGATAAACCGCAGGAATATAAGTGCGCCGAATGCGCAACGAACAAACATTGCCCGCCGGGACTATTCTGCGATAAAGATTATACGTGCAAAAGGCCCGATCCGTGCTTGAAAGCGGTTTGTTCTCCCGCGGCGCCTTTTTGCATGCCGAAGCCGTATAAAACGTTGCCGTATACGTGCGTTCAATGCTTGGAAAATGAACATTGCCCGCCTGTGGCCGGCTTAACGCGTAGCTGTGTTGACGGGTACTGTTTGTTTAATGTCGAAGGCAATTTTCCCGCGGGCAAAACTCCGCCGCCCGTAAATCAGGAAACGCCGGCGGAAGAAGAGTTTGAAGAAGTCTATGAAGAAGAATATGAAGACTGAATCAAAAAAATCCCCTTTCAAAAGGGGATTTTTTCTGATGCCTGCGTTTTATAAATAATTCAGCAAAGTCAGCTGGTTCATCGTGGAAAGAACGGAATAAGATACTTTCAGGTTCTCGGAAGCTTGCAACAGCATGGTGACCGCTTCCGTCTTGTCCACTTGAGTCAGGGCGGAAATATAAGCGTCCAGCGAATTTTGCAAATCCGTTTGGTCTTCAATCGTTGTTTTGACACGATCCAGTTTAGTGATAACAGCGTACTGAATGCTCGTTACGTCATCATTCTTTTTGTTCGGATTGACCATTATCGCCTTATCCAATAAATCAAGCGCTTCTGAAACGCGTTTTTCGGCATTTTCCGGATTTTCCGCGTCCAGCATGTTGCCTTGCGCAATATTTCCCAAAGCGCGGAAAATCTTTTCAAAAGCGGACGAAGACGCGTTGATGTCGTTGTCAATCTTTGTCGTTTCATTGATTCTGTAACCGGAAGCCAAATTTCCGCCCTGATAATATATGTCGGTTGTGAAAGAAGCGGAAACAAAGCTTTCCGTCAATCCGTATTCGGGGAAATTTTCCGTGCGGACGGTCAGCTCTTTGCCATCGGCGGAAACGCCCAAAACAGTATAGAGGCCGTTGTAAGAACTGTTCGTTCCGTTCATTTTTACGGTTGCTCCGACGGAATAGGTTTTGCAGATTGTCAATCCTTCTCCGTTAATCAAAGGAGTGCCGCTGTGGTTGTTCATTTCGGTGACGATACGGGTGTCGTCCGAAAATTTGACGGTGCGACCGTCTTCGGACACGGAGTCGACGATATAGATTTGATCATTGCTGTCCGCGCCTTTGATAATCAGGCAGTCGCCGGCGTTATACTGAGAAAAAGCGCCTCTGACCGTAGCCGTCATCGTGTTTTGGTTCAGGTTGAAAAAAACATCGCCCGTTTGCAAAGCGCTTCCTTTCAGACTGGAAGTGACAAAGCCGCCGATGTCGGATCGGGTGCAGAGCGTTAACGGCGTGTCGGTTATATTCGTATCCGGTACGGGAGTGGACGTGGAAATATTTAAAGTCGAACCGTCCGGAGAAACGGATTTGACATACAGCGTGTATTCCTGGCCTGAAGCGTCCGTGATCGTGATTGTCTGACCTCCGGAAATCTGGCTGAAAGTTCCCGATATAGACGTTAACGTATTATTTTCCGTATCAACGTTCAGGAAACGGTTGATTTGGAAAGTTTCGATAACTTCACCGACACTTGAATTCGCCGTGATTTTTCCTGTTTTTGTGCTTTGCTGAATGGTGACATCGCCGGTTGTCAAAGCAGGCGTGTCCAGAACTTCGTCCGTGACGGTTTCTTCGAAATAGATGGTGGAACCGTCTCTTGAAATACTTTGAATTGTTAAGTAGCCGTTGTTGGACGTTGTGCCGGCAAGCAAAATCTGTTCTCCTTCTCTTAAATCGGAAAAAGAGCCGACTCGGCCGGTTAAAGAATTGGTCGTTGTGTCCGTTAACCGATCATATTCCGAAGCAAAAGTCCATTTTTCCGTCGTGAAAGTCACGTCCGTGGAATCCGCTATCGCTTCATCGGTGATCTCTTCGGCAAAAGTGACGGTGGAGCCGTCTTCGGAAACGGACAGGACGGTCAGAGTACCGTCGTTGTTTGTCGTGTTTTCGATGATGAGCTGATAGCCGGCTTCAAGTCCGTTGAACGTTCCGGGGGCGGCAGTCAGCGTACTCGTCCTGTTGGCAAAAGTCATTTCGTTGGTGGCGGAGCCGGGGTAATCGACAGGAACCGTTCTTAAAGTGACACCCGAAGAATCCGTTATGGGCGCTTCATCTTCGACGTCCGTTCCTTCAAAGGTTATCGTCACCGTTGTGCCATCATCAACGATGTTGGCAATGGTCAGCGTTTTGTTGTTGCTTGCCGTTCCGGTGATGGTGACCTGATCTCCGGCTTCAAGTCCGTCGAATGTTCCGGAATCGGCCGTTAAAGTCTGCGCCGTGCCGTCAAAGGTCATCGTGTTGGAATCGGAACCTCTGTAATTGACGGGAAGCGTTGTCAGAGTGACCGCGGCGGAATTTTCCAGAGTTTCGTCGGAAATGTCCTCGTCAAAACACAGGGTCGATCCGTCGGCGGACACATAGTTGATCGTCAGCGTTTGGTCGTTAATGCCCGTTCCGGTGACAAGAACGCGATCTCCGACGGACAGTCCGTCGAATGTGTGGGCGTCGGCCGTCAGCGTGCTGGAAGTGAAATCAAACGCCATCGCATTTGTGGCCGATCCGCTGTAAACCATCGCTTTAGGTTCAATTGTCTGAAATTCCTGTTCGATAGTGATGCCTTCCAAAGTTTCCGCCGAAGTGGACATTTTCGACAGAGCCGCGGAATACGTATCCGGATAAGTCAGAATATTTCCGTCATAAACGGCCTGGAATTCTTCCAAAGTCGTGTAGTTGAAATCAACCGGCGGAACGGTTGTTTTTCCGCCGCCGAAAATATAGTTTCCGTCGATTTCCGTGTTTAAGTAATAAGCAAGCAAAGACATCGCTTCAAAGGCGGCTTCCTGCACGTTGCGCAGAGAAATCAATTCTTCTTCGGACGGATTTTTGGACATCGAAATCAAATCGTTGGAGTAAAATTCGCGCACGCGGGATCGAATGTCCATTAAAGAAGAACGAATCCCGTCCATAGACGTCTGTTGCGTTTCCAATACGACCTGCGTGATGGAATTCGTTTCCAGATATTTTGTCGTCACGGCCTGTTCGTTTTGCAAGGACAGCAAACGGTAGGTCGATATGCCGTATTTATCGTAAGACGCGTATTTGTTGCCGGTGGAAGCCTGGTATGACATATCCGTCATTGCGGCTTTTTGCTTTGTCATTTGAGACATATACAGATTGTAAGTGGCGGTTGTCGGGACTCTAGTCATGGTTTTGCTCCCTTATCATACGATGTTGTCTAACAGCTCCAGCATTTCCAACGAAGTGGACAGAGCTTTGGCGGCGGCGCTGTATGAACGTTGATATTGCAACATTAATGCCAATTCTTCGTCGAGATCGACGCCGCTGACATCTTGTTCTTTTCTGTAAATGGTTGTGACCAGTTCGGTTTGATAATCGTTTGTCGAATTCGCTTCATTCAGATTGACAGCCAGACCGCTGACGATAGAGGCGGCGTAACCTGCCAAAGTCGCTGTCGTTTTCGTAAAGTTACCGGCGGAACCGAATGAAATGGACTGAGTGAATATGGCGGCGAAATCGTTAGCTAAAGAATTGTCCGTTTCGCTGATGAAATAGCCGCCGATCGTTGAATTGTACTGTACTTTTCCGGTGTTCAGTCTGCTTGGCGTTTCCAAAATATCGGAACGGACGTTCAATTCGGAGGCGTATCCGGCATGTGAGACGGTTAATCCCAACCGGTTCAGAATACTGCCGCTTGACACGCCGTTCACTATGGTTGGCGTTTCCGTGATTTCCATTTGATTGCCGTCGATATTCATTAAGCGCAAACGGTATCCGGCGCCTTCTTTGACCAAATCGGCGCGAACGATTTGCTTGTTATCGGCGTCAACCAGAGTTGAATTGATTTTTTCGGCAATCGACTGCAGTGTGTCGCCGGCCGTGACTTCAATGGATCCGAAATTCAGTCCGTTCGCCGTATCGGAAAAATTCAGAATGGTTTTTCCTTTAATGCCCATCAGCGATCCCGCGGAAATAATTTCGGTTTCGTATACGGAATCGTTTCCGGAGCGGACAAGCAAATCATTCAGTCCGAAAAAGTCCGAAAAACCGGAATAAGTTTGATCTATAATACCATTTCCGTTCGCGTCAAAACCGATGGAAATATTGGTGGCATCGCTGCCTCTGAGAATGGAATTTTCGTCTCTGAAAACGATGGAGTAGGAGCTGCTGCCCAAATCAATGGCCAACTTTCCTTCCAGATTCAATCCGACCGTCGCGGTTGTCAGATGAGGCCCGTCAACAGCCGTTTGCAACCAGTCCTGAATTTTTTCGCACATTGTGTCAATGCTACCGCTCGTAAAGTTCAGATTGTGGGTCAGGCTGGTGCTGTATGCTTCCAATCCTTCCGAATCAAAAAGGGCGATTTTGACGTCTCCGCCGGAAAGAGAGATTGCCTGCTGCGAACCGTCGATAAATGTCCGCGTGCCGGTCATTTCATAAATCGTGTTCGGGAAACAGGTGCCCAGATTGTGAACGGCGTTCAGCTGTTTGGTCATTTGATAGGCCAGTTCGTCCAACTGCGTCTGCATATTCTGCAATTCCGTGTCGCGCAGTTTGATCAGTCCGCCCATTTCGCCGGAAGATATTTCTTTGGTGATGTCAAATTTTCCGGCGTAAATTCCGGTGATGCTGCCTGCCGAATAGGAAATCAGGGAACCGGTCATTTGGGCGGGCTCATGAGAAACGGTGACGCCGTCTTTATCCAATAAAGGCTTGCCGCCGCCCGTTAAAATGACGGTTTCTCCGGTAGAGCGTTCATAAGACTGAATGTCCATAATTTCGGACAAGCGCGTTATCAGCGTGTCGCGCTGGTCTTTGTAGTTGTCGGAGGACTGTCCGGCCAAAGCGCTTGTGCGCACGATGTCGTCATTCAGTTTGTCCAGCTGTTGCAAAATACCGGAAGCTTCGTCGCACAAAGCCGAGATTTCCTGATCGATTTCCATGCGCAGGGATTGAATTTGATGGCTTAATTCCCGCATCTGCGACAAAGAAGTTTCCAACGATGTGACGGCCGTTGATTGAGAGTTCAGTTTGTCCGAATCAACACCCAGACTTTCAAAGGCGGTCTGAATGGCGTTGACGCGGTTGGAAACGGAATATTCGGAAGACGGCTGTCCCATTTTCGCCTGAATTAAATCCAAATAATAAACGCGAACGTTTGCTTCCTGCAGAATGCCGGTTTCTTTGCGTAACTGAGCCAGCATTTTCGTGTCGACCTGGCGCAGATCCGTATTGCTGATCGCGCCGGAGGAAACGCCGTTGTTTAAAACAAGCGTCTGTTGTGTGTAAACTTTGCGGGAATATCCTTCCGTATGAACGTTGGATACGTTTTCTGACACCACGTCCATCGCTCTCTGCGACGTTCTGATGCCGTTCAAAGCGCTGCTGATCGAACTCGATAGAGACATGGCGTGGCTCCTTTCGTAAAGACTTAAAGCACCTGATTAAAGGAAATCGCGGCGGGATTGCCTGCATCGGTTTCCATGCTGCCCTGCCGGGTGTAAAGCGGCGTTTTGGCATGCGTTTGTTCGGCGACGTCCTGTACAATCGCATTCAAAAGACGTGAAGTCGCTTCCATGTTGATCTTTAACAGGCGGGCGTTTTCCGTCGTCAAATCGCCTAAAGTGACGGCCGCTTTGCGCAGAATGCGCTTTTGCTTATCGGGCAGTCCTTTCAGAATTTCCCCGTGCTGGGAAAAGTAGGCAAAAGATTCTTCATAAGCGGAAGACAGCTTTGTTTTCTGCTCCAATAAAGCGCTGCATTCGCTTTGGCGCTGTTTTTTCAACAGAGTGTTTTCTTTTTTCAGAATGCCGCACAATTCGCTCATTAACGTCAACAGGCGGCCAAGCTTTTTTTCGGGAATTTGTTCCATCGGTTTTCTCCTTTGTCGTTATTCCGCTTTTGCCGCGGTCATAGTGTCCGCTTCCTGCTGTTGCAGCAGTTGAGTCATAATCTGGTTCGTCAGGCCGATGCCGCCGGCTTTTGCCGTCATTTTGCCGTATTCGTCAATCAGCATGGAACGGAAAATTTTTTCCGCGTTGCCGCCGCCGAACGTTTCGTTGACAGGCACGGTGGCGTACATCTGTTCAAAAGTCTGCGAAATGAAAAAGGCTTCAAAATCTTCCACGGCCTGCCGTGTTTTTTCCATATCAAGTCCTTTGTGGATTTTCGGCGCCGTTTTCTGCGGTGCGGCGGAAGAAATAAAGTCCGTTGTCAAAAGATCGGTACTCATCACATCACCTCGATTTCAGCCTGAAGAGCGCCGGCCGCTTTGACGGCCTGCAAAATGCTGATCATGTCGCGCGGTCCCACGCCCAAAGCGTTCAGTCCGTCGACCAGTTCCTGCAAAGACACGCCGCTTTTCAGAATGTTCAGTTTGTTTTCGGATTGTTCGTCAACCTGAATATCCGTGCGGGGAACGGTAACCGTTTCTCCGGTCATCGAAAACGGAGCGGGCTGAGAAACCTGCGGCGTTTCCGTTACGCGAATGGTCAGATTGCCCTGCGCGATGGCGATCGGATTAATGCGGACGTTTTCGCCGATCACGATAATCCCCGATTTTTCATCTATTATCACTTTGGCGACCTGGTCGGGCTCTATGCGCAGCTGTTCGATGTCGGTCAGCATTTGGATCAGATCTTCGCGGCGGCTGCGATCAATATTAATTGACACCGTTCCCGAATCGATCGTTGTCGCCGCGACCGATCCCACATAGGAATTGATCGCGTCGGTGATGCGGGCGGCCGTTGTGAAATCCGGATTGCGCAAGGCCAGCTTGATAGCTTTCTGATTGGCAAAATCGAACATGATTTCGCGTTCGATAATGCCTCCGTTGGCTATTCTGCCGGACGTCGGCACGCCTTTAACGACGCTTTGCGCGTCACCCTGCGCGGAAAAACCGCCGATGGCGACTTGTCCCTGCGCGATGGCGTAGACTTCGCCGTCGGCACCCAGCATCGGAGTTACCAGCAAAACGCCGCCCTGCAAACTTTTCGCGTCGCCCAGAGCGCTGATTGTGACGTCAATGCGTGTTCCCTGACGGGCGAAAGCGGGCAAACTGCCCGTGACCATCACGGCGGCTATATTTTTGGATTTGATTTTGCCGTCGCGCGTATTGACGCCTAACCGTTCCAACATGCCGATCAGGCTTTCTTCGGTGAACGCCATGGACGAAATGCTGTCTCCCGTGCCGTTCAGTCCGACAACCAAACCGTATCCGATCAGATAGTTTTCACGGACGCCCTCAATATCGGAAATATCTTTAATTCTCGAGCTGGCGTTTGCCGAAGCCGCCCATATCAACAAGGGCATCGCGATTAAAACGCCTATGCTTTTTTGTATCTTTTTCAATATCTTTTTCATGCCCGGCCTCTTTTCATGCGTTGAGCAAAAAACATCTGTAAGATTAGATGCGAAAATCGTGCCAAATTTTGTTTTTGGCGAAAGACGAGAGAAAAATAAAAAGTCAAAAAAAGAACCGGGCAAAATTTGCCGGTTTTTAAACGGCAAGGAATGCTGTATACTGGATCGAAATCATCTGAATAAGGAAAAACACATGAATATTAAAGTCGGATCAACAGGGGCAACAAAAGCTGTCGGTTCAACGCGCAAAGGGACAAAGACATCGTCGACGGACGGTTCTTTTGCTTCTTTTTTGGAAGAAACGGACGGAGTGTCCTCTTCCGCCGTCAGCGCCGCTTCGGAAGTCAGCGGATTGGAAGCTCTGCTGGCGGCGCAGTCCGTGGGCGACGCTTTGCAGGACGGTGGCAAAAAGAAACGGGCGGCGGCGCACGGCAACGATCTTTTGGATAAGCTGGAGGATTTGCGCGCGGCCATCTTGACCGGTTCCGTGCCGAAATCCAAATTGATCGAATTGGCTCAGGCTTTGCGAACCAAGCGGGAAGCGGGGCTGGACGAAGAATTAAACCGAATTCTGGACGATATTGAATTGCGGGCGGAAGTCGAGTTGGCCAAGCTGTCAAGCAATGTTTGATTTTTATATGGTTTTGGTGTAAAACAAAAAAACAGTTAAACGAGCAAGTGAGGTGTTCATGGGAATTCAACTGCCTAAGGGATATAGACCTTCTGCTGACGAACCGTTTATGAACGATATGCAGAAAGAATATTTTCGTCAGAAACTGACGGCGTGGCGCGCGGAATTGTTAAAAGATTCCGAAGAAACGCTGGACAATCTGAAAGAAGGCGGCATGACCGTCCCCGATATTTCCGATCGCGCTTCCGCGGAAGCGGACAAAGCTTTGGAGCTGCGCACGCGGGACAGAATGCGCAAAGTGATTTCAAAAATCGACGTCGCTTTGGGCAAGATAGAAGACGGTACCTACGGCTATTGCGAAGAAACCGGCGAGCCGATTGGTTTGGAACGTTTAATCGCCCGTCCGATTGCGACGTTGTCGATTGAAGCTCAGGAACGTCATGAACGTATGGAAAAAACATACAGTGACGACTAATCTTTTTATTTTTTTTAAATAACGGGCGGGTCGGCAGGATCCGCCTTTTTGGTAACAAACGGGAGCTTTTTTATGGATTTAATACTGGCTTCGGCTTCTCCGCGGCGGTTGGATTTGTTGCGCCAGATTGGCGTGACGCCGTCGGAAATATGTCCGGCGGACATTGACGAAACGCCGATGAAAGGCGAAAGCCCGCAGAGTTACGCTCTGCGCATGGCCGAAACAAAAGCTAAAAAAATCGCGGTGTTGAAGCGGGGACGTTTTGTTTTGGCGGCAGATACCGTTGTTGCTTGCGGCCGGCGCATTCTGCCTAAAGCGGAAACGATACAGGACGCTTCTTTTTGTTTAAATCTGCTTTCCGGGCGGCGGCATACCGTCTATGGCGGTATTTGTCTGATCCGGCCGGACGGCAAAGTGTCGTCGCGTTTGGTGAAAACGGCGGTCGTTTTTGCCCGATTGCACGAAACGGACAAGCAAAAATATCTTGATTGCGGCGAATGGCAAGGCAAAGCCGGCGGCTATGCGATTCAGGGACAGGCGGCTTTGTTCATCAAAGAAGTGATCGGTTCTTATTCCAATGTCGTGGGTATAGGATTGTATGAAGCGGGCGCTTTGTTAAAAGGAACGGGAGCTTTTAACTGAAATGCGATTGGTTCACAGTTTTTCACCGTTTGAAGAAGTCTGCGTGTTATTTGATGATTCCGAACAGCCTTTGGAAGTCTCGGTTTGCCGGAAAGACGATTTGCAAACGGGCGGGCTTTATTTGGCGCAAGCCGTTCGTTTTGTCGGTTCCGGTTGGTTTTTGGACGTGGGAAACGGTCGGTCGGCTTATTTAAACGCTCCGCCTTTTTATGTGAGACCGGACGGGACGCTGTCGGAAGAGAAACTGACGGAAGGCGACCGTTTAATCGTGCGGATCGTTCGTCCGGAAACTTCCGAAAAGGAAGCGGAAGCTTCATATAAGGCGACTCTTTCCGGTCGGTACGCCGTATTGACTCTGACGCAAAAAGCGCCGGCTTTTTCCAAGCAGTTAAGTCAGGAAGCGAGAGAACGTCTGAAACTTCTGGCGCCGAATGAAGGCGTCCTGTTCAGAACGGCGGCGGAAAATGCGGATTTGAATCAAATCGCTTCGGAAATCGGAGTGCTGAAACAGAAATGGCAGTCTTTATTGTCGGGAAACAACAAGCCCGCATTGCTTTATCAACCGCCGCGGGACGTTTTGACTTATGCCGAAAAATATCGGGATACTCTGAGTGAAATCGTTACGGACGATTCGGAAATATCGGCGCAATTAAAAACAGAAGGCTTCAACGTGACTTTCGAAGTCGGCGGCGTTTGGGAAAAAGAACGTTTGGACGAAGCGATGGATACGATCAGAGCGGAAAAAACGCCTCTTCCTTCCGGCGGTTTTTTGATTACGCAGCAGACGGCGGCTTGCGTTTGTTTCGACGTCAACGCCGGCTCGGGGCATGCAGTTGCGGCAAATGAAGAAGCTTGTCCCGAAATTTTAAAACAGATTCGCCTGAAAAGTCTGGGCGGGCAGATGATCATCGATTTTGCCGGCCGGAAAGACAAAAAAGTCATCAGTCGATTGCTTTCAAAACTGAAAAACGAAAATATCTTTATCAGCGGCATTTCTTCTTTGGGATTGGTCGAACTGACGGTTGAAAAAACAAAACGCTCAATATTCGATCTGTTTTCTTCTGAACAAAAAGAGATACGAAACGCGGCTGAAATTATTCGATCGCTTTGGTTCGCCGTGCCGAAAACGGAAGTGTTGGTCAGCGCGCCTGCCGGTGTACTAAAGTCGGTTTCCGCCTGTCTTCGGTCGCTTGAAGAGCGATTGGGAACGAATATAAAATTACAGACTGCGGAAATAATTAAAGTGGAAGGAATTAAAAATGAGAAAGCCTAACGTGTTTGAACGCCCTTCGGATTTGCCGGCGTTGGATATGAAATGTCCGATTTGCGGCAAACCGACGGTTTTCCTGTATAAACCGTTCTGTTCCAAACGGTGCGCCGATATTGATTTGAATCGTTGGCTGACGGGGGCTTACGTGATTGAATCCGATGAGGAAGAAGAAACTGAAGAAAAAAATGAAAAAGATATGGACAGGTGATTTTGAATCGGGTATAAACTCTTCCTGTACGGCGCCTGGGTAGCTCAGTCGGTAGAGCAGGGGACTGAAAATCCCCGTGTCGGCGGTTCGATTCCGTCCCCAGGCACCATTAAAAAAAGAAGCCCCTCGCGGGGCTTTTTTTATTGTTCGTTCTGCTGATTATATTGCGGATCCGTCAGAATGGAAATCAGTTCGTCTTTAACGCCCGCCGCCTGATCCAAATCAATTTGGCAGGTGCCGACGTTGCCGTGTCCGCCGCCGCCGTAGCCGAGCAGCAATTCGCCGATGTTGATAATATTTGTTCTGTTCAGAATGGATTTTCCGACGGCGTAAACAACCCGCTGACCGTTAATGCGCCACATTGCGTGCATTGATACGTTGATCTCAGGATACAAAGCGTAAATCATAAAGCGGTTGCCCGGATAGATAACATCTTCGTTTAAAAGATCGACATAAGCCAGATTTTTGTAAAGAGTCGTTTGCTTTTTAAGCTGGTCGATAAATTTGTCCTGATAAGAAAAATATAAATCGACGCGTTCTTTAACGTCCGGCATTTCCAGCATGTCTTCGGGATCGTTTGAACGGCAGAAATCAATCAGATTCATCATCAGCTGATAATTGGATACTCTGAAGTTATGGAACCGTCCCAAACCGGTGCGGGAATCCATGATAAAGCTCAGCAAAGTCCAACCGGTCGGGTGCAGAATATCGTCAATCGTATAATCCGCACTGTCGGCTTTGTCCACAGCCGTCATCATTTCTTCGGAAATGTTGGCAAAACGGCTTTTTCCGCCGAAAGTATCCCATACGACGCGCGCCGCCGAAGGCGCCTGCGGATTGATATAGCTGTTGCTTTTATGTCCTACGCGCGCCAATTCGCTGATATGGTGATCGAAAACATACGAAGCCTCTTTGGAATACGGCAGGTTTGTAATGATGTCGCCTTGCCGTATATCAACCAGACCGTCCTGTACGTCTTTCGGGTGAACGAATTTGATGTCGTCGATCAAATCCAGTTCTTTTAACAAAACAGCGCAAACCAACCCGTCAAAATCACTGCGCGTGACCAAACGGAATCTGTCGTCAACCATAGCGAAGCTCCGAAACTAAACGTCCTGAATCATAGCGGTGATAATTTCCTGCCGGACTTTGTCGGCTTCATCGATATGAACCTGACACGTGCCGGCCGTGGCATGACCGCCGCCGCCGTATTGCAACAGAAATTCGCCGATATTCATCTTAGAGGTGCGGTTGAAAATCGATTTTCCGACAGCGAATACGACATTTCTTTTATTCTTGCCCCACATTTCATGAACGGAAATATTAATTTGCGGGAAAAGGGCGTAAATAACGAATCTGTTTCCGGCGTAAATGATTTCTTCGTTGCGTAAGTTGAGATGCGCCGCGTTTTTATGTATCTGTGTGCATTTTTTCAGCTGATCAACGAATTTTTCTTTGTGTTCCATGTACAGCTGGACACGTTCCTGAACGTCTTCGTCTTTCAGGATTTCATCAATGCTCTGAGTCCGGCATAAATCAACCAGCTTCATCATTAAGGAATAATTGTTGATGCGGAAATTTTTAAATCGTCCCAATCCGGTTCTGGGATCCATAATAAACGTCAGCAAAACCCACCCTGTCGGGTTAAGGATTTGGTCTTCCGTATATTTTGCGGAATCGGCGACGTCTACGGCTTCCATTAAGGAAGGAGGCAAATTGGTGAATCTTTTTTCAGCGCCGTAGTATTCATATACGACGCGCGCCGCGGAAGGAGCGTTCGGGTAAACGATGTGATTCGGAGGACTGTTGACGCGTGCCAATTCGCTGATGTGGTGATCGAAAGCGATGTCGACTCCTTCAACGTAGGGCAGATTGGCCGTTATATCCATATCCGTAATGGATATTCTGCCGTCCTGCATATCTTTGGGGTGAACAAATTGTATTTCGTCAATGATTCCCAGCTCTTTTAACAGAGCGGCACAAACGAGACCGTCAAAATCGCTGCGTGTCAGCAGTCTTTTTTTCGCCAGCATAAAAAGCTCCTTCTTTTTTTACATCTGTTTTATAAGAATAGGCGAAATACGCGGTTAAAATCAACCAAAGCTTTGGCAAAATGAAAAAAAACGTTTTCATTGTTGAAACTCCGGCCGTTTTCAGAGATGATAAAACGGTTTGTTTGATAAGGAAACCGTCAGAACTGATATGAAAAAAGCGGCTTTTTTACTATTATTGCTTCTCGGAGGCTGTTTTCAGAAACCTTTCGTCGACTCCAGACGCGAGGCGGGGTCTCCGTACACGGTCGGAGAATCTAAGCCGGATCGGGTGGCGATTTGCTACAACTCGTTTTCTACCAACGCGAATGAAATCATTAAGATGGCACAGGAAGAATGTCAGAAAACAAACAGGGAGGCGGCTTATGACGGACATAAATACTGGTCCTGCCGCGTTTTTTTTCCGCATCGCGTTTATTTCCGCTGTCAGGATATTCCGACAAACGAGACGCAGGAGTAATTCGGCGTCGATTTTTGCCGGTCGCTTTTTTCTGGACATTCCTTTCTTTTTTTTGTATATTTTTTGTCAAGAGATCGGTGAAAATCCGAAGAATGTTTCTGTCTTTTTAAAGGTGGCCGTTAATGTCAAACAAAGAATATCTTTACACTTCGCGCGAAGAAATAAAAGCAAACGCTAACAATAACGCTAATGCTAATGCTACGCCGCATCAGTATCATGATGAAAACGGGGGATTCCTTCCCGACGGCGTTCATAATCAGGATCAGCGCGACGGTAATTTTTCTTTTGATACCATTCACGGATTAAAACTTAAGGAAGTTCAATATACCGTTCCGTCCAAAGAGGAACGTACGGCAAAACGCGAAGAATTTAACGGCGTTAAAGATGAGCAAGGCAATGTTATCGTTGAAGGCATGCGTTCCAAATTTTTGAAAATGCTGGCTAACGAACACGCCGATTTGTTGGTGGAAAGACTTGGACTGACGGAACGTGACATTGAAGGAATGCGCCAGGGCTATACGCCGAACGGTTTTAATGTGCATCATAAACTGGCTTTGCACGGGGGCGGCAAAAATGAATTTTCCAATTTCATTCTGACCCCGCTGTATACGCACGATCAATGGCATAAGGACGTTATGGACGCGCAGCTGATCGGTATCCGGGAAGGCGATACCAGAACAGTCAAAATCCCGTATACGGACGAAATGATTTATGATCCGAAGCAGTTCGGATTTACAAAGGAAAATCAGCCGGTTCAGCCGAATTATGTTTCCAACGTTGATCCGGCGAATTATCCCGAATTATATAAGCCCGAACACATCAGCGTTGCGAAACGTCAGAAGGATATGGCGGGTTTCTATGCTTATCTGGACAGAAAAGCTCAGGAGCGCCAGCAGGCTTTGCAGAATAACGCTGCAAAGAAACAGAAATCATTGCCGGTTCGGAAATTTATGAAGAGTCGTCAGCGGGATTAAAATCAAAGAGTTAGAAAAAATGCGGGGCACCGGAAACGGAGCCTCGCATTTTTTTGCCCGTGTGAAAGAGTGTCATAAAAATCTGAAAAAAATTATTTTTTTTGTTGGTTTTTTTTGTCTATTTTTCGTATGATGATCTTAAAGATATTTTTTAAGAAGAAGGAGAATTAATATGCTTCCTGAAGAAAGAATGGTTCATACCAAACGCGAGCGTAAAAAAGGCAAGGGGAAAAAAGGCAATAAAAATCATCAGTCTTCCCAGGCCGTTGCAAAACAACCGAAGGAATTTTCCTTTGATACGATCCATGGTTTGAAACTGACGGAAGTTGAATACAAAATTCCGTCCAGCGCGGAACGTAAAGCCAAACGCGCCGAATTTCAGGGCTCCGAAGGACAGGAAGGTGTCCGTTCCAAATTTTTGAAGATGTTGGCAAAAGAACATGCTCAGGAATTGAAAGATAAGTTGGGTATGACGGACGCCGATATTGCGCGCATGGCGGAAGGAAAATCCGTTAACGGTTACAATGTGCATCACAAACTGCCGATTCACGGCGGTGGTAAAAACGAATTTTCCAATTTCATTCTGACGCCGTTGTATCCGCATGATCAATGGCATCACGACGTATTGGACAAACAGATTCAGGGAATGAACGAAGGGGATTCGCGCACGGTATTGTTGCCGTATTCTGACGAAATGATTTATGATCCGAAAAAATTCGGATATACCAAGGAAAATCAGCCGGTGAAACCGAATTACAGCTCCCGCGTCAATCCGAATAATTATCCGCAGATTTACAAGCCCGAACATGTTGCCGACGCGGCTAAGCGTAAAAGCGAATTGAATAAATTCGCTCCCGCGCCGAAGAATGACGATAAAGGCGGTAAGAAATTTTCTATGGCCGAGATAGCGAAGCGCAAAGGCGCTGAACGGTAATTGAAAAAGCCTCCTTCGGGAGGCTTTTTTGTAAAGCGAAAACCACGCGCTAGGCGCGTGGTTCCGGAAAGCTTATAGCTATGCACAAAAAAACTCCTTAGGTAAACTCAGACTGCGGTCTGGCAACTGCAACTGAAACTAAGGAGTTAAAGATGAATGATGT
>JAFZYY010000005.1 GCA_017616015.1 Alphaproteobacteria bacterium | reverse complement strand
GTCAAAAATTCGCCGAACTCGGCCAGGGTCTGCGGGTCCATTGCTTCCAGCCCGTCGATCAAGACAAAACCGCAGCCGGGCTTCGATTTCATGCAAATTGCCGTCGCAATCTTCAAGCGTTCCGATCCTGACATGCAATCCCATTTCTGGCCGCGGTAAAGCAATTCGCCGTCGGTGGTGATCGAAAGTTCCGGCAAGGGCAATTCGGCTTTCTGCAAAAGCGCGGTCCGGTCGGCTTCGATCGCCTGCAATTCGGCGGTCTGGGCGTCTGCCGTCTGCCGCATGGCGGCGATCTCGGCGTAAACCTTCCGGCGTTCGGCGTTGGCGCGGATTTGCCGGTTCGTTTCGTCAGCCTGCTGCAATTTCTGCATGATGCCGGCTTTGATCGCCGCGAAATCGGGTTTGCCGGCCATTGTTGCGGATAATTGTTCCAGTTCTTCTTTCTGATTTGCGATCTGACGTTCGATGTCGGCGTTCCCCTTCTCCAGTTCGATGATCTGGGAATCAAGTTCCGCTTTCGCTTTTTCTGCCTGTTCCTGAATTTCCCTTTGCGCTTTTTCGTATTCGGTTTTGAGATATTTAAGCCGCGCGAACTTGCTTTTTTCATTCTCGCCGATCTTCGCCATTTTTACGGCGATCAACTGCTGATTGTTCGCAAGGTTCGCCGCGAGGGTGTCGGCGCGCTGCTGCTCGACCGCAAGCAAGGCCCGGCGGCTTGCCGCTTCGCTTTCGGCCTCCGTCGCTTCCTGCAATTCCTTTGTCAGCGCTTCGATGCTGATTTCCTCGGCCGGCAAATCCGGAAAATTCGGCATTTCGTCGAAATGGACCTGCGCGCGCTTGATGTCGCGGTTCTGATCGGCGCGGGCGTCGCGGATTTCGTCGGCGCGCTTCTTCATTTCCGCAAGGGCGGCTTCAAGGTCCGGAAACATCTTCAAAAGCATTTTCGCCTTGTCGGTGTCGCTGGCGCGCATGAAAGCGCCGAGGTCAAGGGCGAATTTGCCGACAATATCGTTCAAAAGCGTTTGATTGCCGCGCATTCCGCGGGCGTCGGTGATCTTCAGGGCGGCATTCTTGCCGGCGCGTTCGACGATCAAGCCGTCGATTTCCACGCGGATCGCGGCGTTCTTCTCGCCGTCGTGGTTGTTGATGTCTGACGGCCGGAAACTTTCGCCGCCGAGCGCATAAGCGATCGCGTCAAGACAACTGCTTTTGCCTTGCGCGTTGCGGCCGCCGAGGATCGTCAAGCCGTTTTCGGTCGGGTGGATTTCCACCAGCCGGACGCGCTTGAAATCCTGTACGGAAAATCCGGTGATCTTTGCGGGTTCCTTCATTTGGTTTTGCTCTCCTTATTCTGTGCGGCGCGTTCGGCTCTGATCCTTTCCGCGGTTCGGAAAAGGTATCGGCCGAAATCCACGCGGCGCTGCTCCGTGTAAAATTTGATCCGGGCGGCGTTCTGCGGCTTCTTGGCCGCGGCCGCTTCGATCGTCAGGGTGGTCCCGGTGTGGTTCATCGGTCGCAATCCCGGATCGCTTCGGAATACTGCCGGCAGGTTTCACAAGTCAGCCGGTGGCGCTTCTGGGCGATCTGCTGCCACAATCCGGCGATGTAGCCGAATGCCATTCCCGCAAAAAAAATCCCGATGATCGTTCCGGTGGTGATCTGGCGCATTCTGTTTTTCGCTTCCATGCTCTTTTCCTCCGGGTTAGTTTCCTACTGTTTCCAAATTTTCCGAATTGGCGGGGTAAAATTTTTTTGCGCGCCGGACCGATTCAAACAACAGATTCGTTGCGATTCGGGATTTCGGAAGGCCCGTTTTTTCGTGGACCTTGTCGATGTATTCGCGGATTTCGGGCGCAAATTGTGCCGTGATCGCATACGTCAGCGGCGCTTTTTCGGTCGTTTTGGTCTGTCGAACGTTTCTTTTTTTCGTCATGTCGAATACTCCTTTCGTGGTGTTCTACGCATAATATAATGCGGAAAATTAGGATTTCAAATGAAAAATCAAAAAAATTTAGAAAATTTTTCGATTTTAATTGAAAATTGGCGAAATTTAGGATATATTATAGGGCTATTCGGAGGAAATGACGATGAAAAATGAAAAAAAATCTCTCGCCGAACTGATCTTGAAACACATGGCGGTTCACCAGCTTGACCAGAAATCTATGGCCGAAAAACTCGGTATTCAACCGGCGACGCTCTGCGCGTGGCTCAATCCGTCCGGGCATGGTATTACCCGGAAAAACGCCGAACGGATCAAGTTCGTTTGCCGGGATGTCATAGCGATTTCCGGCAATGGCAATCAAGTTCAAACCGCCTCGGCCGATGATCCGGACAAATCCTTTTCCGCTGTCGAAAAGTTCCGCGCCGGTCTGATCTGCGCCCTGATCGATTCCGAATTGCCGCCGGAAGCGCTGCAAATCGCCTTGAAAGTCGTAAAGGATTTCAAGGGGTGATCGATCCATGCCGAAAACATATCTGCTATACGCGCGCGTAAGCCCGAAGGGGTCCGGCTGGGATTGCGAGGAAACCTCGATCGGCGTTCAATTCGCGGAAATGCGGGCGCATTGCTCCCGCCTCGATCCGGGCGCGAAATTTATT
>JAFZYY010000004.1 GCA_017616015.1 Alphaproteobacteria bacterium | reverse complement strand
TCCTTTTATCGGGAACGGCTTTTGACCGCGCAAGGCGATCCGGGCAGTTTGACCGTTTACGGAAACGACGAAGAACACCACCGCAACCTCGCCGAGCAGCTTTCAAGCGAGATTTCCGAGCCGACCACAGGCCGCGGCCGGCGGGTTGACGTATGGAAGGCGCTTCCGGGACGCGACAATCACTGGCTCGATTGCCTTGTCGGGAATTACGTTGCCGCCAACGAAAAAGGCGGCTGCATGTTGACCGCCGGCGACATCGGGCATAATTTGATCGCGCATTCCAGACGGGCGGCGCAGGAAGCGGAGGCGGCGCGCGATCCGCGGCACTTCACCGCCGGACGGCATTTCACGCCCGGCCGCAGATTCAAGGCGAATTGATCGATCAGGACGCGGATTTCGTTTCGGCATAGGCGGCCAGCGCCCAGAAGGCCACGACAAAAACGCCCCACCAGCCGAAAATCAGCACGGCCAGAACCGCGCCGCCGATCACCCCGATAATCGAATTTGACATCTTTTTTCCCCTTGTCGGTTTTCTAATAAAATAAAATATACAGCGTTTTTCTTGTTTTTCAAGTTGAAATTGCAGAAAAACGATGTATTTTATAGAAAAAGCAGCAAAATACCGGCAAATAAAAGCAAATGGAGATCGGAAAAATGGAGCAAAAAGAACTTTTCACCGCCCGGATCATGCGGCTGCTGGATGAATACGCCGCCACCATTCCGGAAGTTTCAACCGCCGAAATGCCGCAGCCCGAATTTGCGGCGATCGTCGAAAAATGGCATTTGTCAAACGGATTTTTGAAAAAATTTCTCCGGAAATCCGATTCGGCGATCCAGACTTACAAATACCGCCGGGATCATGCGATCACCGGAGCGGTCGCCGCCCAAATCCGGCGCCTTGATTTCATGCTTGACGCCATGCAGGAGCCGGCGAAATGACACCGGAATTGCAGGAGAAGCGGAACGAAGCATTGCATTTTTTGCGGGAATATGTTGCGGCATTGCAGACGACGAAACCGGATGATTTCGATGATCCGGAAGAACGGGAACGGGCAGAACGGGCGCTTTTTGCCATTGATCCGGAAAATCCGTTGATCCGGGAATTTGCCGAACGGCAAATGAACGTTTTTGAAATTACCTTGCGGGAATCCGGGATCAATTATATTCCGCGGGAAACGAAACCGATGTTTGAATTTCCGACGATCGACAACGTAAACGCGAATTGTCGTTTTGCCGGGAAATGCGTTTTGTTCACCGGCTTTTATCCGGAGGAAAAAGCGCAACTTGCCCCGATCATTGATTTTTTGCAGATAGAGCAGCCCTCCAAAGTATGCAGGAAACTTGACTTTTTGATTTGCGGCAGCAATGCCGGACCGTCAAAAATCAAACAGGCCGAGGCGCTGGAAAAGCCGATCATACAGGCAGCGGATTTCATTCAGGAAATTTCCGGATCGACGCCGGATGCGCAAACGGAAGATTTGCCGCCGAATGATTTTGAACAGGATTTTTTACAATAAGAGGCGAAGCGATGAACATTCAATGCGAGAAATGCGGCCGGCAATACGAGGTCGAAGAATCCTATATCGGGCAGGACGTAGAATGCGAATGTGGCCACAAATGGCAGGTAACAAATAACATTTCATCTTTTACGGAAGACGATCTAAAAGAGATCAAAGAAAAAATCGTTTTTGAAATATGGCAAACCGTAAAAGAGATCATAAAGCTGAACTTGAAATCCCCTGCTTCCGCAAAATTTGAATACGAAAATTCAAAGGATGCGATTACATATCTGGGCGACAGAACGTTTGAAATAAATTCGATCGTCGATTCGCAAAATTCATACGGCGCAATGATACGGAATTTCTTTACCGTAATATGTTTTTATGAAAATCAAAGGTTTGTTCCAGTTTTCTGGAAACTTGACGAGCAATTCAGCAGACATGAAATTTTGCCGAAAGAAATTCATTGCTTGTTTTGCCAGAAAAATTTTTATCATGATGCCGTATTTGAACCCGCAACGCTTGTTTGTCCGTATTGCGGCAAAGAAACAACATACATTGATTTATCGACGACAGGATGCTTGAAAAAACTTTTGCTTGCAATTATTGTCATTCCGATTTTAATATTGCTTATAATCGGCGTTTTCTGGTTTTTCTTTTCCATAATAAGATAAATTTTTGATCCATTTATCCCGGCGGGCGGTCCCGCCGGGATTTTTTTTTGCTTTTCTTCCGGATTTTCGTTTCGGCGTATATATCTATTGAAACACGCAAAAGATAACCAGAAGGAGAGCTGCCAACATGCCCGGTATGACTTCAATTATGGCCGGTATGGCGTTTGTCAAAATCACAATGG
>JAFZYY010000034.1 GCA_017616015.1 Alphaproteobacteria bacterium | reverse complement strand
CCTTTCCAAAAGGGAAAGGGGTTGTTTTTGGTAGGTCCAGAGGGACTTGAACCCCCGACCAAGGCGTTATGAGCGCCCCGCTCTAACCAACTGAGCTATGGACCCACTTGTTAAAATAACAGGCTTTTTATATTTTTCAACTGTTATATCTGGATAAACAAAAAATAAGGGAAAGTTTCCGCTTTCCCTTATTTTGATTAACCATTGTCTAAGAACGACCGTAATTTCCTTGACCGGCTCGGGTGTTTCAGTTTGCGCAGAGCCTTTGCTTCAATCTGGCGGATACGTTCGCGCGTAACGGAAAACTGCTGTCCGACTTCTTCCAATGTGTGATCCGTATTCATACCGATGCCGAAGCGCATTCTTAAAACGCGTTCCTCTCTCGGCGTCAGGCTGGACAGAACCGCCGTGCAGGTCGCGCGCAAATTCGTCTGAATGGCCGCGTCCAAAGGCTGAACGACGTTTCTGTCTTCGATGAAATCGCCCAAATGGCTGTCTTCCTCGTCGCCGACCGGCGTTTCAAGGCTGATCGGTTCTTTGGCAATCTTCAGAACCTTACGGACTTTTTCCAAAGGCATCGTCAGTTTTTCAGCCAATTCTTCCGGAGTCGGTTCGCGGCCGATTTCATGCAACATCTGGCGGCTGGTGCGAACCAGCTTGTTGATCGTTTCGATCATATGAACCGGAATGCGGATCGTGCGCGCCTGATCGGCAATAGAGCGCGTAATCGCTTGCCGGATCCACCATGTCGCGTAAGTGGAAAATTTATAACCGCGGCGATATTCGAATTTATCAACGGCTTTCATCAGGCCGATATTGCCTTCCTGAATCAAATCAAGAAATTGCAGGCCGCGATTGGTATATTTCTTCGCAATCGAAATCACCAGACGCAGGTTAGCTTCAATCATTTCCTTTTTGGCGCGGCTGGATTCCTGTTCGCCTTTTTTGACCATCGCGCAAATTCTGCGGTATTCGAAAATCGGCATGCCGATTTCGTCCGCCATTAAAGCAACGGCGTTTTGAATTTCGGTTATTTCGGTCGCATATTTTTCCGTGAAAGCTTTCCATGCTTTGCCGGTTGTTTTTTTCAGCCAATTTGAATCGAATTCGGATTCTTTGTAAGCGGCCAGAAAATCTTCGCGCTTGATGCGGCAGCTGAGCGCCATGCGCAACATTTTGCCTTCCAGCGTCATCAGGCGTTTGTTGTATTCGTTCAGCTGATTGACAAGCATTTCGATTCTGGCGGGATTCAGTTGGACGCCTTCCATCAGGGAAACCAATTCCTGCTTAATCTTTTCGAATTTCTTTTCCGTTGCGGCGGGGACGGGTTTAGAAGCGCGAATCGCGGCCAGACGCTGATCCTGCGCTTTTTTTAATTTTTGATGCAGCGTCAGAATTTGTTCGAACTGTTCCAATACCTGCGGCATCAAAGACTGTTCCATCTGAGCCAAAGAAACGGACGGCGCGTCATCGGCGGCGGCGTCTTCGTCCTCTTCTTCGTCTTCCGTTTCCTCTTCGGATTCTTCTTCTAGATCGTCTTCGTAATCTTCGTCTTCGCCGTCTTCTTCATCGGAAGAGTCTTCGTATTCGGCACCTTCATACTCTTCGGATTCTTCGATATTTTCTTCCTCTTCTTCCATTTCGTTTTCTTTTTCGGGAACAGAGGCGGCGGAATTTTCTTCTTCCATAACGGCGGCGGTCGGCAGGGAAGCCGCTAAAGACAAGGCGGGCGTATCGCCGTCGGAACCGAAAGTCGCTTCCAAATCGATAATGTCGCGCAACAGCATTTTTCCGGAAACCAAAGCGTTATGCCAGCCGCTTAACGCTTTGATGGTCAAAGCGCTTTCGCACAAGCCGCCGATCATCAGATCGCGGCCGGCTTCGATACGTTTGGCAATCGCGATTTCGCCTTCGCGGGACAAAAGCTCCACAGCGCCCATTTCACGCAGGTACATGCGAACGGGGTCGTCCGTGCGGCTGCCTTCCGTTTCATCTAATTTAAAGCCTTCGTCTTCTTCGGTTTCGGCGCCTTCTTCATCGGCTTCATCGTTTTCGATCAAATTGATTCCCATATCGGAAATCATGGCCATAACGTCTTCGATTTGTTCGGACGATTCCTTTTCGGGCGGCAGAGCGCCGTTTAATTCGTCAACGGTGATATAGCCTCTGTTCTTTCCTTTATTGATTAATTTTTTTAAGGAGGCACTGAGAGAATCCAGCAAAGCGTCTTCGGTATTGTCTGTCGGGTTCAATTCTTCATCGGCACTGGAAGTATTCATATAAGATAGCCTTTATCCGTTACAGCAAAAAAATTGCACACAAAACCGCCGGAAAAACTCCGGTCAGTTTTGCACTTTTTATTTGGTTATCCGGCTTTTGTCAATAATTAAATAATAAGATCACTTTTTCAGCCGGTTTCTTTTTCCTCGTTCAGCAGACTTTGATACTGTTTCCACAGTCGTTCGGCTTCTTCGTCTTCGGCGTCGGCGATTTTGTTCGCCAGTTTTTCCAATTCAAGGCGCAAAGCCTTTTTCCTCATTCCCCGCAATAAAGCGGCAATATCTTCTCTGGCTTCGGTCGGAAAGATTTTTTTCCGATGCAGCATTTCCAATTCGACGCTCAAATCGTCGTAAATTTTATCGTGTTCCGTCAGAAGCAGATGTTCTTTTAACCGATCGGCGGAAATGTCGGGATCGGCGGTCATGGTTTCAATTAACAGGGATATTTCTTTGTTTTGTTCGGCGGAAGCGGCGTTCCAATCGGCCAGTTCTTCCAGAAATTCGCCGCCGATTTCCGGGAACAGAAGCAAATAAGCCAATAAAAGGCGCGTTTCGTTTTTGTCTGCGATTAACGACGGGTGAGTGACCGGCGTTGCCCAGAAACGATTGTATTCTTCCGTTCCGCGTTCGGGAATTAAAGATTGTTTCGACCGTTTGTTTTTGCTGCGTTTGTAAGAACCGGCCGGAGCGTTCCCCGTTTTTTGTTCCGGCGCGAACAGGTTCTGCAAAGCGGATTTGAATTCCTGCCGGTAATAATGTTTAACGTCCTGATTGGAAATTTTCTCCAGCCATTCCCCGATTTCTTTTTTTAAGCCGGCTTTGCGTTCCGGCGTCGATAAATCGCGGCCGTTCAGCAACATTTGCCACAGCTGTTTGAATAAGGGGCGGTACTGCGTTTGCAGAAAATCTTCCAGAGCCGTTTTTCCGTGCTCTTTGATGTATTCGTCCGGATCCAGATTGTCGGGCAGGGTGATGAAACGCAGAGAATACCCCGGTTTCAGCAAAGGCAGAACGCGGGCGGCGGCGCGAACGGCAGCTTTCTGTCCGGCGCCGTCTCCGTCAAAGCAGCACAGCGGTTCCGGCGCGTACCGCCACAGCAATTCTATCTGCCGTTCCGTTAAAGCTGTTCCCAGCGGAGCGACGGCGCGATTGATGCCGGCCTGCGCCATGGCGATAACGTCCATGTATCCTTCGACGACGATGATTTCCTGTTTTTTACGCGCCTGATCGCCTGACAGATGCAGGGCGTACAGGTTATCTCCTTTGGAAAAAACGGGGGAGTCGGGGGAATTAAGGTATTTCGGTTCGCTGCTGTCCAGCACGCGTCCGCCGAAAGCGATGACGCGTCCGCGCCTGTCCGTAATCGGAAACATCACGCGGTTGCGGAAATAGTCGTAAGAAGAATCGGAATCGGCTTGTTTGGAAACAAGTCCGGCTTCCGCTAAAACGTCTTCGGAAAAGCCTTCGCGAATTAAAAGAGCTTTCAGCGCGTTGCCGGGGGCGGCATAGCCCAGACGGAAGCGCTTGATCGTTTCGGCCGTCAGTCCGCGTTGTTGCAAATAATACAGTCCCGGACGTCCGGCAGGCTTTTGTAACTGTTCCTCAAAGAATTTGCAGGCGGCTTCCAAAGCCTCTGCCAATCCGCTTTTCCGCCGTTCCTTTTCGTATTCTTCGGGTGTGGCGCGGGGGATTTCCATACCGGCCTGCCGCGCCAGATATTCGACGGCTTCCGGAAAAGTCATGCCCATCGCTTTTTGAACGAAGTTAAACACGTCGCCGTGTTCTCCGCACCCGAAGCAATGATAAAACCCCTTTTCATCACTGACGGAGAAAGAGGCCGTCTTTTCATGGTGAAAAGGACAGCACCCCCAATATTCGTTCCCGCGCCGCTTCAGCTTGACGACCTGGCCGACAATGCTGACAAGCGATACGCGGGACGAAAGCTCCTGAAGAAAAGAAGACGGAAAGATCATATTGTCCTATTTGGCGGCCAATATCGTTTTGACAATAACGGAAGCCTGACCGAAATCCATCTGTCCGGCAAAGCGTTCGCGTAAAGCGGCCATGACTTTGCCCATATCTTTTAATCCGGCGGCGCCGGTCGTTTTAATCACGTCTTCGACAGCGGCTTTGATTTCGGCTTCGTCCATCTGTTTGGGCAGGAAAGAGCGGATAATGTCGATTTCGGCTTGTTCGCTGTCGACCAGATCCTGACGGTCGCCTTTGGCGTACATGGCGATGCTGTCTTTGCGCTGTTTGATCATGGATTGCAACAGCTGCAAAATGTCGTCGTTGGAAATCAGTCCGTCTTTCGTCGTGCCGCGGGAAGCGATGTCCCGATCTTTTATCGCGGCCAAAATCAGGCGGATTGTCGAAATTTTATGCGTGTCTTTTTCCATCATCGCTTCTTTTAAAGCGGCTTTTATCTGTTCGCGCAACATATGAGGCTCCTTAAAATAATTAAAAGCAAAATCTTTTGACATAAAACACCGTTTTTTAGCTTTTGGCAAGCTGATGTTTTTGATAACGCTTGAAGAAACAAAACAACGCTTGTATGATGAAGGCGTAAATGAAAGGACTTTTTCGGCAAATACGCCGAAAAGGTTGTTTTTTTGTTACTTGAACGTAAGGAAAAGATAAATGCAAAAAGTGCCTATGACGAAAAAAGGTTCGGAACGCTTGCAGGAAGAATTGAAAAATTTAAAAAACGTCGAGCGTCCGGCGGTAATCGCTGCCATTTCGGAAGCGCGCGGCCACGGGGATTTGTCCGAAAACGCGGAATACCATGCGGCGCGTGAAAAACAAAGCTTTATTGAAGGGCGGATTCAGGAACTGGAATACGCTGTTTCCTGCGCGGAAGTCATTGATACGGCAACTCTGTCGGGGGATAATATCGTCTTCGGCGCGACCGTCGTTTTGATGGACGAAGATACGGAAGCCGAGCAAACCTATCAGATCGTCGGCCAGTATGAGGCGGATTTGGAACACGGGTTGATCTCGATACAGTCGCCTTTGGCGCGCGCGTTGATCGGCAAATCGATTGGCGACAGTGTAGATGTCCATTCGCCCAAGGGAACAAAATCTTACGAAATTTTGAATGTGGAATACGTTTAAGTGATGAAAACCGAACGAACAGAGCTGATTGCCGGTGCCGTTTCTTTTTTGGCGGCGGTGCTCGTGTTTTATTTAATCGGCACTTCATCTCTTTTTCACAAAAAAGCGGATACGTATACGCTGACAGCCCGCTTTAATCAGACAGAAGGTCTGGCCGTCGGAAGCGAAGTCCGTTTGGCAGGCATTAAAATCGGCCATGTCGTTTCACAGCGTTTGGACGATTATTACGGGGTTATCGTGACCTTTTCCGTACCGGATTACATTCAGTTGCCGGAAGACAGCGCCGCTTCCGTTCAATCCGCGGGCTTGATCGGCGGCAAATACATTGAACTGGCGCCGGGCGGAGAGGAAGAATTTCTGGCTCCCGGTTCCATGGTTGAATTTACTCAGGATTCTCCGGATCTGATAGGATTGTTGGACAAAGTCATTTCAATCTCCAAATCCAATCGGAAAAATCAAGCGGAATAGAGGAAAACTATGAAAAAAAGTCCGATAGAAACAGTTTTAGGCATTTTGGTTATTCTGGTCGCATTATTTTTCGTCCGTTTCGCCGCTACGAAAATAGACGCCAGGCCGCAGCAAGGTTATGAGCTGACGGCCGTTTTCTCAAAGTCCGGCGGATTGGAAAGCGGCAACGACGTGCGCATCAGCGGCATCAAAGTCGGTTCGGTCGTCGGATTGGATTTGACACCGGATTATACGGCTAAAGTCACTTTGAGCATTCGTGACGGCGTGAAGCTGCCCGACGATTCCACGGCGATTGTGGCTTCCGACGGGTTGATGGGGGGAACTTTCGTTCGCGTGGATCCCGGAAAATCCAAAATGTTTTTAAAAAGCGGCGACAGAATTTCAAAAGTCAAAGACTTCCGTTCGTTGGAAGACATCGTCAGCGAAGTCATTTTCTTGGCCACGGGGAAAGATAAATAACATATGAAACGCGGGTTGTTTTTAGGGCTGCTTTGCCTGTTTTGCTTTTCGGGAACGCTTCGCGCCGAAGATATTTCTTTGGAGCAGGTCGTTCTGCGCGGCCTTGATAAAGTCACGGGGCGTTTAAGCACGATGACCGTCAATGTCGGGGAAAAAACGACGTTCGGCGCTTTGGATATTTACGTGCGCGTCTGTTACGTGCACCCGCCCGAAGAAACACCCGAAAACGCGGCTTATCTGGACGTTGTCGAAAACAAAGAGGAAGGACAACTGAAACTGTTTTCGGGGTGGATGTTTTCTTCTTCCCCCGCGTTGTCGGCAATGGAGCACGCCGTTTACGACGTTTGGGTATTGAAATGTCAGGGCGAACCTGTTGCTCCGCCTGTTCCTAAACCGTTGGTTTTGGAAAATCCGATAGAGCTGGCTCCCGTTCAGCCTAAACTGAAAATAATACTGGAAGAAAAGAAAGAAATTGTTTCCGTAGAGCAACAGTCGGCTGATGAGCCGGAACAGGAAGAAACTCTTCCGAACGAAGAGCAGGCGGAAGAGGCAAACAAGCCGGAAGATGAAAATACGGCTACTCAGACGGAACAACAGGAAAAACCGGAAGAAACCGATCAGAATATCAGCATAAACGAAGACGTTTTGGAAGACGAAGCCGAATAATAAAAAAAGCGGGATTTTTCCCGCTTTTTTGTAAAGCGAAAACCACGCGCTAGGCGCGTGGTTCCGGAAAGCTTATAGCTATGCACAAAAAAACTCCTTAGGTAAACTCAGACTGCGGTCTGGCAACTGCAACTGAAACTAAGGAGTTAAAGATGAATGATGT
>JAFZYY010000033.1 GCA_017616015.1 Alphaproteobacteria bacterium | reverse complement strand
TCACCCTTTCGCTTTCATTATGGTCTTTCCCGTTTCGTTTGTCAACAGGAACGTCTGTTGCAACAGGACGTTGGATCCGTTATTCTTTGTTTGAAGCGGCGCAGATTTTGACCGGCGGGAAAGAGAAAAATGACTTGACTTTCAGAGAAAACAGAGCTAAAACGAACGCTCCCGGAGGTTGGCCGCGGATTTGCGGCGCCTGCGGGAGCGGTTTTATCTGGATGACAAAGCACCTGTTTATCCATATTTCGCCAATCATCGGAACAAAAAGCTGCCAATCGTCGGAGTGAGATCCATCCAATCGTCGGAGTAAATTTGCGCCAATCATCGGAAATGACTTGATTTCTGTCATAAAATGTGTATAATAGAAATAACAAAACACCGGAGATGAGCATTATGATCAAAACTTATAAGCCACGGATCGCAGATATTTTGCTGGAGAGAAAACTGGAAGGAAAGGGCGCCGTTCTGATTGAAGGACCGAAATGGTGCGGAAAAACGACAACCGCCGAACAGATCGCAAAAAGCGTATTGTATATGGACGATCCCGAAACACGGAGCCAAAACACTGCGATGGCCTCCCTGAATCCCAAAAGGCTCTTAACCGGTGAAACGCCGAGGCTGATAGACGAATGGCAAATCGCGCCGCAATTATGGGACGCCATACGGTTTGAAGTAGATCACAGAAGCGATTTGGGACAATTCATATTGACAGGTTCTGCGGTCCCCCCGGATACGAAAGATATTACGCACTCCGGTACGGGGCGCTTTACCTGGCTGACCATGCGCCCCATGAGTTTATATGAATCGGGTGATTCCTCCGGGGAGGTAAGCCTGACGGACCTATTTCACGGCACAACCGCAATAGACGGGGAAAATAAAACTGATTTAGACCGGCTGGCCTTTCTGACCTGTCGCGGGGGATGGCCGCAGGCGGTGGGGATGCGTGATGAGATCGCTTTGGATCAGGCGTTTGATTATTATGACGGTGTGGTTCATTCGGATATCAACCGGGCGGACGGAATTCAAAAAGATCCCGAACGCGTCAAAAGACTGATGCGCTCATTTGCAAGAAATCAGGCGGCACAAATTCCGAACACGACCTTTGTGAAAGATATAGCGACGAACGACGGCAATTCCATCGATCAGGAAACGGTAGCGTTGTATATCAATGCGTTGAAAAAAATCTTTGTCGTTGAAGACATGCCCGCATGGAATCCGAATCTCCGTTCCCAAACAGCGATCCGCACTTCCGACACAAGATATTATACGGATCCATCCATTGCAGCCGCAGCGCTTGGAATCGGCCCGACCGATCTCTTAAATGACCTTCATACCTTCGGCTTGTTATTTGAAACGATGTGCGTACGCGATCTGCGTGTCTACGCGGACGTATTAAACGGACAGGTTTATCATTACAGGGATAAAACCGGCCTGGAATGTGATTCTGTTCTTCATCTTCGAAACGGTTCTTACGGTTTAATTGAAATCAAGCTCGGCGGGGAAAAGGCGATCCATGAGGCAACCAAAACACTGACAGAACTAAGGGACAAAATAGATACCGATAAAATGAAAGCGCCTTCTTTTTTGATGGTTCTGACCGGGACCGGCGATTTTGCCTATCGGAATTCCGACGGTGTTTATATCGTTCCGATAACGACATTGAAATTTTAAGAATACCGGAAAACAGCTTGATGTCCCGGCAAAATAGAGTTAAAACGAACGCTCCCGGAGGTTGACCGCGGTTTTGCGGCGGCTGACGGGAGCGGTTTAATCTGAATGATGAAGCACCTGTTTACTCTACAATTTCCTCACAGTATTTACTTCCCCTATGTCGCTGAAGCAACAAACCAATACTCCATATCAGAT
>JAFZYY010000032.1 GCA_017616015.1 Alphaproteobacteria bacterium | reverse complement strand
TTACATCATTCATCTTTAACTCCTTAGTTTCAGTTGCAGTTGCCAGACCGCAGTCTGAGTTTACCTAAGGAGTTTTTTTGTGCATAGCTATAAGCTTTCCGGAACCACGCGCCTAGCGCGTGGTTTTCGCTTTACAAAAAAACGCCTGATAAAACAGGCGCTTTTTTTTAACCTTCTTTAAGAAGAGTTTTCTTTGTACTCCGCCCGCGAACGGATTTTTTATGCTTTTTCGTCATCACGTCCGTCACATAGTCGCGCACGGCTACGCTTAATTCTTTTAAATGATTATCAAAATCATGTCCCGTATGCGGAAACATCGCATAACGCACATGCACATTGCGCTGGCCTGACAGCTTATCCGACAAAGCCGCCACAGAAGCTTCCGGAATCAAAGCGTCTTCGCCGCCATGAATAATCAAACCCGAAGCCGGACACGGCGCCAAAAAAGAAAAGTCTTTTGAATTAGCCGGAGGCGCAACCGATATAAATCCTGAAATTTCCGGTCGACGCATTAACAGCTGCATTCCGATCCACGCGCCGAAAGAATAGCCCGCAATCCAACACGTCTTCGCATTGCGGTTCATCATTTGCAACCAATCCAAAGCGGCGGCCGCGTCACCCAATTCCCCCTGTCCGTCATCGTATGTTCCCTGAGACCGTCCCACACCGCGGAAGTTAAAACGCAGCACGGCAAATCCCAAGGCGCTGAACGTCTGAAACAAAGTATATGTCACACGATTGTTCATCGTGCCGTTCGGCATTTGGGGGTGAGGGTGCAGAATCAGCGCCAACGGCGCTTCCTCGCTGTTTGCGGGCTGATAGCGCCCTTCCAATCGTCCTTCAGGACCGTTAAAAATAACTTCCGGCATATTGAAACCTTGCACAGAGTAGATTATAAGCAGTAGGAAAGTCCATATTAGCGAAATGAAGGTACAATGTTCAAGCGTCTGACAAAAGAATTATTTTCAAAAATAAACGAATACACCTCCACCGTATTGCAACGCGACCCCGCTGCGCGGTCAAAAATTGAAGTATTTCTTTGTTATCCGGGGGTTCATGCCATTTTGCTGTATCGGCTTTCTCATTGCTTATGGGAAAAAAAATTTTTTACGCTCGCGAGGTTAATTTCCGCCTTCGGACGCTTTTTAACCGGAGTCGATATTCACCCCGGCGCCCGAATCGGCAAAAATCTGTTCATTGATCATGCTACAGGCGTCGTGATCGGCGAAACGGCCGAAATCGGAGACGACGTCACATTATATCACGGTGTCACTTTAGGCGGCACGTCCGCTCATCAGGGAAAACGCCACCCGACTTTAGGCGATCGCGTCATTGTCGGCACGGGAGCCACATTGTTAGGTCCCATCATGATCGGAAATGACGCGCGAATCGGTTCCAACGCTGTCGTTCTGAAAGATGTGCCCGATTCGGCAACCGCTGTCGGCGTTCCCGCTCAAGTCGTTCGTTGCCGCGACAAAAAGGCTGAAAAATGTTTTGAAGCTTATGCCGCGGAAAAAACAGATCCGATGCTGAAAGCCGTGGAAGAACTAAAAGCGCAAATCAAAGCAATCGAAAAACAAATCAATCCGGCTAAAGAGATGACAGATACCGTTAAAAAAGCCCCGAAAGCAAAGAAACGTGTTGACAGTCCCGCAAAAAAAAGATAAAAAAATTCCGTCCGATGGCGGAGTAGCTCAGTTGGTTAGAGCAGCGGAATCATAATCCGCGTGTCGAGGGTTCGAATCCCCCCTCCGCTACCATTACAGCCCCTTCTCAGGGGCTTTTATTTTATCGGGAGAGCTATGCCAACAGTACATTTCCTTTGCGGATATATGGGATTCGGAAAATCGACGATCGCCCGCAAACTGGCCGTGCAATACAACGCCGTCATTTTAAACGACGACGAATTCATGCGCGAATTGTTCGGACGCAATCTGCCGGAAGAAGAATTCCGCCGCGCGCACGATAAAGTATCCGAATTTACATGGAGATTGGGCGAACGTATTATTTCCATCGGAACAAACGTTATCTTTGACCGCGGTTTCTGGTCCAGACAAAGCCGCAAAGAAGCTGTCGAACGCGCCGGACACTTCTGCGATTCGCTACTGTTTCACCAAATCGAATGTGACATGGAAACAGCGAAACGGCGTGTTCTTAATCGCACGGCGACGGATAAAGACTCTTTGGAAATCAACGAAGATACGTTTGACGCGCTGGCGCGCCACTATGAACCGATCGCCCCCGACGAAAAACTGAACGTCATTTATTACAAGAATACTCAGCCTTTGTTCTGATATAATAGACACCCACGCGCCTAGCGCGTGGTACTTCACAGGACGGGCGTAGCCCTCATGCTACTAGCGACGCCTAAACGGCGTACAACGGTCTGGCAGGCGCATTTTGTTACTTGCTGCCCGTAAACGGGTCGGACAGGTC
>JAFZYY010000031.1 GCA_017616015.1 Alphaproteobacteria bacterium | reverse complement strand
GGCTTTTTGCTTATGGCGGATGGGGTGAGATTCGAACTCACGAACTCCGTAAAGAGTCGCCGGTTTTCAAGACCGGTGCATTCAACCGCTCTGCCACCCATCCGCGACACACGCATTCTCGGATATTTTTATTTAAAAATCAAGACATTATGTCAAAAAATATTTTTCCTTTTAAAACAATATGATGTCGTTAAAACCTAAACTGTTTTGTTAATATAAAAATACATATTCGGGCTTGAAGAGCTTGCGAAAAAATGCCATGATGCAAACATATTAAATTTATTAGGGAGAAAACAATGACCGAAGAAAATGAAAATACGGAAGAAAACGCCGCGGCCGAAGCTAAAGAACCTGCTTCTCAGGAAAAATCCGATTTGGAAAGCGCTATGGATACTGTTTCCAAGGCTCAGGAAGTCGGTAAAAAACTGACGGGATTTCTTGGCGGATTGGCGGAAAGGGCTAAAAATATAGATGTTAAGGAATTAACGGAAAAGGCTAAGCAAAAAGTAAATGAAGTTAAGGATAAGGCTTCTGAATTAAACGCGGGAAAAACGGAAAACACGATACCGCCCCGTGAAACGTTGTCTGCCGAACAGATGAAAAATCTGTTTGAAACGGCTGCAAAGACGGCGGAGGAATTTCCGGCCGTTGTTTCTGCTGTTTTGTCCGATATCGCACAGGGCGAGCAGATTTCTTTGAAAATGAAATTCGGCGTTGCTTCCGACGTTGTTTTTATTGCCGTATCCGCGAAATATATATATCACTTCGTGAAAAACTCGGATCAATATGCGGTATTTATTTATCCTGTTTCCGAAATTTGCGGATTTTCATTGTTGCCTCCGCGCGGTGATATTGCGGGGAAATTGACGATTTCTCTGAAAAAAGATGAAATAAAATTATCGCTCGGCAGTTTGGAAAGTTATGCGCAGGCATTGTTGCTTTACAAAAAACTGCAAGGTTCTCCGGCTCCGGCGGCAAAGCCTGTCGCTGCTGCGGCGAAACCTGCCGCCGCTCCGGCTGCGAAACCTGCTACTGCAAAATAAAAATTCGAAATTTGCTCAAGAAACGCCTTTGCTTGCCGGCAGAGGCGTTTTTTTTGATTAACGAAAAAATAACGTCTCTTTTATAAAAATTAGAGAAGGATATTTTTATTTTAAAGTCAATGATATGAAGAAAAAGTGGCTAAAATACGGTGTTTTTTGCTACGCCTTTTTGACTTCCGCACCGCTTTTTGCTGCGACGGGCGGCATAGGTTTGACTTTTGATGAATGGATTGAAGAATTCAGGCGCGAAGCTGTCGATGACGGTATTTCCGCCCAATCATTGGATATGGCTTTTCAGTCTCTGCAATTATATCCGGAAGTGATAGTTTCAGATCGAAAGCAGCCTGAATTCCGGCGTGATTTCCAGTCTTATCTTGACAACGCGATTAATATTCCGCGCATAAAAAACGCCAGAAAATTAATGGAGCAGCACGCCGCCTTGTTTAAAGAGATAGAACGGAAATATAAGGTTCCGGCCAATTATTTGCTGGCGTTTTGGGGAATGGAGACTAATTTCGGGGCGACAAAAGGAGAGTATCCGACTGTCAGCGTTTTGGCAACTTTAGCTTATGATACGCGGCGTTCCGGTTTTTTCAGATCCGAATTAAAGCACTGTGTCCGGTTGATTCAGGACGGGTTGCCTCCCGAAAAGTTTTCGGGGTCTTGGGCGGGAGCTGTCGGAAACTTTCAGTTTATGCCGTCGACGCTAAGAAATTTCGGGGTGGATTATGATAACGACGGACAGATAGATTTATGGAACAGTCTGCCGGACGCATTAGCTTCCGCCGCGAATTATCTTTCCGCGGAAGGGTGGAACCCTAAAGTGGGGTGGGGAAGGGAAGTCGTTCTGCCTAAAAAGTTTAACTGGGCTCTGATCGAACAGAAGAAAACGATTGAAGAATGGCTGGAAGAAGGTATTTCTTTTGCGGATTCTTCTGAAATTCATGAGCCTTTGTCAACGCAGGCCGAATTGTTTTTGCCGGCAGGCGTTCATGGCCCGGCGTTTTTAACGTATTCCAATTTCAGAGTGATTTTGAAATGGAATAATTCCGTTTTATACGCTATCGCCGTGGGACATCTGGCGGATAGAATAGTTTTTCGCCCCTCGTTTTCAAAAAAATATTTTCAGAAAGGGTCGGCTTTTACTCTTGAAAACGCTCAGGAAATACAGGAACTGTTATCTAAAATGGGGCTGTATGATTCGGATATAGACGGCGTTTTGGGGCGTAAGAGCCGTGAAGCCATACGCAATTTTCAAACCATGTACGATTTGCCGGCAGACGGATATGCAAACGCTTCTTTGTTGGAGTTTATGCGGTTGGTCGTCAATGGCGGGGAAAAGCGGGACAATCTGACTTTTGATGAAACGGTCGAATTGCAGAAAATCCTGGCCAAAGGTTCTTATTACATCGGTCCGATAGACGGAAAGCTCGGAAAGGCGACTTTGGACGGGGTTGAACTGTATAAAAAGGTTTACGGTCTTTCGTCCGGCGCTGTGAATCGGGCGTTGTTGGAAAAGATGCGCGTTCAGTTTGCCAGAAATCTTGAAAACGGCGAGCTTGATCCGTTGGTTAAAGAAAAACTTCGCCGTCAGGAGGAAGAAAAAAAACGTCTTAAAGCAAATAAAAACAAGCGCTTGAAAAAGAAAAAAACGACCGTCCAAAAAACGAAAAAGACCGCTTCCAGAAAAGGATTAAAAAAACGCTAATGAAGGTGCAAAAAAACAAAAGTATCTTTCTTGATTCGGTAAGATTTACCAGTTATTCTGCCTAAAGGCGAAAGGATAAAAACATGCGTTCATTTTTTCAGATTTTGCTGTTGTCTTCGGCTTTAACCCTGACTGGGTGTTCTGATAACACACAAATTTTTTCATCAACGACTTCCGGTGCGACGAAACAGTCTTCGGCGGCGTCCGCCGGATACTATAAGGTGGGCAATCCTTATCAGGTCGCCGGCGTATGGTATTATCCGAAAGAAGACTATACCTATAAAGAAATCGGCGTGTCCTCCTGGTATGGGCCGGATTTTCACAACGGCATAACGGCAAACGGCGAGTTATACGATATGCACGCTCTGACAGCCGCGCACAGAACGTTGCCGTTGCCCAGCGTCGTTCGCGTGACGAATTTGCAAAACGGACGTTCTTTGGTTCTGCGCGTTAACGATCGCGGTCCTTTTGTCAATAACCGCGTTATAGACGTATCGATGCGCGCGGCTCAGATGTTGGGATTTAAAGAACAGGGGACAACGCAGGTTCAGGTCGAAATTTTGCCGGAAGAAAGCAAAAAATTAAAAGAGGAGTTGCTGGCAAAAGCTGAAGGCGCTACTGTTGCGGCTCCGACGGCGCTGAATGAAACGGAGTATCGTCAGGAACAAGTGGACAGACCCCGGGATTTAGACTATTCGCCAAATCGGCCGAGATTGGCAAATCCGCCTCCGGCTGTGGAATCGGCTCCGTTGGTGGCGGCGTCCGCTCAAAAGACGACAACTCCTTATAACGATTGGGACGAAGATCTTCCTAAAGCTCAGGCGCAAAGAACGTTTTATGAAGAGCCTGCCGCCAAACAAAAAGCGGCTCCGAAGCCTCAGCCTAAGCCGCAACCTAAACCGGCTCCGTCCAAAAAGTCCGTTCCTTCTGCCGTGACGGCGGCTGTCGCTCCGGGATATTATGTTCAGGTCGGCGCTTTCGGTAGCGCGGAAAATGCGGAAAAAATGAAAAATAAAGTTTCTCGTTTCGGATCGGCGACTATTCAGCCGACAACGGCAAACGGCAAGACGCTTTATCGGGTGCGTTTGGGACCCGCAGATGCAAAAAAAGCTTTGGAAATGATGGATAAATTATCTAATAACGGTATTGCCGACGCGCGGTTGGTGGAAGAAAAAGGAAATATGACTGCCGGAAAACGGTTGGACAGCGCTTTCTAGGAGAAGTATATGAAAAATTACAAATCATTTCTGGCATTAACCGTTTTTGCGGGTGGCTTTTTCCTTTCTTCCATGGCTCAGGCTATCGAAACGAAAGCAAAGAATGCCGTTTTGATGGATTTTGAAACAGGTTCTTTTTTCTATCAGAAAAATGCCGATGAAAAAATGCCTCCCGCGTCCATGAGCAAATTAATGACGGCTTATATGATCTTCGAAAGACTGAAAAGCGGTTCATTATCGATGAATGACGAATTTGTCGTCAGCGAAAACGCCTGGCGTAAAGGCGGTGCTAAAACAGGCAGCTCGACCATGTTTCTGAAGATCGGCGACAAGGTAAAGTTGGGCGATTTGTTGCGCGGCATTATTGTTCAGTCCGGAAATGATGCCTGTATTACCGCCGCGGAAAATATTGCGGGTTCTGAAAAGGAATTTGTGGAACAGGCCAATCAGAAAGCCGTCGAATTGGGATTAAGTCATTCGCATCTGGCGAACGCGACCGGCTGGCCGAATCCTGATCATTATATGTCGCCCAAAGATTTGGCTGTTTTGTCCAGTCACATTATTCAGGATTTTCCGGAGTATTACAGCATTTATTCCGAAAAAGAATTTACCTATAACGGTATTAAACAGGAAAATCGCAATCCGTTGCTGTTTTTAATGCCGGGAGTCGCCGACGGAATCAAAACGGGTCATACAACCGCGTCGGGGTACGGTCTGGTCGGGTCGGCCAAAAAAGGAAATCGCCGGATTATTATGGTTATCAATGGCTTAAAAACCATGAAGGAACGCAGCGAGGAAGCTCAGAAACTGATCCTGTGGGGGTTCAGAAGCTTTGATAACTACAAGGTTTTGAAAAAAGACGTTCGTGTTGTCAATATTCCCGTTTGGTTGGGAAAATCGCGCACTGTGGCGGCCGTTCCCGCGGAAGATATTGTGTTGACCGTTCCCAAAGGAAAGCAAAAAGAAATCGTTGCCAAGGTGACTTATGAAAAACCGTTGAGCGCGCCCGTGAAAAAAGGGCAAAAGGTCGGCTCGTTGGTGTTGAAAGTTCCCGATCAGGAAGATCGAAAGATTGATTTGTTTGCTGCAAATGATGTAAAACGACAGGGATACTTCGGACGGCTGAAAGAGCTGACGAAATATGTTTTGTTTCAAAACGTCAACTAAGGAATAACGGCGGTGAAATCAAATTTCTTTATCACCTTTGAAGGCGGGGAGGGAGCCGGCAAATCCACACAAGCCAAATTGCTTTCCGCTTTTCTGGAAAAAGAAGGCTATCCTTGCGTTTTAACGCGGGAACCCGGAGGTTCCTCCGGTGCGGAAGAAATCAGGAATTTGGTTGTTAAAGGCGATGTGGCCAAATGGGACGCGATGACGGAAGCTCTTTTAATGTTTGCCGCGCGCAGGGATCATTTGGTTAAAACTGTCTGGCCGGCTTTGAAAGAGGGAAAAACCGTCATCTGCGATCGTTTTGCCGATTCCACTATGGCTTATCAGGGCTTCGGATATGCCGATAACGGATTGGGGCAGGCGACTGTCGAGCGGTTGTATCAGATCGTCGTGGGGGATTTCAAACCCGATCTGACGATTATTCTGGATATGCCCGTTGAAGCCGGTGTCGCACGGGCTTTGCAGCGGGACGCGAACGTCAATCGTTATGAAAAAATGGGGCTGGATTTCCATCGCAACCTGCGCAAAGCGTTCTTGGAAATAGAAAAGAAAGAGCCCGGCCGTTGTGTTGTTGTTAATGCCGACAGAACAATAGAAGAGATTTCCGCCGATATTATTTCAGTCGTTCAATCCCGATTGCTGAAAGCTTAAAAATGACAGATCGTATCGTGGAATTGCCGGAAGAACAAACCGAACTGTTCGGGCACGATGCGGCGCAGAAAACATTGCTGGAGTTATGGAATAACAAGCGCTTAGCAGGATCCTGGCTGTTTTGCGGGCCGAAAGGCATAGGAAAAGCGACTTTAGCTTATCGTTTGGCGCGCTTTATTTTGTCTCAGCCCGAAAAGAATGAAATCAGTTTATTCGGAGAGGAAGTACAGCCGGCTTCGCTTGATATTTCGGAAGATGATCCCGTTTTCAGATCCGTTGCTCAACGGACAAATCCCGGACTTTGTGTCATTGAACGCGGCCTGAAGGAAGACGAACTGAAGAGCAGGCAGGCTTTGATTGACGCCGGAAAAACGCTTGATCCGGAAACGGAAAGAAACAGAAAACGGTTTGACGAAATCCGCATCACCGATATTCGGGAAGCGGAAACTTTCCTGCATCTGACGGCAAGCGCGAACGGCTGGCGCGTGATGATTATAGATTCCGCAGATGAAATGAATGTTAATGCCGCGAACGCTTTGCTGAAATCTCTGGAGGAGCCGCCGCCCAAAACGGTCATTATTCTGATCAGTCATCAGCCCGGAAAATTACTGCCGACTATTCGATCCAGATGCCGGAAGCTTTCTTTAAAGCCTTTGGAAAACGATCGGCTGATCGGAATTCTGAAAGCAAAAGCGGAAGACCTTTCCAAGCAGGATTTGCATGCTTTAGCACTGCTTTCCGAAGGCAGTTTAGGAAAAGCTCTTGCTTTATGCGAACAGGACGGCGTTTCCGTCTTTACGCAGATGATTTCCCAGCTTTCAGATTTTCCGAAGCTGTCCGTTCCGGTTTTATATGCTTTCACGGAAAAAGTCCTGAAAGAAAAAGACGTTATGAGAATGGCACAGGCATTATTGCTGCAATGGCTTGAACGCGTTTGTATTCAGTCTCAGACACAAGAGGGGACGGAAATTTTCCCTTCGGAAAGGCAAATCATGAAGCGTCTGCAAAACAGCGTTTCTCCTTTGCGCCTGATGGAAATCACCGAAGAATTGCAAAGGGCTTTTGCCGATACCGATTTGGATCAAAAACAGGTTTTCGCGAACGCTTTTTTAACATTGCAGCGGGAGGCCGTGTCCGGATAATGTTTATCGACAGTCATTGCCATTTGAACTTTCCCGATTTCAAAGGAAGAGAAGCGGAAATCGTTAACAACGCCAAACAAGTCGGTATCGGACATTTTCTGACCGCCTGCACCCGTTTGTCCGAAGTTCCGGAATTGCTGGAACTGACACGGACTTTTCCCGAAGTGTTCGCTTCGGTCGGCATTCACCCGGAATATGCGGCAGAGCCGGAGAACGATACCGTTTCCGTCGAGGATATTTGCGCTTTGACAACCGATCCGAAAATCGTCGCGATCGGGGAGGCGGGGCTTGATTATCATTACGGCGCGGCGGAAACCAGACAGGCTCAGCTCGACTTGTTCCGCATTCATTTAAAGGCGGCAAAGGCGGCAAAGCTGCCGATCATCATTCACACCCGCGAAGCCGAGGACGACACGATCGCTTTGCTGGAAGAGGAAAAATCCCCTGATTTAACAGGCGTTTTGCATTGTTTTTCCTCTGAAAGACGGCTGGCGGAAAAGGGATTGGAACTCGGATTTTACCTTTCCGCTTCGGGCATTATTACGTTCAAGTCGGCACAGGAGTTGAGGGATATTTTCGCGTCCGTTCCGATGGACAGGCTGTTGGTTGAAACGGACGCGCCGTATCTGGCGCCCGTACCGTACAGAGGGCGGAAAAACGAGCCCGCTTATATGATAAAAACGGCGGAAATGCTTTCTTTGCTGAAGAATGTCGGCATGGACGAACTGCAAAAGAAAACGACGGAAAACTTTTTCACTTTATTTTCAAAGGCGCATTGATATGAAAGTCACGATTTTAGGTTGCGGCGCGGCGGGCGGTGTCCCGATGATCAGCAGAGGGTGGGGGAATTGCGACCCGAACAACCCGAAAAACAGACGGTTGAGAACGTCTTTGTTGCTGCAGAACGAAAATCTGACGCTTTTATTTGATACGGGGCCGGATTTGCGCGAACAGCTGCTAAGCGCGCAGGTTCGATCGCTTGACGCGATTCTTTATACGCACGAGCATGCCGACCACACGCACGGCATCGACGATTTGCGCGAAGTCAACCGCGCGATGCAGAAAGGCATTCCCGTTTATGCCAACGCCACGACTTTGGCGTGCCTGAAAGAGCGTTTCGGCTACGCTTTTCAGCCAATCAATGTTGAAAAAGAACCGTTTTTTCACCCGTGGCTGGAACCGAACCTGATCAAACCGGGAGAGGCTTTTTATGTCAAGTCGCTGAAAATAATGCCATTTATGCAAGACCATGAATGGACGACAAGCTTGGGGTTCAGAATTAAAAACTTTGCCTACTCTACGGACGTCGTGCATTTATATGAATCCGCTCTGTCGGTTTTGGAAGGCATCGATACCTGGGTTGTCGGCTGTCTGTCCGACAGAGACCACCCGAGCCACGCTTCGATCGAGCGTGTTTTGGAATGGGTGGACATCATTAAACCGCGTCGCACGATTTTAACACACATGGCGCCAAGATTGGACTATGACTCTCTGCGCAACTCTTTGCCCGAAGGGATAGAGCCCGGCTATGACGGCATGGAAATCGCCGTGGAATAAAAAAGCCGGCTGGCACAAAAAAAGCGTTTTTTTATAAAACCAAAAACGGCCACAGATACCGACCGGACACAATGCCTGTCTGTTATATCCGCGACCGCTGTTGCTTCGTAAGGCGGATATGGCAAGTTTAATGCAAAACCATACCTACGCGATATAAGCCTACGTTTCAGTCGTCTTATATCGGGAGCTTACGACGGAAGCCATAGGATCGGTCAACAACCCACCGACTTCTTTAGGCAAAACGCCAGTATCTGTAGTTCCCTATGGTCATTCCCTTAAAGAAATTATAAATTCGGCACATAAAAAAAACAACAAAACTTTAATCAGTCTGCTTTTGCAGAGGCACACGTCGATTACGACAAGCTACAATCAATTCCAGATTGCTTCTCTTTACTTATGATGACATGCGGGCGTGTTATTCCGGTCGCCGTTGAAGCTATATGTATCATTTTTCCAAAATACAAGTTTTCAAAAAAAGCTCGCCGCGCCGATTCCCCCATTCAGCGCGGCTACAAAAAACAACTATGTTTCCGGGTCATTGTTTCAGGCTTTGATCGATAGTCCTAAGTCTTTTACGGTTACGGTAACCTTCGGGGCATATCGATATAAAACAAGTATAAATGCGTTAAGGTAAAAATCAAACTTTAAAAGAGTCCGGCAAGGCGCGATCGTTAAAAACAGAAGCGGGGAAGGGGACGACACCGTTTGTCTCAACTCTCGTCTTTATAATCAATGACGCGGCTGTCCGGGGCGTCATGTCGGACAGGACGAACAGGACTCTTTTTTCGGAAAAACAGGATAAAAAGAAAGAAAAGAATCCCGTAAAAAATCAGAATAAGAAACGCTTTTACGGCTTCTGTCCCTGGATCGGATTTTTTTCGCCTTCTTTTTTTCGAAGCCTTCTCCATAAACTCATAGAAGTTAAATTTTTCGAAATCCTTTTTCCACCCCATTCTTTCCCCCTTGCGTCAAATTATATCCGAAAATCATAAACGGAGCATCTTTTTTTATTTCAGACGGGCGAGGGCGGTCCCCGTTAATTCCCAAAAGCGATTTTCGGCGAGCTGAACGTTAACTGATACGACTTTTTAAATTTTGCGCCCTGAAAACGCGAATTTGCTCAACAGGTGGAAAATATTAACCATTCTTTCATACATCGACTCAGATTCGGAAAGTATCTCGTTGAAAACAAACAAAATTATCACTTGTTTTTGCTGTTAATAACAAATCCGTATAAAGTCGCGTAAGAGCGCTTTATAAGTCTGTTTATATAATTGTAATTGGGTTGACAAAATACGATTATTTTTCAAAAACTTATCTGAAAATTTTTCTCGCCTGATTATATATAATTGTCGCATAATGTTTATTATGTTAAAATCCGGATACAGCAAAGAAGGGTAACAATATGTTATTATCGTACAGATAACCGCCGTTTGAACGCTATAAGCGAGCTGAGTTTGAAAAACGTATCCTTACACGTCTCAGTGGCCTGAGAAAATTCTGATGATAGAAACAAAAAAACTCTGCCGGAAAAATCCGAGCGGAGCTTTAAAATCTTAAACCGTTTTCTTATTCGGCCAGTTTCATCGAAATGATGCGGTCGGGATCTTTGACTTCTCCGTCGCCACCGGTACCTTTCTTGATTTTATCGACGAATTCCATACCTTTGACGACCTTTCCCCAGACGGTATATTGCTCGTCCAGCCACGGGCAATCGTCGTAGCAGATGAACCACTGGCTGTCCGCACTGTGAATGTCCATTGCCCGCGCCATCGAGCAAGTACCGCGCACATGCGGTTCTTTGGAAAATTCCGCCCGCAGCAGATAGCCGCTGCCGCCGCGTCCGGTGCCGTCGGGACAGCCGGTCTGTGCCATAAAGCCTTCAATGACGCGATGGAATTTCAAGCCGTCGTAAAAGCCCTGCTTGACCAGTTCTTTAATTCTGGCGACGTGTTTCGGCGCCAAGTCCGGGCGCATTTCAATTTCAACGATACCGTCCTTTAATTCCAGCAAAAGCTTGTTTTTCTGTTCTTTAGCCATTGATTTCCCCCAATTCCTTATAGCGGTTGATCAGCCTTTCGGCGATTGCCGGCGTAACGAAAGTCGAAATATCGCCGCCCAGTTTACAGATTTCCTTGACGAACTCGGAAGCGACAAACTGATGCTTTTCAGACGCCATCAGAAATACCGTTTCGATGTTTTCCTCCAAACGCCTGTTCATCACGCACATTTTGAATTCGTATTCAAAGTCCGAAACGGCACGCAAGCCGCGGAAAATAACCTGAGCGTTGTTTTCTTTAGCAAAATTGACCAGAAGCGTATCGACCAGCGGTTTAACAATGATTTTGCTTTTATCACGGAATTTATCGACGGCTTCTTCCGTCATTGCCAGACGATCTTCAATGCTGAACAAAGAACGCTTGTTCTGATTGACGGCGACGCCGATGACAAGGCAATCCACCAGATTGGCAGCGCGCTCGACCAGATTCAGGTGACCGTAAGTGATCGGATCAAACGTGCCGGGATAAACGCCGATACGCTCAGGCATTGTTTTCTCCTTCGACTGGTTGAGCTGTCTCTTGGTTTTCCGTCGGTTCTTCGCCCTCGCCCGCTTCTTCCGTATCGTCCTCGTAATCTTCGATACAAGTTGCGGAAACAACGCGCTCGGCGTCGCTCAGGCGGAACATAATCACGCCCATCGTGTTGCGGCCGGCAATGCGGACATCTTTAATCGGCATGCGAATCAGCTTGCCGGCGTCTGTCACCAACATAACCTGTGCCGTATCCGTCACGGGGAACGAAGCGACGACTTTATCGTTGCGCTTGGTGTTGTCGATATTCGTGACGCCCTGCCCGCCGCGGCCGGTGATGCGGTATTCGTAAGCGGAAGTCCGCTTGCCGTATCCGGTATCGGCGACGGTCAGAATAAATTCTTCGTCCGCCTGCATTTTCTGGAATTCCTCATCGGACAAAGTAATGGTAGAAGTCGTCACTTCTTCATCGGGTGTCCCCTCCTCCACATCGTCCATGCGGCGCAAGGCTTTAGCCATTTTCAGGTAAGCGTAGCGTTTTTCGATTTCAACGTTCGTATGCTTTAACACGGACATGGAAATGACTTCGTCGCCCTTGCCCAGACGAATACCGCGAACGCCCGTAGACGTTCTGCCGGAGAAAACGCGGACTTCGGATACCGGGAAGCGAATGGACTTGCCGCCTTTCGCTGCTAACAGAATATCCTGCTCGTCCGTGCAGATTTTGACATCGATCAACGTGTCGCCTTCGTCCAGTTTCATCGCGATTTTGCCGTTCGCTTTCACGTCGATAAAGTCGGACAGTTTGTTGCGGCGAACATTTCCTGAACGGGTTGCGAACATCACGTCCAGATTTTCGCTTTCCTCTTCGTTTTCGGGCAGCTGCATAATCGTCGTGATACGCTCGTCCTGTTTTAACGGCAGCAGGTTAATCAAAGCCTTTCCGGTTGACTGCGGCGAACCGACGGGCAAACGGTAGACTTTCATCTTGTAAACCAACCCCAAAGACGAGAAGAACAAAACCGGCGTGTGCGTGCTGGCCACAAACAGATTTGTAATGTAGTCTTCGTCGTGCGTATTCATGCCGGTGCGCCCTTTGCCGCCGCGCTTTTGAGCACGGTAAGCGGATAACGGAACGCGCTTGATATAACCCGTATTTGTCACGGTGACAACCATATCTTCGCGCTGAATCAAGTCTTCAATATCGTGCTCGAACTCGACTTCCTCGATCGTTGTGCGGCGCGGCGTGGCAAATTCCTCTTTCACCGCGACCAGTTCGGCGCGCATAATGCCGTACAGCTTTTCACGGGAAGCCAAAATAGACAGCAATTTCTTGATTTCAGCTCCTAAATCGCGCAATTCGTTATGAATTTTTTCGCGTTCCAAACCGGTTAAGCGATGCAGACGCAAATCCAAAATCGCGTCCGCCTGCTTTTCGGAAAGTTTGCACTTGCCGTCAACGGCTTCGTATTCGGGATCGTCAATCAAGTCAATCAGCGGAACGATTTCCTTCGCGTCCCAAATCTGTCCCATCAAACCGTCTTTAGCAACCTGCCTGTTCGGCGCGTTACGGATCAGCTCGATCACCGGATCCAGATTTTCGACCGCAATCGCCAGACCGACCAATAAATGCGCTCTGTCGCGGGCTTTGCCCAGATCAAAAATCGTTCTGCGGCGAATGACTTCCTCGCGGAAAGCGATGAACGCCTTGATCATGTCGCGCAGATTCATCAGCTGCGGCCGCCCTTGGTTTAAGGCAATCATGTTCGATCCGAAGCTGGTCTGCAAAGAGGTGTAACGGAACAGTTGATTTAAAATGATTTCAGGGTGGAAATCGCGTTTGATTTCAATAACGACGCGAATGCCCTGACGATCGGATTCATCACGAATATCCGCAATGCCTTCAATCGTTTTATCGCGAACCAGTTCGGCAATACGGGTGATCATCGCCGCTTTGTTGACCTGATAAGGCACTTCGGTAATGATGATAGCCCAACGGTCTTTGCGGATTTCCTCAATATGCGTTTTGCCGCGCATAATGATCGATCCTCTGCCCGTCAGTTCTGTCGAACGGGAGCCGGAACGCCCCATGATAATGCCGCCCGTCGGAAAATCGGGCCCGGGAACAATCTGCAACAGTTCTTCATCGGAAATTTCGGGATTATCGACATAAGCGATCGAAGCGTCGACGACTTCGCCCAGATTATGCGGCGGAATGTTTGTCGCCATACCGACCGCGATACCGCCCGCGCCGTTAACCAGAATATTCGGGAAACGCGCCGGCAGAACGACCGGTTCCATGACCGTTTCATCATAGTTCGGCATAAAGTTGACGGTATCTTTGTCAATATCGTCCAACAGGTTATGCGCCGACAAAGCCAGACGGGCTTCGGTGTAACGCATGGCCGCGGGAGGATCGCCGTCGATTGAACCGAAGTTTCCCTGCGAAGAAATCAGCGGCACACTCATGGAAAAGTCTTGCGCCATGCGCACCATAGCGTCATAAATCGCCGCGTCGCCGTGCGGGTGGTATTTACCCATCACGTCTCCGACGATACGCGCGGATTTTCTGAAGGGTTTATTGTAATCGTATCCGCTTTCGTGCATGGAATACAGAATACGACGGTGAACGGGTTTCAGTCCGTCACGTACGTCCGGCAAGGCGCGCGAAACAATCACGCTCATCGCGTAATCCAGATAAGAACGCCTCATTTCTTCTTCAATGCCGACAACAACGGTTGAAGAATCTTTTACAGTATTATCTACAGCCACAGCTACATTCCTGTTTTTGTTTTAAAGAAATTCGATTTAGAACGGGATTTCATCGTCAAGCAGATTATTGCTTGCCGCCGGTTTGGAATCCCAGCCGGCAGAAGCTGCCGGAGCGTCAAATCCCGCGGAAGCCCCGCTGAAAACGGACTCGCCTGAGCCGTTTTTGTTATCCAATAAAGTCATTTCACCGCGATAATTGCCCAGGACGACTTCGGTTGAATACTTTTCGACGCCGCTGCTGTCGGTATATTTCCGTGTTTGTAAAGAGCCTTCAATATACAGTTTGGAGCCTTTTTTTACATATCGTTCGGCGACATCGGCTAATCCCTGATTAAAAATGACGACACGGTGCCATTCTGTTTTTTCCTGCCGTTCACCGGTTTTGTCTTTCCACGTTTCGGACGTGGCAAGAGACAGATTGACGATTTTTCTGCCGTCGGCGGACTGACGGATTTCCGGATCCCGTCCCACATTGCCGATCAGGATTACTTTATTAACGCTTCCAGCCATTTCAATATCCTATATCTAAAGTCAAAAGTTATCTCTTTTTACACCGAAAGAGAAAAAAAAGAAAGGTTTTCTTTTTTAAAGAACAGAAAAAGATTGATTTTTTTAAAAAATCAATGTGTTATAATTAAAAATTAATCTGAAATATAGGCTGATTTTTTCCGATTTTTCAAGCTAACGGAAACGGCGTCGGGAATCAGTTAAAAATACGTAAAAATTGCCTTGACTTTTAGTCCGTAAACACTTCATATTACACCCCAGTTACACTTTAAATATATTGAGAGGAACTTTTTAAAATGTCTTTAAGCACATTCTTTAATCCGCGTTCCGTTGCCGTCGTTGGCGTTTCCGCTGATGAATCCAAACTGGGCGCAGTCGTGTTCAAAAACCTGATCGAAGCCGGCTTCTCCGGCAACCTGTACGGTGTCAACCCGAAGTTGGCGGGACAGGAACTGAAAGGCAAAAAGTGCTTTGCTTCCGTCCGCGACATTCCGGAACCCGTTGATCTGGTTGTTTTGCTGGTTCCGGCGCGTTTCTGCGAAGCCGCCGTCGACGACGCCATTGCGAACGGCGCCAAGAACGTCAGCATCATCACCGCCGGTTTCGGCGAAGCCGGTCACAAGGATTTGGAACTGGCGATCGCGAAGAAGTGCCTGGACAACGGCATCAACCTGTTGGGTCCGAACTGCCTGGGTCACATTTCCACATTCGACAAGCTGAATGCCAGCTTTGCCCCGTGCTTCCCGTTGCAGGGCAACGTCGCGTTCATTTCGCAATCCGGCGCTTACTGCTCCGCGATTTTGGACTGGGCGGAAGAAAAGGGAATCGGTTTTTCCCACTTCATTTCCATCGGCAACAAGGCCGATTTGAACGAAGCCTCCCTGCTTGACGCCATTCAGCATGACCCGAACACCAAAGCGTTCGTGTTCTATCTGGAAGGCCTCAAAAAAGGTCAGGAATTCCTGCGCATTCTGAAAGAAGTCAGCAAGACGAAGCCCTGCGTTATCATGGAACCGGGTAAATCCAGCAAGGCGCAGGCCGCCAGCTTGTCCCACACGGGTTCTCTGGCTCCGAACTATCGCGTTCTGGAAATCGCTTTGCAGCGCAGCGGCGCCATTCAGGTCTATACGACCCGTGAATTGTTCGGCGCTTTGGAATTGTTGCAACACGTCAATCACACGGACTTCTCCGGTTCCGTCGGTATTCTGACGAACGCGGGCGGCGTCGGCGTTCTGGCTTCCGACCTGTGCGAAGAAGCCCATTTGGATCTGGCTCGTCCGAGCGAAAAGACGATCGAAGCCCTGCGCGCCGTTCTGACGCCGGAAGCTTCCGTCGGCAACCCGATCGACGTTGTCGGCGACGCAAAAGCCGACCGTTATGAAAACGCTCTGCGCGTTCTGTGTGAATCCGGCGAATACAAGAACATCATCGTTCTGTTGACGCCGCAGATGTCCACCGAACCGAACGAAACGGCGCAGGCGATTATCAATCTGGCTCCGAAGTTCAAGAACATCAACATTTTCTGCTCGTTCATCGGCGGCGCGCGCGTGCGTGAAGCGGTCAACATGTTGAAAGCCGCAAATGTTCTGACCTACGACTATCCGACCGACTGCGTCCGCCTGCTGGGCCTGATGAAAGCGCAGATGGCGTTCAAGGGTATGAAAGACGTTAAAGTCGAATTAGGCGAAGTTCCGGCCGATATCCGCGAGGACGTCAAGAAAGCCGTTGCCGACGGTTTAGCTTCCCTGCCCCAGTCCACGATGAACAAGATCATGGATCATTACGGCATTGATTATCCGAAATGCGGCAACTTCACCGACAAAGCGGAAGCTCTGGCGTTCTGCAAGAAGCTGTTCCCCGCCCCCGTCGTGTTGAAACTGTCCGCTCCGGACGCTTTGCACAAAACGGAAATGAAGGGTATTTACCTGAACATCGACGACGAAGCAAAGTTCAACGCCGCATTTGACGAACTGACCGCGACAATCGCTAAATTCCAGCTGAAGAACGCGAGCGTTCTGATTCAGGAAATGATCGTCAAAGCGACAGAAACGATTATCGGCGTCAATTCCGACAAGAACTTCGGCCGCGTGATGGTGTTCGGTACGGGTGGTATTTACACGGAAGTCATGCGCGACACGACGATGCGCATTCTGCCGGCCGACGACTTTGACGCGATGATCAAGGAAACGAAAGTCGGTATCATTCTGAACGGCGTCCGCGGTGAAGAACCGAAAGCTGTCGGACCTTTGGCCGAAACGCTCAAAAAGGTTCAGAAGCTGGTTTTGGAAATCCCCGAAATCAAGTCGATCGACGGCAACCCCGTTTTGGTCACCAAAGACCGCGCCGTTGTTGTGGACTTCAAGATGTTGCTGAAATAAGGATTTACTCCTTTAACGAAAGAGCCGGTCGAAAGACCGGCTCTTTTTGCACATATATATGAATAATATTGTTTTACCTTTTCCTCCCTTCCCTTTCTTTCCGTTTTTTGATAAACCAAAGGGAAAAGGAGTTCTTATCAATGAAAACATTTTTGAAAATCTTTTCCGGTATTGTTTTTGTTCTTATTCTTGCGTTGTCCGGCGCTTACATGGGACGCAACAAGCTGATTAAAACCGCTGTTGAAAAAATCGGGCCCAAGTTCACGCAAACGACAGTTCTTTTGGGCGAAATCGACTTTCAGCCTCTTCAGGGACACTTTATGATCAAAGAATTTCATATCGGCAATCCGGAAGGCTTTTCCGAAAAAAAGCTGTTTTCTTTGGGCTCCCTCACGGTCGATTGGCAACCGAAAAGTTTGTTGAGCGACAAAATCATCATTGAAAAGGTCGCGGTTGAGAAGGTCTCTGCCAGCCATGAAGTCGCAAAAAACGGCACAAATAATATCGAGGTTTTACAGAAAAACATTCTCGGCGAACCGAAGCCCGCAGAGAAAAAAGCCCCTGAACCCGCCGCCAAAGATAAAAAACAGGCCAAACCCGCTAAAGCCGTCGATATTAAAGAAGTGACCGTTAAAGACGTTAAAGTTGACGCTGAAGCAACCATTCTTTTGGGTGAAGCCAACTTTCAGCCCGTTCAGGGACACGGCGTAATCAAAGAATTACATGTTGGCAATCCGAAAGGCTTTTCCGATAAAAAGCTGTTCTCTTTAAGCTCCGTCACCGTCGATTTGCAGCCGGAAACCTTATTGAGCAATAAAATCATCATTAACAAGATCATGGTTGATAACGTCTTTGCCAACTATGAAATAGCAAAAGGAACAAATAATATCGACGCTTTACAGAAAAAACTCCTCGGCGAACCGAAACCCGCGGCGAAAAAAGCTGCTAAGCCCGCCGCCAAAGATAAAAAGCCCGCTAAAAACGTCGTCATTAAAGATTTGACCGTCAAAGACGCCAAAGTCGCCGCATCTATTTCCGGCATCGGCGTGTCTTTGCCTTTGCCGACCATTCACCTGACCGGCATCGGCGAGAAAAAGCCTTCGACGTTCAAACAGGCTCTCGCTTCCATTGTGAAAGTGTTCTCCACGGAAACGTTAGGTGCTATCGGAAAAGCGACGACGGAAGCGCTTAAATCCGGCGCAGATTCTTTAGGGAAATTTTTTAAAGAGCTGTTTTAAAAGCTTTTGCTAAACCCGTTTGACCGTTAAAAGAAGCTGCCCTTCTTTTAATAAATACGTTTTTCCTTTTGGCGGATCGGGCATTTCCGTCGGATTGTCCGGCGTTTTATCCTTTTCCTTAACGGCAGGCACCCAAACCGCTTTATTTGCGTCAAACCCCGCGTAGCCGTAACTGTCGAACAAACAAACGCGGTTATCGGACGCTATTTTTGTGCCAACGGACCAATGATCCCCGATCGTTTGATTGTTCAGCCGGATAATCCAAGCCGTATCCGCCAGTTTTAAAAAATCGCCGATTTCACCCAAAGCGGCGGAAACGCTCTTTTTTGTGCGGGCAAAGGGACTTTCGACACTCAATGAAAGCGAAAAGGTTTTGCGCGTGTACTTGTCCGCGCGCTTTATTATTTTTGATAAAATCCTGCAGGAAGAGCCGGAATGCAAAACTTCCGCGAACAAATCCTTTTTCAGCAGAAAAGAGATTAAATACTGATAAAAAAGGCAGCTTTCTTTGTAAGAAAGCTTCTTGTGCTTCTTCGCCGCCCAACGAAACGCATTGATCACGGCATACACGCCGCAAAAGTAATCAATCGTTCCCTGTTGATGCGGTTTTATCTGTTTCATGCGGTTTATCGGGCTAAAACTCTATTTTCTTCCGCAGAAAATCTGGAATATCGGAAGCCGGTATCGGTTTGCTGATATAATACCCCTGAATAATATCACAGCCTTGCTGTTTCAGCAGCTCCAGCTGTTCTTTCGTTTCAACGCCTTCGGAAACGATTTCCAATCCCAGCGTGTGTCCCAGATTGATGATCGCGCGGGCAATTTCGGCATCGTCATTATTGTGCGTCATGTCGCGCACAAAAGATTGGTCGATTTTTAAGCGGTCGACCGCGAAACGCTTTAAATAGCTTAAAGAGGAATACCCTGTCCCGAAATCGTCGATCGCAAGCTTAATCCCTATGCGGGAAAGACGGGACAGCATATCGTCGGCTTTGCGCGCGTCCTGCATGACGACGCTTTCGGTCAATTCCAGCTCCAGCCTTTCGGGCGGAACGCCGCTTTCTTCCAATGTTTTTTCGACAGATCCGGCCAAATCTTCCTGTTGGAATTGAATGGCGGACAAATTGACGGCAACCGATATTTTCGGCAGTCCCATTTCGTCCCAAAGTTTGATATGACGCAAAGCTTCCTTCAGAATCCAATCACCCAAAGGAATAATCAGTCCCGTATCTTCGGCGATCGGAATAAAGCGCATCGGCGACACCATGCCGCGCGTCGGGTGGAACCAGCGGACGAGAGCTTCCGCCGCATTGATTTTTCCCGTTTTGACATCTAACTGCGGCTGGAAGAACAAAGCGAACTCGTTTTGAATCAGGGCTTTGCGCAAATCGCGTTCCAAAGCAAGCCTGTCCTCTGTTTCTTCGTTCATTTCCTGAGAAAAGAAGAAATAACTGTTCGGTGCGGAATGAGCCGCCGTTCTTAAAGCCATATCCGCGAAATTGACCAGCTTGTCGGGTTCCGTACCGTCGTCGGGGAAAATAGAAATACCGACACAGGCTCCGACGTTGACTTCCGTTCCGCTCAGCTCTATCGGAGACAAAATCGTTTCAATCAATGTCCGCGCCGTTAAAGCTACCGTTTCCGTATTGGGTACGTCTTCGATAATCATCGTGAATTCATCGCCGCCGATGCGCGCGACAAAATCTCTTGCCGATACCATTCTCAGCAATCTGTCCGCTACGGCTTTCAGTAATTTATCGCCGGCGGAATGCCCCAGAGTATCGTTAATCCGGTTGAAATTCGTTAAGTCGGCAAAAATTAAAGCGGCTTTCTTTCCTCGTTTTTCAGCGCGTTTCAAAATTTGTTTCAGCTGTTCGTGAAACAGGCGTCGATTGGGCAGACCGGTCAACTGGTCATAATTGGCCAAATGCATGATCTGACCTTCGGCATTTTTGCGTTCGGTAACGTCGTCCCGCACGATAACGCAATAGGCTAAAGCTTTGTTTGCGTCCAAAATCGGCGTAACTCTTTGATCTACTGTATAAAGAGAGCCGGACTTGTGACGTTCGATGATTTCGCCCTGCCAGTTTTTCCCCGCGCGCAACGCTCCCCACATTTCATCATAGAAAGCGTCGTTTTGCAGATCCGTTTTTAAAAATGTCAGAGGACGTTCCAATACTTCTTCGCGCCGGTAGCCGCTGGATAAACAAAAAGCGTCGTTCACCCACAGAACATTTCCTTTGTCGTCCGTAATAATAAAAGCATTCGGAGACGTCTCCAACGCGGCGCGCTGCAGACGCATATTCTGCTGATCCGCGGCGAACTGCATCGCCATGGCAATACGCAAAGAAAACGTTTCTATCCGCTGTATAGTCGTTTTATCCAGTTTTCCCAAACCGGAATGAATTTCCAAAACGCCGTCCACGCCGGTATGAGTCATTAAAGGAAAGACAATAATCTGGCGAATGTGTTCCCGTCCGTCGGCATCAACGACTTTATCATCGGCCAGTTCGACAATGACAGTCCGTTTCGTCCGTATCGCCTGCCCCGTCGGGCCGAATTTTTCGGTCGGATTATCCCACCGGATCGGCTTGGCCGGAAAACCTTCGGACAATTCGCCGGCAACAGCGCAGATATTAATTCCGCCGTCTTTTTCTTTTCTGCCGATCCAAACCAACGGACAGCCTAACAGCTCCACGATTTTTTCGCACAGGAAAGAACAAAATTCCTCATACGTCTGCCCGCGCAATACGCGCCGTAACATAGCATGCAAAATATTGTCCATGCTTTCGGACATTTGCCGGCGGGAAATATCGCGCAGTTGGCAAATATAATCCTGACCGTACGGCGTTAAAACGATTTCAACGGGAAATTCCGTATCGTCTTTTTTTAATCCGACAGCTTCAATCGTATTGGATTGATCCGTTGTATGGCGAAATTCGTTTAAAGCACCGAAGGCAAGCTGCTGATGATTGCTTTGAGGCAAAATAACCTGCACCTGCTTTCCGTTTAATTCTTCGCCTTCATAACCGAATAAACGATGAGCAGTTGAATTCGCCTCGTAAATCAATCCGTCAGAATTAATTTTAAACACGGCGGTCAAGTTGTTTTTTAACAACGGGATCAGATCCGGCTCCTTATAAAAATTGCATAAAAAACATTCAGGTAATGACTTTATAACTGATGATTCTTAAAAATTAAAGAAGATTCATCATTTGTTTTAAAAAATATTAGGCGTTTGATTTTAAACATTGCTTTTTATATACAAGCGCTGTAAAAATTATCTTCTATGCGACTTGTATAACTAAGGTACATTATGTCTAAAAGTTCTCTGTTAGGTATTATTTTAGGTTGGGGTATTGTTTTCGCCACTATCCGGATTGCCACGTCTGACATGTTAATGTTTTGGGATACAGGCAGTTTTCTGCTGGTGATTATCGGTCCCTACTTTTCCATGCTGATGGCGTACAAAGCCTCAGACGTCCATAAAGCCAATAAAAAATGGCTGTCTATCTTCAGAACCAACGAAGACGGTCCCGCGTCATATAAAGATGAAGTCGGACGTTTTGTCCGTTGGGCTTATATTACGCAAAAAAGCGGTTTACAGGGATTGGAGAATGACGCGCTGACTTCTGTAAGCGAAAGCGATCATTTTTTGAAATACGGCGTGGAATTGGTTATTTCCGGTTATACGAGTAACGAAGTGCGCGAAATTTTGAAGGAAGCCGCTTACAGTGCATATCAGCGCGACGGCAAACCCGGAGAAATTTTAACAAACATCGGCGCTTATGCTCCGGCTTTCGGTATGGCCGGCACGTTGATCGGTTTGGTCGTTATGTTAGCTAATATGGGGGCTGATCCGGCTGCGATCGGAACCGGTATGGCCGTTGCTTTGATTACAACGTTTTACGGCGTTATGTCTGCGCGTCTGATTTATCTGCCGGCAGGTATGAAATTGGCTGCCCGTACGGACGAAGCCCTGTTCAGAAATCTTTTAATCACGGAAAGTCTTGTTTTATTGGCTGAACGCAAAAGCCCCCGTTATATTCAGGATAAACTGAACGCGTTCCTTGATCCGTCTCAGCATTTCCTGATTGACCGCGACATGCAGCGCTAAAGGAAACACAGACGATGCCGATGCCTTCGAAAAAGAAAGAAATCAACACAGACGACTGGCAGGGAACATACGGCGACTGCGTGACGTTGTTGCTTTGTTTCTTCGTCATGCTTCTGGCGGCTTCAAAAATCGATACAGTCGTCTTTGAAAACATTCGATCCGGTATGACACGGGAATTTATGGATCGCCAGGTGGATAAACCTGTCACACTTTTGCGTTCGGATTTGGACGATGATTTGCGGGCGTTGCAGTTAGATGCAACCGCCACTTTGGGTAGCGACCATCAGGGGCTGGTTCTTGACATTGAGTCCGATACTTTTTTCAAAAGCGGTTCCGCCGCTTTAAAACCAAGCGCTTATCCTGTTTTAAGACGTTTGGTTTCAACTCTGAATGCCAAGAGATACCATATTTTCAGATTTGAAGTCCAGGGACACACGGACGACAATCCGATTAAAACGGATCAATATCCGTCCAACTGGGAATTATCTTCGGCTCGTGCTTCCGCAGTAACGCGTTTTCTGATAGATAACGGCATTGATCCTACGCGTTTGCGCGCTGTCGGATTGTCGGACATTCAACCGCTTTACCCTAATCGCGATGCTCACGGCGAACCGATTAAGCACAATCAGCAACGCAATCGTCGCGTTCGTTTGCGCATGGATCCCGTTTATAAATAAGCTTATTTTACCGGCAACAGCTTTAAAAGTTCTGTTTCCAGAATATCCAGTTCATGTGGCTCGGACAGCCTGTGACCGCTATTTTTTAAAACAATAACTTTAACGTTTTCTGTTTTTGCGCAATCCATTATTTTAAAAGCTGTTTTTAAAGGAACGCAATCGTCTTTAGCGCCGTGAATTAAAGTAATTGGGCAGTCAATATTCAGGCTGTTTTTTTCTTTCAGCAACAAATATTTTTCAGCGTCTTTGAACAAATTCAGCGTCCACGGATCGCCCTCTTCCGTCCAACCGTTCGGCGTATAAATGACACCTTTTTCACGAACGGCTTTTTTCTGTTCTTCCGAAAAAGAAGCCCAGACATCAACCGTAAAATCGGCGGCGGCGGCCAGGCCGACAACCGCGCGCACACGATCGGGACGCATTTGCGCAGCCAGCAGGGCAATCCAGCCGCCCATGGAGCTGCCGACCAAAATCAGCTGTCCCGTCGTTACCCGGTCTATTATTTCCAACGCATTTTCCAACCATATACCGATTGTTCCGTCGGTATATTTCCCGGAAGATTCCCCGTGGCCGATAAAATCAAAGGCCGTATAACTGAGGTGATGTTTTTTACATAAGTCCTCTAAAAATAAAGATTTTGAAGCGTTTTTGTCGGACAATGTTCCGTGCATAAAGACGATTTCCGTTTCTTTTGATCCGACATTGCGGCGAAAAGAAAGTTTCCCGCCGTTTTCAAGCAAAAGAGTTTCATTCATTGTTTACAGTCCTGAAAACAGATCATCGTCATCTTCGTCACCGGAAGCTTTTTTCTTTTCTTTTGTTTCTGTCTTTTTCTTCTCTTCTTCTTCTTTCTTTTTCAGCTCTTCCTTCTTTTTTTCTTCTTCTTTTTTCTCAGAGCGTTTTATGGCGCTTTCATTTTCATCGTCGTCATCATCGCTTTTGCTGAAAAAGCTGAATTTTTTCTTTTTTACCTTTTCGGGCTCAGGCTTCCATTCGTCTGCCTGTTTTTTGCCGGAATCTCTGATTTCCTGATCCAAATTCTCGTCCAGCATCTGTAACGCTTCCGAAACAAACGGTTGAGACGCTTCGTCTGCGTATTTTTTAGCCAGCAACATCAGCTTGTAGCATTCTACCAAATCCGGAGCCACTCCCTTGCCTTCGCAATACATGGGAGCCAGCCTGAAAAATGCAATCGGATTAGCTTTGGCGGCAAGTTTTTGATAAATTTCAACGGCTTCTTTCGGGTTTTCCTTCAACCCTTGCCCCAGAACGTACAGATCGGCTAAAGCCAAGTGAGCCGTCGCATCGCCTTTCTCAGCTTTTTGCTTTAAAATGCCTTCGATTTCCGAAAAGTCATCGGCTCTGACGGCTTTATTCAGATCGCGTCTGGATATTCCCGCCGCCAGCAATAAGCTTTTCAATTCGGTTTGAACCGTAATTTTTATTTCGGCTTCTCCTTCTTCGGGCTTGTCTTTTTTAATGTTTGCCTGAACATCTACATATTGTCCCATAAAGTCCTGTTCCGCCAGGCTCGGCAGGGATTCTTCCCGTGTTTTCTTTTTCCATTTATTTGCTTGTTCTTGCGCGCTAATAACGTCGTCATGGCGCATTGTCTCGGCTAATTTATCACGCAATTCTGCGGCTTCTTCTTTTAATGGAGATTTCCCGTACGCTGCGATAAGGTTGAAATATATATGCGCGCCGACAATATTAAAAGCCAAACCGCGCACGGAAGTGTTGGCATACAGTTTTGCCAATTTCATCTGCGCGTCCAGATCTCCCTGATCCGCGGCTAATTTATACCAAAAAACGGCTTGATTGTAGTCCTGCGGCGTGCCTATACCGTTAAAGAACATATGTCCTAAGGCAATTTGAGCCGGAGCATATCCTTGTTCCGCGGAGCCCCGGTATGCCCGGAAAGCGTCAGTCAGACTTTTCTTTACATCTGTTCCTTCTTCATACATTAACCCAATATTGTATAAAGCCAGATAATTCCCCTGTTCTGCGGCGACTTTGTACCATTTAAAAGCCTCCTGAGCGCTTTTTTCTACTCCTTCGCCCAGATAATAAGCGTTTCCGACCTTTAACGCCGCCTTTTCATTTCCCTGCTGTGCTGCCTGAAAAAAATATTTCATAGCAGTCTCTTCATTCTGCTCCAGCCCCAAACCATCATAATACATGCGGCCTAAATGATAGCATGCCTCCGCGTTTTTTTCCTGATTAATCAAGCGATTTAATTCTTCCAGCGCAAAGGGATAATCCCGCTCTTCCAGCGCTTCCAACGCCTCTTTCAGGGTCGCGTAAGCCGGAGAAGACAACGCCAGCAAAGAAACCCCGCCGGCGACCAGAAAATGTTTTAATGTACGCAACTTCATGATGGTTTCTCCCGAATTATTTGAAAATCACCGTCCGATGACCGTTTAACAGTACGCGTCTTTCCGTATGATACCTGACCGCGCGAGCTAACACAATATTTTCCAAATCCTTGCCGATAGCGACAAGTTGATCGGGCGTATTCGTATGATCGACGCGTTCGACGGCCTGTTCAATGATCGGCCCTTCGTCTAAATCGGCCGTAACATAGTGCGCTGTCGCCCCGATCAGCTTTACGCCGCGTTCATAAGCCTGATGATAAGGTTTTGCTCCTTTGAAACTCGGCAGAAACGAGTGGTGGATATTGATGCAGTGTCCCGTTAAAGCCTGACACATTTCGTCGGAAAGAATCTGCATGTAACGCGCCAGGACAACCAAATCGACGTGCAGTTCGTCGACAAGCGACAGAATCTTGTTTTCCTGCTCGCGTTTTTGTTCAAAAGTCGATCCTTTCGGTAGCGGGAAATAATAGTAAGGAATTTTATGCCATTCCACAAAAGAGCGCATATCCTCGTGATTGGATACGACACCCGCGATTTCCACGTTCAGCAATCCAGCGCGGTAGCGATACAGCAAATCGTTCAGACAATGGCTTTCTTTGGACACGGCTAAAAGCAACCGTGCCGGACGATCTCCGTTATGCAGTTTCCACTGCATTTCAAATTCGGCGGCGACGGATTGAAAAGCGGCTTTAAATTCCGTCCGAAAACCGTTTTCCGTTTCCGTCGTAAAAACGATACGCATGAAAAACAATTGGCTCATTTCATCGCCAAATTGGGCTGCTTCGGTGATAAAGCCCCCATGCTCCGCGATAAAGCTGAACACCCTTGCCGCAATACCGGTTTTATCGGGACAGATGATTGTTAGAATATGTGTTTCTTTGTTCATTTTCTTAATCCGTTTTATTAAAAACAAGTTATAACATTTTGAAGTTATTCTGATTGTTCTGCAATTTCAGCCATTTTCTCCATCAGTTTGCGCATTCCTCTGATTCTGTCTTTCGGAATATCCCAAACCCGTTTGTAAACGATCTTCTGATCCGGTCGGAGTTTTGCCGCGCCGCTGTTCTGCGCTATGAATTTAACAAGTCCGGCCGGATTTGGAAAGCGATTATTTTTCAAAGTAACGACAGCTCCCTTCGAGCCGGCTTCGATTTTTTCCACGTTGGCGCGGCGGCAAAGCGTTTTGATGGCAATGATTTCCATTAAATTTTCGACTTCCGGCGGCAAAGGTCCGAAGCGATCGGTCATTTCCGCGGCAAAAGCCTCGATTTCGTTGATTTCCGTCATATCGGCCAAGCGCTTGTACAATCCCATGCGAATCCCCAGATCACGCACATAATTTTCAGGAATTAAGACGGGCATTCCCGCCGTAATCTGCGGCGACCAGGAGGTTTCCTCCTCCTGTTCAGCGGTTCCGCTGCGAGCTTCGGCAACAGCTTCTTCCAGCATTTTTTGGTAAAGCTCGATGCCGACCTCTTTAATATGGCCGGATTGCTCTTCGCCCAGCAAATTCCCCGCCCCGCGAATATCCAGGTCGTAACTGGCAAGCGTGAAACCAGCCCCCAGCGTGTCAAGCTTCTGCATTACTTCCATACGCTTTAAAGCCGTTTTTGTGACTTTCTGGCGCGGCGGCAAAGTCAGGTAGGCGTATCCCCTTGTTTTTGCCCGTCCGACGCGTCCGCGCAGCTGATAAAGCTGAGCAAGCCCGAACATATCGGCGCGGTGAATGACGATCGTGTTGACGGACGGCATGTCCAGTCCCGATTCAATGATCGTCGTGGACAGCAGGACATCATACTTTTTATCCGCAAAAGCGGTCATAATATCTTCCAATTCCTTGGGGCTCATACGGCCGTGAGCGGCAACCACCCTGATTTCCGGCACTAAAGCCTTAAGTTTCCGCATGACTTCGTCCATATCGGAAATGCGCGGACAGACATAGAACGTCTGGCCGCCGCGCAGATACTCGCGCATTAATGCTTCCCTGATAATCACGGGATCGAAGGGCAGAACGAACGTGCGTACGGCCAGCCGATCCACCGGCGGCGTTGCGATAATGCTGAGCTCCCGCACCCCCGTAAGAGCCATTTGCAGCGTGCGCGGAATGGGTGTCGCCGTCAAAGTCAGCACATGGACGTTCGAACGCAACTGTTTCAGGCGTTCCTTGTGCGCAACGCCGAAGTGCTGTTCCTCGTCAACAATCAAAAGCCCCAGCTTTTTAAAGGAAATCGTCTTGGCCAACAACGCGTGCGTGCCGATAACGATGTCCAAAGAGCCCTCTTCCAACTCTTTTTTGACGGCGGCGGCCTGTTTTGCTCCGGTCAGACGGGAAAGCTGTCCGACGCGCAATGGAAAGCCTGTCAAACGCTTGGAAAACGTCTCAAAGTGCTGTCTGGCCAAAAGGGTGGTCGGCACGACGACGGCGACCTGAACGCCGTTCATCGCTGCCGTAAACGCCGCGCGCAAGGCGACTTCCGTCTTGCCGAAGCCGACGTCGCCGCAAATCAGACGATCCATCGGACGGCCTTCGCTTAAATCGCGCAAGACGTCCTGAATGCTTTTTTCCTGGTCTTCCGTTTCGGCGTAAGGGAAACGGGCGCAGAAATCATCATAAACGCCGGCGGAAACCGGCAGTTTGTCGGCTTTTTTCAAATATCGTTCCGCCGCCACTTTGATCAGAGCCTCCGCCATATCGCGAATCCGCTTTTTCAGGCGGGCTTTTCGCGCCTGCCACGCCGCGCCGCCGAGCTTGTCCAGCAAAACGCCCGCCTGCTCCGAGCCGTAACGGGACAGCGTTTCGATATTTTCAACCGGTACGAACAACTTGTCGTCGTCGGCGTAAATCAAGCAGACGCAATCGTGCGAAGCCCCGCCGATTTGCAATGTTTCCAACCCCTTATAGCGCCCGATGCCGTGATCGACATGGACGACCAAATCCCCTTCGTTCAAAGCGGAAACGTCGGCGATGAACTGATCGCCGCGCTTTTTGCGCTTTACCGTGCGCACCAGCCGGTCGCCAAGAATATCGGCTTCGGAAACGACCGTCAGCCTGTCCGTTCTGAAGCCCTCGTCCAACGGCAGAACGACGAAAGGCGTCCCGTCTTTTATTTTCAAGGCTTCCGCCCATGTTCCGGCTTCGGCGACGACAAGGCCGTTTTCCGTCAGTAAAGAAGCGATGCGGGCGCGCGAACCCGTTGAAAAAGCTGTTAAAACGACTTGCTTTTTATTCTGCCGCTCCTCAACGATAAAGTGGCGGACGGCGTCATAAACATTCGCGTCGGGTACGGCGCGTTCAGCGGAAAAGTCCTTCCCCGCGCGGCCGCCCGCGTCCAATGTTTCAAGATTCCCCTTTTCTTCGGGCGCGGCAAACGGAAAATGGCGGTAAACAGCCCTGCCCGCCAACAAACGGTTTAATTCTTTCGCGTCAAGGAACATCTGTTCCTTAGGGACGGGGTGATAGATAAAGCCGCCTTCGGACAGGCCGTTTTTCTCGGCGTCAAGGCGAGCCTGAAAAAACTCGTCAATCTGTTCCAGACGGGAGGAAACGGCTTCCTGCGTCTGATAATCCGCGGAAACGGCGGCCTCTGGCAGAAAAGCGAACAACGTGTCCGTGCCGTCATGAAACAAAGGTAGCCAATGCTCCATGCCGGAAAAGCGGCGGCCTTCCGAAATGCTTTCATACAAAGCGTCGTTCACGCCGGAACCGAAGGATTCCCGATAGTTTGTGCGGAAACGGGCGATCGCTTCGCTGTCCAGAGCGATTTCGCTGACGGGCTTGAACACAAAACGGTCGATTTGTCCCGTCGTTCTTTGTGTCATCGGGTCGAACGTGCGAATGGTTTCCAGCTCGTCCCCGAACAAGTCCAACCGCAAAGGCTCGGGCGTACCGGGGGCAAAAACGTCAATGATTCCGCCGCGCACGGCGTACTCGCCGGCTTCCATCACCTGTTCCGTGCGCTGATAGCCGTTCTTTTCCAAAAACTTGTGAAAAGCCTGCTCGTCAAAGGATTTTCCGGCTTCCGCGCTTAAAGACGTTTTGAAAAAATCGACAGGCGGCACACGTTGTAATACGGCATTGACGGTCGTTAAGACAATTCTTGCCTTTCGGGCTTTGCCGGAATGAAGAATCGACAGCGTTTCCAATCGCTTGGCCACAATGTCGGTATTCGGGGAAACGCGGTCGTAAGGCACGGTATCCCAGGCGGGAAACTGCAAAACGTCGACGTCCGGCGCGAAAAAAGCAAGCTGTTCCGCCAAAGACGCCAGACGGACATCGTCGCGGCAGATATGCAGGACGTCGCCCGTCTGTTTGGCCATATCCGCCAAAACAACCGCCGCGTATCCGTCCGGGACACCCGCCAGCAAACATTCCCCGCGATTTTCAGAAAACTTCATTTTAAACTTGCTCCGTTCATCAAGATAAATACAATAGGAAGAAAAGAAAATCACCTGTTATTTTTAGGAAAATCAGTCTGATGCGCCCCGAAATTCTGTTTCCGTTTTTCGCTTCTTTGGACACTTTGCCCGGTATCGGAAAGAAAACTGCCGTTTTATGTGAAAAACTGTGCGGTTCGACGGTGGCGGATCTGTTGTTTCACATGCCGACGGGGTTTATCGACAGACGGCTGAAAACGACGATTGCCGAAGCCCCCGACGGAAGCGTCGTGACGTTGGAAGTTGTCACCGACCGGCATATCCCTGCCCCGACGCGCAAAAGTCCCTACCGCGTCATTTGTAGCGACGATACGGGAACGATTCAGATTGTCTTTTTCCATGCGTTCGGAAACTATCCGGCACAGGCTTTGCCGATCGGGGAAAAGCGTTTTATCAGCGGAAAAGTCGAGCGCTATGGGACGGGAAATAAGCAGCTTCAAATGACACACCCGGATTATATCGTTTCCGAAACAGAGCTTGAAAAAGTGCCAAAAATCGAGTGTGTTTATCCTCTGACGGCAGGGCTGTCGGGCAAGATTTTAAATAAGGCGATCCGCACGGCTCTGACCAAAATGCCTACCCTTCCCGACTGGCAGGATCCAGCGATGACAAAGCGTGAAAAGTGGCCGGACTTTGAAACGGCGTTAAAAACTCTTCATGCGCCGGAAAATGAGGAAGATTTGCAGAAAACAGGCTCTGCAAAACAAAGATTGGCCTATGACGAACTGCTGGCAAACCAGTTGGCTCTGGCGTTGGTGCGGCGAAAGATGCGTAAGTCTTCAGGCCGACAAATCAAAGGAAGCGGAAAAATCAGAAAAGCAGTACTTGATGCTTTACCTTTTTCTTTGACTCAAGCACAAATCCGTGTAATCAAAGAAATTAACGCGGATATGGATTCTTCGATGCGTATGCTTCGATTGGTGCAAGGCGATGTCGGCTCGGGAAAGACGATGGTTGCCCTGATGGCGATGCTGAATGCCGTGGAAGCGGGCGCGCAGGCAGCTTTGATGGCGCCGACGGACATTCTGGCAAACCAGCACTTTGCGACGATCAGTAAAACGGCCGCGGCGGGCGGTGTTCAAACCGTTCTTTTGACAGGGCGCGACAAAGGCAAAAAACGGCAGGAAATCCTTGATCAAATCGCTTCGGGACAGGCGCAGATCATTATCGGCACGCACGCGCTGTTTTCCGAGGACGTGACCTTTAAGGATTTGGCTTTGACCGTCGTTGACGAACAGCACAAATTCGGCGTCCATCAGCGGTTAAGCCTGTCCGAAAAAGGAAAATCGGCCGATATGCTGGTAATGACGGCAACGCCCATTCCGCGCACACTTGCCCTGACCTATTACGGCGATATGGAATCGTCGCAAATTGACGAGCTTCCCCCCGGAAGGAAACCGATCGCGACGCGGGTTTTGCCCTCCTCCCGTCTGGAAGATGTTGCTAACGCTCTGAAACGGGCGTTGAACGATAAAAATCAGGTTTACTGGGTCTGCCCGTTGGTCGAAGAAAGCGAAAAAATCGACTTGGCGGCGGCGGAAGAACGCTTCGAATACTTGAACCGGCTTTTCCCGAACCGTGTAGGACTGGTGCACGGCAAGATGAAAGGGAATGAAAAAGACGAAGTGATGCAGCGTTTTGCCGCCGGAGAACTGGACATTCTGGTCGCGACGACGGTCATCGAGGTCGGCGTCGACGTGCCGAACGCCACGGTTATGGTGATCGAACACGCGGAGCGTTTCGGATTGGCGCAGTTGCATCAGCTTCGGGGACGCATCGGGCGCGGAGAAAAGGCGTCAACCTGTTTGTTGATGTACGCCGACCCCTTAAGTCAAACGGCAAAAGCGCGTCTGACGGCGATGCGGGAAACGCAGGACGGCTTTAAGATCGCGGAAGAGGATCTGACCCTGCGCGGCGCGGGCGAAGTTCTCGGCACGAAGCAAAGCGGCCTGCCCGATTTCAAAATCGCCGACCTGGCAACCGATCAGAATTTGCTGAAAATGGCGTGTAACGATGCCAAATACATCATGAACATAGACGCGGAGTTGTCCTCGGAAAGAGGAAAAGCCCTGCGTCTCTTGTTGTATTTATTCGGCAAAGACGAAGCCGTCAAAACCCTGAAAGCGGGCTAAATCTTATCTGCAATCATATTGGCGCAAGTTGCCGCATCGGAACATTTTGAAATATCTTCTTTCAGATTTTGTGCGCCGATACCGGTCAGTTTTTCCAAAGAATCCAAATATTCGCCCGATTTGCCTTTGGCGGCTTCCGCTTTCAAAGCGGCATAGTTTTTCAAAACAAACTTTTTGACTTCCTGTACTTTTGTATCGGCTGTTCCGCCGATTTCGATCAAATCAACGTAATATTCCGACGGAGAATAAACCCACATACCGCCGACGGTCGCGTCCGTTGTCGAAGCAAACGGATCCAAACTGGTAACATTTAACCAAAATAGAGAGGACAGCTTCGTTCTTAGGGAAAATTCTTCGGTCTTATATCCTTCTTTTTCAGCCGTCAGAACGGTTCCGTTCTTTGTCCGGTCAATCAAAACCGTACACGGAACGGAACATAAAACCGTCCCGTTTTGCTTGATTTTTATGCCATTGACGTTTCCCTTAAATGATATTTCCTGCGATGTTCCGTTGATTATCGAGGAACATGCGCTTAACAGGCAAAGCGCGCCGCATAAGAAAAGTTTTTTCATAATTCGTTCAATCTCCATTTCAAAAAAGGAAAACCGCCTTAAAAACTAAGGCGGTCGGGGATTGAACAATCATGCGAAAAAAATGATCCCTTGACCTTTAAAGCCGCAAAGCCTCTGGACATAGTCAAAGCTCCCCGACCTCTTGATAAAATCGGGGATATAAGTCCCTCGTTTCAATGAAACGAAAGGATAATCACAGCATTATATCAATGCTGTTTTTCGCAAGAGTTGTTCAGGCTCCCGAACCGTTTGGTTCTGACTGTTCTGACCTCAAAACAGCTGATAAAAAGCATATAGGTAAAAAAAATGAATGGCAACCGCAAAAAACGCTTGATTTTTGATAAAAACAAGCGTAAAAGGTGATTTAACAATTTTTGTGGAGGTTGTTATGACTGTTGAATTTGAAGGTGAATTCCTGCCCTACGTTACGTTTGAAGGCGAATTTATCCCCTACATTCGTATGTAATTTCATCTGATAAAAAAAATCCCCCGTTTTCGGGGGCTTTTTTTTTATGCCTGAAATTATTATAAATCTTCGTAAAAATAATCCTTTCCCGCCGTATAAACCGGTCTTTTCTTTTCATGCAACGGATCGCATTTCCGTGTCAAATCATACCGTTTATCAGCCGAAGAATAAGAAATCCCCGCTAAAGAAGCTATCGTTTCGAAATAATACTCTGCCGTCAGCGGCTTGTCCTGATTGCAGGCCAGATTTTTCTTAGCATCGTCCGAAGTCGCCGCCGTCAATGCGGGATTCAATAAAAGCATGGCAGGAATATGAAAGGCGTTTTGGCAGGTTGCCGGAATATGAAAAGTCCCTTTGTCAAAAATGCAAATACCGTGATCGGAAGAAAATAACAGCAAAGACGGTTCCGGGCGCTGTTCTATCTTTTGCATAATATCGGCGATAACACCCGCGGAATAAGAAATTGCCTTGTTGTAATGGTACATTTCCCGTTCTTTCGTTTTGGGTTTAAGAGACGTCCAAAAACGCCGAAACGAAGAAAAACCGGGATCGGGATAGCGTTCGCTGAAATTTATATGAATGCCTATCATTTTAATAACAATCAGTTTTTTCTTTTTCCGATTGGCTAAAAGGTTTTCCAATACGGGAAGAATACTTTCATCTGTCACGGGCGTAATTTTTTTTGCATACTTTATAAAATGATCCGCTTCTTTATAAATCACGCTTAATTGGTTTTGTTCGAAAGCCGTATTTGTGTAATGAACGAAATAGGTTTCGTATCCGGCTTCTTTAAACAAGGAAAAGACGGACTTTTCATAGAAAAAATTAAAACGATCGGTTGCCTTTTTCCGCGACAGAATAGTCGGAACACCGTTCAAAGTCCCCGCAAACAACGACGTCATATCGGAAAAACGGTAAAGATTCTGAAATCCGGAGACATATTTATCAAAAGCCGGATTAAATTCTGCTTGTCGATGTGATTCTCCGATTAAAATAACGACGGTATCCGCTTTGTTCCCGCTTTTTTCCGGATTGAATTTAAAAGCGGCGGCTTTTTCTAAAATTTCCTTTTGTTCCGGAGAAAACTTCGTTTTAACTACCGGCGCCAGCTGAGACAAATTGCCGAACGGATAGGAAAGCACAATAATAAAACAGAATATTCTTATCCATTTTACAGGAATTTCTTTAAATTTCGGGGTATAAAACAAAGTGCAGACGGAAAGCGGTGCCGTCAGAAGCAATGCGATTAACTCGAAAAAACTTGCTCCGGCAAGATATTCAAACACTTCTGTTTTATTGGTGTCCCCTATGACCGCAAAAACCTGATTTGCAACATCTGACAAAAATAATCCGTAAGTCCGCCTCAAATGGACATTCAGCATAAGTATAAAAAAAACAGGGAAATACAGAAGCAGAAAAAATAACGGCCTGAAAAAGAAAGCCGAGCCTAAAAGAGTAAAACAGCCGATAAGCAGTTCCGTTTCATTCCGCGCGTTTCCTTCGGCTTTAACGAACATAACGATTAAAGCGAACAACGCAATAAAAACCATAATCGCCCGTGCCGAAACGGCGATTTTTTCTTTCAGAGACAATCCCGAAAAGAATGCTTTTATTTCGGACAGCTTTATCGGTCTAAACTCGTCAGACATTTTAATTCCTCAGACTATACAGGTTTATTAAGTATAATCGGAAAGCACAAAATTAAAAGCTGAAAGATTTCAAATCTTTTACCGTTTTTCCATATAAGCCAAAGGATCGACCGCTTTTGTCCCTTTACGGATTTCAAAGTGCAACTGAGGTTCTTTCGCGTTTCCTGTTTTTCCCGCTTTGGCAATGGATTGCCCCCGCGTCACCGTTTCCCCGCGTTTAACCAAAAGCGACGCATTGTGAGCATATGCCGTAATCCACCCGTCCGCATGCTTGACCAGCAACAGATTCCCGAAGCCCTTCAGCTCGTTGCCGGCGTAAGCGACAACGCCGTTTTCCGCCGCGCGGACAGAAACGCCTTCATTGACTTTGATGTTAATGCCGTCGTTATGCCGCCCTGCCCCGGCCGAACCGAATTTCGTCATGACTTTGCCGTCAACCGGCCAGGCGAACTTTGCTTTTGATCTGACGGGCGGCGGAGGCAAACGCACGGAATCTTTCTTTGTTGTTTTTGTTTGTTTTGCCGCCGTTTTTTTAGGTTGCTGTGCTTTGGCGGAAGGCTTTTCCGGCGTTTTTAAAGAAGAAACCTGCGTTCCTTTATATTCTACAATAGAGCCCGGAAGCTTTAAAAATTGTCCTTCATATATATTATACGGCGCTTTCAACTGATTCTGACGCGCCAGAAGACTCATATCCACGTTATAACGTCTGGAAATGCTGTAAATCGTATCGCCTTTCTGAACAACATGGACTGAAGCCGGCGGCAGTTTCAGCCTTTGACCGGGAGACAATAAAAACGGCGCTTTCAGATTGTTTGTTTCAATCAAAGCTCTTGTTGGCACGGTATACTTTCTGGACAGCGAATAAACCGTGTCGCCTTTGTAAACCGTCACAAACGCCGGAGAAATACTTTGCAGTCGGTACTGGCTCCGGTCATGGACTTTTGTGTTCCGGGAATTTATCGCGCGCACCTGTTGATAGCCGTTCGGATTGTTCAACGGAACGGCAACGCAACCGGACAGTGTAGCCGTCAATACAAACACGACAAAAGTTCTGCTTTTCAGATTCATTTTCTTCCCGTTTTTCTGCTGACACTGATAGTATAAAGTTATTTTAAAAAAAGAGTTAAACTCTTCTCAAAGAAAATAAGAGCGTCTGAAGCCTTATAAATCCTCGTAAAACGTTCTTTTTTCTTTTATGGAACCGGTGGAAACAAGTCTTTTCTTTCCGTGCAGAGGATCGCATTGTCCCGTCAGTTCATATTGTTTGTCGGCCGTCGGGTAAGAAATGCCGGCTAACGCGGCAATCGTTTCAAAATCGTATTCTTCCGTCAGCGGCTTATCCTGGTTGCAGTCCAGATTATCCTTAGTTTTTTGTGATGTTATTGCGCTCAATGCCGGATTTAATAAAATCATGGCGGGAATATGGAAAGCGTTTCGGCAATCCGGCGGCAAATGAAAAGAATTGACATCAAATATGCAAATTCCGTGATCCGAAGAAAAAAACAGCATCGCGGGTTCGGGACGCTTTTCTATTTTTTTCATAATATTTGCGATAACGCCCGCAGAATAAGAAATTGCCTTGTTATAATGATACATTTCCCGTTCTTTTGTTTTGGTCTCGACCACAGACGCCAGCCGTTGAAACAAAGAAGGCTTCGGAGCCGGATAGCGGTACTTGAAATCGATATGTGCGCCGATCATCTTTATAACGATCAGTTTTTTTCTTTCGCCGTTATTCAGAATGTCTTCAAGAACGGAATAAATCCCTTCGTCAGTCGCGGCTTTTATTTTTTTATTTTCGTATTTTACAAAATGGCCGGCTTCCCTGTAAATAAAGCTTAGCTTGTTTAATTCTGAAGAGAGCCCCGTATACTGTACGAAATACGTTGAATATCCGGCTTCTTCAAACAAAGAAAAAAGAGACTTTTCATAAAAGAAATCGTGTGTGTCATCTCCTTTTTTGCGCGACAGAATAATCGGAACAGCATTCAGCGTGCCCGCAAACGGAGAAATCATATCCGAAAAACGGTACAGATTTTGAAATTCAGGCGCGTATTTATCAAAAGCCGGGTCAAATTCTTCCTGCCTGTGCGATTCCCCGATTAAAACAACAACGATGTCCGCTTTGCTCTGCTTTGCCGGATTAAAATGAAACGCCAAAGCCTTAGAAATCAGCTCGTTTTCTTCAGCTGAAAATTTTGACTGAATAATGGGGTAAATATGGGCTATATACGTCAGCGGATATACGGCAAAAAGAATAAAAAAGATTGTTCTCTTCCATTCTTTCGGAATTTTTATCGGTTGCGGCTTGAATAAAAGAACACAAACTGACGCCGAAAACATACTTATTACGGAAATCCATTCGAAAAATGTTACCTTCGGCAAATATTCGATTATTTCTATTTTATTCGTGTCGCCGAGAATCGCAAACAGCTGTTCCCCGAAACTGTGCAAAGATAAACCGTAAGCCAGAAATAAATGCAAATCCAACGTTAACGGCAAAAAAATCGCCCAATAAAAAATCAGAAAAAGAACGGAATTAAAAAAGAGTCCCATTCCGAAAAGCGAGACAACACTGAGAAACAACTGATATTCGTTTATGCTCAGCTTTTTAGACATAACGAACATTATCAGCCAACAGAATAAAACCATAGACGCTCTTGCAACGACGGCACAGCGCTCTTTATAAGATAAAGCTGAAAAATAGTTTCTTATGTCGGACAGTTTTAAACCTTTTGGAGTATCACTCATTTTTCTCTCCGCAGTTTGTTTCATTTTATCCGGATTTTCTGAAAAGACAAGACGGGATCGCCTCTCTGCTTTTTTCTTGAGAGCTTGTTCAGAATTTTCTTGGAAAGAGAACCGTTTTTGAGTAAAATGGACAAAATTTTGAAGCTTTAAGGGGAAAATACAAATGTCTTCCACACCAAAAACCGTTTATGCCAAGGATTACAAGAAACCCGCCTATCAAATCAGTCATGTCGATATGACCTTTGATTTGGATTCCGAACACACAAAAGCCGTTGCGGAAATGCAGGTGCACCGTGAACCCGACACGGCGGAAAACGCGCCGATGTGGCTGGACGGCGACGAATTAACGCTGAAAAGCATAGCCATTAACGGTGAACCTTTAAAACCGGAAGACTACATTCTGTCCGACGAAGGCATGATGTTGCTTAATCCGCCGAAGGATTTCACCCTGACGATCGAAACGGACATCAACCCCAAAGCCAACACTAAACTGCAGGGACTGTACGAATCCGACGGCATTCTGTGCACCAAATGCGAAACGCACGGTTTCCGCAGAATCACCTTCTTCCCCGACCGTCCGGACGTAATGCCGACCTGGCGCACGACTTTGATTGGGGACAAGGAAAAACTGCCCAAACTGATTTCAAACGGCAACAAGGAATCCGTGGAAGAATTGCCCGACGGCCGCAAGAAAGAGGTCTTTTTCGATCCCATTCCCAAAGCGTGCTATTTGTACGCCGTTGTCGCCGGCAAGCTTGATCAGCAACAAGATCATTTTATAACCCGCTCCGGCCGCGACGTTACGCTGAACGTCTTTGTCGAGGAAGGCAAAGGCGAAATGAGCGGCTACGCTGTCGAATCTTTAAAGAAAGCGATGAAATGGGACGAAGAAACGTTCGGCCGCGAATACGATCACGATGTCTTTAATATTGTGGCGGTGTCTAACTTCAATTCGGGCGCGTGCGAAAACACGTCTTTGAATATTTTTAACGACAAATACGTTCTGGCCGATCCGAACCGGGCGACCGACGCCGATTACGCCAGCATTGAAGGCGTTGTCGGACACGAATACTTCCATAACTGGTCGGGTAACCGCGTCACCTTGCGCGATTGGTTCGACCTGACATTAAAAGAAGGTCTGACCGTTTACCGCGATCAGGAGTTTTCTTCCGATATGCGTTCCCGCGCGGTCAAGAGAATCGAAGACGTTGCTTCTCTGCGCGCCGGACAGTTTACGCAGGACGCCGGTCCTCTGGCTCACCCCATTCGTCCGGATTCTTATATTTCCGTGCGTTCTTTATATACCGGCACCGTTTACAACAAAGGCGCCGAAGTCATTCGTATGATGGAACGCATAGCGGGCAAAGAAAAATTCCGCAAAGGTATGGATTTATACTTTGAACGCAACGACGGAAAAGCCGTTACTTGCGACGATTTCGTCGCCGCGATTTCCGAAGGCGCCGGCATTGACTTAAAGCAATTTGCCAATACCTGGTATCATCAGGCAGGTACTCCCGTCGTCGAAGCCAAAGGCGTCTATGACGAGGAAAAGAAAACATATACGCTGACTTTAAGTCAGCATACGCCGGCCACTCCGGGACAGCCGATTAAAAAACCGTTTGTCATTCCTTTGGAAGTCGGCCTGTTGGATAAAGACGGAAACGATATGCCGTTGGAAATCGAAGGACAGGAAAAAGACGGAAAAACCTCCAAAGTCATTGTGATGAACAAGCCAGAACAAACGTTTGTGTTTGAAAACGTAACGGAACCGCCCGTTTTGTCCGGTAACCGTGCTTTTACGGCGCCGATTCATTTCAGAATGGACTATACGCCGGAACAGCGCGGCTTGTTAATGGCAAAAGACTCCGACCTGTTTAACCGTTGGGACGCCGGACAGCAATTCGCGACTGACATCATGCTGAACATGGTCAAAGATATTCAGGCCGGTAAAGAAGTCACTATTCCGCCCGCTTTCACGCAGGCGTTAAAGGGATACCTGAACGATGAAAATCTGGATAAGGCGTTTATTGCGAAAGCCTTTATTCTGCCTTCCGAACGCGCGATAGCGGAACGCATGGACATCGTTGACGTTGACGCAATCGCTCAGGCTCGTTTGGCTTTGCGCACGCATATTGCTACGGAATTAAAGGACGATTTGCTCAGAACATATAACAACAATCAGGTTAAAGGCGAATATGTTCCGAACGCCGAAGATTCCGGAAAACGCGCCGTTAAAAATATGGCTTTGGGATATTTGAGCATCTTGGACGACTCTTTAGCCCTGAAGCAGTATCGCGAAGCCGAACAGATGACGGACAAAGACGCCGCCGTCCGCGTTTTCGCCGGTAAAGACACACCCGAAGCCAAAGCGGTTATGGACGATTTCTATCAGACGTACAAGAAAGATTCTCTGGTTGTCGACAAATGGTTGTCCATGCAGGCTTTAGCTTCGCCGGATTCATTAAAGACCGTCAAAGAACTGATGAATCACGAAGCGTTTTCAATGACAAATCCGAACAAAGTCCGCGCGTTGATTAACGCTTTTGCCGCCAACCCGACGGCTTTGCATAAAAAGGACGGATCCGGATATGATTTTATTGCGGAACAAACGATTGCCGTTGATAAAATCAATCCGCAGGTTGCCGCAACCATTCCGGTCGCCATCGGCAACTGGAAGAAATTCGATCCCGAACGTCAGGAAATGATGAAAAAAGCTTTGACGCGCATTCTTGAAACGCCGAATTTGTCGCCGAATACTTATGAAATCGTTTCCAAGTCTTTGGGTATTACGGAAAAAAAAGAACGTCAGAAAGCGGCTGACTTTCTGAAAGATCCGAGCGTCAAAAAATACTCGAACGGTTCGAAATCGGCGCCGCGGAAGCTGAATCGGAAAAATTTAAAACAATTGCTTCAAGCCCGCCAGGGTCGTTCATGAATAAAACGATAGTTTACGCCGGAATAGCAGGTTTTCTTCTGGGCATCGGCTGCGGTTTTTTAGTCGCGCCGAAAACTCGGGATATTGGCTCATATCAGCCAATGCTGACAAGTTTGACGTCGCAGGGACGCGCCGAAGTTCAAAAAATGATTTCCGAAATCAATGCGATTTTAGACGAAGACATCGGTGAAATCATGGCGGAAAAAACCCGAGCGCTGCAAGCGATTACGGCAAAAGAGCCCGATCGTGCCGCCGCTGATTTTTATCGGGCGGGAATGGAAGATAAAATGAACAAAACTCAGGCTAAAATCGATAAAATTGTTCTGGATTCCATTCAAAACATGCCGTTAATAGATCGCCGGACATACATGAAATTTTATGCCAAGAACCGCTCCGCTCTGAAACTGCGCAGTATTGTTCTGCCTTTAATCGCCGCGACGGGATTTGACGATATGGACGGAGAGCTTGTTTTAAAACCGAGATTTCCGACGGTTAACCCCTCTTAGGATTTTTTCATGAGCGATATAAAAAAGACAAACGCGATGCGCCTGTTGGATCAGGCGCATATTTCTTATGAATACTACGAATACGAAACGACGGACGGAAAAATAGACGCCGTTTCCGTCGCCGAAAAAATAGGACAGGAACCGGAACAGGTTTTTAAAACGCTGGTAACGCAGTCCCCTTCCCGCGAACATTTTGTATTTGTCATTCCTTCCGTAAGCGAATTGGATTTAAAGTTAGCCGCTAAAGCCGCAAAACAGAAAAGCATCGAAATGATTCCGTTAAAGCAACTGCTCGGCACGACCGGATACGTGCACGGCGGCTGTTCTCCGGTCGGCATGAAAAAGCCGTTTCCGACTTTTATCGACGAAACGGCTTTGCTGTACGATAAATTTTGCGTCAGCGCAGGTAAAGTCGGCCTTAATTTGTGTCTTTCTCCTCAGGCTTTGGCGCAGTATCTTCAGGCGGAGTTTGTTGAGTTGGCTCGCTTTTTTTAAAGACAAAAGCGTCTTCCGCGATTTCGGACATAGCCCACAGTTTCAAATCCGGAGCGATGATCTTTCCTTCCGGATATTTAGGCGAAAAAACGATATTCATCGGCAAACTGCGAAGAGAGTTCTGAAAGATAATGTTCTTTATGAACGGATCATTGTATCCGATGCGCATAACGGACAAAGTTCCGGCTCTGATTTGATTTTCCAAGGCTCTCGATACAACGAAACGATTCCACAAACAAGATATGCAGAAGTTTTCGGAAACACTCAAATAAACATTTTTTCCTTCTTCCACCTGACGGCGCAACGAAGCCTGATCAAATTCGACGCCCCAGAAATTGTTCAGAGTCTTTTCGGAAGGCATCAAAGGAATAAAGCAAACGCCTATTAACGTGATACAAGCCAATCCTTTGTTAAAAAATTGCTTGGCTTTTTTCATCAATACGATAGAAACGACGACCAAAGCGATTGTTCCGAATAAAACATTCTTTTCGACATCAACGCCGATTGATAACAACAGCATCAACGCTTGAAGATAAAACGACAGAAAAACGATCCAGCCAAGGATTCGATGCACATATTTGTTTTGTTTGGTTTCCGTAATCTGTTCGATAAACAAGGAGAGAATTAAAAACGGAACGGCAAGTCCCGCCAAAAAAGCTATCGAATAAAACAGGTAAGACTGCGATAAAAGATCGTATGTCTGATAGTATAAATTCGTCATCGGCGTTATAAGCAACAGCAATCCTATCACTATCACGGCGACGGCGCCGGCCTTTTCTCTTTCGTCTTCAAAATCAAAGACAGAGAACAGAGCCTCAAACGGTTTGCCGAAGCGTTCTATTATCGTATCATCAAACACCAGTCTCCAATTAGCGGCGATCAACAGGAAAATGTTCATAAAAACAAAATTCAGCAAAGGTGAACTAAACTGCTCTCCCCATATAATGCTTCTGAATACGGGAAAGAATCCCGCCAAGCACACTACTGCCCAGACCAGCAAAAATCCGGACAGAAAAGCTTTGCTTAATCCCACGCAGAACGAAAGACTTTTGTCGAATGTTTTTTCGGGAGCGATGACCAATTGAGAAAGCATCAACAGGAACAGTGCAAAAACAGGCGTTAAAATAAAGACTTTCAGACCTTGGAGAAAAGATTTGAAAAAGTTAAGTAGCGAAAACGAGAAAAAAGACACGCTCGGTTCAAATGTTTTTGTTTCGATCCGCACTTCCTTATTAAATTCCGAAGCCGCGTCCGAATATCCGATATCGAACGTCAGATTGGCTTTGTCTTTTAATTTTTCCGGATTCAACAATCGTATTTTAGCTAAAAACGTTCTGTCGTCTTCCATCAAAAACGGTTCGGAAAAATTCAGCCCCTGCTCATTTCTGACCAGAAAAAAGATTTTAGACCGTCTTAATGCCGGCAGATGAAAAGAAGCTATTAAATCAACTTCTCCGGTCTTTTCTTTCCTAAAGTAGGCGTTTTCCAATTTAATGCCTGATTGTTGGCTTTTCGGCGTCCCGACATATTCTTGCGTGTTTTTATGACAAAGCGACGATTCAAATGTCGATTTATCGGTCGTATAGACTATTTCCGGCAATGTTTCTTTTTGGCAAACATTATTCTGACAAACATTTGCCGTTACTTTGGCGTGAACAACACCGTTTTTTTGGGGATCTTTCAAGGCAGCTTTAAACGGAATATAGATTGCGCGATCATATCCGAAAACTTTTTTTCCGTTCACAGTCATTGCTTTTTCCATAGGAAGGAAAAAAGGATCCACGATTAAATTTTCAGACCCGGAAAAGTCAATCTGAATGCCGTCAGGCGCTTTTCCTTCTTCCTGCACGGCCAGAAAACGGTTTTCGCTCGGGCTCAAATAAATTGACATCATTATTTTGTCTTTTCCCGTATCGGCACAAGACATCAAAAACGAATCCATCTTTTCCGTGCTGATAAAATTTGAAAAATATATCTCTTCCTGAAATATCTTGAAAAAATCTACGACTCTTGTTTGCCCGATAGTCAGATTTTTTATGTTTTTCCATGTATTGGTATCGCTGATATCAATAAGCATGTCCACTCGTCCCGGATTTTTTTCAAGAATCGACAGATTAATCTTGTTAACTATATCCTGAGCCATATCTTCCAGCGTCTTATAACGGTAGCCCAATAAAACGATTTTCCGGATTTTTTCAGCGTTTTCCTTATCCAACGACAGTAATTTCACAAGCTCATTTATAATTTGTTCGTCAGTCGCGCCGTTTTTTTTGTTTTTAACGTAGTATTCCACGATAAAATTCCAACGTTCCTGCGGAGTAAGCGTTTTGTTCCGCTCTACATCGCTGATTGTTATGGGGATCACGTTTCCCTGATTTGCGCTGACGAAAGACGGATAGAAAAAAAAGCTCAAAATAAAGAAAGCAAGCATGAATATATTTTTACGCATTTTTCAATATCCTTTAATTTTTATGGTATATTTTAAAAAAGAGAATATCATAATTAAAAAGAAAACAATAGGAATTTACTGTAATGAGCTTTTTAAACGGTCAATGTTTGGTCGCGATGCCCGGTCTGCAAGATGATCGCTTTGACCGATCCGTCGTTTACATCTGCGCCCATACCAAAGAAGGAGCAATGGGTTTAATGATCAATCGCCCTATCCGGGATTTGACGTTTTCCGCATTGCTGGCTCAGCTGAATATAGAACAGCCGACAAGTCTGACGGCTCCTCCTATTCTTGCCGGCGGTCCGATTGACGTTATTCGTGGCTTTGTTTTGCATTCGCCGGAATATACCAGCACAGCGACGCTGACCATGACGCAGATTACTTCTTTAACCGTCACGACCGACGTTATCCGTGATATATCCAAAGGTGTCGGACCTAAAAACTTTTTGATTACGCTCGGCTACGTGGGGTGGAGCGGCGGACAGCTGGAACAGGAGATCAAAGAAAACGCCTGGCTGCCGGTCGAAACGTCAACAGACTTGTTGTTTACGCTCGCTCCGGAGAAAAAATGGGATTTTGCTTTAAAGAAAATCGGAATTGACCCGCTTCTGTTGTCTTCGGAACAAGGAAAAGCTTAGAGCGGATCGGCCAGATTAAAATCGATCAGCATTTCAGAAACGCCTAAAACGCCGACAAAACATTCCGCGTATTTGGAATCGTCTTTATCCGGAACACATTTTGCTTGTCTGCCGTCAAACCGGCTCTTCATTTGTTGGTAGGCGTCCCCCGCTTTTCCGGGACGTATTCGCGCTTTCAACAAAAAAGTTTGCCCGTTCAGGCGAATTTCGCCGGCGCTGACAACGGATAACACGCCTTCCACAACATTTTCCCCTGAAATTTCGACCATTCCCCGCGCCTCTTCAAAAGCGGTTTTCCAGTTTTCTTCCTCTTTTATTCGCTGTTGATAGCTCTGCGCCTCTTCTATTTGCTTTTGCATTTGCAGTTGCTGTTCGACTTCTTTGTTTTCAACAGGCTTCTGTTCTTCACTCTGACTGAAATGCCCCGAAATTATTTGCATGTCTTCCCGAAATGTCTGCTTTCTGTTTTCAACGAAAGCCTGCCATTTGCCGGATAAAAATCCGGAAATTTCCTGAGGCGGAATACCGTTCAAATAAAAAATCCCGATAATAAGAAGCAATACGGCAGCCGTGTAATGCGGACGTTTTAAAAAATAAAACATCAAACGCAGCGCGTCTTTCGTTAATTCGATAATACCACCGATATATCTGGAAAGCATCGCTTATTCGTCAGGATTGCCGCCATAGCGCGCGCATAAATCCGTAACGGCTTCCGGCGTAATTTTTTGGAATAAAGGCTGTTCGGGAACATTGAACGCATGACCGGCCTTCAAGGTTTGCAGTTCCTCGGTCAAGTCAGCTTTAGGCCACGCATAACCGGCGTTTTCCAGATTCAGCAATTTCTGAATTTTTTCAGCCGTTTCCGGAATAATCGGAGCGGATAAAACCGCGTACAAACGAATCACGTTCAAAGCCAAACGCAAAATCATGGCCGCCTTTTCAGGATCTTCTTTAATGACCGTCCATGGCGCGGCGGCAGTCAGGTAGTTGTTTCCTTCTACCCAGATAGCGCGCAATTCCGTTAAAGCTTTGCGGAATTCCATTTCAGACAGGTATTTTGTGTAGTCCGTCACTCTTTTTTGAAGCGTTTGAATAAATTCTTTTTCAACGGCTGTCCATTCGCCGCCCGCGGGAACCGCCGCTCCGATTTTGGAAGCCGTCATTTTTAAAACCCGGTTGACAAAGTTGCCTAAAACGTCGTTCAGGTCTTTGTTAATCGTTGCGGCAAAAGAAGAAAAGGTAAAGCTTGAATCCGCGTTTTCCGGCGTGTTTGCCATCAGCCAGTAGCGCCAGAAATCCGGCTGAAATTCGTCCAAAGCCTGATTAGTGAAGATGCCGCGTTTCTGCGACGTGGAAAATTTGCCGCCGTAGAACGTCAGCCAGTTAAAGCCCTTAATATAATCGACTTTTTTCCACGGTTCACCGGAAGCAAACAAAGTCGCGGGGAACATAATCGTATGGAAAGGAATGTTGTCTTTAGCCATGAATTCGGTATAGCGAACATCTTTGGCATCATACCACCAGCTTTTCCAATCACGGTGTTCGGGGTCTTTTTCAGCCCATTCCGCCGTTGCGCCGATATATTCGATCGGCGCGTCGAACCAAACATAGAATACTTTTCCCTCAAAGCCTTCCTTCGGCACGGAGATGCCCCACTTTAAATCACGCGTGATACAGCGTTCGCGCAATCCTTCTTTCAGCCACTTGCGAGCGATGGAAGTCACGACGATCGGCCATTCCGCTTCATGCTCATCAATAAAAGCGGCTAATTTGCTTTCCATAGCGGGCAGATTTAAGAATAAATGCTTGCTGTCTTTGATTTCCAGATTGGAACTGCCGGAAACGGCGGAGCGCGGATTAATCAGATCCGTCGGATCCAGAACGCGCGTGCAATTTTCGCACTGATCGCCTCTGGCCGCTTCGTATCCGCAATGCGGGCAAGTTCCGACAATATAGCGATCCGGCAGGAAACGCCCGTCGTCAACGGAATAAACCTGCTTGATCGTGCGTTCTTCAATAAAGCCGTTTTCCATCAGTTTTTTACAAAAATGCTGCGTCAGCTCCGCATTTTGAGAAGAAGAAGAGCGTCCGAAATGATCAAAGGACAAATGAAAGCGCTGATAAATGCTTTTCTGAATTTCATGCTGTTCCGTACAGAACGTTTCCACGTCCTGATTTTTTTCCAAAGCAGCCAGTTCCGCGGGCGTCCCGTGCTCGTCCGTTGCGCAGATGAACAAAACGTCTTCGCCTTTCTGACGCAAAAAACGGGCGTATACATCTGCCGGCAGCATTGATCCGCCTAAATTCCCCAAATGCTTAATACCGTTAATGTAAGGAAGCGCGCTGGTTATTAAATATCTGGTCATGGTATTGTCCTTAAAAAAAACTGATGAATATTGGTTTTAACCGCTTTTTGCTCCGGATTTCAAGTATAATTTAACCGTTGCCGTCCGGATATAAACCGGGCAGTTTTGCCGTTTGCTTTGTTTTTTTTTCGAATTTGACCTGAACAGCTTTCAGAAAGGCTTCCGAAAAGTCCCTGCTTAAACTTTCCGCGGCGAACGGAATATGTTTGGCAAAACGCCCCGTGCCATACAAAAACATTTCAAATTCTTCCAAACACTTCACAAAGTCGTCGCACCGGCCTTGGAACAAACGGCGCACATCGGACAAGTTATGAAAAAAACGATCCGGAAAAGCGGCCGATGCCCATTTCAGAACAGCCGGCGTTATTTGTTCGAAATCATTTTTCAAACAAGCGTCTTCCACGGCTTTGATTAATTTTTTTTGTTTTAAATGTCTTTTTAAAAAGCGCAAAGAAACAAGGCATAAAAGCGCGAAAATAAAGGCTACGGCCGAAAACAATCGTTCCAGCTTCAAGCCGGAAGGCCGAATATCCTTTTGAACAGGCGAAATTGGAGCTTCTTTTTCTTCGGCTTTAGTCTGAGGCGCCGGCAAAACCGTCAGTTTATAAGCGGGAACAATCGCCGTTTCTATCTGTCCCGTCCGTGTGTTCAGCCAAGGCACTTTAATTTCCGGCAAAATAAGCTCGCCAGCCTGTCGCGGCACAAAAACAACCGTTTGACGCAAAGCCGCGGACATGCCCGTTTCGGAAGACGGCAGACTTCTTTCCGTTTTTCCGTTATAAATCCGGCTGTTTTTGATTTCCCCTATTTGAAAATCAGGCAAAAAAGCCGGTAAAGTCCCCTTCGCCGCCAATAAAACGGAGCGTTTAACGGGCGTTCCTTCCTGTACGGAAGAAACTTTCGGAACAATGCCGTCAAACAATTTCACTTCCGACGCGGCAAATAACGGACGGGAATACGAAGGCAAACTCTTTACAACCAAAGAAAACGGCGGCGAACACGCTTTCAGCTTTCCTTTCGACACCACTTTGACGCTGTTCGGCAAATCCCTGTCAGACACCAATGTCGGCGCAGACACAATCAAACAAAAAGAAGGAAAGGACATTTTTCCGACGGATTTGGGGACAAGACTGAAATACAGCGTATTGATATTGTAAGAGACGCCTTCAAAAACGGCCTGCCCTGACGACTTATTCAGCATAAACACTTCCGCGTTCGGCCATTCCGCGGGAAGAAGCTCTATATCTTTCACCCCTATTCTGTCGATCAGCCTGATTTGAAAAAAATCTTCCTGTCCGATATAGACTTCTTTTGACGGCGGTTCAAAAATCAAAGACAACCTTTGCGGCGCGGCTGTGCAGGGCCTCGCCCGGAATAACGTCAAAAAAAGCAGGAATGAAAATATTACCATGGCGCCCCGATTTGCTTTTCCTGATTATAACGCCGTTCCTGATGTAAAAACAAAATTTTATGACGCAGCAGCGTTAAAGGATCCTCGTGTACGGGGAACATCTTGTTTTCGGAATCCGGCGGATCTTCGTCACTGTCGTTTTCCCCGTTGCCGGCTTCACCGGAAACAGGCGTTTCATTCTGATTTCCTTCCGGTTCCGGATTGTTTCCGTCTGAATCCGAAGAAGAAGATTCCTGATTTTCCCCGCGATTGTTTTCGTCGTCTTTTTGATTATTGTTTTCTTTATTATCAGTATCTTGACTATCATTATTGTTATTTTGGTTTAAGTTGTTTTCCCCCTCCGAATCCCCCTGCCCGTCATCGGATTGATCCGGATTTTGGCTCTGATCGTTTTCCCCCGCGTTCGGAGATTCATCGTCAGGCGGATTCTCATTCAGCCTTTTGGCTATTTCCCAATTAATTTGAGCGTCTTCGTTATCCGGTCTGAGCTGTACGGCTTTTCCCAACAACAAAACGGCCTGAGAGTAATTCTGCAAAAGAATCATCTTTGTCCCGACATTATAAAGCGCCGTAAAATCGTTTGAACGCTCTGCGGTCGCTACGGCAGCGCTCCGGTCGCCTCTCTCCAACTGCCGCATGGCGGCGCCGGAAGGAGAAAGAAACGCGTCAGCGACGTCCGCACGCGCCGGAAAAGCGGTCAAAAAAATCAACAAGCCGACCAACAACCGCCCTTTCTGAAATAAGAACGGAAATCCGATTAACGGTAAAATTAAAAACCAGTACCCGGTATCCCCCAAAGACGGATCCGTCACCGAGCTTTCTTTGCCGGCCGAAAGTGCGGATCTGGCTTTTATCAAAGCGGAAATATCCGAATTATCCGTTTGAATTCCGGCGTATTTTCCGTTTCCCTGCTTAGCCAAAAGCTTCAGATAACCTTCTTTCAGCCTGTGCATTACGGGATTTCCCAAAGCATCGAAGACAGGTTTGTCTTCTTTTTCCAACAACCGGCCGCCTTTCAGGGTTCCGACCCCCAGGATAAACAGCCTGTTTCCTTTCTGCGCCGCCGAACGGACTAATTCCTGCGTCATATCCTGTATTTCAAACACGTCGTCCGCGCCGTCGGTTATCAGAAAAATATCGCCGAAGCCGGCTCCCGTCTCTTCAATCGAGCGCAAAGCCTCTTTGAGCGCCCTGTCCGTTCTGGAGCCTTGTGACGGCATTAAAGAAAAATTCAACAGCGGCAAAACGGATTCTATAACGTCTTTATCGGTTGTTATCGGTATCAGCTGATACGGTTCATCGGTAAAAACGACTAAAGCGACCGGATTCCCTTTCAGCTCTTCCAACAAATCATAAATTTTAAAAATCGCGCGGCTGAACCGATTGGGCTGAATGTCTTGAATCTTCATGGACAGCGACATATCCAACACGATAACGGCGGGGGATTTCGGATAATACAGCGGCGCTTTATCGCTTTTCAGAGAAACGCCGCACAAAGCCGCCGCAAACGAGCAAACGCACAATATCAGGAAAAAGGCGGTCAGTTTTTCTTTCAGCCGCACGTACGTCTTTACCGCCAAAGGCTTTAACAGATGCGCGTCGACTATTCCCAGCCACGCCTGAACGGATTTCAGCCTGAAAAAGCAGAAAAGAACGGCGGGAATCAAAAAAATCAACGCCCAGAGACGCAAAACGGTTATTTCCATTATCCCGTCCTCCGCGCGAACATGACGCGTTCAATCAAGCGCTTTAAAATCACAGCAAAAACAATCAGCGCAAAAACCGCCAAAGGCCAGAAATACAATTCCCGATAACGGATTAAATAAACGGGGGCTTCGGATTTCGGTTCATTTTTGGCAATTTCCGAATAAGCTTTGGCAACGGCTTCCCGCTCTTTTGCCATAAAGAACATTCCTCCCGTTTCAACGGCGGTTTTCCTTAAAAAGTCGGTATCAACCCCCGTTTTTTGATCCGCATCAGATCCGACGCCTATCGTATAAACGGTAACGCCGGCTTTTTTAGCGGCTTCCAAGGCTTCGTCAGGCGTAATATTTCCGGCGTTGTTCATACCGTCGGTCAACAAGACGATAATTTTATGCCGGGCCTCGCTGTTTTCCAGATACTTCAATGAAAGCCCCATCGCATCACCGACCGCCGTCAAAGTTCCGAGCAATCCGGCCTGAACGCCGTTCAACATTTCGTTCAAAGCCGCCGTATCGACCGTCAACGGCACATACAGGCTTGTTTGTTCCGAAAACAAAACAATTCCGACGCGATCGTTTTTTCGCATGTTAACGAATGAAATCGCCGCTTCTTTGACGGTGTCCAGACGACTTTTCCCTTCTTCGTCCATATCCTGATGCAACATGGAACGGGAAATATCCAATGCCAAAATAATATCGCGGACGGGAACCGTATATTCCTGCAGTCCGCCTGAAATTTGCGGTCTGGCCGCGGCTGTCACCAATAATCCCCACAGAACCCACAAAAGAAGCGTTTGCCTGCTCGCGCGGAAACGACGCGCCTTTGAAGCGGCTTTGATTTCCGCAAAGAAAGGAACTTTAATTGCCGTTGCGTTTTCTCTGCCGGACAAAAAGAATCTTTGCGCCAACACGGGCAACGGAAAACAGAGAAAAATCAAAGGCCAGCCGAAATGAATCATGTATTTTCAGAAATCCATTCCTTAGCTGCCGCAACCAATGCCGAAATATCCGTATAAGGAAACTGATCGGCGGGAATAAACATGATGTTTTCGACAATATCGCCGGCCTGTCCGCTAAAAACAGGCTTTTTTGTTGTTTTTTCAAGGAATTGACGCCAGGCTTTGCCGGATAAAAGAGAAACGTCTTCGCGCTTGAATTTCATCAACGCAATCCGCCGCAGTAATAAACATATTTCAGAAGATATTTTATAGTTATTTCCATTAAATCGTTTAGTTAAACTTTCAACTTCACGATTTGCATATTTCTTAGCTGTTATCCTATGAAAATAAGTCCAGCCCCACCGAAACACAAAAACCGTCAGAAAAACAGAAAAAAGCATGATCCAAAAAGCAATCGGCAACGGCCATACGGACGGAATTTCCGGCAGATGAATATCCCTTAATCCGGACAAATCAATTCCCCGCCCCTGCATTTATTTTTCCCCCGCAGTTAAAACGCCCCGGCGCACGACTTGCACCATATCCTGATCCGTGCGCAGTCCGATATAAATAATATGTCTGCTTTTACAGAAATTTTCCAGATCGCGGCGCGGTTCGACAAACAGCTTTTCATACTCTTTGCGCCATTTTTCATCGTCCGTGTAAATCGTTACAATCCGGTGTCCGTCGCTGATCCGATAGGCTCCCGGAGGCGGCGGCGTTTCTTCCAACGGATCAAAGATTTGAATGCAAACCACGTCGCAATGGCGGGAAATGTATGTCAGATGCTTTTTGCATTCCTCGTCAAAGCCGTAAAAGTCGCTGACAATATAAACGCGCCCGCCGTTCTTGCTGACGCGCCGCAATTCGCCCAAAGCGTCGCTGAGCGCTGTTCCCTTTGTTTTTTCTTCGTCATTTGCCGCTACGACCGTCGCGTTAAAGACTTCCATCAACCGGCGCAGTTGTCTGTGCGGTGCGATTTTAAAATAATGTTCCGCCGACAGGATAATTGCGCCGATTTTATCGCCGTGTTCCCGCGATGCCCACGCTAAAGCGGCCAAAACCCGCGCGGCCATAACGGATTTAAAGGCTTTGCGCGTGCCGAAATGCATACGGGGGCGAAAATCCGCCAGAAACAGAACGGGGCGGTCCCGTTCTTCCCGATACAGCTTGGTATGCGCCTTTCCCGTTCTGGCCGTCACACGCCAATCAATCAAACGAATGTCGTCGCCCTGATGATAAGCGCGGACTTCGTCGAATTCCATACCTCTGCCGCGAAAAGGCGAGCGATGAAGTCCCAATCCTTCCGCTTTTGAAAAACCCAGAGTATCAAAAGACAGAAGCGGCACGAACCGTTTTTGCGCTAGCAATTCCGGCAAAGACACGTGTATTCCGTCCCCTTCTTCCGTAAAAGAAGGCGTCGGATTTATCGCTTGTTTGCGCAAAAAAGAGGTTAATCGATCAAACATTACGGCAACGGCACCTGCGATAACAACATGTCAATAAAGCTGTCCGGCGTTACGCCTTCGGCCTCGGCCTCAAAAGTCAGAATAATGCGGTGACGCAACACGTCATGCACAACGGCGTGAATATCTTCCGGCAAAACATAATCTCTGCCGGCCAGCCACGTTCTGGCGCGGGCGCAACGATCCAAAGCGATCGTGCCGCGCGGACTTGCGCCGAAAGCCACCCAGCGCGCGAACTTTCCGTCATACGCCTGCGGCCGCCGCGTCGCCATAATCAACTGAACGATATATTCTTCCAATGCCGGAGAAAGATGCACGTTCAAAGCTTCTTTACGCGCGGAAAACACTCTGTCCTGCGGCATCACTTCGATTTTTCCGGCGGCGCCGTCTGCCAAAGCCTCGTTGCGCACCAGTTGCAAAATCTGTCGTTCGGCCGCCGCGTCGGGCTGATCAATTTTAACGTACATCAGGAAACGATCCAGCTGAGCTTCCGGCAAAGGATACGTTCCTTCCTGTTCAATCGGGTTCTGCGTCGCCATCACCATAAACAGCTGAGGCAGTTTGTATGTCTTTCCGCCGACCGTCACCTGTCGTTCGGCCATGCCTTCCAGCAAAGCCGACTGCACTTTTGCGGGCGCGCGGTTGATTTCGTCCGCCAAAATCAGGTTATGGAAGATCGGTCCCGGCTGAAACTTAAAATCCCCCGTTTCCGGACGATAAATATCACTGCCCGTAATATCCGAAGGCAACAAGTCCGGCGTAAACTGAATGCGCTGATCATCGCCTTCGATCGCTTCGGAAAGTTTTTTAATTGCCTTTGTTTTTGCCAAACCGGGAGCGCCTTCCACAAGCAGATGCCCGTCCGCTAACAAAGCGATCAGCAGCTTGTCCACCAACTCCGTCTGTCCGACGATGCAGCCGTTCATATATTCCTTCAGCCGCATAAAGCTTTGGCGGGCGCTTGTCATTTCCGTTTTGGTTTCGTTTTCGGTCAGCATAAAAAAAACTCCTTTTTTGCCTTTATAGCTGTTACACTGTCGCTATATTATATGATTCCACCGTTTCGGGACACTACAATTTATGGTCATGATGCCTTTTTATCAATTTTTAATCGGCGTCGCTGAAAAAGATGATGTCAAATATGCTTTTTTAACACAAGATCGACGTTTAATTCCTTTAGACGAAAGCGCGAGATTCCTGTCCTATCACGCAGATTTCCAGATGATTTACGGCGTATGGAATAAAGACGGAAAAGACCTGATCAGCCGAATGAAAATCGACTCCGCTTCCGATTTTTCTTTCCTGTTTGCGCTGTCAAACAAGACGATTTCACATACGGCCGTTTCTCCGGACAATCAGAAAATAGCTTTTTTGGCAACGGATAAAACGACTCAGGAAACACAGCTGCGTGTCATCATACACGAAGAATTCGGTTGGTTTCCCCTGCCTTTTATTAAAATTCCGGCTTCGTTCTCTCCGGTTTGCTTTTGTTCTTCGGACGTTTTAATGTATACGGACGTATCGGGCGCCTTAAAAGCCGTCCGTTTATATAAACAACTCAGAACGGTTGAAATCAGCCCGCAGGGACATAGCCCTGTTTACAGCGGCATCACTGGTTTCAGAGCTTTTATTCAAAACAAAAAAATCGTTGTTTCCGGAAAAACGCAAGATGAAATAGAAACAAATAATGTCTCCGCCCTTTCCTTTTCAAAAAGCGGAGAAGAGCTTCTTTTTGCCGACGCAAATACTCTTTGCCGATACAATCTGATGACAAAAGAAAAAGCCGATATTTTCCGCGCCGAATTTCCCATCGTTTTTATCGCGGAACTTTAATAGGATCTCCGATAAGAAACTTCCAGCAAAAGAAACGATAAAAACATCTGAACGGAAAAGCCCGTCCATTTTACAAAAAACGGTTCGATATAAATCGAAGAAAAAGCCAGAAAGATAAATAAAATATCCCCTTTTAAATTTCCTCTTCGTTCAGAATCCAAAAGCAGAAAAGCTATTCCCGCATATAACAAGCCGTAATCGCCCAGAACGGAAAACGGCGATATTACGCACAGCGCCGCGCACAAATAAGTGTCCTGAACGGCTTGGGAGCAGGATTGCTTCAGAAACAGACGAACGCCGAAGAAAACTATCCCGACGACCGACAACACATGCAATGTCAATGCTGCCGGCACAGGCATTCCTTCGCAGATCAAAGCGGCGCCGAATGACGTTAACGCGCACGGTTTTTCGGTTAAGATCCGCCAGGCGGAAGAGAAAGCGGCTTTAAACGCCGTCATATCATAACGGAACAAGGCAAGTATAAACAAAGACAGCCCCATGCCGATGCAAACAGAGGCGGCTTTTTTCTGATGACGAATCAGAAAAACAGCGGCGATGAAAATGAAAACAATCGGTTCGACAGCGCATAATGCCGCGAAAAAGCCAGCGGTTTTGGGATAGTCTTCGGTTAACGTCAACGCCAAAACAACCGCGGCAGCAGCAAAAAGTCCCCAGCCGCCGGTCATAAAGCTTAAAAAGGCCGCCGGCAAAGCAAACATCAGAAACAACGTCTTTTTCAAAGGAAACAACGAATACATTGCGACGCCGAACAATCCCAATCCCCATAGAAACCACGTTTCAAAAAAATTATTGTACGGAACATTCAGCAACGGAACGGCAGCAAACGCTTTCATCGGAGAGGCAAAAGAAAAAAAAGTGCCGTCAATATGTGTTTTCTTATTCAAAAAAGCGGAGATTTTTTCACTGCGATATGCTTCCTGCGGCGGAGTTTTCTGTTCCAGCAAACGGAACAAAGCATAATCACCGGCTAAATCTTCCCCTATAACTTTGAAAAAACCGTCCGATGAACGAGGCATACCTTCATCATCATAAAAAGAAGCCCTGATCATGATGGAATAAGCCGTCACAACGGCGAAAAAAATAAGAAACAAATATTGAAAAAGCTTTTTTTCCGAATACATTGCGGCCTCTGTTTACAAAACGAACAAAAGAATAATAAGCGATTTATCCGAAAATGTAGAGCGCTTTATTATTAACATAAAAAAAAGTCTCTGATTATCAGAGACTTTTTTCATAAAATATAATTGCTTTTAACGTTCCTGTTTGGCCATCAGCTTTTGTGCCTTAACAAATTTGGCCGCTAAGGTCTGTTTTTTAACCGCCTCTTTGTTATGATTGATTTTCTTTATCTTATCGGCCTTTGATTTCTTTACCGGCGGCTTTTTCATTGCGGGAACGCGCGGTTCAATCGTATTCGGGCGGGTCGGAATACCTTCCAGCGCTTTAGAATCGTCGATACCCGTCATTTCTTTGCGGAATTCAAAGAATTTCTTCATTTGTTCCATTGTAAATTCGGAAACGTTCAGATATTGGCCGCCGTTTAAGATTTCCGGATCGTCCTTGAAATAGTTGCCGTCCTTTGTCCAAGCGATTTCAGCTATCGTCTTCTGAGCGGAAATGGACGTTTCAAAAGTCATCGTCGTTCCCTTGCCGTTAGCGATGTCACGCAATTCCTGCTGCATCGGTGTCAACAGATAGTTTTCTTCGTAAACAGATTTCGTCCCTAACTGATCATACCAGGCTTTAAAGGTATCCGTCAGCAGAGCATGCCCCATTTTGCCGTCGTTTTTAATCAAGGCGTTTGTGAAGCCCTTGGCAATTTCGGGATAGAATCTGTAAAATTCCTTTTTCGGTCCTTCATCGCCCATACGGAACAACTCTTCGCAAGCAGAAGCCGCATATGCCTGCGCATCGGCTTCCATGGCGCGCATATAAACCAAATTGGTTTTAACGTCCCATTTTTCTTCGCTTAAATCGGAAGCGCGTGAGAACTGACCGGCATGACGGCATTCATGGCACAGCGTTCCGATCAATTTTTCATCTGTGACATTCGGATTCAAAGCGATTCTTTTATTGGTGGGATCCGCAAAACCGAACGCGCGGGTCGCCCCTTTAATAAAGTTGAAATGATAACCGTTATCCACGGCGATTTGTAAAGTCTCAAGCCCCAGTTTGCTTTTTGCCAGACGATTGATGATGGAAATCATGCGCGGTCTGTCTTTTTTCGGGCAAGTGCTTAAATCAACGTCAACGGCAGGTTTCTCTTCCGGATAAACAACCGTTTTTTTAGAGCCTTGAAATCCTTCTTTAATAGCCATTTTACACCCCTTATTTCATAAAAAATATTTGAAGTAATAGTAAAAAAAGACACCTTTTTTGTCAATAATTTTCCATAATAGACACCCACGCGCCTAGCGCGTGGTACTTCACAGGACGGGCGTAGCCCTCATGCTACTAGCGACGCCTAAACGGCGTACAACGGTCTGGCAGGCGCATTTTGTTACTTGCTGCCCGTAAACGGGTCGGACAGGTC
>JAFZYY010000030.1 GCA_017616015.1 Alphaproteobacteria bacterium | reverse complement strand
TTTATAGAGTTGAACGGACGAAAGGCTGCGGTAACATCAGTCGGTAAAGACGCGGATGGAAATGATCAGTATGTATTCCTAACAGAAGACGGAAAGAACTTCATACCTTTCACAAAAACTGCTGATGGAAAGATTAAACTTGATGTCGATCAAAGAGACTTCCAATTTGATGAATCAATGGTGCCTGATGGTTGCAACTTACCAGCAATGATGTTCATTGCTCTGGAAAAATCTGCTGCGGCTCAGCTTAAAGCGAACCTGAAACAACCGAATTGTAAAATAACAAAACAGTCTGACGCCAGACCTTCCGAACCGCAACAGCCAGTTCAAAACGGAAACGCGGTGGAGCAAGCACAAAATCAAAGCCGCGCAAACGAAGTATCCGCAAGAAACACAATGGTAGCAGCTCAATCGGCAAGAACCGCGCCGAACAATTCCAATGTTCAGGCAAACACTCAGGTCAACAACGCGGTGATGTCACGGGGCAACGACGGCAGATAATTCAAATTTACACTTTATATAATGAGAATGCCCGGAGTTTCTCCGGGCATTTTTTTGTTTGTGTATTTCCCCGCCGGGAGAACAGTTCCCCCGAACGGGTAGTTCCCCCGAACGGGCAGTTCCCCCGAACGGACGACGGTAGACGGAGAGGGATATTGTTCTTTTACTGCGTGCTTTTTATTTTGATAGTATGAAAGAACGTAAAAAACAAAAAACTATTGCTTTACCGTCCGGCGACCTTATTCCCGCTTTGGAACTGGGCATGTGGTATCTGGGCGAAGACGCGGGCGCTTATTTCAAAGAAACGGATTTAATCCGTCAGGCTTTGGAAATCGGTTATCGCGCTTTCGACACTGCGGAAATGTATGGCCGCGGCGGCGCGGAGGAAGTATTGGGCGAAGCGCTTTCCGACTGCCGTGAAGAAGTGTTTTTAACGTCAAAAGTTTCTCCGATATTTTCGTCCTATGAAGAAATCATCGAAGCGTGCGATAAAAGTCTGGAACGTCTGAAAACCGATTATCTCGACATGTATTTGCTTCATTGGGGGACATATCGCAGTCGCCCGGAAGAAGTGTTGGAAGCCTTTATCGATTTAAAAGAAGACGGAAAAATTCTGGATTTCGGCGTATCCCATTTCGATTTGGCGGATTTCAAAGAATGGCTTTCTTTGGAAAACGCTGAAGAAACGGCGATGAATCAAGCCTATTTCAATCCCTGCCACCGGCAAATGGAAAAAGAACTGCTGCCGTTTTGCCAAAAGCAAAAAATTCCCTTAATCGCTTACGCGCCGCAAGATGTCTGCGCGGTTGCCTATCAAAATAAAGTGGTATGCCGAATAGCGGAAAACCATAAAACAACGCCACGCCAAATCGTGCTGGCGTGGCTGTTGGCAAAAGAAAATGTCGGCGTTCTGGTCAAAGCTTTGACTCCGGAAGAGCTGGAAGACTGTTTCGCTTCGCAGTTTATCCTCCTAGAGTCTGAAGAAATCGACGCTTTAAACGCCACCTTCCCGCTCTATTAGTTATTCGACACGCGCCGCCGTCATACGATCCGCAATGGCGTCCGCCGCGTCCGCCGGCGTGGCTGTCGAAGCTAAAACCTTTTTGACATCGTCCGGAGTCAAACCGGAAAAATCGACCAAAGCTTTCAGATATTCTCCGTCTCCTTTGGCCAAACCGGCATAATTCTTCAAAACAAACTTTTTGACCTGCAATTTAAAAGCGTCAAAGACTTTCGTTTCGGAAACGCTGAGAGGCATCATTTCAACGTAAAACTGGTTTTTGTCATAGGCAAAATAATACCCGAACGGATTGAATTTCGTCGTAAAGCTGAACGGCATAGCGACTAAATCAACAACGAATTTTCCGATATTGTAAACCAACTTTACCGTTGAAGTCGGACTGGTTGTCGCCGCGTCGGCGCCTAAATCGGACAGATTGGACGTAACGTCCGACAGCTCCTGCGACGTCCAAACCATTGAGCTTTCATGCGACGTCACGTTTTTCTTTACCGGCTGGTTGCGGTAAACGATGATGCGAGCATCATGATAACCGTCGGCTTTCAGCGTGACGACGTCCGTTCCCGTCTGCTTTAAAAGATGCTCCTTGGCCGAGTCCTGAATTTTCTGACCGTCGATCCAAATCTCCGCCGGCGTATTCGAAGAAACCGAAATATCCTCTTCCGGCTTTTGATCCAAGCTTTCATAGTGGGTCAAAGCGCACCCGCTAAGCAAAAACAGTCCGGCAGTTTGTAAAATACGTTTTATTTTCATGAAACAATCCTTTAGTTGATAACCAAACGTTTTTATAGCATTCTTTCCGTAAAAAAGCACGCGTCATATCGACGCATCATAAAAAATCCGGCAAATCAATTTTTATCCGAATGAAAGACTTGCTTTTTTAAAAATTTGTGTCAAATTAGCAATACTTTTAAAGTTCACTCGGACGTTCCGAAACTGTAAAGGGCGTCCTTTTAAAAACTGTATATCTTAAGGAGAAAATTCATGGCAGTTCGCGTTGCGATCAATGGTTTCGGCCGTATCGGCCGTCTGGCTTATCGTGCTTTGGCGGAATCCAAGCGCACGGATGTTGAAGTCGTTGCGATTAACGATTTGGGTTCACCGAAGGCTAACGCTCATTTGTTGAAGTTCGATTCCGTTCACGGTCCCTTCCCCGGCGAAGTTTCCGCGACCGACGATTCAATCACGGTCAACGGCAAAACCGTTAAAGTTTTGGCCGAAGCCGATCCGACCAAATTGCCCTGGAAAGATTTGGACATCGACATCGTGTACGAATGCACGGGTCGTTTCACCGACGCTGACAAAGCCAAGGTTCATCTGGACGCCGGCGCAAAGCGCGTTCTGGTTTCCGCTCCGTCCAAAGGCGCCGATCTGACGGTTGTTTACGGCGTGAACGACGACAAGCTGACCGCCGAACACAAGATCGTTTCCAACGCTTCCTGCACGACGAACTGCTTGTCCCCGGTTGCCAAAGTCATTCATGAAAACTTCGGTATCGTCCGCGGCTACATGACCACAATTCACTCCTACACAGGCGATCAGCGCACGGTTGATACTCTGCACAAAGATTTGTATCGTGCTCGTGCCGCCGCTATGTCCATGATCCCGACAACAACCGGCGCTGCGAAAGCCGTCGGTCTGGTTCTGCCGGAATTGGCCGGTAAGCTGCAGGGTTCCGCGATTCGCGTTCCGACTCCGGACGTTTCCGTTGTCGACCTGAAAGTCGTTCTGGAAAAGAGCACGACCGAAGAAGAAGTCAACGCCGCGATCAAGGCCGCTTCCGAATCCGCCCGTCTGAAAGGCATTTTGGGTTACAACGATCTGCCGCTGGTTTCCATCGACTTCACGCACACCAGCTACAGCTCGATCTTCCATGCCGACCAGACAAAAGTCATCGACGGCAACTTCCTGCGCATCATGAGCTGGTACGACAACGAATGGGGCTTCTCCAACCGTATGTCCGACACGGCTGTCGCTATGGCGAAGTTCCTCTAAGAATTTCAACAATAAAGCGGCTTCCTCCCTCAAAGGAGGGAGCCGCTTCTTTTATGTATAAACAAAGGAAAAAACAAATGGCTAAATTCAATACAATCAAAGATCTGGACGCCGCCGGAAAAGTCGTTTTCGTGCGCGCCGATTTGAACGTCCCTTTTAAAGACGGCAAAGTCACCGACACCACCCGTATCGACCGCTTTGTCCCGACCGTCAAAGCTCTGACGGACAAAGGCGCGAAAGTCATCATCGCCTCCCACTTCGGCCGTCCGAAAGGACAGGTCGTCCCCGAAATGTCGCTGGGACAGATTGTTGCCGACGTCGAAAAGGCTCTGGGGCAGAAAGTCGTTTTTGTTGACGACTGCATCGGCGCCAAAGTCGAAGCCGCGATCAAAGCGATGAAGAACGGCGACGTCATCATGCTGGAAAACTTACGTTTCTATGCCGAAGAAGAAAAGAACGACGCCGATTTCGCCGCAAAACTGGCGAAGGACGTCGATATTTACGTCAATGACGCGTTCTCCTGCGCTCACCGCGCTCACGCTTCCACAGAAGGCATGGCGAAGCTGAAACCGAATGCCGCCGGTCTGCTGATGCAGGCGGAATTGGAAGCGCTTGATGCCGCTCTGGGCAATCCCGTCCGTCCGGTCGCCGCGATCGTCGGCGGCGCGAAAGTGTCCACAAAGTTGGATCTGTTGGGCAATCTGGTCGCTAAAGTCGACAAGCTGATCATCGGCGGCGGCATGGCGAACACGTTCCTGTTTGCCAAAGGAATCGATGTCGGCAATTCGCTCTGCGAAAAAGAAATGGCCGATACCGCCCGCGAAATCATGAAGAAAGCCGAAGCCGCGAAATGCGAAATCATTCTGCCGGTTGACGTCGTCGTCGCGAAGGAATTCGCCGAAAACGCCGAAAACAAAACGGTTGACGTGAACGCCGTTCCGGCCGACATGATGATTTTGGACATCGGGCCGAAATCCGTTGCCGAAATCAACAAGAAACTGGCTGAATGCAAGACCGTGATTTGGAACGGCCCTGTCGGCGCGTTCGAAATCAAGCCGTTTAACAAAGCGACTTTCGCGATTGCCGAAGAAGTCGCCGCTTTGACGGCGAAAGGCCTGAAATCCATCGGCGGCGGCGGCGACACGGTTTCCGCTTTAAAGAAAGCGGGCGTTGCCGAAAAACTGTCCTACTTGTCCGCCGCGGGCGGCGCTTTCCTCGAATGGATGGAAGGCAAAATCCTGCCGGGCGTAAAGGTTCTGGAAAAATAAACTTCTTTAACAAAACAGCAAAAGCCGCGTTTCCTTCAAGCGCGGCTTTTTTGTCAACTTTTCTAAAAAATAATGGAAAAACCTTTGCCAAAGCAAAAAAAACTTTTTTCACTTTTTTGTCATATCTTTTCAAAAAAAAGTGTGTTAGTATGGCATTAATTGGAACTTTAACAGAGGGGAACTTCAATGGCTGAAAACGACAAACGTGAAGAAACTTTCACAGACGATCAGGGACAAAAACATACCCGCCTCTTTGAGGGCGATCGTCTTTTATCCGAGGTTACGGAAAACGGGGAAAATCGCCTCAGAGTTGTTTATGACGACAAAGGTCAGACGGCTCTTTATGAACGAACCAAGGGTGAAACGATTCTGGACCGTGTTACCTATCAGGACGGAAAAGAAGCCACGCGTTATAACTTTGACGAAGAATCCGGCCAGGCTTTTAATGAAAGTTACATCTACGACGATGAAGGCAATTTAAAACTGTCTCAAATGTCAATAACACAAGGGGATAAAGTCATTAAAAGATCCAAAACAACCTATGAAGGCGGAAAAAAGTCTTTAACGACGGAGCTTCCCTTAAATGAACCGACCGCCGGAAAAGAAGGAGACCCCGCCGCACAGGAAGAAGAGCCGAAAAAAACAGCAGCGGAAGAATTAAAAGAAGCATTAATCGGCTATAAAAACGGAAAAAACGATTATAAGAATCGGACTCAAACCGTCTTCCCGGCAATGCAAAAATTTATTAAAGAAGGTCTGGAAGCCGGAAAAACCGCGGAAGAAATAGGCAAAGAATACGACGCCATTATGCAGGGCGCCCGCGCCGAGCTTGGCATGAAAAGCATAAAAGACGCAAAGGCAGAAGGCTATACGGACAAATTAATGACGTTAGACGGCAAAATCCACAAAGAGATCAATACTCTTGTAGGATATTATGACGCGTTTAACAATAAATCGCAGGACGGCGACAAAACGATGAACGCGGATTTATTAAAAGCCATCGAAGAAGCCGCTTATCACCATGCGATGACGCCGGGAGAAAGCATGGAAGACCGTCAGGATATGATGTTCGGCGCCTTGGATCCGTTCATGCAGGATTGCATTAAAAGAGGCATCGAGCCGACAGAGGCAAAGATAGCTATCAGAAAGGCCTTCAGAGCCGCCGTCGACAGAGCTGTCGCCGAAAAAAGCCCCGACCAGAACGATCCGAACGACACGCGCAGATTTGTCATGAAACGGTTGCGGTATTCGTACCGTGATATTTACAACAGAATTCGGGACGTTGACGACAACTTTAAGCTTTTGAGCCGTGATGATCACATGGTCAGCGATGTCCGCGGAACCGAAGGGATTGAAGAGCCCCCCGTCGACACGCCCCCCGTTGACACGGAAGAACATACCGGCGGTCTGAAAGACGAAATGTGGCGTCTGGCATGGAAAACCAAATACATGTCGTTTGAACACGAGGTGGAAAATCCGGAAGAAGAATTCTTGTTTGCCAGATGCAAAGCGGAAACAATGAAGTCTTACCAAAGCGTACCGCCCTCGTTCAAAATGGATTTGGAAACCAAAGGCTCCTCGATAATCAATTCCCCGAAAGGCATTAATTTGACCCATGAAGGGAAAGCCGACATGAAAGACACCATGACAGTGGTTCGTTTGGCAAAAGAAAAAGGCTGGAAAACAGTCAAAATCGATCCGAAAGCCTCGCCCTCCTTCAAGAGAAACATGTATATTTCGCTGTTGGCTCAGGGTTTGGATGTTGCCAATCCCGGAGAACTCGGTTTCACCTCGGAGATACTTAAAGAACTTCAAGAAAAGGCCGAAAAATTAAAACCGACGAAGGATATTGCCCGCACAGAAAGCATGGATAAGCGTTTTGAAGGTTTGGACGAAGCCCGTCGGGAAGTTTTGCCGGGCAAGCAACCTAAAAAAGCGTTTGTAAAGGTAGACGACAAGCTCTATCAGCAAATCCAGGAAAAAGCAGAGGAAAATGCTGAAAAAGCCAAAGCTCCCAAAAAACAAAGCTTGCAGAGCACGTTAGCGGGAGAACAGAAAGAAACAGATCCGGAAAGAACGGAAACGCCTAATGTTAAGAAACCGGCTATGATGGATCGATTAATGGGTCGGGCTCCTTATGCTCCAAGGCCGGCTCCTACATCCGAAGAGTTAAAGAACGCTAAATTTGATCCGAAACTGACCGCACAACTCGCTAATAGCAACACACGCTAAGCGTTTGGTTGCGCAATTTTAAACAAAAGAGAAAATGGCGGTAAATAGCCGTCCGACCGTTTCAGTAAAACGCCCGATTTTCGAATCGGGCGTTTTTTTTGTCGTATCTTTTTTTAAACGGACGTGTTATTATAGAATTATATTGTTTAAACAGGAGGGATATACTTATGTCTAACGATAACGAACAAACAGTTGAAAATTACACCTCTGCCATTCAGGCAACACGAAGAAACATTGAAGTAACAACGAACGACCCGACGAAAAACTGGCAAATCACACAACCCAAAAATGACGGCCTTTTGACCATCGAAACCAAAGATATGACGGTTGTTGAATTGCCTAACAACATGAACGCGATTCTCTATAACGGCGGGCGAATCGGCTATACGATTGATCCTGAAACTCAAAGAATACAGATATTACAAGAAGGCGGAACAGGGCTTTCCCCGGCAGAAATAAACGATATGGTCGAAAAATCACTGCTGATCCGTTACAAGGCACACGAAAAAGAAGGTGACGGAAAAGGAGAAGAAATATTCAAGCAGTGGCAGGAACTTAAAATACAGCAGGAAATAAACAAGAAAAAAGAAGCTGAAAATTCAAACCCGAACGGCGGAGCGACGGCAGCTCTGTTGCAGTCTCAGGGCAACGACAGAAACGCGCAAATGGCGATGAACCAACCCGGACAGCAAAAATCGACGCCGGACAACACCAGACCACAGATAGACGTAACAAGAATGCAAAACAACGGCGGCAGAGCTTAAATCCGCTTGATTTTTTCCGAAACACCCGGGGACAACCCCCGGGTGTTTTTTTTGTCTATTTTTCCAAGAAACCGTGGGAAAAACCAAATAAACACCGGAAAAATCATTTTTCAAATTTTTGTCATACTTTTTCTAAAAAAAGTGTGTTAGTATGGCATTAATTAGTAATTTATTAAGGGGGAAACTCTCATGGCTGAAGAATTTTTATGCGTATTTTCGAAAAACGGCGATAACTATAATGCGGTTATACAAGAAAAAGACAAATTGCCGCCTAATCTGGAACCGGGAAAAGAATTTATACCCGGCACCGGCACCACAGTGGCAGATACAATCCCGTTGAGCATAGAAATAAAAGACAAAGATCAAACGATTTATAACGCATTATTAAAATCCTGCGAAAATGACGAGGATAAGGAAAAGAAAGCAAAGAAAGCCTTAGTATACATAAAAGCTGCGGAAGCATTAAAAGAACGATATAATGCATCAGGAGCTGACCTTTCACAGCTGGAAACTTATTACAATTCATTGATCTCTGCCGCACAAGAAGATGTTGGAGGAGAATTCGGAGCGGTTTTAGCACAGCATTTAGGATCGATTAAAGACGGAGATTTGGCCGACTACACACGCTCGCTGACGAATGGCGATGTTGAATTAGACGATGCGGCAGAGACTCGAGTAGTGGACAATGAACAGCCTGAGATTACCTCTGTCCAAAAGGAAAATGAAAACGTGAACCAATTTGGCTTGGAGACCGCCCCCGGACAAGATATAAACATAAACGATACAAACAATTTTGATGCCGTATATGCGGCTTACCAATCCACATTTATTGAACCTCTTCCTCCTCTTCCGGAAAAGACTGACGCAAAGACTGTTGCTCAGTTGTTAAAAGGAGGCGTTTATGATTTCACAAAGACAGCCGGATTTGGAAAAAACTACCGATTTGAGGGACGTTCTTTTGACCAAGACAGAGATCTTGACGGTGTTCTAGAAGAAGCCATTGTACGGGAAACATATGTAGACAAGGACGAACCGGGTTGGACGGTTACAAACAAATATCGTAAAAACACCGGAAAACCCAAATCTTTGACTTTAACGGACAAGAACGGGGCTATACTTAAAGAAGCTCTTTTTGACAAAGAAGGAAGACTGACTTCTTTCACTGACGAACTCAATCATTATTACGAAAAACGTGATTACAACAGGGACGGCAGCTCAACGATCACCCGTACAAAAATAGAAAACGGAGAAACGCTTAGCTGGGTAGATAAATATGATGAGAACGGACAGTTAATAACTTCCACTTGGACTAAGACCGATGGAAACGGGAATGTTACAGACCAATATGTTACGACTAATACGGATCATACGCTTGATGTGACCAGTCCTGACATTCGGGGTGTAGCCACACATTATAGCTATGATCGTGATAACGGCCGGCATATAAATACAGTCACTTCGGAAAGAAGATTACATTATGAGCCGAACACAAAAAAATATTTGAAAAGCGAAGTAAATACAGTCCAAGATACGGCCTATCATCCTGATGGTAAGGCGACCAAGAGCGTTTTCTATGACAAGAATGAAGGCGGGAAACGGACCGTAACCTTTTATGACAGCAAAGAAAATGATTTTGAGAAGATAACCTGCAGAGCTTTTGATGGAAATCTTGACGACAAAGATTTTAAAGGCTGTGCTGTAGAAACCCATAGAGAAGTTACTAATGATGGCTTAACAACGACAGAAACGAAAATATTCACGGATCCGACAACTCACGCCGTCATTGGAAGTGTCGTATTGCAAAATGACAAACCGCTTGAAACAACAAAATATGATGAAAACGGAAAACCGACATCAACTATCAGAAACGAATACGACAAACATGGAAAATTAGTTGCACAAACGGAAATCACGTTTGAGGGCGACAAAAAAACAGAAGTTGTCACGACGTACTTAGAAGACGGAAAGACTCCGGAAACAACAACAACAACGGTGTATGGCGCGGACAACAAGAGAATCGAAGGAACAAAAGAAAATCCGAACCCCAAAGTAGAATATACTCCAAGAGAAGGAGTAACTGTCGGCAATTGGACGACAACCACGTATACCATGCGTGGCGAAAAGTCTTATGTGACAATGAACAACGGTTCGCGCTGGACAGGAACATATTATGACGCAAACGGTAATGTTTCCAGACGGTGCGAATACGATGGCACGATACCCGAAACCGTAACACAACAGCAAAAAGCCGAACCTCATACTGTTATCTTCTATGATCCGAGCAAGGGTAAAGAATACGCTGATCATGCTATCTCCAGAAAACAGAATGAAGATGGTTCCGTCACTATCATGGAAGATTATTACAGAAACGGTGATGCGTCTAATGTATATAAATCGACGACGACGACTTATAAGGACAACAACCCGATAAGATGCACCGAAAGAAACGGAAACGCGACAACGATAACAGAGTATGACGGCAAAGATCCAGCGAAAGCGGTAACCAGCGTCAAGAAAGAAGACGGGAAATACCAGCTGACGACTTACAAAGACGGTAAGCCTCAAAAGACCTATGAATTCAATGAACAAGCCTATACAGAATATCTGGAAAACACTGCAGAATATAAAGCGTATAGAGAAAGTTTAGGCGACACCCAAAATACAGATGCCGCATTAGCCCTTAAATTAGCCGAGATGGCCAAGGCTCCCGACAACGCTAAGGCTTTTGCGGATAAGGTTTTCAAAAACGAAGAAGAAGGCAGAAATAAATACTGCCGCACCACAGATTATGAAGATGGCAAACCGACGTTCATTCGGGAAATTTCTATTGACGACCGTTTCCTGGCTGAAGATTTAAGAGTAAGAAAAGAAACCCGGTTCAATGACGACGGCACGTCTATAACTGTTGAATTCTCGCAGAAACGTAGCGATCCAACGTACACGGGTCCCTTACTTCAAGAATTCACAAATGAAGAAAGCGGCGAAACAAGAATAGGGTTGCTTAAAAATAGCGAAAATAATCGGATTTATAACCCTAAAGGCGCAAAAGAACAAGCTGTTCAAGCAGCGTTAAACGAGTTTTCTCAAGATAACCTTGACGAGGCATTAAAGAACCTTCAAAGCCATTATCGTAATTCGCTAAATATGTCGGAAGAAGATGCTTTCCGCGTATCGTATTTCTATGTGCGCGATTTCTATGATAACTTAGACGAAAAAAAGAAAAATAATCCTGAGTTTCAAGATTATATACTAAATTTAAGAACTTATATACTAAATTTAGGAAAGAAAGCATTAGATAATGGATACAGCTTAGACCCGATCCATGCTCCTACGGTTAAAAATTACAGTATGACTTCCTACAATAAGGACAATACTGTCAATTATGACGAGTCACGCGCTTACACAGGATTGCGGAATAAAAGGAATGATCAGGCAAATACGGGCAATCGCGTAGAAGCCCTGACTGCTCCGGATATAGCCTTAGCAGGAATACCCGGCCGCGAAGCGCAGGAAGCGATGTTCAACAGTCCGGTACTGCAAAACCAGTCATCGGCGGAATTAGATCCTAATACGTTGACCGCTTTGGAACTTGCTCAGTTGCGCCTGAAAACCGCAATGCATATGGCATATACTGAAGCGACCGAATTTGGTCGCGGAGAATTCGAAGACAGAAAAGCCGATCTGATTAAAGCGTATGTAAACGAAGGTTCAAACGCTACTGACGCAGCGAAAAATGCGGAGCTTTATGTCAATTGGTTAATAAGCGACGCGAAAGGCAACGATCAGCTGACTCCAAATCAACTTGAAGGATTCAAAACATATTTGGATTCGCCGGTGACGAAGTATCTGGAACAGCTGAGAAGCAACGAAGCGTCAGCGGAAGAAATCGATCTCTTTAAAGCAATGGCTGAGCATGCGAACGGACCTGAAGGATCCTGGTTCCTGCCCAGATACATTGATAACAGCAGAGAAGTCAGAGCTGTAACAGACGGCATACAGAATTTGGCACAGAAGTACTTAGATGACGGTAAAGCCAAAACACCGGAAGAAGCTCTTGACAAGGTCAATGAATTCTTAAAGACCGCTTCAGAAGAAGCCGGGCTGAAAAATTCCTCGTATTTGAAAGCCTTGAACGAATTCATAGCAAAAACAGCCAAGGAATCCGGTTTTGATTTGAAAGTGCCGAGCACGATTAAAACCGATCACATTATGAGTGAAGCTACGGTTAATACTGAGGGCGATAAAATTAAGCCCAGTAAGGATGTAGAGGCTGAGACCACGATTGAGACCACCACTACCACTACCACCACTACCACCACTCCTGCACCGCAGGTGGAAGGCACATTGGCAGATGAATTAAGAAGCGTGGCCTGGAAAACCAAATTCTTGGATTACGAATATAAAGACGCGCATACGAATGATCCTAACGCCAAGACTTCGTTTGCAAAATGCAATCTGGGTTCCATCAAGGAAGTTTCCGCTTCTCCGCAAGTGGTCAGCATGGAATTGAGTACCGAAGCGACGTTAGTCAATTCTGCCAACAGAATTAATATCCAGATCAAAAAAGACAAACAAACGACATTGGAAGACACTATGACCATGGTTCGTTTGGGATTGGAAAAAGGTTGGAGAGACGCCAAAATCGATCCGGCAGCTTCGCTTGATTTCAAACGGAATATGTATATCGCGATGTTAGCTCAGGGCTTGGAAATCAAGAACCAGGATGCAATAGAAGCTGATTTACAGCAAGCTGGAATAAGCATCGAAGAATTGAAGGCAAAAGCTGAAGAGCTGAAACCGCAAACAGATAAAGATAAGATAAAGGAAGTCAATACGGCTTACGAAAAGCTTCCGGCAGAAACCAGAAGCGACGTCGCTGCCTATGACGGGTATAATGCTGAACAATATAAAGCTCTGAAAGCCGGAAAGGAAGAAGTAGAAATAGAAGTCGAAGAAAAGACAACAGAGCAAAAAATTGTCGAAGCTTTCAAAGCGGAAAACGAGGGCAAATTGGACGCAAAACAAGAAAAAGCTCTCTTGGCTATGTATGCTCTCGCCATTAATAAAGACGATAATAAAGCAGCAGATTTAAAGGCCGCTTATGAAAACGCCATAAAAGAAGCTTACCCTGATAATTATGGCGATGCTGCGGCCGGAATGACTGAGTTCTTAAAAAAGAACAAATTCATTGATGACGCACAAGCTGCTGTCTTAGAACCGATAAATAAGGCGTTAAAACAAGCTCAAGAAAAAATCGAAACAAAAGATGTGAAGATAGAAATAAAATCGCTAAAAGAAAACGATGACGATTATAGCCATGATGACGATCAACTCAGCCCTGAAGAAAAACGTGCTAATGATATAAAAGCAAGACTTAAAGCAGAGCTGTTCGCCGAAGATATAGCAGATAATCCTAAGGTAGCAGAGCTTGTTGATGCTATGGTTGACATTGCGTTAGACAAGAGCAATCCGACAGATCCAAAGAAATTGGAAGCTTATAAGAATATTATGATAGAAGTCGGAACTATTGATCTTGGTGGAAAGACTTCGCCGACATTGTTGCCTTTGCATCATTCTTATATAAGCTATGTTTCTAACAAAGATTTCGAAAATTATTTCGAATCTGAAGAAATTCAGCGTATAGGAACCGTAAGTCAAGATTTGGATACAAAAGAAGCAAATAGCCAGCAGACAGAACAGGTTGTGAAGAATACTCCTGTAAACTACAGTCCGAATAAAGATTTAAGGGAAATGTTCCCACCAATGCAGTCTATGGCTACGGTAGAATATGCTTTTGCTCAAGCAGCATTAATGTTAGCCCATGATCCGAGCGAGAAAAACAGAGAGACGTATCTTAAACGTAGGCAAAATCTTGAAAGATACTACGCTGAAAAGCGAAGCGAAGCGATAGATTTGAACGATGTAAACGATATGGATCCTTATGGTTCTCTCCAAGATCGCTATAAAACTGTAGATAAATACCTTGACGATATTCTCAGCAGAAAGAGAAAAGACGGAACAACTATATTTACAGAAGCTGAAGCTCAGAATGTAAGAAAATACGAACAAGAACTCGCTAACGGTAAACCGAAAGAAGAAGTAAATGTTCCTAATGAAACCAAGCAGGCTTTGATAGAGGGTCAAACAATGCAGAATCCGGACGGTACAGCCAGACCGTTGACTGAAACTGAAAAAGCGCTTGCCACGGCAATATTGGAGTTTGCAAAGAACTCGGATATGGATAATTATGCCGATCAGCTTCAGACGCAAATGGATTTGCTCCAAGGAGATTTAATAAAATCACAAGGCATTGACGCTACAACAGCAGCGGGCTTCGTTAATAACTTTATGATGAAACAGCTAGCTCTTGCTCAAACGAAAGGACTTCTGACGAAAGAAGACCTTCAAACCCTCGCGAGCAAACAAGGAGAAATGGTGCTTGCAATTCAGGGAGGCGGAAAGGCAGAAGGAAACGGTTATGCAGCACAACTGCAGCGTTTAGGAGAGCTTCAAAATAGAACAGCGGAAATAAACGCAACCAATCCATATCAGAGCCAGAGCTCACGAAGTGCCCCTGCTTTTACTCCATACAAAGCGCCATCTCAAGACGAGATAACGCGGCGGGCATTAATTAATCAACATGGAGCTTTTAACCCTAAATAACCTATCTGAACAAAAAAAACGCCCGATGAAAATCGGGCGTTTTTTTGTCAAATTTCTCTGGAAATAATGAAAAAATGCTTTTAATACAAAACGACTCTTTTTAAATTTTTGTCATACTCTTTCCAAAAAAAGTGTGCTATCATGTCCTTAATGTAGTATGAGGGTACGGCCATGGAAAAGAATCAAGAACAGCTCAAAGCACCTGAAAAAAAACAAAAAAATACGGAAAAAAAGCAGGAAGCTTCGCCAAAAAAAGAGGAAAAGGACAGCAATTTTTTGCAGCCGGACTTGCGCCGTTTGAAAAAAGCGTGGGAAAAAGTCCAGCATCATCAAACTTACTACCCGCGGTTCCGCAGAAAAGCCCGCATCTCGTCCGTTAAAATCGTCAAAAACGAAAAAGGCAACAAATCCATTGAAGTCCAGATGTCCGACGGCGGAAAATTCAATGATGTCGGCGATAAACGCGATTTGTTCATCGCTATGGCGTCCAAGAAAAAACCCTCTCTGCAACAATTAATGGCTTTGGTCGAAGCCGTCCGCGCCATGGGCTTTGACGCCGTCGCCATGGGCTTACCCCCCGAATTGAAAAAAATGTTGATGAGAGCATGCAAACAATGCAACGTTCCTTTGAAACCCAAAGAAGTCAAAAAGGTTCGTCTTTCGTCTTCGCATTCTTCTGAAAAGAAGTCTTCCTCTTCCTCTTCCTTCTCCTCCTCTTCTTCTCCGCTTTCGCCGAACTATTGGGATTATGTTAAACCCAATCCCTACAGATTGCCTTTGCCGGATTATCCGATTACGTCCGTCGCTTCTTTGGATCAGGCCGTCGAAGAACAAAAACGCCTGAACAAAGAATACCTGGAGAACCGTTTGAAACGTTGCCAAGACGAAATCAAAGACGAATTCTTCGATCAATACAGGCGTCAATTAAAAGATATAGAAAAAGCCATCGCAGAAGGAAAACCTTTAAACAAAAATCAGCAAAGGATCAAACAGTTTGCCGATATGTACGGACTGAAAGCGGATAAAAGTCAGGAAAAACCCAACAAGAAACAGGCTAAAGCCCGCGAAAAACTTGATATAAAAGACTTACCTAAAGAATTCCAAGAAGAATATAAGAAACGCGAAACGTATTACAAAGGCATCTACGAATCTAAAGTCATGGCTTTGGAAGTTGTACGAAACGAATTGCAAACCAATTACTTCAAAAACGGCGCCGCCATCAATATGTCGCAAATGGATTTGGCCAAAGCAGCCGTCCTCCACATGCCCAAACCGGAAGACAGAAACGCCCAAACCATGGCTGAAACGAAAAAGAAGCTGAAAGATTCCCTTGCGAAATCTTCTTCAGAGCTGAAACGAACCAAAGAAGCTCACCGGACACGGACAAGAGCTATCCTGTTCAAAAAAGATCCGTCGGAAAAAGAGGCGCCCACGCCGAAAAAAGTGCGGAAGAGTCCGAACGACCTTATGCGGAAAAGCTATATGGCAAACGTCACCGCTAAAGCGGCAAACGCCCGCCGGTTGGCAGACCTTCGTTATTCCAGATAAGCAAAAGCTATTTCACCCCGATTTTAGGGCACAGATCCGCCATCGGGCATGTGTCGCAGGCCGGCTTTTTCGCCGTGCAGATATAACGGCCGTGCAAAACCAGCCAGTGGGAAACGTATTTCAAATCCTCGTCGGGAATAACGCCCGTCACCGCCTTTGCCAGCGCTTTTTCGACTTCCAGAGGCGTCTTGCCGGGAGCAAGGCCTATCCGGTTCCCCAAACGCAAAACATGCGTGTCAACGCCGAATGTCGGCGCGCCGTACATCGTGTTTAAAAACACGTTTGCCGTCTTACGCCCCACCCCTGCCAGTTTTTGCAGTTCGTCGACGTTTTGAGGAATTTCCCCGTCGTATTTTTCGACCAGATCTTTGGAAAGCGCGATAATGTTTTTCGCTTTGCCGTTGAACAGACCTATGGAGCGGATATAGCCTTTCAGTTTTTCTTCGCCCAGAGCGACCATCTGTGCGGGCGTGGAAGCGGATTTAAACAAAGCCGGCGTCGCTTTGTTGACGTTCTTATCCGTCGTCTGCGCGGACAAAACTATCGCGACCAGAAGCGTGTACGGCGACTGATAATCCAATTCGCATTTCGGATCGGGATTCGCTTTTTTCAGGCGCGCGAAAAACTCTTTAATGTCGGCAGGCTTCATTTGCTTAACACCCGAAGCGGGATAAAACGGCGGTAATGCGCGGCAGGCATTCCGCCCCGAACAGTTTCACGTTCAACAGCATCGGATAAAGGTTGTAAATGCTTTGCCGATATTCAAAGAACCCCGCTCGGAAAGGCCGGATCGCGTTATAACGATCGTAAAACGCTTTGCTTAACGAAGACTGCTCGCCCGCAAAGACAAATTCAAATTCCGGATCGCCGAAGAAAATCGCCGGATCAACAAAAGCTTTGATTTTTCCCTGATAACACAAAACCGTACTGGCGGTAATATCCCCGTGCAACAAGCTCGGTTTTTCGGGTTCGTCGAGATAAGCGTCCGCTTTTTCGGCGAACTTTTCGATGCGCGTCATTACTTCCACGGGCAGATTGCCGCTGTCAAGCGCCTGTTTTGCCATATAAAGCAAGCGATTTTGCACAAAGAACGGCACCCATTTCTGCATTTTCGCGTTCGGCTGACTTACGCCCGCACGCATCGTATCAAACTCAAACCCGTAAGAATCGGAAGTGATTTCATGCAGCTTTGCCAGATGTTCCGCCGCTTCCGGTTCGCTGTCGCGACTCAAAGTCCCGTCCGCGACGATATATTCGTGCACCAAAGCGTCGGAGCCGGAATAAAACACCTCCGGCATCGGCAGCTGAGTATTGCGTTTCAGATAATCCATCATCGCGCCTTCAATCGCCAGATTGCTGTTTGAATCTTTAAACAGCTTCACAACGACCTGCGACCCGTCCGACAAAACAACGTGCTTGGCATCGGCGAAACCGCCGGCCAGCGTTGCCGCGGAAACCACCAATTTCCCCGTAGACGATTCTACAATTTGTGTAATTCGGGCAGATAACGGATTATTTTCAACCTGCATACCCCTGCTCCCGTATATAATTTAACAGACCTTCACATGCCGATTCTATCATATCGAACACATTTTGAAAGCCTTCTTTTCCCCCGAAATACGGATCGGGGACATCTTCTATCCCGTACTGCGGCGCAAAACGCATCATCAAGTCGAGTACCGCTCTGTCATGAGCCGGAGAAAACCCCGGACGCATTTCTTCCAGTGCCCTCAAATGCGTTGAATCCAGAGCGATAATCAGATCAAAATCCTTAAAATCGTCCCGGACAACTTTCCTTGCGCGAAGGGACCCGATGTCCACCCCGTTATTCAAGGCCGTTTCAGCGGCTCTCGCGTCCGGCGCACTGCCGGCATGCCAACCGCTGATCCCTGCTGAATCCACGGAAATAACGTCCCCCAGTCCCGCGTGTCCGACCTTTTGCCTGAATACGCCCTCGGCTGTTGGAGAACGGCATATATTTCCCGTGCATACAAACAAGACCTTATACATAATCTTATCCAATCATAAAAAAGTTAATAAAATCTTTTGCCTCGTCGGTTGTTTATCTGTTTTTTTGTCCCGTTTTGTGGTATTAAGAAAAAGAACTTTCATAAGGAGGCTTTTAATGTCTTTCAATTCTGACAGAGATTTCATCATTTCCCGTACTTCTTCCGCCGTCGAAATCGACGAAGGATTGCGGCAGTATATGCTGAAAGTCTATAACTACATGACGATCGGGTTGCTGATTACCGCCGGCGTCAGCTATCTGCTGGCCAATTCCGGCCTGGGCGCCATGTTTTTCATGCCGGAAACGGGTGAACCCAACGCTTTGGGGTGGATTGCGATTATAGCTCCGTTCTTTTTGGTGTTTATGATGGGATCTGCCGTCACCTCGGGCAACGCTGCCAAAGCGTTTGTGCTCTTTATACTCTATTCAGGATTGATGGGCGTTTCTCTGACGACGATTTTCTGGGCTTACACGGGATTAAGCATTCTGCGCGTTTTCCTGATTACCGCGGGCATGTTCGCCGGCATGAGCCTGTACGGCTACACGACAAAGCGTGATTTAACAAAAATGGGCGCGTTCATGATGATGGGATTGATCGGCATCATTATCGCCGCCGTCGTCAACATCTTTTTAAGAAGCCCCGCTCTGTACTTCGCTGTTTCGGTGTGCAGCGTCGTCGTTTTCGTCGGTCTGACCGCCTGGGATACGTGGAAAATCCGCGAGGTTTACAACGAACATGATTCCGAAAACATGATGACCAGCAAAGCAATTTGCGGCGCTTTGCAGCTGTATCTGGATTTCATCAATTTATTCATCACTTTGCTGCGCTTTTTCGGCGACCGCAAAAACTGAAAAAAGAAATTCAAAAAAACGGGGCTTCGGCTCCGTTTTTTTATTTTGGACTTGCAATCCGCTTAAATAATCCGTATAAAAGAAAGCCCTTTTGAAAAAAAAGGGAGTCGCGTTTCGCGGGCTATTTCAGGGCAGCCTGCAAACGCCGAACCGTTAAATGAACAGTTAAAGGAGACGGAAATGCCCAAATTGAAAACAAAAAGCTCGGTCAAAAAACGTTTTGCCCGCACAGGCGCCGGCGGTATCAAGCACGGCTTCGCCTGCAAACGTCACCGTTTGATTTCCAAAGGAACGAAAATGAAACGCAAAGCTCGCGGAACGACTTTGTTGCGCGAATGCGATTTCAAGATCATCGATCGTTTCATGCCGTATAACTAAGGAGAAAGAAAATGGCTCGTGTAAAACGCGGTATGACCGCTCATTTCAAACACAAAAAGATTTTAAAGCTTGCCAAAGGTTATCGCGAAAGCAACTCCACGCTGTACCGCATCGCTTTGGAAAAAGTCGAAAAAGGTCTGCAGTATGCCTATCGTGACCGCCGCAAGAAGAAAAGCAACTTCCGCGCTTTGTGGATTCAGCGCATCAACGCCGGTGTCCGCGAATACGGTTTGACTTATTCCAAATTCATGAACGGCTTGAGCAAAACCGGTATCGAAATGGATCGCAAGATTCTGGCCGATTTAGCAATGAATCAGCCCGCGGCTTTTGCCAAGGTCGTTGAACAGGTCAAAGCGGCTCTGAAGTAAGCAAAAAATACAATTAACGAAAAGGGCGCGCCGCGCCCTTTTTGTGTGATAAAGAAGGATTATCGGGTATGAGTGAAATGGATACTTTGCAAACAGAACTGCTGGCGCAGGTCGAAAAGGCGGCTTCTTTAGCCGACCTGGACGCCGTGCGCGTGTCGGTTCTGGGTAAAAAAGGCATCATTACGGAAAAAATGAAGACTTTGGGAAGCATGGCTCCCGAAGAACGCAAAGCGGCGGGACAGCAGTTTAACACGATCAAAACCGCCGTGTCCGAAGCGATCGAAGCAAAAAAGGAAGCGTTGGAAGAATCGGAAATCAATGCCCGTCTGACGCAGGAAGCCGTCGACATCACCCTGCCCGTCCGTCCCGAACATCAGGGACGCGTCCACCCGCTTTATCAGACGTATGACGAAGTCATCGCCATTTTCGGACAAATGGGCTTTGAAGTTGCCGAAGGGCCGGATATCGAAGACGATTTCCATAACTTCACCGCTTTGAACACGCCGAAAGACCACCCCGCCCGCCAAATGCAGGACACTTTCTATCTGCAGGGCGAGGAAAACGGCGAACGCTTTATTGTCAGGACACAGACTTCCGCCGTGCAAATCCGCACGATGGAAGCTCAAAAACCGCCCGTCCGCATTATTGTGCCGGGACGCACCTACCGTTGCGACTACGACGCGACGCACGCGCCGATGTTCCATCAGGTTGAAGGACTGATCGTCGATAAAACGACGAATATGGCGCATCTGAAAGGCTGCCTGATCGAATTCGTCAAAACATTCTTTGAACTGGACGATGTGCCCGTGCGCTTCCGTCCGTCTTTCTTCCCGTTCACGGAACCGAGCGCCGAAATGGACATAGGCTGTTCCCGCGCGAACGGAGAACTGAAAATCGGCGCCGGCAGCGACTGGTTGGAAATCCTGGGTTGCGGCATGGTTCACCCGAACGTGCTGAAAGCCTGCAACATCGATCCCAATGAATACCAAGGGTTTGCCTTCGGTATCGGACTGGATCGTTTGGCAATGTTGAAATACGCGATACCGGATCTGCGGACGTTCTTTGAATCCGACTTGCGTTGGATCAGACATTACGGCTTCGTTCCGCTGGACATTCCCTCGACAGGGGCAGGATTAAGCATGACGGGAGGAAACAAACGATGAAATTCACACTTTCCTGGTTAAAAGATTATTTGGAAACCGACGCGAGCGTTACCGAAATCGCCGATAAGCTGACTGCAATCGGCTTGGAAATCGAAGAAATCATCGACCCTCTGGCGGCCGTTAAAAACCTGATTGTCGCGCAAGTCGACGAATGCAAAGATCACCCGAATTCCGATCATCTGCACATTCTGAAGGTCAACACCGGCAAAGAAGTTTTGCAAGTCGTCTGCGGAGCTCCGAACGTGCGCGCCGGTATGAAAGGCATTCTGGCGCGTCCGGGCGATTTTATTCCCTCTTTCGGCGAAAAGTTGAAAAAAGGCATCGTCCGCGGTGAAGAAAGCTGCGGCATGATGTGCGCTGAAGACGAATTAGGTGTCGGTCAAGACCATACCGGCATTATCGAATGTCCGGCCGACGCTGTTGTAGGCGCCTCAATTACAACAATTTATCCGTCCGATCCCGTTTTTGACGTTTCCATCACGCCGAACCGCGGCGACTGCATGAGCGTTTACGGCATTGCGCGCGACTTGGCGGCGGCCGGCTTGGGCACGTTGAAACCGCTCTATGACGAAAAAGAAACGCTTGTCACTCCGACGTTTAAATCCGAAGTCGTTTTGGAAAACACGGCGCTGGACATCGGCGCGCCTTACTTCACTTTGCGCGAAATCAGAAACGTTAAAAACTGCCCGTCGCCGAAATGGATACAAAACCGTCTGACGGCAATCGGCCTGCGCCCGATTTCCGCTCTGGTCGACGTAACAAACTATTTCAACATTTCTTTCGGCCGTCCCCTGCATGTGTTTGACGCCGACAGAGTCAAAGGAAAAATCTCCGTTCGTTCCGCTAAAAACGGCGAAAAACTGTTGGCTCTGGACGGTCGTGAATACACGCTGTCCGAGGGTATGGTCGTAATCGCCGATGAAAACGGCGTCGAATCCATCGCCGGCATCATGGGCGGCGAAGTATCCGGCTGTCAGGACGACACGACGCGCGTTTTGCTCGAATCCGCTTATTTCACGCCGACAAGCATTGCTAAAACCGGACAAAAGCTGATTCTGACTTCCGATTCGCGCCAGCGTTTCGAACGCGGCGTCGATCCGGCGGCAACGATTGAAAAATACGGTTCAAACATGGCCGCAAAAATGATTCTCGACCTGTGCGGCGGCGAATGTTCCGAAATCATCGTAACAGGCAAAGAACCGGAAAAGCCCGCGCCGATTGCTTTCGATCCGAAGCGCGTCGAACAGCTGTGCGGCGTTGATGTAAAAGCGTCTGAATGCAAAGATATTCTGGAAAAATTGGGGTGTGTCGTCAAAGCCGACGGCGATAAATTCATTGTCGACCGTCCGACCTGGCGCTCCGATATTTCCGGCACGCATGATCTGGTTGAAGAAGTACTGCGCATTCACGGCTACGACAAAATACCGGCGACGGAACTTCCCCGCCCGAACGGCGTTCACGGTATATTACAGCCGAACCAGAAACGGGAATTTGCCGTGCGGCGCGCTCTGGCAAATCGCGGCGGATACCAGACCATTACCTGGTCCTTCATGTCTTCCGTTTACGCAAAATTGTTCCGCAAAACCGAACCCGTCCTGATTGCCAATCCGATCAGCGCCGACTTGAACGAAATGCGCCCGAGCTTGATTCCGAATCTGATTTCGGCGGCGCGTTCCAATATTGTTAAAGGAATGCCTGACGGCTGTTTGTTTGAAGTCGGCCCCCAGTTCTTCGGTTTCAGACCTAAAGAACAGGAATCGGTTGCCGCAATGCTGAGATTCGGTCAGACGGCTCAGCGCCATTGGGCTGAAAAGCCCCGCGCCGTTGACGTGTTCGACGCAAAAGCGGACGCTCTGGCGGCTCTTGATGCGGCGGAAGCCCCGCAAAACGTGCAGATTACGCGTGAAGCTCCGGCGTGGTATCACCCCGGGCGCTCCGGCGCGATTAAAATCGGCAAGACGGTTCTGGCCTACTTCGGCGAATTACACCCGAAGGTACTGAAAGCGATGGACGTCAAAACGGCGGTCTGCGCCTGCGAAGTATTTTTGGACAACCTGCCGCCCGCGAAGAAAAAAGCCGGCAAAGGCATCAAGCCCTTAAAACTGTCCGCATTCACGCCGATCGTGCGCGATCTGGCGTTCCTTGCGCCGCGTTCCATCGACGCGGAAAAGATCGTTATCGCCGCGAAAAACACGGACAAAGCGTTGATTTCCGACGTTTCCGTCTTTGACCTGTACGAAGGGGCGAATCTGGGCGACAAGAAATCCATCGCGATTCAGATCACGATCCAGCCGATGGAAAAAACACTGACCGACGAAGAAATCGAAAGCGTCTGCCGCCGTGTGATCGGAGCGGTTGCGGCCAACACCGGCGCGGAGTTAAGAGCGTAATGACAGCTACCTTTAAAGAACCTTTGCAAACGGGGGCGGTACGTTTTCCGCCCTCGGGCAAAAAGCCGAAAAAACTGGCGGTTTATCTGCACGGCATGGGCGGAACGGGCGAAACAAACGCCTGGTTTGCCGAAGCGTTGCAAACAGTTATGCCGGACACGGTCTTTTACATTCCCGACGCCTATGAAGCGATTGACGGAAACGAAGAAGCCCGTCAATGGTTCGCCATTCCCGAAGGATTCAAAGACGAATGGCTGGCCATTCCTCCGGAAAAAATGCCGCCCCCGTTGTATAAACGGTTCTCGAAAATGTACGAAAACTATAATCCCGCGGCGTTAAAAGTGGTGGAATATATTCGGGAACGCATGGATTATCATGGCATTGGCGCGCAAAACACGTACATTTTCGGCGTATCACAAGGCGCGATGCTGGCTCTGCAACTGTTGGCGGAATCCGACATGCTGGCGGACAGAGCGGAGGACGGATCGCTGATTCCCGTCGGCGGCGTGATGACGATCGCCGGCTGTTTGCTGAACGCGAAGAAAGTTGCAAAACACCCCAGTCTGTCCCGACCGGAATTCATCATGGTTCACGGCTCTCTGGACATCACAGTGCCTTACCGCGCTTTTGTTCTGGCGGACAAAACGATGTTCGCGCACGGACAGAAAACAGAAACGAAAGTCGTTTGGGGACGCGACCACACGTTCTTTGAAAAAGAAGCGCTGGGCGAGATTTTAAGACTGGCTTCCCGTTGGGGAAAATAAACGGCTCCCTTAAAGAAATTGATATGAACCTTCGCTTTATGCTATAATTGCACCTCTTTGTGGAAATTAAAACAAAGGAAACAAATATGGCGGACATTCAATTTCACTCTTCAGAAATGGCTGGTTTTTTTGCGGAGCTTCTCAACGGAGATCTGAATGATCCTCAAAATCCGATTTATTCCTTCAAAGAAAAGGGTATTCCGAGTGATCGTTGGTTTGCGTGCATCAACGATTTGCATGATGCTGTTCAAAAAGGAGAAGTGCAAACGATCGAACAACTGACGCATTTTGTGTTTGACAAACAACCCGGTCATCATTTTTCAGAAGAGCAGCAAGCCGAAGCCGCAAAAAAATTAACCGGCGAATACATAAGATACCATGAAGTCTACCAAAAACACACATCAGTAGCTGAAAAATGGGCCGAAAAAAATCAGGAATTGGAAAACGATCCGAAAACAGGCTATTCAGCGGAATTGGATAAGTTATGCGATCTCTTCGGCGTTACCAAAGATCAAACGTTCCATGCCGTTTTAGCCTTTACGCCGAACAAAAAAATCGAAGGACAGGCATGGCCGAGAGGCTTTATTCAATATTCCGACTTCAGCGATTATTACGCGTCAAAAGATAATCCGCAGGAATTCGTTGAAGGAACCCCCGTTCAGGTTAAAAAAATTTCCACACCTCTGCATGAAGCAACACATATAATGTTTAAACAGGCCGGATTAGAAGGGAAACTGAACAACCCTCAATCGCCCGGCATGCAAAGATTAATTGACGCAATGGAAAAAGAAATCGATTTAGACGATCCGAAAAAGCGAATCTCGCCCCAAATGTCCGTCCGTTGGAATGCCGTCCGCGCCGTTGACGAAGCAATAGCCGCTTCAACGGGAAAAATGGTTGACATAAAATACGGATTGTGCGGGAACGATCCGGAAAATCCCGACGTCAAAGAATGGTATGCGGGATTCAAGCCCGCAAACGACTTGGCGCCTTTTGCTTTTTCTTTAATCCGTGATTATATGAAAAGCGGCAAAAAGATAGATGACCGTTTTTTTGATATTTTAGCCGAGCGCTTTGAAAACAGAGAAAAAAGCAACGAAAAGATCAACGGAAATGTTTCTGCAGACCAAAAATCGACGCAATCCGATAAAAGGAACAAAAAAGATACAATCCTGAAAAACCGCGTGCATGTATTACAGGCTCTGGGGAACAAAAGAAACGACGAAAAAAGAACCGCCATACAGCAGGAAAAGGCCGTTCAACGTTCTTTGCGCGATCGCGAAAAAACGAACTAATCCTTCTTACTTTCGCGCTTCGGATTGAATCCGTTCGACCATGGCGAAAAAGCCGTTTCGACGCGTCGGGCTTAAATGAGATTCCAGTCCGAGTTGTTTGAAAATCGCTTCCACATCGGTTTCCTGAATTTCTTTTTTGGTTTTGCCTGACAAAATAATACGCAGGACAGCGATTAATCCGCGGACGATATGGGCATCGCTTTCGCCGTCAAAGGTTAAAATATCGCCGTCAATTTTCGTTTTCAGCCAAACCTGACTCATACAGCCTTCGACTTTTGTTTGATCGTTTTTATCGGCATCGCTTAACGGCGGCAATTCTTTTCCCAGTTCGATCAAATAACCGTAGCGATCTTCCCAGTCTTCCAAAAACGAAAAATTTTCAATCAGTTCCGCCGTATCCATAATTTCGTCCTTTTATAAAAAATCCTTTCGACGCTTATCATAGTCCTTATTGAATAAAAGTTGAACAGGATACGGCAAAAAAATTTCCGCCCCCGATTGTCTGAGGGCGGAAAATTTAAAAATCGAAAAACTATGCTTCCAAGATTCCCAATCTTTGCGCCGTCACGACGGCTTTTGTTCTGTTTTCGACATGAAGATGTCGCAGCAAGGCGTTAATGTGCAGCTTAACGGTTGCTTCGGATACATTCATTTCATAAGCAATCTGCTTGTTTGACAATCCGTTGCTTAAATGCTGCAAAACCTCGCTTTGTCGGTACGTCAGATTCTTGCCGTTCGGCAAGGTATGCGTTAAAATCCGGCCTTCTCCGGACAAACGAGCGGGCTTTTTCAGCCCTTTCAGAACGGCGGGCGGAACATATGAATTCCCGTCAACGATCAAATGCAGCGCATTGATAATCAGAGAATCCGGAGACAGTTTTGTAATATAGCCGACTGCTCCCAAATTAAAAGCATCGATAATGTCATGTTGATCTTCGCTTTCGCTCATCATCACCAAACGCGCCTGAGGGAAAATCGTTTTCAAAGACTGGAATTTTTCTTTCCAGTCCGAGCCCAAAATATCTTTATCTACAAAGATCAGATCAAACGTTTTCTTTTGATCCGCCAAAGCGATCATTGAAGAATAATCCGTTACTTCCTGCAATTCGGTCAGTACTTCGAAACGCTGTAGCTGACGACTGAAACCTTCGCGAAACAACGTGTGATTATCCGCAACTAAAATTTTCATCTTTTTCCCTTTCCTAACAGCCAAAGTTCTAATCCGGTTCTTACGTTAGGAAAAATACCCGTATAAAGATAGATATCTAAAAGCTTTAAATCTAATTAGCTAGGCCTTAGCTTGTTTGAAATGAATTTTATTTTACCTGTTTTTAAAAAAAAGTTCATTGAGAACAAAAGGGTTATATTCTTTTGAGCTAGTATTCAGACAAAGTTTGTTTGCTTAATCGCCTAACAATCTAAAGTTGTTTTCCTCAAAAACCAAATGAAACGGCCGGCCGTGCGGAACGGTATAAAGTTTCGGACCGAACAGCAGAATAAAACAGCGTATGACGGCACTGTGAGCGCAAACGCCGATAACCGTATAATTGCTTTCGGCCGCTATTTTTGTCAGCGTTTTTAAAATTCTTTGCTGAATTTCCCGTTTGGTTTCGCCGCCGTTAAAGCGAACGTCCATAAATTCTTCTTCCAAACTGTGCCAATCAGCTGCCGTTTGCGGAAAAAGCATATTTATTTCCTGTTTTGTTTTGCCTTCCGCCTCACCGAAGCACCCTTCGGTCAATCCCTGTTCGATTTGAACGGGTATACGCAATATTTCCGCTACGATTTGAGCTGTTTGAACAGCCCTTTTCAACGGAGAGGAAAAGACAACTTCCAAAGCTGCGGGCGTCAACGCAGCCGCCAATTCCCGCGCCTGTTCCCTGCCGGTTTCATTCAGCGGCAAATCTATTCCGCGCCCCTGCCAACGACCGGCGGCGTTCATATCCGTCTGTCCGTGTCTGAAAAGATAAAAGTCTTTTTTCATTATTCTTTCCCCCGCCCGTACAGATTAAGCAAGTTTCAAAAGAAAATCCATTATATCCGAAAAGGCGTACCCACAAAGCCACCGTTATTTCAAACGAATCCTATGTTATCTTCTGATCCGGAAAAAAAGGATTGCGCCATGTATGACATTGATCGTCCCAAATTCGTTTTCATTACTTTACTGGAAGACTTTATTCGCGAAACGGAACACAGTCTGGCTTATTTTTTTGCTCTGTTAGTATTTTTGCTGACTTTTCTACTGACTTTGTTCGGAAAAGAAGCTTTATATACCGGACTGATCGGCGTTTTATGCCTTTTTCTGATTAAACTGCGCGATATTATCGAAAGTTTCCGCGAATTGCCGTTATATATTTCAAAAGAAAAAACAATAAAACGCTTGAAAGAATCGGAAAATCTTTGCGCCTGTTTTGATGACGCGGCTTTAACGGCAATGTCCGAAGAATTTCCGCGAAAATTTAACCGGAAAGAAAAGGCGCTCGTCTTGGAAAAATCGCGGTTATTGTCATATCTGAATACTTATTGGAAAATCATTGAAACTCTTTGCGTTTTCTTTCCCGATCAACCGCTTCGGCCGGAAACGCGGCAAACGATCAAAAAAATGGCATCAGCAGCTCAAAAATATTTGCTGAGCTATCTGGAAAAAAAATATGCGCTGACAACCGAACAGACGGAAAGAATTGAAAATGACTGCTTTTCGGAAAACATCGACGAGCTCTTGCTGCAAACCAGACTGGAAGCTGCCGGTATCGACGAAACAACCGCGCAATGGAGCGTCAAAGCTGTTGAATTGTTAAGAAAAATCCGGAAATATGCAAATTTCGAACCGAATTCGCCTGCACAACAGACTGATTCAATCGCTCAAAAGCAGGCTTAATACCAGCTTTTCCCGCCTTTTTCCCGTTTCATGAAGCCGAACCATTCGCCGACCTGATTGCCTTTAATGTCAAACAGCACCAGCATAACGCTCAAAGCTTTGTCTTCGGACTGATCGTCGTTCTTAATCGGGATTTCGCCCAACTCGACATCTAACACATATTCATAAGGAACAGAGCCGTCCACTACCCACATCGATTCCGTATTCATCAGCTCATGTTCCACGGCTTCATGCACAATCGCCGGACGAACTTCGGCCGTCGGGTGATAGTTTAAAACATCGCGCAAAGCTATCTTAACGCGTTCCGGCCGATCTTTAAACATATCGTCCAGAACCATTTCCCGAATCAAACGAAAAGACAGTAAAATATAATCCTGATCCAAGGGGCCGATTTCCTTGGTCAATTTCAGATAAGTCATATAATCCGAGACATCTTCACGGCGCAATTCGGCGTCCGTTTTCATAATGCCGCCGCGTTTGGCGTTAATCGTTTCGCCCGCGCAAGACCAAAGCAACAAAGACGCCGCAAGCATCATGCCGGTTTTAACGAATCGTCTCATTGCCGGAGCTCCCTTGAAAAATTAAAACGTCGTTCCGTTATATCCCCACAGAATTCCCGGGACGGGCGCAAATTCGATATAAACCCGATTGGCCGGCACTTTCAAACGATCTTCGGCCATTTTTGTCAGCGCCTGAGACAAAATCGGGATCTGTTCTTTGGTCATACCGATGCTTTTCATTTCCATATAAACCGTCGGCATCGGCGTTCCGCCAAAAATCATATGTTCGCCCGAGCAAACATTGACCATCACATAACTTTCCGGCTTTTTGACCGTTTCCGCCACAACGCGGGAAGCATAATTTAACAGAGCCTGAACCGTTGTTTTTTCCAATTCCAAATTCGTTTTAATCATTAAAAACGGCATTTCATCAACCTCTTCTTCAACCTGTTTCATTATCTAAAAAGTATAATGCGGCGTTTTTTTTATACAATCAAAATGAACGCTAAAAAAAACAGAATGCGCGAAAATCACGCATTCTGTTTTAAATACGTTTATTCCGATTCCTCGGTCTGAACGGCACGACGGCGGCGATTATACCGACGGCGCGTTTTCTTTACAGGTTTTTCAGCGCCTTCCGTTTCTTCCTGTCCGCCCTGCTGTTCGGAAACAGCGACATTTTCTTCGGAATTATTCCCGTTTTCATCATGCTGAGCATTCTCATGACGATGATAGTGGAAACGTCTGTTGCGATGCATGAAACGTCCGCGACGGCGACGTTTTCCTTCGTTATTTTTATCCTGATGTTCTTCCGTTTGTTCTTCCGGCTTTTGAGAAGACTTCAAACCTTCTTCAAACATTTCGTCCGCCTGAATGACCTCTTCCTCCTCTTCGGCGGAAGCTTCCTCCTGAACGCTCTCGGCAGCTTCCTGCGCTTTCCGTTCCTGAGCCTGCCGATCCCGACGATTGCGTCTGCGGCGACGTTCGCGCGACGGTTTTTCGGATTGAACGACAGGAGCTTCTTTTTGTTCTTCAGCCGTTTCATTTTCTTCTTCGGCTTCAGCGGATTCCGCTACCGGATCCGGCTCTACGCGCACGACGCGTTCCATACGATAATCCGTCGGGAACATCAAAGTATCGTCCGTTTCAAGGAAAATACGCACATTATAAGCCGTTTCGATTTTATGCAAATCTTCGCGCTTTTTGTTCAGCACATACAAAGCCGTTGCCGTCGGAACCGTCATATGCAGTTCGCTGAAACGACGTTTCAGACTTTCTTCCTCCAACACATGCAACGTATGAATGGAAACGGATTCCGTCGAACGCATCATTCCCTTGCCTTTGCAGTACGGGCAAGGAGAATAGCTTGTTTCGATGAAGCTTGAATGTAACCGTTGACGTGACAGCTCCATCAGTCCGAAGCCGGTAATCCGTCCCATCTGCACGCGCGCGCGATCGCGTTTCAACGCTTCCTTCATGCGCCGTTCAACCGCGTGATTGTTGCGGGATTCCTCCATATCGATAAAGTCGATGACGACCAAACCGGCCATATCGCGCAAACGTAACTGACGCGCGATTTCGTCGGCGGCCTCCAGATTCGTTTTCAGCGCCGTTTCTTCAATATTGCGCTCTTTTGTCGCGCGTCCCGAGTTCACATCGATTGCGACCAACGCTTCCGTCTGATCCATCACCAGATAAGCGCCCGATTTCAGCTGCACGATATTGCTGTGCAGGGCTTCAAGTTGCGATTCCACCTGATAGCGGAAGAACAAAGGCATCGTGTCGTCTTTGTACTGTTTGATTTTTTTGGCGTGACTCGGCGTCAGGATTTTCATGAAATCCTTGGCCATGCGGTATTCCGTGTCGCCCTCGATCAAAACTTCGGAAATATCGCGCGTATACATGTCCCGCAAAGCGCGCTTAATCAGATTTCCTTCTTCATGAATTAACGTCGGCGCCGAAGATTCCATCGTTTTGTCGCGGATCTGCACCCATGTTTTGATCAGATACTCATAATCGCGTTTGATTTCCAGGCTTGTTCTTTCCTTGCCGGCCGTCCGGACGATCACGGACATGCCTGTCGGCAAAGGCAGTTTCGATACAACGGATTTCAGCCGTTTTCTGTCCGCTGCGTTCGTAATCTTTCTGGATACGCCGCCGCCGCGCGCATTGTTCGGCATCAGAACGCAATAACGTCCGGCCAAAGACAAATAAGTTGTCAGCGCCGCGCCTTTATTGCCGCGTTCTTCTTTAATCACCTGCACCAACAGCACCTGGCCGCGGTGAATGACTTCCTGAATTTTATAGTGTTTGATTTGATTGTAGCGATTCCGAGCGATCATTTCATCGCTTTCGTTTTCGCTGACGGTTTCAACGAAGCGTTCGGCGCCCTCTTCGTTTTCATGCTCTTCTTGTACGGAAGGATCCTGTTCCGCCTCTAACGGTTGCGCTTCGGCATTTTCCTCTTTTTTAGCGCGCCGGCGACGTCCTCTTTTAGGTTTTTCCTCTTCCTCCTCTTCTTCAGATTCTTCCTGCAACAAAGCTTCTTTCAAAGCTTCCCTGTCCGCGACGGGAATCTGATAGTAATCGGGGTGAATTTCGTTAAAAGCCAAAAAGCCGTGGCGATTGCCGCCGTAATCTACGAAAGCCGCCTGCAAAGACGGTTCCACTCTGGCGACTTTTGCCAGATAAATGTTGCCTTTCAGCTGTTTCTTTGTTGATGTTTCAATATCCAGTTCATCGAGACGAGTCCCGTCCACAACAACCACTCTCATCTCTTCGGTATGAGTGGCGTCTATAAGCATTTTTTTTGTCATTAATAATAAAACTCCGCGCTATACAACCCGTCAAGAGTTGCAGCTTATCTAACACACATGCGGAAAAACGAAAAGAAGTCCATACTGTCGCGCCGCCGTTTTGATTCGAATTTATTAACTGTTTCACAAGCAACGTCTTTCCTAAAAAGTCTTTCCTTCCGTCCCGCAAAAATCTTTGAGGAACGCTGTTCATCGCGTTTTTTCTTTCTCAGCCTGCCGTCATGCGGGGGCACGAAAAAAAAGCCGCAAAAAAAATTTGTTTACAGCGCGTTTAGAATAACCATCTATTAACCAAAGAACAATCATATTTTAGTATTGTTAATCAGATTTTTTATTCCTTAGGAAAAGAAAGCCTCTAAAATGACCGTTTTCCGCCATATTTTTTGTTTTCTGATTTTTATTGCGGCAACCGTTCTGTGTCCGCGGCAAAGCGATGCCGCCATCGTTCAGAATATTCGGCTGGGAGATCAAAGCGGCTCTTCCGTCCGTATAGTCGTCGATTTGTCGGAAAAAACGGATTTCAAAATCTTCCCTTTAAGCAATCCGGATCGCGTCGTTATAGATTTGCCCAAAACATCTTTTGACATCAAAGAAAGCGCTTTGCCTAAAAAAGACTATCTGAACAAAATCAGATTGGGAACAAAAGAAGCGCAGACGGGACGAATCGTATTGGAATTCAATCGCGGCGTCGTCATTAAAAAATCTTTCCTTTTAACGCCTCAAAGCGGCTTTCAATGGCGATTGGTCGTTGATTTGGAGCTGATGGCAAAAACGGACGAATTAAAACAGGTCACGCCGGAATGGTACGACAATTCCGTTACTGAAGAAAAAAAGCCCGTCCGACAAACAACCGAAACGCCGAAAAACAAACCCCTGATCGTGCTGGATCCCGGACACGGCGGCAAAGATCCGGGAGCTATCGGCGTTTCCGGCGTTTATGAAAAACATCTGACTTTGGCTATGGCGAAGCAGTTGAAAACCCTGCTGGAAAAAACGGAACGCTATCGCGTCAAATTAACCAGAGAATCGGACGAATTCATTTCTTTATACGCCCGCCGGCGGTTTGCGCGATCCGTCAACGCCGATTTATTCGTTTCTCTGCACGCGGATAGTATCAGAAAGCCCGGAACGCGCGGTTTGTCCGTATATACTTTATCCGAAAAAGCATCGGACAAAGAAGCCGAAAAACTGGCCGAATCCGAAAATAAAGTCGATCTGATCGCCGGTATTGATCTGTCCGGAGAAACGCAGGAAGTCACTGATATACTGATTGATCTGGCCAGACGCGAAACAAACAACCATTCGTCTTACTTTGCGGAAAAATTAATGACGGAAATCCGTAAAGAAATCATGGTGCTGCCGAATTCTCACCGCTTTGCGGGATTCGCCGTGCTGAAATCGCCGGACGTGCCGTCCGTTCTGATTGAAATGGGCTACCTTTCCAACAAGGAAGAGGAAAAACTGCTGCGTCAGGCGTCTTATCGGGAAAAACTGGCAAAAGCAACCGTACGCGCCATTAATTCTTATTTTGCCGAAAAACACAAAGCAAACTTTAATTAGCATGGACAAATCAAAAACCGGAAGGTAAACTGCCCGTTGAGTTTGATACGGAAGAAAACAATGTCAAAAATTTTTTCAACACTGGTCAGTTACGCGCTGTTTTTAGTAATTCTGGGATTAACCGCGCTCCTGCTGATTTTTTCGTACTACGGCAAAAGTGTTGATGATTACAGAAAACTGGCCACTTATGAACCGCCGATCACCAGCCGACTGTATGCTTCCGACGGGCGTTTGCTGGCGGAATACGCGGCCGAAAAGCGCGCTTTCGTTCCTTATGAAGCCATTCCGAAACAACTGGTGCAGGCCTTCATTTCCGCCGAAGATAAAAAATTCTTTTCACACGGCGGCATAGATTTTGTCGGCATTATCCGCGCTATTTTTCAAAACATTCGTTTTTTCGGATCCGGACGACGCATGATCGGCGCTTCCACAATCACGCAGCAGGTTGCCAAAAATTTCCTGCTGACAAACGAAGCGTCTTTCGAACGCAAAATCAAAGAAGCCATTCTGGCTATCCGTATCGAACGCGCCTTTTCCAAAGAATATATCGCGGAATTGTATCTGAATCAGATTTATCTGGGGCATTATTCATACGGCGTTGCCGCGGCGGCTCTCAACTATTTCAACAAATCGCTGGACGAGCTGACCATTGCGGAGTGTGCTTTTCTGGCCGCTTTGCCGAAAGGACCGAACAACTACGATCCGAACAAGCGCTATGACGAAGCGATCGGTAGGCGAAACTGGGTTCTGTCCCGCATGACGGAAGACGGATATATCACCGAAGAACAGGCTAAAGCCGCTTCGGAAGAACCGATCACTCTGGCGTCACGTTCCGGAAACGACGTGACGACCGACGCCGAATATTTTGCCGAAGAGGTTCGGCGGTTCCTTGTTTCTCAGTACGGCGAAAACGCTCTGTATGAAGGCGGGCTTGTCGTGCGCACGACCGTCGATCCGGAAATGCAGAAGCACGCAGCAAAAGCTCTGCGGCGCGGCCTGATCGCGTATGATCAGCGTCACGGATTCCGCGACCCCATCGCGCACTTCGATCTGTCCGAAGAAGAAAAGTCCGAAGAAGAAAAGACAAATGAAAATACCGAAACGGAAATAAAAACGGAAACAGAGCCGGAAACGGAAGAACAGGCCGAACTGCCGGAAGAAGAAACGAAAAATGCGTGGCTGGAAGCCCTGCAATCCGTTCCGGAAGTCAGCTACGCGCCGACCGAATGGAAACAAGCCATCGTTTTAAGCGCGGACGAGGAAAAAGCCGAAATCGGCCTGAAAACCGGAGAAACGGGAACTCTTCCTTTGGCCGAACTGAAATGGGCGCAAAAGAATCTGCCCGATCAGACTTTAGGCCCCGAAATCAAAGCCGTAACAGAAGTATTAAGCGTCGGCGACGTTGTTTGGGTCGAACCGGTCACACAAAATGCCAAACGTCAGCCGTATCCGGAAAACACTTATGCTTTGCGCCAGATTCCCAACGTCGAAGGCGCAATGATCGTTCTTGATCCGCACACCGGACGCGTTTTGTCCATGGTCGGCGGCTATTCGTTCAAGCGTTCCCAATTCAACCGCGCCGTTCAGGCAAAACGTCAGCCGGGCTCTTCTTTCAAACCGTTCGTCTATCTGGCGGCTTTGGACGAAGGATTCACGCCGTCTTCTTTGATTTTGGACGCGCCTTTCGTCATGGATCAGGGAAACGGGCAAGGCAAATGGAAGCCGAAGAACTACTCTAAGCGTTTCTATGGTCCGACGACTTTGCGCATGGGGATCGAAAAGTCCAGAAACCTGATGACCGTTCGTCTGGCAAGAGCCATCGGAATTGAAAAAGTCGTTGAATACGCTAAAAAATTCGGCATCTCCGACGATATTCCCAATCAGATGTCAATCGCTTTGGGCTCCGGAGAAACAAGTGTTTTAAAAATGGCGACGGCTTACGGCATGCTGGTCAACGGCGGCAAAAAGATAAAGCCGATTTTGGTCGACCGTATTCAGGACAGAACGGGCGCCACGGTTTACAATTCGGATTCCAGACCGTGCGAAAAATGCCGCGCAGCGGAATGGAACGGCGAAGCGGCGCCTAAAATTCCCGATATTCGCGAACAGCTGGAAGATCCGCGCAGCGCCTACCAAATCATCAACATTTTAACAGGCGTTCTGCAACCGGGAGGAAGCGCTCAGTCTCTGCGTTCTTTAGGTAAAACTTTTGCAGGCAAAACGGGAACTTCCAACAGTTCTTTTGACGGTTGGTTCGTCGGCATGACACCGGATTTGGTCGTTGCGATTTTCTTAGGCTTTGACGAACCGAGAACTTTGGGCAATCGGGATACGGGCGGCGTTATCGCGGCGCCGATCTTCAAAGACTTTGTCAATACGGCTTTGAAAAATCAGCCTTTGATTCCTTTCCGTGTTCCGGCCGGCATTCGTTTCGTGCGCGTCAATCATAAAACCGGAAAACCGGCCGAGCCCAAAGATAAAGACGTAATTCTGGAAGCCTTTAAAGCCGGAGAAAATTGGCAGGGCAAAGTCAAGGGATACATAGACGGATCGGAAACGCACTTTTTAGAATCGGAGCAATCTGACGAACCGGCCGAATCAAAAACGTCCCAGACCGAAGAGGTCGACGACAATATCCCCGGCATCGGCGGCATATTCTAAGCGAAGGAATAAAAATGAGAGCTGAATTGCAATCAATCATCAATGACATCGAGCAGTCTTTATCTCTGCTGAGGAGGCGTCTTTGACTGGGACGCGGCTGTCAATCGTCTGGACGAAATCAATTCGCTGACGGCGAACGCGGATTTATGGAACGACCCCGAACGCGCGCAGACTCTTTTGGCCGAGCGCAACCATCTTGAAGAATCCATTCAATTTGTCACGTCTCAGGAAAAAGAATTAAAAGACACGATTGATTTATTGGAACTGGCCGAAGCCGAAAACGACGAAACCGTTTTAAACGAAGGAAAAGAAACTCTGGAAGCCATGCGCCGCCAAGCGCAGAAAAACGAACTGGAAGCGTTGCTGTCGGGCGAAGCGGATCATAACGACACGTTTCTGGAACTGCATGCCGGCGCCGGCGGAACGGAAGCGCAGGACTGGGCGGAAATGTTGTTGCGCATGTACACGCGCTGGGCTGAAAAGCACGGCTATAAAACGGAATTGCTGGAACAAAGCGACGGTGAAGAAGCCGGCATTAAATCCGCCGTTATCCGCATCAGCGGTCATAACGCTTTCGGGTGGCTGAAAACGGAAAGCGGCGTGCACCGTCTGGTGCGCATATCGCCTTTTGACGCAAACGCACGGCGGCATACAAGCTTTGCTTCCGCCTGGGTTTATCCGGTCATTGACGACACGATTAAAATCGACATCAATCCGGCGGACTGCAAAATCGACACTTACCGATCTTCCGGCGCCGGCGGTCAACACGTCAACAAAACAGAATCGGCGGTTCGTATTACGCACCTGCCGACGGGAATCGTTGCGGCGTGTCAGACGCAGCGGTCGCAGTTTCAGAACAGAGACACGGCCTGGGCGATGCTGCGCGCCCGGTTATACGAACTGGAACTGAAAAAACGCGAAGCTCAGCGAAACGCCATAGAAGAAAGCAAGTCCGATATCGGGTGGGGATACCAGATCCGTTCCTATGTTCTGCAGCCGTATCAAATGGTCAAAGATTTGCGTACGGACGCCGAAACCTCAAACGTCCGCGCCGTTCTGGACGGAGATATTGACTTGTTCCTGGAAGCCTCTCTTGCCTCTAAAGTAAAGGAATAAGATGAAACTGTCGTATATTCTTTTCGGATTATTGTTGCTTGCCGGCTGTATGCAGCCGTTGTATGAATCGGACTATCCCGTTTACCGGCAATACAAATATTGGGAATCCGCCGATCGGGACTGGCAGGAAGTCGACCATTTCCAAATTCAGATATATCGTACTCATTATGACGCTAAAACAGCTTTACGCCTTGTGCCTCAGCGCAAAGGACTGCCATCGACCGAAAGCGGATACATTCAGGCGGCACAAAAAGCGGCGTTCAATCTAATGAGCGCCGAATGCGGAACAAAGCCGCCGGCAATAGACGCCGCCGCGGCTCCCGACAACGGACGGAAAATCGATCGCTTTTTTTACCAATACGCCGACGCGTCAATCGGAGTGACTTTTTTCTGTCGCCCGACCACATCTCAGGAATCGGATTTATTTGCCGAACAACAAAAATGGTCGCTTGCCGAACGGCGTTGGGACGATATAAGCGGCATTCGCGCTTTCGTTGACACGCTACCCGTATCAGCCGACGGGCGCCGACAAATGCGCATTCGGCTGTTCGGCGGAACGAAAAACGACAATCGGAAATTGGCGCGCCGCATTATCAAAGATACTTGTCCCAATAGCAATTTTAGGATATTGTCCGACACGCCGGGGGTTGATATTGTTCCCGTGGGACGATTCCCGGAAATCGTTTCCGATGAAAATGTGAGAATCTATGTCTTTAACTGCACTCCTTAGAAAGAAAACACCCTTGGTTTTTCAAATCTTGTTCGGACTGGTCGTCTTATATTTGCTGATAACGGCGACAATATATGTGTTTCAGCGTCGTCTGATGTATAATCCGCAAGGGCACGTCAATACGCCGCATCGGGATAAAACGCCGGATCTGGAAAAAATCCTTCTCAAAACGAACGACGGACTGGAGCTTGTTTCCTATTATAAAGAACCGCGAAAAACCAAAGAAGGCGAACCGTATCCGACGGTTTTATATCTGCACGGCAACACGGGACCTGCTCCGGACGCGGCGCACAAATTAATTCCGATCGTTGACGCGGGATACGGCGTTTTGCTTCTGGAATATCGGGGATACGGCGGAAACCCCGGAAAACCGAGCGAAAAAGGATTGATTTCAGACGCGGAAGCCGCGTTACATTTTATTCATATGAAACAAGGAAAAGACGCAAAAGTCTTCTATTACGGAATGTCTTTGGGAACAGGCGTTGCCAACGGATTGGCAGAACGGCGCGCGCCGGCGGGGTTGATTCAGGAATGCGGCTTTACGTCAATGACGGACGCGGCAAAAGTGCATTATCCGATGTTTCCGGTTCAGTATATCGTCAAAGACACTTTTGATTCTCAACGGCGAATCGCACATTTAAACGCGCCCGTTCTTGTCCTGCATGGGGAAAAAGACAGAACGGTTCCCGTCGAACAGGGTAAAAAGATGTTTGAAACAGCCGGATCCGCCGACAAGACTCTGAAACTGTACCCCGAAGGCGGCCACACGAATCTGTACGATTTCGGCGCCAGCGACGATGTCGTGAAATGGCTGACTGCCGTCCGCAAAAGATAACGTCTTCCGGACAGGATTTTTAAGCCATTTTAAGAGATTTCTTAAAAAGTTTTTTGTTTTCAATATGTTATACAAAAATATGACTTTAGATATAAAAGTCAAAAAAAATGGCGGATTTTCGCGAAATATAACGTCAGATATATATCTTTTTCGTTGATTTGCATGATTTTTCGCCGTTACAATAGCCTTTATAGTCAAAGCCCGAACTGTGTGCCGGGAACTAAAACCGAAAAGAGACATTATTCAAAAGGAGGTTGCCATGTTTACGCACCCGAGAACAAACGAAACGAACGAACGCGGCGCGTTGATGCTGGAAGCGATTGCGTTGTTGGGATTAATGACGATGATGTCTCCGATGGTTGTCCGTCAGACGGCGGATCGCACCGCAGAACTGGAAGAAGTTGCCATCGCCGGCCAGATGAAAGAATTAAGGGACGCGCTGAACAACTACATTGAAACGAATTACAATAAATGGTTTGACGAGCTACACACCGGCCAATTAAATCATACCTACAGCATAAACGCCGAGCAGTTATCTTTATACCTGCCCAGTTCGGCTATTGATATCGAACAGGTCAACGGTGCGGACACAGTGAAATTCCGTAAAAACAAACTGGCCGACAGTTTTGATATCAGCGTTCGGGCAGACTGTATAGAAATGCGCAATACGAACGGCACGGACTGCGTGCCGGGAACCTGTTACACGATAACAAACGGCGTTGTTACCTCTCCGGTTCTTCCTGCTACCGGAAAGTATTGTTCCCGCTATAAAATGTCCGGGATTATTTTATCCAAAACCGATGACGAACACATTGAAATCGACGACCGCAGAGCCGCCCGTATCGCGTCGATGATCGGGGCGGACGGCGGATATACACGTACAAATCAGGTTGTTGAAGCTTTCGGCGGAAACGCGGCCGATGAAAAAGTAAGAATCTTAGGTTCTCAAGGCATTTGGGAAGGCAACGCCTCGACTTATTTCGGCAATTTGGATAATCCCACGGGACGTATTGCGGTAACGACATCGTATTCTTCCGGTATTTCAGGGGACTACTTATACCGCAAACACGTAGACGGTCTACCCGAAGCGAATTCCATGTTTACCAATTTGGATATGGGGGGAAACGGTCTGTGCAACGGAACAGGGGCCAACTGCAATAATATTCATAATGCCGGCGGATTGGAAGTCGTCGGCGGTCAAATCCTGATCCGTTCGCGAAACAACACTTCCGGGTCAGATATGGCGGTAGGAACGCCGAGCAACGCTTTTTACGCAAATATCGCTTTGGGAGTTGACAGTTCGCACATAAAAGTAAAAGACGATTTGGCTTTCGAAACCGGAGCTGACGCCACAACGTTCGTTCACTTGAACAATCAGCAGAAACGAGTGGAATTAGGCGTCAAAAACGGAGCGTCCGTATTGACAACCGAAACCATGTTTCAAGCTAAAGGCGGCAACACGACAACAACTCTGAAAGCTCATTCGGCAAAAACAGTGCTGAGTAGCGATTCCTATTCTTTTGAAATGGACGATACCTCTGCCGGAAGCGCTTTTGCTCAGTTGAATATGGGCGCCTCGAAAGCTTATTTGGATCAAAGCACTCTCAACATGGATGTCGGCAACAGCACACACCAGCTGCTTTTAAGTAACGACGAAGCAAGACTTTCTTATTTGAACAATAAGGGACTTTTGCAATTCAACGATTCGATGTCGCAATTGCTTTACAATAACAAGAGCGCTGTATCTCTGGACGATGAAAAAGCCAAAATAGGTTTCGACGGCAAAAGCCATATGCTTCTGAACGGAAGCTCCGTTGACCTGAAAGCTACGGGAGGAACGCAATCTGTTCAAACCATATTGACTTCCGGCGCGGAAGGCAAAGCGGAAACAACCATAAACAACACCGCTAATTTTTCTCTTACGGAAAGAATGTTTTCCACCGCTTTGGAAAGCAACCGGAGAATTACTTTTACCAACGACGGTCTGAAATTATATAAAACAGCTCCCAGAACAGGAACCCTTGATGAAGCTACTTATAAACCGTCCGTTCACCTGAATGTCGAATCGGGAAGAGTCAGCGCCGGATTTTTCCAACCGGATAAAATTATGCTCAATGACGGTTCTATAGCCGATCCTGTCAGAAATCGTTTAAGATTAGAAATTAACGATGACGATGATACGGGGCAGACGAAAAAAATATCCACCGCCTATACGGGAAGCAATGCCGCCGTTGAAATAAATATAAGCGCTAACAGCGGACAGACTCCTTATAAATTTCATTCCGGGGACAACAACACCTACTACCAACGTTTCCGCGTCGACCCGGCATTCATATCGGTCATGAACGATATCAAACTGACGTCACGAGGCGGCGCACGGCTCAGCGAAGCGATGCCGAACTACATTCTGAAAGGGATTTACGTTCTGTCTAACAGCTATACCGCCGGCGGCTGGCCGTGCATTACGGAAACCGACGGTTCAAATTCATGCGATTTCAAGATGCCTTATTACAGTTACTCCGATGACCTCGGATTAGAAGGCGGCGGATTTGAATTCGACTGTGCCGCTCAAGCTACCGGTATTACAGTGCACCCTATAAAGCAAGGCTTCGGATATTGTGAAAATCATGTTGCTGCCAAATACGTAGATTTCAGTTATCATAAAAACAATTCAGGACTAGAATACGGCGATAACGAATACAAAGAATGTCCTGAAAACGGCGTTTGTTGGGCGCATCCGTTCATGGGAAAAGTGCCGGCGCCCGGGCGTACCATAGTGACGCCGATATCGGGCGGAACAGCTCAAGTCCTTCACGCGGAAGACGAAGGACCGTGTCCGGACGGCTATCAGGCCGTTATGACGGTCACGCCGAACTCGTTTGAATTAGGAAAATTCCTGACTTACGATCCTTATGCTGCGTCAGGTACTGTCAAATTGAATTTCGGTTACGTGGACTATTCCAATTCGGACGTACGAAACGCAATCAGTCTGATGCAGGCCGGAACGCGATTAGGCATCAGCACCGTAGCGGAATGTACGGGTTATTCAAATTGCGACGGCCGCCAAATCGACGGTTGGAAAGTCGCCATGGGTACGGTAACGCCGACCGACGAAGTTGCTGGTTTCATTTGGAACATAGGCGGCGTTTACACCGATTCGTGGTCGGCAATCGCGCACACGTATTGCTATTTCAATCCCAACCGCTTTTCCATGCCGAACATGAGAGTTAAGAAAATGAATACGGACGGCACGTCTTCCGACACCGAAGAGACATTCAATGTCATTTTGACGCCGATGGAAAATCCGTTATGGGAATCGAACGCGATGAATTAACAAAACGGACAGGGACAACAAAATAAGGAGAATGCCATGTTTTTCTGGATGGTCCTCGCTTCGCTGATGGGAATAATTGTCTTCGGCAATCTGACCGAAAAAGCAAAAAATCAGGAAGATTTTGTTGTCCCTGTTTATGAAGCCATGGCGTTAAGCACACTGCAACAGCATGTCGCGGCCGAACGCGGTTACACCACTGCAATACAAGCCGCGCCGACAGCGACAAACACCTATCAGAACACGCCTGTGGACGGCATCGTTCCGTTAGTTACCGTGGAAAACGGAGCATTGACTAAAGGGGGAAACGATAACAACAATATTTTCGATTTTATTCAAAGCTATTTGCCGGCGACCTATAAACCGCAGGACAATACGCGGACATATCTGTTTTGCATTCCCGCTTCTCAGACAGGCGAAACTTCATGCGGCGCGGCCGATGTCGTCAAATATCTTGTCACAGTCCGCACCGTTCCGTATCGTTATGAAGGATCCAATAAAATGACGTCCTTAAAAGCGATGGCTCGCGCGACTTCCAGTTCCAAATTTTTCGGATTGTTGCATCACGATTCGGACAGTTTCTTTTTAGAAGACAATCCGCCCGGCACACACCAACATCAGCCTCTGGGCGCTCAGTATTATATTCTGACCGCCGGCGATGCCCGCGCCGAAAAAGTTTATATTCCCAACTATATCACCTGCAACTTCCCTTTAAAAAATAATGCGTCTGAAGGATCAGATGATTTTTTAGGCGACCATTTGAAAGACAAACGGTCGTATATCGTCGCTCTGTCTTTAATCAGCGGATTAGATAATACCAACGGATTAGATGCCCACAAAAATTTACCATTGGGAGAAAGATACTGCTTTGATGAGGGGGGCGGAGGATAAATTTAACGCGCCAACAGAAAACAGGGTAAACGAAAAAAAGCATTAAAAACTGAATCCTGCCCTGTCTGCGGCGGTCTTTGCATCGTTCTCCGAAGATCTGCCGTTTCTTTCGCCTTCCCGACAAAAGCGGGAAGGTTTTTTATGCCGACAGGATTCAGCGCGTTCCATATGAACAGATTTAACGACAAAGAGCAAGCTATTCTTTACATCAAAAGAACCGTTCGCTCTTTTTGTTTACCGTTTTAAAAATTCGCCGCGGAATCCTTTGCTCGCTCCAATCGTCCGTCCGATGGACAATATTTTGTATTCAATACAGGTGCGGCACTTGGCAGGCGTATCGTTGACGCAAATCTTTCCGGGATAAAGTTCGTATTTTTTACGGTATTCGCCTTGCGTTACATTCGGCATCACAACATTCGCCCCGCTTTGCAGCGCGATAACCCGCCCGTTCGGATTCAGCGTTTCCATTGCCGTCGTCGCCGGAATATTGATGTCCGGCAACAACAACCGCGTCATTGCCATCGTCTTTAAAGACAGAACAAACTCCCGCCCTTTTGCGTTTGCCAACGGCGTTTGTTCATGCGGAATAAACGGCCCGATCCCCGCCATATCCACTCCGATTTCTTTAAAGAATAAAATATCGTCTGCAATCGATTCGATGCTTTGATCCGGCAGACCGACCATGGAACCGGAGCCCAATTCATAGCCCAGCGACTTTAAATCCTTTAAACACCGGCAGCGGTTATCCCAGCTCATTCCGGGATCCAATCGATGATACAAGTCCTTATCTGTCGTTTCGATGCGCAACAAATATCTGTCCGCGCCCGCTTCGCGATAAGCCTGATATTCCTCGAAAGACTTTTCCCCGATGCTGAGCGTCACCGCCATATCCAGTTTTTTGATTTCCCGGATTATTTGCGTCATCTTATCAACCGTAAAGGTTACGTCTTCGCCCGATTGCATGACGACCGTATGAAACCCGAGCTTCGCCGCCGCCGTCGCGTGCAAAACAATTTCTTCGGGACTCATGCGATACCTTTGCGCCTGTCTGTTGTCCCTGCGAATCCCGCAATAGCAGCAATTCTGACGGCAAAAATTTGAAAATTCGATCAGCGCCCGCAAATGCACGTCCGACCCGACATACTTTTCCCGTACCCGATCCGCCGCTTTTAAAAGTTCCTGCGTTGATTCCTCATCACGTAGCAGGCTGACGATTTCCGCCTTTTCCAAAGAATGATCGTTTTCCGCTTTTTCAATTAACCGCCGCATTTTTGTTTCCTTTTAAGACAGCTCGAACAGTCCCGTATAAAGCTGATAATATCGTTTTTTCAGCTTTATCAATTCGTCGTGTGTCCCCGTTTCTATAATCTGACCGTGTTCCAGCACCACAATTTTGTCCGCGTTGCGAACCGTCGACAGCCGATGCGCAATCACAAACACCGTCCGCCCTTTCATCAAAGTGTTCATGCCCTGTTCGATCAACGCTTCCGTGCGCGTGTCGACCGAGCTGGTCGCCTCGTCCAAAATCAGCACCGGCGGATTCGCGACCGCCGCCCGCGCGATCGCAAGCAACTGCCGCTGTCCTTGCGACAAATTCACGCCGTCCGCCGTCAAAACAGTCTGATATCCTTGCGGCAAAGAAGAAATAAAAGCGTCCGCATTCGCCAGCTTTGCCGCGGCAAAGACCTCTTCGTCCGTCGCGTCCAGCTTGCCGTAGCGGATATTGTCCATCACTGTTCCCGTAAACAGATGCGTGTCCTGTAACACCATCGCCAAAGACCGGCGCAAATCGCTTTTTTTGATTTTGTTAATGTTGATGCCGTCATAACGAATCTTGCCGTTCGGCACGTCGTAAAACCGGTTCAGCAGATTCGTAATCGTCGTTTTTCCCGCGCCCGTCGAACCGACAAAAGCAACTTTCTGCCCCGGTTTGGCTTCCAAAGAAAGTCCGTTCAGAACGATTTTATCCGGCTCGTAACCGAAAACGACGTTATCAAAAACGACATCGCCCTTTAACGCCGTATAGGTCAGTGTATGATCCTGATGCGGGTGCTTCCACGCCCATTGCCCCGTTCTGTAAGGCACTTCGGCGATTGTGCCGTCTTTGGCGATTTCCGCATTAACCAAAGTTACATAGCCGTCATCTTTTGCTTCGGGTTCGTCAAGAAATCTGAAAATCCTTTCCGCCCCCGCCAGCGCCGATAAAATTGAATTCAGCTGCATCGACATGTGCCCGATCGGACCGGAAAAATTGCGCGTATATTGTAAAAACGCCGCAATCGTTCCCAAATCCATGCGCCCGATCACCGCCAGATAACCGCCCGTCATTGAAACGATCGCAAACAGCAGATATGACAAATTGCCGACCGCCGGCATTAAAATATTCGCAAACGTGTTCGCGTTCGCCGCCTGATGAAATAAATCTTCGTTGCGTTCGTCAAAGTCTTTTTTTATTTTTTCTTCACGACTGAAAACTTTAATGATTTTGACGCCCTGCGCCATTTCTTCAACATAACCGTTTACGCGCCCCAAAGCCTGCTGCTGTTTGGAAAAATATTTTGAGCTTTTTACGGCGACATGCTTAATCGTCCACAGCATCAGCATCAAAATCACAACAACCAAGCCTGTCAGCGCCGGACTGAGAACAATCATCATCACAAACACGCCGACAATCGTCGTCAGCGACAGCAACATGTTCGGCAGACTCATCGACAGCATTTCCCGCAGCGTGTCAACATCGTTTGTGTAAAGGCTCATCACTTCGCCGTGCGTATGCGTGTCGAAAAACCGAATTGACAGCTTTTGCATATGCGTGAACATATCCAAACGAATTTGCCGCATTGCACCCGTCATCACGTTCAACATCAGACGGTTGAACAGATAAGTACAGAGAAAACCGCCTAAAGTAATCGCCGCCATTACAATAATTAAATGTTCAAAGCCGGCCAAATCCGGTTTTTCCTGTCCGATCAAAGGCACAATATAATCGTTCACCGCCGGTTTCAAAAAATACGTAATCGCCACATTGGCTAATCCCGAGCCCCAAATTGCCAAAACCACGAAGGAAAGTTGGAATTTATACGGTTTTAAATAGAAGAGCAGCCGGCGAATCGTCTTAAAAGGATTCTGCGGTTTTTCCATCTTTTGACCGCGCATCGGCGGATGAGGAGCTTTTGCCATTATGCCGCTCCTTTCTGCTGAGAAATAAAGACGTCCCGATAAATCGCGTTTGTTTGCATCAGTTCGTCATGCGTGCCGATACCGTTGATTTTTCCGTCCTCCAAAACGATAATCTTATCAGCTTCCATAATCGAAGAGATGCGCTGAGCAATAATGATTTTTGTTGTGTCTTTCAGCGTTTCTTTTAATGCCGCTCTGATTTTTTTATCTGTTGCCGTATCAACCGCGCTGGTTGAATCATCGAGAATCAAAATCTTCGGCTTTCTCAACAAAGCCCGCGCCAGACAAAGCCTCTGCTTCTGACCGCCGGATACATTCACGCCGCCCTGCCCTAAATCGGTATCGTAACCTTGCGGAAAAGACATCACGAAGTCGTGCGCCTGCGCCGCGCGGCACGCTTGTTCCAAAGCAGTTTGCGTCGCCGTATCGTCCCCCCAGCGCAGATTGTCGGCAATCGTCCCCGAAAACAGCAGGTTGTTCTGCAATACCATCGCGACGGACGAGCGCAATTCGGGCAGGTGATATTCTTTAATCTCATGCCCGCCGACTAAAATCCGTCCCGAAAACACATCGTATAATCGGGGAATCAGTTGCACGAACGTCGTTTTGGAAGATCCCGTCGCGCCGATAATGCCGACTGTTTCGCCCGACTGAATCGATAAAGAAATATTTTTCAGCGTCAAATTATCCGCCCGTCCCGAATAGCTGAACGACACGTTTTCAAAAACGATTGATCCGTCTTCCGGTGTCAGGCCGTCCTTTCCCGTATCTTTAATATCCGGGATTTCCGTCAGAACTTCGTGAATTCTTCTGGCCGACGCCTGAGAAATGACGATGCCGATAAACACGAACGAAAACATCATCAAAGAAATCAAAATCATGCCGATATAGGTCAGAAAACTGAACAGTTCTCCCGTCTGCATTCTTTCCTGAATAATCAGGTTTCCGCCGAACCATACAATGCAAATCAGACAAACCTGCATCGCCAGATTCATCATCGGCATATTCCAAATCACAATTTTTTCCGCCGCTTTCTGAGCGTCGCGCAAATCCGTTACGGCATTATTGAACTTTTTATTTTCATACTCTTCGCGCACAAACGCTTTGACCACACGAACGGCCGTCAGCATTTCCTGCAAAGAAGCGTTAATCGCATCGTACTTTTCAAACATTTTCATAAAATACGGGTGAGCTTTCACCGCTATAAACGCCAGCGTAATTCCGAAAAAAGGAATGGCAATCAGGAAAACAAGCGACAATTCCCTGTTGATTTGAACAGCCATCAGCGTCGCGCAGCTCATCATCAAAGGAGAACGAACCAACGCGCGAATTATCATCATAAACGAATTCTGAACAAACGTAATATCCGTGGTCAGCCGCGTAATCAGCGAAGCGGTCGAAAACTTGTCCGTATTGGAAAAGGAAAAATCCTGAACCCGACTAAAAACGGCTTTTCTGATTTCTTTGGCAAATCCGGCCGCCGCGACAGCCGCCAGACGCGCCGCGACACTGCCGCACGCCAAAGAAAGCAATGCCGCCGCCATCATCATCAATCCCGTTTCGAAAACGTATTTTAAATCTTTCTGCGCAATACCGATGTCAATGATTTTCGCCATCAGAAACGGAATATAGATTTCCAGAACGACTTCCCCCGCCACCGCTATCGGAGCCAGGATCGCTTGCTTTTTATATTTTCCCAGATAAGAAAAAAGCCTGAAATACATTTCCGCCTCTTGATTTTTCCTTATTAAACCGCCGAACAAAGACCAAAGCAAGCAAAAAGCCTTTTGTTTTCGCCAAAGAAGACTATAATTTCCCCTGATTGAATTAAAGGAGATTTTTTCAATGACCAAAACCGTTTGGAAACCCGGCACAATGCTTTATCCTCTACCGCCCGTCATGGTTACTTGCGGCACAATGGAAAAGCCGAATGTCCTGACCGTCGCGTGGACGGGAATAATCAATTCGGAACCGGCGATGACGTATATTTCCGTGCGTCCGTCGCGCTACTCCCACGAATTGATCAAACAAAACAAAGAGTTCGTAATCAATCTGACAACGTCCAAGATGTTAAAAGCCGCCGATTTCTGCGGTGTCAAATCAGGAAAAAATGTCGATAAATTCAAAGAAACCGGTCTGACTGTCCTGCCCTGCCAAAAAGTCAAAGCTCCGATGATCGAACAAAGTCCATTATCCCTGGAATGCCGCGTTACGGAAATCAAGCCGCTCGGATCGCACGATATGTTCCTGGCGGAAATCGTCGCCGTTCATGTCGAAGAAGAATTGCTTGACGACAAAGGACGCTTCGAATTGGAAAAAAGCGGATTGGTCGCTTTCTGCCACGGAGCTTATTACGCTTTGGGCGGCAAACTCGGTACTTTCGGATTTTCCGTAGAAAAAAAGAAAACACGCAAGCAACGCATCGCTCAAATCAAGCATGAACGCGCCGCCATGAAAAAAGCGAAGAAAGCTCAAAAACCAAAACAGGAGAAGAAAAAATTCTCTTCAAAGAAAACAAAAAAAGCTCCGTAATCCGGAGCTTTTTTCATTACTTCAACGGCAACTGTGCGCAGGCGGCCTCTATCCTGTCCTGCAATTCCTTTATAAACTCGCGCTTGTCCAACCCTTTAGGCATGGCCGGCAGAAACTCGATCGTCAGAGTTCCCGGATTTTTCAAAAAAGCGTTTTTCCGCCAGAAAACGCCCGAATTCAACGCGACGGGAATCATCGGCACATCAAATTTTTCGTACATCAGTCCGACACCCGGATTATAGTGTGTCGTCGCGCCGGGCTTTGTTCTGGTTCCTTCCGGAAAGATAACGACCGGACGTTTTTCTTTCAAACGCAGTTCCGTACCATGCAGAATAGACCTCATCGCTTTTGTTCCGGAAGATCTGTCGATCGGCACACAGCCGGTCAGTTTCAGATTCCACCCGAACAAAGGAATATACAGCAGCTCCTTTTTCAAAATGTACGCCGGTTCCGGCAACAACGCGTGGAAAGCTATCGTTTCCAAAGCGGACTGATGCTTCGAAGCAATAATATAACCGCCTTCTTTCGGTAAATTTTCTTTGCCTTTCACTTCACATTTAACTCCGGCCAGCCACCGCAGTCCGAACAAAAGCAAAAAGCCCCACAGCCGCGCATTCAGACAGCACAGCTTCATCGAAAATGGTCCTACGATCATACCGATCACACAGATAATCAGAGTGACCAGAACATAATAAACATTAAACAGACAAGATCTTATCAACTTCATTGTTCACATACCGTTTCAGCATTAAAAGAATCATGAATAAAAGGAAAAACATGTTTGATCGACACAAACAAAAATTTCATATACTCCGACATAATCAAAGTAAATGTCCCCGGCCATTTCCACCATTCGTCATGTTTGACCGTCTGAGGAAAAATCGGGTGAGGAATAATCTTCATATCCGGCATCACATTTTTGAATTCCGACATACTGCGCGGCATATGGTAAGACGCCGTTACCAATCGTACGGACGTAAATCGGTTACGTTCCAGCCAATCTTTGCTTTCCAACGCGTTCTGCCGCGTATTGCACGCCACATGGCCGAGCGTGATTTTATCGGTCAGCTGATCGGGCAGTTCGTCAATCGTCTGCGCCAGCAGAACCCAGTCGACTTTTTTATTCACGCCGGAAATCAATAATTTTTCAGCTTTTTCCTGTTTTAAAAGCTCTATTGCCGCCGCCACGCGTTCCGTCCCGCCGGTCAAAACAATCAAAGCTTCCGTCCGCGTCGTTATATCCCGCGGCGCGCGATTCACCAAAGAAGCAAACCAAAACAGGCCTACCGTCCAGACCGCAGCAATAACAAGCAACGCAAACAGACCCCTTTTACGCGTCATAGCATTCGCCTTAAAGTTTTCTGAACCGTCCAATAAGCGGTCAAGGTCGATAAAACAACCGCTAACACGGGCACCAGGCACAGCAATCCCCATGACGCGGCGTCAAAGCGCGCTTCGGAAAGCAATCCCCCCTGTACCTCAGAAGCAACGGAGGAAAGCAGGTAAATAATCGGCAAAACGCCTAAAAAACCGACAATCGCGCCGACCGAAGCCAGCAAGGCCGTTCTTTGTGCGTACTGTTTGGAAATATATCCGTCATGCGCGCCGGTCTGATGCAACAGCTCAATCACGGGTTTGTGCACCGCCAAAGAAGAACATGTCACATAAATAACAATCACCGACGTCGTCACAATCACCATACTCAATAACGCAGATGCCAGAAAATCAAGCGTCCGAACCAATTTAATCAGTTTTCCCAGCCACAGCTTATGAACGTCCAGTGAAGCGTTCGGCGTTTTTTGAGCCAATAACGTTCTTAACATTTCCAAATCGACTTCCGCATCGGGAAGCAGCTGAACATCAATCAAATGCGGCATCGGCAAATCTTCCAACAGAAAAGATTCGCCCAGCCACGGCTTTAAAAGATTCTTCATCTGACTGTCCGTCAGCGCCTTCGCGGAAGCAATGCCTGCCGTCTTGCGCAGAATATCCAGAACATCTTCCATTTCCTGCTGCGTTTTTCTTTTATTGATGCGACCGTCTTCCTCAATCGGAATGACCTGAACGGTTAAAGATCCGGAAATCGACCGGCTCCATCTGGAAAGCATCGAGTTAAGAGACAAAGTCCCCGCCGTCGTCAATCCCGCGAAAAAAACCATCAGCATCACCATCCACGGCAAAAACCAGGCCGATGTATCGCGGGCAAAAGGTATGTCGCTGGGGCGCTTAAACATAATCCGCCTCCGTTTTCAGATAAGCCTGATCCGGGGAATAACCGACGGGATAAATGGACAGTCGCCCGTTGACCAGATGTATGCGCGGATAGGGAAACGTTCTGATCAACCCTTCGTTATGGGTGGCGATAACAACCGTTGTCCCACGTTTGTTCAGCTCCACAAACAATCTCATCAATCGCGCGGCAGATTTGTCGTCCATGTTTCCGGTCGGTTCGTCGGCCAACAATAATTGAGGACGGTTGATGACGGCTCTGGCTATCGCTACGCTCTGTTTTTGACCGCCGGACAATGTCGGAGGCCTGGCGTTCAGATGCGCGCCCAACCCCACCCACATCAACAATTCGGTGACGCGTTTTTGAATTTCGGCTTCGGGATAGCCGGCCACCCGCAGAGGCAGAGCGGCGTTATCAATGGCGGACAGATGATCCAACAGCCGGAAATCCTGAAAAACAACACCGATTTTGCGTCGGACTTCCGGCAAATCATCGCGCGCAATACTCTGAACCGCTTTGCCAAACAGTTTAACGCTGCCTCGCGTCGGACTGCGGGCCAGATAAAGCAAGCTTAACAATGACGTTTTCCCCGCGCCGCTTTCGCCGGTCAAAAAATGAAAGGACCCCGCCGGCAAAGCAAACGAAACGTCTTTCAGAACCTCCGTTCCCTGCCCGTATCGAAGACCCACGTTATCAAATTCTATCACATACGGTTCCGCCACCGGCTTCTCCTGTCTTTTAATATGGACATTTAAGCATATTTAAAAAAAGAAGTTAACATTTTATACGTAAATCTGCATTATATTATATTAAATTACATCGGGAAAAAACATGCTGATTACCTGTCCGAACTGCCAAACGACCTATAATATCCCCGCAACCGACGATCCGGGACAAAAAGTCCGTTGTGTCAAATGCGGCCATGTATGGGAACCGGTAGTAAAAGACGCTGATTTTTTAACGGATTTTTCCCTGACGGAGCCCCCGAAGTCGCAGGAACAGGAACCGGATATATCCATACCCTCTTTTCAGGACTTCTTTCAAGAACCTGAAAAAAACGGCAACCGTTTTTTAAAATGGCTGAAGCCGTTGTATTTTATCAGCTTGTTTTGCATCGTAGCGTCCATTTACTTGTTTTTCTTCCGTACGCCGGCGCGCGCTCCCGTTATGCTGCAAACAATTTCCTACGAAATCATACAGAAAGATTACAAACCCTATCTTATTTTGCAGGCCGCGGCTTTTAACGCCACAGGAAAAGACATTCGCCCGAAAACCTTTTCCGTCCGTTTTGTTGATGAAAAAGACCGCACGTTGACAACGACTTCTCTGGAATCGCCCGTTGAGGTTTTGCCGGCGCACGGCATAGAAGAAATCGATTTTCAAATCGAACGGCCGCCTTCAAAAACGGCCAAGGTCATTCTGACGCTGACAAAAACCGACTAAAGCCACGGAGCCGGACGGTTCAGCGCGAGCATCTCTTCAAAAGTCTGGCGCTGCCGGATAACGGCAAAACGCTCTTTGCTGACCAATACTTCCGCGCACAGCGGCCTGAAGTTATAATTGGATCCCATTGACGAACCGTAAGCGCCGGCCGTTTCAATAACGACCAAATCATCGGGCCGCATTGCCGGAAGCATTCTGTCTTTTCCAAAAACATCGCTGCTTTCACAAATCGGGCCGACAACGTCAAACGTTTGCGTTGCCTCTTTCTCTTTCACCGCCGCAATATTATGATACGCGTCATAAATCGCGGGACGAATCAAATCGTTCATTCCGGCGTCCAATACCAGAAAATCCTTTGACGGCGTATGTTTTACACGAACAACCCGGGAAACCAGAACGCCGGCCGGAGCGACCAGAAAACGTCCCGGTTCGAAAACGATTTCGCATTCCAAATCCCCCAACTGTTCCTCAACAACAGCTATATAATCATCAGGAGAACAGGGCTTATCCGTTTTCTGATAAGCAACCCCCAATCCGCCGCCAATATCGATTGTTTGCAGACGGATCCCGTCCGAACGCAGAGTGTGCACTATCTCCGCCGTACGTTTAAAAGCCTCTTCAAACGGTTCCGTTTCCAACAACTGCGATCCGACATGAACGTCGATGCCGACGGGAATTAAATTTTCCGTTTTTGCCAAACGCTGATACAGCGGGCGGGCTTCCTGCCAGGCAACACCGAATTTGTTTTCTTTTTTACCTGTTGTAATCTTGTGATGCGTATGCGCGTCCACATCGGGATTAACACGCACGGCTACGCGCACTTTCTTATCGGCTTTCGCGGCTATTTCGTTGAGCATTTCCGCTTCTTCTTCAGATTCAAGATTAATTTGCTTAATCTCTTTTTCAACGGCCAACGTCAATGCCTCGCGCGTTTTGCCCACGCCCGAAAAAACGATTTTATCGGCGGGAATTCCCGACTTTAAAGCCAACAACAATTCACCTTCGGAAACAATGTCCGCACCGGCGCCCATAGAGGAAAACACGTTAATAATTGCCGGATTGGCATTGCTTTTCACCGCAAAGCATACCAGAGATGATTTCAGCCGCTTTTGTGCCGCGTCCGAAAACGCCCGCATCTGCGAACGCAAAATCTGTTCCGAATAAAGATAAAACGGCGTAGGAACTTTTTGCGCGATTTCCATGATGGAAACATCTTCCGCGTAAAGACTGCCGTTTTGATAGTGAAATGACATGGTTATTCTTCCGCTCCGGTTGAGGTGTCTTCTTCCGTTGTGCTTTCCGTCGGCGTTTCGGCGACCGGCATCATTTGTCCTTTCTTCGGCTGACGCGCGGCGGGATACTGCCGCGGGTACATGGATCCAGGCGGGAAGTCAAGCCTTCCGCGTTTGCCGCAGCCGGCCAAACAAAGAAGAGTTAAAGCAATCGCAATCGTTTTTTTCATAAAAAAGCCTTTTCGTTTGAACTGCGCTTTCAGAATAGCAAGTGTTAAAGTGTTATTCACTCTTTTTTTTTATATTAAAAATATGATGATGTTGAAGGGACTTTTTCTTTTAATGCTTGTTTTTTTCCCGTTGACCGCGCCTGAAGCGCAGACAACGGGCATCATTTCCATTAAGAACAAAAGAGCCCCCGAAACATTCAACATCAATAAATATCCCGTTTCCGCTCCGACGGCGGAATTTCTTAATGAAAAAGGGGATAAAGTTTCTCTGCGCGATTTCAGCGGAAAAATCGTTCTGGTAAATATCTGGACGACCTCCTGTCCGCAATGCGTTATTGAACTGCCGATGCTGGATCGACTGCAAAAAGATATGGGCGGCGTTAAATTTCAAGTCATCGCCATTTCATCGGATTTTGAACCGCTTCCTCTTTTACGGCGTTTTTGGGTCAACCGCGGCATAAAAAATTTAAAAATCTATTCCGATCCTCAGGCTCTGTTTGCGCAAGCCGCCGACGTCAAAGGGTTGCCCACTACTTTTTTAATTGACGAAAAAGGACGGGAAGTCGGCAGAATCCGTGGCATTACCGAATGGAACGGTCCTAAAATCAAAGCGCAAATCCGCGATTTAATCCGCGCCGCAAAAGAAAACGCCAAAAAAGAAAAAGAACCGGCAGAGACCGCCTCTTCAAACCCCACAAAATCCGCAGAGTCTGTCTCTTCGTCTTCAATTCAAAGATCAAAAGAGATACAAAGCTGGTTTAAAAAATAGAGGAAAGCTTACCTTTTAAAAAAAAGCTTGATTCTATAGCCAAACGCGTTAAAAAAGGGCTCTTCCTGACACGGTGTCAAGAGATGGGAGCTTCTAATGACTAAACCGCGCTATTTAACAATTTCCTGGGAACAGTTTCACAGCGATGCCCGCACGCTCGCATCGCGTTTGGTTAACCGTAAAGACCTGAAAAAAATTATCTGTGTGACCCGGGGAGGATTATTTCCGGCCGCCATTCTGGCCAGAGAGCTGGAAATCCGTTACATCGACACAATCTGCGTCGCCGGATACGACGAAGAAACACGCGGTAGCGCCGCTTCTTTGCTTAAAGTGCCGGAAACGGACGGCGAGGGCGTTCTGGTCGTTGACGATCTGGTCGATTCCGGCAGAACAGGAAAAATTATCCGGCAGTTGATGCCTAAAGCTTATTTCGTCACGATGTACGCAAAGCCCGTCGGGCAAACGGTCGTCGATGATTTTGTAATGTCCGTCGATCAGGACACTTGGATTTTATTCCCGTGGGAAGCGGAACTTTCTCCGGCTTCGCCTCTGGTTCGAAGAAAAGAAGAAGCTTAAAAAAAACCGGACAAAATGTCCGGTTTTTTTTATTCCGCCTTTTCCGGCTGCTTGGCCGCGGAATTTTCCTCGCGCGCCTTCAGCTTTAAAAAGATATACGAACAAACGGGAACGCTCAGCAAATACAAAATAAACGTCACGCTTGCCGTCAGCCATGGCTTATAAACCAACGCTCCGGCATAAAATCCCCCCAAAGCCAGCAACGGAACGACAAACCGCACGGGTATGCGAAAATGCTTTAAGGAAATCGTCGGCAAACGGGAAGCCATCAAAAACGCGCTGATGAATAAAAACGCTTCCACAAACGGGCCGCTGCGGAAACAGGAACAGCCGCTGTGAAAATAAAGCATAATCGGCACCAACGCGACATACGCGCCGCCCGGAGCCGGCAGACCGACAAAGAAATGTTTCCAATACGTCGGCTGAGGCGCTTCGTCCAACATAACGTTAAATCTGGCCAATCGCAAAGCGCAGCAAATGGGCACCAACAACGCAAATATCCACCCGACCGGAGACGTTGTCCCCAAAGCCCAAAAATACATCAGCAGTCCCGGCGCAACACCGAAACAAACAACGTCTGACAAAGAGTCCAATTCGGCTCCGAAGTCTGATGTTCCCCGCAACAGACGAGCCACCCGGCCGTCTAACGCATCGAAAAGAGACGCCAGCAAAATGGAAAAAACGGCCAATTCAAACTTTCCTTCCATTGCGAAACGAATGGAAGTCACGCCGGAAGACAGCGCAAACAATGTGACCAAATTAGGCGCAATGCGATTCAACGGCAAATCTTTGATCCGCTTACGAGAATTTTTCAGCATTTAAATCATGCTCCCTTTGCGGGCTTCTCCGGAAGCCTTCATATCGGCCAGAATCGTTTCGCCGGCAACCATTGTCTGTCCTTCGACAACCATCGGCGCAATCCCCTTCGGCAAATAAACGTCCAAACGACTGCCGAAACGAATCAGACCAAACCGTTCGCCCGCTTTAAGCTGGTCGCCTTCTTTAACGAAAGTCAGAATCCGACGGGCGACCAATCCGGCGATCTGAACAAAAGCGATTTTATGACCCGTCACCGTTTCCATCGCCAGTTCCTGACGTTCGTTGTTTTCGCTTTCCTTATCCAAAGAAACGTTTACAAACGCCCCCGGACGATAAAACATTTTGATAATCTTTCCCGCCATCGGCGCGCGGTTTACATGAACATTGAAAACGCTCATAAAAATGCTGATCCGCGTCATCGGTTCTTCGCCGATTTCCAATTCCTTCGGCGGTACGACGTCCCGAATTGCGCTGACGATTCCGTCCGCGGGAGCCAAAACATAGCTGTCCCCTTCAGGAATAACGCGAAGAGGATCGCGGAAAAAGAAATAACACCAAATCGTCGCCGCCAGACAAATCACGCCAATCGGTTTAAAAAGCATCCACATCAACACCGTAACCGCGGCAAAAAGACAGACAAACCGCCACCCTTCCTGATGAATGGGCGGCAGAATAAAGCGACGACAGGATAAATCAACTCGAGACATTCGGGACTCCTTATTTCATTTTGTTGACAGCTGTATTTGTATGCTATCCGTTGATGAATGAAAAGTATTTTTTGCGTTTTACCTTTATTTTTCGGACTTCATCGGCAAAACAAAGACCTGATTCGGATAAATCAGATTCGGATCTTTGATCTGATTTTTATTCGCCTGATAAATCGTCACATAAGCAAACCCCGTTCCATACAGCTGTTTTGCAATAGACCACAGACAATCGCCTTTAACGATGCGAATGCGGCGGCTTTTGTCCTTTTCCAAACCTTTTTCCATTTCAAAGGGAACCTCGACGCGCGCCGTTACCTTTCCGCGGGAATCAACTTTATCCGCGCGGATCAGATACTTTTTTCCGGCTTCCAGCTTTCTGGCAACGCGCAAAGACCATTCAGACCCGTCCGAGCGCACTTTTCCCAGGAATAAATTATCGACATAAACGTTTATGTCACCGGCTTCATGCGCGGTTCCCTGAACAATAAAAGCATTATTCACATAATTCACCAAACGAATGTCCAAATCTATCTGAATTTGCGGCGCCGGCGCCTGAAGAACGTTTATATCTTCAGCATCGGAAGACATCATCACCGTCAGGATCTCTTCGGTATTTTTGGGTTCCGGAACATTAACAACCACGACTTCCGATTCCTCGCGGACATTTTGGGAAGAATCGCGCAACCATATTTCATGAGCTCCGACAACCAACGGTTTGGAAGGAATGTAAACCCATTCTCCGTCTTCGTTTACGGAAATATCCGCCAAAACGCTCTCGCCGTCCATCAAAGAAAAAGCGGCACCTTTTTCCCCCTTGCCGGCGGCAATCATACTGCCGTCTTCTTCGACTCGGACAATATCAAAGTTTACCTTTAAACGTGAAGAATTCATTTCCTGCTGTTTTTCCGAAGCCTTTGTCGGTAAAACGGCTAAATCCTGATTAGAGACAAACGTTTCGTTTGATAACGCAATTTCTTCTTTTTCTTTGGATTTCGGATAGAAAATAAAGCACAGCGCGGCAACGATACAAAGAAGCAAAACGGCGATAATGATACTTTTTTTCACGGTAATACCTAAAAAAAACAAAAAAATGACAAAACCCTCTTGCAGTATATCAAACTTCGCGTTATAAGCAATAACACTTATATCGGAGTGTAGCTCAGCTTGGTAGAGCACTACGTTCGGGACGTAGGGGTCGGAGGTTCAAATCCTCTCACTCCGACCAATAAAAAAAAGGCAGTCTTCGGACTGCCTTTTTCTATCGATTAAACGTCGGATATGAACCGGAGAAGGTGATTTTAGGCGGAAATGGAAAGATAAACGCCCTAATTTCCAATCAGCAATTTCAATGTATGATCTTCATCTGCCGCTGTCTGAGGCTTTGAAAAACCGACTTTCGGTTTTTCAGGCGCTATGCCGATATATATTCGGGTGGGCTTCACGCCTTCTTTCAAAAAAATCGCCGCTACGTTTCTGGCTCGGTCTACGGCGCCCAAAGCCTGACCGGACGGGACACCCTGATAAGAAAGCCTGCCCAAAAAACAGACATAATCGCCCTTTTCTTTCACGTCCCGGGCGATTTCTTTAATCTGTTCAACCGCTTTTTCATTCAGCTGAGCACTGCCGTATTCAAATAAAACAGACACTTCTTTTTTACCGAGAACGGGACAGCCGGAATCCATAAAAAAATCATCTGAAACGCAGGAGCATAAAAAAAATGAGCTTAATATCAAAAAGAATCTTTTCATTCAGTGTGTCCTTGTGGTAATAAGTATTTTGTCCCTTTCGCGGATATGGTGGAATGGTAGACACAACAGACTTAAAATCTGTTGAGGCTTTGTCCTCGTGCGGGTTCAAGTCCCGCTTTCCGCACCAATCGAAAGCCTTGAGTAATCAAGGCTTTTTTTGTTGTCCGAAACTTTCGCCACAGAGAAAGCCTTTCTTTGAAAAATCACCGTTGCAACCTCTTTGCAACCCGTTTCTTCAACCGTTTTCGTCCTTAATCAATCCGAATCCATTATTGTAAAAAGCCCCTGTTTTTGCAACCGGTTTCTAAAATTGAAAAATCGGATTTTTTCTTGTGATCCTATCGTAATATAGCAAGCGTGCATTTTTAGATGTGTTTTTACCGTTTGGCAGACGGACGGCAAAAATAAAAAATCCGACTGCCGCTTTTGTTCCTCTTTGCCGTCGGCAAATGCCTCGCAGAGTTCACCGGCAAGCGTTCGTATTACGAATTGCGTATCCTGCCCACTCACTCATTTTTATCCGTCTGCCTTGTTCTGTCCGCCTGTAAAAATAAATCCAATGAAAAGATGCGATAGAGGGAAGTCTTACCGCTCTCTGATCGTCGAAATAAAAAGAAAAGCCTTTCCTTTCTTCAATTATTCAGGCTGTTGTTTTTCTTTTTTAGGAGAAAAGATTGTTCTCTACCACTGTCAGATTAAAAATGATTTCTGAAAACGACATTTAAAAATTTTCAAGCTGTTTTGTAGCTTTGTTTAAAACATCACGCATCGTTTGTTTTAACCGTTCGGAAGCAATGATCTGAACAGAATCCTCCCACGCGACCAAAAAATAGCAAAGTTCCCGTAATCCGCCCGTTTTCATTGACAACGTAATGCTTCCGTCTTTGTTTTTTTTCATTTTTTGAGTCGGATGGAAACTGTAATTCTCAACAAACGATGCCGCTTCCTTTGCGAAAAGCAGAACGATATTTTCTTCGTCGCCGTGAAAAATACCGACGGCGTTCTGACAAGCATATTCTTTCAGCGAAAAATCAGCAGGCTTATAAAACGTTTGTTCCGTTTGTTTGATGTTTCTGAAGTTCAGGATGTTAAAAGTCAGTATTTCCCCGTTTTCTTCAGCGATCAGATAGGATTTCCCGAAATGATGAATGATGCCATATGGAGAAACGCATCGTTCGGCAACTTTTCCCGCTGCCGTTGTATAAGAAAAAGATATTTTATGAAAAGAGTCTGCCGCCTGTTTAATCAAGCTTATGATTTTTTCTTTTTCCGCCGTAAAGCGGTTGACCGGATGTTGCAGATAAATCTCCGTTTCGTTTTTGTCGTTCATATCCGCTTCCGTTTTTTTCAGCGTTTTTTCCGGCAATCTGTTCTTGATTTTTGCTTCAAGTCCAATCAACAATCGTTTCAGCCTGTCCGCATTTTGTGTTGACAGCAGATTCTCAATCTCTTTCAAACAAAACAAATCGTCGCTTGTAAAAAAATCATCTTTTTGCTCTTTCCTACTGATTCGCCATCGTTTGACCGTGTCCCAGAAATCGACGGTTTCAACGCCCAAAGCAAGATCGGAATCCGATATGGCGGCAATCATTCTTTGCGCAGTGCGATAACTGACGTTGAATGTCTTTGTGATGTCTTCCAACGAAACGCCCGATGCCGACGAACGCATCATCTTGATCAGTAATAAGATGTTCTTTACTTTTTCCAATCGCATTTTTTATAATCCATTTATCAATATGACCGATTTTGTCATATCACCGTGTTTATAATCAAGTCTTTGATAAAAACGGAGGAAAAAATGATTTGCAGGGAAATGATCGGACGGGAAACGGACTGGAAAGCTCTTGAACCGGAAATCCGAGGCGCAAACGGTGAGGAAATCGATACTTTTTTTATGTTTATTGCCGGATTGTGCCGGGAAACGAAGGTTTTAAAAACGTTGGTCAGGCGGGTTAAATTACTGTTTGAAACAGGACTTCCGGCATCGTTTTTTCAGCTCGCGGTTGTTCAACAGACGCCGGAAAATCTGGACGTCTTGCTTGAAACCGTTTCGGATATCAACGAAACCGTTGACGGCACGGACACGTTATTGACAATGGCGGTAAAGGAAGCCAAAGAGGACATTTTTTCCGTTTTGCACAAACACGGGGCGGATTTTAATCGTTGCGATGAAAACGGACTTTATCCTGTCGATCTGGCGGGAATTTGCAACAGTCCTTTTCTGAAAAGCGTTTCAAAATACGAAAAGAATCAAATTTTTGATTTTGGAAAAGTGACGCTTGCCGACGTCCGCCAATGGATAAAAAACGGCGGCAATGTTAACGCTATAGCGGTCGATGACGGCAAAGGGCATCAAAGAACGCTTTTGCAGCGTGCCGTTTTGTTGGCACAGGAACCTCAAATCATCAAAGCACTGCTTGACGCGGGTGCAAAAGACGAAAATCATCAGGCACGGTTTTGCTATGTTGTCAAAGCGGGAAAAGACCTTGCGAATATGCGAGCCGTTTTAAAATCAGGTATGGATGTCAACGGTTTGACGCCCGTTTTTATCCGTCCTCTGTTTTACGCTTTACGTTTCAGCGACAACCCCGCCATAATCAAAGCTGTTTTGGAAGCGGGCGCGGATGTCCACGCAACGGAAGCTCTCTATTCTTCTGTTATCAATTCAGGTTTTTCCGCTTTGAAACGCGCCGTCCACGACAATAAGGGCGCGAAAATCGTAAAAACTTTACTGAAATACGGCAACGATTTTGAAGATGAGGCGTTATCTTTACTTTGCACGGCGGTTCTGCAATGTCCCGATCTGAACGTCTTTACCGCTTTATGCGATACGGTCAAAAAAAATCCGGAAAAGATGGAAGTGTTGGAAGAAAAAATGAAAGCGGCGTATCAGGTCGCGGTTCATCAAAAACTTCCTATCGCGGACGGCTTGATTTTGCCGATTGGCGAAATCCAAGCTCAAATTGCCAAAAACAAAGTGAAAAAGCTGATTGAAAATAAAGAAACGAACAAACTGATCGAATATTTAAAAATCGACGCGGGCAACGAAACAGCTTTACAAAGGGCGTTGATGATGCGTTATCCGCCTTTCGTTATTATGGATTTTATCGACGGCGGCGAAGACGTGAATGTTATGCAGTACGCTTTCGGAACGATTTTAATGTTGGCTCTGCGGTATAAATACAAAACGCCGGTCATTCGAAAAATACTGGACGCCGGAGCGCGGATCAACGAAACGACGAAAGATAATCTGACGGCGTTTTATCAGGCGATTAAATCCGGCGCCAATGACAAAACTCTAAAACTGCTTTTGGAACGGGGCGCGGATCCCGACGTCAAAACGGAAAAAGGGCAATCCGCGCGCGATATCGCGAACGAACATCAAAGAGAAATCATTGAACAATACGAAGGGAATAAGAAATGAACGCCAATCAAGAACAGAAAACTGTTGAATCCATCAAAAAAGTATCATCCGAATACACGCCTTATTTAGCATTGGCTCTTTGTTGGAAAGACAAGGGACAGACAGGACTTTTTTATGACAAGGTTCCTCCTTCCTTTGCGTGCCATCCGTGCGATTTGTTTGATAAAGACGGAAATAGGGAAGAATGGAAAGATTTGACAGGATATAAGGTTGATGTTTGCGAAGATATGTTGCCTAAAAAGGCCGAATCTCTTCGTGATAATATCGCAGGCGGATTGCAGGTTAGCAACTTCGGGCGCGTCGGTATTCCAATAAAATGTAAAGGAAAAAGCGGTTTTTGCAAGGGATGTGAAGGCTGTAAATTAAATCGTGATAGCGAAAAAAAGGTTTATTTAAAAAAGGAACTTGTTAAAAAATGCAAAAATTTTCACTTCATTTTATCTCAATACGAAAGTCTTTTTTGGAATAATTTACAACAAGAATTTGAAACTTATAACGGCTATCTGGTTGTTAACATAAACGGTGAGGAACGGTTAGTTTATGAGCTGGTTGCCGAAGCGTTTGAATTGAAAAAGGCCGCTTTTCAAAAAATGAAAAAGTTTATGGAGAAAAAAAAGCTCGACTTTGGCGATGAAAATGAACTGAAAGATGCTTTTAATAATGAAAAATTACAGATTCATCATATCAATAACAACGGGCATCACAACACACCGTGGAATGGAGAAGATGGAAATTTAATCGCCTTGCCAGAGAGCGTTCATAAAAAAATCCATAAAATCAAAAATTCTTTTTAAAAGATGGTCGGCTTTTCATTCTTTCCTCGGCGGCGAAAATCTATCGGTAAAATTCGTATTCGGTCGTTTACAAACGTATTCGGCCGTATTCATTCGTAGTGTCTTGTTTCGTCGGTATTCCCTTGTTTACGGTTCTTTGCCACGGCAGAAAAATCTGCCATAGCGCGCCGTCCGTCCGGTCGCGTCTGTTGACGCTTCCGGTCTGCGGCGTATAATTTTTTAGTCGCCATACACAATGCGACATAGATAAAAGGGTGTTTGAAGCCCTATGCTTTTCAACAAAGCATATCTGATTTTTAACCAACTTTTTTCATAAAGCAAATTAAATTTATCAATAAGAGTATACAGAAAAAAACAAGAGGTAGCGGAAAACTTTACTGATGGTAAAACAGGAGAAAAACTTCTATTTTACCACCTACTTGCTACCTTTGAACGAACCGACGGGCTCGATGACGCCGCAAACAAAATACTTTACAAACATATCGATAGAACATAAAATATCAATATGAATGTAAAGGTGCCCTATGGAGCTGAACGCTGAAATTTTAAACGCAATCAGGAAAGAAAACGGCGTTATTACGACCGCGCAGGTTGAAGCTATGGGCTTTTCCCGAATGACGCTTTCCTTGTATGTCAAGTCGGGCGTGTTGGAGCGTGTCGGGCGCGGCGTTTACGCTTTGCCCGATCAGGCGCGGGACGATATGTTTTTGTTGGCTCTGAACAATCCGAAAATCGTCTTTTCACATGACACGGCTTTGTTTTTAAACGGTCTGGCGAACAGAACGCCTTTTATTCATTCCGTTTCCATTCCGAAAAACGCCAGTTTGTCAGTGGCGGTGCGCTCTCAATGTATTTGCTATTATGTCAAACCTGAACTGCACGCGTTGGGGCGGATCGAACGGAAAACGACGTTCGGGAACATGGTCGCTTGCTATAACGTCGAGCGGACGCTGTGTGATATGGTGAAAGACCGTCGGCGTGTTGATGAGGAAACTTTTTTAACCGCCGTGAAAAGCTACGCCGGATATGCCGGAAAAAATTTGTCTTTATTGGCAGACTACGCGGAAAAATTAAATGTTCGCTCAAAAATCAAAAAATATCTGGAGGTGCTGTTATGACCGCCAAAGCGATGAGCCTGAAAAGCAAAATCAACGCTTATGCCAAGCAAAACGGGAACGCGGCGCAGGTCGTTTTGCAAAACTATATGTTTGAACGCTTCCTTGTGCGTTTGGCAAAGTCCGAATATAAAGACAAGTTCGTCATCAAAGGCGGAATGTTGGTAGCCAAACTTGTCGGGTTGGATATCCGTTCGACAACGGACTTGGACACAACATTGATTCATTTGATACTGACGGAAGCGTCCATTCGCGAGTATGTAAAAAAGATCGCGGCGATTGATATGAAAGACGGCATAACTTTCACGGTCAAAAGCGTCGAAGCGATTATGAAAGAAGATCTTTACGGCGGCTTTTGCGTTAAAATGGACGCCGTTTTTGAAACGATCATAACGCCGTTATCCATCGACGTTTCAACCGGAGACGCCATTACTCCCGAAGCCGTCCCGTATGAATTTCCGTGTCTGTTTGATGATGAAGAAATCGTTTCTCTGATGGGATATAACATCGAAAGCGTCTTGGCTGAAAAGGTAGAAACGATCTTGCGCCGGAGCATATTCAATACCCGACCGAGAGATTTTTACGACTCTTATATTCTCAGTTCGACGCAACCTTTCGATCAATCCGTGTTTGAAAAAGCTCTGACGGCGACGGCAAAACACCGCAACAGTTTTGAAAAGATTTCAGACACGAAAACGATTTTGAATCAGATTGAAAACAGCCCCGATTTGAAAGAAGCGTGGAAAAAATATCAGGCAAAATTTCCTTACGCCAAAGCGATTTCTTACGAAAACATCATCGCCAATCTGAAAAAATTGCTGAAACAAACATAGCTTTTTTCCGCCTTTTTCGTATTACGAATAGGCTTTCCGGCAAAAAAAGCGGCTGAAAAAATTCAACCGCTTTTTATTTAGCCTTCTGCCGGCTGTTGCTGTTTCAGGCGTTTTTTGCGCTTCGCATGGAATTTTTCACGCCGTCTGACAAAAACGACAAACAGCATCGGAATAACGTAAATACCAAACGCCGTCGCGAAAATCATGCCGCCGAACACCGTCGTGCCGACGCACCGTCTGGCAATGGCGCCCGCCCCCGACGCAATGACCAGCGGCCACAAGCCCAAAATAAAGGAAACCGCCGTCATCATCACCGCACGGAAACGCAAGTAAGCCGCTTGTATCGCCGCTTCTTCCGGTTCTACGCCCTGCTCCCGAAGCTCTTTTGCGAACTCGACGATCAAAATCGCGTTTTTCGAAGCCTGAGCGATCAGCAGAACCATACCGATTTGCGCATACACGTTGTTGTCCAATCCCAACGTATACAGGAAGCATAAAGCCCCCAACAACGCCACGGAAACAGACAGCAAAACGGGGAACGGAATCATCCAGCTTTCATACAAAGCGACCAGGAACAAATATGCGAACAAGAAAGCAAGGAACAAAATGACCGGCATTTGTCCCGCCGCCGTTTTTTCCTGCAGCGACATACCCGTCCATTCGTATTCGTAGCCTTTCGGCAGAAGCTGTTTGGACAGTTTTTCCATCTCGTCCATCGCCTGAGTCGAGCTGAAGCCCGGCGCCGCGGAACCGTTGATTTTAACCGTCATCGTATTGTTGTAACGCGTCAAAGACAAAGGCCCTAAGACAGGCTTAATCGTTATCAAAGAACGCAACGGAACCATATCGCCTTTGTTGTTTTGGACGTACAGGCGGGAAACGGATTCCTGCGTCGCGCGGGAATCGGCACGCCCCTGCACGTTCACCTGATACACGCGGCCGTTTAACGTAAAGTCGTTGACGTAAACATAACCCAGCGTCGTTTGCAGCTGATAGAACACGTCTTTGATGTTGACGCCCAGCATTTGCGCTTTGACGCGGTCAAGTTCCAAAAACAGCTGCGGCGTGGACGTGTTGAACGTGCTGTACACCATGCGCAACATACTGTCCTGATTGGCCGCTATCAGCAGTTGATACATCACTTTTTCCATGTGGTCAACGGGATCGCCGTTCGCGTTTTGCAAACGGTAGTCAAAACCGTTGGCAACGCCGACGCCGGGAATGGCAGGCAGGTTGAACGCCCGGATATTCGCACCCATCACCTGATTGAACTTAGGCTGCACATCGGCCAAAATAGCTTTGACCTGCATAGACGGAGAGCGTCTGTATTCATACGGCTTCAAGCCCACCACTGTCATCGCCATATTCGGGCCGTTACCGCCGATCAGACTGAAACCGGCGACCTGCATCGTATTGTCAACGGCAGGATTGTTTTTAACAATATTATAAATCTGTTTTAAAACTTCCCTTGTCCGATCCAGCGAAGCCCCTTCCGGCAACTGAACGTCGATCATAAACATGCCCTGATCTTCGTCGGGCAGGAACCCCGCCGGCGTTATACGATTTAACTGCCACGCGCCCGCGACAACCGCGGCGATAATCAAAATCGACAAAGACGAATGACGCACCAACCGTTTAACAACGGAAGTGTAACCGTCTCTTCCTCTGTCGATCTGACGCATGACCCAAGGCACCAGCCCTCTTTTCTTCTTTTCTTCGCGATGCAACAAAATCGCGCACAACGCCGGAGATAATGTCAAAGCGTTGATCGCCGAAATCATCATCGAGCACGACACCGTCACGGCAAACTGCTTGAACAACTGTCCCGTAATGCCCGGAATGAAAATAACGGGCACAAACACCGACAGAATCACCAGCGTAATCGCGATGATCGGCGCGGTAATTTGTCCCATAGCTTTTGCCACCGCGTCCGGAATGGACAGATTGGGCTCTTCGCTGATCACGCGTTCGGTATTTTCAACAACCATAATCGCGTCATCAACGACGATACCGATGACCAGCACGATGGAGAGCAAAGAAACCGTGTTCGCCGAAACGCCAAACATACCCATAAAAATAAACGTACCTATTAAAGACACGGGCACGGCAATCGCCGGAATCAGTGTCGCGCGCCATGTTCCCAAAGACAGGAACACCGTCAGCAGAACCAGAACGAACGCTTCAAAAATCGTATGGACGACCTCGCTGACGGTTGATTCGATAAACAGAGTCGTATCGAAAACGATAACGTAATCAACGCCGTCCGGAAAGAATTCTCTCATGCGCTGCAATTCGTTTTTCACACCGGCGGCAACTTCCATCGCGTTTGCGCCGGGAGCTAGGTTAATCACCGCGCCGGAAGCGATTCTGCCGTTATATTGCGCGCCGGAAGCATATGAAGTCGTTCCCAGTTCGATTCTGGCGATATCTTTTAACTTCAGCAAACCGCCGTCTTTATTCGCGCGAATGATAATTTCGCCGAACTGTTCGGGCGTGCTTAAACGTCCTGCGGTTTTTATTGTAAATTGCATCTGCTGATCCGCGGGCGCCGGAGAAGCCCCGACCGATCCGACCGCCGGCTGAATATTCTGAGAGGAAATCGCGGCCATGACTTCCGCATTGCTGACGCCCAGATTGGCCAACTTTTGCGGATCCAGCCAGACACGCATGGAAAAGTCCTTGTCGCCGAAGGTATTGACTTCCCCGACGCCGCGCACACGGGACAGAACGTCTTTAACGCGGATATTCATATAGTTGGCCAAAAAGCTGTCGTCACGCGAATTATCCGGCGAATACAGCACAAAGCCCAACAGCATGTTTGACGTTCTTTTCTTAACCGTCACGCCCTGCTGCTGCACTTCGGCGGGCAACTTTGTCGATATTTGATTGATACGGTTTTGCACGTTCACCGTATCCATATCCGGATTAGTTCCGGGAGCAAACGTTACCGTCAAAGAATAACTGCCGTCATTCGAACTGCTTGATTCCATATACAGCATGTCGTCAACGCCGTTGACCTGAGATTCGATAATCTGCGCGACAGTCTGTTCAATCACTTCTGCGGAAGCGCCCGGATACCTGGCGGACACCATCACGGAAGGCGGAACGACATCCGGCAGCTGCGCCACCGGAATGTTTTTTAACGAAATCAAACCGGCAATCGTGATCACCAAAGAAACAACGATCGCCAAACGGGGTCTTTTAATAAAAATACGGGAAAACATCAGCGTTATCCTTATTTTTTAGTCTTTTCCGGAACTTTTTTATCCGTCGCCGTTTTTTCAGTCGGCTGAACGGCCGTTTTAACGGGCTGAGTTCTTACCGTAGCGGGAGAATCGATTACAACTTCCTGTCCCGGGCGCACTTTCTGCAATCCGTCGACAACAACGCGTTCGCCGGCTTCCAGCCCTTCCAGAACAACAATGTCTTTGCCTTGTTCCACACCGACCCGGATCGGTTTGTTGATGATCTTGTTTTGCGCGTCAACGACATAAACATACTTTGACGCGACGGAAGACATAATCGCCGTCTGAGGAATAACGATTTTTTCAACGGGCGCGTTATATTCCAGCAAAACGGAAACAAATTGTCCCGATACCAGCTGTTTGGAAGGGTTCGGGAAAACGGCGCGCATTTTTACCGTATCCGTTGAATCGTCAACGACGACATCTGTAAAATTAATCCGGCCGTCATAGCGGTAAACCGAAGAATCCGCCATAAGCAAAGAAATTGCCAAATCATCATTGCCCGGTTTTAAAACGCCCGTATTTTGCATGGACAGCAATTCGCGTTCGGAAACGGAGAACAAAACATAAATCGGATCAAAACTGACGATCGTGGCCAGCGTTGTGTTAACCGGCAGATATTCGCCCAAAGAATAATCCGCCAAACCGATTTTTCCGGTAAACGGAGCTTTAATGCTGGTATAGCTTAAATCCAACTTCGCCAAATTCAAAGCGGCCTGCGCTTGCAGCACCTGGCCTTTGGCAATGCTGTTTTCCGCTTCGCGCGCATCAAGCGTGGCCTGTGAAACGTTGCCCGTTTTGCGCAATTCCAGAGCGCGATCCAATTTCAGTCTGGCGTTTTTGGCATCAGCTTCAGCCTTTGTCAGATTGGCGGAAGCTTCGGCGACTTTTGCTTCGAACGGTTCGCGTTCCAACGTAAACAACAACTGCCCTTTTTTGACGATATCGCCTTCTTCAAAAAGTCTGTCTTTCAAAAAACCGGCGACGCGAGCTTTAAGCGTTACGGTACTGACAGCTTCCACGCGGCCGGGAAAATTGAATTTTTCCATATACGACTTGTAAGAAGCTCTTTCAACCGTCACATGTGGTTTTTGCACCATTTGCATTGCCGTCGTTTCTTTTTTCTTCCAACAGCCGTTTAACAGCAAAACGGAGCTCAAAGCCATCGCGAATAATGATAAAGAACGGTTTTTTAACATACAGATTTTCTCCTGATAAGAGTTACTGAAGCGTTGTCAGCAGACACTTAGTCTTTTTTATACATAAGTAAACATCTTCCGACAAGCGCTTTTTACTCTATTATTGTATTTAGAAACCACCAATCCGGGTGAGAACGGCGCATTGCATCACAAACAGTATTCGCTTCCGCCGCAGAAGGGAAAAGACCGAAACAGGTTCCGCCGCTGCCCGACATTCTGGCCAATCGGCAGGACGGATATTCTTTCAACGTACGAAGCACCTGAGCAACGGCCGGCTCTATCTGACAGGCTGCATCGCATAAGTCGTTATGCCGTTCGGACAAGGCGTTAATAAACTGATTAAAATCAGTTATCGGCCGCGTAAAAGGCTCCGCTTTTGAAAAAACGGGAGAGCGCGTTTTAAAAACCAACGGCGTGGAAACCGGCTTATTCGGATTGACCAGCAAAACAAAAAGTTTCGGCAACGCGGGCGCCGGCGTTAAAATATCTCCGATTCCCGCCACCTGAACGGCTTCGGACGCCAGACAGGACGGCACATCGGCTCCCAAATCCAAAGCGATTTGATGCAATTTATCCGAAGGAATCTTTAAATTCCAAAGCTGAATCAAAGCCTTCAAAGCGGCCGCCGCGTCCGCCGATCCGCCGCCGATGCCGGAAGCAACCGGCAGATTTTTTTCAAGAAGGATTTTGGCTTGAGGACGAATATCGCATGCTTTTGCCAAAGAACGGGCAGCTTTTAAAACGATATTATCCTGTCCGTCCGGTAAAAAACGGGCGTACGGCCCCGTAATTTCCAGCGAAAGATCTTCGGCGTCCCAAACCGTAATCACATCGCCGTCCTTTGCAAAAACAAACAGACTGTCCAACAAATGATACCCGTCCGCCCGTCGTCCCGTCACGTGCAGATAAAGATTGACTTTAGCCGGAGCCTGAAAGGATATGCCGCTCATTTTGATTTTTTGGTTTGTTGCTTCTTTTCGGCGGACGTCGGAAATTGGCGGATTTTATCCCCCACCGCGTCCAATCCTTTTTCCAACTTAGCTTCGACGCGCTGACGATCCCCTTCAGAAAAATCGTCTTTGACGCTTAATGCCTTTGTCCATTGATAGCGCGCTTCCCGCTTGCGGCCGATCCGCCAATACGCATCGCCCAGATGATCGTTGATCACGCCGCTTCCCGGATCAAAAGTGACAGCGTTTTCCAAAACGGCGGCGGCGCGCGCGTAATCTTTCAGCAAATAATACGCCCACCCCAGACTGTCGGCAATAAAGCCTTCCCGCGGAGAAAGGAAAATGGCTCTTTCCAGCATTTCTTTGGCTTTGGATATATTTTTGCCGCGCTCTATCCAGGAATACCCCAAATAGTTTAAGGTCAGCGGCTGATCGGGTGACAGAACCAATGCCTGCAGCAAATCCTGTTCGGCCAGATCCCATTGTTTGTTGCGCTCATAAGCGGCGCCGCGGCTGTAAAACAAGCTCCAATGAGACCTGTTCGGAACGGAAACGCGGTTAATCGCTTCGGAATAAGCGTCTATGGCCTGTTCGTATTTTTTATTCGTGATAAAAATATCGCCGAGCTCTATCCACGGAAAAGCCAATTCCGGGCGTTTTTCCGCCAAAGAGCGCAATTTCTTTTCCGCGCCTTTCAGATTCCCCTGTTTGGAAAAAATAATTCCCATGCGCACCTGACTGGCGAAATATGTCTCGGAATTTTCTTTTTCTTCGCCGTACAGTTTCAAAGCTTCGTCATAGCGTTCCTGTTTTTCATAAATTTCACCCAAAAGAACGCGCGCCAACGACAAAGAAGGATCCAACACCAGACTGAAACGTGTAAAATACAACGAAATTTCCGGATTTCCTTTATCCGCCAGACTGCCTGAAATATCAAAAAACGCTTCGGCCAATCCGGCTTTCGGCGTTGCTACGCTCTTAGGCACTTTTTTGCTTGGCAAAGAAGCCCCCGCCGTAAAAAAGAGCTCGTCCAACAACGGATAAGATTTTGCGCCTTTCCGATAAGCCTGAACCAGAGAATCAAACTTTTTCTTTTCCCCCTGACGCAATAAGAAATTCCCGTAAGCCTGCGCCGCCCTTAAAGACAGACCGCCGGGTTCGGCTAACAGCGCTTCATAATGCTCTTTTGCCTGATCTTCATCGTCCCATAAATCATAAAGCAGAGCCGCATGAAAATGATACAGTGTCTCCAACCCTTTTTGATTTATTTGTTCCAAAGAGAACAGAGCTTTTTTCCGATCATTCATGCCGGCCTGAATCCAAACTTCCAGCAACGGATGCAAAAACGCGTTTTCTTCTTTCAGAGGATAGGCATCTATTTGCTTTTGCGCGGCGGCGAAATCGTCTTTCGACGCGTGATACGTCACGACGACCAAAGACGCCAGCAAAGAATCAGGGCTTGTTTGCAATTCTTTGACGGCATAGGGATAAGCGTCGTCAATCCGCCCTTCAAGGGACAAAAGAGCAAACATTTCCGTTTGCAATGCCGAATTATCCGGATCTTCCTTCAGCGCCTGACGCAAATAGCGCACGGCGGCGGAAAAATCTTTATCCTGCTTTGCCTGAAGATATAACAGATAGCTGCCGACCGAAACAGGACGGGCGTCTTCCTTCGTTCCCTTGGAAACCGGAGCCTCGGCTTCCGTATGATAAGGAACGCACGACGCCAAAATCAAAACAAATAAAGCAAAAAATTTCGAATATAAACGCATCTCAGAGTTTTTCCCGAACAAAGACCTTTTATTGTGTTCTGTTTTCTTTTAAAAATCAAGTTTATCCTTATGTTTCTAAAAATTCTTTAAAAATATTTCAATCTGCGTCGGAAAATATGCTACGTTAATTTTATGAATAACGAACAGTCCAATGAAAAAATACTGCAATGGCTTGTAACGGCCGGCGCGGACGAAACGATCGGCGAAACGCCCGTAAACCGATTTGCCTTGCCTGCGCAGACGAAACAACCGGAAAAAGCCTTTTCCGGAGAACGGACTGCCGACATACAGCCTTCTTCCCCGATTGAAAATCACGAAAGTATTTCTTTAGCGCAAAACGCGTCTTCTCTGGAAGAATTGCGGAACATGATCGCCGGACTGAATTGTCCGCTGAAAACGACTGCGGCAAATCTGGTTTTCGGCGCGGGAAATCCCGAAGCGAAACTGATGATTATCGGGGAAGCGCCCGGCGCGGAAGAAGACAGGCAGGGTCTACCTTTTGTCGGCGCGAGCGGACATCTGTTGGATTTAATGCTCGGCTCCATCGGATTAAAGCGTTCCGACGTTTATATTACCAACATTCTGCCCTGGCGGCCGCCCGGCAACAGAAAGCCTTCAGAAAACGAAACAGCTTTGCTGACGCCTTTCGTGCGCCGCCATATCGCCTTAATCAAACCGCGCGTATTGCTTTTGTTGGGCGGCAGTGCCGTCGCCGCGTTAATGAATACAAACGCGGGCATAACCAAAATGCGCGGACGTTGGCTGACCTATACGGACGCCGATATTTCCGTTCAGGCCATGGCGTCCTTCCACCCTGCTTTTCTGCTCAGAACGCCGGCACAAAAGAAGTTGGCCTGGCGGGACTTTTTAGCCGTCAGAGAAAAATTAAACGCTTAAAAAATTTTTTCCGTCTCCGGCTTCATGAAAAACTTTTGCCCGAAACACCTCTCCTTTTCATTGAAACAATTACGATTCTTCAGCCTTTTTCCCTTGACACCCCGACTCATGCCCTTTAATTTATAAAAGTTTAGAAAAGGCATAAATTCACGCTAAAATGTTAGGAAAAGAGCGCTTCTGGTTTTCGAATACTCCGTGCATAACCGAGATACCGCGCTATTTGGTGTTTATTTTTGAAAGGTTTCACTTTGACAAACGCTTTTTTACAGACCCGCAAACAACTCTTAGATCAATTAGGCGTTTCAGAACAAAAAGGATTATCCGAAGAACAGGCCGTCGATAACGCCGTACGCTTCGGCATAAACCAATTATCCCGTCCGCCTCAGGAATCCCTGCTGAAAAAAATATGGGACAATCTGACGGAACCCATGGTTCTGATGTTGGTTATCGCAGCCTTTATCGCTTTCGGTGTTAACTATGCGCGCGGAATAAGCGGCGAGGAAACGGAATATATCGAATGCGTCGGCATTATCATTGCCATCGGCTTGTCCGTTTTCATTTCTCTGACAATGGAAGGAAAAAGCGCGAAAGCTTTTGAAGCCCTGAATAAAATCAAAAACGATATTCCCGCGAAAGTATTGCGCAACGGCATAGTCCGCCTGATTAATCAAAAAGACATCGTGGTCGGCGATATAGTTTTTCTGGGAACCGGCGCTAAAATTCCGGCGGACGGACGATTGCTGGACAGCGTCGATTTGCGCGTGGAAGAAGCGTCTCTGACCGGTGAAAGCGACGCCGTGAAAAAAGACGCCGAAGCCGTCTTTTCCGATCCGAAAACACCGTTGGCCGAAAGAACGAATATGGTATATTCGGGAACCTTTGTTACGGCCGGATCGGGACGAATGGTCGTCACCGCCGTCGGCAACGAAACGGAATTCGGACAAATCGCAAAAGAACTTTCCTACGCCGAAACGGGCATGACTCCGTTACAGGAAAAATTAGCGCGATTGGGAAGCATTATCGCCATTTGGGGCATTTCCATGGCCGCTTTGGCCTTTTTCATTCAGCTGGGTATGTTCTTATCAAACGGAACGGCCAATCTGAGCAATATTTCGGAAGCCTTTATTACCAGCATTGTGTTGATTGTCGCCGCCGTCCCCGAAGGTTTGCCGACCACCGTCGCGATTTGTCTGGCTCTTAACATCATAAAAATGTCCAAAGAAAACGCTTTGGTCAAAAAAATGGTCGCCTGCGAAACGATTGGCTGCATCAACGTCATTTGTTCGGATAAAACGGGAACCCTAACCGAAAACAAAATGACCGTAATGCAAGTCAGCGAACACGGCGTTTTGAAAAATCCGCAGGACGTGACGGATACCAGTTTGCTGACCAACTTCTGCCTGAACTCCACATCGGATATAGGGTTTGACAACAATTCTTACACTTTTATCGGAAATCCGACGGAATGCGCTTTGCTGGTCGCCGCGAACAAAGCGGGACAGGACTATATAAACACCCGTAAAAGCTACGGATACACACATGTTTATCCGTTTTCTTCGGACACGAAAAACATGACGACGGTCGTGCATGGAACGGACGGTTATATCGTCTATACCAAAGGCAGCCCCGAAAAAATTCTGGCAATGTGCTCCATTTCCGACAAAGAAAAGGAAATGTACGCCCGTCAAATCGTTTCTTTCCAGGAAAAAGCCTGCCGCGTTATCGGTTTTGCTCATAAAAACATAGAAAAATGCCCTGATGATTTCGAAAAAGGGCGCGCCGAAATTGAAAGCGGATTGATTTTTGACGGATTCACCGCCATCGCCGATCCCTTGCGCAAAGAGGTTTATGAAGCCGTTCGCCGTTGCCGTCAGGCCGGCATTGACGTTAAAATGCTGACAGGAGACAATATCGTAACGGCCACAGCAATCGCTAACGATCTGTCTTTGCTGGATAAAGATCACATCGCTTTGGAAGCGAAAGACATAGACGCTTTAAACGATCAGGAACTGACGGAGCTTCTGCCTAAAATCAGAGTTATCGCGCGCAGTACGCCTTTAATCAAAATGCGTATCGTGAAATTATTGAAAGCGATGAATTGCGTTGTCGCCGTTACGGGCGACGGCATTAATGACGCTCCGGCGATCAAAAACGCCGACATCGGATTGGCTATGGGCATCTCCGGAACGGAAGTCTCTAAAGAAGCCAGCGATATTGTTCTGCTGGACGATTCATTTTCAACGATTGTCAAAGCTATTCACTGGGGTCGCGGCATTTACGAAAACTTCCAGCGCTTCATTTTATTCCAGCTGACGGTCAACCTGTCTTCGGTCGTCGTCGTTCTGATTTCTTTGCTGGCCGGTTATCCGACACCGTTTACGGCTTTGCAGTTGTTGTGGGTGAACCTGATTATGGACGGTCCTCCCGCTTTAACGCTCAGTTTGGAACCTATCCGCAATTCGCTGATGAACAACAAACCGACGCCGCGCAATGCGCATATTGTCACAAAAGAAATGCTGTTACGCATTATCTTCAGCGGCATCTTCATTTCCGGCATATTCATGTGGCAAACGACCAGCAATATTTTAGGCGGCACTCCGGAACAACAAGGAACGATTTTGTTCACTCTGTTCGTTTCGTTCCAGCTGATGAACGCCTTCTGCTGCCGCGAACTGGCGCATGAAAGCATCTTTAAGAACTTCTTTAACAACAAATCGATGTTGGTCGCTTTTGCCGTTACCTTTATGTTGCAATTCGCGATCAGCCAGTATGGCGGTTATATCTTCGGCACGGTACCTCTGCCGAAAGAAATCTGGATCAAAATACTGGCTCTGTCCGCATCAGTCATCTTTGTTTCCGAATTCTTAAAGATATTGATGGCTCTTCATAAAAGCAGCCGGAACGCGGAGTAACTTTATTTCTTAACATTATTTCCTTCCTTCCCCGCGCGGAAGGAAGGAAATTTTTTCTGCCGTTACTCTTTAAATCTTCTCAGCAAATCGTAATATCCGAACACGGTCAAAAATTTAAGCAACAGCAGCAAAAGCATTGCAAAATACAGCGAATACAAATCCGCGACAAAGCCGATAAAACAATACATTACCGCTAAGAATAAAGCGCCGATTAAAGAAACGATAGACCCCATGGTCGCGCGCTGTTCCTGTGTGAATTCCTTTTGAAACAACGCAGATCCCGCCGTTTCGGAAACACCGTGAAACAAATTGACAAACGACATGATAAACGGCGTGACAAATGTATTCAGAACAAGAGCCGTCAAGTCGATTAAAAACATCAAAGCGCTCGAAGTCATTAATGTTTTCAGAAAACCGAGCTTTCTGAAACACGGCGCTATCGCATAGCTGATAATTCCCGTTATTTGCTTAATAATGCGAACAACACTTACCGCCCAGGTCGGTATCAGCGCGTTGAAATAAGCGCCCTCAAAAGAATACGTCGTCCAGCCGCACGCTTTCTGAAACATTTTTATGCACGCGAAATATCTTAATTTTTTGTTCTTAATCAAAGCGTTCCATGAATTTTTAAAGTGTTCCAGAGACGACACCCGACGCCCTTTTCCGGTTATCCCGGGCTCCACAAAACTTAAAACGATAAACAACTGAAAAAAAGAAATGCCGAAAGAAACCCACGCTAAAACATTCAATGAATAAAAATACGTCACGCCGGTCGCGATTAAAGCGCTCGCCGCCAAACCGATCTGTCCGAACATTTTGCTTCTCGAAAAAACAAGATCGTATTCGTTTTCTTTACCCAACTCCTGCATTGTTTCGTAAAGCAAAGCTTCGCCGGTACCGGATTCAAACGCATCGGCAACGCCCCGGCTGACCGCTCCGACAAAAAGCAATGTCGGCATCGTCAAATTTCCCGCAATAGAAAAAAGAAACAAACCGAACAAAGAAAAAACGGCATACAAAATAAGCGTATATCTTCGCCCGACTTTATCAGAAATAACGCCGGTCGGGACTTCCGACAGACTTTGAGAAACAGTCGTTACGGAAAAAATCCCTAAAGCCGCGGCATACGAACCGGTTATCTGTTGAAAATAAACAACGGCCAAAGCCAGCAACGGCCATAAATTCCCAAAAAAGCTGTTAAGTTTAAACAGTAAAATATTGCGCTCTATTTTCATTTTTTATCAGCCACAAAAAAGAATCCGCTATTTCCTTGAGATACGCGGACAATCTTCAGAACCGAAGAACTCTTCCGTCATGCGAACGGATCCGTCCCCCATGTACGTTGTGCATTGCTTGAATTGCGGAATATCCGAACGGCATTTTCTGCCGTCCCAAACTTTTTTGTCCGGACAAGCGCACATATGAATAATCGTTCTTTTTTGAGCTAATGCGCCCGATTTAAAAGCGTCCGGCATTTGAGCCACGCGCAACTGAGCCTGCTTCCATTTTCCGTCCTGAGCTTCGCAGATTTCTATAATTTTGATTTTTTCGCATGCCTGCCCGTTCCAATAAGAATGATCGCCGCACTTCAATTCCGGTATTTTCGAACCGCACCGCACACTCTGACTTTGTCCGTCTTTATCAAAATAGAATTCCAGACAAAGCGCCCCTGCGGAAACGGGCGCCAGCAACAATAAAAATAAAAGTTTTTTCATCAGTTTTTTTTCTTTTAAAACACGTATAAAAAGAATATTCTTTTTTGTCATCGTTTTCCAGAAAATCAGAAAAATATATATCATGTCGAAAATTCTTCTTTGCGTTTCAAACGCCATATATCATAACAACACTTATCAGCTGGTGGATCTGTACGATCAGATCGTTACGGAATTGGCGCGCTGCGGAAACGAAGTTCTGGTGTATATTCCCAACTTGTTTCAGCGCTATTGGTTTCAGTCGGAAAACCCGTTGAAAGAGGATCTTGACGAAGAAAAGCTGAGAAACGACATTTCCGCTTTCAACCCCGATCTGGTCATCACGTTCAACAACGCCATATACAACAAACTGCTGGAAGTCGTGAACTGCAACATTGCCGTCTGGGACGCTGATTTGGAAGTATTCTGGAATCAAAAGGGATATATCGAACAAAATCTGGACAGATATTTCTTTTTCTGCTTTTCCGAAGCGAAAATGAAATATCCGAAAAAACGCTTCGGCTGTTCCGACGACCGCATATTCAATATCAGGTTGGCGACCTCTTTCAAAGCGTCGGATATTGAAAAGAAAGCGAATATTTCCTTCATCGGAACGAATTTCGGCAGTCCCGTAAACATATGCAACGTGATTAAACAATTTTCGGGAACGAAGGACGTTAAAAACTTTCTGAAAGCGGTTCGCGAAGAACCCGACATTTCTTCCGCCGACCTGATCAAAAAAATAAATCCGTCCGAAGAGTTTCAGGACTGTCTGAAGGAAATTCCGGAATTCTATTCAACTTTTGCGAAAGAGGACCGTTTGCTGGCGCTGTCCGCCGTCGCCGATTTGGGATTGGATCTGTACGGCGACGACGGTTGGTACGAATTGTCTAATTTTTTACCGTCGCTGACCTCCTGCAAAAAAAAGAAATGCGTCTTTTCCGCAAAAGAGAACGAAGATATTTATAACGGCTCAAAGATTTGCCTGAACATCATTCACCCGCAAACGGTGAATTCCTTTCCTTTCCGCGTTCCCGAAGTCATGGCGACGTCGGCGTGTCTCGTATCTTGTTATTCTCCGGCGATCGAGAAATACTTTAAAGGCGTCAATATACCGTTCTTCGAACACCCTGCCGACGCGCGCGTCGTTTGTAAAAAATTGCTGGACAATGAAAACATGCGTCTGGACATCGTCGCCGCCGGCAACGAAATTATCGACAAGGACTGGCGGTGGGAATATCGCTTCAGGGAAATCGAACAGATTACTGGTGTTTCTCTGTTTTCGGACACCAAAGGTTCGTACACGATTTTGCAGCCGGCTTTCAAAGAAATAAAAAAAGAGACAAAGCCGAAAGAAAAAGAAGAAACCATAGACGATATGCACGGGTTGCGAAAATTCAAATACAAACTTCTTTACAAGATATGGAAAAAAATCGGGAAGAAGCTGGCCCGGAAAGGAATGATTTAAAGAATTTTGAAAAACCGGCCGGAAATCAGAAATAAGCTCTTTAATGAGCTATCAGATTAAAACAGAAATCTGTAAATAAAAAAAACAGCCGTTTCCGGCTGTTTGATTTTTATGGCGGAGAGAAAGGGATTCGAACCCTTGATAGGCTTTGACACCTATACTTGATTTCCAATCAAGCTCCTTCGGCCTCTCGGACATCTCTCCTTTATCAATGGGCTAGGAATACTCCATTCGGCATTAAAAGACAACCTTTTTTTTATCTTTCCCGATAAAAAGCCGTTTTCCTTTTTTACTTTAATCTTTTTTTTAAAAATGTATTCTAACCTTTAAGCGAAGAGAACATAACTGAACAGTAGGTTAAACATGTTTTTCGGACGTCTTCTCGGCTGGAGCCTTTTATTGATCGCCGTTTTTACCGCTTCGGCAGAAGCCGTTGCCGCCCTGAGTACCGGAGAATATTCCAGCATTGCGACATCGGATATTCTGACGATCATAACCGGCTTATCCCCATCAACAAATACTGTCGCCGGACAAATTTTGCTGTGGCCGGCGTGGTTAAGCATCGGCATCGTCGGTATTTCTTTGATTTTTCTGTGTCGTCGGAAAAAAATCAAATCCTCTTTCTCTCTTAAATCTTAAAAGTAATGAGGCCTTATGTCCGTTTTAAGTATTTTTTCTTTTGTCTTACTTGTTATTGCGGTTGTTTTCGAATACTACGTTATTTATTCGTTTATCAGATCAAAAATGGGAAAATACCCGCCTTTTGTGCCGACCAAAAAAGCCATGTTGGAAGAAATCAGCAATGCCGCTGATTTCGTCCTGTCATCGCAGGAACATAAAAACGTCGTCGAACCGGGTTGCGGAGACGCCCGTATCTTAAAGACTTTGGCCGATAAGTATCCGCAACATTCCTATATCGGGTATGAATGGGACTATGTTCCCTATTTTTTGGCCAGATTTAAAACCAGAAAATACAAAAACATCACGATTAAACGCCGGAATTTTATGCTGGAAGACTACACGACCATCAATCTGGTTGTTTTGTTTACCGGTAACGAAATCGCGCAGGAGTTATCCGCAAAGCTTCGTCAGGATCTGCCTAAGGGCGCCATTATTATTTCGGAAAGTTTCAAACTGCCGGACTTTACCTGTATACAGGAATCGGAAACCGGAAAGAAAAATCATTTCTTTCTGGATCAGAAACTTTACGTTTATCAGGCTTAATCGTCCCCTATTTTCAGGGCTGAAATAAAGGCCGACTGCGGAATTTCGACTTTGCCGAACTGCCGCATTCTTTTTTTGCCTTCTTTTTGCTTTTCCAGCAGTTTGCGCTTACGCGTAATGTCACCGCCGTAGCATTTCGACGTTACGTCCTTGCGAAAAGCCGCTATGTCTTCGCGTGCGATAATCTTGCCGCCGATTGCCGCCTGAATGGGAATTTTAAATTGATGACGGGGAATTAAAACTTTCAGCCGTTCGCAAATCTGGCGGCCGCGACGTTCCGCGTCCGACCGGTGCGCCAAAAACGATAAAGCGTCCACCGTTTCTCCGTTCACCAAAATCGTTACTTTGACCAAATCGCCCTGCTGATAGCCTGCAACTTCGTAATCAAAGCTGGCGTAACCGCGCGTAATGGATTTCAATCTGTCATAAAAATCAAAAACAATCTCGTTCAATGGCAATTCATAAACCAACATCGCCCGGGAACCGACGTACGTCAGATCCTTTTGCACGCCGCGACGTTCCGTGCACAGTTGCAAAACAGAGCCCAAATATTCGTCCGGGACTAAAACAGAAGCCTTCACCCACGGTTCTTCAATGAAATCAATCTTTGTGACCTCAGGAAAATCGGCCGGATTATGCAGCTCAAGCAAAGTCCCGTCCGTCATGTGCATTTTGTAAACCACGCTGGGCGCCGTCGTAATCAGATCCAAATCAAATTCGCGTTCCAGACGTTCTTCTATGATTTCCATATGCAGCAACCCGAGGAATCCGCAGCGGAATCCCTGACCTAAAGCCGCCGATTTCTCAGGAATAAACTCGAAGCTGGCGTCGTTCAGCTGCAATTTTCCCAAAGCGTCTTTCAGATTTCCGTAATAGCTCGTATCCAACGGAAACATTGAGCAGAATACCACCGGCACACTCGGTTTAAATCCCGGAAGAGGTTCCGCCGCCGGCCGTCTGTCGTCCGTGATCGTATCTCCGACTTTTGTGTCTCCGACCGTTTTGATGCCTGCCGTGATAAAGCCGAGCTCACCCGCGGTCAGTTCGGAAATATCCTTCATTTTCGGCGTGAAAATGCCGACTTTTTCGACTTCGTGCGTTGTGCCGTTCGCCATCATGCGAATTTTCATTCCTTTTTTCAGAACGCCGTCCTTGATGCGCACTAAAATAATCACGCCCAGATACGGATCGTACCAGGAATCGACCAACATCGCTTTCAAAGGAGCTTCGCTGTCCCCCTGCGGCGCGGGCAAATCGGTGACGATACGTTCCAACACCTCGTCAATTCCCTGTCCCGTTTTGGCGGAAGCTTCCACCGCATTAGATGTATCTATGCCGATTACATCTTCAATCTGTTCTTTTACCTTTTCGGGCTGAGCCGCCGGCAAGTCGATTTTATTGATCACGGTCACCAATTCGTGATTGGCGTCCAACGCTTTATAAACATTTGCCAAAGTCTGCGCTTCCACGCCTTGCGACGCGTCTACAACCAATAAAGAGCCTTCGCAGGCGGCCAAAGAGCGGCTGACTTCGTAAGTAAAGTCGACATGCCCCGGCGTGTCGATCAAATTCAACTGATATTCCTGTCCGTCTTTCGCCGTATAGTTCAGGCGCACCGTCTGCGCTTTAATCGTAATGCCGCGCTCCCGTTCCAAATCCATGGAATCCAGAATTTGATCCTTCATTTCGCGCTCGGTTAATCCGCCGCATTTCTGAATCAATCTGTCCGCCAAAGTCGATTTACCGTGATCGATATGAGCCACAATCGAAAAATTACGAATATGAGACAAGTCCGTCATGAACAATCCTTTTCAGCAAATATACGCCCTAACATATCCGAAGTAACGGAAGAATAAAACAAATTCTTTTCGTCCCCTTTTATTTTACGTTTGATTTTGCTATCCTAGCCGAAAGATGTATTTTTAAAAAGGACTTTGCGTATGTTTTCGTTTTTGGATATGTTCCTGCCTCCGTTTACAATGCTTTTCGTTGTTATGGATCCGATTGGAAACATGCCTATTTTTATGAGTCTGACGGAAAGCCCGCGTCCCGGTTATCGTCTGTTGATGGCTAAGAGATCTGTTTTCATCGGCTTTTTTGTCATGCTGTTTTTCGCGTATGCCGGCGAAGCCTTCTTAAACCTGTTAGGCATTTCCATGCCGGCATTTCGCATCGCGGGGGGCATTATGTTGTTGATCGTCGCTTTGCGAATGATTTTTGTTGAAGAACAAAAAGAAAAAGCCGCCGGCGAAGTCACCGAAAACCCTTACGCAAACGACGTTGCCGTCTTTCCTTTGGCTGTTCCTCTAATTGCCGGCCCCGGTTCTATCGCTTCCATCATATTGTTGATGTCGGAACGCCACGGACAATGGGGACAGCAGCTGTATGTCATTTCAGCTTTAATCTTGGTTTCCCTGATAACATACGTATTGTTCAGACTGTCAAATTATTTCGCCCGCGTTTTAGGACAAACCGTTAATACCGTTATTTCAAAACTGCTCGGCATCATCTTAGGCGCAATGGCGGCGCAATTCGTTATAGACGGCGTTCGTAGCCTGATTCCTTAAAATCCGAAAGAAAATTCCTAAACTTCGCAAAAAAAACTTGTCAAAGCGGCCGCAAAGGATTATATAAAGCATACTTTATTCGTTGGGGAATAGTTTAAAGGTAGAACAGCGGACTCTGACTCCGTTAGTCTTGGTTCGAGTCCAGGTTCCCCAGCCAACAGATAAGCCGTTGATTTTCAACGGCTTTTTTGATTCCCGGACAAGCTTTCAACACCCTTGTCAAAGGAACTCCGGTCAACCGACGGTCAACCCCGACACCGTTCAAATGTCATCAATCTTCCTCATTCATCATCAGTCAAAAGCGTAAAAAACGCAATCCGTATTTTCTTTTTTCCGTCCGGTAACGATAATCAATCACAATCATACACGGGGGATATTGCAAACAAGGCGTTGATATGCTTAGATTGATAACAGCTTTTTAGCACAGACCGGTATTTACCGAGCCTGCACACAATTCAAACGAAATCAACATCATTTATTTGATGAAGGACGTGTGCGCTGGTGTTTCTGTGTGTTCAAGCCTTCGTCAAAGAAAGGAGGAACATATGGAACGAACCTGTAAAGAAGCCTGCAACATATCCCCCGCCGGATTGATGACACCGCGAGACGCCGCTGTTTACATCGGCGTCAAGATCAACACGCTTGCCGTCTGGCGTATGACGAACAAATACGGCTTGCCGTTTGTCAAATTGGGGAAAGTCATCCGATACCGAAAAACCGATTTGGACGAGTGGATCAACAAAAACGTATCAACAGACAGGGCGGAGTAATCCGCCCTGTTTTATCAATGCAATTAGCCTATAAATGTTCTTGAAATGTTCACATAATTGTGATAAAAAAGCTATATCTTTAAAAGGAGAGATTAATGGGAGTAATTTTTGTCGCGGGCTGTTATGGTGTCGGGAAAAGTACACTTTTGGAAAGTATCTTTGAAAAAACGAAAATCCCGCATTTTTCTGCCGGTATGTTAATATCTGAAGTCAATGATGAAACATATGGTCGCAATAAATATGTGACGAATAAAAAAAACAACCAAGCCCTTCTAATTGAGCAGATTGAAAAAAAATTAAAAACATATCCTCTATTTTTCTTAGACGGTCATTTCTGTATTTTAAAAAAAGGAAATATTCCGGACTTATTATCGTTAGATGATTTAGCAAAAATGCATTTTGAAAAAATATTGTTATTAGAAGCAGATCCCGTAAGACTTCAACAAAACTTGTTGCATAGAGATAAAAAAGATTATTCTTTACTCGAGATAACAACTCTTATGACAGCGGAACATCATCAAGCCGAAATCTTTTCAAACCACACCGGAACTCCTTTATATATTCATCATATGCAGTATAATGGATATGATGAGAAAGAGGTTATCGAATTTCTAGCAGGAGTGTTAAATGGATAACTCATTATTTCTTTTGCACGAAAAAAACAATATAGAAACGAAAAGAATTGAACGTATGCAAATATGCTCATGGGATATCCGCGATAAAAAAACTTGCATCGAAATAGGAGTAGAATTTTGTAAGGATTCTTTAAAAATTGATGAGAATTATAATATGTTCTTTTTTGCTCCTTGGATAAGTGAAAAATGCAAAATAGAAAGTCTTCACGAAAAGTTTAGCGATTCTGATAATGCTCAATTCATTTTTAATGAAGTTGTAGAATCTATATCTCCAATCAATGGAAATAAACACAACGGATCAATAATCTCTTTTAAAAACAGCGACCGAAAAATTGCGGCTTTAAACGTATTATGCCATGTAGAAAAAGATGGAGTTTTGAATATAACCTTTACAAATAAATCAGCTAATGATGCTCATCCTTACATAAGATTTCTTATCCAAACGTATGAAAAAACTTTTGCTCTTTTCAAAGGAAGTATTTCAAAAAACATCTTTATATTCGATTTTAAAATTAATGAAAAAAGGAATATGCCACAAAAAATCATTGAAACGATAGATAAAAAGAACCTCGAGTGCAGTGATATTCAAAAGGCATTAATGCTACATGTCATTCCAAATACATATGAAGTTATTTTTGTTGATGATAAAAAACTGTCTAATATACGTAATCTTGAAACAAACTTTTTTAAAAAGTACCTTCCAAACATAGAAGGCATAAATAATGATTCGTATATAACAACTTTTTATAAAGATGAAGGCAAGCCGAGTTATTCGTTTTTTTCAATTTTTTCCGAAGAAAAAATTGGAGCAAAACAGATAATAATTGCAATATTTGTAAATATTTTATGCAGTTCGTTAATAGCAATCAGCAATATCAGAAAGATTTTTGAAAACAAACCTTTTGCGTTTGGAAAGATTCCTATTGAATATAAAATACTATTGTTTCTAATCGTTATATTAATAGGGATATTTTTAATAAAAGGGCTCGTTAATATCTTCAACAAAAGGAAAAGAGTGTAACACATGAGGGTTCTTCTTGATACAAACATACTGATCTATCGTGAAAGTATTTTTCCAATGAATTACAGCATTGGACATCTTTTCCGTTGGCTAGATCGCTTGCATTTTGAGAAGATTGTCCATCCTGTTTCTATAAAGGAAATAGAAAAATATAATAGCCCTACCGTTAGAGAAGCCTTTAAAATAAAATTGTCCTCTTATAATGTTTTAAAGGTTAACGAGAGTATCGATAAGACAATCTATGAAAAATTTAAAAGCATTGATAAAACTGAGAATGATTTTAACGATACTATTTTGTTAAATTCTTTATTTTTAAATCACGCCAATATTTTAATAACTGAAGATAAGGGATTACAAAAAAAAGCGGCAGAAATAGGTTTAGGAGATAGAGTCTATTCCATAGATCACTTCATTAAATCTGCTTCAGAACGTTATCCCCAGTTAATTGAATATAAAGCGTTGTCTGTCCGAAAAACTCTTTTTGGGGATCTAAATGTAAAGGATAATTTCTTTAATACATTTAAAAAAGATTATCCCGGTTTTGAAGATTGGTTCGCAAAAAAATGCGATGAAGAAGCATATATTTGTAATGACGATCAAAATAATATTTTAGGTTTTTTATATTTAAAAACAGAAGAAGAAACGGAACCTTATCCATATATGCAACCGACCTTCTTACCCAAACGTCGATTAAAAGTAGGAACATTTAAAGTCGAATCTACTGGCTTTCGTCTAGGAGAAAGATTTATAAAAATCATCTTTGATAATGCTTTAAAACGCAAGGTAGATGAAATTTATGTTACCCTGTTTGAAGACCGCCCCGAACTTGGAGCTCTCCAAGAATTATTCGAAAGATGGGGATTTTTTAGATATGGAAAAAACACTTCTACGGGTAAGGAAGAGGCGGTTTTTGTAAAAAAATTAAACACATATGATTCAACTCTTTCTCCTAAAAAGAATTTCCCAAATATACTTCATAATGTTAATAAATTCATTATGCCAATTAAAGCATGTTGGCACACTCATCTTCTCCCCGATTCTCAGTTAAAAACAGAAAACCAAATAAATTTTTTGGGAAAAGATGCTTGTAAATATGCTTTACAAAAAGTTTATATACCGTGGTCCACAGAAACGAATGGGGCTCATCCGGGGGATTTAGTATTTTTTTACAGAATGGCAGAGCCGTATGAAAAAAAAGCCCATAAATCTGTTTTATCGACTCTTTGTATCGTTGATGAGATAAAAACGGATTTGCATTCTGAAATCGATTTAATAAAATACTGCCAAAACAGAAGTGTCTTTCCAGAAAAAGAATTACGTGCCATATGGAATCATTTTAATGGCAATTTAATAGCCGTAAAATTTATACAGGTTTCGCCTTTGGTAAAAAGACCTATTTTAAAAGAACTATGGGATGAAAAAATTCTTTCTTTTCCAAGTGGTCCTCAATCGTTTACTCGAATTACCGATGCACAATATGAAAAAATTTTACAACTGGCTCAAACTTCCATAAAGTATGTTTAAGAGAGGTTCTCATGTGTACGATTTTGCTATCTATCAAACCGGAATATTCAGAACGGATTTTATCCGGTGAAAAGAAATTTGAATTTCGCCGCAAATGCGCCTCTCGCTCGGTCAACAAAATTCTAATTTATACCTCGGCCCCAAAAATGAAGGTTGTTGGCGAAGTTGAAGTTACAGATATCTTAAAATCTACGCCCAGCGATTTATGGAATCAAACATCTCCGAGAGCCGGCATTAGCAGAAAAAAATTTATGGAGTATTTTTCTCAAAAAGAATGTGCTTATGCTTATCAATTGGGAAAGGTGACACGCTTTAAAAAAGAAAAAACTCTTGCGGATTATGGAATAGCAAAACCCCCTCAATCTTTTATATATATAGATTAATTTTCACATTTATCGCCCTTCTTCAACTTTGATTTTTGTGTTCCGCAAACTGATTTGTTCATTTTTTTGCTTCACTTCTGAATTATCCATCGACTGATGATTATAGAACAAAATTTTTTCGACACTCTTCAGAGAATTACCACGAAAGTTTTTCTCATTAATAACACTCAGGGTACATTTTTTTCTTGTCACAAAAAGACTTGACTTTTTTTATAATATTTACTCAACGACTAAAGTTTGACTCTGAGTAAAGGAATAAAATGCGTTGTTTGTTTTGTAAGCAAGATTCTTCAAGCACAAAAAGTATAGAACATATAATACCAGAATCACTGGGCAACACGACTTTAATACTTCCCCGTGGATATGTCTGTGATAAATGTAATAACTATTTTGCACGTAAAGTCGAAAAAAAATTTATGGACTTAGACGTTGTTAAATTATGGCGTTTGTATGAAAAAATTCCAAATAAAATAGGTAGAATGCCTGCTGTTGAATGTACCTTTAATGATAAAAAAACACAAATTTGTATAGAAGATTCCCCTTTAACCTTAACTTTTCATATAATGAATGATAGTGTTTTTAATGCTATAAAAAACACAAAAGGCGGACATCTATATATTCCAGTTTTTACAGATAATACAAAGTTTGAAAGTAATATTTACACATCTCGATTACTTGCAAAAATCGCCCTTGAATATTGGGCTTATTGTCTAAAAGACATCGAGAATAGTTTAAATGAAATTATTGACGATGTACAATATGACTTAATACGTAATTATGCGAGACTAGGAACGCCTTATGATTGGCCATGTAGTATTCGAAGAATCTACGGTATGTATGAATATGATATTGATTCATCAGGATGTGCTATTCAGAAAAAATTTGAATGCGATTTTCTCATTATAAAAGAAGGGAAAATAGGTAATGCCATATGTGCTACCGTATATTTTATTCTTGTCATAAGGGGAATTGAATTTGTAATAAATCTTACATATCCTGAAATAGACGGCTATTATGATTGGTTAGAAAAACATAATGGTATCTCTAAAATTTTGAATACGTCGAACACATAAGTGTTTAAAATCTACCTTAATGTTGCCCTTCTCCAGTTCTTTTTTATACGAGTTCTATATCAGATTGAAAACGTCAACGATATTAATATCGAATAGCAACGATAATTGTCTGATTTTATCCTTTTGTGAACCGCTAATAAAAACGGGTATAATTTTTCCATATAATAGATGTTTTACATCTGCCTCATTTCTTCGACAGTAAAGGTTGTATCCCACCCGCCGATCAGTTCGTTTTCGTGTCTGTTCAAACCCGTATAGATTAAGGACGCTTCTTCATATCGTTTAAACGCCAAAATCGCGGAGTTCATCACTTGCGCATTGAAAATCCCGATACTGACAAGCAATTCAAAATCAGGGATCGTCAAGCCCGTAACTTTGCGGAACAAAGCCGGTTCAAGTTGCGTTATCACGTCTTTCAAAGTTTGTTCCCGCGCGTCCGTCAGATACATAAACACGGGGATTCTGGTCGCGAATTTCAGCAATTTTTCCTGAATGATTTTCCGTTTGGATTTGATTTCTTTTTCTTCTTTAGTCAGTTCGCGTTTTTCCGCCGCGCTTTCGCCACCGCTCGCCTCTTTTTTAGTTTTTTTCAAGGCTTCGGAGCGGTTGACGATTGTGGACAGTTCTTTGTTCAGTCCGCGGAATCCCTCAATGCGTTCCAAAGCTTCCATCGCTTTGGGATTGTTCAGAAGTTTCTTCAACGTTTCGTTATCGACATTGACTAACAGCGCGCTTTCCCAACGACGGGCAAGCATCGTCGAAGCCGTCCCCGACACGACCATATCAAGCAACTGTCCCGCGTCCAAGAGGTTCATCGTTTCGCCGTCATAGCACAGGACGGGCAGAAATTTGACGAATTCCGAAACTTTTTGTTCCGGACTGTCGGGACTGTTCAAATCAAGCCGCCCGCTGTATTCGGCGATTTGTTTTAACGCGCGGTCGGGCGCGAAATCAAAGACATAGCAAACGGGTTTGACGATTTGCGTTTCGTTCGGATAAACACCGGTCGGATTGACAAGCTTGAACGGCGTTTGCACGCGGAACGCCGCCTGAAAATATGTTTCGGGACTGGACGTATTACGCAACATCAAAATACCGCCCCACGCCTTGACGGAAACACCCGTCATCAGTTTGCCGCAAGAGAGCGTAATGGATAACGTGTTCAGCGGATTATTCCCGATTGCGTCCGTAACGGGCGGTAAAGCGTCAACGCCGATGCCCGCTTCTTGTCCGGCACAGCAGACGACTTTATATTTACCGTAAAAAGAATGATTTTTTAAAAGCTTTTCCATCGCTTTGCACGCGCCGACATTCGGCAGAAACCACAATGTATGACGCAAACAAGCGGTCAGACGGACATCGGAAAAAGGCATCGGCGGACGCTTGCCTGTTTTCAGGCTGTCGATTTCGGTCGGCAGGTATTGACCGTGTATCAAATCAAGCCAGTTTTTCACTTCGTTTTCGTGTTTAAAGACAGGCTCTCCGTCTTTATTTTCAGTTTTGAAAAATTCGTTCAGATCGAATTCGTCAAACTCGCCCTGCAAAGCGATTTCACGGATTTCACGCGGCAGGCGGTAAGTCATCATCACCATTTGAGGCAATTCAAGATACGGATTTTCCGTTTCCTCGTTCCATTCCCGTTTGGCGCGTTGTTCATCCGTATAAGTCCAGTTGAAAATCTGATCTTCCAGAAACTCGCCGTTGTTCAGGGCGCGAAAAGGCGTTCCCGATAAATACAGATAGGCGTTTGTCGTCAAAGGCATCAATTCTTCGTCATAATCGTCTATTTGCGGATTTTCCTCTTTTTCTTCCGCATCGTAGAGGTCTTTGGCTCTGTCGCGCCATGCGCCGAAATGGTATTCGTCAAGAATGATACAATCCCAGTTGATCGCGTGGACGATTTCATTTTTGGTTTTAATACCGCCCAACTCGTTTTTGCCGAGCAAATCCTGAAACGACGCGAACCAAACAAAAGGCTTTGATTTATTGATTCTTTGATAACCTTCCCCGTCATTGACGACAAACTGCCACTCCGAAAAATCTGTGTGTGTTTTCAGGTCGGATTCCCACGCGCTTTGAACAGCAGGCTTAAACGTCAGGACAAGGATTTTTTTCCACCCCATTTTTTTGGCAAGTTGATAGGCGGCAAACGTTTTGCCGAAACGCATTTTCGCGTTCCAAAGGAAATGAGGCGTTTTACCCGTCTTTTCAACGGAAAAAACCTTGAAATAAGCGGCGGTCATATCAACGGCGTCGCGCTGTTCGGGACGCATAGAAAAAGTTTCCGTTCGTTTCAGATCGACGTTTGGACGACGTTTTTTAAAAGCGGTCATCGCCGCTTTCAATTCGGGCAGAGTGATTTCATACCATTCGCCGCGCAAATGTTTGATACAGTTTTGTTTGATATAGCGATGAAAATCGTGATCAAGAAACAAAGTGCCGTCATCACGCACGGCGTCCGTTTCAAAAACGATTTCGGCGGCAGTTTCAATCGGTTTTAACACACCGTGCTGTTCATTGACGCGTTCGCGGACATCGCGTGTCGTATAGCCGATTTTCAGCCAGTTTTTGTCTTTGTATTCCGGTAAAGTGTAAGCGTAAATTTTCGGACGGGCGGGAAAATCGAGTAATTCGGTCATAGATTTACTCCATCGGACGAATCATAGAGTCGATGAAAGCGATTTCCTCCTCGCTCAACCCGTATTTTTCATACAGTTCCTCGTCCGTCCACGGCTTTGAAAAATCCTGCACCGGAACAAAGGAATAGACCTTTGCTGTAGCATCTTGTGTATTTTTTTTAAGAGAAACCAAAAATCTGAAAAATTTCGTTTTAATGTAAGAACATAAATTTTCCGCAGAGGATATTTTATCGAACAGTCCTGCAACCAGATACGTTTCTAAGCAGCAAGTTCCTTTTTCTCCAATAAATGGTTTTCCTAAAACAAAAAGAGAATTCTTTGTATTAACTTCGCCATACGCCTTTGAAATATAAACTTTTATCTTATCTACCCATTCTCTGTTTTGTTTTATATGAGCAGGATTAACATATCCTTCCTTCAAATATCCATATATTTTTATATATCCTTTTTTGGGTTCTTTAAAAATATTCGGGAAATTGGTGGGAAGTCCAAAGGGTTTTCTTGAAGAAACCATTTTATCCATCGTTATTTCATTGAAATTTTGGATTTTTCTTAAAATAGAAATGCTTTCATTATATCTGACAAAAGTAGAGCAACCTTTCTCTAGCAAAGGACGAGCTAAAGACGATATTTTTATCCCGTCTTTAAATGTTGATACTTCACATAATCCTTTATTATCCCTATTCCACAGGAAATAACAAACGCCGCCTTCTAATCTTATACCTGGGAAACAATCTGAAGGCGTCGGAAAATCACAAATCACTCTGATCCGTTCATCGTGCAACATTTCATCTCTGAAATCATCTAAACCTTTGCCACCTGCAAACCAACGGGACGGAATGATCATCGTTAAATAACGGGGATTTAAGCGTTTAGCTTGTTCAACAAACAAATGATAAATTGGACTCGCACTTGCGGCATTTCCACCATCATTTAACTGATACGGCGGATTGCCGATAATGACATCAAACTGCATATCGTTAAAAACCTTGTCTGTGTGAATGAAAGAATAGGCGTGCGTTTCCAACGCTTCGCCGCGGTCGTATTGACTTTGCGACGCGCCGCATTGACGGCATTTTCCGTTATAAAAATCGTGTTCGCACCGTTTGTAACGGATATGTCCCTGTCCGTTTTTGAACAACGAAACGCTGTATTTCCCGCTTGCGTCTTTGGAACAATAAACGGAACGCCGGCTCATCAATCCCGTCAATTCCGTCAACGCCAATCCGAACAGCTGATTGTGGAAAATATGGTCTATCCGTTTTTGTAAATCGGGTATTTCCTTTTCCAATCCGACCAACAAACGCTTAGCGATTTCACGCAAGAAAACGCCGCTTTTGCAACACGGGTCAAGGAATTTTGTTTTCGAATCGGAAAACAATTCCTGCGGCAACAGGTCAAGAACGTCGTTTGCGACTTTCGGCGGCGTGAAGACTTCATCGCTGGACAGGTTGGCGATACAGGACAAAATATCGGGCGCGTGTTGTTCAATCATCGCATTCCCCTATTTTTAAAACAGATATTAATGGATATGTTTTGACGGATTTTGCTTGATAAACGGGCTTTTCGGGATCGCCATCCGCAAATCCGAACAACGGCAAATCCGCACAGGACGCCGTTAAATGCCCGAACTTGTATTCTTCCCGCTTGAAATTCCCGTCAATCAACGACCATTGAATAAAGCTGATTTTTTCAACGCCGTTCAACGCGTCGCCGCAAACGATGTTTTTGCTTAAAATATAACGCGCCGCTTTCAAATAGGCTTCCGCCGGTTCGGTTTTATACAGCGTTTTGTATTTGTCGCGCATTTGTTCCGTCAAACGGTCGCGCGCCGCCTGCGCGTTGTCGGGCAGAATGTCGATTCCATAAACACAAGCCAACGCAAACAACGATTGTTCCTGATATTCAGACGGCTTTACTTTGTAAAGCCGTGCGACCGTTTCCAACTTGCGCCGCAAAATAGCGGTCAGAAAATTCCCGTTTCCGCACGCGGGTTCTAAAAAACGACTGTCGATTCGCGCCGCCTCCGCCGAAACCAGATCCAACATCGCTTCGACTTCGCGCTCGGCGGTCAAAACCTCGCCGTATTCCGCGACACGCTCCGCGCTGATGACTTGCTTTGATTCGGACATAGAAACGAAACTTCCTGTTTATCGGTAAAAATACGCAACTTTTTGCGGATTTTGACTCTAAACAAACAGAAAATCTACATTAAATTTATGTTTTATAGAAATTAGACTGCGTATATGAGTGAAAACCTAAAAAAAACGATTGGAAATCGCGTTAAAGCGTTCAGAAAAGCAAAGCGTCCCAAAATGTCGCAGGAACGCTTGGCGGAGTTGTGCGATGTTGGCACAAGAACAATCAGTAATATCGAATGCGGTGTCGGCGTTTCGTTGGAAGTTTTGGAAAAAATCGTTGCCGTTTTAGGTTGCACCTACGGCGATTTGATGGATACTGACGCTCATCTGCGCACGGAACAATCCGCCTTAAAAAATGAAGCGGCAACTCTGATCGCCACAATGAACGGCGAAAGCCTTTCCCGCGCCGTCCGTGTCTTAAAAGCTTTATAGAAGAACAAAGAAACTTTTTACTTTACCACCCACTTGCCGCCTTTGAGCGAACCGACACGTTCAATGACGCCCTCGTCTTTCATCTTTTTCAGCTGCCATTCTATCCCTTTCGCTGTCAATCCAAGTTTTTCCGCCAGTTCAACCGCTGTTACAGACGGGTTTTCCTGAATCAGAGATAAGATTTTTTCCCTAGTTTTTTCCCTAGTTTTTTCCCTAGTTTTTTGGGCAGTTTTCGAGGCGGGTTCATCAAACGCCTGCTTATACCGGAATGTCACCCGGAAGAAAGTGTCCGAAATCTCGAACACGTCCGGCGCATAAGCGTTCAAAATACGCCGCACGCCCGAACCCAGACGCTCGACCAGTTCCATATCCTGAAAGATTCTCATCAATTCGGGATTGCGCGGACACGATTTGCCGTTGAAAAAGTCTTCTTTTGTCATACCCCACGGCAAGCCGCCCGTTGACGTGATCTCTATCCTGTCCGAAAACATTTCGAACTTCGGCGGGTTGCTGTATGAATAATCGTTATGCAAAATCGCGTTGATGACCGCTTCCCTCAACGCCTGCGGATCGACCATCGGGCGTTCTTCGCGTTTGGTCGCCGTTACGCGCGCGTAAATCCTGTTTTCAACGGAAAACTTGTCCAAGACTTGTTCGGTCGCTTTGATTAAAGAGCAATATCCGAAGTTCTTGTTTTCCGTTAAAACGTCCCGATCCGTTCCGGCATACTTGGCGAATAAAATCGGCATTCCGTTTTCGTCCGCGCACAAATACGCTGTCATATTATATCGCCCGTCGTCGGTTTTCAGTTGCAGATTGTCCGCGAAAGAATCGTTCAAAGTCAGCTTTCTGCCCGCATAGTAAATATGCAGTTGCGTGAAATCCAAGTGCTGATTCGGCGACGGCATATTCCTCAACGACGTATGCGTTCTGCGGTAGTAAATTGAGTCGATCTGCTCTTGCGTCATCGGTTGGGCGGAGCTGCCGATGCGGATAAAACAGCCCCGTTCGCTCATACCGTTGGCGCGAATATAGTAGGGTTGTTCTTTGCCCGCGGCAAGCGTGATCCGGATTACATCACGCCCGTCCAGACTTTCGCAAGCGATGTCGAACAAGCCCATAACGGACGGACGAATCCCCGTTATCAGACGGTCTTTGATTTCCAGTTGAAGCTTGTCGCACTTCTCGACGCCGACGGTATTTCCGTTCTTGTCAATGCCGATATAGATCGTTCCGCCGTGCGCGTTCAGGAACGCCACCGCTTCCTTTTCCAAAGCGGCGGTCAGTTTTTCTTTGTATTCCGTGCGTTCGTTTTCAACCATAAAAACACCTCTTTTCCTATTTATAAAAGATAACGCCGACATTCTCAAACAAGAAATTTTTTTGCCGTTTTTGTGGCACTAAAAGGCTATCCTGCAAAAAAAAACGGGGTATTGAATTATCAAGAGTTTTTCAGAGGGGATTTTTTTGCAGGATAGCCTTTTCGTCCGACGACACAAAAGAAAAATCCCCTTTGAATCGAGCCTTAAAAAGCCTCTTTTTGACTCGCGATTTGTTCGAACAGATTGACCGTTTTTTGCAATGCGCGACCGACCGCCGACGTGTCCACCCGCGCATAAACTTGCGTCGCCTGAAGCGTTTTATGGTTCAACGTTCTGGAAACGACGGACAGATTTTCGCCGTTCATACACTCATAACTCGCAACCGTCCGGCGCAAATCGTGCATCCGTAAATTGTCAATACCCGCTGTTTGTTTCAACCTCTTCCACGCCTTTTGCGGATAGCCCATATGTCGGGTTGCGTCATCTCCCATCGGAAACACCCAATCGCTTTTCACGCTTTCCCGTTTCAGGTTTTTCAACAGAAAAACGAGTTGTTTTACCAGAGGAACGCTCATCGACGTTCCGTTTTTCGTTCTGGGAATATACCAAATCGCATTCGTGAAATTGATATGTTCCCACCTCATTTCCAGAACATTGCCGCACCTTTGCCCCGTATAGAGCAAAGCATAAAAGAACGTGCGGTGAACCGGATCGGGATCGCCGTCAATGGCGTCGAAAAGCTTTTTAAATTCCTCCGGCAAAACGAACCGTTCTCTGGAAGCCAGTTTATATTTGGCGATTCCGGTTGTCGGATTGCGTCCGTTCCATCCCCATTGAATGGCTTTGTTATACATATGACGCAACAGCGTCAAAGCCTTGTTGGAAGCGGAAATGCCGTCCTTGTCGCGCAAGTTTATTATCAGCGTTTCAATGTGCTTCGTTTGCAATTCCGAAATCCGTTTCCCCGACCAATGGGAAAAACGCCGCTTGAAAAGACTGATGTTGTCCCGAAGCGTTTTTAATGACGTTTGCTCTTTGGCATACCGTTCAACATATTCCTGAAAAAGTTCGCCCAAAGTCATTTCAGAAGACAAAGCGCGCTTTTCCTCATTCGGATTGATTCCCTGCCGGATTTTCTGCAAACAGTCGAACGCCTGTCTTCGCGCAAAATCCAAACTGATTTCATTCGTCTTTCCCAAAGTGACACGAACAGTCTTTCCTTGAACCTTTTTTATAACGGCATACGTTTTTCCCCCGAGGGGCGAAACCCGACAATACAGATACGGGCACCTTTCGTCCGCTATTTCCAAACGCTCTTTTCCGGCTTCCGGACGCAGTTCCCTGATGAATTTTTCAGTAAACAACACTTTCATTTTTCTTCTCCTTCCGGTCAACCCGCGGTCAACCGACAAAACAAATCGCCATAAAAGAAGATTAAGAAAAATGAACGGAGCTTTGAAGTAAGTTATTGATTTCAAATAAGAAAACGAATAACAAACCATTCAGGTCAATCATCGTGCAACCAAGAGATTATGCCCTCTGACTCCGTTAGTCTTGGTTCGAGTCCAGGTTCCCCAGCCACTCAACAAGCCAAGTCGTTGAAAACAAACGAACTTGGCTTTTTTGTATTGTGGAATCTATTAGCACTGTTAATAGACCTGTTAATAAACACCCTTTGAATCCCGCAGGTAACGATGAGTCTTTATAATCGCGGATCATCGTATTATGCGGTACTGAATGTACCGACCGCTTTCCGCAGTCTGGTCGGTAAAAGACAGCTGTGGGTGTCCCTCAGAACCAAGAATAAGCAAATTGCGCAACGACGCTATATCGTGGTAATGTCAGACTTGTACGAACGGTTGAACTTCAAAGGAAAAATGGCAAAAAGAATGGGATACGACAAGGACGAACACACTCTGGATTATGACCGCAGTCAGGCGGAAACGTTCGCGTACGAGTATTTGCTGTCCCGAATTGCGGAGGAACGGGAAAGCTGCGCGGGAAAACCGTTGTTACCGGAACCGTATATGGAACGGTTTGCGCAGATGCATTCGAAGTATGCCGTGGCGGATTATGGGATTATTGAACGGAAGTGTCTGTCCTTTTTACTGCGGAACAATTACCCGTTCCCTACGGAATCTTCCAAACGAGTCTTAGAAGAAGCATTTATGCGCGCTGAAATGCAGTTTTGCGATTTTATGCATCATTGCGCTCTCGGAGTGACGGATGTTCCTCCTCAACGTCTGACGGTGGGAGTCCCTTCGGGACTGACTGCGGAGAATGTTTCCTCTCCGATGTTGGTAAGAACGCCGTTAAAACCTGATATGACACTGGACGCTTTGGTGGAGGTGTATAACAACCAGAATTCCCGTAAGAACAAATCCGCCGATTCCAAAAACCGCGTCAGCAAGAAAATCCATATTTTGCAAGAAATCTTGGGCAAAGATAAAACGGTACGTTCCGTAACGACGGAAGACCTGCAACGCGCCGTCGAACTGTTACCGTTCATCACAAAGAACAGCGCGCGGAGCAAACCTGATACATACAACGTATTGAAAGACATAGAATGGGGAAAGAAACACCCGACGGAATGCATCGGATCAAAGACATTGGGGGATTATTTCGTTGTCATCAAACGCTTTTTCGGTTGGGCGGTTAAGTATAAATATCTGACCGAGAATCCGTATGATACGGTCGATGTTCCGTGTGCCGCCAATGAAGAAGACGAAATAAAACGTTTGCCTTTTTCGGCAAGGCAACTGAACTATATCTTCAACGCTCCGATTTATACAGGGTGTCGGGACGACAAACGGGGATATGCGATCAAAGGTGACGCACACCCTAGACACGCGCGTTTTTGGGTTCCGTTGCTGGGAATTTTCACAGGTGCGAGGTGCAACGAATTGTGTCAACTGACCCCGAAAGATGTCCGACAAATTGACGGTGTTTGGGTAATCAGCATTAACGATGAAGGAGAAAAGCACGTCAAAACAAAGGCGGGGATTCGCCTTGTTCCTCTGCATGATGAGTTGATAAAAATCGGTTTTCTGGACTATGTGAAAGAAAAGCGCAAGGAAAAGAGGCTGTTTCCCGAACTGCGCGTCAATGCGCGGGGACATTATTCCGATGACATTTCCAAGTGGTTCGGTCGGTTTTTGGACAGCGTGAACAAAGGGATCAAAGCCAAGGCGGATAAGTTTGAAGAAGGTCATGTCTTCCACAGTTTCCGTCATACAGTGCGTACCGAGTTCCGGAATAATGAAGCCAATCCGGAGTTTGTAACGCGTATTCAAGGATGGGAGGGTGGATCAAGCCTGTCCGAACATTATGGGGAAGTCAGTCTTAAAGTCCTGCGCGAAACGGTGAATACCAAGTTGAAGTATGATGGGTTGGATTTAAGTCACCTGTATCGGGAATAAGTTCGGTTGCAAGAATGTCCGTGGCGTTCGAGAAAACCGTCTATTGAAAAATAATCGTTTATATATTATCATAAAAATAATTTTAATTCTTATAAAAGATAATATAATGACATTTATTCTAAAAACACCGCATGAAATACAGATGGAAACCGCACAAAGAATCAAGGCGTTGCGGTTAGAGCAAAACCTGTCACAGCAGGGGCTTTGCGACCGTTCCGATGTTACGCTCGCGTCTTTGCGCCGGTTTGAAAGGACGGGACTGATCGCCTTTGATTCGTTGTTGCGTTTGGCAAATGCGTTGGGTCGGCTCGACGATTTTGAAAACCTGTTTATCTCTGATCAGAAACCGGACACTCTTTTCAGGGAAGAGGTCACGCCCAAAGTTCGTAAAAGGGGAACCCGGAAATGAAACTGCGCGTTTATCTGAATATGTATGGAAAACGGTATTTTGTCGGTTTGTTGGAAGACACGACAGACCGTCGAATTTTTTTTGAATACGCTCCCGAATTCATCAAAACGGGGATAGAGCTGTCACCGTTTAAACTTCCGTTGAAATCCGGCGTGTTTGAAGATGAGAAGCGTACTTTTGAAGGACTGTTCGGTTTATTTAACGACAGCTTGCCCGACGGGTGGGGATTGTTGCTTCTGGATCGGAAACTGCAAAAAGCGGGAATGTCCGTCGAGCGGATCACGCCTTTGCAACGGTTGAGTGCGGTCGGAAAACGCGGTATGGGGGCGTTGGAATACGAACCGGAAACGGACGAACCTCTGAACGAAGAGGACGGACTGGTTTTGGATATGCTTGCCAAAGAAGCCGAACAAATCCGTCTGGGATACGACAGTAACGCTTTGGACCGGTTGTTGACGTTGAACGGTTCTTCCTGCGGAGCAAGACCGAAAATGTTGGCTCTGGTTTCCGACGATAAAAAAACGATCCTTCCCGACGGAGAGGAACGACAAGGATTTTCTCCGTGGTTGATTAAGTTCACAACGTCATCGGAACCCTCCGACTTCGGAAGGATTGAATACGACTGTTCCGTAAAGGCACGGGAGTATGGAATCAGTATGCCGGAAACGTTTTTATTCCCGTCAGAAGTCTGTGGCGGACACTTCGGAGTAAAAAGGTTCGACCGTTGCGCAAAAGGGAAAGTCCACACGCATACGGCGTGCGGATTGCTTCACGCGTCGCATCGGATGAGTACGATCAGTTATGACGGACTTTTGCGACTGACGCAGGCTCTGACTCGCGACATTCGCGAAGTCGAAAAGATGTTCCGGTTGATGCGGTTCAACGTTCTGATCGGCAACAAAGACGACCACAGCAAGAACTTTTCTTTCATTATGAATGAAGATGGCGAATGGAAACTGTCCCCCGCCTATGATTTAACGCCGTCGGAGGGTATCAACGGCGAACACACGTCACTGGTCAACGGAAAAGGCGCAAACATCACGGAAGCCGATTTTAAAGCCGTTGCAATACGGTTCGGGATTAAGAAAGGATAAACCGGCTATGGATAATAGATACCCACGCGCTTAGCGCGTGGTTTTCGCTTTATAAAAAACGGGACGGATAATCTCTCATCCGTCCCGTATTCCACAGGAAGCGTTCCTCTGAAATGATATTATAAACGATTCTTTTCCAGCTCTTTAATCTGCTTCTTCAGACTTGAAAGATTAATGGACATCATCCTGATCCGGCAATTTTGCTTCCCAAGCGTATATTGCTCGTACCCCTCCTTTCCTTTTAAGACAAGCTTTTGCTGTTTCAGCATAGTCTCAACGCTATTCGCATACGCCTCTGTTTCGTACCATTGACTGAAAACGCGGAAAGGAATCAGGAAATTGCCGTTATATTTATAAATTACGCCGTCATTAATGCTTTGCTCCAATTCGCCTTTGCTGTCATATAAGCGTGGACTAAGCTCTACGGAAGGGGAATGACGCAGTTTGCTTTTCAATGTCTTCATATCCTTTAGCTCTATGATCGTCGGATCAATGTTCTTAAGTGCTCTTTTCGCTATACTCCGCCCCATTTTCATAATCTCCCCTTCCGTCCACGTCACCAACTTCATTTCAGAAGCCATAATGAGAGCTGTGAGTGGGAGACAGATGTTTCTGACCGTTCTTTCCAGAAAGCCTCCCTGACATTGGAAATGCCCTGAAATGTGTTTGAATGTTTCGTCATATTTCTCGTGAAATTTTTCCTGAAAATCAGCACATTTCGTTACTTTATTAATCCATTTCCGCGCCAACAATCCATAGTTGTCTTTGATGATTGTTTCAATCTTTGCTATTACTGCTCCGGAATCTGTCTCTCCTTCCGGCAGAGATTTGAAAATTCCGTATTCTTTCGAATAAAACGCTGAAAGCTCAATCATTCTGACTTCTTGCCCTTTATATAGTTCCACGTTTTGTTTGCGAGCCATCTCATGTAGGGAAAACTCCCCTGACCCCAACCAAATAAGGTTCCATGATCCTTCTGGGCACCCCATCTGAGCGGCATATCCATGGCAACGTTTTCGGGCTTTCCCTTGCGAAATCGCGTAGCTAGCATCCCGGACTGCTTCGCATAATCTGCGGTCGTTGTTGGATACTTGACGCAATTCGTCCAAAATCATCAGCGACGAATTGTGCTCAAAACAGCATTCCTCTATGCCACCTTTTGTGATGTCCCACGTGTTATGGTTTGATGGATTATCCTGAACCGACTGGGCTAACCGAAGGCATGTCGTTTTGCCGATTGAACTCCTGCCGTAAATATAGAAGCCGAAAGAAGTTTCTATTTTTAAAAGACTTTTTACAAGAGCCGCCAAAGCGATTCCGATAGCATACACAAGAATCGGACTGCCTTTTATCAAATCGAACACCGTTTTCCAAATATCGAATTTTCCGCAATGGGAAAAAGTCCCTTTGGAAATTGGATCTTTTTTCAATCGGTAGGCTTGATCCCCGAACGTTTCCGTTTGCATCACAAAAGTAGGCGTTGAAGCCTTGGAGACCCATCCGGTTTGCGCCACAGTCCATATAAGATCCGCCATTTCATATTGATCGTACATTTCTTGAATGGTGTCTTCTAAATCACCGACATCCACCCCTTTTTTCAACAGATATTTTCGCAACTTTGCGTTATCCAAAAAAACTGTTGATGAGATTTCATCTTCGATAGTGATGCCTGTGGCGTTTGTAAATATAACGCCAACTTTTCTTTCTTCGGATGAAAGATCCCAATTTTTACTAACACTACAATCCATTTTCGTTCTCCTTTTCAAAATAAGTTATATCTGCACGCGCACGACGAAATTTCAATCTTTCCGTCTGCTTTAACCCACCTTTTGCCTTTTTCTTTTCCTCGTGCGCGTGCGCACAGGATCGGTTGCTGTGTTGCATTTCAAACACAGTATTAAAGGGGAGCTTCTTTCTAAACAGGGTTGTTACACCGAACAACTCACGTTTTAGTTGCTTTTCGTCAATGACACGTCTCATAAGCGCACTCCATACTGAAACAAAAAATCCCGCACTTTGTTGCCCTTGATTTTGTCGGACAACTCAGCCAATTCTCTTGCTTTTAAAGGATATTCCTTTGCCGCCAGAAATGGCTTTCTTTGAGTGGTTTTCGTGTTTAGAAAACGTACCCTTCTCGGGAAGTACGGAGCTGGCAATACATAAGTCAGAGTCCGTTTGAATGTTCTGACCTTGACTATTCGTAGGGGACGCTTTACTTGACGCGTCGTCGGATAAAACCGTTTTAAAGGCATTTTAATATTCTCCTTTGTTAAATTGGTTATAATGATTAGATGGAAGTGCTTGTGCCAGAACGGCTTCCACTCTTTGAGGCTGTCTTGATTCAGACACAGGTCAAAGCAACCGATGGCAATAACGCGATTACCGAATAATCGCCTTAACCGTTGAGTCAGAGTGTTTTTAGCTTGGCGTATATCACCATTAAATTCGGCATTCGCACTTTCGATCAAAGTTATGGCGTAAAGATTAGAGTCCCGCGCTCTATTTCGGAGAAATGAGGTTAATTTTTCCCCAAATTCTTTTCGTAGAGATAACTTACAAACAGGACAAAGAGCTTGTTGGCATGGATGTCGCAATAAGCAGTTATCAATTTCTTCCGCTTCATCAAAACGCGATTGATTTCGCAACTGTCTGATGATCTGCGTTCTTCTATCCTTCGCCGTTTCGAAACTTTCCATAATAAACCTCCTTCCACTTAGAATTTTTCGAATACAGGTTTATTGTATGGCTAAGGCAGGAACAGATCTGCCAGACATATTTTCAGTGATAGTTTCAAGCTAGGGATTCTTTAAAAAAAAACGTTTAAAATCGCTAGAAGCAGGAGAATATAAGCTGAATTTCAGGTCAAATTAAGTGGGTTTATCCTCTTTTTTTGAGGGAGAGATTTTTAGAAGTTCATTACGGAATTTCCAGTAAGAAATTTTACAGGGAGTTCTATTAGAATGTTTTGTTTCTAATTCATCTGCTATTTTATTTGTTTCAGCTATGATCTCATATATATGATCTATCAAAAATTCTTTGTTCGCATATATAGCATCGCAATCATCGCAACTTTTAACGGCAAATAGATCCCTTAAACTTTTATCGGTTTTTTTAGATCGTATTATTGTGTCTGTTTGATTTCCTTCTCTTTCTTTATCCTCTATAAAGATTTTAAGATTATCTTTTTTTTGTTCTAAAACTTTAAAAATTCCATATAGAAGAGGAATTAATTTTGTAATGTTTTTTCGATCAAAAATTTTTTTCAGGCTAGAGCCAGCGAATCTCGTTGTTTTTGTTTCTATACTATATTTTTTATCTGTAGTATTTTTTTCACATTTAGTTTTTTCTTGAGAGTAATGTCCAACGTCTTTAATTTGTTCTAAATAACTACTTGCAATAAGATATAAATGATAAAAATATATACCATTCTTAATCATTAATGATTTTATTTTACTTTCCCCACAAGCGCATATGCGCTTTTTGTTTTTATATGTTGTTTTTATATGCTGTTTTTCAATATAAAGATCTTTTCTAAGATACAACCGCTCTCTATATTTTTCATTCAAATCTATGAGTATTTTTTCTAATTTTAGAGACGTTTCATCAAAATTATACTTTTTTTGAATTTTGTTTTCTATAAAGAATTTTTTTTGAAAGTAACAAAATAATTGTATTTCTCTAAACGTCAATTTGTTTGTTTTATATTTAAATAAATACGGAAGTACACTATAAAATAAACATTTTTTTCCAGTCTTTTTTTTTAAGAATTTTTTCACTGTAATCCGGAATTGAAAAATACATATCAGTATTATCATTATTCTCTGTATTTTTCATTAAAACCTCCTGTTCAGGAATTTTTAGATATTTATTTCCAAGTCATCACTTATTTGATATTCAGATGGTATCGAGTATGCCGCAATTCGCCTGTTTTTATCAAGGCTCCATTTTCGACCATATCTTTCAAATCGCGGGTGGCCGTTGCAGAACTTGCTCCCGATATTTTCATATAATTAGCCGCACTCAGACCACCCTTGAAACCATTGATTCCTTCCCGGAACATTCGCGCAAGAACTTTTTCCTGTCTGGAATTAAGTTGTCCCCGCAAACGATCATACAATCTTGTCTTTTGCAGAATGAATTGTATCCGGTTTAACGTGTTTTCCTGCGCTTTTAAAACTGTTTCGGCAAAATAGACAAGCCATTTTGTAATGTCCAACCCGTGAACCTGTTCCAATGCGGCATAATATGACTTCTTTTCCGCTTCAATCGTATAGGCTAACGCTGTTAAACTCGGTTGACCGATCTCCTGAGCCAAGGCTTTTTCTGCCAAGGCACGCGCAATACGTCCGTTCCCGTCATCGAACGGATGAATTAAAACAAAGTACAGATGGACTAGACCGGCACGTTCCAAAGCATTCATTTTTAGCGTATCATTAAACAGGTCTATAAATTGATGCATTTCATCGGGAACTTGATTTGAAGGAGGAGCTTCATAATAAACGCGCGGATCATAAACGTTACCGGCGATAATTTGCATAGGCTCCGCTCCTGTCCGATAAGCTCCGATTTGAATGGCATCCGTTCGTCCGTTCATCAGTTGGCGATGCCAATGAAAGAGCATTTGATCTGACAACGGTTCGGCAAAATGGCTGTATAAATCAATCATCATTGAAGAAACACCGTGTTCTGCCGGTGGAATTTTTCTGTTGTCGGAAGATAACCCCATTTGTCTGCGCATCGAAACCTGAACACTGTCACGATTAAGGAGTTCCCCCTCTATTTTGGCAGTCTGAGTGGCTTCATCGGTCAACAATTCGATTTTAAAGTTTTCTTGTTCCGTGTCGGAAAAGCACTTCACGGAACCGATACATTCTCCCGCGCGTTTCAAATAAAGGCGTTCCGCATCGCGCAGGACTTCTTTATCGTAAATAAAATGAGGCCAGTCTTTATGTTCCCAAATCCACATGCGTTATTCCTCTTTTTTCTATAAATCATAATACTTTATTTTTTGATTTATAGAAAGACCTTTTATCAATCAACCGAGCGATGTTTTTTTCTGGGCATTGCGGAGAGCGTAGTTGAACCCTTGTCGTTATAAATACGATACCGGTATTATGGATACATCTTGCGTTATAGGCAAATATGTCGAAGCCAAACAGACAACAGCTCCGTTACCTACTTTTATCCCGGCTTTTTCCAACACGTTGAAGTTTTTGATATCGCCATTGTCGGGATTGGTTTTCTTTTTGATTTCTATCGGATAAACCAAGCCGTTTTCTTCTAAAATGACATCGATTTCTTTTTTATCTTTATCGCGGTAAAAGGAAATGTTCGGCTGTCTGCCGTTATGCAGATAGCTTTTCAGAATTTCCGAAACGACAAAAGTTTCCAGAATTTCACCGCTTTTAGCCCCGGCTTCCAATGTTTCAGGGGTATTCCACTTTGTCAAATAACAGACAAGCCCCGTGTCCATAAAATAGATTTTCGGCATCTTTGTCATTCTGTTGCTGATGTTTTTTGAAAACGGATAAAGTAAATAAATTAAGCCGGATGTTTGCAATATCGAAACCCAACGCTGAACTGTCGCAACCGGTTTACCAATATCTCGTGCGATATCAGAAAAATTCAGCAGTTGTCCGCTTCTTGCAGCCAAAGCCGTTAAAAGTCCTAAAAACTGGATTTCGTCTCCGCTGTTGGTTAAGTCGCGGATATCCCGTTCTATGTAGGTGCGCACATAGGAACCGTAAAAATCTTCCCAATCGACGTCATCCCCTTTATTTAAAGCGGGGTATGAACCTTTCCATATGATTTGATACAACTCCTTTAAATCCAGAGTTCTCGCCGTTTTCGACCGTTTGAGAATCCATTCCTGTGTGGGCAGAAATTTATCATAGAAAGGTTGTTTTTCTATTTCCGGTAAAGATAAACCTTCCAAGTTTAAAACACCGACACGACCGGCCAGACTTTCGGAAACACCTTTCATTAAGTGAAACTGTTGCGAACCGGTAAGCCAAAACAGCCCTTTTTCCTGTTTTTCATCAACAATCGCCTTGATATATGGCAATAGTTCGGGGGCATATTGAATCTCATCAATCAATAAGGGGGCTTCAAACCGTTGAAGAAACAAGAGAGGATTTTCTTTAGCCAGTTTTCTATTTTCCAGTGTATCCAAAGAAACATAGTGACGTTCAGTTTCACAGCATTTAAAAACCGTTGTTTTACCGACCTGCCGTGCCCCCGTAATCATCACAACGGGAAAAGAGGTGTTCATTCTTTTAATGGCAGTTTCGATGGTTCTTTGAATATACATAGTTCATAATCCGACTGATTTTTAATTCAATGATAAAATAGTCGAAAAACACGAAGATGTCAACGTCACACTTCTACGATGTGACACCCCATTTAATTTTGGGCAAACAGACCGTTTCCGAATCTTATTTACTTCATTTGTTGATTCTCGTTGTATCCGATTTCAAGGCTTTGTAATTTTTTCAGTATATCGGGCGTAATCATGACATCTAACATATTCAGCATCGTTCAATATCTTCACCGCAACTATTTACCGGAAAATTACCGAAAACGTAAAGAATTTTACCGGATTGCGATGCTCCGTTAAAAACTCGAAAAACGTTTCGTTTTAAGCTCCGGCATGTTCTGCAGGGTTGAAAGCTTCCCATTCGGGGGGCGGGGTCATAGAAATCGTTCCCTTGTATTCATAGACCATAATACCGTTTATGCTGTAAACATTCGGGATTCCCAAACGACGGTTTTCTTCCTGCGCATTGCGGGCGGCTCGATTGCATATCTTTGTCAGTTTAATCAACATCTCTCGCATTTCTTCAGACATTTGATTTCTCTGAAACGGTCATTTTAACTACCTCTTGTTTTTCTTTACGCTATCAGTTTTTTTTGATAAAAACCAATTATTCTTTTCACCCGATAACCTTTAATGCTTCTATGATATTCCTCGGGTTGGAACGGTAATAAATCGATAGGGTTGAAATAGACGAATGACCGGAGATTTCTTTAATCAGGGGTAACGGGTATCCCGCGTCCATCAACTTGGTCAGAGTGGTCGCGCGCAAGCTATGACACCGATATTGTTTATCCAATCCCACTCCGTCGAATATCTGTCGGAATGTGTAGATGATTTGTTGTTTTGACAGATACCCTCCTTTATTCGACCGGAACAAGTAATCGGTCGGGTTCGGAGGGAGAACGTTTATCAGATATTTTGCGTATCGGATCAATTCTTTTTTCAAGGTCGCGTTGATGTAAACCTGTAACGACTTCTTATGTCCCTTATTCTGTTCAGGCTGCAAAAGAAAACTATCTCGCGGTTTGAAGTCGTCGTCATAGACCTGAGCGATTGTCAATTTTTGAATTGAATGTATTCGCAGAGCCGTGTTTAACATCATTTCAAACATTGCGCGATTGCGTTCACCGTTTTCCATATCGTCGATGTACCGCAGACAGTTTTTGATGTCGGTTTCGGTCAATAATTTGGCTTTACCTCGTTTCATTATCTACCTCCATAAAAAATCTTCATTAACGTAAAAATCGTTTGCGTTGATGAATATGTTGCTTTTTACCCCTATTTTTGACATTTCAAAAAATCGCAGTATTCTGCGAAAAAATAAAAGAATATGAATTAATGTATGTTTATTAAGATTTTCGTATTTGCAGGAAATAAACGTTTTTAAGATGCAATTCATATTTCTTTTCTCCGTCGGTCGATAGTTCCTTTACGGGTAAACTCGGCATGTGGTCACTGTCGATAAAACGCACCTTACCGTTTTCCACACATTCAAAGACGGAATAGTGGTCAAAGGTATCGGAAGATACCCGAACGATAATTCCGGTGTTCTTCGACCGTGCCTCTGTCATTCTTTTCAATACCGCGGATAGTTCCGGTTCTTCCCGTTTATACGGTTGCGTCAATGTGAACCGGTGGTCGTATATCCGATCAAGTGACTCGTTTAACTTTTTGGATATTTTGATCAGGAGTTTGTGACCGGCTCCGTGCAACATCACCTTTACGAAATCGGAAGGTTTAAGACTTTCAATCGCGTCATTTAATAAAAACTGACTGTCTTCCTGATTCATCTCAAACCCCGTTGCGCGAATGGCATTAATCAACGAGTATAAAGAACAGAAATTGTCCAAACTTCCTTGTTTATAGGGTTTAATATTCATCAGCCCTCATCACCGTTAAAACGCGGTTGGTAACGGTCTCGTCCGTCGGATCGGGAGACAAACATTCAAAATCAACGTCGTAGTAGTCGATTTTCCAGAAATACGTCTCCTCGTCGAAATCTATTTTTCCAAAATCGTGTTCTCCGTATGGATCGTTATCGTCGTTAAACGTATCAAGGGTTCGAACAAGGTTCATCAGTGTTATTTGTTGCGGTAAAGGAAGAGCGGATACACCTGATGTCATCAAGACCATTCCCCCGTGGAAAGTTCTCCTGAACCGGTCGTTCATTCCCCTGATTTTCATCGTTTTTTCGTCAAAATGACGTTCGTTTTGACACTTCATTTTTTTAACCCCCACCCCCTGAAAAACGCACAAAAGTACCCTTTCCGCAAAATGCGGTTGTTTCAGTCCCAAATTGTGCAAATACCAAAAAAAATACCTATCACCGATTTTTCGATGATAGGTGCATTATATCAAAAATGGGTCAAAAAGTCAAATTATCGCTTGTTTTCAATAACTTATACCCTTTTTGACGCACGCAATGTTGAACAGTCTATAGAGGGCTGTATTCTTCTTTAAACGAACTCCGTCGGGGACGTGATCCGATATTGTCGCGTCCGCAAGAAGCGCGATTGTATTGACAGGTTGCTTCCATCGGTAGACAACAAATCGTCCTTCTCCTTTTTTGTTTTCAAGGTATCCGCCGACAATAAAGGATTTCAGTTTTTCGGAATAACTGATACCGAAGACATAAAGCGTCTTCCCGTTCTTTTTCTGTAGCCAATACGGTGACTTTTTCCACAGACGATACAGGTTGCTGGTTGCAAACATGATTTTTTCGTCATTGCTTTCAATTCCAATCCCGTTGATATAGGAATCCGGAGTGAGTTTGATTTTATCAACCTCTCCCTTCAAATAGAATTTATACCCCCTGACGACTTCCAGTAACATATCCTTGTCGGTATATTGAAACACCATATCCGTATTCTTTTCGTTCAACGACGGAGAAGACAACAAGTCTTCCAGTTGGCTGAATTTATAAGGTTTTGATTTGTTATCTGATTTTGTCATGACGATTATCTCCTTCTTCTTTGATTTCTTTTGTTGCGTCTGTTTTTGCGTTCTTGTCTACGTTCTCGTCTGCGTTCTTTTTTGTCTTCACGTTCAGCCCGTCTTAACCACCAAGCTGTTTCAAGCATTTCATCAATAGAGGCTATTGCGACATTGAACATACCTTTGAGGTCGTAAAAGATTTCTTGTAAGTTGTCGGGTAGACGGGGAAAGAAACACCCCTGTCGGTAAGCCCATTGATACTTTGTCAAATACGTTTTCAATTCCTGATTACGGTAAAGTGGTTTAGTGGATTTCTTTTTCCCTGTAATACCGCATTCTCCGCACCTGACATAAGTGTAGTTATTAAACTTCTTTTCAAACATTGTATAAGTCCTTTTGCAAAAGGAACCACCCGACTGTCGGGTGGTTTTCATATACAAAATTATTATGTTACCCGTTTGGGTGTTTTGTTTGATTTGTGGGGTAAAAAGACGTTTATGGATACTGTTACACTATTTTCTTTCCCCTAAAAATCGATATAATTATCCGTATGACAAATGCGAATGATATAAAGGCAAAATACTGGGCGTTGGAAGTGCTTTCTTCCGCGAATCAAACGGATATAGGAAACATATCCGGTTCGTTAGAAATCTTTTGTTCTGGGAAAAACTGAGGCAGAAAAGTTAGGACTTTCAATTAAAAGTCAGCTTTTTAAAGACAGTGTTTCGTGCGCGAAGAAACACTTGTTACAAAGCGAAAAACATTGAAGGATATAATGTACTAGAATAAAATAAAGGTCGTTAGACGCATCTCTGAGAGGAATAATTATGGATCTTACAGGTTTTAACCGTGATCAACAAAAAGCAATAACAACGACGGAAGGATATGTTCGTGTTATAGCTGGAGCTGGAACAGGAAAAACGAAAACGCTTACGTCCAGATATATCTATCTCGTAAAAGAAATGGGGTTTCAGAAAATAATATCCTTTGCGTTACCTTTACAAATAAAGCTGCTGATGAAATGAAAAAAAGAATATATAAAATGACAGAATTAGAACTATTTTTGTGAACAGATATATTTATTTATGATAAAATGAACAAATTAAAAAACGAGTTCTTCCGCACGTTTTATCAAAAGGGATAAGTCCGTCAATATCTTTTCTTTGACGGATTTTCCACCCCAACTTAAACGAACGGCTTGGGATATTCGTTCATTATCCAAATTCATACTGGAAAGAACATAACTCGGTTTGTAGTCGGACGAAGTGCAGGCCGATCCGTTTGATATACCACAAAAATCTTTTGTTGAAAGCATAAGAGCCTCGGATTCAACGCCTTTAATGCTGATATTCAATGTGTTTGGCATACAACAATCCGGTTCACCGTTTACTTCAATTTTTAATTTTGAATTGTTCAGCAATTCAAGGATGTCTTTTTTGATTTCGCGGCAGTTTTGAATGTTCTCTTGATATTCAATTTCAGCTAATTGGCAAGCTCTTCCTAATCCGGCTACCAACGCGACCGGTATCGTTCCCGGTCTGATACCCCGTTCTTGTTGTCCTCCGAAGATAATCTGCTTCACCGGAGGCAGCTTGTATTTTTTCTTTCGCAGAATTAAAGTACCAACACCTTGAGGCCCGCTCAATTTATGCGCGCTTAAAGAAAGCATATTATATTTCAATCCCTTGATTTCGGGCACTAATTTTCCGCAAGTTTGCGTGGCGTCGATATGGAATAAAATGTCCTTATCCGTTAAAAAATCGCCTATTTCCTTGACTGGTTGAATGATTCCGGTTTCATTGTTCGCGTGCATAACGGAAACGAGTAGAGTTTTTTCTCCGATTTTATCCAAAACAGCTTGTTCGTTTATCCGTCCGCTTGGTTCGGGAGAAATAAAATCAACAGTAAAGCCGTTCCGTTGCATATATTTGGCGGTTTCCAATACGGATTTATGCTCTATCGCCGTTGTGATGATATGTTTTTTCCCAGTCTGAAGCGCATATTCCTTTAATCCTTGAATTGCAATATTGTTGCTCTCTGTTGACCCGCTTGTAAAAAAGACTTCTCCTTTGTCAACGCCTAACAAAGAAGCGACCTGTTCCCGTGCGTTTTCAACGATTTTTCGGGCATTTTCGCCGAAATTATGTGTTCGACTGTCGGCGTTTCCAATCGCGTTTTTATACACGTCAATCATAACCGCCAACACGCGCTCATCTATGGGAGCAGAGGCGTTATAATCCAGATAAACGCTCATTTTTTGACCTCGATCGCCAATTTCAACAAATCGTCAATGCTTTTAATCAGGTTCGTGCCCGAAAGATATGCGATCCCGCGCTCTAAATGAAGTTTGAAATACTTTTCAAGCGTTTCTTCATCTGTTGATAATTTCATTCTTTGACACCAGGCAACCAATAAGGCCGAGTAAATATCGCTGTATTCACCGCCGAATGTAAACCAGGACATCTCTACATTGCTATCCGTATTTACCGGGACATCGGTCGGAAGGGTTTGTTCGCTTAAAGAGTAGCATAAAGCCCAACGGCAAAGGATATTCCAATTCTTGATTCCCGTTTTTCCTTTTAATCTGCTCAAACGCTCTTTGGAAGTTTCGGAAAGCCTAATTTGTTTGATAAACATTGTCATTCTCCCCAACCAAAATAGCCGCGGCGCACTACCGTCCGTTTGCTTGTATCGTTATATTCCAGAGTGTATTCATCGCCAACGAACGGACGCATCATTTTGTAATACCGTTTATCAACTTCCGTATCGGTCGAAAGAATGATTGTTTGATCGCTCGCGTTTGGGAAATAGGTTTTGATGAGAGAACCGCGATGGGCGGAATCAAGTCGGGACAGCGGAGTATCAATAATAACCGGAAGTTTCTTTTTTGAGCATAACGCTAAAGCCCATAACAAAGATATAATCATCAACTGTTTTTCCCCGGAAGATAGCCGTTTTTTTATAATTTCGTTTTCTGAACTGTCAAAATAGTGGAGATCAAGAGAAACAGGATCCATTGTTATCTTTGAAACAAGACTTTTTTTGTTCGCGAGCTGTGTAAAACAATTCGTCATTTCCTTTGCCAGAATTTCAGTCTTTCGTGCTTGGAGCTTTTTCTGATATTCCACAAATATTTTTTGAGCCATATATAAGTATTTCAGGCTTCGTCCTTCTTCTTCGTCCGTTTCTATTGACGACAAAATCTCCTCCGCCGCTTTGCTAAATTCAGATTCGGCTTTTGTAGCAATTCCGTTTAATGTTTTACGTTGTTCTTCCAAAAACTTAAGAGATATTTCTTCCTCTGAAATTGTATTTTCAAGTGTTTTTATTTCCTTAAAGAGTTTATTCAAAACTTCATCATCTATATCTACGGAAAGATAGTTATCAATTTCGTTGATAGAGTTTTTGTGTTTTTCTCTTTCTTTCGTTATTTTTTTCGCTTTATCAATAGAAGCGTCTATTCTGTTTTTTATTAAATCGTGAAGTTTGAATAGATTTTCGTTCGATAAATTGTAAAGGGTGTCTTTCTTTTCCTTTGCCACTTTATCCTGAACGAACGAAATAAAAGAACTGATGTCCGTATGTTCCTTGTCGGAAAAAGAACTCTGTAATTCCTTTATTTTCTCAAGTGTTATTTCATATTTCTTTTGTTCAAACTCTTGTTCGCTTTGAACTTCTATATCGTTCAAAAGGAATGACACCATTTTCAAAGGCATTTCGCTTGAAGCCAATTCAGCAAGACTTTCATTGCACAAATTCAAAGCGGAAATGCTTTCTGCCCTTTTAGCAATAAGATCGTGCTTTTGTGAAACGATGTCGCCGCCTTTTAACGTATAATCTTTCTTCTTGTTCTCAAGTTTAGCTTTCAGTTTGATGATTGCCGCGTTTTTATCCGCTATTTTTGTATCGGCTTCCTGCAAATCAGCGATTGCTTTCTCTTTCTCATTCTTTAATGTTTCAAGTCGGTCTAATTCGCTGTTGCCTTTTTTGGATTTCGATATTTTAGAGATAATCTTGTTTAGATCGTTACCCAATGTATCAAGAATGGAAACCCCCAACATCGCTTTTATTGATTCTTTGATCTGTTCCGAGGTGTTGTTCTCTGCTAACGCCGCTATTTTTTCACCGTCAAAGAAGAAAAATTTAGACAATGCGCTTGGTAAAATGTTTTCAATAAACATCGCCCAATTTTCGGTTAGAAAAGCGTTGTCTTCCCCGTTTTTCTTTACCCAAATATGCTCTTGAAACTTTGTCTTTTTGCTCCATTCCCTATGGATTGTATAAGTTTCCGAATCATATTTCTCCATAGAAAACTCTATTTCGATATACGCCATCTGCGAGGCGTCGGTCTTGTTGGTATATGACGCCAAATAATCTTTGTATTTGAAATTAGTTTCCTGAAACGCGAACGAGTTTGAACCGTAAAGGCCGAGCAGGACAGCTTCCAAGAACGTTGTTTTTCCCCGTCCGTTCATACCGCCGATCAAAACAACCGGTGCTGCGCCTTTGAAAACGAACATATTAAGGTAAGCATAGATACCAAAATTATAAAGTTTAAGTTTTTTGATGATCATTGTTCTTCTTCCTCTGCGTCCGCTTCATCATAAGTGTCGTCAAGAGCTTTTTCGTTATACTTTCCACCAAGCTCTTTCTTGCGAACCATTTTGTTCATATAGTAATTTGTCGCGTCTTCTTCGTTTTTATAAAAGTTCTTTTTTATACAGTCTTCCAAACCTTGAAGAACACCGCGTCTTTTGTTCAGACTTTTGGACTGATTTTCAGTATCAATCAAGCTATATGCCATTTCAAACGCCAATTCCTCATCGGGATAGAGTTCGTTCACTACGTCTTTCAAAATATCCCACTCATTCTTGCGGAAATCTTCGGGAGCAGTCCATTCAGGATCGTCAAAGGGCTTTCCGATCACTTCTTCATAGATTCTCGGAAGCGCATCGTCAAATTCGTGTTTTTCAAAAACCCAAATCCGTCGGATATTTCTTAATTCAGGCAAAGAAATCAATTCCAAGTTCTTAAACTCCTCCGGCGCGTTTTCATTGATTTCTTTTTGAATGGAAAGCAAATTTCTTAACCATTCCTCACGGATTTCTTTTTTATAAGGGCCGTGATGGAGTTGTTTATAAGAACCGAACAATGCTCCGGTCATTTTTCTGAAAGACCGGCGTTCGCGATCTTTTGCTTCATCTCCGAATTTGTTTCTAAATTCAAGCAACGGGGCTAACCACGCTTTTTCTTCATCGTTTGCGATCATAGCTTCCATTGATTTGTCTTTTTCGACCATTGTGCAAACCCAACACCCGAAACGGCTTTTACCGCAGCTTGGCAATCCCTTTTCAACCATCATCGGGCATTCTCCGTCTGCGGTCGCTCCACGATACAGGGTCAGCAATTCCTTGTTTGAGTATCCCCACGGATTTGCATATTGCATTAAAAACACCCAAACATCGTTGTCATTCCAATCTTCAAGGGGTGTAAAGACAAGCTCGTTTGCCATTGTTTGGCTCGGACTCAATAATTCCCGAACACGCAATTTTTCATAATACGCCATTGTTTTAGCGCGGTTTGCGCTTTCGGCTTTTCGGGTTCCGATCACCAGAATGATCTCGCCGTGTTCGGCGATTTTGTTCTTCACAAAGTTGTTTACGGGCTGAATTTTCAGTCGATCCGTGCACCACCGGAGTTGTTTCCTCGGGAACGGATAGCCGCGCCCGATGAAATTTACCCAATAAGTGTTGTCCATTTCAGGAGTCAGGCGATGAGTAACAAAAGGCAATCCTTGTTCCTGTGCGGCTTCATCTAAAATTTGAAGCGACCGTTTAACCCATTGGGATACGACCGGAGATTCAACAAGAGTGTCCGTATTGATAACGTGAATCTGCTTTCTGAATTTGTATTTCGGCAAATCTTTAAGAGCGAGCCAAACCAGTTGAAGCGTCGCCGTGCTGTCTTTTCCTCCCGAATACCCGATTACCCACGGAATATCATCAGCTAAATACAGCCGTCGGACGGTTTCCATAAGTCCTTCGACAGATTCCTTTGTAATGGAGATTTCTTTTTTTGCGGCTTCGCATACTTCACATTTTTCGGACATTGTATCTCCTTACTTTCTCTTTTCTGAATTGAAACGTGCTTCAAGATTTTTTTCTTCCGGGGAAAGAGAAATCCTAATTATCTTTTTGATCTGGATCGCGGCAAGTTGAATGGCTTTTTCGCTTGTGAGGATTTTGCCGTCAGCGCGAACGACGCGGTATTTCCAATCCTTTGCCGTTCTGTGCCAATCAATTTGATTTAACCGTGTCAAGTCCGTTTGAGGATTTTCTTCTTTTCTATGATCGTAGCAGTATTTTCCGATCACGCCCAAAGCCTGTATAACCACGCCTTGCGTTATGATGTAGTTCTCGCGTAAATCGACCTTTGATATTTCCCGCTTTTGAAGTTCTTGCCACGGTTCTATGTTTTTAATAACGGTTTCCCAAAAACGGCATAAAAACTCTATATCTTTTTCATCATCGCCGCCGCTTTCTTTCAAAATGCGTTTTGTCGCCAGATAAAACGTGTTCAAAGTGAACAAATTTGATGAAAACTTCCCAAGATTATCCCGTTCCTTGTCCGTATAGGTGTTTAGAAAATCTATTGATGAAACAACAGTTCGATTTATGACCGCAATTCTGTCCCGATTATCATAAAGTTCAGCGATGGAGTTCGATGTCTTGACGGCGTGTTTGTTCAGGTCGGTAAACATCTGTTGGCTCCGTTGAAGCCCCTCGTCCTTAAAGAAAACGATGGAAATCGTTTCTGTTTTAAGGGACGGGTCTTCCTCTAAAGCCGCTTGAAGCGACGCCTTGCGATGTTGACCGTCATTGATAAGAAACACGGCGTTCATTTCGACTTCAAGAATCCCTAAATCCGGGGAACTTGAGGAGGGGATAAAGTTGAAATGACCGTCAATCGAAGCGGATAATGCGGAAAAGACATAAGAAGTCCTGTTTTTTAAGATGTAATCTCTGATCGTGGGGATTCTTTGTTCATTCACGCGTCTTTGGGCGCGGAACTCCGGGGCGACGACATCGGGATCATCGGGAAAAAGTTTAGATAAATACTCCAAAGGGAGCATACCAATATAATACTCTTTGTTGGCTTGAACCCCTCGAACAACAGGAAATCTATAAGAAAACATCGCGGACTCCGATATACGCAAGTATATACTTACGTATATCCAAAACGATCTGCTGTCAACTGATTTTTACATCTATACCGTAAAGTTCCAATACATCTTGAATATCATCCAAAGCGTCTTCATTTTCAGCGTCTCGCGCAAACTCGACAATTCGTTTTAACTCGCGGGATATTAAGCCCTTTTCCGATTCGGATTGAACTTCTTTCGGTTTTATATACACATAAAAATCTATGATAAGGGCTTCGGAAGTATCATTTTTCCCCTGTTTTCTCAGAACGCGTCCCCGCCTTTGAATGTATTGGCGCGATTTATTGGCACTTGCCAAAAGAAATGCTTGTTTGCAGGCCGGAAGATCAACACCTTCATCCAAGCATTTCATAGACAGAAGAGCATTGTAGGCTCCGTTCTTAAATCCATTCAGTTTAGCGGTCCTGTCCGCTTTGTTTTTTGCTGTATATTGAGCGGGAATCCACCCTCGATCGTTCAGGAGTGCTGTAATAGTCGTAATTAGATTATCGTTGCGTTCAGGATTCTCCTCTTCATTAAAATAGGGATCAACTCCTTCTCCGCAGAAAAATAACGAATACTTTTTGGGCTCAGGACACCACCGGTCCAAAGCCTCATTGAGCTTCTTTATTTTGTTTTTAGCACTCCCTAAAAGTCTGCTACGTTTTAGAAAAAGGGGAAGAAGATCGGGATCTGAAAAATTATTGTTATTCTTGATAAGGATAGCGGCTATATTGCTGGAAATCTTTTTGAATTCTTCTTCTTCGCTTAATTTATCACCGTCTTTCTCGTTCGAAAGTTCAACAGGCAAAACGTGATATTGATATTTTGCCAAAATACCATCCTTAATGGCTTGTGATAAGTCATAGACATAACAAACGTCTCCGTAATATTTAATTAAATCATTGTCTTTTAGCGAGGGATAATCTTCAAATGGCGTCGCTGATAATCCCATCTTAAAGTGCGCATTCGGAAGTTTATCCGCCATATTTGCGTGATGATGGCACTCGTCTCCGACAAAAAACAATTCATTCGGTGAAATATCACTCAAAAACTTTTGAAAACCTTCAGAGGATAATGTTTTGTTGACAACAACTATTGATAAAAAATTTAAATAGCCATTCTTAAACCCTGAACGAGCTCTCTCTAAGTCCTCCGACCAAGATGCCCTTGAATCCCAGCATCGGACGGGGAACATATTACACTCATCTAACAGCTTAGACCACTGATCTGCCAGACCTTGATATGGAACGGCAAAAATCGTTACCAGTTTAGCGTTATCACTTTGCTCCTTTAAGGCTTCAAACGTTTTGATTGCCGCCATAATGGCTATTCGCGTTTTTCCGGCTCCCGTTGCCAGTTGCAAAATCCCACAGTGCCGTCTTTTTGCTTCAGGAGAACGGTTATATTCTTCTAAGTAGACATCCTGGAAACCGTCTAAATACTCGGAAGAATCCCACGCTATGACGGCTTCGCGTTGCAGGGGTCTGATTTGTTGAACCCATAAATCAGGAATTTTGGGTTGAAATCTTTTTTTGTTTCTTTCAAAAATATCCTCTTCCACAATTTTCTTTCTTATTTCTGAAAGAATAAAATTCCTTCTGGTTTTAATCTTTTTTATTTCTTCAATAATATTTTTTTCATCAGAAATAAATTTTTCAAAAGACTGTATTTCGTCAATGTGGGCAGAGTTTTTTTTCAGAAGTTCCTTTGTTTTCAAAAAATGATTTTCATTTGAAAGAGGAAGGACATAGACGTTTTCCACTTCGTTATTCCATAATTTCTCGAATTCCTGACTTTCAACAGCAAAATGTTCTAAATGTTCTTTTTTCCAGGAACACCATACGGCGAACGCCTCATAATTAAACTCTGTTAGAATTGCCGCAGGAGTCTCATTGTTTGAACCGGAAAAAACGACTTTTTCTCCGTCGTCATCTTCTATAACACCGATTTTCTCATGATAGATACCTATATCCCTGAATGCCACTTTAATTTCAAGATATTTCCTTGAAACCAACCAAGAAAACATATCTAAATGGCTTTGGAAAAGCTTGTTCAGATTTTCATTGTCCGGATGGTAACAAAATTCATTTAACAAGGCTTCGTCAAGACGATCAAAGAAAATATTTTCGTTGTTTTCCTTTAATGCATTTTCAATAGCGGCAAATTCGTCATTCGTTAGCGTTGTTCCTATGATCAGACGTATTTTTCCTCCGTTTTTTACTAAAGGAGCGATTCCTCTCGCCATCAGGGAAAAAACGGCGGACGAAAAATAGCCAACCGCCCTGTCATATCGAACTGCATTTGAAAGACAAGGGATATAGAAATCCTCTAACACATTGGATGATGAACTTGAATAAAACGGTTTAATGTCTATTTCTGAAAGGCTCATCACAGTCTCACAGTTACTTCGCCAGCGTCAGCGGCCTTTTTGTTTGCGCGATTGCTCCCAAGAACATTCTGAAGCCCCTGTAAGATTATTTCCGTCGTGTTCATTATGTCACCGTTATACTGTGTTCTCCAGTCTTCAATAATCTCCAATCCCGCATTGGCATAACCGGTAAAAATAGAAACATAGTCAGAATCTTCTGGTATCTCGTTGAGGATTTTGTCATAACTTTTTGTATGCAATAACGCGATGAGAAGGGCTATATATCCACCATCGCATCTTGAAAAATACTCCGGTTTTATTGCATCCATTTTTATGTGTTTTGAATTGGGTTTCGGAGTATGCCCCTGGCTAAATCCCAATACAGCAGCAAATGTTATAGCGGAGTAAAAATGTTCGAAAGGAGCCTTCGGGTTGTCGTTTTGTGTGATGGCCCTTAAAGTATTCTCGTGTTCCTCATCAATGGCGACGGAACGCTTCATTTCCAAATCTGCTGACATTTATCCCCCCTTCTTAGATTTCTCTAATTTTGGTAAAAACATCGTTGTCGCGGACTTTTAAATCTCTAATTTGTCCTTTTATCTGGCTTTTGATTTCTTTATCCACATTGTTTCCATGCGCTTCCAGATAATACTCTTTGCCAATCAATCCTTTGTTTCTGAGATCTTCTGCTATTTCCTCTCCTCCTTGCGTTGAAGATAAAAGCAGAATCATTTGATCCGATCGCTCTGGAATATAATCCCAGAAAACACTTCTGTTTGTTTCATCAAAAACTCCCATAACAGAGTCGAAAATAAACGGAGCAATCAACCCAGGTAAGAAATTATTTCCGGTTTTTTGATTCTTATGCGCTCTTTCTTTTGAAATTTCGGTCATAGCTAAGACAAACGATAAAGCGATAAAAGAAGCTTCCGCACCGCCAGGAGCTTGCGGGCGACCGTAAGCGTTTCTCACTTCCATATCGTTTTCGTCATTGAATGTAACCGTCATTTTATTCCCAACGTTCGCAAGAAAAACATTCATTTTTTCCGCAGCAATTCTTCTTGCTTGCGGAATTTCGTTTTCTATCACATCATCACACTTTCGCATAAGTCGGCTACAAATATCGGCGTATTCAACTTCTTTAGAGTTATTGGGGACATGGAGGCGCTGTAGCTCCCGTTCAACTCTATCCAAATCTCTCTTCGCATTCTCTAAATCATTCTTGGCTTTGGCTTTATCTTGCTCGTAAACCGCCCTTTTTCGTTGCTGTTCTCTCCTGGAATTCTCTGCAGCGGTTATGTTTTCGGGCTGATTTTTAGCCAATATGTCTCCCAAACGTTCAATATCCGTTCTTATCTCGGCGTGTTCATTTCTTAAAATCACTCTTTTTCGCTGCAATTCGTTTATTTTATTTTGTGCATCTGCCGCTTTGTCCGCCAATCTAACGACGAAAGTTTTTAAACGCTCGCTCTTATTTTCTTTTTCCGTTTCTTTTGGGTCTTGAACAATCTGCTCAAGAGCTTCTCTTAATTTCTTTTCTTCTTTTTCAGTAATCTTTGTTCCGCAGATGCAAATTCCCCTGTTCAAAAGTGCTTCAAGAAGTTTTTTGTTGACCGGATATTCAACGGTAATACGTTCCGAGTCCGCGTTATTCACATATTGATTGACGGAATGCAATTGTTCCGCAGAAAACAACAATGACATCGCGTTGTTTGAAATCCAATTTTTGATGTTTTTTTCGTTTTCATCAATTTCCGCGTCTGTTTTAGTTAAGTCTCTTTCCCTTTTCTTCTGCTCTTCTAAAATTCTTTTAGGTTCATCATTCCTGCTTATTATGCGATCCGCTTCGTTGATCTTTCTATCACATTCCTCTATTTCTGTTGTTTTTTTACTAATTTCCTCAGAAAGTTCATCCATACGCGTTATGTCAGAATTTTTTTCTTTAAGAAGCCCATCAAACTTCCTCTGTTCTCTTTCTCCCATATTGATTTGCTTACAGAAATTGTCTCGGTTATCCGATATATCTTTTCTCGCTTTTTTTATGTAATCCATACCAAGCAAGGTTTCAAAAGACTTCTTGAAAGCCGTATAGTTTATGCCCGTTTGTTCCGCGGCCTCTCCGGCTGTAAAAAACTGCTTTAATACTCCAGGCGGAATCAATCGCTGCATCATATATTGTATACTGGCTTTTTGGATGTCATTGTCTCCATCGTAATAATCCATTTCTTGGGTTTCAGGATCCTTAAAATAAAGGCGGATTTTTTCAACTTTTGTTTTCTGATTATATCTGCGAGACATGATATATTCTGTAACACCGTTTTCATCGGGAAAATCCGTTTTGAAACCGACATCTACCTGACAAGACGTCGTTCCTTCCTCCAAGGCCTTATCATTTACAAGCTGATCAGGATGAGCAAAATTCTGTGAACAATAGTCTTTCCCGAACATACACCATAAAACAGCGTTCAAAATCGTCGTTTTCCCCGCACTATTTTCTGCGTGGACGAACGTTATTTTGCTTTTAGGCGAAGTGGAAAATACAATTTTTTGCTTTCCGTAAAACTGTCTGAAATTATTTAATGAAAGGGCTGATAATTTCATAATTTTTCTCCATCCTCTTTTTCTTTTTGTCGCAAATAACCGTCTATTATTTTTTTCCTAACTTCATCTTTCCGTTTGTTAATCAAGGAGTCTTGATAGCGTTGCTCAATATTTATGATGTCGTGAAGCAGTTCATTTAGTTCATTATCTGTCAACATATCGACAAGCCCTTTTTTCAATTTTCCATTCAAAGCGTCTAAACACAGACAAATTCTGTGCATCCGACTCTTCGCTTTTAAAAAGGATAACCAAAGGAATGTGTATTTTCAATTCAAAAAATGACAGATTTAAAAGACTCTGAATAGATAGACGACTCGTTCAAAATTTGAAGACTCTTTTTGATCTTTTTGACTCCTCGATCGTTTTTTCGGAAAGATTTATTGATAGAATTCATAGAGTAATCTACTTATGAGCTTAAAAAATGAAAGATAATGACCGTCCGATTGTTATTAGGTATGATTATCTGAAAAATATATGGAAAGGATCGGACAGGAATGGAATGCACGCGCAGTTGTTTCTGGTGGGGGCTTCTTCTGAGCGGACTCGTGACGTTCGGATTAGGAACATTTTTGGCACTTGCGTGGCTTTTTCTGGAATGGGGGTTCAGTAATAGTTCCGGCTCGTCTTCTTCCGATTATGACGATGTCGATGACGAAGACAAAGAGGACAAGCCTTTTGACATCGACGATGATCTCAGCGCGGACGACGAGATTTACATCTATGAAAACTTCATCAACAAATGACGTTTTCCATTCCACGTTACCGTTTTGGACATAAAAAAAGCGCATCCGATTGGACACGCCTTTGTCGGTTTTTGAACCGGTATTATTTCAACGCTTCTTTCAGACCTTTGCCCGCTTTGAATTTCGGCTGTTTGGAAGCCGGAATCTTAATTTCTACACCCGTACGGGGATTGTGACCGGTCGAAGCCGGACGTTTCATCACGCTGAACGTGCCAAAGCCGACCAAGCGAACTTCGTCGCCTTTCTTCAAGGTCGCGGCAACCGTGTTCAATAAGGCTTCCGTCGCCCGTTCGGAATCAACTTTCGTCAAGCTGGTGATCTTCGCGATTTCAGCTACTACTTCTGCTTTGTTCATAATGCAACTCCATAATCAAATATCAACAAAACCTTAGGCTATCCAGTTTTAAGTCCTTTCGCAAAGTCTTTTTATGTTTTCGCCGCTTAAAGCCTCAAAATATCCTGAAACGGTATCTTCGTTTTAACGATCGTCAGCGTTTGGAATGTGAAATCAATATCCATAATCATTCCCGTTTTGGTGATATAAGCGTCCTTGTCGTAAAAAGTCACGGATACAAGGTCATGCCGCCGGAGGCTCTTTAATTTATCGGACAAAGCCGCCGCTTCGTCTTCCGAAAGTTCTTTCTTCGGTTCGGAAACGCGCTGTTTTTCCAATATCATTTGGTAATACCCGGTCAAAGCGTTAAACGTCAGAAATTGACGGGCACGTTCCTCTTTACTCGCCGCCATTGTGTCCTCCGATCAACTTGTTTCGCACACGCGCCGTTGCTTTGTCCGTATAGCTCATTCCTCGAAGCAAAGCGTTTTTCCCGAATTTTTGCTTGATCGCCAAGACAGCCTCTTGCATTTTCCTCTCTTTCTCGTCTTCTTTCCTTTGGGAGAACAAGTCTGGCTGTAATGCCGCGTGATCTTCGTCAACGATGTTCAGAAAACAGATGGACAGTTTGCGCCAGACTCTTGCAGTTGCGCAAACCGGCTCTTGCCATCAAAGAAATTTACGAGTAATTTAATAAATGGCTTTACTTCTTTTTGACACAGTTTTAGGGGAACATCAATCCCGACTGTACGAAATTAAATGAGTTTTAACAGTTAAACAATCGCACTTTAAATTATCCTTGCTTGATAGATTATTAAATAATGTTTCTTGTTATGCTTCATAAAAACAAAATAATAAAACGGTTGCGTAGATATAATGTCATATGATTTCTCTATATATTAAAGATATTTCTTTTGATATGTCAAACAAATACTCTAATCCACTGCTTAAAATTATCTCTAATCTCTTATCTATCAGTATATATCTATCATGAGCATTTTTATACCTATTATCAGGGGAATTTTTTAAAGTGCAATTTTGTCTTATTTTTTTAAGATATGTAAGATGCTTTTGAATATTTTCTTTGCCAGGCTTTATATAAAAAATATTAATCGCATTTTGATCGTCTAAAATATTTTTAAAAAACAGTGCAATCGAAGACTTTTGTATATCATTAGATTTAAACATATACTTGTCATAAATCGCAATACTTTGTGCATTTTTGCATAAATTATTTAGGTGTTTTATTGTTTCATCCCGTACCTCTCCGGCTTTATATGATGCCACTATTTCCTTTTTAAGTTTCCCTTTGTTTATATCGACACATGGATATCTATTACAATCAGTAGTTAATTTAATTCTGTATTTTGTTTCCTCTAAGACTTGTTCTTCTGATTTAGCGCTATAACAACTAGCCATTAAAGCTTGTCTTGCTTCCACATTATCGCTTCCATATTTATTTAATTGATCCAATGAAATAAAAGGTACTGGTTCATAGAAGGAAAAAAATAACTCCAGCAAGGCTTGATTAACGTTTTTTCCATCTTTATAATTAAGGTACAACTCAGCTAATTCGTCTGATAAAAGGTAAGAAAATGCCATTTTAGCCTATTTCCATTAAATTTTCTAAGCTTGTATCAAAAAAACCTGTAGGGAATGGGATTCTTTTGTTTTCTTTATCTACGAAGTGCCCCGTATCATCTATATCTATTGCTGAAAAACTATCTTTAATTGATTTTTTATAATATATGTGAATCTTTTTATTTGATATTTTATTTTTCTTAACTTGAAAACGGACTTTGTTGATTAAGTGTTCACTGTGTGTTTCAAGAATTATTTGTACCCCATTTTCTGCTAAAAAAGAAAAGAACTCCCCTAATTTAGCTTGAGCTTTTGGATGAAGATGTATTTCTGGATTTTCTATGATTACGATATTTCCTTTTACACAACTTAAGCAAAGAATTAATAACTTGAGCAAATAACTATTTCCTGATCCTACATTTAGTGGATTTAATTTTGTTACCCCCTCAATATCAAAGCTTAGTTTAGCATGCATATCATCAATCATATCTAAATTTGCAGAAATGTCTATTTCTAAGATATCTTTTAACCATTCACCTACTTGATATGCTAATGTTGCGTTATCTTTGAATTTTTGAATTGCAACATCAACATTTTTTAATTTATTTTGAGCTAAGTAACCTATTAAATATTCGCCATTAATGCCAACTTTTTTCTCATGATTTATTTGGGATATATCTTCAGGACCGTTTCTGTTGGCTGATAAATAATATAAATTATCTTCATATGAAAAAATATTTCTTGTCATATTTGCTATTCTTTCTATATATTCGAGAAAAGCATCGTTTTGTTTATTTTTTTTCGTCAAAATAGATTCTTTAATAGTAGGAGCAAGTTTTTTTAATATTGAATAGTCTGCTTCTTCAATTCTTTGTGGACTAATATTATAATTGTATTTTTCATCCTCTTCTGAAATGGCTACAATTGTTATAATATCTTCTTTAATATATTTGTTTTTTACTTCTGAAAATTTAGAAAAAAATGAAGTATAACGACTTAAATCGGCGTTTTGTTGCAGAGAATATTTTTTTGATAAAAGCAAAATACTTTGTAATACAGATGACTTTCCAGAAGAATTAACTCCTGTAAAAATTGTCAGGCCAGATAATTCAAAATGTTCTTCCTTAATATTCTTAAAATTTTTAATATCTAGTTCTTTTAACATCATATACTCTCCAGCAATTTTTCAATTGCATCAAATCTATATTTAATTGCAACATTTGAATCTATTATTCTTAATATACCTCTATCGTCCATGTCTCGTTTTAAATTTTCTATTTTGTTCTTTAATAGTTGCCTATCAATATCTTCTATATTTAAACTAAAAAAATAGGCTAACATTTCAAAAAGCCCCATATTTATAGGACGACGCTGATTACTGCCCTGACTTTTCTTATTAAATCGAAATCCATCCGGCCCCATAACTTCAAGACACTGCTTCATAGATTTTGCAAAAATATTTTCTAATTCTTCTATTTTTTCATCAGTAAAATTATTAATGGCTTTCATTACATTCGCAAGAAAATCATCCATATCACTTTTATATTCTAATCCATCAACCTTTTCTGTTCTGTATAGATAGAATGCTAGATACCTGAGAATCATATACCTGTCTTTCATTCTCGTCGATGATACGCCATTACCAGTAGCAGAAATAAAAGATTCGGATTCTGCTAATTTTTTTAGCAGCTTTGTGGATTTTCCAAGATATAATGCATTCCTCATTTCTTGGTTATTGAGTTGTGTCCCCCTCTATTTACTCTATCAAAAATATCAAATTTAACCTTCTCCGGAGTAGGATGTTGAACAGTATAAACTATAACTTGATAATCTTCTATTTTAGATTGGAGTACAGCTGGTAAATCTTTAAAATAATATCCATTGTATTCGCCTAATATGCTTAAATCAACCAACTTAAATTTATTATCCATAAAATTTGTAATACAGGCTAGCCTTTGCCGCCCGTCTACAACTTGACGTATACCTTTTTCATCTTCAAAAAGGTATATTATAGGAATTGGTATCCCCATCATAATAGATTCAACTAGTTCAGCATTTTGCTTATGACTCCATACATTTTCTCTTTGAAATTCAGGATCAATAACTATAAATTTATTTTCATTTAATTTTCTTTTTAGTTCGTAAAGGCTATAATTGTCTCTACTAAACTTTATAGAGATATTAGGATAATTAGCTTTAATATTTTGGATGGCCTTTTCATTTAAGGATTCTTCTCCTTCTATATAATCCGAATCTTTTTCTTCCAACTTTATCATCTAACAACTCTTATGTCCCTTTAGTTCCTTTGCTAGAGTAAGTTTTTTTATGACAGGAGTCAATTGCATTATATGATTTATCTGACGCCCCATTTAGTTTCGAACAGATAGACTGTTCCCGAAGCGATGGGAACAGCCATGAATAGCAGAAAAAATGCAAATTCGCTTACTTTCTTGTTATTCCCTTATTTTATGGTATGATTTAAGGGAAAGAACGTAGGAGTAAGGGAATGAGAGCTTTTAACTATTCCGCGATCAGGGAACAAAAATGGGATTCGGAACTTCTCGGGCTGATTTCCGCCATATATAAGGAAGTGGGAAAGCAGGAGTTGTATCTGAAACAGCGTCCGGAAGAACTCGACAAACTGGTGGAAATTGCCAAGGTTCAAAGCACCGAGGCTTCTAACGCAATCGAGGGCATTGTTACGACCAGCACTCGTGTCCGTCAGCTTGTCGAGGAAAAGACAACGCCTAAAAATCGCAGTGAAAAGGAAATCAGCGGATACAGGGATGTGTTGAAACTGATCCATGAGAACTTTGACGCCATTCCCGTGACACGGAATTATATCCTTCAGCTTCACAAAATCTTATACAGTTATGCGAACAACCCGATGGCGGGGCAAACGAAAAATGTCCAGAACTATATCAGCGCAACCCATCCCGACGGTCATGTTGAAACTTTGTTCACGCCTCTCGCCCCTTATGAAACGCCGGAGGCTCTCGACAGGATATGCGAAGAATACAACCGCGTCATCGGAAATATGGAACTTGAACCGTTGATCGCGATACCCGTCTTTATCCATGACTTTTTGTGCATTCACCCGTTCAATGACGGAAACGGAAGAATGAGCCGTTTGTTGACGACGCTTCTTCTGTATCGGAACGGGTTTTATATCGGCAGATACATTTCTCTTGAAGCCAAAATCGCAAAGGACAAAGACCTTTACTATGACGCGCTCGCGGAATCGCAGAAAGGGTGGCACGAAGGAACCGAAGATGTCGTTCCGTTTGTTAAATATATTCTCGGAACGATCCTTTCCGCATATAAGGATTTTGAGGAAAGAGTTGCTCTTGTGGAAACGAAACTTTCCGCACTTGAAATGGTTCGCAGGGCAAGCCAAAACAAAATCGGACAGTTCAACAAACAGGACATTCGGGAGCTCTGCCCGACGCTGAGCGACAGTTCCATTGAGGGGGCTTTTCGCAAGTTGGTCGAGTCCGGTGAGCTGCAAAAGAAAGGAAGCGGTAAGAATACCTGTTATTTACGGCTGAAATGACGTGTTCGCGGAATAGAAATCTGTTTATCAGTCTTTCCCTTTGATAACCTCTTCGATAGACAGTTCCTTGGGGTGTGCGGCTTTATCAAGAGCGTCAAGGACTTTCTGGACGTTTTCGATGCTGATTTTAGCGCTTCCATGCAAAAGGGCGGTAACGGTCGGTCGGCTTAATCCGGCTCGTTTGGACAGTTCCAGAACCGATAATCGACAGACGACGCGCCATGCGTTGATACGCCTGACCAAATCGTTCCAATCCAGCAATTCTTTGATAGATGCGGCTTCATCACGCCAGTCGGACATTCGGGAAGACCTCTTCTTTGACCGCATAAAGTCGTTTTCATCATCAAAATCAACCATTTATTCCCTCTCCTTGTCCTTTAGGAAGAATAGCAAAATCATAAAGAATTGTAAATTATATTTTCCTATAACGAGCAATTAAATTTGCCTACAAAACACTTTACAAACGCCGAAGCACATGATTATATTGATAAAAATCGGTTTTAAACTCGTTAATGCGGCTGTTAATAAATTTTGCTGTTTTAGGAAGGTTAAAATGAAAAAAATCGCAGAAATCCTTGTCTTTTTGAAAAATGGGGCTGAAAAAATCACCTCCAGGTTCCCCAGCCAATCTGAACAAAGGCTTGTCTTTTCCGGCAAGCCTTTGTTTTATTATCTTTTTCGATTCGCTCTCCCCGTTTTCAGACGACGTTGAAACAGAGCCATTATCGCAATCAATCCATTGATTTTTCATGCCTTTATGCGCTTTAAACTCGCTGAACATATAGCAGAGTTTGTAGCTTACTCTTCCCTCGTTCAAGTCTAAAAAATCACAGACATCATAGAAGATGGTAGAGTGCGTCAGAATTAACGCAACTACTTACTGAAATCTCTTGACACGGAAATGTTTTATTGGCATCAATAACATTGAATGCTATTAAATTGTATGCAATTTTTATGAAAAGTATTAAAATGTCAAATGAAAAGATTATAGCAGATTTGCAATTTCTTGTAACAAATTTAGCCCAACAGGCTGATGGACATCTTATTCAATCCCGTGTTTTTGCCGCTAAAGGTCTTAACAAATTAGCTTCAAAATATGCGGAACACGCCACTGAAGAACGCGGTTACGTCGAAAAGTTCATTGACCGCATTTTGGATTTGGGCGGTAAAGTTAAGCTGGAAAACAAAAAAGAAGGCGAGGTCTTTGAAATTCCGACAGATTTTGTAAAACATGACTTGCAGGTATCTGTTGATGGCTTGGCATGGCTCAAAAGAGTTTTGGATAATGCTAAAGATGATCTGACAACCTACGATATGCTCAAAGAGTATTACAAAGATGAAGAAGAAGATATGTATTGGGATGAACAGCAACTAGAATTGATTGAGTGCATCGGCGCTCAAAATTGGATTTTACAACAAATTTGATTGTTCGGGAGTGAACGTATGTCTGACAAAGAAATCGTATTGGAAACCATGAAAAAAGCCGGTGAACCGGTCAATGCCGGAAAGGTTGCCGAAATGTCCGGTTTGGATAGAAAAGCGGTTGACAAGGCCTTTAACGAACTGAAAAAAGAAGGCGCGATCGTATCGCCTGTTCGTTGCAAATGGGAACCGGCAAAAAAGCAATGAAAAACACAACTGATGACAATGCGCTCTTAACGCTTGGCAATGAATTGTGTTTTTCACTTTATGCCTGTGCCAAAGAGGTTATCAGAATATATAGCAAACCGTTGGAAAAAATCGGTTTAACGTATACGCAATACATTGTGATGATGACTCTTTGGCAATTTGGCGATATGTCGGTAAAAGAGATCGGCGGAAAGGTTTATCTTGATTCGGGAACATTGACACCCGTGATAAAAAAGCTTGAAAAGTCGGGCTTTGTAAAACGTCAGCGTGTCACCGAGGACGAGCGTTTCGTTAAAATCATCTTGACCGACAAGGGGCTGAAACTTAAAGAAAAGGCTTCATCTATACCGCAAGCCTTAAAGGGAAGCGTGTACCTGTCATACGATGAAGTAAAAACACTTTATACTCTGTTGAACAAGAATTTGAAGGGTATAAAAGAAAGAACGGAAAACGAGGAAGTTTAAAATGAAAATACAAGCAGTGAAATTCAGAGAAAACGGATTTATGACACAGCCTTTCGCCTTTGGCGGCGAAGATGGCGCGGATAAGTATGATGCTAATGTCAAATACTGCTCCGGCCTGCAGAACTATGTCATTGATACGGGAACAGAGGTGATTTTGGTGGATACGGGATTGCCGGCAGGAACGCCCGAAGAATCTCCCGATGAAAAAACGATGATTTATACGGGAAAAGACATCAAATCCTATATGGAAGCATTGGCGGATTTAGGATATAAGCCTGAACAAGTCAGTAAGATTTTGATTACGCATAAGCACGCCGACCATACGGGAGAATTAAAGAGTTTCCCAAATGCCGAAATCTATGTAAACTCTGAAGAATGTGATGCTGATGAAATCAAAAATATCCCGAATGTTATTCCGGTTCATTTTACCGACGGCGCATATCATAACTTTCCGGAAAGCCAGAAGATAGCGGACGGAATTTATTATATTAAGGCAAAAGGGCACACCAAAGGGAACAGTTTGATTATTGCCGAAGACGATGGTTTATTCTATATGTTTGAAGGCGATATAACCTACACCGATGAAACGCTTTATGCCAATAAAATATCGGTGATTTATGAGGACAAAGCCGCGGCTCGTGAAACGCTGGACAGAGTTCGTGAATTTGTCAGCCATAATCCGACTGTTTATTTGGGAACGCATACGCCTTTCGGGTATAAAAATCTGGAAGAAAAACGCATTGTGGATCTGAATAATCCGCCGGAAACATTGCCGGTCGGCGAAATCGTTTTCAAAACCAAGACCGGCAAATACGTCTGTTCCGTTTGCGGCTATGTTTATGACCCTGCCGAAAACAACGGTGTGGCTTTTGAATCTTTGCCGGAAGATTGGAAATGCCCGCGTTGCAAACAACCGAAAACAAAATTTAACGCGGCATAAAAGAAAATATCACAATTAAGCCGGGCTTAACCGCCCGGCTTTTTCTAACTTATATGACAAGGCTTGTATTTAAGCAACCGATTTGATAAAAGCAAGTAAGGCTTCTTGCGCGAACTTGCAATCCTTTGAGTTCAATATGATGAGTTCAAGGATTGTCCGGCTTGCCCAGACGCCCAACAACCATTTGATTTTCAATGTTTTTTTGATTAAGGATTCGCGGAAAGTTTTTCTTTCTTATTGTATAAACAGTTTTTATAAAACCGGACAGTTGAAAATGAAAAAGATATTATCGCTATGCGCTCTCGTTCTTTGTGCGGGGATTTTTGTTTCGACGGAAGCACACGCTTGTATCAATTCAAAGTGCAAGCCGTGTCCTGACGGTTTTTCCCCCATAGGAAAATGTTGCAGTCGGACAAACGAAAGCGACTGCGTTTTTCTCACGGACGAAATCGAGGATTGCGGCTTGGGACAATGGAAGGAATATCCCCGATCCGTTCCGGCTCTTACCAGAGAATGCTGTAAGAATTCAACAGAAAATAATTGCCGTTCCACCCCTGTTAAAGGATATTGCGGATCAGGCGAATATAAGGAGTATCCGTATTCTCCCCTGAAAAAGTGCTGCAAGGACGCCGAAGGAAAAGACTGTATCGAAATCAGAGCCAAAAAGAAGTGCGGGAAATATCAGTTAAAACAATATCCCGTCCGGAAAGGGGATTGCTGCAATTCGGAGCGCACACAATGCACGGGATATGTAAACGACTGCCCGAAATGTTTATAATAATATCCGGATTTCAGACCTTCTGTCGCGGATTTTATTGTTTCGGGCGCAAGGTTGTTCTATACCTGTCATAAAGTTATATCTCCTGCCGAAAAGGAACAACCATGAAAGCCGATTTTTTTGAACTGAAACAACGCGGAACAACTGTTCGCACGGAAATCATCGCGGGAATTACGACATTCTTTTCCATGTCCTATATTTTAGCGGTGAATCCCGCCATTCTGTCCGCCGCGGGAATGCCTGCCGGAGCGGTGTTCACGGCAACGGTATTGGCCTCTGTTGTGGTGACTTTGGTCATGGGGCTTTGGGCGAATTTGCCGGTTGTCTTATCGGCGGGAATGGGGCTGAACGCTTTCTTTGCCTATACGGTTTGCGGCGTGATGGGATACAGCTATCAAACAGCGCTGACGGCTGTATTTTGTGAAGGCGTCGTTTTCTTTCTGCTTTCGTTGTCAAAAGCGCGGGACGTCTTTATCCGCAGTATTCCGCCGTTTTTAAAAGCCGCAATCGCCGCGGCGATCGGTTGCTTTATCGCTTTTATCGGGCTTCAGAACGGTAAGATCATTGTTGCCAATCCCGCAACTTTCGTAACGATCGGTTCGTTGAAAACGCCGGAAGCCTTTTTGACTTTGTTAGGGCTCGCCCTTTGCACGACTTTGTTTATGAAACAAGTCAAAGGGGCTTTTTTAATCAGCATCTTTGCAATAACGGCAATCGCTTTTCCCTTGGGATTGGTTGCGTTGCCTGAAGGTTTTTCACCGATTTCCCTGCCTGAAAAGCCTCTGTTCTGGGAATTTGGCTGGAAGAGCGTATTTTCATTTGATTTCTTCATGGTCTTTTTCACGCTGTTCTTTATGGATATTTTCGACACGCTCGGCACGCTGATCGGTATCGCCAGCCAGACGGGATTGGTAGACAAGGACGGCGCGTTGCTCAACTTCAAAAAAGCGTTGATTACCGATGCGCTCGGAACAGTGGCGGGGTCATCTCTCGGCTGTTCGCCGATCACGTCTTTTGCCGAAAGTTCGACAGGTGTGGCAGAAGGCGGCAAAACAGGCATGACGGCTGTTGCCGCGGCGGGACTGTTTCTGGCGGCTCTTTTTCTGTCGCCTGTTTTCTTGTTGATACCGTCTTTTGCGACGGCGCCCGTTTTAATTATTGTCGGTTTTCTGATGGCGGGTTCTTTGCGCCATATTGATTTTTCGGATTTTAGTCAATGTTTCGTAACAATGATGACCGTTTTGATGATGCTGTTGTCTTACAGTATCGCGCAAGGCATCGTTTTCGGAATTTTGAGCTTTGTTCTTTGCTCGGTCGTCCGCAAGCGTTCCAAAGACGTTTCCCTTTTGATTTGGGTTTTGAGCATTATCTTTTTAATCTGGCTGTATCTGCAAAAGTAACGGTTTGTAATCTAATGCCGCGTATCCGATTGAAAAATAAAAACTATGTTAAAAAAGTACGCGAGATTAAACCGCCGGTTTGGCAGACGATGCGATTCTGGTTGCTGATCGTTTCGGTTTATGCGGTCTGGATTTACGGGCTTCGGCGGCCGGTTTATCAGCATTTATACGGTAGCCCGGCGGAACCGCCTGCAGAGCAAATGACGGAAACATGGGAGGAAATACCCCATCAGGATTGGCAGGAAACAACTGTCAACGGCTATAAAATCCGCTATATGGTTCGTAAAAAGTATTCGGTTACCGGTCGAATCGTTTATCTTGACTGGTATCATTTCATCGGGACGTGGTATCGGTCGGCAATGAACCCGGGCGTATATCTATATGACGGAGTCGTACCTGTCGACGTATCTGTCCTTCATGGAGCGACTGCGGCAGAGGATAACTGGCACAAGCTAAAGTTCACCCATGAATATCGACTACTATGGAGTCGTCCTAAATATAAGAACATAGCTTATGTTTATAATCCTGAGGAAAGAAACAACAATCACACCATTCCCGCGTCCAAAAATATTTTGCGCGCTTTGAAAATCGTCAAAATCGGCGAACCCGTTTATATCGAGGGCTATCTGGTCGACTGGGAAGGAACGGGAAAATATGCCGACTTCAAAATCAAAACGGCCGTGACTCCGGGAGAACTTTCTCACGAGAAAGCCGGCGGATTAAAAACGTGGCTTTGCCGACAAATCTTCATCACCAAAATTTCTTTCGGCGGATATACTTTCGAATAATTATCCTTTCAAAAATTCCTTAACTTGACCGGCATATTTCAAGCCTGCCTGATACCCGATCGCATGAACGGCACGCATTTTATCCGCGCTGTGTTCGATTTTGCCAATCGGCAAAGCTTCTGCGGGACGGATCGCGATCAGATCTCCCTGTTTTTCCTTTTGCCGGATATGTTCCAGCGTTTCGTTATAGACTTCATGCCGGCGTTCCACGGCATCGATGAATTTAGGATATTTTCTGAAGGCTATTTTGAACAAAGGCATAAATTTTGTTTTTGTCTTAGCATAACCTTCTGGACGGGTCAGGATAACGACGTTTCTGTCATACCCGCTTTCTTCAAAGTGTTTGACGGGAATGGCGTCCGCAATGCCTCCGTCCAACAGACGAAAAGAATCTATCCTGACGATTTTCGACGCTAGCGGCATGGAAGCTGAAGCTCTGAGCCACTCCAGATCCGTGTAATCCATTTTTTCCAGCTTTTGATAAACGGGGCGACCGGTCAATACGTCCGTGCAAACGACGATAAATTCCGCCGGATTATGTAAGAAGGCTTCCGAATCAAAGACGTCTAAACGCTCGGGAATATCATGATAGCAGAAATCGGCGTTGTAGAGATCACCGGTTTTAATCAAAGAGCGCAAAGAACAATACCGCTTATCCTTGCTGAAACGCGTGTTGTAACGAAGAACGCGACCTTTCTGTCCGGAAACGTAATTGCAACCGAATGCCGCGCCGGCGGAAACGCCAATCACGCCGTCAAAAGCAATGTCGTTTTCCAAAAAAGCGTCCATAACGCCCGCGCTGAACAGACCGCGCATCGCGCCGCCTTCCAAGACCAATCCTTTCTTCATTCCTTCGCCTTTTTAATGATATTTCGGAATTCTGTATAAGATTCCTTTTTACGTTTGGCAAGGGATTGTGTTTTTTTTTAATCTGGATATACTTTTCTTAAACCAAAAAAGGAGGAACAAATGCCCGAATATCCGTTGATTATGATTAACGACTTTTTGGATACGGAAGTACGCGGTGTTTTTACAACGCAATACGTCGAACCGAACGAAATGCTTTTACTGCATAATCTGTCGGGATTAAAAGTCAAAATAGTAAAAGAGCCGCCAACCATAGCGACTTATTTGTTTTCTTTCACGAACGGTTGGGTGGAAGTCCAGCGCGAACATGTTTCCGGACAGGTAACGTTTATACCGATGATGCTACCTAAAATAGAAGAAGAAATAGAAGCCGCAAAACGGGAAGCTTCCGTTGAAGAATACAGAAAATACAACGGATTAAGATATTTGAAAAATCTGGCCATTCTTTTAGGCGAAAATCCGGAAGAAATGGATTCCGTTATGTTGGAATTGCCTTAAAAAGCGTCCTGTCTGACCAGAGCTATCATGCTGATCGGAACAAAGACGAAGCCTTTTTCTTTTGCCTTGGGAATCCATTTTTTCAGCGCGTTGATCGTTGTCGCATGCGGGTGTCCGATTGCGACAGCGGTACGGCGGTTTACAGCATGTTTTTCCAATAAAGCCAGCTGGTTCATAATGTCTTCTTCGTCCTGCGAATTGTCCAGAAAAACATCGCGCACCGCATAGGGAACATGTTCATCGCGCGCCAATTTCCACGCCACGCTTCGGCCGGAAGTCAAAGAATCCAAAAAAAGAAGCCCTTTTTCTTTTAATTTACGAATAACAACCTCAAAAGCTTGTTTGTCGGAAGTAAATTTGCTGCCCATGTGATTGTTAATGCCGACATAATCCGAAAAAGCTTCCAACATCGCGTCAAGCGTTTCTTCTATTTCTTCGGCGGACATTTCCGAACGCAAAGCGTCAGGCCCCGGGTTAAAGCGGGAATTGACAGGTTCCATCGGCGTGTGAAGCAACAGTTCATGTCCTTTTAATCTGGCTTGCTCCGTTTGATCGGGCAGATCGTCGGCATAAGCCAAAAACGCCGCCGTGATCGGCGCGGGCAAAGACAGAACGGCTTTCGTCATTTTTCTGTTTAATCCCAAATCGTCAATGACTATCGCAATCATCGGCGCGTCCTCTTCCATATCGGGCACGGAAACCGCATGCTCTAACCAAGGCGGCAACGCGTTTTCTTTTTCTTCCGGTTCTGTTTTCGCAGTTTTCTTTTTCCCCGAAAATAAACCCGCTGTTTCGAACTCCCCCCATAAATTCTTTTCGGAAGTATGCTCAGAAGGCGAAAAGTAAGCTTGCGCACAGGCGGTACCGGCTAAGTCAAAAAAAGAAAAGAAAAAACCGATAAAAAAAAGAAGACGAATCAACTTTTAAAAGACTCCAAAAAAACAAGGACAGCTTCACTGTAATTCAAAAAATTAAAAAATTTCTTGCCAAAAACAGAGAACTAAAGTAGAACAAAAAGAGAAACTTTGTTCGCGGAGGTATCATGCTGACCAAAAGACAATACCAGCTGTTAATGCTGATTGAAAAAAAACTTCGGGAAGACGGTGTTTCCCCTTCTTTTGAAGAAATGAAAGAGGCGATCGGCCTGAAATCCAAATCAGGAATTCACCGATTGATTTCCGGACTGGAAGAACGCGGCTTTATCCGCCGCCTGCCGAACAAAGCCAGAGCCTTGGAGATTTTGCGCCTGCCGGACAATCAGGCGGAAACGGCGCTTTCGGCCAAGGGATTGATAAGCAAACAGACGACGCAGTCTTTTTCAAGACTGTCCGAAAATCTGGTCGCGAATTCGGTCGAGCTGCCCCGTTACGGCAAAATCGCCGCCGGTACGCCGATCGAGGCACTGCGCAGCAACGAAACGGTTTCCGTGCCGGCGAACATGATCGGAAACGGAGAGCACTACGCTTTGACCGTCGCGGGGGATTCGATGATCGAAGCCGGGATTCTGGACGGTGACACAGTGATCATACAGCGTGCGAACACGGTTGAAAACGGCGAAATCGCTGTGGCTTTGGTCGACGGGTGCGAGGTGACTTTGAAAAAGATCCGCCGCAAAGGCAATTCGATCATGCTGGAACCGTGCAACAGGAATTACGAAGCGCGGATATACAGTCCGGAACGGATTACGGTGCAGGGAAAACTGGTCGGACTGATGCGCAGTTACGGGTAAAAGCGCAAAAAGATTCAAAAAAGTATTGACGGATTAAAGGATAATCTTTATATATAACCCGTCTTTATGATGTTCCCATCGTCTAGAGGCCTAGGACATCGCCCTTTCACGGCGGTAACGGGGGTTCGAATCCCCCTGGGAACGCCAAAATAAAAAATGCACCCGAGAGGGTGCTTTTTTTATTTTAGTTTTCAGGGGAGAAAGAACCCCCGTATGGGGTTCGGTGAGCCGAAAGGCGAACGTCGCACAGGACGGAACGTCCGAGCGACCGGCCTGACCGGTGAGTGAAACGAACAATCCCCCTGCTACTCCCCGTAGGGGGAAATCTCCTTTTGGCAGAAAAGACAAACATTGCATCTTCCGGATTACTTTTCTACACTCAAAAGAACTGCAGAGTACGGCGTCTTTTTGTGTAGGGAAAATATTCTATGAAAGGGTTTATTTCTTACGGATTATTTTCGTCAGATATTTCTTCTTCCCCAAGACCTTCTCCTATAAAAAAGACCTTATAAGAGGGACCGACGATCTTTTTTAATTCAACAGCTAAGGCTCGCCCTTCTTTATTAAAGTTTTCCAAGTCGGGCGTATCTTCCATATCATACTTTGCCACCCAATTTTCAAACCGTTGTACATATTCCGGCGGCGCATTTATCTCTTCATCGTCAGGCCCGGATCCTACACCTTCGCTGTCCCACAAACCGCAACTATAATCCGCATATACCGTCCATTTTTTTTCAATCGTCATTTTTGCTTTCCTCTTTTTCCAATCCGACACATTCTTTATCGGGATAAGCGCAAAACAAAGAAAAGTTTTCGATAAAATGTTTAGGCTTGTAAAAGTCGTCTTTTTCATTGTCGTTCATGATGCGATCTCCGCTTTTTTTCATTATACGAATTTTTCCCGTAAAACGCCACCGAAAGAAAACGGCGGGTGTTGATCCCGCCGTCTGTTTTTAAATAATGTCTTCAAGATCGACTTTTAAGGCTTTTGCAATTGCTTTAAGGCTTTTCAGGCTTCCGTCGGATTTCCCGCTTTCGATTTTTTTGATCATATCAACGGACAAGCCAGCTTCGGCGGCAAGTTCCGCCTGCGTCTTTTTCCGGTATTCCCGATAAACCTTTACGGGGCTTTCTCCGTCAAGAATAGCATTGACAACAGAGGCGGGCATATATTCCCCTTCGCCCCGCGCTATCCGTTCTTCTATCGCCTTTGCGTCCGCTACGTCCTGCGCGTCTTCTATCATTTCAATCAGTTTTTCGTAAACGGCAAGCGGGATAATGGCGAATTTTTCCCCTTTGATTGTTAAAACTTCCGCATTCATTCCTTTAAACTCCCCTGTAAACGTCCCCGCGCTTTCCGATTTTTTCAATCTTCATAATCGCGCCCGTTTCGTTAAAGATAACTCTGTAATCTCCAACCCGTAACCGATAATAAGGCAAGCCCTGCAATCTTTTAATCTGGTTTTTCAGGCTGTCCGGCGCTTCCGCGTATTGCTCTATCTTCGCCCGTATCCTGTCCGCGTCCGCCTTGTTTGCTTTTCTTAAAAACTGGCGCGCCTGTGCGCTGTATCGTATTTCAAACATTGCCGCCTTGCCCTTTCTGTCTTTTATTGTAGGAATTAAATTATCCCTTGTCAATAAATACAGATAATAAAATTCCACTTAACGCCACCGAAAGAAAACGGCAAAAAAGATTTGTCTGCGTATGATTTATAAGGTCGTAAGAAAGAAGAAAGCCGTTGAGGGTAATATGTCCGTAGACGCGTCTACGGCCGTCCCCAACGGCTATTAAAGGAAGGGAGTGCGCTGTACAATTCTACAGACCGCGCCCCTTCTATAAATAATATGGCACAAAACGACACAAATATCAAATACGCGTGAATTTATACCATATTCGAGTTAAAAGAAATTCCCCAGCCACGCCAAGCGTTTTGCCGGGGAACTCTAAAAAAACGGGCGATACATGCTAGCGAATTACGCTCCCTTAATCTAACGTCCGAAACCGTTCCCGTCGTTAAAAAGCATAACACTATTCGCCGGTATTGTCGATTCTTTGAAACACGTATTTTTGCCGACTTTGATTTTTACCCTTTTTTTCGCTTAAACGGGATTAAAAATAAGCAGATATCTGTACGGTCGGTACTTCAAACGGTTATCGACTGAAAGACAGGAAGTCGTTTCTTTGTTTTTTGCTATGTTAGGAAAAAAACAAAGGAGTGTGTTATGGCTGAAGCAAAAAAGAATTTGAAAATCAGGAAAGGATTAATCGTTTCCAGCGTCTTTATGATTATCGCCGGTGTTTTGGCGTGGTTGTTTCCGGATTCGGCGTTGTTGGCGGCGACGCTTTATTTAGGGGTATTTTTTATCATCAGCGGCTGCGGCTATCTGGCGGATTTTTATGCGCTTAAATCGGGGTGGCTGTTGGCGATGGGGCTGTTCGATTTTATTCTGGGTGTCGCGTTGTTTTTCAATTTGGGTATCGTGGCGGAATCACTGCCGACATTGTTGGCGATTTGGATTTTATGCGTTGCTGTGTTGCAGGTCTCCGTCGGCGTCGATTTAAAATCAGCCGGAGAGCCTGCGTGGAAATGGCTGTTGATTTCCGGATTGCTGGGCATTTTTTTCGGGTTGTGGATTTTGGGCTCGCCGATGCTCGGCATCTTCACCGTTTCGGGGTTGGTCGGATTTTATCTTATTTTGTACGGCTGTCTGGGCATAGCCGAATACCGCGAAATGAAGAAATTGCAAAAAGCCGCCGCTTAATGAAAATCCCCGCTTTCGCGGGGATTTCTTTATTGATACCGCAACGCTTCGATCGGGTCGAGTTTCATCGCTTTGTAAGCGGGGAAAACGCCGGAAACGACGCCGACGAAGAACGCTACCGTAAAGGAAAGAACGACCGGCCACAGACTGAACGGCACGCTGACTTTGTAAAAGTAGCCTCCCGCCTGTGAAAGGCCGATGCCTAACAGCAATCCGATGACGCCGCCGATCATCGAAATCAGGACAGCTTCGAACAAAAACTGCATCATAATCCAGTTGTTCGGGGCGCCTAAAGCCTTTCGGATACCGATTTCCCGCGTTCGCTCGGTCACGGACACAAGCATCATGTTGACAATGCCGATCGCGCCGACGACCAGAGAAATGGAGGCGATCGCCATCAGCAGAATGGACAGCACCATGCCGACCAGACGAATATTCTCGACAAATTCGGCGATGTTGAAAATGCGGAAATCGTCGGCGTCCTCGTCTTTGATTTTATGACGGCCGCGCAAAAAGCGGGTGATGCGCTGCTCGACAATGTTTAAATCTTCGCTTTCCGAGAATTTGACGGCAATATGATTGACGGCGTTCAATTTGGCGTAGCGGTTGAAGCGTCTCTGCACCGTCAGCAGAGCCATCATGACGGAAGAGTCCTGATTGGCGCCGCCCGTGCTGGATCCTTTTTCTTTGAAAACGCCGACGATGTTGAACGGCTGGTTGCCGATGCGAACCGTTTTCCCGATCGGGTCCTCATAGGGAAACAGTTCGGTCATGACTTCGTTGCCGATGACGACGTTTGTCGTGCCACGCCGTATGTCCTCTTCGTCAAGCGCGCGTCCTCTGGCGATTTTCCAGTTGGCCGTTTCCAGATATTCCGTGGTCGAGCCGATGATGGATACACTCCAGTTGTTTGCGCCGTTAATCGCCTGCGCGTTCGCGCTCAAAATCGGAGCGACGGCGTCCAATCCCCGCACAGACCTTAAAGCGAAAGCGTCGTCCGCCGTGATGGAAGTCGTCGGACCGGACGTTTTAACGGTCGCTTTCGGGCGTTCGGAACGAATGATCAGCAGGTTCGACCCCATTTCGACAAAGCGTTCCTGAATGATGTTTTGAACGGTCTGACCGGCGGCGACCATCATCACGACCGCGCAGACGCCGATAATGATGCCGAGAGTCGTTAAAAACGACCGGAGTTTGTTTCCTGTCATGGACAGGCAGGCTTCGTAAAAGATGGATTTGATCATTTGGCCTGCTCCATATAGTCTTTAACCGCGCCGTCATAAGCGATCATGCCGTCGACGATGCGCACCAAACGGCGGGCATATTGCGCGATGTCGGGTTCGTGCGTGACCAGAACGATGGTAATGCCCTGTTCCTGATTCAGCTTTTGTAAAAAGAGCATGATTTCATCGCTGGTTTTGCTGTCCAGATTGCCCGTCGGTTCGTCCGCCAGAATCATTTCCGGAGAATTGACAAGGGCGCGAGCGATGGCGACGCGTTGCTGCATACCGCCGGAAATCTGGTTGGGAAAGCGATCCGTAAAGCCTTTCAGTCCGACCAGCTCCAACTTTTCAACGGCGCGTCTGATGCGCTCCTCTTTGTTTGTGTCGTTCGCGTAAACCAGAGGCAAGGCGACGTTGTCCGTCAACGTGCGGCGCATCAGCAGGTTAAAGCCCTGAAACACGAATCCGATCATTTTGTTACGGACGTGAGCTTGTTCGTTGTCATTCATCGAGGACACTTCTTTGCCGCCCAGAATATACTGGCCGGAGGTCGGACGATCCAGACAGCCGAGCACGTTCATAAAAGTCGACTTGCCGGCGCCGGAAGGTCCCATGATGGCGACGAATTCGCCTTCTTCGACGGACAGGTTGACGTGTTTCAGCACGTCCTGCTTCATGCCGCCGCCCATAAAGTAGGTTTTGCAGACGTCCTTGATTTCAATGACTTTTTTAGCCATTAAGGACCTCCGTGCTTAATGGTGACTTTGGTTGTCAGGTCCTCCAGAATAACGGTATCCTCCGCGGCAAGCCCTTCAAGAATTTCCGTTTCAAACAGGTTGGAAATGCCTTTTTTCACTTTGCGCGCGAGAGGCTTTTTGTCTTTCAGAACGTAAATCATCGCCTCGTTCGGCTTTAAGGATTTGCGCTCCTGAATGATTTTTTGGCGTTCCGCGTTGGATTTTTTTGCGGAAACTTCGCCGGCGACGACGGGGCGGAATTGGAAAGCCGTGTTTTGCAGCTTCAGAACATCGGGCTTTTCTTCCACCGTGATCGTGACATACGCTGTCATTCCGGGCAACAAACGCAAATCGTCGTTGGAAATGGTGATAACGACCGTATACATCACGACGTTGGAATCTTCGCTCGGCTGCAAGCGCACCTGATCGACCGTGCCTTTAAAGGTATCGGCCGGAAATGTATCGACGGTGAAAGTGACCGGCAATCCGGTTTTAATCTGGCCGATGTCGGCTTCGGAAATTTTGGCTTCAATCTGCATTTTCGTCAGGTCTTCGGCGATCGTGAACAGCTCCGGCGTCTGGAAGCTGGAAGCGACCGTCTGTCCTTCCTCGACCTTTTTAGTAACGATAATCCCGTTCACCGGAGAAACGACGTTCGCGTATCCCAGATTGCGTTTCGCCTTCTTTTGTTGGGCAACAGCCTTTTCGTAAGTCGCCTGCGCGTTAACGGCGGCAAGTTCGGCTTCTTCCCATTCATAGCGGGCGATATAGTCTTTTTCGAACAATTCCTTGTTGCGCTTCGCGTTCAGTTTGGCGTAATCCAGTTTAGCTTTCGCGTCCGTAACGGCGGCTTTGGCTTCCTTGAGGTCTTCCGCCAACGTGAACGTTTCCAGCTGAGCAATCAGATCGCCTTTTTTAACGACAGAGTTATAATCGACATAAACCTTTTCGATAATGCCGGAAACCTGTGTACCGACACTGACGACATTGACCGGCTGAATCGTTCCGGAAGCCGTCACATCGACTTTCAGAGATCCGCGGACGGGTTTGGTCGTATCGTAAACGATTTCGGATTTTTTCCCGCAATGTCTGTAGTACAGAAAACCGCCGCAGGCCAGTCCTAAAATAATCAGAATAACAAGCGTTTTTTTCATGGGTTAAAATCCTTTGTTCGTTTTAAAGGGGGCAATCAATCCGATTTTCCGGATTATATTGACTTTGGCAATCAGCAATTCATAAAAAGACCGGGTTTGCGTCGAACGTACGTTCGCCAGTTTGGCCTGAGCGTCCAGAACGGTCAGAATGCTTCCTTTTCCGGCTTTGTACGCGCCCAAAGCAACATCGGCGTTTTGTTCGGCGGACGCAAACGTCGTCAGAGAGATTTCATAAGATTTTCTGGCGGTAAAGAAGTTCTGATACGTCGTCCAAACTTCGTGCTGAATATCGTTTTCCAGCTGTTTCAGTTCCGCTTTGCTTTGTTCCAGCTGATAGCGAGCCTGAGAAATCCTATATGTGTTTTTAAATCCCGTAAACAACGGAACGGTCATTGTCAGCCCGATAGAGCTTGTATACGAACGGGGGCCGCCTTTTGTCAATTCGTCCTGACCGTTCAGACCGGCGGCAAGATTCAGGCTCGGCGCATTCTGCGCGTTTTGCAGATCGAGTTTTGATTCCGCCTGTTTGACGAGGGCTTTTTTCGCGGCAATGTCAGCGCGGTTGTTCAATGCCGTCTTAAATAAACTTTCAATATCTTCGGGGATTGTAAAATAATCCATAGGATATTGTTCTTCAAACAATTCCAAAGACTGATCGGGCGGATAATTCAGCAATACCGCCAATCTGCCTTTTGCCAAAGCGAGATTTTCCTTCGCTTTTGTAATCGTCAGCTCGGCTTCGGAATAAGACGTTGCCGCCTGCAGCTTATCCGACAACGCCGCCAGTCCCAGCTCATAGCGCTGATCTGCCGCTTCAAGAGCGGCAAGAGCTGACGAGAGCGTTGCTTCCGAATTTTTATATTCCTCCTGCGCGGCAAAAACCTGAAAATACGCTTCCGTTACGTCGAAAATCAGGCTTTGCAACGCATCGGATCGCGTGGCCAGCGCCGCATTCAACGATTGACGGATACTTTCGTTCGACGCTTCCCGACCGCCGAAGTCAAACAGCAACCAATTCAGATTTACACCCGCCGAAGCCAGCGTCGAATTGGAATCCCGTCCGTGATGAACTCTTGTGTCGGATTGATTGATACCGGCGCTGAAATTCACTTCAGGCAGATAATCGGACTTCGTCTGTCCGTATTCAGAGGCCGTCGCCAAAGCTCCCATATAAAGCTTTTGCGTTTGCGGGTTTTGACACAAAGCCAAATTAATCACGTCCGCCAGCCGCAATTTTTCTTTTTGGATGTCGGTCGAACAAATCGAGTCTTTCGGCAAAGGTTTTACCTTATTTTCTATGTCAAACGGATCCGCGTGCGCCGATGAAATCAGCAGGCCGGATAAAAGTGAATAAATTAAAAGACTTCTTTTCATTTTCCGCGTGTTCCGTTGCGATAATTTCTTAAAGTTCAAACAGTCTTGCATCAGTTTTTTTATACGTTCAAGATTAATTTTATCCTACCGATACGTTAAATAGTCAATGACGTTTTCCTCTATGTTAAACGGATACGGGGAAAAAAACTTGCAAAAAATTTTTTCAGGCGGATTTCAGAAGAGAATCCGAAATGATTTCTTTTGTTGCTTCGTTCTGTTTCCCGTACTTTTTAAACTGTTGCACGGTAAAAGGAACGGCCATTAAAAATCCCAGAAAATCAGCCGTCGGAAACGCATAAAACACACCGGCCAGACCGAAATAGCGCGGCAAAATCGACAAAGCGGGAATAATAAACAGCAGTTGGCGACCGACCGCCAGAAAAGCAGCCGTATGCGGGTACTTGACAGCCTGCAGAAAGAAAGTCGTCGCAATCGGCAGTCCGATAAACGGGTAAAGCAAACTGATGATTTTTAACGATTGAGTGCCTATTTTGATCAATTCCTGATCCTGATTATTGAACAAACGAATAATGTTATCGGGAAACAGCTGCAAAAGCCCCCACGAAAAAACAAAAAAAACGGTCGAAATAACTAAATTCAGTCGGAAAACTTTCAGCATACGGTCGTATTTTTTCGCGCCGAGATTAAACCCGATCACCGGCTGCATGCCTTCACACAGTCCCGTCACCGGCATAAACAGCAGGATTGTAACGGCAAGCGTGGCGCCCATGGCGGAAACGGCGGTGTCTCCGCCGTACTGAACCAGAGATTTATTGATTACGGTCTGCATAAAGACATACGTAATCTGAATTAAAAACGGCGCCGCCCCGATAAAGCAAATCATCGAGATAATTTTTAACGAAGGAAGCATATATTTCCTTCTGAACCGGTAAATCGCTTTGGCGGAAATAAAAAATGAAGACGCCCATAAAAACGAAACCGCCTGAGCAATGATTGTCGCCGTTGCCGCGCCCGCAATGCCCCATTTAAAAACGAAAATGAACAAAGCGTCCAAAATTGTGTTCATAACGGCTCCGATCAGCATCGTATACATCGCAAAACGCGGAAAGCCGCTGGCGCGGATAAAATTGTTCAGCGTCATATTTGTCATCACGAAAATCGAACCGAAAGAAATAATGCTCAGATACGTTTTTGCATAAGGCATGATTGTCGGTGTTGCGCCATATAACTTTAACAACGGTTCCAGAAACAGCAAATGAACGGAAATAAAGAGAAGCACGAAAAACACAATTAACATGACCGCGTTAGTAAAGATTCTTTCGGCGCGGGGAATTTTGTTTTGTCCCAGACTGACGGAGAAATTGACGCTGCCGCCGATACCAACCAACAATCCGACGGCAAGTTGCACGGTCATGCTTGGAAAACTGACGGTAATCGCCGCCAATCCCAAAGATCCGATGCCGTTGCCGACGAAGATTCTGTCAATCAGATTATAGGACGCATTGATCAACAAGCCGATGATCGCCGGCGGGGCGAAAATCATGAGCAGTTTGAAAATGGGATCCGTTCCCAGCTGCGGTTGTTGCGTGTTCATGACGTATAGAAATATATAAAAATGTGCTTTTTAGCCAGAAAAAATTTGTTTAGGGTGCCGCCCACGCGCCGGCGTGCGCCGCAACGAAAGCGGCCGTACGAACGGCAGATTCATGAGATTCACACACCGATTTCCCCGTCAGGATACCGCAAACGAAAGCGCCGGAAAAAGAATCCCCCGCGCCGACGGTGTCGACGACTTTGACTTCCGGCGTCGGCAGAAAAGATTTTTCGTCAGGCGTGTAAACCGCGCTGTATTTGTCCCCCGCCGTTAAAACCAGATAACGCAAATCATAGCGTTTCATCAGCTCGCGGCAGGCGTCGTCCTCTCCGTCGGGCAGGGCAAACATCGAAATTAAAATTTTCAATTCCTCGTCGTTGATTTTAAAGGCGTTCGCTTTTGTCAGCAGAGAATCGATCAATTCGCGGGAGTAATAAGTCCCCCTTAAATTGATGTCGAAAAATTTCAGCGCGCTGTCCGGCATATAAGAAAGCAGGGCTTCGATAGTTTTGCGGGAATCTTCGTTTCGCATCGCCAAAGTGCCGAACGTAACGGCGTCCGCTTTTTTCATCAACGCGATTGCTTCTTCGGAAACCTGTATGTGATCCCACGCGACGTTTTCGACAATGTCATAAGAGGGAATGCCGTTGTTCAGCGTCACTTGCACCGTGCCGGTCGGATAAGGCGAGCGGGACAGACAATGCTTGATGCCGTTTTGATTCAGTTTATCCGACAATTCTTCGCCCAAAGCGTCGTTTCCGATCGCGCTGATCGCGTATCCGCGCGCGCCCTGCTTCGTCGCGTGATAAACAAAGTTGACCGGCGCGCCGCCGACGACTTTTCCGGTCGGCAACATATCCCACAGCAATTCGCCGATACCGATGATGAGGGGAGAGTTCGTTTCGTTCATCAGATAAAGCCTTATAAAAAATTCCCTCTCAGCTTATCAGAGAAGTTTTCCGAAAACAAAAAAAAGATATTGACTTAAAGTTTGCTTTAACTTGTAAACTAAAAAATCAAACAAAAGGAAACTCGGTTATGAACAAATTTTTATCGGCCGTTTTTATTTTTTTGGCGGTTTTTATCGGATTTAACGTAACTGCTCAAGGAGGGACTATGGCAAACAAAAAAGCATTGGTCGTGTATTTTTCACGCACGGGCGAACAATACAGCGTCGGAAATATCACAAAAGGCAATACGGCTTTTGTCGCGGAGGAAATCGCTGCGCAGACGGGAGCGGACTTGTTTGAAATCAAACTAAAAAACGACACTTATCCGGCGGCATACAAGGCGTTGACGGAAGTTGCTTTGCGGGAAAAGAAGGAAAAAGCCCGTCCCGAAATCGCGGGCGGCGTCACGAACTTCGCCGATTATGAAACGGTGTTCATCGGCACACCGAACTGGTGGGCGGATATGCCTATGGCTGTTTATACATTCCTTGAAAGCTACGATTTTACGGGCAAGACGGTCGCGCCTTTCGTTACACATGAAGGAAGCGGAGCCTCCTCCATTCCCTCCAAAATCCAAAAAACGACGGGAACGGACGTCACGGACGCTTTGGCGATCGCCGGACATACGGCGCAGAACGACCGTGCGGAAACAAAGAAACAGGTTTCTATTTGGCTGAAAAAGACAGGATTTTAGCTATGAACAACACGATTGATTCAACTGCCCTAAGTATAGCTTGATTAACGCGGCGTATCCGGCTATACGCGAAAGAAAACAGAAAAAAGGAGAAGCGAATGAAAAAAATATTGGTTGTATCTGGGCATACCGACCTGAACGATTCCGTGGCGAACAAACTGATTTTGGAAACGCTGAAAAAAGAATTGCCGCAAGCCGAGTTTGATTTTTTGGATAAGCTGTATCCCGATTTTAAAATCGACGTGAAAGCCGAGCAGGAAAAGCTGACAAAAGCCGACATCATCGTGTTGCAGTTTCCGGTTTTCTGGTATTCGTATCCGTCTTTGATGCACAAATGGTTTGAGGACGTGTTTGTGTTCGGTTTCTCTCATGGCACGGGAAAAGCGCTGAACGGCAAAACGCTCCTCGCTTCGCTGACGAGCGGCGCACCCGAAGAAATATACCGGCAGAACTTTACGATAAACGATTTGCTGGCTCCGTTAAAACAGACGGCGGCGCTGTGCGGAATGAAACAGGCAAACTTCGTTTATACGGGCGGCGTTTCTTACGCGTTAAGAAACGAACCGGAAAAACGCAGGGAAATCGAGGAAAAAGCCAAACTTCACGCGCAAAGATTAATTGACGAGCTGAATGGATTATCTTAACCGCTATATCTCCCCGTTGGGCAATATTACACTGACGAGCGACGGTTCCGCTTTAACGGGACTGAGGTTCGGCGAATACGGTGAAGGTCGGAAAAAAGAGTTGCCCGCTTTCGATACGGCGAAACGCTGGCTTGACGTTTATTTCAAAGGCGTCGCCCCCGACTTTACGCCGCTGTTGAACTTGCGCGGCTCCGGTTTCAGAAAAGCCGTCTGGGAAATCCTGCTGACCATTCCTTTCGGCAAAACAATGACGTATGGTCAAATCGCCGCCTGTTTCTCCGCCCGTATGTCCGCGCAGGCGGTCGGCGGCGCGGTCGGGCATAATCCGGTGGCGCTGATTGTTCCTTGTCATCGCGTTATCGGGGCGAACGGAAATTTGACCGGTTATGCGGGCGGTTTGGATAAAAAAATCAGATTGCTTGAACTGGAAAAAGCTGTTTTTTTGCGAAAATAAGCTATACTGTTCCGAACAGTGCGAAAGGAACGGCTATGGCTAAAATCAAAATGGCGATTTGTTACGACTTCGACGGGACTCTTGCTCCGGGGAATATGCAGGAATACGGCTTTACCGAAAAAGTCGGCTACGCCAATCCTAAAGACTTTTGGAAAAAGGCGGCGGAAATCGCCAAACGACAGCAGGCCGACGACATTCTGGCCTATATGCAGCTGATGATTAAAGAATCCAAAAGCAAAAACGTCCCCTTTAAGCGCGAGGATTTCATCGAATACGGCAGGGGAATACAACTTTTCAACGGCGTCGAAGGGTGGTTTGACCGCATTTCCGCCTACGCTTTGACGAAAGGCATCGAATTAAAGCACTTTATCATTTCTTCGGGACTGAAAGAAATGATCGAGGGGACGAGTATCGCTTCAAAATTCGAAAAGATTTACGCGTCCTGTTTTATGTACGACGCAAACGACGCGGCGGAATGGCCGGCGGTCGCTTTGAACTACACGACGAAAACGCAGTTTATCTATCGCATCAACAAAGGCGTGCTGGACGAAACGGACAATAAGACAATCAACGAATACACACCTTTGGAAAAACGGGACATTCCTTTCGAAAACATCATTTACATCGGGGACGGGGAAACGGATATTCCGTGCATGAAAACGGTTAAAATCAGCGGCGGACATTCGGTTGCCGTCTATTCGCCGTTCAAAACGGACGCGAAAAGCAAAATCGAGCACCTGATCACCGACGACCGCGTGAACATCATCGCCGCCGCCGATTATTCGGAAGGAACCGACATCGACCGCTACATCAAAGCCGTCATCGACAAAGTCGCCGCAGATAACGTGCTGAAAGAATTTGAGAAGTAAGTGTTGACTTTAACTCTCTGTCGCGCCTATCATTGTAATAAATAAAATTACAACAGAGGGCTTTTATGCAGATTTCCAGTCGTTTTACGGTCGCCTTGCACGTTTTGGCGTGTATTGCGACTTTTTCCGGACAAAAGAAAGTGACGAGCGTGTTTCTGGCCGAAAGCGTGAACACGAACGCCGTGATTATCCGCAATATTTTGTTACAGCTGAAAGCGGCGGGACTGATACGCGTTGATCGCGGCACGGGCGGAGCTTATCTGAAACAGCCGGCGGACGAAATCAGTCTGCTGGACGTGTATAAGGCGATCGAGCCGTTGGAAAACGGAAAGCTGTTTCGCATTCATGAAAATCCGAGCAAAGACTGTCCGGTCGGACGGAACATTTACGAAGTGCTGGACGGCCGTCTGTCCGCCATACAGGAAGTCATGGAGCTGAAACTGCGCAGTATGAGTCTGGCGGACATTCTGGCAGACCTGAACGACCGGATTGAAGAACAAAAGGATTAGTGGAAACCACATGTTCGTACTTTTTAATTGGAAAACTCCGGCCAAATATTATTGGCAGGATTAACTGTGCAATTCATGAGCGGATTTTATTCATGAAATTTTGTTGTTTAGAAAAGATGTTAAGGCGTTTTTGAAAAATTTATGATATGATGAATCACGAATTAATGTTCTTACAAAAACTGTCTTTAAACTCTTTGATGGTTTTATATCTGTCATTTTTATTATAAGCGGTTGCTTTTAATAAAACGTCATAAACGTTATTATTTAGTTCGAATTCATCCAATTTATTAGGAATAAAACACCCTTTGTTATACCTTTCTTTTACATTTGATGTATTACTAAAAATATCAAATATAATTGCACCCAATGTAAACAATGATGTTTGTTCATTTATTTCTGCTCCTGATTCATTTTCTTCGGGCGCTTTTAATCTTTTGGTTCCAAAATAATCTTTACCTAAATCATTCACCGTAGGTATTTTCCTAAACAAATCTATATCACAAAAAGTGACTTCATCATTTTCAAAATCATAAATTATACTACTATCGTAAAAATCCACAGCAACATATCCTGCACCAATAAATGATTCAAAAAATGAAAATAATTTATATACAACATTTAACCTTTTTTCTATCGGTAATGATTTAAATTTCATCATAGGGGTTATTTCTTTGTTTTTTTTGTATCTATCAAAATTCCAATGGTCAAATAAACACTCGCCTTCTGCATATTCATAAATTACAATATAAAATTCTTTATATTCAAAAGTATTCACCAATTTAATCAAATTTTCATGTTTGATGTCTTTATATTTTGCTGCGGCTTCTTTTAATAATTTAATTGATTCTTCTTCGCTTATTTCAGCGTTAACTGTTTTTGCGCCGGCAATTTTAAAAAAATATTTCTTGTCATTGTTTTTTATTCCAAATGATATACATCCGCTACCGGTTTCGTCTATAACACTAAATACCGTTCCATAATTATTTAACCAAGAAAAATCCTGATATTCTTTTAGTTTAAATTCTATTCCATCTATACCTTGATTAACCATATCACCCTATATTATTTTAATATTATGATTTCACATTTCATTATGAGTTTTTTTGATATTTTTTACAATCTTTTTTTATATTTGGCGCAACAAATGCGAACTATGTTAGATTTTTAACCTTTGTTCATAAAAAGTTCGAAAGTCGACAAAACAGGGCATATTTTTAACCCCCGACTTTTGAACTCGTGAAAGAGTTGGAAAACAAAGAAAAAACGCCCTTCATTGTCGGTTTGAATTTTTGGCAGGAGTTTTTGGATTTGAAAATAAAGCGAATTTATTAAAACAACAATCGTTTCATTACATGTTTCCGCATTTTTAGTTCATCTTCATCTGTATAATCGTCATTTGGAAAATCGACAAGTAATTCGCTACTTACAAGCATAAATAAATTAAAAAGGTATTTTTCTAAAACGTCAACATACAGTAGCAGAAAGATTGGTGGAAAAAATTTTTAACCGCCTTATTTGAATAAAGAAAGGCGGTCTTTTTATGATTGTTTCCGATAAAATGCAGCAAGGGTATGAGTACGAGCTTTCCGCGCCGGCGGGGCAGGCGTTCGCGCCGGACTTCACGCCCGACCTGACGCCAAAAGAAATGTTGGAACTCGGCGTGTTCGAGGGGCACTACCTGAACGATTGCCGCGCGGAATTTCCTGCCGACTGGTTCGAAAACGCGAAGATTTCCTCCGCCGCGCCCGACGTTACGAAAAACCGTTTTCAAATCAAGTCCAGAATGTCTTTGCCCGAATGGCGCAAACGGGGCTGGATTTTAGCCCCCGACCCGCGCGGGTGGTTCCAATGGTATTGCCGCTATTACATCGGGCGCAGACTGCCGGAAATCGACGCCATTCAAATCCGGCGCTGGAAAGCCTTCAAGCGTCACAAAGCGCAGGTGGAACAAAACTGTCTGCCCGCCGATTTGTCTTGCCGTCGCCGGCAAAGGCAGGCGTTGTTGCAATGGGCTTACAATCCGTTTGTTTGACTTGAAGCCGTTTTTCCCCTTGACATTTTGATAAAAATAATAACAATATGTTATACACTTAACAGAAGTGTTGACAATATAAGCGGGAGCGCGAGCTCTCGCTTTTTTTTATTTGAGGTAAAAAAAATGACGGTAAGCACAACGACAAACAAAGTGTTTTATACGGGAAACGGCGTTGCGACAAGCTTTGCAATCCCCTTTCCTTTTTTGGAAGAAACGTATCTGAAAGTCTACCAGCTGTTAAACAGCGTTCAGACGGAACGGACGGACTGGACGATTTCAAACGGCAATCTGATTTTTACGACGGCTCCGGAAAACGGGGCTCAAATCGCGATTATGCGCAAAGTACCGTTGACGCAGGAAACGGACTATCGGGAAAACGAAGTCCTGCCCGCCGAAACATTGGAACGCAATTTCGACAAGCTGACAATGCTGGTTCAGCAGTTGAAAGAGCAGGCCGACCGCGCCGTAACGATGGATATTTTCGATAATACCGACGCGGCGAACCTGATTCCTTCTATCCGGCAGGCCGTTTCGGATTGCGCCGCGGCGGTTGAAACGACGCGCGACAATATCGCGACATCGGCAGGACATGTGGAAACGGCGTCGCAAAAAGCTCAAAACGCGGCTACATCGGCGACGAACGCCGCAACTTCCGAGCTTAACGCGGCGGCATCGGAAGAAAACGTTTCGACGATGTTGGGGGTGAAAGCGAATGTTGACGCTGATAATTTCAGCGCGGACGGAAAGAAAGCGGTCGTCGGCCTCTGCGTGCCGAATTACGGCGCGGGAACGAATGTTGCTTCTTCTGTTATCGCGACTTCAGGAACGGGATACAAGCCAACGAAAGATGGGGTTTTATTCTTATTCGGAACTTCGTTAAACGGTTATGCAAATACGTTGTATGTCTATAAAAACGGAACGCAAGTTTCCGTCCAGACTATCGGAATAAACGGAAACGGCGGAGCCTCGCAGGGTGATTTAAGGGTTATTCCGTTAAACAAAGAATATTCTTACAGAGCGCAGGGATTTTACAATTCCACGGCCGCTTACTTTTATCCTTATATGGGGGCTTAAATGATGAAACTGATTAAAATCATTGACGAACAAACGAAAAAATGCGAAGTCGCGCTGAACGAAAATCCCGACGAAAAAACGCTGGCTTATTATACAGCGCAAGGCTTTGCGGAAGGCGAATGGGAGCTTGGTTACGACGGCGTCCCTTATGTTAAAGGCCATGCGCCCGTCCCGCCTGTGCCGACAATGGAAGAGCAGAAAGCAAAACGCGCAGCGGCTTATGCCATGGACGTCGACCCGATTACCGCGCATATTCAGCGATTGCGCGACGAAGCGGAGCCGGACGAAGAAAAAATCGCCGCTTTGATTTCCGAACGCGCGGAAAAAGTCGCGGCAATCAGGGAAAAATATCCGTATCCGGAAAATTAACGCGGGCGGGCGGGACTATTCCGCCCGTTTCCACAAATCGTTCAGGTATGTATACGCCGGTTTTTCAATCAGATGATGCGCCAAAACCGCAACGGCAACGGATAAAGCGACGCAGGAAAGAGCGGTCAAAAGCTGCTCTTTTCCCTGCGGTATGTCGTATTTTTTTAAAACATATTGCATCAGATAAACAATCGCGTAATGCGTCAGATACAAAGACAGCATATATTTTGACAGCTTTTTCCAAAACGGTTTGTTCAGAAAAGTCGACAACGCGCCTTTATTGTGAACGAACAGACAGATGACGGCCGTGTTTGCCAGACACATCAGGAAAGTGTACGTCGGGTAGGTTTTCATTTTGAACATAAAATAAACGGCCGCCGTTAAGGAAAAAATCTCAAAAAAGGTTATAAGGGCTTTGCTTTTGACAAACGTCGCCTTTTCAACGAAAACGGCGCCCAGAAATCCCAATCCGACGCAGGCGATTCCTCTGTGAAGGCGAAGCGGAATGATGTCCGAGTTTCCTCCGAACCCGCCGTTCGGGGCATAACCGTATTTATGCAAAGCCAGAAAAGACAAATACGAAAAAATCGCCGCGAAAAAGCAGACTTTGTTTTTTTCAAAAGTTTTCAATGCCAAAAACAAAACCGCCAGCAACAGAATCATGGCGCTTAAATACCACGCGGGCGGATTTGCCGCGGTATCGCCGACCAATCCGTTTCCGTTCAGCAACAAAAAATCGGCGACATAACGCGGTTTTACAAGGGCGTTAAGCGCTTTTCCCAAATTGAAGTCCTGGAAAAAAGCGCAAAGAATCGCGCCGAACGCCGCCAACGGCGCAAAGCGGATAAATTTCTTATACAGAAAATGCGAAAGCGTTTCTTCGGCTTTCCATGAATAAAGAAACATAAAGCCCGACAGGGAAAAGAAAAACTCGACGGCCAACCAACCGTTGTTGTCGTACCCGATTGTAGCGAAAAAATGCCTGTATAAAATGCAAAACGTGTAGAAAATCCGTAGAAAATCAATATTAAACAAGTAATTGTTTTGTCGGGATATAGGGGGGGGGGTATATTGATTGTTCATATTTCATTCCTGCACTTTTCTTACGCGTTTCTGATTTCGTCTTTGAGGTATTCCAGAACGGCTTCCGTCGCATTCGGATACGAGCCTTTTATATACGTTTCAAAGAAGGCTTGTCTGGATTCTTTCATGGTATCGTCGCCGTTCAACACGATGTTTTCGATAAAAGAGGTGATGTCGTTTTCATCGAAAGCGGCATAGTGATTGTTTACGCATTTTTCAAAGAATTCGTTCACGTTTTGATATCCTTCCTGCTTTTTTAAGAAACAGCAGGGGTGTCCGGTGAACATATATTCGGCCAAAAACGACATACAATCGTGAATCAGACCGTCCGAATTGACAAATGTTTCGAAGTAATCGCCGCCGTCCTGATATTCGACATTCGGAAAGGACGCCATTTTGGAAATATAGTCCCGACATTTTTCTTCCCCCCAGCCGGGAAGTTTTTTCAGGTTGTCGAACAAAACGGGGTGCGGTCTGAACACCCAATCTATCTGCGGATATTTTTCAGGCAGGGTCAGGAAAAACTCCGCGTATTTTTCAAAGGTCGCCGTTTTGGGGTGATAGGTGTTGATCGAAAGGGAATGATGCGGCGCGAGAATTATTTTCTTCCGGTTTCTTTTCTTTTTTTTGATTTCGGCCAGAGCGTCCATTTTCGGCCAGCCTAAAGAAACGACGTTCGTTCCCGCCAGATGATTGTCCGTCAAAGAATCGAGTTCGTATTTTTCCTGCGCGAAGATTTTCCACGTCAGATTTTTTTGCGCCTGTTTGCGCATGATGTGCTGTCCTTCGGTCAGGAAGGGCATATAGTTGACGAAAAACGAGGGGATTCCCGCTTCGGCAAAGTGTCGGGTTGATGAAAGCGGGTGGGCGTATTCTTCGTACGGGTTCATTGTCGTGACAAGGTCGAACCTGTCGTCAAAGTTGATATAATCGTTTAACTCTTTATTGAAACCGGAAACGACGTTTTCGCCGTATTTTTCCTTCAGAGCGGCATACGTCTTTTCCACCCGATCAAGACCGAAATTTTTATGAGGAACGACAACGATTCCCGGAGTAAAGAAATCGTCTTTCAGCATTTTCAGATATAAAGATTCCAGTTGAAAAACGGAATCGAACACAACCAGAAAACCGACGCGGATTTTTTGTCCCGCTTCGTGTTTCAGGCGCAATTTACGCAAAGAAATTTTATAGCAATCCTGATAGCTCTGATATTTCAGCGTTTCGTCAATGTCGCTGATTTTGCCGCTGTATCGGGCGGCGCGAAGCTCCGCGGGCAGCAGGGAATATTTCAGTAAATCCGCCGTTTCCAGTATTGCGTCGCGGGTTTCTTTCAACAACGCGGCCTTGCCCGTTTTCCGTCTTAAAACCGGCTGAACCGAGTTCAACAGTTCCTTGTCGGGCGCTTTTTTGGTCAGGCGTTTGTAGATTTTATAAAGAAATCCGTCATAAAAAGAAGCACATTGCCTTTTAACGACTTTTCTTAAGCGCTTTTCCAAAACGGGGATTAAACGGTCACGCGAAAAACAGCACATGCTTTTCTTTCCTTAAACAAACAGGTTTTCGTCAAAACAATCCCAGGTCACGCCGCGCTTGACGATTTTCGCGGGATTGCCGGCAATGGCGCAGTGCGATTCGTCAAAAGATTTCGTCACGACGGCGTTCCAGCCGATGATGCTGTCGTCGGGAACGGAAACATTTTTCATAACGCTGACGCCGTGTCCCACCCAACAATGCTTTCCGATAACGATGTCGCGCTTCGCTTTATTGGAAAGCTCTTTTGTTTCGTAATCGTAAATCGGGTGCGTGTCCGAATTTATAAGCGTAATTCCGTCCGAAAACATACATTTTTCACCGACGACGACGGACGTGTTGCTGTGGTACGAAATGATAGTGCAACTTTCAAAAGTGCAACCGTCGCCTATAAAAACGCGCGTGTTTTGAGATTGCGCGACGGCGTTGTAAATCGTCAGGCCGCCTTTGCCGATCCAAATGTTTCCGATATCCGTTTCGGAATCGTTGCCGCAAATATGAATATCCAGCGTTCCGACGATTTCGGACATATCTCCCAAACGGATTTTATTGTTTTTGCCCTTTATTTCTATCGAGATACGGCCGACGCGAGGATTTTTTTCAATCGTTACGGAATTGCCATCGGAAGCGATGTTCAAAGCGACGTTGTCAAAATTCTCTTTCGGTACGTTCAGAGCATTGTTTTTAAAAATGTCGGACGCTGTCAGCGTGTCGTAGTCCATAAGTTTGTTTTCGCAAAGATACGTCCGGTATTTCCGTTCGTAATGCTCTTTTATCCGTTTAACCGGAACGTGACGCAGCAGCCGATAACGAAACAACTTGAACATCTTTTACCCGTGTCGTTTTTTGAACCGGAAAATCCGCTTGATAAAAGACGTTTTTTTGTTTTCCTGTAATATATTCTTTTGATCGGAAGCAAAATACTGTTCAAGCGTAAAGAAATTTATTTTTTTCTTTTTGTCTTTGACTTTAACGCCCTGCGGAATCACCCCGAGCTCTATCAGCTTTTTGACAAAGACCGCCGTCGGATATTCCTTCAGGCATTCGGCGGACGATATGGACGGATAGATGCTTACGATCATGTTCACCAGTTTCTGATACGACTTCATATCCGTCGGTTCTATAAAACCGGAAAGAAGTTTGACCCACTCCGTCGATTGCTCTACGGAATTGCCGTTGTTCAAAGCGTCCCTGTTCTGATGATTCCGGTGAAAAACGGCTTTGTTGTCGGCCAGAAGAATCACGCTTCCCTGTCTGGTTAAATCCATTATTATCGAAACGTCGTCGATAATGCCGTATTTGCTTCTTTCGGGAACGCGTTTTAAAAAGCAGTCTTTCCGGTAAACCACCGAGCAAATGCACGGATTTATCTGATCATACGGCGGATTTTCAACATAAAGTATCAGCTGCACCAGATCCTGCGGATTGCGAATGACGATATATTTGTTTTCCAGACACTCGGGATAAAGATACGCTTTCGGCAATATTTTCTGGCTTTCCGCGGGCGGACTTACGAACAGGTTGCCTGTGGGAAACCAGCTGAACGCGCTCATCAGACCGGCAGGCTCGTAATCCAGAGAATTCAAAGCCGCCAGCATTTTTTCAAAAAATTGCGGGTGAAGCAAATCGTCGTCATGAAACGTCATCACGTATTTGGTATTGTTGGCCGCGGTCAGCTCCTGCGCTTTTAAGAAATTGCCGTGCCGCTCGAAAGTTTTGTAATAAGCAACATTGTATTTTTTATACTGCGCGACGACCTGTTCCGTGTCATCGACGCTTTCGTTGTCCAAAACGGTTATTTTGTTCAAACGGACGGTCTGATGTATCACACTGTCAAGCGTCTGTTTTAAAAACTCACATCTGTTGTGCGTTATGACATAAACGTCAATGTCGTCTATGGTATACATTCGCGTATATCCTTCAGATTATAAACCTTTTCCGAAGAATACCCGATAAAGTAGTTTTTAGCAACCTTGATATTTTACCGGCCTGGCGTTAAACGCACGTTTCTTCCCGTTTCAGTAAGCGGAACGCTTCGGCGTAGCGCATGGAAAAAACGCCGCCCCGATAAACGGCAAGAGCTTTAACGCGTTCGTAATTGCGCGGGAACGGCGGCTCGCCCATTTGAGAGTCATAAATGCTTAAAATCTTCATTTTTTCGTCGATGAAATCCGATATGTCCACAAACGTATCAGGGTGGAATTCCTCCGTCGCGAAATCCGTTTCGGAAACCGTTTCGTACATCATCACCTGTTTGACGGACGGATAACGGAACGATTTCGTGCATGACCACGCTGCGTCAAAAATAATCCGGTGATCGCTGTGAACGTCTTTGTCAAACGGCAGCAAAACGACGGTCGGTTCAAAATCTTTAATAATATCCCCGATGGCTTTGATTAAAGCGACCGTATCGTTCGGCGTCAGTTTCGCCGCGGGGAAATCCAAATCATAGTATTTGTCAAACCGGTAAGCGGCGACAACCGCCTTTATTTCCTTTTCCCTCGCGGCGATAAAACCGGCGTCAAAATCTTTGTTTTTACGCGCGGACGTCACGAAAACGCACGCCGTTTGTGCGCCGTTGGTTTTGTATTTCAGAAGCGTTCCGCCGGCTCCCAGCGTTTCATCGTCGGGATGAGGAGCGATAATCAAAACTTTTTTCATAAGTAATCTCCTTGTTCTGGAAGCGGATCAAATTCATGCTCCGTCAGCTCTATGGCGCCGTCGGGCGTTTTTACGGTGATAATGCCGTTTTCGACTTTCAGCACTTTTCCGTATTCAAGATTGTCGTTAAAGTTTTCAACGGGTTTTGTTTTCCACACTTTGATTTCTTTCCCGTTCCAAAAGCATGAAGCGCCAACATAAGGTTTTGCCAAAGCGCGCGTCAGATTGTAAATCGTTTTCGAATTCATGGAAAAACGGATAACACCGTCGTCCGCACTTCTTTTGCGCCAGTTGTTCGCTTTGGAAGCGTCCTGTTTTATTCTTCGGAATGTTCCGTCGGCCAAAGATTTGATAAAAACGCGAACTTGTTTTTTTGCGACATCGACGACTTTTTGATAAAGAGCCGCCGCGTCGTCGTCATCGTCGATGAGGATTTTTTCCTGCGATAAAATATCGCCGTCGTCCGCGCCTTCCTTCATAAAAAAGAAGGTTGACGCCGTTTCTTTCAATCCCAACGCCAGCGCCCAAATCAGCGGGTGGCGCCCGCGGTTTGCCGGCAGCGCCGCGGGGTGAAACCCGATAACGCCGAGGGGAGCTAAAGACAGTAACTCTTTTTTGATTAAATTCGACCAACCGAAACAAAAAACGACGTCGGGCTTCAAAGATTTAACCCATTCAATCGTTTCCGTTGAATTGATGTCGGTCGTATAAACGCAGGGAATGCCGTTTTCGGCGCATAACGGGGACAAATCGCGGAAGTCCGCGTTGAATTTGGACTCTTTTTTTGTCACGACGCCGACAATTCCGGCATTGACGGCAATCAATTCTTTCAGCATGTATTCGGAAAAAAGAACCGAACCGACAAACGCTATTCTCATTAAACCGCTCCCTTTATGTCATGGAATTTTTTTATGACGATGTCTTTAAGTTCGCAGGTTTTCAGAATCCTTAAAATATTTTCTGCCGTGGCTTTTTTATCGTACGGATTTTCAACGGATTTCAGCGTTTCGCGAAAAGCGGGATCGTAAGACTTTTGAATCGCGCGCGAAATGTCACCCTTTTCCGGTTCGCAGTTGATGATGGAAGCGGCCTGTATGCGTCCCGCCTGCCGACTACCGATGTTGACGGTGGCCTTTTTGAACGACGGGACTTCGATAATGCCGCTCGAAGAGTTACCGACGACGGCGTCAACTTGTCGTATCATTGAAAAATACCGTTTCATGCCCAATGAAGCGAACAGATAACGGTTCGGCTTCGCTTTGACAAAGTCCTGAATCCTGCGGGTAATAACGTCGCCTTCGGCGTCCGCGTTCGGGTGCGTGAAAACAATCATCGTGTCCGGCAATTCGTTCAAAGCCGCCAGCAATTCGTTGATTTGCCGTTCCGCGTCCCCTTTTTCCAAAGTGACGGGGTGAAAAGTGACCAGAAGATTCTTTTTCAGGAATTTTATTCCCGTATCTTTTTCCAGTTCCTCTTTGCTTAACGGAGAAACTTTCAGGACGTTTTCAACGCCCAGCGAGCCGACATTGAACACGCGCTCGGGATTTTCTCCCAACTGAATAACGCGGCGGCGGTAATCTTCGCAGGAAGTGAAATGCAGATGCGCCGCTTTCGTAATCGCGTGACGGAAAAATTCGTCCGTCGCGCCCTGCGTCGCTTCCCCGCCGTGCAGGTGGGCAATCGGAATATTATTGAAACAGCAGGCAAGCGCCGCCGCCAGCATTTCGTAGCGGTCGCCCAGCAAAACGGCAATGTCGGGCGAAATTTCCCGCAAAGCCTCCGAAAATTTCATAACGGCGTTTGAAAAAACACGTTCGACATAAAGGTCGTTTTCGTCGTCCATGCCGATGTTGATTTTTTTTGCGATTTTCACGCCGTCGTTTTCGATTTCCCGATACGTTTCCCCGTGCTTTTTGCTTAAGTGCGTTCCCGAAACAATCAAAGAAAAATCGATTTCCGGATCGTTTTGCAGCAATTTTATCAAATTCGACTGAATGCCGTAATCGGCGCGGGAGGTCGTAATCAGGGAAATTTTCCTCATATTTTTTCGTCCTCGTTATAATCGCGCGCGGCGGGCGTGCCGATTATTTCGTCCCATCTCATCGGGGAGATGCCGTCCCCCGGACGCTTGACGGTCAGGTTTTCTTCGCTCAGAATTTCGCCTTTTTTAATCGCGCGTTTGGCGACAATGGATTTACGGGCGACGGCGATGTTTTTCTTTTCGCATTCGGCCGGTTCTTTTTCGCCCGTTCCCAAAGCCGCTTCGATATGACGGATCGCCGCGACCATCGCTTTTAATTCGTCGGGTTCAAGGCTGGCTTTGTGGTCGGGACCTTCCATATTCCGGTCAAGCGTAAAATGCTTTTCGATAATCGTCGCGCCCATTGCGACCGCGGCAATCGGCACTTCAATGCCTTTCGTGTGGTCGGAATACCCGACGGGCAGATGAAACGCGTCGCGCATCGTCAGCATGGCTTTCAGATTGACGGCTTCATACGGACAGGGATATTCCGTCGTGCAGTGCAGCAGAGACACATTGCAGTCTTTCAAAACCGCCAGAGCCTCTTTGATTTCGTTTAAAGACGCCATGCCCGAGGACATGATCACGGGCTTGCGCTTGGAATTGATTTTGCGCAGGTAAGGCAGGTTGGTGATTTCTCCGGACGGAACCTTAAAATATTCGACGCCGAGGCTGTCCAAAAAGTCTACCGAAGCGGTGTCAAACGGCGTGGACAGAAACATGACGCCTTTTTCGCGGCAGTATTTTTGAAGCTCTTTATGGTCGTTTTCGGACAATTCCAACCGTTTCAGCATTTGATACTGCGTTTCCGCGGCATCGGTCGTTTTTTGCTGATATTCCGCTTTCCGCGCCGATTTCGAAACAATGGTGTCCGCTTTGAATGTCTGAAACTTCACGCAGTCCGCGCCGGCCTCCGCCGCCGCGTCAATCAGCTTTTTCGCCAGTTCGAAGGAACCGTTGTGGTTGACTCCCGCTTCCGCGATAATAAACGTCTTATTCATGGAAATACCTTTCCCCCGCTTTAACAAAGCCTCTTTTTTTCAGAAGAGCGCCCTGAACGACAACGGCATTGCTGCCGACGAAGCTCTCCTCTTCAATTCTCGCGTCGCCGTTGACAACGGCGGCTGTCGCGATATGGCAGTTGTCGCCGATAACCGCGTTGTGCTCGATCAGGCTTTTGGTGTTCAGTATGCAGTTTTCGCCGACGACGGCTCCCGCGTTGACGAAAGCGTGATGCATGACAATCGTGCCTTTTCCGATTGTCGCGCGCGCCGAAACGTATGCCAGCGGAGAAATAACCGTCGCAATATCGGCTTTCAGCTCATTCAGGCGATCGTAGAGTTTTTTCCTTAAACCGGCGAATTTTATCTGTCCGACCGTAACCAGAAAAGACACGTCGTCCGCGACGTAGTCGCCGATGTGGTCATCGGTGTCAATGACGGGATACCCTGAAACGGACGTTCCCACTTTTTCGGCGACATCAAACAGACCGACGATTTCAAACAAACCGGTTTGTTCTATGACGTCTATGCAGGACAAGGCGTGACCGCCGCCGCCGATCAGCAGGAGTTTCCGTTTCATTTCATCACTCCGCTCGGAATGTTGACAAGCCGATCCTCCAGCCATTGCGCATTTTCCAGACCGTCCGTTTCGCACTGTTTGAACATTTCCAGTTTGTTCATCAAAGTCCATGCCGGCCGCGTCATCACACCCGCATCGTTCGCTTCCGTCAGGAAAAGGTCGCGTTCTTTTCTGTCCGTCAGTAAAATGGCGTTCAGCCAGTAATTTGAACTTGTCCCGATTGTGTCTTTGACAAAGCGGTCGCCGAAATAAGCGGCATAGCGTTCCGCCAGTTCGCGTTTTTTCTGACGCAACATCGGCAACTTTTCAAACTGCGCCATGCCCAAAGCGGCGTTCAGGTTCGGCATGCGGTAATTATAACCGATCGCGTCATGATTGAATTCCCAACGGTGCGGGATTTTGGCCTGCGTCGTTAAATGCTTGGCGTAATCGGCAAGTTTCTCGTCATTGAACAGCAACATACCGCCGCCGCCCGTTGTGATAATCTTGTTGCCGTTAAAGCTCAGAATGCCGACGCGTCCGAAATTGCCGGTATGTGTATCCCCGACAAAGCTCCCCAGACTTTCGGCGCAGTCCTCAACCAAAACGACGCCGAAACGCGCGCATATTTCTTTGATTTCTTTGATACGGCAGGGGTGACCGAACGTGTGCATCGGGACGACGGCTTTAATGTTGTTGTGTTTCTTCAGATATGCTTCCAAATGTTCGGGACTTAATCCCATCGTGTCTTTATCCGTATCGACAAAGACCGGTTCCGCACCGCAGTAGGCGATCGCGTTTGCCGTCGCGATAAAGGTCAGCGGCTGGGTAATTACTTTGTCGCCGGTTTTGACGCCGCACAGCTTTAACGCCAGAAACAGGGCGTTCGTGCCGTTGACGCAGGCAACCGCCCGTTTGACGCCGCAATATTCCGCAATGCAGTTTTCAAATTCGGTGACAAACTTTCCGACGCTGGATACGAAAGTCGATTCGATACATTCGGTCGTCTTTTCGATTTCCCGATGATCGAAATACGGTTCGTGCAGAGCTATTTTATCGGCGTTTCCGTATTGAGCGCGGATAAATTCAATATCTTGTTCAAACATTGTACATATTGACCTTGTATTTTTTCAGATTGGCGGGGTCGGAAAACCATTTAACCGTTTCCGTCAATCCCTCTTTTAACGTATAAGACGGCGCAAAGCCAGTCAGTTCTTTGATTTTCGCGTTGTCGCACCACAAACGGCAGACTTCCGAATTTTTCGGGCGCAGGCGTTCTTTGTCGGTGACGAAAGAAACATCGCTGTTCATGATTTCCTTAATCAGGTTCAGCGTGTCGGCGATCGAAATTTCGAAATTCGACCCGATGTTGACCGTATCGCCGATTGTTTTTTCGCAGTTTGCCAAAGCGATAAAGCCTTTTGCCGTGTCTTTGACAAAGTTGAAATCGCGCGTCGGCGTCAGATCGCCCAGATGGATCTCTTTTTTACCGGCGGCGATTTGCGTAATAATCGTCGGAATGATGGCGCGGGCGGACTGACGCGGGCCGTAAGTGTTAAACGGACGGGCGATCGTCAGCGGCAAATCGAAAGCGTTTCTGAAGCTCATCGCGATTGCGTCCGCGCCGATTTTGGACGCACTGTATGGCGACTGAGGCTGCAACGGGTGCTTTTCGTCGATAGGGACGTAACGCGCCGTGCCGTAGACTTCGCTGGTCGAAGTGACGATTACGCGCGAAACGCCGTTGTCCAAAGCGGCCTGACAGGTGTTCAGCGTGCCTTTGACATTTGTGTCGACATAGCTTTCCGGCGCGATGTAAGAATACGGAATGGCAATCAACGCCGCTAAGTGGAAAATAACGTCGACGCCTTTGGTGATTTCCCGCATGAAATGCGCGTCGCGGACGTCGCCGCAAACGACTTCGACGTCGGACAGGCAGTCGATGTCCTCCAGCCACCCCCAGTTGTTGAAGGAATTGTACTGCGACAGCGCTTTAACTTTTGCGCCTTCTTTTACCAACGCTTCCGTCAGGTGAGAGCCGATAAAGCCGTCGGCTCCCGTAATCAGAACTTTTTTTCCGTTCAGCATTTTATTCTCCTTGTTCCGTCTGGTCCTGGACACGTCGTTCCAAAACCGCCGTCATTTTCTTCATTTCCTCGATTTGTCCCATATCCAGCCAGGCGTCGCCGGCAATCGGGAAACAGCCGACTTTTTTGCCTTGCGCGATGTAGCGTTCGATCAGATCGGTCATGTGGATAAACACGCCGTCTTTGATGTCGTCCAAAACGGACGGTTCCAGCAAATACACGCCGACGTTCGTTAAAAACGAGAATTTCGGCTTTTCTTCCAAAGCCGTGACGTTTTTATGATCCAGCTTGATAACGCCGTAAGGAATCTGAATGTCTTTCAGCGCGCCGACCATCGTAATCAGGTTGCCTTCGCTTTTATGCGTTTTATAAATGCAGGGATAGTCCGCTTCGACCAGAATGTCGCAGTTGGAAACGAAAAAAGCGTGATCCATTTTCCCTTTCAGCAGGCTTAAACCTCCTGCCGTCCCCAGAAATTCCTTTTCTTCGTGAAAGGTCAGGTTGTAATCCTTTTCGACGTCGGAGTAATAGGCCTTTATCATTTCCTTTTTGTGATTCAGAATCAGATGAAAATCCTTGCAACCGAAGCTCTTGAAATTATTGATGACGTGGGTGCAGATAGGATCCTCCCCGATAGGCACAAGGGCTTTCGGCAGCACTTTCGTATAAGGATAAAGTCTGCGCCCCAGACCGCCCGCCATAATAACGGTCGAAATCGTGTCCGGCAAAAATCCCGAGATGTTTCCGTTTCTGTTTTCCGGCAAATCATTCCAGAAGAACGCGTCAATCAGACGGTTGTTCGCGTCGACGACGGGATAGACCAGCATTTCCCGCTGTGACATTTCCTGTTTTAATTTTTTTTCGTTCATCTGATGAAAAACGACGGGCTTCGGATTCATCGCGCACGTGACGGAAGCGTTCAAGTCCTTGCCGCTCAACACGTACCGGCGGACATCGCCGTCCGTCATCAAACCGCAAAGCCGGCCGGCATCGTCAACGATAAAAACGCACTTTTTACCGTTTTTATTGATTTGCGCGATGCCGTCTTTGACGGTAGAGGCAAGAGGTAAACAAAGAGAAGTTATATCTTTCAACGGCAGCCTCCGTTTACAACAAAATCAAGAACATCGTTCGCGAAAAGAACACTGTTGATATTATCTTTTCCCGAAAGGGCAAAATCAAAGAAATAATTCATTTCGCGCACATAGTAATCGTTTCTTTCCTCCTGAAAAGAAACAGTTTCCTTTTTGCGCAGATACGTGATTTCGGAATTTGCAAGATCGCAATGAATCACGTCGTCTTTCGTGAACAAATCTATTTTCCGCTGAACGCTTCTGCCAAAATAATCCAGATGAAGTTCCACGGTTTTGTCGGGATACGAGCCGATAAAAGAAACCACGTCGGGACATTCGATTTCCAAATCCGACACTTTGTTTTCAAACAACGCGGCCTTTGACGGGAAACCGAACAGCGAAATCAGATAATCGAATTCGTGAATCAGATCCAGTTTGACGCCGCCGCTTTCCTTTTTCGCGCTGTACAACTTTCTGTAATCCTGACCGGGGCGCCATTCGGGCAGATAAGAGGAGCACATCGCTTGAGCCGAATAAATTTTGTTTTCGGCGATGATTTTTCTGATTTCGCTCATAATCTTCATGTGCCGGATCGGACAGGCGACATAGAATTTCTTTTCGTCGGAAAAATCTTTCAGTTTTTCTTTGCTCAGCGGAGAAATGAACACGGGTTTTTCAACAAAGAAAAAACGGCCTTTGTCTTTGACGGCGCAAAGCGTTTCATAATGCAGCTGCGACGGATTGCAAATGAAAATGAAATCGTATTCCCCCAGCTGATCGGCGGAATCGAATTGCCGGTTGATGAATGGCGCAATCTCCGTAGGTAAATCCGATTTTATATTATGCCGCAATGCGTCAATCGACACTTTCAAACCGCGGGCGGCGGCAACGGAAACGAGGTTTTTTAAATGCCTTGTCCCGATACTGCCTAATCCGATAAAAAGAACTGATAAATCCGCCATTATTTTCCCCCTTCGATTTTACTGATAAGATCAAGGATTTTCCCGTCCTCTTCAAAAGAGTGGCGGGGCGTTTCGGTTCCTTTCAGGTAATTGAAAAACGACTTTATTTCGTCCTGATAGGCGTTTTCGATAATGTTTGCCGCGTACCGGTTATCTTTGTTGACGTCGTCGTACAGGCTGATTGAAACGTCTTTTTTATCGTTAAAATCGTAAACGGACAGGGATTGCGGCGTGCCGTCCCAGAACAGATGCAAATCTTCCGCGTAAACTTCCAGTTTCCGTTCGCTTTTTCTGGCGATGATGTCCTGACAGAAAACGCCTTTGTTTCCGTTTTTATGTTGTAAAACGATGATGTAGTTGTCCGGAAAATCAATATCCAGAGACGTGTTTTTACCGTTTAAGGAATAAACGTCGGCGATTTCCCCGAACGCTTTGATCAGCCACGGAAATTCGATTGCCAGAATCTCTCGGCAGGCGTTTGTCCTTTTGTCCGAAACGAAAAAGTTTTTATAACTTTCCCACGGGTGCCAATCCGGCAAATACTGTCCGCTGTGATAGATGTAGTTCACTTTTTTGTTTTCGACGGCTTTTGTAATGTATTCCATTTCCTTGCGGTAAAGAAAAGTCGAAGATAAAAACATCTTGCAGTTCTTTTCTTTCGCCGTTTTCAACGCTTCGTCATACCAGTCGTTCAGCAAATTGATTTCCGTGAAAATATCTAGACCGCTGTTTAAACATTGCAACGCGATGGCGCCGTGGCTGATCGGGGACGTGCAGATAAACGCCGCGTCGGGCGAAAAATCGGCGACGGCTTCCCGTAAATCGGAATAGCTGTTGATATTCAATTCGTTTTTGATTTTTTGACGCCGTTCTTCCTGCGTATCGACGCCCGCGATTTCAACGGCCGGATCCGTCTTTTGAATCAAACGGATACGGCGTGTTCCCATGGAGCCTAAACCGATGACCAGTACTTTCATTTTTCACCCCTGAGCAACTTTGATTTTGAAAATGACTTTTGAAACGGCGCCTGCTTCCGAGTTGCGCACGCACGGTTTGTGCGGCTCGCCGATCATGCAGATTGCGAAGTGGTTTTTATCCAACAAACATTCGGCCGTAGCATTTCCTGTCAGCAAAGCGTAATCGCCGTCCTCCGAATAGGCTTGCGTTTCGTTGTCTTTTTCATAGTCCGTGAAAAAGATTTTTTCCGTTCCTTCGATGTCGATATGCAAATCGAGATAATGACGGTGCAGTTCATAAACGCCTTCCGTTTCGTCAATCAGCTTTCCGTCGACGAAGTTCGCGAAAATATCCTCTCCCCGAATGACGTTTTTTCCTTTTTTTAGGGTCTGAAGTCCGTTTTTCCTGATGAAGTCTATTGCTTCGTCAAGATTGGCATACAATCCTTTGTAAGTTTCGATGTTTGATAAAGAATCGAAAATCATTTTATCCGCCTTTTACGCTTCGGGGTTATACATACATTTTTTCAATTCTTCCCGATCCAAAAACGGGAACATATCGTACAAATAAGCAGGCGCCGACGAACCGTCCTCGTTCAGACGCGATTTTACGACGGGAGCTTTCTGATTGTCGTATGACTGGAAAACTTCCAAAACGCAGAAAGAGGGTTGCTTTAACAGCCAATCTATGCCGTCGGGAATATCCGCGTTCGTTTTGCAGGCTTTGTAAGGAACGTCAAAAGCCGTAATGACTTTTTCAAAATCCGGCATGTTCACGCCCGATTCCGGCGTGCAACCAACGACCTCTCCGTTAAAATAGCTGCGGCAGGTCGCCGATATGGCTCTGTATCCGTTGTTTGAAAACAGAATCAGCTTCACCGGAATTTTGTTGAAAACAAGCGTTTGCAGTTCCTGCAGGTTCATCATAAAACTGCCGTCGCCGTCAATCAGAACAAACGGCTTTCCGGCGGCAACGGCCGCTCCCATCGCGATGGGGAAACCGCTGCCCATCGATCCGCAGTTGATGTTTGTGAAAAGAACCTGATCTTTTCTCAACCGTCCGCTTCCCAACCCCGGAGTGACACAGCTGCTGCTGCCTAAAACGGTCAATTCGTTTCCGCTCCGGCGGGTGATATATTCCTTCCAGACGTTATAGTCGATGACGCGTTCGTCCGGCTTTCCGACCGCCCCTTCGAACAGGTCGAATTTTTTCTTCAGCATATTGCAATGGTTCAGCCATTTTTCATCGGGTTCGATACTGATTTTTTCATCAATGACCTTTTCCAGAAAATACTGAATGTCGCATTTGACGAATTTGTGAATACGCAGACCTTTCTTTTTGGCTTCGTCCTCGTTGACGTCAAGCATGATGATTTTGGAGTTGCGGACAAAGCCTTCCTGATTGAACGTCGTTTGCTTGAATCCCAAAGAACAGCCCAGATCCAAAATAACGTCCGCGTTCTGCATGACCAGATTGCCGCAACGCGACCCGACGCCGCCGGTCGTGCCGAAAAACAAGGGGTGCTCCCAATAAAGCGTGTTGCAGACGACGGCCGCGGAAACGGTCGGAATTTTCATCGTTTCCAAAGCCTTTGTCAGGTTACCGACCTGATCGGACGAAGCAACGCCGCTGCCCGCCAGAATGCACGGGGACTTCGCGTTTTTCAAAAGGGAAACGATTTCATTAAATTCGTTGTCCGAACATTTGATCATTTCAGGCGCGGGCAATACGGGCAACAGGTCGCTTTCTTCAACCATGGCGTTCTGAACATTCAGCGGAATATCCAACCAGACGGGACCGCGCCGGCCGCTCATCGCGATGTCATAGGCTTTCTGGACTTCGCGTTTGATTTCCAACGGATCGATGACCATTTTGACATACTTGGTCATCGTTTTGACGGTATCGACGATGTTAAATTCCTGTTCCCCTCTGCGGCGCAGATTCAGACCGCTTTCCTGAATGGTCGTTTCATAGCGAACCTGACCGGATATAACAATCATCGGCATGCTGTCCTCATAGGCGCCCATGACACCTGTCAACGTGTTCGTGCCGCCGGGGCCCGTCGTCACGCAAACCAAAGCCGGTTTGTTTTTCGTGTAACGGACATACCCTTCCGCCGCCATGGCGCAGGCCTGTTCATGATGGTTGAATATCGTTTTGATGCGCTTTGACATTCCCAGGGCGTTGTCCAGGTACATCGCCCCGCCGCCGACAACGCAGAACGCCTGCTCTATACCGTTATCCGCCAATGTGTCCATAATAATGTCGGCTACTCTTTTTTTCATGTTAAGCTCCTTTGCCATGTGATTTGACGCGCAATTCCTTCTTCAATGGGCGTAAACCGGAAACCGGCCAGCTCTGTCAGCAAGCGCGAATTGTCCGCCGTGTATTCTCTGTTCCAACCGTCTTTCGCGATTTCAATCGGATAGGGATTGTTCATCTGCTCTTTGACGATTTCCGCTATTTCAAGCAACGAAATGCGTTTGCCCGAACAAATGTTGTAATCGTGAAAAGCCAAACGCTCTTTTTTTGCCAGTTCGCAGGCGATATGCCCCAAATCCTCAACATACATATAGTCAAACATGCAGTTTTGGCGGATTGTAACAGGTCTGTTTTCCAAACAGCAGTCGATCGCGTCGCGAATGAATTTCGTTTTCGCGTCGGTCGGGCCGTAGCACCCGAAAATCCGCAGATTGTAAATGTTTTCGGAAGAACGGGCGTCCGAATTCATAATATATTTGGTAAAACCGTAATCGTCGGCGGGCAAATGTGTTCCGATGCTTTCCTCTTTGACGGAAACGATTTCGAAGCGCTTGTCGTATTCCGCACCCGATCCCAGATAGAACATTCTGCCGAACAAATCGGAACAGCGACGCAAAGAAAAATACGCCCGTAAAGCGTCGATGCCCATTCGGTCAGGGACGTCAAGCGCGTTTTTGGCCGGGTTCGGGTTCGCGCAATGAAAAACTACATCAAAGCGACCATTTTCCAGATACGAACGAACGGCCGTTTCGTCCGACAAATTCAATTCCGCCCGCGGCGGAGCGACGACTTCGAAACGGTCGCGCAGTATCGGCAGAATATTGCGCCCGATAAATCCCGTTCCGCCCGTTAAAAGAAGCTTTTTCATCAGCAAAATTCCTTAATAAAATCATGGAAGACTTTTGCGGTTTGCTTCATGTCTTCAACCGTGACATTTTGAGCGACCCCGACCCAAAACGTGTGGTTCATGATAAAATCGGTTACGGGCAGGGCTTTGTAATCGTCCTCTGTCAGGTCGCGCGAGTTTTTCAGAGAGCCGCCGCCGATTCTCAACGGCAGGTCGTTCGTCGTAACCATCGGCTGACGCAACAGATTGCCCGCAAACAGCTGGCGGGTGCCGATGCCGTGCGCTTCCAGATATTCGACCAGTTGCTGCTTGGTAAACGGCGCGTCCTCTTTAACGGAAATCAAAAAACCGAACCAGGACGGCTGACATTTTTCGTTATGAGAAGGCAAAATCAGATAATCCCGCAAATCCGCCAACTCTTTTAACAGCGTTTCAGCATTGTCGCGGCGGATCTTCAAAAAGCCGTCCAGTTTGTCCAACTGAGCGACACCGCAGGCTGCCTGCCAATCCGTGATTTTCAGATTGTAGCCGATATGAGAATACGTGTATTTGTGATCGTAGCCTTCGGGCAGGTTGCCGAGTTTCATCTTGAACCGCGCATGGCAGGTGTCGTCATGTCCCGGCTGACACCAGCAATCGCGTCCCCAGTCGCGCACGGACAGAAGAATCCGGTGCAGTTTCGGATCGTTTGTAATCACCGCGCCGCCTTCGCCCATCGTCAGATGATGCGCCGGATAGAAAGAAAACGTGCCGATATGTCCGATCGTGCCGGCGTATTTATTATCCCACTTCGCGCCCAAAGCGTCACAGGAATCTTCGATCAGCCACAAATCGTGCTTTTTGCAGAGTTCGGCGATTCTATCCATGTCGTACATATTGCCGAGCGTGTGCGCCAGAAAAATGCACTTTGTTCGAGGCGTAATCGCTTCTTCGATTTTGTCGATGTCGATGTTGTAGGTGCCGATTTCGGAATCAACGAACACGGGGACAAGCCCGTTTTGAAAAATCGGATTGACGGTCGTCGGAAACCCTGCCGCAACGGCGATGACTTCGTCGCCTTTTTTCAGCCGTTTGTCGCCCAACTTCGGCGAGGTCAGAGCGGTTAAAGCCAACAGATTCGCGCTGGAACCGCTGTTCGTCGTCAAAGCGAACTTAATGCCCAGCTTTTCGGCGAATTTCTTTTCAAATTCGGCATTGAAACGTCCTGCCGTCAGCCACATATCCAACGACGCTTCAACCATATTACACAGCTCTTCTTCGCCGAGCTTCTTGCCGGAAGCCGGAATGTATCCCTGCCGTTTTTTATCGGGGTGAACCTGCCGATAGTATTCTTTGGACAATTCCAGAATTTTGGATTTGATTTCTTCGGGCGTCATTTTCTTTTCCTTAAATTTTCCGGCGTCGCAAAAAGCGCAAAGTAATCAGCGATACGAGATTTTTCAGCGTTTTTTTGCTCAACAGATAAAGTAATTCGATCACGGTCAGTTTTTGCGGTTGTTTGGCGTAAACCCGCTTTTTGAAAGAAGCCTTTCCTTTTCTGAAAGCGTAGAGTTTGCGTATTTCCAGAGGACCGAAACCGAACACGTTTTCCAGTCGGTTGCGCGTTTCATCGTCCAGCATCATTTTGAACAAAGCGTCGTAAGCAAACGAATGGCCGTCTTTTCTTAAAAAGTATTCGGCGACATAGAAAGGAATGTCCCGCGGGTCGGTCAGCTTGTCGGCGTACGGACTGTCGGGAAAAACGGTTTTTGCGGTTTCGACGTCTTTAAGACCGAAAAACAGGGATAAAAACGGCGATTTTTCGTATTCGCTGCGCTGACGGACAATATCCAGATCGAAAGAGCTTTCCTGATAATCATGAAAACGGTACGAACCGACGATTTTATCGCAGTAGCCGACTTTCGCACCCTGAATCAGCAGGCTGACCCACAACCACATGTCCGCGCGGATCGTAAGGCTCTGATCCAGCGTCACCCGCTTTAACGAATCCATTTTAATCATTGATCCCGGACAGGGCAGGGAGTTTCTGCCGTCGGCGAACATTTTCAATAAATCGGTTTCGGTTGCGTCCGCGGAAAAGTTTTTAACATTATGAAACCAATCTTTCCCCAGTTTTTTACCGGCGAAGTCAACGTATTCCAAATTGCCGAAGATCAGGTCTTTATCCGGATTTTCCACGGCGTATCCGACCAGATTTTTCAGACAGTCAGGATTCATCACGTCGTCCGCGAAAAAGCTCTTGTAAAAATCACCTTTGATGACGGGCCACATGTATTTGAGATTATACATTGCGCCGGCCCCCAGATTTTTATCCGTGTCGATATGGATAATTCTGGAATCGTCGAACGAACGGGCGATATCGCGCGATCCGTCCGTCGAAGCGTGGTTGAACAAAATCAGTTCAAAGTTTTTGTACGTTTGATTCAGCACGCTTTTTACGGCATCGGCCAAAAAAGCCTTGTCGTTATAATACGAGATGATAACGGATACTAACGGCTCTTTTTCGCTCATAATCCCGCCTTTCGCTGATACGCGTCAATCTGTTGCAAAGTGAACGCCGTCATTTCTTCGCCGGCATAGAAACGGCGGTACCATTCCACCGAGTTTCGAACGGCCTCCTCCGCGGTTAAAGCGGGCTTCCAGCCAAGGACGCGGGCGGCTTTTTTTATCGACAGCATCAACAGCCCCGCTTCGTGCAGATCGTCGCGTTTATGGACGACGACTTCGCCTTTGCCGTAATAGCCGACGATTTTTTGCGCCATGTCGGCAACGGTCAGAACGCTGGTTTCATCGGGACCGAAGTTGAAGCCCTCGGCGTATTTTTTGCCTTCCGTATAAAGCTTTTCGCCCAACAGCATATAGCCCGACAGAGGTTCCAGAACATGCTGCCACGGACGAACGGCAACGGGATTGCGGATTTCAATTTTAATACCGTCGTTGATCGAGCGCACGCAGTCGGGCACAAGTCTGTCCAAAGCCCAATCGCCGCCGCCGATGACATTGCCGGCGCGCGCCGTCGCCATCGCGTAGCCGTCTTCGCCCTGCAAAAACGAGAGGCGGTAGGACGCGGACATCACTTCCACGCACCCTTTTGAGGAAGAATAAGGATCATAGCCGCCGAAGGGATCGTCCTCTTCAAAGTTTTTTCCCGTTTCCTTGTTTTCGTAGCATTTGTCAGTCGTGATGTTCACAAACGCTTTGACGGAACCGCATTTGCGCGCGGCTTCCAAAACGTTCAGAGAACCGATCACATTTGTTTCATACGTCAGCACGGGTTCGGCGTAGCTCAACCGCACCAGAGGCTGAGCCGCCAGATGAAATACGATTTCCGGCCTGAAATCGTCGAAAACCTTTTGCAACGCTTCACGGTCGAGAATGGAGCCGATGACGGATTTTTCGATTTTATCCGCCACTCTGACCGCTTCAAACAGGCTCGGCTTCGTATTCGGAGCAAGAGAATACCCGCAGACTTTCGCGCCCAGATGCGACAGCCACAGGCTCAGCCACCCTCCCTTAAAGCCGGTGTGCCCCGTGATTAAAACGCGCTTGTTTTTGTAAAAGTCGGAAAACATCTCAGCTCCTCAGCCATTTTGCCCACGGAGCGTTGCCGCTTTCCCACAGCTTTGTCAGTTCTATTTTGTCGCGCAACATGTCCATCGGCTGCCAGAAACCGCGGTGCTTATAAGCGTTCAGCTGTCCGTCTTTTGCCAGATTTTCCAGCGGAGCGCGTTCGAATATCGTTGTGTCATCTCCCGTAATGTAATCAAAAACTTCCGGCTGACAGACAAAAAAGCCGCCGTTGATCCAATTTTCTTCGCCTTTTGGTTTTTCCATAAACGACGTGATCATGTTGTCGTCTTTGATCACCAGCGCGCCGAAACGTCCGGCCAGCTGAACGGCGGTCATCGTGCAGAGCTTTCCGGAGTCCTTGTGCGATTTGATCAAAGCGTTGATGTCGACGTCGGACACGCCGTCGCCGTATGTCAGCATGAACGGTTCGTTGCCGACGTAATCCCGCGCATGTTTGATACGGCCGCCGGTCATCGTGTTCTGCCCTGTATAAAGCATCGTGACTTTCCACGGTTCATTGCGCGTGCGGTGGATTTCGACGCTGTTGTGTTCCAGATCGACCGTAATATCGGAATACTGCTGATAATAATTGACGAAGTATTCTTTGATAACGTGCGATTTGTATCCGGTCAGCACGATAAAATCGTTAAACCCATAATGGGAATAGATTTTCATAATATGCCACAAAATCGGGTATCCGCCGATTTCGACCATCGGTTTCGGCTTCAGGGCTGTTTCTTCTCCCAGGCGCGTTCCCAACCCGCCGGCTAGTATCAAAACTTTCATATCAGAGCTCCAAAATAAAAAGAAAACATCGTTCAGAACCTCCTGTTTGTTTCCCATTTCCAGGCGGTTTTGATGATATCCTCAATGCTTGTGTAAACCGGAAGCCAGTTCAGGACTTGTTTGGCTTTTTTGTTGTCGGCGAACAGCTTGGCCGGATCGCCTTCCCGTCTGGCGGCAAGCGTGACCGGACAGGTTTTTCCGCTGACCTTTTCCGCCGCTTTGATGATTTCCTTCACCGAAGTGCCGACACCCGTCCCGAGGTTCAGATACCCGCTGTAATCCCCGAGCTTCTGAACCGCCAGATAATGCGCCTGAGCCAGATCTTCGACATGGATATAGTCGCGGATACAGGTGCCGTCCGGCGTGTCGTAATCCGTTCCGAACACTTTGATGTCCGGCCGTTTGCCTAGTATCGCCTGTAAAACAAGCGGAATCAGATGTGTTTCGGGATCATGACTTTCCCCGATGCTGCCGTCCGCAGAACACCCCGCCGCGTTGAAATATCTCAGCGCGATGTATTTCAGGCCGTAAGCCTTTGCGTAATCCTGAAAAATCTGCTCGATCATCAGCTTTGTGCGACCGTACGGATTGATCGGATTCTGAGAATGCTTTTCGTCGATCGGCGTGTAGAGCGGTTCGCCGTAAGTCGCGCAGGTGCTGGAAAAAACGATCTTTTTTACGTCATGTTCCAGCATCACGTCCAACAAATTCAGAGTGCCGGCGACGTTGTTCCGGTAGTATTTCTTCGGATCCTGCACGCTTTCCCCGACATAAGTAAAAGCGGCGAAGTGAATCACCGCTTCGATAGGATACGTTTCGAACACTTTGCGCAGACTGTCTTTGTCCGCCAGATCGGCCAGCATGAAACCGGCGCGGTCGTCGACGGCTTCGCGGTGGCCGTAGGAAAGATTGTCCGCGACGACGCAGCTTTGCCCGTGCGCCAACAGATATTTGACCGTATGCGACCCGATATAGCCGGCTCCGCCCATTACCAAAATCATGATTCACCCGCCCGTTCGGCACAGAACTCGTCCAGATTGAATATTTTCAGTTCGACCAGATATTTGCAAATCCGGTAATCGGCGTGATCGGCCAGATTTTCAACATTGAAAAACAGCGCCATTGATTGTTTTTGCTTTTTGTCGACGGCTCCGTTTTTGATTTTCTTGTTGTAGAAATATTCGTAACTTTTGCAGTAATAGTGGTTGATTTGGGCATGTATATGGTGGGGCTTTTTGCTCAGTCCCGAATAGTACAACGGATCCTCCGCGCAGACGCGTCCGAAGAACTTAAACCGGAAAAAGTGCGGGGATTTGTTCTTTTTGCTCAGCCAGCCGACGAATTTCGTGTTTAAAAAGCTCTTGTAGGACATGAAGTCGCCGCAGACGAAAAACTGTTCGGTGATCGGTCTCGACGTGTTTTCCTTCATTATTCCGCCGGAGCCGAACATTTTCCAGTAGCAGGAAACGCAGGGGAATTTGTTGTACCGCGCCAGCCACCGTTTGATGTCTTTCGTTTCGTAAGGAACGACGAATTCGTCCAGATCCAGAAAACCGATCCAGTTGGCTTCCGCGGAAAAATTCTGTACGCAGTCCTGATACGCTTGCAACTGCCCGAACGGAATAGGCCAGTCGATCAGCGTCACAAGCCCTTTGTCGATATAGGGTTTCAATAATTCCTGATAGTTGTCGTCGGAAAAATTGTTGTACAGATAAAAGTGATCCACACCGGCCAACAGGTAGTAATTCAACCATTCCGTAAAGAACTTTCCCTCATTTTTGAAAATCGCGCAAACTGCCAGAAAATATTTTTTCTTCGGCTGTTTGTTCCGAAACAGAATGCGGATCAGAAGGGTGTTGAATTTAACGCGAAGGTAACGGTAAATGCTGTGGAGAAACATCATTGTTCCACCTCTTCGAATTTATATTTTTTTGTTTTTTTCAATTTATGCAAAGGAACGAATTCATCAAAAATCCGCTGCCATTCTTTGAACGAACGGAATTTTGACGTAACCGCGCTGTCCGGAGCGTATTCGGAAACCGTCCGGATATAAAAACCGTCCTTTTCCGTCAGGGAAAGAGTCTTTGCGAAGGCTTCCTCCGGCACAAACAAAAAATCAAAAGAGCCGTTGTTTCGCCGAGCCAGCAATCCGCGGATTTCATCGATTTTTTGCTCAACGTCCGTTTCGGAGCTTTTGACTTTCAGAATATAAAGTTTCCGGCTGTTTTCTTCGGCGACGGAAACGAATTTGTTCCTTAAAAAAGCAACGCGGGAACACAATTCCTCTTTGTCTTTTCGGACGCGTTCGGGATCGTCCCCGAACTTTTTAAGATCCGTTTTGCCATGAAATTTAATTTTTGTTTTATTGCAGATATACATGATGTCGTCCGGGACGTAATCTTGCGAACCGATTTGATTTAAATCATTCAAAGCGGAAATGAGCGTTTGCAGAGAAGGAATTGAAGCCCAGGCGAACAGATTGGATTCCAGAAAACCGTTGTGTCTGAATAACTGATAGGCGATTTCGCAGTTGTATCCCAACGAAACGATATGGTCGTACCGCTTGATTTTACTCCGGTTCAGCAGTCTGAAAAGAAACCCCATTTACAATCTGCCTTTCGCCGTGATTTTGGAATAAACTGACGCTACCGGAATAAAGCCGAACAAATAGTAATTCGTCGTCGTCTGAAAATGTTTGATTTTTAAAACGGGAATGCCGAACAGACTGATTTTCGTCACGCGGACGTGATTGGCCTGTGCTTTGCGCCATAAATCGGGGTGTTCGGACTCCAGATACGCGAATACGCGACGTTCGATTTCCCGAATTTGTTTGGTTTCTTTGTTGATCGTATTGGTGTCATGCTTGCGGTATTTGAACAGGACTTCAGGCAGGTTGGCAAATCGCGTTTTGCCGATCAGGTGCAGATACAGATTGTAATCTTCCGTCGGGAAAAACGCTTTGTCGTAGCGGACGCCCGTTTCAATCAAAACGCTTTTGCGCATCATCACCGACGGGTGAATCAGCGGGCAGTCATACATCAGCCGTTCTTCGATTTCGTCGTTGGTCAGCGGGTGAGTGACGACTTTGTTTTTGGGGATTTCGATATGCGCCGTTCCCAAAACGCCGATTTCGGGGTGGGTGTCGAGATACTTCACCTGTTTTTCGAAACGCTCCGGCACCGACACGTCGTCGTGGTCGTGCACGGCCAGATATTCGCCCTGCGCCAGATCGATCAATTTGTTACGCGTTTCGGAAATGCCGAGATTTTTTTCGTTCAGATAATAGCGAATTCGGGGATCGTCATAGCTTTTCACGACGCGTTCCACATTCGCGTCCGTTGAAGCGTCGTTGACGATAATCAGTTCAAAATCGGAAAAGGTCTGTCCGAGTATTCCCTCTATACACTCCCGCAGATACGCTTCCGCCGTATTGTAAACCGGCAATAATACAGAAACCTTAGGCATTCAATGTCTCCGGCAGAAGTACGCCTTTATTTGAGCTGTTTCCGGAACATGTATGTCCATAAAGCATTTCCGCCCCTCTCCATCAAATTCTGAAGGTGTTTCCAGAAAAAAAACGCCTTTTCGTAAGTATACTAAAAATCTATCACTTCTCAATCTATTTTTTTCCTCTCGCAAACAAAAACAAGAAAGCCTCCGCCGGTTTCCCGTCGGAGGCTTTTTTAGTTATTTATCCCTGTCCGGAGAACGGTACTCGCCGTACGGGCATCAGTTCTACCATTGGCAGAACCTAATCCCCGTCGGGAGGACGTTTCCCCCGCACGGGTAGTGCTAGGCGTTGCGGACAGCCGCCTGAGCCGCAGCCAGACGTGCGATAGGCACGCGGAACGGCGAGCAGGAGACGTACGTCAGGCCAACGCGGTGGCAGAAGTCGATCGTAGCCGGATCGCCGCCGTGTTCGCCGCAGATGCCCAACTTGATGTTCGGGCGGGTCTTGCGGCCTTTTTCGACAGCCATCTGAACCAACTGGCCGACGCCTTCTTCGTCAATGGACTTGAACGGATCTTTGGCGAAGATGCCTTTTTCAACGTATTTCGGCAGGAAGGATCCCGCGTCATCACGGCTCATACCCAAAGTCGTCTGCGTTAAGTCGTTCGTGCCGAAACTAAAGAATTCGGCCGTTTCGGCAACTTTGTCCGCCGTCAGAGCGGCACGCGGCATTTCAATCATGGTACCGACCATGTAATTGAACTTCACGCCTGCCTTTTCCATAACCTCTTCGGCTTTCTGGACAATGATCGCTTTAACCATATCCAATTCTTTCTTGGTATCGATCAGCGGAACCATAACTTCGGGTTCAACCGGCTTGCCCATTTCCTTGGAAGCTTCGACAGCGGCTTCAAAGATCGCCTGCGCCTGCATTTCCGTGATTTCCGGATAGGTCAGACCCAAACGGCAACCGCGCAGACCCAACATCGGGTTGGCTTCATGCAACTGATTGACGCGCGCCTGAACGGCTTCCAGCGTTGTGCCCAATTCCTTGGCGATTTCGCGCTGTTCCGGTTCTTTCGTCGGCAGGAATTCGTGCAAAGGCGGATCCAACAGACGGATCGTGACGTGCAAGCCTTCCAGAGCTTTGAACAAACCCTTGAAGTCTTCGCGCTGATACGGCAGCAGTTTTGCCAAAGCGGTACGGCGGGCTTCTTCCGTTTCAGCCAGAATCATTTCGCGCATGTGTTTAATGCGTTGCGGATCGAAGAACATGTGTTCCGTACGGCACAAGCCGATGCCTTCAGCACCGAACTTGCGAGCGACCTGAGCGTCATGCGGAGTATCGGCGTTCGTGCGGACTTTCAGCTTACGGACTTCGTCAGCCCAGCCCATGAACACACCGAAATCACCGGTCAGCTCGGCGTCTTTCAGAGCGATGGCGCCTTTAATGACTTCGCCGGTCGTTCCGTCCAGCGTGATGATGTCGCCTTCCTTGATTTCGACGCCTTTAATGGTCATCTTCTTGGCAGCATAGTCGACTTTAACGTCGGAAGCGCCGCAGACAGCCGGCGTTCCCATACCGCGGGCAACCACCGCCGCGTGAGACGTCATACCGCCACGCGCCGTCAGAATACCCTGAGAGGAATGCATGCCGTGAATGTCTTCCGGAGAAGTTTCCAGACGAACCAGAATAACCTTTTTGCCTTCGCCCGCCCACTTTTCAGCGTCATCGGCGGAGAACACAACCTGACCGACAGCCGCGCCGGGGGAAGCGTTCAGAGCCTGCGTCAACAGGCGACCTTCCTTAATGGCGTCTTTTTTGGCTTTCGGATCCAAAGTCGGGTGCAACAAATCGTCCAACTGCTTGGGTTCAACACGCATCAAAGCCGTCTTCTTGTCAATCAGGCCTTCGTTGACCATGTCAACGGCCATCTTGACAGCGGCGGCGGCGGTGCGCTTGCCGTTACGGGTTTGCAACATGTAGAGCTTGCCGTTCTGAATCGTGAATTCCATATCCTGCATATCGTGATAATGCTTTTCCAGCGTTTCACGAATATCGCACAACTGCTTGTACAATTCAGGCATCGCTTCTTCCATGCACGGCAGGTCGGAACCGCGTTCCTTCTTGCCTTCCTTGGAAATCTGCTGCGGCGTGCGGATACCGGCCACCACGTCTTCGCCCTGAGCCTTGATCAGGAATTCGCCGTAGAAAGCGTTTTTACCCGTGGACGGGTCGCGGGAGAAGCAAACACCCGTCGCGGAATCGTCACCGGCGTTACCGAACACCATCGTCTGGACGTTCACGGCCGTGCCCCAATCTTCGGGAATATCGTTTAACTTACGGTAGTAGATCGCGCGATCAACCATCCAGCTCATGAACACGGCGCCGATGCCGCCCCAGAGCTGTTCTTTCGGATCCTGCGGAACGGGCTTGTTGAAAACTTTGCCGATTTTCTTGTATTCGTCGATCAGCAATTTCAGGTCTTCAACCGTCAGATCGGTATCGGACTTGTAGCCTTTTTTGTCTTTCAATTCGGTCAGAACGTGTTCGAAGTTTTCATGCTTAACGCCCAGAACAACGTCGGAATACATCTGAATAAAACGACGATAGGAGTCATAAGCGAAACGTTCGTCGCCGGACGCTTTGGCCAAACCTTTAACGGTTTCGTCGTTCAAGCCCAGGTTCAGAACCGTGTCCATCATGCCCGGCATGGAAATGCGGGCGCCGGAGCGCACGGAAAACAGCAGAGGATTTTCCGGATCGGCGAATTTGCGGCCGACAATCTTTTCGCAGTGAGCAATGCCGTCTTTGACTTGTTCGGCCAAATCGGCGGGGAATGTTTTGCCGTTTGCGTAATAATACGTGCAAACTTCGGTCGAAATCGTAAAGCCCGGAGGAACGGGAATCCCGATCGAGCTCATTTCCGCCAAGTTAGCGCCTTTGCCGCCCAGCAGATTTCTGTCGGACGCTTTACCTTCGGCTTTTCCATCTCCGAATTTATAAACCCATTTTGTCATGGTGGTTTGATATCTCCTTACCCTTCAATTACAGAAAAATCAGCTATGCCGCCCATAGCGCCGACTATCATCGACAGTATGCGCAACCGGTTGGCGCGAAGCTGAACATCGTCACAATTCACTTGGACTTTTTCAAAGAAAGCGTCGACGGGAACCCGCAGTTTAGCCAAGTCTTCCATCGCCCCTTCGAAATCGTCCGAAGCAATCTTCTTTGAGCTGTTTAACACAACCTGTTCCAGCGCGTCAAACAAAGCTCCTTCTTCCGGCAGCTTAAACAGCGTTTTTTCAGCCGCCGCTTTATAAGAACATTTATCTTTCCCTTCTTCGATACGAACAATATTCGCCGCGCGGCGGAAAGCCGTCAGCAAATTCGCCCCGTCTTCGGTCGAAAGGAATTTTGTCAAAGCCCCGACACGCGCGATAACGCGGCACAAATCGACAGACTCGAAATTATCGTTCTGAGTCAGACCGTACACAGCCGCGATATAGTCATGGCGGACGCCCTTGTCTTTCATCAGAACTTTTAATCTTTCGGCGATAAAGTTCATCAAAGACGCCATTTGGCGCACGGACCAGTTTACTAAAACGGTCGGTTCTTCGTTTGCGCTTCTTTTCTCGGATTCGGTCATCGCTTCACGAACGGCCGTCTGAGCCGAATCACCGTAAACGGCGCGGGAAGCGTTCAAAATCTGGAAAAGCGGCAGATTGATTTTGTTTTCCAAAATCAGCCGGACAACACCCAAAGCCGCGCGGCGCAACGCAAAAGGATCCTTTGATCCGGTCGGCTTTTGATCGATCAGCCAGAACCCGACCAACGTATCAATCTTGTCCGCCAAAGCAACGGCCACACTGACAGGCGCGGACGGACAAACATCTTTCGGTCCCAGCGGAGAATAGTGCTCCGCCACCGCGTCGGCCACCGCTTTGTCTTCGCCGTCATGCAGAGCGTAATAACGCCCCATGATGCCCTGCAGTTCCGGAAATTCGCCAACCATGCCGGTCGACAGATCCGCTTTGCACAGCAGAGCAGCGCGATCGGCCGCTTTGGCATCGGCGCCGGGAATGTACTTCAGCAGTTCCGGCAAAAGGCGACGCATTCTTTCGACTTTATCCGCAACGGAACCGAGTTTCGCGTGAAACACGCGGGACTGCAGTTTATCCGCTTTGGAAGCCAACGTCGCTTTTCTGTCCTCGTCCCAGAAGAAGCGGGCGTCGGACAGACGAGCGCGCAAAACGCGTTCGTTTCCGGCAACGATTTCCTTGCCGCCGTCGGCCGCTTTCATGTTCGCGACTACGATAAAGCGCGGCGCCATTTTGCCGTTTTCGTCCGTCATGCAGAAGTATTTCTGGTTCGTCCGCATTGACGTGATCAGCACTTCCTGCGGCACGGACATGAACTCGTCGTCGATTTTGCCCATTAACGGAATGGGATATTCCGCCAATCCGGCGACTTCGTTCAGCAAGCCCTGATCTTCCAACAGTTTGTAACCGGCCTCTTGAGCCAGAGCATGCGCCTGTTCCGAAATGATTTTTTTGCGTTCTTCCGGATCGATAATCACGAAAGCGTCGCGGATCTTTTTCTGATAATCCGCAAAATCTTTAACTTCAATCGCCGCCGGAGCAAGGAATCGATGGCCATATGTTGTAGCTCCCGAGGTTACACCGGCGAAAGTCACCGGAACGACAGCCCCGTCGAACAGGCAGACAATTGCATGCAGCGGGCGCACCCAATGTTCCTTATGCGAAGCCCAGCGCATGGACTTCGGCCACGGAAAAGTCGCCAGCAGAGAAGCGACGGCATCGCGCAACACTTCGGCAGTCGGACGCCCCTTATGGGACAGAGAGGCAAAATAGAACGTGCCTTTCGGCGTTTCGCGGGTTTCCAGCTGTTCTTTGGTTAATCCGACGGATTTCAGGAATCCGGCCAACGCCTGCTCGGGCGCAGTCACCGCCGGCCCTTTGCGTTCTTCGACCAAATCGGCCTGCGCCGCAGGCAGACCTTTAACACACAATCCCAAACGACGGCTGGCCGCAAACGAATAGGCAGATTCAAAATCCAACTTGTTTTCATTCAGCGTTTTCGTCATAAAATCTTTGATATGCCCTGCGGCGTCCGCTTGCATGCGCGCGGGGATTTCTTCGCTGAACAGTTCCAGGAAAAATTCGCTCATCTCTTAGCCCTCCGCCAAATGACCGCGGCTTTTCAGCCAGCCTTCACAGCACCCTTTTGCCAAAGCGCGCACGCGTCCGATATAGGCGGCACGCTCCGTCACGCTGATGACGCCGCGGGCGTCCAGCAGATTGAACAAATGAGAGGCTTTGATGCACTGATCGTAAGCCGGCAAAGGAATTCCGTCATTCAAAAGCGCCTGACATTCCTTTTCCGCGTCTTTGAAATGCTGCAACAGCATTTCCGTGTTCGCGCACTCAAAATTGTACTTGGAATATTCGACTTCGTTCTGGTGGAACACGTCGCCGTAAGTCACGCCTTCGCCGTTGAAGTCCAAATCGTAGACGTTTTCGACGCCCTGAATGTACATTGCCAGACGCTCCAAACCGTAAGTCAGCTCCGCGCAAACCGGAGAGCATTCAAATCCGCCGACCTGCTGGAAATAAGTGAACTGCGACACTTCCATACCGTCGCACCAGACTTCCCAGCCCAGACCCCATGCGCCCAAGGTCGGACTTTCCCAGTCGTCCTCGACAAAGCGAATATCGTGATGCGCCGGATCAATCCCCAGTACTTTCAGGCTGTCCAGATATAATTCCTGAACATTTTCGGGAGACGGCTTTAAAATCGCCTGATACTGATAGTAATGTTGTAAACGGTTCGGATTATCGCCGTAACGGCCGTCAACGGGACGACGAGACGGCTGAACATACGCCGCTTTCCAATGTTCGGGGCCCAAAGCGCGCAGAATGGTCGCCGGGTGAAACGTGCCCGCGCCCACTTCCATATCGTAAGGCTGCAATATGACGCACCCTTTTTCCGCCCAATACGCATGCAATTTAAGGATTAGTGACTGAAAATCGTTTCCTGATTTATTCGCCATTTCAAACTCGAGTGTAAAAAAAGTGTTAAAACGTTAAAACTTTGTGAAAAAATACTTCCGAATCCCTGACAGGTCAAGGAAAATCCTTTGTCCGAAAAGAAAAGTTGATAAACCCTTTCCGGCAGAGTAATAATAAGGCGGAAAGCCTCTTTACCGAACAAGGAATTCGTTATGAAACTCAGCGTTATCATTCCCGTCTATAACGCCAAAGACGATGTTGAAAAATGCCTGAAAAGCGTTAAGGAAAATTTTGATTTTTCCGACGGCGAAGTCATTATTGTTGACGACTGCTCGCAGGAAAAAACAGCCGACTATCTGAAAACGGAAGCGGCAACGAATCCCGATAAATTCACTTTGATCCGCAACGCCGGGAATTCCGGCTTTCCCAAAACATGCAACAACGGCATCGCCAAAGCACAGGGCGAAATCATCGTTTTACTGAACAGCGACACGATGATTCCCGCGGGATTTAATAAAAAAGTCGCCGCCTGTTTTGATTCCGATCCGCTGATCGCCGTTGCGTCGCCGATTGCTTCTTACAGCGGCAGTTACTTTATTCCTCTGCGCGACGGGGAAACCGTGGACTCCATGAACGAAAAAATTGAACGCCTGCACAAACCCGTTTATCCGTCCATTCCTACGGCCGAGGGTTTTTGTCTTTGCCTGCGCAAACACGCGGTGGATAAGTACGGCGCTTTGGACGAAGTCTACGGCAAAGGCTTCAACGAAGAACGCGATTTTTCCTTCCGCATGACTCAAAAAGGGCTACGCTGCGCTTTAATTGACAATTTGTATGTTTATCACAAACGGCACGCTTCGTTCGGCAGCGCGGAACGCAAAAAACAGCTGAAAATCAACGATAAAATTTTTAAAGAACGGTGGGGCGCATTGGTATCTAAAGAAAAAAAATTCATAAAGCGCCATAATCCGATTGACGAACTGCGTCGCCAAATTCAGCCGAAGTATTTCAAAAAAGGGTTGTTCTATACGAAATCCGTTCTGCCGGATAAAACGATCTGGCGGATATTCGGAATCAAATTGACGTTCAAACACCCGATCAAAAAATAGCGGTTATTTTTTATTTTTCGGTTTTACAAAGAAGCGTTTTGCCTTTAGGAACAATTGTTTCCGGCGGATACGGGCGGCTTCTTCGTCTTCTCTTTCTTCGGCGTACATCGACAGACGGCCTTTGGCTTCCTGCAACAAATCGTTCGTTCTGGCCAATACAAAGCAAGTCGGCGTATCGACCCAGTCGCCGCGTCCCTTGCCGCTCGGCGTTCTGGACTGTACTTTTTTAACGGCGTTTCCGAAAACGGGGAAAAGACTCTTTCCCAAAAAGCCCATCGTCGGCATTTTAACCGTTTCAACGACGTAATCCGACCGTTTCAGCGTGTAAGCGTTGTTACATTTCGTCAAAATATGGGTCAGACGGGAATGGACTCTGAATATATCGCCGGCGGAAGCGGAGCCCAAAGCTTCCTGAAAAACCTCGTCCTTTTCGACTTCGTTATCGAAAAAATCGGCGGGAGAGTCCATATCCGCCAGAATCGCGTTCAAATCCAATCCGTCTTCTTCCGGATCAATATCCAGATTTTCATGCATGACGCCGCGGACAACGGCGGACAGCAAAGCGTCAAACAAAAACTGCTCGTGCGTCCAGGGCTGTTCTTTTTCCCCCATCGTAATGGCTTTTTGATCCAGCACCTGATGCGCGCGGTACAGTTCCAGCCACTTTTCGGGATTATCCTTGTCTTTCAGCAGTTCGGAAGCCTTTGTTTTTTCCAAAGCCTTCACCGCCTGCCGCAACATATTGCAGTCTTTCAGCGTTTTGACGGCGTCCACCAAAGCGGAAGCCTGCCACCGTTCTAAAGATTCTTTAATTTGTTTTTCGTTTTCAAACGTAACGAATGAATCGTCACTCATAAGATCCTCTTTCTTTCGCTTTCCTATTTTCCTTAAAAGCGGGAAAAAAGTCAACCGGCGTTTTATTTTTCAGGAAAACACACCTTTAACAGCGGATCGAGATTGTTTTTTAACAACCGGCAGGAAAAACCGGATAAATCGACTTCCGCCAAAACCTTAGCCCCGTTTTTGCCCATAGGCACGCGATGAACCAGCACGACGGGAGCTTTGTTTTCACGTTCGGCCGCGTCGCGCATTTTCCGGAAACGACCGCGATCGACAAAGTCGGAGCCTTTCATATAGAGAGCGTTGAAATGACGATATCCTAAAGCCCGAAGCTCGTGTTTTTCCGCCCAAACGGGAATAATGCCGGCCGTCGGAAAGCCATACAGTTTCAGTAAAAATTTTTCCGGCAATTCAGCGGGTATTTCTATATCGACATAACGTTCCGCATCATTGCGACTCCACGGAACGGCATGTACCGGCGTTATCAGGAAAATCCCGCATAAAATCCCCCAAAAAGAGCATCGTAAAATTACAGAAACTCCTCTTTCCTCAATTTTCATAAATGCGTTTACAGCCGCTGCCGATATGGGAATCGCCGCTAACATTTCCAAAATGACGGCATAACGTAAAATGCAAAAAAGGAAATACCATGCAAAAAAACAAAGCAACGCAAAAATCCAATACGCTTTCCATCTCAACTCGGCCGTTTTTAAGGCCTTCGCTTTAAGGACGGAAAAAAGAAGCAATACATAAAATATCGGGAATCTGTAATCGTAACCTAACGTTTCGCTGATCATGGCCGGCCGCCTGAACCACAAAAGCGGATAATAAAGAAAATTTGCCGCCGTCGGCCGGAATCTGTCATCGGTATAGTTAAAGGCGTCAAACCATTCGGAGCGAAAGACGCCGTTTAAAAACGGGAAAAACGGATTTTGATACAGTTCCCAATATCTGAACATAAAGTATCCGTTCGATATCAGATAACCGAAAATTCCGCCGAAAAAATAAGCCGAAACAAAAAGCGCCGGCCGTTTTAAATGACGATGCATCAAAATCAAACCGATTCCCGACGCAATACAATAAGAAATTATCGTCGGTTTCAGCCCCAGACCGATTCCGAAAAAAATGCCGAGGAACAGAAACTTCTTCCAATTTTGCAGATCGCCGTTCAAAATCCATTTGATTAAGAAATAAAAAGACGTCATTGCAAACGCCGCCACCGGGATTTCGTTCGTGCTGGCTCCGATTTGAAAAAAAGTCGCCTGTCCCGTAGACGCCAAAGCCGCCGCTAAAATCGTTTTTGCATAATCCGTTTTTGTATCCCGATAAAAAAGCAATCGGGACAGTTTAATAAAAACAAACAGCAGAACGCCGAACCACAGCCCCTGCACGCCATAAATAAACGCGGGAAAATGATTAAAATTCCTGATTAAAAAGTACAGTGGCAAATCCGGTAAAGGATTGAAAAAAGTATTCACCGACGCTGGAACGACATCATAATTCAGCCGACCGTTTAAAAACGCCCAGGGATTGTAAAAATGATAATTCAGAAAGTCCCAGTTAAACTCAAAATGGCAAAAAGCACCGACAGCCGCGCCTATCATCAAACAGAGAAAAAAAAGAGAAGCGCTATGGCACAGTTTTTTCATCACAACTTATCGCTTTCTTTAAACCTAAAAACGTTTGCAGATACCTATCCCATGTGTTTACGAAGATATCTTGCGTTTGCTGACAAAAATCGTCATTACCAACAAAAAAAACGTTTTTTTTCGATGCTAATTCAAAAATATCTTTTTCATCAATCACTTTTAATTTTGACATAAATATATTGTCGCTTCCTTTAGCAACGGTTCGTATATCGTATCCCGGAAAAAAATAATATAATAAGAAACGACCGCGCCAATCATTCGCAACAATAACGTCGTTTGCCGTAACGTTTTTCTTCACTGCTTCGACAAATGCAGGCTGAACGCTTTGCGAAACTATTGTTCTACAAAAATCGGCTGTCACAAAAAACGCCGCGGCAATCAACACACCGAAAATGATTTCATTTCTTTTATCACTGACGATGCCGAGAGTAAAAGCAAGGAAAAGACCGCCTAAAGCTACCGTTAAATAACGATCTATTAAAATCGGATGATATAAGAACGATATTATAAAGGTCAGATAATAAACCCCGAAAGCCATAAACAAACCGGTTAAGACAACTTGCCGATCGCCGTTTTTTTCTTTCATCAAAAACTGCGCGCAAACAATCCAAAGACCGCTTGTTATAAAAAAAGCCCCTTTTTCCAACGTCCGAGAATGACTGAAATCGGAAAAAAACGTACGATATGCATCCAGCGCAAACTGCATGTTCTGCCATACCGTCGCCACAATAGTTTTTTGATGCAAAAAAATATATACCTGCGGACATACAATCAAAAACAGAACAGAGTTTGCCAAAAAGAACTTTTTAAAGATCTCTTTATCTTTTTTAAACGACAAAACCAAATAGGCGACAGCGATCAACGCGCATGTCAGGGAAGCGTAATAATGCGTCCACGCTCCCAGAAAGGCGTAAACGACATAAAGAATGAAATCTTTTCTTTCCCCTTTTAACAAAGCGGACTGCGCCGTTAAAAACGCCATCGTGCAAAAAAAGCACGCCCAAGCATACATGCGTATCGTTCTGGCAAACCAAAAAGATACCGGCATAAACAAAAACAGCGCCGTAAACCATACTCCCGCTTTTTCGCCGTAGAGCTTTTTAACCAACGCGCCGCCGCCGAAAGCGCACGCCAACAATCCGAGATACGAAAAACATCTGGCGGCAAAAACGGAAACGCCGAAAACAGACAACCAGCTTTTTAACAAAATGAAATAAACCGGCAGATGAACATCCTGCGTCAATAAAAAGCGCATCATTTCATCAAAGGACATACGCATTTTCAGCATTGTCGCCATCTCATCAAGATATAACAAAGAATGGCTGTTCAGAAAAAGAAAGAATACCAAGCTAATCAGAAACAATATCCCGTTAACTTGCCGATATGTTATTTTTCGCATTATCCCTCCGGTGAGGATTAATCTTTTATTTAAAAAAGTATAATACTATAGCGGCAGATGATAAAAACAGCAAGGATTAAGCCCATGATACGCCTTTTTGCCGGCATCGAGCTGCCCGAAAAAATCAAAGACCAACTTTATTCTTTGCGCGGCGGCGTGCCGAACGCGAAATGGGTGGAACGCGATAATCTGCATATCACGTTACGCTTTATCGGCAATATTGACGAAGATGTCGCCAATGATCTGCACGACGGCTTTATGCAGATGCGCGCGCCTGCGTTCGATCTGCAAATGGCGGAAGTCGGCTTTTTTTCCAACGGCATGCAAATGCGCCATTTATGGGCGGGCGTCTGCAATTATCAGGCGCTTGACTTTCTGCATGATAAAATCGAAAGCATCGTTTCCAGAAACCGACTGCCTCCCGATAAACATAAATTCCACGCGCATACCACATTGGCCAAGCTGAATGGTTCCACAGTCGAAGACGTGCACAAATTCCTGGAATATAACAATCTGTTCCGGTCGGACGAATTTCACGTCGACCACTTCACGCTCTTTTCCAGTCACCCGCGTTCCGACGGAGACGGATCTTATTACCGCGTCGAAGCGCAGTATCCTTTATTCGGATATTGGTATTAGAAGTTATTCTTCTTTTTCCGCGGCGGGATTTTCCTCCAACGCCGCAATTTTTACCGGTTTCCACTGGCGCGTATCCAGCAAAGCCGACAAAGCGACCGTAACGGTTCTTTCATTCCCCCCCTGTTCATTCAGACGGACATGCAACGGCAAATCGGGAAATTCGATAATCCGTTCTACAAGCCATTTAGAAGACAGACCGCTGGCTTTTTGGAAAATATCATTGGGTTGCACCGGGGATTTTTGCATTTTTCTCACGCTCTTCCTTAAAATCTGAACAGGTTGTTTCTGCTGAAACAGGGTATCATTGTAAAACAAGATACGAAGAAGTTCAAACAAAACTTACATTTTTATCAACCGACGCAATATATCCGTTCGTTGTTCCGGCTTTTCATTCCGGTATAAAAACTCCAGACGCAGACGCCGCGCGCCGGCTTTAAGCATTTCCTGCTTTTTTAATCGCGGGTGTTCGCCCAACAGAAAATGGCGGCAGTTTTTCATGACGGAAATAAACGTTCCGTAACGGGATTTCAATTCTTCTATACGGTTGCCGCCGCAATTCTGACATTTGCTTTCCAACGCCGCATACGGGCAGGATTCGGAAACAAACAACGGCGGATCCTGATAAATAACGCCTGTCGCCTGTTCGGGAAAAGCTTTAAACAGCGTTTCCGGTTCCGGCGTTTCCGGAGATACGACGAAAGAAGAAGCTCCCGTTTCCAAAACGCCGCGTGCCGCTGACAGATTCGCGACATAAACCGGCCAATCGCATGAAAAATCGACGCTCTTGTTTTTTAAAGCGTTCAGCCCCCAAACATTGGCCGTTTCAAATTTTCGGAATCCTTTTGACGTCAACGTCTTTATTTTTTCTTTCAGCGCCTGCATTTCCCACGATCGGGCAACAACCGGCAAAGCAAAACGAATTTTATCGGCTTTCTTTGGTTCAAACAGGCTTAAATCCGTTTTCGGCGAGAGCAGAAAAACGATTTCGTCAAGAGGTAAATCTTCTGATTCAATCAGCGTTTTGAAAAAAACTTCATCGTCGGTTTTCACGCTGTATGACGGTTTTAAATCCGACGATGTCGCCGAAACAGACTCCCGACTTAAAATATCTTCTTTTTCCTTCGCTTTTTGCTCTGCGGCGGTTTGCGATAATTCTATTCCGACCCGTTCATACAAGCCGCGGCGAAGTTCGTTTAAAACAGACAACGGAACAAACAGTTTATCCGGATTTTCGATTTCCAAAGATTTTAAAACCAGTCCCGTCCCGCCCGTCTTTTCAAAAGCTTTCCGGACAGCGTTTTCCGCCGTTTCAACGGATTTGGCCGCCGAAAACTGTCCGGCAACGCTTACAGTCTGCCCCGCAGAATGCGCCGCGACAAAACGACCGTCAACATTAACCGTCACTTCAATATTACCGATAAATGGCTCCGTTTCCCTAGGTTTAGTATAAGGAAACGCGCTTTTAACCGCATTGGAAGACGACAGGTAAACCGTCGCGCCGACAGGAATAAACGGCGCGTTTTCTGGCAAAGCGATTTCAACCGTTTGCCCCGCCTTGACCTCAAATACATTTTTACCGTTCACGCGCAGAGTTTCGGCAGAAAAACCGAACGGACGCTCTTCTTTCGGCAAATCAATCTGGATTCCGTCGTATCGGCCGACCGCCGCTGCCGTTTTAAAATCAACAAATCTGTTGTCACCACGCTTATTACAATTCTTGATTGTCCCTAACATCAAACCGCGATGACCGACAATATCTGTATCTATCACATTGAAATTTCTGCGATTTTTCAAAAAGAGCTCTGTCGTCGGACGGCTGAAAATACAACTGATTTTGTCGCGTTTTTCCTGTAAAACGGTTTTATTTTTCTCTCCGTCAAGAATCGAGCGGTAATAGTCGGTGACCGCCGCGACGTACAGCGGGCTTTTTTTGCGCCCTTCGATTTTCAAAGCGGTGACGCCGGCTTGTTCAAGCAAAAGAACATTTTCGTTTTGCGCCAGGTCTTTCATGGAAAAAACATGTTTATTCCGCCCGTCTATATGAAAACTTTCGCGGCACGGATAAACGCATTTGCCTCTGTTCGCGCTTCGACCCGCGTAAATGGAGGAAAACAGACACAATCCGCTGTAACAGTAACACAGCGCGCCGTGAATAAAGACTTCCTTTTCTATCCCGGGAACACGACAGATGTCTTTGATTTCGTCTAAAGTCAGTTCCCGCGCCAGAACGACGCGTTTAAACCCCATATCCCGCAAAGCCTCGACACCGTCACGGTTATGAACGGCCAACTGCGTGCTGGCGTGCAGACGCAATTCGGGAAAATAGTTTTTAATCAATCGCGCCGTTCCCAAATCCTGCACGATCACGCCGTCCGCGCCGGCAGAACGAACATCTTGCAAAGTCTCTATCAAATCGGCTTTTTCGTCGTCAAAAAAAACCGTATTGACAGCGATTAGAACTTTTTTCTTTAACGTGTGAGCGTAACGGACAAATCCGACAAGCGCTTCCGGCGTGAAATTTTCGGCTTCGGCACGGGCGGAAAAACGCGTCAGTCCCAAATAAACGGCGTCCGCTCCGTAAGAAAAAGCCGCGTAGCCCGATTCAATCTGTCCCGCGGGAGCAAGCAATTCAACCATTAAAATCCACTCCCCGAACGGTTAGCCGATCTTCTTCCAAAACTCCCGTTCCTCCGATCGGCCAGACAAGAGAACCGGCCTGATGTCCGTAAGGAAGCCCTAAGAAAACCGGTACTTCCAAGCGTTTTTTCCATTCGTTCAGAACATCATCAACCGTTCCGTCCGCGGGGTCTTTTGCTTTGCAGTCGCGAAACACGCCGAAGACAACGGCAGCCACATGATCAAAAACGCCGGCGTTTTCCATATGAGTCAGCATTCTGTCAACGGAGTACGGCTCTTCGGCAACGTCCTCCAAAATTAAAATGCTGCCCGTCAAATCCGGGAAATACGGCGTTCCCAGCAGATTTGCAACCAAAGTCATGCACCCGCCGATTAAACGGCCGACTATCGCTTTTCCCCGATATTCCGTTTCAAGCCCCGAAACGACCTGATCCCGTCCAGCCAGACAATCCCGCAAAGACTGTTCCGTATAAGGAATGATCGCGCGGCCGAATCTGGGCTTCATCAAATATCCCGTAAAGGAAATCAAGTCCGCCTTTGCCAGCAGCGCCAGCTGAAGCGCCGTCGTATCGCTTAATCCGATCAAAGGCTTTTTATGCCGGGCTATCAAATCATAATCGAGTCTGCGCAACAAACGCGAGGAACCGTTGCCGCCGCCCGCTTCAATGATAAGATCGATTTGGTCGTCTGCAAAAAAAGCATGCAGATCTTCCGATCGTTCTTCATCGGAGCCCGCTATAAAGCGCCTTTTTTCATATAAGTGCGGCGCTTCCTTAACCTCATATCCCTGCTTTTTCCAATATTCTATACCTTCGATTAAATTCTGACGCGGCACGGAACTGGAAGACGTCAACACCCCTATTGTTTTCATGACACAGCCTCATAAATATCCCGGGCAAAATCGCTCAGCGTTTCGTCACGCGCGCCCATGACGATAATTCTATCGCCTTTTACCGCCAATCCTTTGACTAACGCGAGTATTTTTTTGCGATTGGGAATGAAATGAACGCGCTTGCCCGTTTTTTCCAAATCTTTAATCAAATCCGCCGAAGAAATATCCTTTTGAGCCGTTCCGCCGGCATAATAGATTTCCGGCATGATCAGCGTATCGTCAAGACTGAGAAAGCGGTCAAAAGCTTCGACTATACCGGCGCGCAGCATTTTTGTCGGTTTAAACCCGTGCGGCTGAAAAATAACGATCAGGCGCCCGTCATATTCCTTCAAAGCGGATAAAGAAGCCGCTATTTTTTCCGGATTGTGCGCGAAGTCGTCAATAACCGTAATACCTTTTTTAGTCACTCCGATTGTTTCCAGACGTCTGTGGATCCCTTTAAACGTCGCCAACGCCTGAATCGCCTGAGAACGCGTTACGCCTATCATTTCAACCGCCGCAATCGCCGCCAGAGCGTTTGCCGCGTTATGCCGACCGATCATCGGCAGGAAAATCTGCTCGCCGTCCAACGTAAATCGCACACCCTCTTTTTCCGGCGTAATATCCTCCGCCTTTAAGTCGGCGTCCGCGCCCTGTACGGAAAAAGATAACACGTTGGAATTTCTGCTTTTCAAAGCAATCGCGTCCGGATTGTCCGCGTTTAAAACGGCGCCGACGGAAGCCCTTTCCACAAAATCGCCGAACAGTTTTCTTAATTCTTCAAGAGGTTTATGATCCAACGAAATCGACGTCACGATTGAAACTTCCGGACGATACAACTCTATGGAGCCGTCGCTTTCGTCGGCTTCGACAACACAAAAAGTTCCCTTTCCCACGATTACGTTTCCTAATCCCGAAGAATCCGCGTAATTCAGCATTACGCCGCCGTTAATAACGCTGGGATCGACGCCCGCTTCTTTCAAAATATGACCGATCATGCCGGTTGTCGTCGTTTTGCCGCTGGTGCCGCCGACGGCTATTCCGTTGTGTTCATGTAAAAATTCCGCCAATAATCGCGCTCTGGTATAAACGGGAATATTGAATTCTCTGGCTTTGACAACATCGGGTATTGTTTCCTCCACGGCGGAAGAAACAACCAAAGCGTCCGTTTGTTCGTTCAGCCCGCTGCCGTCCTGCGGAAACAAGCAAATACCTTGTTTTTCCAAAGCGTCAAATTTATCGGCATACGCTCCGGCATCGCGGGCTCTGTCCGATCCGTCAATCTGCGCCCCTTTGCTTTTCAACGCCAGAGCCAAAGCGCTCATGCCGCTGCCGCCAATACCGCAAAAAAAGTATCTTTTCATAAGGATTCCTCAATTTTTTGCATAAAATATTTTTTTATACTGTAAAAAAATATAATTTAAGGTAAACTAAATTAATTTATTTTCTTTAAATAAAACGGGGTTCGAAATGCATTTAAATCGCTTAATTTTTCTTTCCATGGTTTTTATAGGGTTGGCCGCGACGGCTGACGCTCAGTATACGAACAGATCCAGCTATACGGCAAGACCGACACAGGGATACGCGCAACCGACCAGATCGACGCAGGGATATGCGCAACCGACCAGATCGACAACCGGTTCCGCGCCCCAGGCTAAAACGACAACTTCGTATGTAAATAAGCCCTCTCAGGCTACTGCGCCTCAGCAACCTCAGACAGCCCCGACATTCCGTCCGCGTCAGCCGGTTACGGCAGATGCCGACGATGAATTGCCCTCTTTTGAAAGTTTGGAAGGTCAGCAGGCGAACAACGGCGCCGCTAACGGCGAAGGCGCCGAAGGAACCGAAACCACTCCTCCCCCGCCGCCGCCCAAAGGACAAATCTGGATTTATATGACGAACTTTAAAGACGAAGGCGGACATTCAAGATACTGTAAGTGGGAGATTGTTGTTCAAAACCGTACGGATACGGATTTGAAGGACTTGAAAATCAAACATAAACTTGGCAATGCTTATACGCAAATTTCCGTAGAGAGTGTTGCGGCCGGCGCTTCCGCTATCAGCAAAACCGGCATTTATAACTCCAAATGTCCGGAAATGAAAGTCTCGAAACCGACAGAGCTCAATGCCATATCCTGCAAGCTGGGACCAGTCAACGGAAAAGATTGTAATTCGTATTTTGTCGTGAAATAACCGGATCTTGCGCCAGTGTTTCGACTGCTTTTTCACACGGTTTTCCGTGCTGTTCTTCTTTTCGCCGTTTTCACGGCAAAAGCAGAGGAAATCAATTTGATTTCTCCGCGGGAAACAACGCCGCCGCTTTCATCAAAGACAGACGACGTTTTGCAACCCGCGGATAAGGATTTGTACACACAAATCTTTGCTCATCTGGACAATAATGATTTTGAGCAGGCTGAAACGCTTTTGGCAGCAGTGCAAAACGATCTTCTGAAAGGATATGTTCTGGCGCAGATTTACCTGGCGGAAGAAGCTCAACCGACAAAAAAGCAATTAGGAACCTGGCTGAAAAAATATGCAGAACTGCCGATCGCCGAATCCGTTTATGATTTGGCCGTAAAGAAAAAAGCGCCTCTGCCTTCCAAACGGCCTTCCGATCCGGCGGCACATATGGCGGCCGGATCCTGTACGTCGATCAGAATAGCAGATCCGATAGACCTTGTTTTTTTCAAGCGCGCGTCTTATGTGCCCGAAGAATATAAAAAGAACGTCCGAACGGCGATGATGTATTTTTCTTCGGCAATCAGAAGAGGAAAAACATTAGCTGCAAAGCTTCATTTAAACGACAAGTTTGTAAAAAAATATCTGTCTCAAAAAGACAGGGACGATTCTTTAACGGCGCTGGCTTTCGCTTATTTCATTGATCGACAGGACAAAAAAGCCTGGGAAACAATTCAGGAACCGATGAAACGCGCCGAAACAAGAAATCCGACCGCGTTTTGGGTTGCCGGACTGGCGGCTTTCCGTCTGCAAAAATGGGAAGAAGCGGAAAAAGCCTTTAGAACTTTGGTCGAACACCCCAAAGCCATTCCGACACAGCAGGCGGCGGCAGCTTTTTGGGTAACGCGCACTTTGTTAAAAACCGAAAAATATCAGGACGTTGCCTTTTATCTGCGCAAAGCGGCCGCGGTTTCTCCGAACTCGTTCTACGGTATTTTAGCTCAGCGGGCACTCGGTTGGCCGATTGACCATTCCTGGAAAAGTTCCGATTTGGGAAAACCGGATATGGAGATTATTTTGGCCGAACCCGCCGGACGGCGCGCAATCGCTTTAGTGCAAATCGGACAAATGGAATTTGCCGAAAAAGAACTCATTAAGCTTTACGCCGAAAAAAAGAGTTTGCGCAAACAATTACTGGCTTATGCCGGCACCGTCGTTGAATATCCGGATTTAAGCGTCCGCCTCGCCGCTTTATCCGGGGAAGTGGAAACTCCCGACGGAGACAACGCTCTTTATCCCTATCCGAATTGGACGCCGACCAACGGCTGGCAAACGGACAAATCCCTTGTCTACGCTTTTGTGCGTCAGGAATCGTGTTTTAAGAACAAAGCGTTCAGCAAAGCCGGCGCACGCGGCGTCATGCAGTTAATGCCTGCGACCGCCCGATTAATGGCTCGCCGGTTAAAACAGCCTTATCAGCTCAGCCGGTTACATAAAATCCCCTACAACCTGATGATCGGACAGGAATTAATACAAACTCTTCTGAATTATCCGGCTATCAACGGGAATTTATTGATGATGATCGCATCTTATAACTGCGGTCCTCGCAATACCGCAAAATGGCAAAAAAGGGACGATTTTATAGATGATCCTCTAATGTTCGTCGAAGCCATTCCTTCACGCGAAACACGCGGCTTTGTTAAAAAAGTCGCGGCAAATTACTGGATTTACCGCAGTTTGTTCGGAAAAGACCTTTCTTCAATCGACGACGTGCTGGCAGGACGCTATCCGATTTATAAGCCCGATTAATCTTCTTCCAACGGCGGCAAAGAAATATCGTGCACGACTTTGCCCCAAATTTCCGCAGGGAAAGAACCGCCGGTCACTTTATCCATCGGCGTTTCATCATCGTTGCCTACCCAAATGCCGGCGGCAATGTCTTGCGTGTAACCGATAAACCACGCGTCCCGATAATTTTGCGTCGTTCCCGTTTTTCCTTTGGCCAATACGGTCGGATTGGCTTTTTTCCCTGTGCCTTTTTGAATAACGTCTATTAAAGCGGAATCCAATTCCGCAATATAGCGCGGATTAACCAATCGCGCCCGTCCGCCGTCGGATCGGGAATACAGGACGTCCCCGTTTTTCCCGACGATTTCAGCAATACCATACGGCGTTACGGCAAATCCGCCGTTCAATAAAGAAGCATAAGCCGAAACAGCGTCAATCAATCTGGTTTGACAAACGCCCAAAGCGATTGCGCCGTTCGCTTCACAGTCGGAACCGACGATGCCGAAACGGCGCGCTGTTTTTAAAACAGACCGGACACCCGTTTTAACGGCCGTCGCCACCGCGACCGTGTTGACAGAATGAACCAAAGCGTTATGCAAAGAAATCCGGCCGTAATATTTGTTGTTAAAATTTTTGGGATTCCAACCGTTCAGATAAACGGGCTGATCTTCGACCATATCCTGAGCCGAAGCCCCTTTTTCAAAAGCGGTCAGGTAAACAAACGGCTTGATTGCCGAACCGATTTGGCGTCTGGCTTCAACCGCGCGGTTAAATTGGCTTTGCCGATAATCTTTACCGCCGTTCATCGCTAAAACGGCGCCGTCTTTATCCATAACAACACCCGCCGCCTGTGACACTTTTTTGAGTTTTGCTTCTTCAGAATCCAAAGTCTGCCTGATTTCCCGATCCAAAACAGTCTGCATTCCGGGAACGAGCGTTGTCTTAATAACAATGTCCTGATTGACTCTGCCTAAATAAGCTTCCGCTTCGTCGGCAATCCAATCCGTAAAATAGAAAACGGCTTTATCCCGTTTTTTCCCGGCAACGGCGCCCGTTTCGGCAGCGTTTAAAGCTTCCTTTGCCGACACGAAACCGGCCTTCACCATATTGGACAGCACCACTCTGGCGCGTTGATTCGCCTGTTCGGGGTGCGTCAAAGGATTGTAACGGGTCGGCGCCTTTAAAAGACCGGCCAGAACAGCCGCCTGATACAGGCTTAACCGTCGCGCTCTCTCGCCGTAGTACTTCTGAGCCGCCGCTTCTATTCCGTAAGTGCCGGCGCCGAAATAAACGCGGTTCAGATAAATTGTTAAAATCTGATCTTTGGTCAGTTTGTGCTCCAGCCAGAAAGAAAGCAGCAATTCCTGCACTTTGCGGCGCAACGTCTTTTCGGAAGACAAAAACAAATTCTTTGCCACCTGTTGTGTCAGCGTGCTGGCGCCCTGCGCTTTTCTTCCTTTCACTAAATTAACCGTAATTGCCCGAAGAACAGAGCGGATATCCACACCGAAATGAGAATAAAAACGCCTGTCTTCCGTCGCAATCACGGCTTGAGGCACATACTCGGGCAATCGTTTTAACTCGACCGGACTGCCGTATTGCGCGCCATAAGACCCTATTTCCGTTCCGTCAGAAGCTAAAATCGTGATTTGAGGGGCACGCGTCGCTTTCACGGCTTTCTCTATATCGGGCAGAGTCAACGCGCAATATCCGATGTATAAAAAAAGAACAATCGCCGCGCCTATCCCGATTCTATTCAAATAGAATCGGGACCAGAGCAAACGAAATTGATCGATTCCTTTTAAAATCCGCTTTTTTTCCTGCTTTTTGGGTTTTTTCTTCGACTCGGCGGATTTTTTGCTTTTTTTGTTCTGGCGTCCTGTCTTTTTGGTCATCTGATAATATGGAGTTACTATTTGTTAACAAACTTAGAACAGAATTAAACCATAGGTCTGAAGAACTTAAAACCTGGTTAATTCAAGGACGAATGTTATGACAGCCGCATTTCCAACTCAAAAGAAGCTTTCTTTAAAAATAGACGCGCCGCTTTATTCTTTTTTGGAAAAACAGGCCGATGAAACCGGCGTCGGTTTAAACGCTTTCATCGAACAGTTGCTGACCAACGCTATGGACGATTGGTGCGAATACTGCGAAACATTGCGTCAACTGTCTTCCGACGAAGACGAACCGCGGCATGTTTGCTTAAAATAACCGCTTACAAAAAAGGCCGTTTGAAAACGGCCTTTTTGATTTAATCAGCGTCCCGACCGGTCTAAAGCGGCTCGCGCCATATTAAAGGAAACTGTGTCTTTTTGCGGTTGATTGAAGTTTTCAACGGTTTTCTTCGCCGCCGGCGCACGCGAAATTAAATCGCCTATTTTCTTGGCCGTTTCCCAATGAATCTCTGTATAATGACCGCTTTCCAATATCTTCGGATCCGCCGAAAAATAACAACTGCCGTCATTATTCAGGCAAAGCTCTTTGACAATTTGCGCGGCAGATTGAGATGTCGCGTAAGTATCCGTTTTATGATCTCCGCGCGCTTCACGGCGTTCCATCATTTCGACCTGATAAGCTTCGTCATACGCCTTTTTAACGGGTTCGTTTTCATACCAAGCCAGAAAAGCCGCCGTTCTGGCCGCGCCGTTTTCCAAAGCGTTTTCTTCCCACAATGCATGTTCAAAAGCTTTTCCGATCGCATGATTATCCGGCTGACGGCAAAAAGCGAGCAACGGTTCGTGATTGCCCTTTTCCATCAATTCACCCAGAACCTGTATCGCCGTTGCCTGAGCATCGGCCTCAACCGCGCGGGTACGCATTACATTCGTTTTAATCGTCTCGTTGCGCGGCCGTCTGTCATCACTGGCATCGTATTCGCCCCGTTCAAACTGGCCGGCGTGCCGACTTTCATGAACCAAAACACCGATCAATACCAAATCTTCGGTTAAAGGATTTAAAACAATATGTTTTTTTTCCTTATTGCACCCGCCGTTACAACCGGGACTGAATTCCATGCCAAGTGTATATCCCGCTTTGCTGGCAATCTCCAATGTCTTGCGCCCCGTCTCGGATTCAACGATCTGGTTAATCATCTCCGTTATGCGAAGCTGAGTGTTTTTATCACCGACGATTTTAAACGGCGGTTCCAAATTTTGTTTTAAATTGTCCGATTCACTTATGGGGATTGAACGGCTAAAATCCTGATTCATTTCAGACATTTATTTTTGTCCTTTTTTTATGTTTTCCTGCGCAAATTTGGCAATCGTCCGTCCCAGTTCTTTCAAAAGCTTTTGTTCGCTCAGAACAACACTGTCATAACTGTCGCCGACCGGTTCAACCAAAGTTGATCGCGTTCTGTACACTACATTGCCAGAATTTGTCATGATTGTCCACCATGTATCTAACACGGCTTCTTTTTTAAAAGCCGCGTCAAACCGCAACACTTCAATAAACAGGCGATACGGAAACAAATCTCTGTTCAGATTAATTTGCTTGGCCGCCGGATAGCCCATGTATTCGGAAATCGAATTGGCCAAAACACGCGGAAACACATCGGAAAGCTGTTCCGCCCAACGATTAAATTCCGACGCCGTCAATGTAACGGAATCCGGCTGCCGGATAATGATTTGCGGCTTGTCCAGATAATTGGGAATAAAAACGGGCTCGATTCCGATTAAAATCCGATCGGCGTTTTTCAATGTAACGCTTTCGGGCGGAAGAGAGCCGCTGTCCAACACATAAAACGTTGACGGCCGCGAAAATCCGCACGCGCCGACAAAAAGAGAAATCAACAGCACGCCTATATGTTTTTTCATCGGGAACCTCCTTTTCCTCTTAACAGCGCTTCGGGGTGACGTTCCAAATAATCCGACCAGTTGCGCAAAGACTGAGCCGCAGAGCTGAAATCCCTGAGCATTTTGTTTAAATCCATCATTGTTCTGGAGTCTTCATCAAAAGATCCCAGAGCTTTTTCCGCTTTGCTGGCGGCAGAAGACAAAGAAGACGTCATGGATAAAACATTTTTCATCATTTCCGGCGAATCTTCGCTTATAAAAGCGATCAGTTTATTTGTCTCCACCAACAAACGATTCAGATTTTCCAATGTTTCCTGCAACGGCAGTTTTTGAAATGTTTGCAGCAGTTCTTCGCCGGTTGACGGCAAAGTCGGAATTTCAACCATTTTCGGATTATGCTTCTGCAAAATCACCGGCGTATCGGGATAAAAGCCCATAGCCACTATCATTTGCCCTGTCAGAAAACTCTGGTTGACCAATTTCGCCCGCAAGCCCTTCGCGATCATTTTATCCGTAAATTCCTGAACGGCTTCTTTGGAACGCCCGCTTGTATTCGTTACGATAAAACTGTTCTGATTCGTTTCAATATAAACCGGTGTCTGAATTTCCATCGTTTGCATATTCGTAATCAGGGAAATGCCGATCACCCGCCCGATCGGAACTCCGTTAAAAACAACTTGTGATCCGACGTTCAAGCCTTTGATTGATCCTTGGAAATACAAAACATATTTGATTGAACGTGAAAAAAAACGCTCCCGATTTGTCAGCAAAAAAACAGCGATAAAAATAAAAAACGCCGCTAAAATAAAAGAGCCTATTAATTTCGGATTTGCTTGTTTCTGAACCATGCCGTTTTCCTTATTTTTCTCCGCGTGTTAGAAAATGCGCCAAAATCTGATTGGGCGGATTTCGCAGCAATTCTTTAGGATCGCCCCGCGCTATTATCGTTTTTGACTGAGCGTCCAAATAAATCGAATTTGTTCCGATTGCAAAAATCGAAGGCAATTCATGCGTCACCATAACAATTGTCGTATGCATATTTTCTTTGATTTGCAAAATCAAATCGTCCAGATTTTTGGAACTGATCGGATCCAACCCCGCGGACGGCTCGTCAAAAAATACGACTTCCGGATCCAGCGCCAGCGCACGCGCCAGCCCCGCCCTTTTTTTCATGCCGCCGCTGATTTCCGCCGGATAAAAGTTTTGGAATCCGCCCAAACCGACCAAATCCAGTTTTAAAGCGACAATGTCTTTAATCTCCGACGCGCAAAGAGTCGTATACTGCTCCAAAGGCATCGCTATGTTTTCCGCCAGCGTCATTGAAGACCACAGCGCCCCGCTTTGATACAAAATGCCGGCTTTTCGCATCAGAATATCGCGATCCGCTTTCGTCGCGCCGTTTCCCCAAAACGGTTTGTCGACGAATTTTTCCGACCCCTTAACCGGTTGTTTTAACCCCGTCAAAACGGATAAAAGCGTGCTTTTTCCGCAGCCACTGCCGCCCATAATGATAAAAACGTCTTCTTTATTCACGGTAAAGCTGACGTCATGCATGATGACATTCTCACCGTATGCAACCGTAAAATTTTCGATTTCCAGAAAAGGTTCGGCCATTTTACACTCCGCACACGCTGAAAATAAACGTCAGAACAGCGGTCGCTATCGTCATCCAGACAATTGAATACACGACGGAAGATGTCGTCGCCGCCCCGACGGCGGAAGCGTTCCGGCCGCAGTTCATTCCCTGATAACACCCGCATATAGCGATAATAACGCCGTAAACCGCTCCGTGAACGATACCGATAATAATATTTCGCATCAGCAGCGCTTTCATCGTCATGCGAATATAATCTTCCGGAGACAGTCCCAACATAAAAAGACCGACGAAAGCGCCGCCCAATATCCCCATCAGATCCGCGTAAACAACCAACAACGGCATCATCAGTGACAACGCCAGCGCTCTGGGTAGCACCAAAAAATCAAACGGAGAAATTCCCATCGTTTTTAAAGCGTCCACTTCTTCGTTTACCTGCATGGAACCGAGCGTGGCCGCGTAAGAAGCACCTGTCCGGCCAGCCATGATCACGCCGGCCATAATCGCGCCCATCACGCGGGTAATAGAAATCGCGACCAAACTGGACACATAAATTTGAGCGCCGAACAGTTTAAGTTGAATTGAACCGACAAAAGCCAAAATCAATCCGACCAAAAAACAAATCAGGGAAACAATTCCGAACGCTTCGGCGCCGGCACGCTGTATTTCAAGCAGCAAATCTTTTTTTCGCACGACAGCTTTATGTGAGAAAAAGCGGGCAAAAGAAGCGTTAACACGATGCAAAAACAAACAAACGTCTTTTGTTTTTTCCCAAAAATCCAAAACAATTTTTCCTAATTCTTCCAAAAAAGAAATTTGTCTCGCCGTTTTGGTAACTTCCTGATGCATCGGAACGGCAAAAGCCAAATTCAGCAAAGAATCGACGCCCGCCGGAAAATCATTCAGCGCAAAATCGATTTTGTTTTTCCGGCATACTTCTATCAAATGCGCCAAAAAAGCCGTCAGTTGGCTGTCCCACCGCGTAATTTGCTTCCCGTTAAAAACAAGCCTTTTAAAATCCGGCTTTTCCAAAGCAGCGATAATAGTGTCCCGATTTTTTATAATGTTGCCGATCAACCATTCGCCTGAAAAATTCAGTTCGGCCGAAAAATCTTGTCTGACATCTAATGTAACAACAGCCTGCATTCAAAATCTCAAAAAATCATTTTTCCGCCGAAGCTATCGGAACCAAAGACAAAAGATCCAACGGCGCTAATTTATATTGCGAAATCAGATAACTGATAATATCAGGATATTTTATATGTTTATAGGGGAAATTTATTAATAAATAGGCGACGGAAGACCCCCTAATTTGGTTATGTGTCCGTCTGTATCCGGCGCGCGCCAATCTGTAATTTCCCAAATAACCGTTCGTGTTTATATAGTGAATCTGGCTTAAAACAGCTTCATACAAAGACGGAAACACTTTAATGCGATACTGCGGACCTTCTTTCTGCGGCTCGTCAGGCACAGCGCCGTTTCCGTCCCAGTCGCGCTGATTAAAAATCGCATTGTATTCCCGGGCGTAACGACTGGTTCCGAATCCTGAATCCTCTGCCGCCATCGCCAACAATAGCGTCGGAGAAACCATATCAACCCGCTCGATCAATGCGCTGAACAATGTCCCTATGTCATCGGAAGGCTTCACATCATAACGCGTCACCCATTGTTCCAGTTTATCCATAGATTCCGACGTTAAATCGCCCTTTTCGTCAAATTCCGCCTTCAGCGTCATTATTTGTTCGCGTTCCGCCGCGACGGTTTCATTTGCTTTCAAAATGACGGGCAAAAGCATTTCGTAAAACAAAGCCGGACGCTCTTCGTCAAACTTTTCTTTATTAAAGTCTTTCGGAACGGATCGAACGAAAATCCGCGGCACAGGCTTTTTTTCGGTCAAATGAGGCAGCATGTTATATCCTGCCCGCTTAAAATAATTCTGAATTTGAGCCGTTTTTGCCGCCGAAACAAAAACGCCGTCCGGTGTTTCGCGCACAGACGGCAAATCATTGCCGAAAACAAAATAAACACCGGCGCCTGTTATCGCCGCAATAAAAACAAATATCAGAATATATCGCGCTTTTTTATTCATTTCCGGCGCCTCGCAGTAAAGAACTTTCATGCCGAATCATAGCCGACACAGCAAAAAAAAACAAAATTTTTATAAAAAAATCGCATTCACCGCTTGCGAAACCGAAACGCGTCGCCTATATAGACAGCGACAAAATGCCTAAACCGGCAAAATTTAAAATGAAAAGAGGTCTTTTTTATGGGAAAAGTTATAGGTATTGACTTAGGAACGACAAATTCCTGTTTTGCCATTATGGACGGCAAGGACGCCCGCGTCATCGAAAATGCGGAAGGCGCCCGTACAACCCCGTCAATGGTTGCTTTCACACAAGGCGATGAAAAGTTGGTCGGTCAGTCGGCCAAACGTCAGGCTGTTACCAATCCGGAAGGAACGTTCTTCGCGATTAAGCGTTTGATCGGCCGTCGCTTTACGGATAAGCAGGTTGAAAAAGCAAAAACGTTAGTGCCGTATCATATTATTTCCGGCGAAAACGGCGATGCTTGGGTAGAAGCGTATGATAAAAAATATGCTCCCAGTCAGGTTTCGGCTTTTATTTTGCAGAAACTGAAAGAAGATGCCGAAGCCTATTTGGGCGAACCCGTTACGCAAGCCGTCATTACGGTTCCGGCTTACTTTGATGACTCCCAACGTCAGGCGACCAAAGACGCGGGCAAAATCGCCGGCTTGGAAGTTCTGCGTATCATTAACGAACCGACCGCGGCCGCTCTGGCTTACGGTTTGGACAAGAAAGCCAGCGGCACAATCGTTGTGTACGACCTGGGCGGCGGCACGTTCGACGTGTCCATTCTGGAAATCGGCGACGGCGTTTTCGAAGTGAAATCCACTAACGGCGATACATTCCTGGGCGGCGAAGACTTTGACGCGCGCATCATCAACTATCTGGCCGACGAATTCCAGAAAGAACAAGGCATCGATCTGCGTCAGGACAAACTGGCTTTGCAACGTCTGAAAGAAGGCGCCGAAAAAGCCAAGATTGAATTGTCTTCCGCGCAACAGACCGAAATCAACCTGCCGTTCATCACGGCGGACGCGTCAGGCCCGAAACACCTGAACGTCAAACTGACGCGCGCGAAAATGGAATCTCTGGTCGAGGATTTGTTGGAACGCACAAAAATTCCGTGCGAAAAAGCGCTGAAAGACGCGGGCCTGAAAGCGTCCGACATTGATGAAGTCATCTTGGTCGGCGGCATGACCCGTATGCCCAAGGTTCAGGAAATCGTCAAAGAATTCTTCGGCCGCGAACCGCACAAAGGTGTCAACCCCGACGAAGTCGTCGCTCTGGGTGCGGCGATTCAGGGTGGCGTGCTGAAAGGCGACGTCAAAGACGTTCTGTTACTGGACGTTACTCCGCTGTCTTTGGGCATTGAAACGCTGGGCGGCGTGTTCACCCGCCTGATCGACCGCAACACGACGATCCCGACACGCAAATCTCAGGTCTTCTCGACCGCTGAAGACGGACAAACAGCCGTGACGATCCGCGTGTTCCAGGGCGAACGCGAAATGACTGCGGATAACAAGCTGCTCGGCCAGTTTGACCTGGTCGGCATTCCGGCCGCTCCGCGCGGTATGCCGCAAATCGAAGTCACTTTCGATATTGACGCGAACGGTATCGTGAATGTTTCCGCTAAAGACAAAGCGACAGGCAAAGAGCAAACCATTCGCATTCAGTCTTCCGGCGGATTGAGCGACGCCGATATTGACAAGATGGTCAAAGACGCTGAAGCTCACGCTTCCGAAGACAAGAAGAAAAAAGAAGCCGTTGAAGCCAAAAACAAGGCTGAAACGCTGATTCACACGACGGAAAAGAACCTCAAAGATCTGGGCGATAAAGTTTCCGCCGCCGACAAAGAACGCGTCGAAGCCGATATAAAAGCTTTGCAGGACGTTTTGGAATCTGGCGACGTTGCAACAATTAACGCTAAATCCGACGCGTTGATGCAGTCTTCCATGAAAATCGGCGAAGCGTTGTATAAAGCGCAGCAAGCCGGCGCGGCCGGACCGCAACCCGGCGCCGACGCCTCTGCTTCCGCGGAAACAAAACCCGAAGAGGGCGTTGTTGATGCTGATTTTGAAGAAGTTAAAAAAGACTAATCTTTTCTGATATATAGCCGTTCGGAGAGGAAAATCCCCCTCCGGACGGTTTTTGCGTACTTAGGATAAGGCTTTTATAAATATGGCTAAACAAGATTATTATGAGCTTTTAGGGGTAACGAAAAACGCTTCCGATGTCGAAATCAAAAAAGCGTATCGCTCTTTGGCAATGAAATACCACCCCGACCGCAATCCCGGCGATAAAGAAGCCGAACTGAAATTCAAGGAAGTGACGGAAGCTTATGAGATTCTAAAAGACGGCCAGAAACGCGCCGCTTATGACCAGTACGGCCACGCGGCGTTCGCGCAAGGCGGCGGCGGAGCGGGATTCGGCGGCGGGTTCGGCGGATTCAACTTCGGATTCGGCGGAGGCGCAAGCGGATTCGGCGGCATCTTTGACGACATTTTCAGCGAATTCATGGGAGCGGCCGCCGGCGGACGCGGCAGAACGTCCCAACAAGGGCAGCGCGGCGCGGATATTCGCTACGACTTGGAAATTTCCCTTGAAGAAGCATACACCGGTCTGAAAAAAGAAATTGAAATCCAGACGGCCGTAAAATGTGACGAATGCGACGGAACGGGCGCCGAAAAAGGCTCAAAAGCGGAAACGTGCGATATGTGCCACGGCACGGGGCGTATACGCCGGCAATCCGGCTTTTTCATTGAAGAAAGAATGTGTCCGACCTGTCACGGCACGGGAAAAGTCATTAAAAACCCCTGCAAAAAATGCAAGGGAACCGGCAAAGTTTCTCAGAAAAAAGTGCTGGAAGTCAATATTCCCGCCGGCATCGATTCCGAAAACAGAATGCGTCTGGCCGGACAGGGCGAAGCCGGCATGAACGGCGGACCGGCAGGCGATTTGTACATTTTTGTTCACGTCAAGCCGCATGCTTTGTTTAAACGCGAAGCAACGGATTTGTATTGCGACATTCCCGTTTCAATGGTAACGGCGGCTTTGGGCGGCACAATCGAAATCCCCTGCATTGACGGCACAAAGGAAAAAGTGACAATCAGCGCGGGAACACAGTCCGGAGATGAAGTCCGCCTGCGCAAAAAAGGCATGTCCGTCCTGCAAAGCAAGGGATTGGGCGATCTGTTCGTGCGCTTTAAAGTCGAAACACCGACAAAATTGACGCCGAAACAAAAAGAACTGCTGAAACAGTTTGAAGAAGAAAGTAAAGAAAGCAGTCCTGAATCCAACGGATTCTTTGAAAAACTCAAAGATTTGCTGAAATAACCGCATAAACAGGAAAGGATTATCAGAATGAAAATAGGCGTGACGGGCTGCGCGGGCAGAATGGGCAAAATGTTGCTCAACCGCATTTTAGTCAATAAAGACTGTGAACTGGCCGGCGGTTCTGAACGTCGGGAAAGCGGTTTTATCGGACGCGACATCGGTGAAATTATCGGTATGCGCCCGCTGAATCTGACCGTAACGGCCTATCCGTTCGAATTGTTTGAAGTCAGCGATGCCGTAATTGACTTTACAGCCCCCGCCGCAACGGTTGAACACGCTAAAATCGCCGCCGAAACAGGAAAAATTCTGGTCACCGGCACAACCGGTCTGACAGCGGAACAAATGGATTTTCTAAAGAAGTGCGCCGAAAAAACGGTGATTGTTGCTTCTCCGAATATGAGCATCGGCGTTAATCTGCTGTTTTCTCTGGTCAAAAAAGCCGCCGCAATTTTAGATCCGTCTTACGACATCGAAATCGTCGAAATGCATCATCGCAATAAAGCGGACGCTCCGTCGGGAACGGCGCTGGGCTTGGGAAAAGCCGCCGCCGAAGGACGACAGGTTTCTCTGTCCGACACGGCTCGTTACGAACGTCACGGCAACACGGGCATTCGCCCGACAGGCGAAATCGGCTTTGCAGCTTTGCGCGGCGGAGACGTTGTCGGCGACCATACCGTTGTCTTTGCCGGATCCGGCGAACGTATCGAACTGACGCATAAAGCGTCTTCCCGCGAAATCTTCGCCGACGGCGCAATCCGCGCCGCTTTATGGGGACAGGGAAAAGAAAAAAATTTATATACAATGTCCGATGTTTTGGAATTAAACTGAAAACTCTTTCTGCAAAACGGGGGCTTTTTCATGAAAAAATATCTTCTGGCTCTGGTTTGTTTTTTATTCGCTTCGGCAACCGCGCAGGCCGGAATATATCTTTCCGGCGGAATCGGACTGAATTTTCATAATGACAGCAAAACGACTTATCAGGATATTCGGTACAAATACAAACCGTCGACACTGTTGTCAGGCGCCGTCGGATATGCTTTTCCGGTTGTTCCCGTACGCCTTGAAATCGAAGGCTTATACAGCAAAAGCAGAATGAAAGACATTAACGATCACATGATAACCGGCGGTGCCGCGGCTAACGTTTACGCGCAGATTCCTCTGCTGGGACTGTATGTCGGCGCCGGCGGCGGATATGCTTCCGTACGAAAAAAGTCGACTCCGGTATATCAGGGTATGATTGGCGTAGAATTCGGATTGTTCGGCGTAAATCTTGGAATTGAAGGCAGACACCTGCAGTCTTCAAAAAACATCAAAAAGTTTCAGGAAGAATCTTCTTTCCGCGCAGATATGATGTTGTTAAAACTGCGATTGGAATTTTAGGCCATAAAACTATTTGCCGATTAATATGACTGCTGTTGCCGATTGTATTCACGCCGCAGATGAAGTAAGCTTATGCAACGTTTTTTATTAGGAAACTCTTTATGGATACAAAAGCTTTTTTCAAACTCACCTACGGCCTTTACGTCATTGGTGTTAAAAACGGAGACAAATTCGGCGGCTGTGTCGTTGACGCGGTCATGCAAACGACCGTCGAACCGCCAGCTTTGGTGATTTCTTCCAACAAATGCACCAGAACCAACGAATGCATCAGGGAAACAAAAGAATTCACTCTGTCCGTTTTATCTGAAACGACGGATCCGTTTATCATCGGCAATTTCGGCTTTCAATCCTGCCGCACCGCCGAAAAATGGGAAAAAGTGCCTCATCATTTTATAAACGGTCTGCCGGTTTTGGATCATGCGGCGGCTTATCTGCGCTGCCGCGTCACCGAAGTCAAAGAGCTTTCGACGCATACGCTGTTTTTCTGCGATGTCGTCGAAGCCGTTGACGGCGATGAAAAAGCGTTAAGCTATACAACTTATCAGGAAACATGGAAGCCTAAAGTCATGGAGGCTTTCCAATCCGGAAAATGTTCAATCACAAACGAAACAGGAGAAAAAAAGATGACAAAATGGGTATGCAAAGTTTGCGGTTACGAATACGAAGGCGACGAATTGCCGGCGGATTACGTCTGCCCCGTCTGCGGCGTCGGCCCCGAAGAATTTGAAAAGGTTGAAGAAAAACCCGCCGCTAAACCGACTGCGGAAAAATGGGTTTGCTCTGTTTGCGGCTATGTTTACGACGGTGAGATACCGTTTGAAGAACTGCCGGACGATTACGTCTGCCCGATTTGCCAACAGCCGAAAAGCGTTTTTGAAAAAGAATAAAACGCTCTGATATTAAAAACTCCCCTTTTTCAAGGGGAGTTTTTGTTTTAAAACGCCAGCTTTTTACCGGCCAGAATATGAACGTGCAGATGCGGAACTTCCTGTCCGCCGTCGCGCCCCGTGTTCATCACCAGACGGTAGCCGTTTTCAACCAAGCCCTGTTTTTCGGCAACCTTGCCGACCGCTTTGAAAAAGCCTGTTATTTCTTCTGCCGGCGCTTTCGCGGTGAAATCGGAAAAATCGATGTAAGCGCCCTTCGGAATCACCAGCAGATGCACCGGCGCTTTCGGGTGAATGTCCGCGAAAGCGATCGCATAATCGTCCTCGTAAATCTTGTTGACGGGAATATCTCCCTTCAGCATTTTGGCAAAAACATTGTTTTCATCATAAACTTTCATTCTTTTACTCCTTCGGTCTGGCGTTTTTTTCCGCAATGCCGGAAACGCCCTCTCTTTTTTCCAATGTTTGAAAAACATCTTCGGGACGAACGCCCGCGTCCGCCCATAAAACGCACAAATGATAAAGCAGATCGGCGCTTTCCGAAATGACGTGTTCCTTATCTTTTGCAACTGCGGCAATCACCGTTTCAACCGCTTCTTCGCCGACTTTCTGCGCAATCCGCGGCGTTCCTTTGGAAAACAGCTTCGCCGTGTACGAAGTTTGCGGATTCGCCCCTCTGCGGCTTTCAATGGTGAGAAACAACCGTTCTAATACTTCCGCTGTCATTTATTCGCCTTTCAACACAGATATTGCTTCCGATACCGTAAAACGCCCTTCATAGATTGCCCGGCCGGCGATGACGCCTTCAAAAACGCCGGCTTTACGGCAGGCTTTGATGTCGTCCAGAGAAGAAACGCCGCCTGACACAATCACAGGTATCGAAACAGAATTGGCCAAATTTAAAGTCGAATCCAGATCGGGCCCCTGTAGTACGCCGTCCCGCGCCACATTCGTATAAATGATCGCGCTGACGCCCGCTGATTCAAACCGCTTCGCAAGGTCAACGTCTTTGATTGCCGAAGTTTCCGCCCAGCCTTCCACGGCGACAAAACCGTCTTTTGCGTCGATGCCGACGGCTATTCTGTCCGGAAACTCGCGGCAGGCCGTTTTTACCAGTTCGGGATCGCGCAAAGCGGCCGTCCCCAAGATAACGCGCGCGACTCCCTTTTCCAGCCACAACCGGATCGTTTCGATCGATCGTATACCGCCGCCCAGTTCGATTTTGACATCGGCCGCCTTCAGAATGCTTTCCACGGCCGCCGTATTAACCGGCTTTCCGGCAAAAGCGCCGTCCAAATCGACGACATGAATCCATTCGGCACCCTCTTTCGCAAACATTCCGGCCTGATTTGCGGGAGAATCGTTAAAAATCGTTGATTGAGCCATATCCCCCTGCTTCAGACGGACGCAGCGCCCTTCTTTTAAATCTATCGCCGGCAGCAAATACATGATAAATTCCTTTAAAAACTAAACCTTTTTTAATTTTTTTCTGATTATGTAGAATAGACTGAGTCAATAATAAAGGTATCTGATGAAATTAAAACACTTTTTCTTATTTGCGTTGATTTTCTGCATATCTCAGATACCTGCGGCTGTTTTCGCCATTGAAAAAACAACCGTCGTCATTGACGGAGAGCATGCAACTTCCGTTTACGGCGACGCAACGACGGAAACGGAAGAACAGTTCTTTACTTTTGATCCGAAACTGGCTCCGATTAAACTGGAATACGTTGATTTTAAAATCAACCGTAACAGAACGGTAGAAGAGTGGGGCAAAGACATCGGACAATATAACTTCAAGCTGTTTGGCTGCAAAAGAGCCGAAAAGAACGTCGTTTTGAACGAAGGACGCGCCATGCGCCGCGATATGAAATTCGACAACGTTTTCTTTGAAGAATTGAACGAGCTGTTTCCCGTCATCGTGCGTAAAGACAACCCCTATTTTCCGTATTCCATCAGCGCGGAAAGACCCGATTTGCTACCGGGATATGTCATTACCGCGGAAATCAAAGATTTATTCATTAATGTTTGCGATCAATACGACTGGCGCACCAGAACGTATTCTCAGTTGCGTAGCGGATCTTCTGAAATTAAAGTGCTTTGGCGCGTCATGACGCCTTTCAATCGCAAGCTTTATTGGGAAGACACAACGCGCGGCTATGCGGAGATTCAAACGCCCGTCCGCGACGGCGAAGTGCGCCTGATTGAAAAAGCTTTTGCCGACGCTTTAATCCGTCTGATCGGTATGCCGGGCTTTTTGGAAACGATGCGTACCATTCCGGACCCCGAAGAACTGCGAAAAGCACAGGAAGAGTTCTATTTATTGGCAAACGAACATAAAAAATACAAAATCCTGCAATCTTCCTATCGTCGTAAAAGAACCGTTTTTTACATTGAACGCGAACGCGAACGCGTGCTGAGCGAACTGGAAAAAATGGGCGCGCTGGAACGTCCTTTTGACGATGATTTGGATAAAGGGGACGGAGATCTGCACAGCCTACAGGATTTGGAGCGTCGTCTGGCCGCCGGAGAAACTTTAACACCGGAAGAACTGGAACGTTTAAAAGCTTTACAGAAAGAACTGGCCGGCGTTCCGTTGGCACAAGGGAAAAAGAACGAACAAAACATCGAAGACTCTATGGGTGCCGGACTAAACGGACGAGGATTATCAGATCAAAACGACAACGGGCTTTTCGGCCGCGGATTAGGAGAAAAAGGAGACGGTAGCGGCGTTTTTGCCCGTCTGTTAACGGAACAGCCTTTGTCCAAAGGTGTCTGGGGACACGTCCTGCAATCGGCTCCTCTGGGAAGATTTTTGGAAGAATACGCTTTGCCCGGAGATCTGGAAAAAGAAAAGAATAAATTCGGATTCGCCGTTTCGCCCGTGGACGGTTGGATCACGATTGACAACCAAAAGCCGTTCCGTTATTTGTCGCCCGCCCGTATCTACCGTATCCGTTCCAGCGTCGTCGCCGTAACGAACGAAGAAGAAGTCGGTTCCGGTCTGGTGATTTCTCCGTCTTTGGTTCTGACCAATTATGAAATCGCGAAAAAGACAACCTATGTCAAAACGGAATTTCTGGACGGACGCGTCGTTCCCTCCATGGTTCTGCGCGTCAGCAAAGATAAAGACGTTGCGTTGCTGTATATGCCGCCCGCCGAATTCGACAAATACAACTGGCCCATTCCTTTGCGGCTTGACTTGCCGGAAGTCGGCGAGAAATTCTACGCTATCGGTACACCGATGCGCGGCGGGTACGAAGGCGCCATGGAACACGGTAAAGTCGCGGGCTACCGTTTCAGCAATGCCGGTGTCGACATTCTGACGAATACAAACGTTCAAAGTGTCACTTTGGGCGGTATTCTGGTGGACGAAAGCGGCAACGCGATCGGATTGGCTCATGCCGGCAAAAGCTTAATTGACAGCCGCGACGGTTTCATTCCGATCGGCGACGCTTTTGACGCGTTGAAAGTCCGTATCCGCGATCGCGACATGGACGAAACACCGACCGAAAAAGCCAAGCGTCTGCGCAAAATGCGTGATAATTACATTAAATAGATTCTTCGCAAACCAACCGATAACCGTCGCCGTTCGCCGCGGAAAATGTAATGCCCGTCGTTTCCAGCTTCTGGCGCAAACGATAAATATGCGTTTCCAGCGTATGCGTGGTGATGCCTTCGCCGTATCCCCAGATTTCACGCAAAAGCGTTTCCTTATCGACCGCTTCCGTTTTTGCATGCAAATAATTCAATAACGCGGCTTCTTTATCGGTCAGTCTGATTTCTTCCTCATCGCGGCTGAGAATTTTGCCCGCAAAATTAAACTTCCACCCGTTTAAGAAAACGGAAGCATGATCGCTTTGTTCAAACTGAACGACCGAAGCTATCAACGCCGGCAGAAAAACGGATAAACGGAAAGGTTTTTGAACAAACTGCCCCTTTTCAACCGCCAAAGACTGCGCCGACAGATAAAAAACAGGAACTTTATTGGGCATTTCCGCTAATTGTCCGATTTGTTCCGGCGTCGGTTCGTCAATAATAAAAGCGGAAAAACTTTCCTGTTCCGTTAAAGTCTTTATTTCATCAAAAGAAGCGATTTCATCAACTTCTTCGGCGATATCAAGCGCGCGAAGCTCGCCCGCCAAAGATTGTCTCGGTTTTTCCTGCAAAGAATAAATCAAAATCCGACGCATGATGTTGTCCTTTAACCTGTTTGGCATAAATATTGCATCTGTTTATTTCAAAAAGGGAGGCGCTTATGTTAAACATGGATTTTACCGTTGATCTGTCCGTTTGGCAAGACGGCTTTACTTTCCAATCCGAGCCCGTTCAAACCGTCAAAGCCGAAACGCCGCGTTTGGCAAACAAACCGTCTTTCGCGCAGCAATTGAAAGAAACCGCCGTTTCCGAACCGGAAAAAACCGTTGCCGCGCAAAAGCCCGTCGCAGCTCCCGTCCCTTTAACCGCGCAGGAACAAAAAGTGCAGGAAATACCGGCCGCTTTGGCTGACGTCGTCGATTTAACGCCTTTCGTCGTCAGCGCGGACACCGTTTCAAAGCCGGGAACAAGATTGAATGAGCAGCTGGAACGCACGACTTTTTCAAAAAAAACGGGGGCTCTTATCGGTAAAGAATCCCCTTACAACATGTCCGAAGAAAAAGCCAAAGCGCGCGAAGCCCGTCAGACGGCTAAGATCCTGAAAGCGCCTGAAAACGCCAAAGTGTTTCCGATGAACACTGCCGCCCGTTACAGAAACAATGAAACGAAATTCGGCGAAAATCTGCCGCTGGCCGCCAGCGCATCGGAACAGGCCAAACAGTTGCGTATTGAAGAAATGAAGCAGCAGGCGAAAATAAAAGCTGTTAACGAAACAAACACGTCGCTGGCGAAAAAACCCGTCATTGATCCTGAAGCCATTCGTTCACAGGTCAGCTCGGAAGGCTTCGGATATAAACGTCCCAACCTGCCGAACACATCTTCGGAAACGGTTTCCGCCGCGGCTTCATGGTTCCCCGAAGCGATGACGCGTCAGCTTGACGCGTACGAAGCGGCGAAAAAAGTCGCTCAGTACGGCGCAACTCAAAAAAGTGTGACCGATTTGGCAATTTAAGTCGTCGGTCAACAAAAAACGCCCTCCGATGTTTCGGAGGGCGTTTAAAATTGCTTGAAAGAAACGCTTAGCCGGCAGCAGCCGCTTTTTCAGCGTTGAACTTCACCCATTTTTCATCGGCGTCGCTGTCGGAAGCGATTGCGCCCTGCGGGCATTCGGAAATGCAAACGCCGCAATCAATGCAGGTGTCCGGATTGACAACAACCTGCGTATCCGTTTCGATAATCGCGCCGACCGGGCAGGCTTCGAGACAGGTCAGGCACTTGACGCAGGAATCATTAACGACTGAAGGCATATTAAATCTCCTTGAAAAAATTGTATGACTTGAAAAAATATAAACGGTTTTTGCGGATTTTCAACATTTAATCGTCGAAAGAATGAAATTTATGCTTATCGGATTTATATCTGAAGATTAATATTACAAAAAAGGATATAATCATGAAAAACAAAATAGCTTACTGCGGATTGGATTGCGAAAAGTGCGACGCGTATCTGGCGACGGTCAATAACGATCAGGCTCTGCGCGAAAAAACGGCAAAACTATGGTCGGAATTAAACCATATCACCATTCTGCCCGAACAGATTAACTGTCATGGCTGCCGCGCAAACGGCGTCAAAACGGTTTATTGCGAAAGCCTTTGCGCCATTCGTCAATGCGCTTTGAAAAAAGGCGTTGAAACGTGCGGAGATTGTCCGGCTATGGAAAAATGTCAGACTGTCGGCGCAATCGTTTCAAACAACCCCGAAGCTTTAAACAATCTGAAGAAGGCTGAATAATGGCAAAGGAAATCGATCCTCAAAAAACCTCCAGAGCTATGGCGTTTAAGCTTTGGCTGAACGCGCCGAATCCGATGGTGACATTTTTTAAAACGCTGGACGTGACGAATTTGGTTAAAATCAACGAAAAGAAGCACCTGAAATTCAATATGCTTCTTAATTACTGCATCGGAAAAGCCGCCGCGGACATCAAAGAATTCTACATGCTTCCGGTCGGCGACAAGCTGATGCAATATGGCACAATCGCCGTCAATACGATTGTTAAAAACAAAAGCGGAGAAATCAATTCCTGCGATATTCCGTATTCCGGAGATTTGGAAACATTCAACCGGGATTACCTGAAAAACACAACACAAGTCGCCGAAAGCTGCAATGGGATCGATTTGTGCGCCGACAGCATGGTCATCGGGACATCGGCAATCATTGATACGGAAATAGACGGCATCGTCGGCATGAACAGCGGCGTCTACAACAACCCGTTTTTGTTCTGGGGCAGATACAGAAAAAGATTTTTCCGCTACACTCTGCCGGTTTCCTTTCAGTTTCATCACGCACAGATGGACGGCGCCCACGCGGGCAGATTCCTCGAAAACCTGCAAAAAGAGATAAGTGGATTGAGATAATTCCTTTTAAAACTTCCCCTTTAACCTATTCAACGCCCGCCTATCGCGTTTGGTCGGGCGGCCGGAGCCGGCGGCGCGGTATTCGAACGCTTTTTTCGGCGGCGGGGCGAGGTTTTCCGGCTCTTTCGTCTGCTCGTAAAGCGTTTGTGCTACCGGCGCGCCGACGCGTTTTTCGACAAAGCCCGTCACGCGGACGAAAAACCGCATCGTGCCACGCAAAATCGTTAATTCGTCGCCAATTTTGATGTCGCGACTGCATTTCAGGACTTTTTCGCCGTTGACGGTAATGTGTCCGCCCTCGATCAATTCCTGCGCGGTTGTGCGCGTTTTCGCAAAGCGCGTGAAATACAGCCACTTGTCGATTCTTTGGGAATCCGCCATTATTTTTTCTTTAACGCCGCCAAAGCCGCAAACGGAGAGGTTTCGTCGATTTTTTCCTCTTTTGGCGCCTTTTTGTGCTTTTTGAATTTCGGTTGAATCATCAGCGTTTCTGTTTCTTTTGTTTCTTCGCCGACCGTGACCGTCTGCGTTTCCTTTGTCACGTTAAAGCCCAAAAAGCCGAACACTTCCGCTGCTTCGTCGCGCTTCAACCCCGCAATCGACAACAGTTCCAAAGGCAAAACCTGCGGCTTTCCCTTGTCCTGACGGGTGACTTCGCGCAGTTTTGATGTAAATCTTTCCATTACATCAACACGAATGGCGCGCGTTCCGGCCAGCACATAGCCCTGAACCAGATACAGAACCCAAGGAATCCCTTTTTCAACGGCGAAAGACATCTTGCCGTCAATCGCAAAGCCGGTCGTATATTGCGTCTTTTCGTTCCAAATCTTCCACAGCAAAGCGCAGACGCGTTGAGCTGCAGGCTTTAACAGCATCGGGAAGAAGATGTATTCGTACCCCATACGCACGCCCGTTTTAGCCAGAATCTTCTTGTCCGCTTCGGTCAGGTTTTTGACCAGTTCCAACACTTTTTCGCGCTTAATCGTTCCCAACTGGTCAGCCGCCTGATACAGAATGCCGCGCACGGAACCCGAAGCGCCCTCTTCGTCGATCGTCCGCAGCGCTTTGAACAACGGCAGGATTTTATTGTTCAGGTAAACTTCCAACCAGCCGTTCAGACGGGTTCTCAACTGCTCAACGTATGAAGAATCAATGTTTTCCTGCACGGTCAGAGAAACGGCGGGGTGCAGAATGTCGCGGCCTTTGACGACTTTGCCGAGGTTTTGGCCTTTCCATAAAATCCGCGCGTCGTTTTCAAGCGTCAGATCGTCCTTTTCGGGATCGAGGATTTCCGCGATTCTGGTTTGGAATTCCGTCTGCAAAGCCTTGTCCGCCGCGTTTATCAACACGCGGTCGGCGAACTTGCCGTTTCCGGTGTCCGGCATAAAGCGCAGGCCTTCCAGTTTTCCGATAGTTTGTCCTTCGACGGAAACGGAGCCGTCCTCGCCGATTTGAGCTTCTAAATCCACTTGTGTTTTCATACCCTTAACCAAAACAGATGTGCGTTTATCCACGAACCGCTGAGAAAGCTTCTGATGCAAAGCGTCCGAAAGCCTGTCCTCGACAGCCCTTGTCATGTCCCGCCAGTACGACGACCGGTCGATCCATTCTTTTCTTTGCGCAATATACGTCCAAATTCTGATTCCTGCAATACGTCCCGTGACAACATCGATATCACCGTTCGTATTATCCAGCGTTTTGACTTGTTTTGCGAACCAATCCTGCTCGATTTTTCCCTTGTCCAATATCATGCGGAACAGCTGTCCCGCCAGTTTCGCGTGCGCCTGCGGGGAAACTTTGCGGAAGTCGGGGATTTGGCAGATTTCCCATAACAGCTTCACGCGGGACGGGTGATTTGCGAGCTTTTCAATGCCCGAATCCTGCATCAACACTTCCAAAACTTGCTGATCTTCGGCTTTTCTGGCCGTAATTAAGCCCGTTTGAGCCGGCCGGACGTTTAAACTGTAAATCAAAGCGTCCAGAGAAGTTGTTTTCAAATCGTGATTGCGCCAGAACAAATTTACCAGATTTTCAAAGCGGTGTTCCTCGATTCTGTCGATTACGTCCTGCGTCATTGCCGACGCTTCCGCCGCCGCGCCGAACGTGCCGTCCGTCATGTACCGCCCCGCCCGTCCCGCGATTTGAGCCAGTTCCGCCGCCGAAAGCGCCCGCATTCTCTGCCCGTCGAATTTTCTTAAAGACGTAAAGCAAACGTGTCCGATGTCCATGTTCAAGCCCATGCCGATCGCGTCCGTCGCGACCAGATAATCGACTTCGCCCGATTGGAACATATCGACCTGCGCGTTGCGGGTACGGGGGCTTAAAGCGCCCATCACGACCGCCGCGCCGCCTTTCTGCCGCCGGATCAGTTCCGCCAGAGCGTAAACGTCCTGCACGGAAAAACCGATAATCGCCGAGCGCGCGGGCAAACGGGTGATTTTCTTGATACCCGTATAAGTCAGCTTTGAAAATCTCGGCCGCGTTTCAATCGTGATTTCGGGAATCAGCTGCTTTATCAGCGGCTTGATCGTTTCGGCGCCAAGAAACATCGTTTCCCTTTTCCCTCTGGCGTAAAGCAGTCTGTCCGTAAAAATGTGCCCGCGCTCGACGTCCGCCGCCATTTGAATCTCGTCAACCGCCAGAAAGTCGACGGGTTGTTCCAAAGGCATCGCTTCGACCGTGCAGACGTAATAGGACGGATTGTCGGGCAGGATTTTCTCCTCCCCCGTAATCAGAGCGACATTCCTTTCGCCTTTGATGCGGATGATTTTATCGTAATTCTCGCGCGCGAGCAGGCGCAACGGAAAACCGATCATGGCGCTTTTATGCGTCATCATCTTTTCGATCGCCAGATACGTCTTGCCCGTGTTTGTGGGCCCCAGCACCGCCGTTATCACAGAATCCGCCACGATAAAAAATCTTTCTTCAAAAGGGTTGAAATCTGCCGTATAAGAACCTAATTAAGACTTCGTTTACGGGAGGTTATACTATGTCAGAAGAAAAAATGCAATTTCAAGCCGAAGTCGGCAAGGTTTTGGATATCGTCGTCAACGCCCTTTATTCGGACACGGACATTTTCCTGCGCGAATTGGTGTCAAACGCTTCGGACGCGTGCGACAAACTGCGCTACGCCGCGATTATGAAGCCGGACATCGCCAAAGGGGACGGGGAATTCCAAATTCATATCACGCCCGACAAGGACGCACACACGCTGACGATTTCCGATAACGGTATCGGCATGAACAAGCAGGACTTGATTAAAGACTTGGGCTCAATCGGGCGTTCCGGTTCTGCCGAGTTTCTGAACAATCTGACAGGCGACAAACAAAAAGACGCGACGATCATCGGACAATTCGGCGTCGGTTTCTATTCGGCGTTCATGGTCGCCGAAAAGGTCGAAGTCCGCTCCCGCAAAGCCGGCGAGGAAGAAGGCTGGCTGTGGACGTCCAACGGCAAAGGCTCCTTTACGATTACGGAAGAAAAGGACGTCGCCCGCGGCACGAAAATCACGCTGTATCTGAAAGAAGCCTCTTACAGCTATGCCGAAGCATCCGAAGTCCGCCGTATCGTCCGGCAATTCTCCGACCACATATCCTTCCCCGTCATCATGCACTATATGGGCGAAACGGAAACGATCAATCTGGCGAGCGCTTTGTGGACGCGCAATAAAGCCGACATCACCGAAGCGCAGTACAAAGACTTCTACCGCCACATTTCCCACGCGTTCGACGATCCGTGGGACATTCTGCACTACAAGGCGGAAGGCACGATCGAGTACACCGCCCTGATGTATATTCCGACCAAGACGCCGTTCGACATCTTCCAGCCCAACCGCAACGCTCAAATCAAGCTGTATATCAACCGCGTTTTCATTACCGATCAGGTTCCGGATATGTTGCCGAATTACCTGCGTTTCGTGCAGGGCGTCATTGATACGAAAGAACTTCCGTTAAATGTTTCACGTGAAATGTTACAAAAAACGCCCGTGTTGGCCAAGATTAAAACGGGTGTCGTCCGCCGTATTCTGAACGAGCTGAAAAAACGCAGTGAAAACGAAAAGGAATATCTGACGTTCTGGGACGCTTTCGGCGCGGTTTTGAAAGAAGGCATTTTCGAAGATTTCTCGAACCGTGAGGAAATCGCCGAACTTTGCCGGTTCTATTCGACAAACGGTGACGGCCTGACGACGTTGGCGGATTACATTTCCCGTATGAAGGACGGACAGAAGAGCATTTACTACATTACGGGCGACAATCTGGGCGTTTTGCGCAACAATCCGCAGTTGGAAGGCTTTGCTTCCCGTGGAATCGAAGTGCTGCTCCTGACCGATCCGATCGACGAATTCTGGCCGCAGAACTTGACGCAATATAAGGAAAAACCGATCAAATCCGTCAACGCCGGCGCGCAGGAGCTTGAAACGCTGTTAATCACCGACCAATCCGACAAAATCGAAAAAGCCGATGAAAAGGAACTGGAAGCGTTAAAAAAGTTTATGAAAGAAATCGTCGGCGACGAAGTCAAGGAAGTTCGAACAACGGAACGTCTGACGAAAAGCCCCGTCGCGCTGTCGACGGGCGACGGCGAAGCGTCCATTCATCTGGAACGCCTGATGCGTCAGCACAATCAGCCGTCTTTGTATGTCAGCAACCGCTATTTCGACATCAACCCGCGCCACCCGCTGATTAAGAAACTGGCAGCAAAAGTCGCGGCAGGCGACACGGGCGACACGAACAAAGCGTTGGTGCAGGTTCTGTTCGACCAAGCGAAAATCATCGAAGGCGAACCGATCAACGATCCCGCGGCGTTTTCGCAACGCGTGACGGACTTTATGATGAGCGCGGTCGAGTAAGAAAGAAGAGGGCTGAAAAGCCCTCTTTTTTTGTAGATTCTTTTCTGATAAAATCCTGTTCAAAATATTTCGTTTAAAGGGGTTTTTGATGAAAAGAATTTATTTCCTTTTGCCGTTGCTGATGGCATTGGGAGCTTGTTCTTCGGCCAAGCCTTTGGATAAAAAGAGAATAGATGTTTTTTCCAATCAGGGATTGTCCGTCGTTCAAAACGCTTTCGAGCGCGGGTTTTCTTCTGAATCGGCGGACGATGCGGGACGCACGGCGCTGATGTACGCCGTTTGGAAAAACCCCGATCAAAAAGCCGTCGAATTTCTGATTTCCAAATCTTTAAACATTAACGCCGAAAACGAAGCCGGCAACACGGCGCTGATGATCGAGTTGCAAAAAGAGGATGCCCGTTTAGACGTTGTCAACCGGCTGTTAAGAATGAAAGCCGACGTCAACCATCGCAACAAATCCGGTATTTCCCCCATTTTAACGGCGGCGCGGCGCGTCAAAAACCCGCAAATAATAGAGGTTTTGCTGAAAGCGGGAGCAAAAATAAACGACACATACAAGGAAGACCCCGTCAACGGCCGGACGCCTTTGCTGATTGCAGCCGAATCAAATAAAAATCCTGAAATCGTTTTAAAGCTGATTAACGCCGGCGCCGATAAAAAAGCCGTCAATGAAAACGGCGAAAACGCTTTGATGATCGCCGTTTCCAAAAATAAAAACACAGATATCATCAATGCACTGATACCTTTATTTGATTTAAACGCGCGGGATAACGCCTGCGAAAGTGTTTTGCAAAAACTCGTCAAACGGCAGGAATTGTGGGAAACATCGATTTACACTACCGTTATTGATCAACTGAAAAAAACAAAAATTCTGTTTGGCAGGCAGGCTCTTTGCAATATCAAAGAAAGCTATCAAAACCGTATCAATTCGTGGTCCGGCGCTCCGTTGGCGGCGTTGGAAAAAACATGGGGCAAAGCGTTTAAAAGCCGTGCGATCAGCGAATATGTCAATGAATATTTCTACGGTTATTCGCATCATGTCGCTTCGGAAACGGGTTCGTCTTTGGCGCGATTGGTTTACGGGGACAGCTTTACGGGCGGGCTTTTGACGGAACCGGCCAAACCTCAATATAAAAATTTCTGCCAGACAAGCTTTATGATCGAAAACGGCCTTGTCATTCTGGCGCAATACACCGGTAACGCCTGCGGAGGAAACTGAAATGAAGCTGAAAAAGATTTTGCCCGCCGTATTGCTGGTTCTTTCAGGGTGTTCTTCCGACATCGATATTCGCAGAGAAATGCTGACCAACGTCCGTAACGGGCGATTTGATATTGCTTCGGAAACGGTTTTCGGCAAAGACTATATGTCGTCCAAATCCGACCGCTTCGTGCGTGAGGCCGAGCGCGGTTCCCTACACTATATGCAAGGGCATTATTATCAGGCATTAAAGCATTTCGACCGCGCGGCCGACATCGCTAAACAAATGTTCACGGTCAGCGTTTCCAAAACGGCCGGCGCCCAGATTTTCGGGGATTCGATGACCGACTATCCCGGCGAACGCTATGAACAGTCTTTAATTCGATTCTATCAGTCGTTATGTCATTATATGCTCTATCAGCAGGGATTTTACGAAGAAATCGACGAAAAAACGCCGAAAAGAATACTGTCCTCCGAAGAACGACGCAAGCATTTATACGCGGCGCGCGCGACGATCGTCGAATGGGATTCTTTTCTGAGCGATATGGCGCATTCCAATGCGGGAAAAGCCGTGTTCAAACAGGATATGGCGGCAAAAATCTGGGGCGGGCTGATTCACCGCGCAATCGGCACGTCATCGGACAAACAGATCGCTGATAAATTATTTAAACAGGTGCCGATGTATCTGACGCGCAATTACGCGATGTATCCGGCCTACAACGTCAACTGGATTCCGTATGTGCGCGAATACAGAAACCTGCCGAAAAAAACAGCGGCGGAAATGACGGCGACTTATCTGAAATCTACTTCTTACACAAAAGAGCTGCGCGATTTGGCGCAACGGGCAAACAGTGATCAGAATACGACCATCGTTTTAAAAACGGGATTGGTCGGGGAACGCTTTGCGTCCGAACCGAAATTCAAGCTTGACCCCGCGATTTTAGCAGCGGCGGCGGCCGTATCGCGAGCCGATATGAACGTGATGCTGGGGTTGTTTCTGGCAAACGGGCTGATTACCGTACCGATGCCGAACATCGAATGCCCGCAGGTCGATTCCGAATACAATTTCGTCCTCAAAGAATCGTCCGGCAAAGTCTTCACGCAAGGCAAAATGGCTTTAATCAATCCGGTATCGGAAATCGCGTGTCAGGAATATATCGAGCGCTATCCCGCCTTGGTGAACAAAAAGCTGGCGCGCATGGGAACAAAATACGCTCTGGCGGTCGTTGGCGCCTACGCGGCGCAAAAAGCAGCCAGAGAATTAGGGAATCAACAGTTCGGCGACGGCTGGGGTGATTTATTCGCATTAGGAGCCGGCGCGGGGACTTTGGCGGCGGAACACGCGGCGATTCAGGCGTCCGAAAAACCGGATTTAAGATATTGGAGCCTGCTACCCGACGCGATCTGGCTACAAACACTGTCCTTGCCTGCGGGAAAATACACGGTTGAAATCCGAAACGGCGATGTGACGGTTTATTCCGATCAATTCACCGTTAAAACCGATCAGAACACGCTTGTGGACATCAATCTGCCAACGGAGTAAAGGAATGAAAAAGCTTTTAATATTTGCCGTTATTTTATTGTCCGGCTGCGCGACGGAAATCACCGTTGCCAAAAGATACGACGTGCAAACACCGCGGGAAAAAGTCTCTCTGGCAATCGAAACGTATCCCGGCAGTTGGGGTAACAATCCTCTGGATTTCGCTTCGGTTCAACAGATTCGACAAAAGTATTTCATCGAATCCGACTTAAAAGAAGCGGATTTTATTTTAAAAGAAACGTCCTGGCAGAAAGATTGCTCTACGGGCGGGTGGGCTTATTTAACGGTGGGAACCATCGGCATTATTCCGACCTGGGGAAAGCAGAGCTGTACTTTTTCCTATTCTCTGACGCGGCAGGAAAACGGGGAGACGTCCTTTTTGTCCGACGTCCAGGGACAATCAAGGCTCTACGTCGGCTGGCTGCTGATGCCCGCAATCTTTTTCCCCGGCGTAAGAATGGACGGCGCGAACACTTTGTCGCGCGCGCCGGCGATGGCTTCCGCGATCGAAGAAGCCGCTTCGCTGATTTATAATCCGGACAGCAGACTGTACCAAAATACGCAGAAAAATCGGAGCGCTCCGGCTACGCCGGCGCCAGAAGATATGGACGCGCCTCAGGAAGAAAGGAATAAATGATGAAAAAGCTTTTGTTTTTTGCCGTTTTATTGTTATCCGGCTGTGCCAGCGACCTGACGAAATATCCGCGCTACAACGTCACCGTGCCTCAGGCCAAAGCCAGCTTGTTTATCGCCAAGCCGGATAATTATCTGGATAAATGGTATCAGGAGATATTGAATTCCCCGATCGTTAAGCAGGCCTGGCAGAAATATTTCATTAAATCCGACGAACGCCACGCCGACTTTATTTTAAAACAGACGCAATGGAAGGATAATTCAAGCGGCCTGACTTCCACGGCATTGCTTCTTACCGTTCTTTCCGGCGGCATTATTCCCAGTTGGGCAAAAGCCGAATACAGTTATTCCTACACTTTGACGCGGACGAAAACCGAAAAAACGGTTTTCCTGTCGGACGTGAACACGACCAGCAGAATGATAGGCGGCTGGCTTTTGTTGCCGACGATTTTTTCTTCCGACGTGTATTTCATGGACGATAATTCGTCTTTCAAAGCGACAGCCAACGCAATAGAAGAAGCAGCTTCGCTGGTTTATAACGAAAACAGCAAGCTATATCAAAAAACAATGCAAAAGAAATGGGGCGCCCCCGTTGCCGAAGAGCCGGCACAAGATAATCCCGCCGCGTCCGTTTCCGCTCCGGTTGCGCCGGCAACGCCCGAAGACATGGACGCCGCCTGGTAGGAAAGGAATAAATGATGAAGAAGATCCTTGTTTTTGCCGTTTTATTGTTGTCAGGGTGTGTCAGCGCTACCGATTTAACAAAATATCCGCATTATGATGTGATTGAACCGACCGAAAAGGCAAAGCTGTATATTCCCAATGAAAACGCACGGGTATCAAAACCTGTCCAAAAAGTGATGCGGCAGTATTTTCTGACCGCTTCTTCCAAGCAGGCCGCCGATTTCATCGTTAAAGGCGAAACATTTCAACCTGAAATGGACGGCATCGGGGCATTTTTCCTTTCAGGACTGACATTTTGGATTTTGCCGACATGGTCGACACATGAAAATTCGATTCCGTTTTCTTTAACAGACGTTTCCGAAGGAAAAACGATTTCATTATCGAACGTCCGTGTAAAAGAACGGGAATATTATGGCTGGCTTCTTCTTCCTTTGGTATTTGCTTCGGACACTTATTTCATGGTATCAGATGCGTATTATTTCGCTTTGGCGAGCGCCATCGAGGAGGCCGCGTCGCTGATCTATAACCCGAACAGCCGCTTGTATAAACAGGAAAAGAAGTGGTCGGCACCGAACACGCCGGTCAGAGAAAGAACCGTCGAAAAACCGCGGAAACAAAAACCGGCTCCAGCCAAAGATGAAACCTCGGCGATTACAACAAAACCTCCGGCAAAAGAGCCGAGCCCGGAAGAAATGGATATGTTATGGTGACAATAAAAAAGCCCCGAAAACACGGGGCTTTTTTTAAAGGGATTCCGCTAATTTATCAAAGGCTTTTTGAATGCCCTCAGCATCTGTTTTATCTTGAACCAGTTCTGTTGCCTGTTCCATCATAAACAGTGTCACCAACGCTTTTTCCATTTCAAACCGCACCTGATCCAAATACAGTTCCTGCGTCAGTTCGTCACCGTAGCCGCACAGACGCATATATGCTTTTAATTTTGCCGTTTCGACAATCGTTTCTTTAAACGATTCCTGTTCCTGTTGTTCCGCCGGCTGATCCCCGTCCGTCAAAACAACGGCCGAAATCACTTTCAGCGCTTTTTCAAACTGCGGATAAATCAGCTTATCGTCCTGTTTTTCAAAAGGATCTATCGTGTCGAAATCCTCTAAAGCGGCAATGTTTTCTTCGATTTTTTCGGCGGACAAATCAGCTAAACGGTCAAGTCCTACCGTTTTGTCGAACTCCTTTAAAAACGGCGTAATCTTTGCTTCCGCTTTTTTAGCCGACAAGTTCAAATCAACATTGTCCGTTTTGGAAAAAGTCCTGATAAAACTGAAAAACAGCGGAGATTCGTCCTCCGCAATCGGCAAATCCCCTGCCAGATACGCCGTAAAACGCGTAAATGCTTCATTCTGCAAAGCCGTTATCGTCGCCGTATCGTTTGCTTCCTTCGCCGCCGCATATTCGGCAATCAGTTCCTGTTCGTTTTTTTCTGAAAAATCCATGTCCGCTCTCCGTTAAAAAAACGTTGTCAGTATAGGGAATCAATAAAAGAAAACAAATAAAAAAAAGAGGGCTCAGCGTCCCTCTTTTTTATTCTTTATATCATAAATCGTTGTCATACCGCCCGGATTTCCGATGCCTTTGTTAATCAAATCCCGCACCTGATCGGCATATTCCTGCCCTTTACTCAAAGCAGATTTGACTTTTTTGACGTTTTGTTCCGTCTTTTGAGCCTGTTTTTCTTTTTCCTTTTTGGATTCTTCCGTTTCCTGAGGCTTGCCGGAACCATGTGTCATCGGAACGCTGGAAATAAAGTATGTCCCGAACGTAATGCCTAACACGGCCGCATCGCGCCGGACTTCAACGAAAGACTCTTCGCCGCGTATCCATTTTCCGATTGTTTTGGCCAATTGCTTGACTTCCGGCGTGATCAGCCATGACGCTTTTCCGACGCGGACAGCGCCTTTAACTGCCGGAGCGCCCGCCACATCACAAGCTGCGGAGCAAATACTGATGGCGCCCGACACCGCCGTGAAACGGCTTTCTTCTTTATTTTTCTTTATATAATCCAAAATGTTATCTGTTTCGCCGCGTTCTTTCGCCTTTTGAGCCGGCTCTAATATGGACATCGCCTTTTCGCAGGTTTTATAAGCGCACATGCCAAGGGCGCCCGGTAAACCGAACAGTTCAACGGCTAAAACGGTACGCGTAATGTTTTTGGCACTGTCGCGGATTTTGGTATAGACCTGTCCGTGTTTTGCTTCCATTTTGGAATTAAATGCATGCCATCTGTCGCTTATTTTTTTCAAAACCGGAACGGCCTGAACGACTTTGTCCTTTTTCTGTTTCAGGCGTTCCTTAACGCTGATAACGCCGTGTGTCGTCGCGGACAAAAACGCTTCCCATGTGCCCCGATTCACGGACATTCCCTTGAATTCAACACCGCTACCAACCATTTCAACCATTACGTCACCATTCGAAAAAAATCATTTTCTTCTATCATATAAAAACTTTTTCAAAAGGAAAAGCTTTTTTTGACAAAATTTTCTCTATTTTTTCGCTAAACTTCTTCCGAAAGCCGCTGACGAAGCTGATCCGGCGCCGTGCCGCCATAACTTTTTCGGGCATTTAAAGATGATTCGACATTCAGGACGGCGTAAACGTCCTGCGTGATTTGCGGGCAAACTTTTTGCATTTCCTTGAGCGGAACGTCCATCAGCCGCAACCCGTTTTGTTCGGCGAACTTCACGATCGTTCCCGTGATGTGATGCGCCTCACGGAACGGAATGTTCGCTTTTTTCACCAGCCAATCGGCCAAATCGGTCGCCGTCGGAAACCCGTTTTCCAGCGCCTTGCGCATATTGTCGGCACGAACCGTCAGTCCCTCGACGACCGCCGTCATCACTTTCAATTCCAAAACCAGCGTGTCGCACGCGTCAAACAGAGCTTCCTTATCTTCCTGCATATCCTTGGAATACGCCAGAGGAAGCCCTTTCATCACGGTCAGAAGCGTTGTCAGACTGCCGTAAATCCGTCCCGTTTTCGCGCGCATCAGCTCGGCGGCGTCGGGATTGCATTTTTGCGGCATGATCGAACTGCCGGAGGTGTATTCCTGCGGCATTTTGACGAACCCGAACGGCTGAGAGGAAAAGACGACCATTTCTTCTGCCAGACGGGATAAATGCATCGCGCAAATCGACGCGCAGGACAAGTATTCCAAAACGAAATCGCGGTCGGAAACGCTGTCCAGAGCGTTTTTTGTCGGCGCTTTAAAACCTAATTGTTCAGCTGTAAAGAAACGGTTCGTGTCGTACGGTGTTCCGGCCAGAGCCGCCGCCCCGAGCGGACATTCACCCATCACGTCAAAAGCGTTTTCAAAGCGTTTGATGTCGCGGCCGAACATTTCGTAATAAGCGTGCAGGTAAAACCCGAAAGAAATCGGCTGAGCCACCTGCAAATGCGTAAAGCCGGGCATGATCGTTTCGACGTTTTCCTGTGCCCGCTTTTTCAACACGCGGCGCAAATCTTTTAATAAAGCGACGGCTTTTTCGCATTCTTCGCGCACGAACAATTTCATGTCGACGGCAACCTGATCGTTGCGCGACCTCGCCGTGTGCAGTTTTCCGCCCGCGTCGCCGATCAATTCTTTCAGCCGGGCTTCGACGGCCATGTGAATGTCCTCGAGTTCGCGGCGAAAATCAAAACGGCCGTCTTCAATTTCTTTCAGAATTAAAGACAGCCCTTCCTGTATTTTCTTTTCTTCTTCGGAAGTCAGTATTCCCTGCTTCGCCAGCATCGCCGCGTGCGCTTTAGAGCCGCGTATGTCCTGCGCGTACAAGCGCCTGTCATACGGCAGGGAAGCGTTGATTTCCTGCATTAACTCAGACGGGGGCAGGTCAAAACGCCCGCCCCACATTTGATTGACTTTGCTCATTTTTTCCGGTGCTTCATTCTGTAGTCGCCCGTCAGACGAACGGAGTTGATCTTGATAAAGCCCCAGGAATCCATCTGGTTGAATCCGCCGTGAACGTCCATGGAAGCGATGTTCGCGTCGTACGGAGTCGTTTCGCTGTACCGCGCCACCGGATAGACGTTGCCTTTATACAATTCGACAACGACGCGGCCGTTGACGTTCTGCTGGCAGACATCGACCGACTTCATCAGCACTTCCATTTCCGGCGAGAACCAGAAACCGTTGTAAATCAAATCGGCGATTTTGATGCCGAACTGCTGGTTCAGACGGTAGACTTCGCGGTCGACGCACAACCCCATCAGGTCGATATGCGCCGCGTGCAAAATCGTTCCCCCCGGCGTTTCATAGACACCGCGGGACTTGATGCCGACGAAACGGTTTTCAACCATATCCAACCGTCCGATGCCGTTTTCGCTACCCAGTTTGTCCAAATACACAAACAAATCCAAAGGATCCGTCACAACCGTGCCGTCGGACAGGTTTTCCAGTTTCACGGGAATGCCTTTTTCAAAGGACAGAGCGATTTTTGTCGTCTTGTCCGGTGCTTCCTGCGGGGAAACGGACTTGGAATAGACGCTCTGCGGGCATTCGGTGTTCGGATCTTCCAAAATGCCGGATTCGTGGCTGATGTGCAGCAGGTTGTCGTCCTCGCTGTACGCCTTGCCCGCGTGCTTTTTGATTTCGATGCCGTATTTTTCGGCATAGGCCAGCATATCGGGACGACCCTGGAATTCGTTCAGGAATTCGGGATCCTTCCACGGAGAAATGATCTTGATCGCCGGATTTAACGCATAAGCTCCCAATTCAAAGCGAACCTGGTCGTTTCCTTTGCCTGTTGCGCCGTGAGCGATGTATTCCGCGCCCTCTTCGGCCGCGATGCGGACATGGTGCTTGATGATGACGGGACGCGCAATCGAAGTGCCCAGCAAATAGCGATCTTCGTAAATCGCCGCGGCTTTAAAGCTGGGATAGATATAATCCGTAACGAATTCGCGTTTCAGGTCAAGCACATAAGCCTTGATTGCGCCGCATTTCAGCGCTTTTTGCTCAATCGCTTTAAAATCATCGTCCTGTCCGACGTCCGCCGTATAGGTAATGACGTCAAAGCCCTTGTTAATCAGCCATCTTAAAATGACCGATGTGTCCAATCCGCCGGAATAGGCCAAAACGACTCTGGGTTTGCTCATTTTATAATAGTCCTTCTGAAAAAAATTAACTTAGGGCTTCCGATTTAAAATAAAGTATCGGTTTTGTCAATCTTGGAATCATTTTCTTGCATTTAAGATAAAGATTGCGTATAGTTCAGCTTCCGTTTACTCCTTGCCGGCATAACGGACCGGCTATGCTTCAAGGCGGCGATCCATGGGGGATCGTTCGTGTTTTTGAAGTTGAGAGAAGCCAAAAGGAGATTTTTAAATGGCTTTATATGAAAACGTGTTTATCGCACGTCAGGATATTGCCGCTTCTCAGGTTGACGCGCTGATCGAACGCTTTGAAGGCGTGATCACGGCCAACGGCGGCAAAGTGACAAAAAAGGAAAACTGGGGATTGCGTTCTCTGGCTTACCGCATGAAGAAAAACCGCAAAGGACACTATGTCCTGTTCAATATCGACGCTCCGGCAAAAGCGATCATGGAAATGGAACGCCAGATGCGTTTCGACGAAGACGTGGTTCGCTATCTGTCCGTCCGCGTTGACGAATTGGAAGAAGGCCCGTCCGCTATGATGTCTTACAAAGGTAAAGACATTAAGAGCCGCGCCAGAAAATTCGACGATAAATTTGATATTGAAGATGAAAGCGAGGAATTCTAATGCCTACAGTAGCACGTCGTCCGTTCTTCCGCCGCCGCAAGGCTTGTCCGTTCGCGGCCAAGGACGCCCCGAAGATTGATTATAAAGATATTAAGTTGTTGCAGCGCTTCATTTCCGAACGCGGCAAAATCGTTCCCAGCCGTATCACCGCCGTTTCCGTCAAGAAACAGCGCGAATTGGCCAAGGCGATCAAGCGCGCCCGTTTTCTGGGTCTGCTGCCTTATGTCATGGACTAAGGAAGGAGAAGGATTATGGAAGTTATTTTGCTGGAACGCATTGAAAAGCTCGGTCAGATGGGCGATATCGTTAAGGTGAAACCGGGGTTTGCCCGCAATTACCTGTTGCCGCAGGCCAAAGCTTTGCGTTCAAACAAAGAAAATCTGGCTTTGTTTGAATCCCGCAAGGTTCAGCTGGAAGCCGCCAATCTGAAGCGTAAGGAAGAAGCCGAACAGATCTCCGCCAAAATGGAAGGTCTGAAGCTGGTCATCGTCCGTCAAGCCGCCGAAACCGGTCAGCTGTACGGATCTGTGACGGGTCGCGACATTCGTGACGCGATTCGCGAAGCCGGTTATTCCATTGAACGCCGTCAGGTCGTTCTGGATCAACCGCTGAAAGAAATCGGCTCTTTTGATATCCGCATCATTCTGCACCCCGACGTCAGCCGTATGGTCAACGTCATGGTCGCCCGTTCCGCCGAAGAAGCCGAACGCAACGCTAAAGCCGCTGCCAAAGCCGCCGCAAAGGCCGCCGCGGAAGTTGCCGTCGTTGAAGAAGCGGTCGCGGCCGAAGCTTAAATCTTTAGACTGCCACAAAACGAGGGCGGGGGGATTTCAAATAAACCTCCCGCCGTCATTTTATCAATTCAAGGATACTTTTTATGACTTCTCCCGAAGAAATTCCCGCCCGTCTGCCCCCGCGCAACATTGAAGCCGAACAAGCCTTGTTGGGCGCTATTCTGGCAAACAATCACGCTTTGGAAAAAGTATCCGAATTTTTAAAGCCCTTTCATTTCGCCAGCCCGGTTCACGCTGCCATTTATCAGGCGATTACGACGTTGCATTCCCGCGGACACACGGCCGATCCCGTCACTTTAAAAGGATACCTGGCAAACGACGGCGTATTGGACGAAGTCGGCGGCGTCAAATATCTGATGGATCTGGCTGCCACCGCCGCCACAATCATTAACGTTGAAGATTACGGCAAGCTGATTTTCGACCGCTATCTGCGCCGGCAGTTGATTAATATCGGCACGGACATTGTCAACGACGCTTATGCTGTCAATTTGGACAATGACGCGGCGATTCAAATGTCGCAAGCGGAACATAAGTTGTACGAATTGGGAACGGAAGGACAAGTCGACGGCGGCCCGAAACAATTCGGCGACGCTTTAAGCGAAGTCATGTCGGAAGTCGCCGAAGCCAGAAAAAATCCCGACGGAATTTCCGGAGCGCCGACGGGATTCCGCGATCTTGACAAGAAAATGAGCGGACTGCATAACTCCGATTTGATCATTCTGGCCGGTCGCCCCGGTATGGGAAAAACGGCTTTTGCCACCTGTCTGGCTTTCAACACGGCGCAGCGCTTTATGAATGATGTCAAAGAACGCCGCGGAGTCGCTTTCTTTTCTCTGGAAATGTCTTCGTCCCAGCTGGCGGCGCGTATTCTGTCCATGGAAACGCAGATTTCCTCCGAAAAACTGCGCAGCGGCAAAATCACCGAAGACGAATATCGTCGTATCGCTACTTTCGCCGGCGATTTGGAAAAAGTTCCGCTGTATGTCGATGATACTCCGGGACTGACCGTCGCCGCCATTCACAACAGATGCCGGCGGTTGAAACGGGACAGCACTAAAGGCTTGGGATTGGTCATCATTGACTATCTGCAACTGATTGACATGTCAAATTCCGCTTATAAAGGCGATATGGTGCGCGGATTGACGGAAACGACGCGTTTATTGAAAATCATGGCTAAAGACCTGAACGTTCCCGTTCTGGTTCTTTCTCAGCTGAACCGCGCGGTGGAACAGCGCGAAGATAAACGTCCTCTTCTTTCCGATTTGCGCGACTCCGGTTCTATCGAGCAGGACGCGGACATCGTTATGTTTGTTTTCCGGGAACATTATTACCTGAAAAGCAATATGCCTGTTCAGAAGCAAAACGAAGCTGACGATAAATTTAACGATCGCATGCGCAAATGGGAAAAGTCCCTGGTCGATCTGGAAAAGAAAGCCGAATTGATTATCGCAAAACAGCGTCACGGTTCTTTAGGTACAATCGAACTTTCTTTCGAAGGCCAGTTCACCCGTTTCGGCGACTGGATCAGTCAGGAATCTTAAGTATTATTTAGCGTTCTTTTGTCCCAAAGAGGCCGGCACGATGTGCCCGTTTTCAAACTTTGGCGCTGTGTACGCGCTGTTTGCCGGCGCTTTGTCCGGCACGGAAAAAATAAATAAAAAGATTAAAACCAATGCCAGTCCGGCGGCTATCAGCATCTGAAGAGGATAGTCTTTCCGGCGTATTTTTTTTACGCGCCGATATATCCAATAGACTATAAACGGTGATAAAAACGGCAAAAGAACGCTGTACAACATTCTGAACATATTGCTTATTTCCTTTAATCTTTTAAACTGGATTCTAGCACAAAAGAACAGGTAAGAACAATGGTTACTCTGAAACCCTGCCGAAATAACAAAGAAGATGCCCGCATCGCTTTTTCCTGGCGCAACGATGCCAAAACGATCGCTTCGTCTTACATTGCCCTGCCGAAAAGCTGGGATTCCTTTTGGTTGGAATATAATGCCGGTTATTTCGAACACCCGCCGTTTGATCCCGTCTTTGTCATTGAAGGAAACGAGCCGGTCGGATTTATTCATTTTGAACCGGCATCTTTGCAGGAATATCCGAATCAAACGATTGTCGAAGTGATGATCAACATCGATCCCGACCGGCGCGGCGAAGGCATAGGAACGGAAGCTTTAATCGCTTTGCAAAACGATATGAAATCCAAAAATGTTTTTGCTTTAACGGCCGATATTCGCAAAAACAATCGCGCTTCTTTAAACGCTTTTGAAAAAGCGGGGTTTTCTTTTTTTAACGAAAGAACAGAATATATTGCCAAAACAAAAGAAAATTGCTGTATACTATGCTATCTTTGCAAACTGTAGAGTCGCTTTCTCTGCGGATAATTAAAAAACGGAGACATTTATGACAACCGGTTCTTATTTTATTTTTCTGGCATGCCTGTTGTTTTTGAATATTGTTGCGCTGTACGGTTACTTTTTATCCAGTAAAGCCTCTTTTTTTGAAACAGTGTACGAAGCTCCGATCTCTTTTTCTTTAAAACAGGCTTACCTTATTCAGGCTTTAAGTCTGTTAGTCGGTTTTATTGCTTTATTCTATTTTTCTTCTGAAAAAGAATGGTTTTTTAAATCCGATTTTCTTTATTTTTTAGGACTGACCGTTTTATTCGGAATCATCGGCTTAATCCCTGAAAAAATAAAAGCGTTAATTGTTTTAAACAGTCTGTTGGAATTAGCCGGCATTACAGGCTTTGTTTTCCTTCTGCCCGAAAGCGCCTCTTTTATCCGTACTGATTTTCCCGCGTTTGTTAATCAGCTTCTGATCGGCATGGCATGGTTTGTTATTTATAAATTTTTCTGCATATTGGCCAATCGCTTTGAAGGAATAATCGTTATTCAGTCTTTGCATATCGGATTTGCTTCTTTGCTTTTTTACGCCTTTCTGCCTGCAACTCTTATTCCTTTATTCCAGGTTAACGGTCTGCTGCTTCCTTTAATGCTGATGTTGGCGCCTTTCTATTGCATCTTCCAATGTGAACTGCCTCTGAACCGAATCCTGCGAAATTTCTTTTGTCTGTTACTGACGGGACTTATTTTCTTTACGATACCCCTCGGTTTTTGGGGAATAAGTCTGCTGATGGGCAGCTATATCTTTTTTGAATTGATTGTCGTCATTTTCCATTTTCTCACAAATCTGGGGCAAAAAGAAAAAAGACCTTTGTTCTTTTTTGAAAATCTGAAGGAAAAATCAAATCTTAAACGAGACGTTGTCCGTGTTGTCATGCATTATAATTTTCTGATGGACGGATTGGTTTTCTTTATTGTTTATCTGAATCTGCAAATTCAATTTGTTGTTTTGGCAATCCTGTTATATCTCAAAATGTATATGAACATCATGAATCCGATTTCCATCAATTCAGGTTTATTCGAGCTTCTCAAAGGCGCTAAAAAAACGGCTCAGATAGGAATATCCGGAACATCGCAAGCCGTTTCCGACTTAAAAGAGATATACTCTAAAAAATCAGCGGCCAAAAAAGAAAAAGCGGAAGAAAAAGAATCCGAAAAAGAGCCGGAAAAAGAACCCGAAAAAGGAAAAGATGCCGATGAACAGCCCTGATCTTTTAACACGTTCTTTGGCTGTCGGTATCTTCAATGCCGTTCTCAGAAACGGTAAAGGATTGGAAGAAGAATATTCTTTTCAGATGGAACGTCAGGAAAAAAAACAACCTCTGGAAAACAGAGACCGGACTTTCATTCGTTTGCTGGTTACTTTGACGCTGCGGCGGCTGGGACAAATCGACGATATTATCTCCCGTTTTTTAAAAAAACCGCTGGCCGATAAAGCGGCTTATGTTCAGGACGTGCTCAGAATCGGAACGGCTCAGCTTGTTTTTTTGGACACACCGGCTCACGCGGCCGTTTCGACAGGCGTTTCTTTAATTAAAAACCATCGCAAATACAGCGGTTTTACGGGATTGGCCAACGCCGTTCTGCGCCGGATTGCAAAAGAAGGAAAAACAATCGCCGAAAAACAAAATCCGGCAACATCGAATATTCCCGCGTGGCTGTTTGATAAATGGAGCAAAGAATACGGTTCTGAAACCGCGCAAAAAATAGCCGAAGCCGGATTGCGCGAAGCTCCTTTGGATTTCACGGTTAAAAAGGATCCGGAAATTTGGGCGGAAAAACTGGAAGCGAAAATTATGCCGGCCGGTTCTTTACGGCGCGAAAAGCAGGCTTCCGTTCCTTCGCTTCCCGGCTATGAAACGGGTGCTTGGTGGATTCAGGATCTTTCCGCGTCTTTACCCGCGCGATTATTCCGTTCCGTTTCAGGAAAAAAAGCGATTGACATCTGCGCCGCTCCGGGCGGAAAAACAGCGCAACTTATCATGGCCGGCGCGCAGGTGACCGCCATTGATATTTCGGAAAACAGAATCAAACGACTAAAAGAAAATCTGGATCGCTTGAATTTCCAAGCCGAAACGGTATGCGCCGATGTGCGCAAATGGTGGGACGAACACCATGAAAATAAAAAATTTGATATTGTTTTGCTTGACGCCCCCTGCTCTGCAACCGGCACTTTAAGACGTCACCCCGACGTTATCTGGCACCGAACCGCCGAAGATATAGCCCGTTTGTGCGCCGCGCAAAAACAGCTGTTGGAGACGGCCGTTCAAATGATGGCTGACGGCGGGGAAATGGTTTACTGCGTCTGCTCCGTTTTACCCGAAGAGGGACGTTTAATGATTAATGACGCCGTTCAATCGGGATTGGTTGAACGCGTTGCGTTAAGCGCTGACGAAATCCCCGAAGAAATGATTACAAAAGAGGGCGATATGCTGATCCTGCCTTTCTTTTATGAAGAAACCGGCGGGTGCGACGGATTTTACGCCGCCAGATTAAGAAAAAAGGAATGAAAAAATGAGATTGACCGTTCTTTATCCCTTTATGGAAAAAAGCTTTTCCGAAAGCACACCGGCTTTTATCGAAAAACTGGTGTGGTTGCAAAAATCGCGCGCCATTGATTTGCTGATTACCGTCGATCAGCCGGGAAAAACGGCGGACGCTTTAAAAAAAGCCAAACTGTCTTATGAAGAAGTCGCTTTTTTGTCTCCGATCGGCCTTTATGATTTTTATTTGGTTGTTTTATACAAGCTGATTCGTTCGGCTCTGCCTTCGTTTTTCTACTTTAACTCGCATAAAATCGATCTTGTGCATTGTCCGGATCTTCTTTCTCTTTTATGTTGGGGAAATACGGCTAAAATGAACCGCATTCCTTTCATAACGTCTCTTCAATCCGCGGAAAAGATTTCTCATTACTCTTCTTTAATGCTGACCGACAGCAAAAAAATCATCTGTTGTTCCGAAGACATCAGATCTAAAATACCCGAACGTTTTTCTTCAAGAGCATTATTGGCTCCCGAAGCGCAAAACATTTCGGAAAATCTGAATCCGGAGTCTTGCCGCAAAAATGTCGTTGATTTTTGGATTCAGCAATACGCTTCATTATTTGTTAAGCCGAATTTGAATAAGATTACAGGTATCTTGAATAAATAAAAGGACTGTCCGGCATGAAAAATTTTCTTTTGCTTTTTTTAGCGCTGTTTTCCGTTCCCTGCAACGCTCAGAATCTGATTGATTCGAAAAAAGTCGAGCATATCGGCGTTTTTGACGATTGGAACGCTTATATTTTTAATGATAAAAAAGATAAAGTTTGTTTTGTTTCCTCAATGCCGATGAAATCAACCGGAGAATATACGCGGCGCGGCGACGTGTTTCTGATTATATCTCACCGTCCGAATGAAAAACTGTACGATGTACTGACCGTTATTGCCGGTTATACTTACATGCCCCGTTCCGAAGTGCAATTCCGCGTCGGAAACGTTAAAGCAAACCTGTTCACAAACGAAGATACCGCCTGGGCCAAAAACTTAAAAACCGACGAAGAAATAGCCAGAGCCATGAACAAAGCCGTGCGTGTTACTGTTCGGGGATTGACGATCGAGGGTGTTGAAACATACGACGTTTTTTCCGCCAAAGGGTTTAACAACGCGATGGAAGCGATTAATCGCCTTTGTCGGCAGCCGGCCGGTTCCAACGAATAGTTTTTTTTAGCTTTGTATATTCTTCTGAAAGCGTTATGCTTTTTCTATTCTCTTTAAAGGTGAACCATGAAAAAACAAACTCCCGTCAATGATCCGATTCGTCAGGAATTCATCGATATGTACGAAGAAACGTTGATTGATTTGATGGAAAAGGAAAATGACGTTTCCCTTTCGGAAGAAGAAGAACGATCTTTACGCGTCAACGCGATGGTCGATACGGCATTGCATGTCAGAAAAGATTTGGATCCGCTTTTGGCGAATAAATTAAAATCTCTTGAAAATTTAAAAGATTACAAACAGATTTTGCTTTCCGAATTTAAAATATTCGGCTTTATCCCGAAAGCGTCCGCAGCGCGCATCTTTGCCGAATATTTATTATTATCCCTTTTGGACGATTTCGAAGTCGAAGATCGAATCGATTTCGATGTTTTCGGAAACGAGGTCAATCAGGCCTTTACTCAAATGAGCGACGATTATAAAGAGTTACGCCGCGTTTTCCCGTGGGGACGGCTGTTGGATTAATCGGATCCTTTATTCGGCAGTTTCGTTAAAACGAATTCGGCAACACAGGCCGGCAAACAGCTCATCAGCCACGCGCTGAAAGCCAACAGAGGCGGAAACGTAATCCGTCCTTTGTTTTTTTTCAGACCTTCGACAATAATCGACGCCGCTTGTTCCGCAGGCATCAGAAATGGCATCGGAAACTTGTTTTTAGCGGTAATCCGAGAAACAACAAACCCGGGGCAAATCACATTGACTTCTATACCCTGCGGTTTTAAATGACCGCGCAGAGCTTCGCCCCAGGCGCGAACGGCGTTTTTAGATCCGGAATAGGCCGGTGCGGAAGGAAGTCCTCTGTATCCCGCCAAAGAGCTTAACATGGCAATTTGTCCCGCGCGACGCGGTTTCATCTTTTCCAAAGCGGGTAAAACGGTATTTAAAACGCCGCCGATGTTAACGGCAAAAATCTTGCGCGTCATTTCTGCGGATTCTCCGGTTTTTCCGGGACCTGCGGAAACGCCGGCATTGGCAATTACCAAATCCAGTTCCGCAATTTTATCACAGCGGTCAATCCAATTTTCCATTTCGGCCGTATTCGTCACGTCAATCTTTTCCGCAAAAACCTCCGCCTGTTTTTCACGGCAACGTTGTGCGACGTCGCCTAATCGTTCCGTATTCTGAGCGCATAAAAACAGCGTCACGCCTTTTTGAGCGTAAGATAACGCCAAAGCCTCCCCTATTCCGCTGGAAGCGCCCGTAATCAAAATATGTTGCGGATTTTTCATTTTTAAATTCCCGTTTTAATGACTTTTATGTATGGTAATGCAGACAGTTTAATAAATAAAGAGGCTTCAACATGGAAAGTATGACGGGATTTGGTTCTTTTTCGGGAAAACAGGGCACCGAATGGACCTGGACGCTACGTAGCGTCAATAACAAAGGATTGGATATCCGTTGCCGTTATCCGCAGGGATATGAAGATCTGGAGCAGAAAATCCGCGAATGTCTGCGTTCTTTTTTTACTCGAGGCAGTTTTTCCGTTTCGCTGGATATAACTTTTGATCCTGCGAACCAGAAACCTCAGGTCAATTACGCTTTTCTGGAAGAACTTTGCGCTTTGTCCGAACAACTTCAAAAACAGCACCCTTCCTTACAGCCGGCGCGAATTGACGGATTGATGAACGTGCGCGGCGTCGCCGAAATGAACCAGAATACGCAGACTGAACGTTCGGAATTGACCGCTTTGTTCATATCTTCTCTGGAAAGCGCGGCCGAAGCGCTAAAAAAAGCCCGCCTGGCGGAAGGCGCCAAAATCGCCGTTAACTTAAACGAACAGGTCGATCAGATTGAAGCTTTAGTCGCCAAAGCACGCGAACAGGCCGCCGCTCAACCCGAAAAAATCAAAGAAAAACTGAAAGAAAATCTTGATCTGATTAAAAAAGAAACAGATTTATCCGAAGAACGGTTTATGCAGGAAGTTACGGCTTATATGCTGCGCGCCGATGTTCGCGAAGAATTGGATCGTTTGAGCGCTCATGTACATACGGCGCGCGAATTGTTCGCGGAAAAAGAGCCCGTCGGCAGAAAACTGGATTTTTTGTGCCAGGAATTCAATCGCGAAGCCAATACGCTTTGTTCCAAATCCATGGATATAGAACTGACGCGAACCGGCATGGCTTTAAAAACCGTCATCGATCAGCTCAGAGAACAGATTCAAAATATCGAATAGGAGTGTGTCAAAATGTCAAATTCCATTAAACGCAGAGGCTTTATGTTGGTTTTATCTTCGCCGTCCGGCGCCGGAAAAACGGCGATTGCCCGCCGTATTTTGGAAACCGAAGAAAATATGTCCCTTTCCGTTTCTGTAACGACCCGGCAACCCCGTCCCGGAGAAGTTAACGGAAAAGACTATTTTTTCGTTGATAAACCCGCTTTTGAAGGCATGGTTCAACGCAACGAGTTTTTGGAACACGCCGAATTTTGCAATAATTGCTACGGCACGCCCCGCGAACCCGTCAGAAAAGCTTTGGAAGACGGAAAAGATATCTTGTTTGACATTGAATGGCAGGGCACACAGCAAATCGCTGAAAACGCCCGCGAAGATCTGGTTAGCGTTTTTGTTTTGCCGCCGTCAATGGCGGAATTGGAACGCCGTTTATTTTCACGCGCTCAGGATACGGAAGAAGTTGTCCGTCAGCGCATGGCCACCGCCGCCGCGGAAATGAGTCACTGGAACGAATACGATTATGTGATCGTCAACATCGACTTTGAAGAAAGCGTTAAAAATGTCCGCTCTATTATTCAGGCCGAACGTCTGAAGCGTCAGCGGCAAAGCGGATTGGCCGGCTTTGTCAACGCCATGCGTTCGCAAACGGTTTGATCTCTTTAAAAATTAAAACAGCAAGGTATTGAAACCTTGCTGTTTTTTTATTCCGGTTTAGGCGGAACAGGCGCGTTCCCCTGCTGTATCGCCTTGGGAATTTTAACGCGGACAACTCCCGGCATTTTGGGCATCTTGACCATTCCGGCCGGCATCTTTATCGGCATCTTTTTCACAAGAGGCATTTTAACAATCGGAACCACCGGCTTTTTTTGCATCGGCGGCGGAGGCATCGTCACCGGCAAGGGCGGAGGTGCGCCTTTTATTTCAAATTCAGAGTCTTCCTGAGAAAAAGACAAATTGTCAGGAACTTCAGGCATCGGCGGAAGCTCTCCTGAAAATTCATCGCCCTCCGGCGGAAGCGGCAAATCATTCTCAGATTCCGGTAAAGGAGGTTCAAAATCATCAACCAAAGGCGGCTCTTTTTGTTCTTCTTCAAAAGAAGGCGGCAACGGCTCTTCCGCATGAGGCGGTTCTGTCGGAATCGGTTCGTCTTCCAAATCCGGTTCCAAATCTTCCGACAAAGGCAACGGTTTTTCTTCGTCGTTTACAGGCGCTTCATGCGTATCGTCTTTTAAAAATTCCGGATCAATTGACGGAAACTCATTGCTGAAAATCGCGTCTTCGTCCTGTATTGATGTGTTTAACGCTATCGGCGGAGCAACCGGTTTGTTTGACGGAACGAATAAATCATCGTCATCGTTATCCAAATCCGGCTCGTTAAACGCGTTCGGCGCATTATTCTTAGCAGTCGGCGTGCCGCCGGAAGGCGTAAAGTAAAACAGAGGCTCTTCTTTGGCTTTTTCAATATCTTCGCCTTCGGGAGGAGGCAAATCCTTATTCGGGCCGTTTTCTTCATACACGACGACTCTGTTTCTGCCGTTTTCTTTGGCAACGTACAACGATTCGTCCGCCATTTTCAGCATTTCCGGAATATCGTCCGTGATTGTCGAAGAAACCAAACCGATACTGACGGTAAACCGGACATCTTCGTTCTGTTCGTTTTTCACAACCAATTTTGAAATATTGATTCTTAACCGTTCGGTTACCCGATGCGCGTTTTCAATCGTTACTTCCGGCAACAAAATAACAAATTCTTCGCCGCCGAAACGAGCGATAATGTCGGATTCCCGCAAAGTTCTGCGGCAGCAATCCGCCAAAGCCTGCAATACCAAGTCACCGACGGCGTGCCCGTGCGTATCGTTGACGTTCTTAAAGTGATCCGCGTCAATCATAAACAGGCAGAAGGGGTGATCGTAGCGACGCGAACGCTGAATTTCATTCTTGGCCAATTCTTCAAACTGACGACGGTTATAACATTTGGTCAGAGGATCTTTCGTCGCCTGATCAAACAGTTGCAGTTCTTTCTTCTTGCGATCCGTAATATCCTGGAACGCCATATACAAAGCTATTTCATATTCGAAATCGATAACGCGCGCCGACAGCAAAAGCCAGAACGGCTCGCCTCTGCGCGGTTTGACCAAAAATTCGAAATCGTCAACAACCGGATTTTTTTCCAACTTTGCGAGCAATTCCGTTCTTTTGGACGGATCGGCAAAATAATCAACAGTTTTGAAATTACCCGGGTGTTTAACGTCCAGCCCGAACAAAGTGCCGGCTTTATTGTTAATCAGCATTAACTGGTCGTCTTTCAAACGGGAAATAATAATCGGGAACGGCGACATTTGAATCATTAAGCGCAGACGTTCCTTGCTTTCTTCGGCTTCCTGTTCCAGCATGTCAAACTGATGCGCCATCAGATTGTTGGAAATCAGAACCCAACCGCACATAATCGCTATATACAGAAATGTCTCAAACGCCGTTGACAGCAGGCTTTGTCCCCAGGACATCAACGTCAGCAAATTATATAACGCCAAAAAAACGCTGAACCACCCCGTAATAACAAAACCAAGCGAATTGCGTAGCGTCTTTCTGCGCCACAGAGAAGCCGCCAGAAAACCATACCCGGCTACCGATGCCGCCAAAGAAAACGTCATGGACGATCCGTCGCGCGTAATGATAACGACGTACCAGCTCCAGACAGCCGCAAGTAAACAGGAAAAAATAACTATCGTCCGGCTGAAAAATTTGCTGCCTTTAATACCAAAAGCGCCGGCCGTTAAAAAGATTGCCGACCACAAATGCAACAACAAAGAACCAAAATAATAGTATTCCGTTGATATGGAGCCGACAGCTAAAACTAAAATTTTTGATAAAAGGATAAAAAGAAAACCGAAAAAAATAAACTTAATGGCTGTGGAAAAATCTGCCATTCCCTTTAAATAATGCAACGCTGCCAATACACCGATTAAACTGAGAGCCATCGGTATCAGGCCGGCTGTTGATGCAAAATTCGTTTCCATATAATATCCATGCGAAAAAATATTCTTTTCCTTTCCTATTTATAGTATATTGCTCTTGCAGAGCAAAGCCGAATTTGTCATAACTGAAAAAAAACATTGTTTCGAGGAACGGTATGGTTCAAAACGAATTGTTGGAAAACTCAGACTTAGACGACCTGGAAAGTCTGTCTGTCAGTGATGAAAAGATTGAAACGAGACGCTTGCGTCCGTTGGCTTCTTTTTTTGATTTTGATGTTTCCATCCGTCCGACTCAGGCAAAAGACCGTATTTCCAGACGCAATATCTACATCGGTATCCTGTTGGGTATCGCATTAATTGCTCTGGGATTTTTAAGCGATTTCGGAGCCGTTGACGATTCTTTGTTCGCAAAAGACGCCCTTTTGTCCGCCGATACCGTCGTTTCAAGCTCTTTTTCCGCGGCATGGTTGTTCGTTGCGTTGGGACTTTTCCTGATCATAACGCGCGTGCTTCTGCTGTTTTACGGCCGTGATTATTTTATCGGTCACAAATTTGCCGCCGTTGTTATTCAAAAACCGTTCGAACACAGCAAACGAATAGCCGATTCTTTAAACGAATATATCGGCGTGCGCTACAGAACCCGTATCGTCAATGTTCTGGGACTGACCTCTTTCACACAGCACATTATTGATTTGCAGCACCCGAACGAAACAAAAACCATTCCGCTTTACATTACGAAAAACGGCGAAAATATTTCTCAAAAATGGGAAGATTTGGCAAGACAGCTTCAAAAACCGGCCGTTTTCAATACCGCGGACGGCATTATCGAAATCGAACCGCAGGATATACAAAAAAGCCTGCCGGACTTAATTTCGGAAGGAAAAGTCGCTATATCGGATCAGAATTTATATAAGATTCCCCGTTCTTTCAAAATCGTTGAAGATGCCGAAAGCTGTCAGATAGATCCGCAAATTCGGGACAGCGCTTTTTCATTGTTTTCGGGGATTATGTGTTTCAGCGCGTTTTTCTGCATTCTGTTTTTCAGTTTTATTTTCCATTTGCCGTTGTCTTATATTCCTCTGCTGTTTGTAGGACTGATTTTATTTGTTGTCATTCCTCTTGCTTTATTTCTCAGACGCAAAAGAGTCATTATCTCCTCGCAAGGAATCCGCATTAAATCGAAATGGCTGTTTTTCCCGTCAATCGGTTTTTTGATCAGACCCAAAGAGTTGGAATATATTTACGTCTTTCAAAGCAGTTATGATTTAAAATATACGCTGGTTATCGGCGCGGACGGTCTGACGGCACATATCGGCCGCGGATTATCCAAAGAAGATCTGGAATGGCTTCGGAATTTTATTAACGCGCAAATCAAACACTTTATGTGTCATTAAAACGTAATTAAAAAAATACTGTTGGACTTTGACGTTCAGGCGAATTTTTGATAAACTGCCTCTTGTTGGTTTGCCTAAACAAGGGGAAATTATATGTCCGAAAAATTATCGTTCGAAGAAATTGCCGCCAGATGTGATCTCAGCTCCTTATCACCTTCCGTTGAACAGATTCAAGATGTTAACGGCGATATGCTGATATCTGCCGATGAACAGCGCCGGGAATTGGAAAAAATAGCCCGACTGATTTCGCGCGGACACCCGGGCTATAAGACATGGGATAAAGAAACCATCGAAAAATTCGAACAGAAAATAGCAGACCTTTATAACGGTATTTCAGGACCTAAGAAACTGAAAACAAAAGGAGAAGAAGGACAAGAGCAGGAAAAAGGATTCTATAATCTGGTTGATGAAGCCTTACAAATTCTGCCTGACGAACATTTAAAAGTATCCCCCGGAAAAGGTAATTTAATACCTCGCCAACCCAAGAAAGTAAGCGTCGGCGAAAACAGCTGTCCCGAAGAAAAGCTTTGGGAAATAAAACAATCCGAAGATGGAAAATCTACAATTCTCGCTATCAGAGATCTCGGATCTGCCGAACCGGGAGACTGGCTGAAATTGCAAAAAGAAGTCCGTGACGCTTTATTTAATGAAGACGGCACTGAAAAGTGCGGTTCTTTAGTTATTGATGTCCGTAGCAATCCGGGCGGCCCGACAATCCCTTATGAACTGATCGGACAAATGTTATACGGAAACGAAGTCGCTCACTTTGAAAAAATGGCCTATCGGGATACGCCGGAAAACGATTTCTTACGCTTGGTGAACGGAGAAATGACCCGGGAAGAATATAATCAGCGGTTAAAAGAACATAAATATACCGACGAAATGATAACTGCTGTCGATTATAGCGGTCACGAACAGGAATTCCCGCCGTTTGCAAAAGGCGGCTTCAGAAAACCGATCGTATTATTAACCAACAGAGAAACTGCTTCCGCCGGCGAAAGTTTGCGTCAATATCTGAATGGTCACCCCGGTTTGACGGTTGTCGGTGAAAATACGGCCGGCTGTCATTCGGAAATCAGCGGCGAAAGTCCCCGTAACCAATTCGGCTACGGCGTCAAAATCGCTACGGGGCATGCTTATCCCAGAAAAACGGAAGAAACAAAAAAAGATTCTTACGAAAAGACAGGATACCCTGTTGATATAAAAACCGAAGGACAGGACGCTTTAGCTTATACACTCGGCCATCTGGAAGAAATTACCGCGAAAGCTCAGGAAAAGCTGGACTCCTATACGCCGCCGCAGATGGCAAACAATCGTGACGACAGGTTAGCGTTCAACGATTTCATGTTTATCCGGGCGATAAATACCAATCTGATGAGCGTGGAAGATGTTCGAAACGCTTATAACGCCCTATATCCCGGAAAAGCGGAAAGATTCGATAAAATAATCGTTCCTGCCGCCGCTAAGATTCCCGAGGTAAAAGGCAAAGAATCCGTCGCGGAAGAAACAAAGTCGCAAAAGAAAGGGTTAACGAATTCCATAAATCAGTTTCGGGAAACCGCGCCGGCAAGTAAAACGCCGACAATCAGAGCACTGAAAGACTTTGAAAACGATAACAAAAAGTCTCAGATAAGCAATATTCGCTCTTTAAAAGACGATAAGAGTTATTCATAACCGAAATTTATCAGGCTTTTGAGGATTTGATATAGCCTAAAACTGCCGTTACCGCCGCCGGCGTGACGCCTGAAATGCGCGACGCCGCGCCCAACGTTTCGGGACGAACCTTTGACAGTTTCATGATCACTTCGTTTGACAGGCCGCCGATTTTCTTATAATCGATGTTTTTCGGAATCTTTAACGCCTCGTCTTTGCGGAAAGCGGCGATGTCCGCTTCCTGCCGTTGCAGATAGCCGCGGTATCTTGCTTCGATTTCCAGCTGCTCAACGACATCGGCGCGCGTGTTTTTCAATTCAGGCCACACGTCGGACAGCTTTTCCCAGTTGATTTGTTCGTAAGCCAGCAAATCAAACCCGTTACGGTGCGAACCGTCCTTATTGACTTCAAATCCCAGTTTAGACAATTCCCCGGGTGTCCCGCCGACAGCATTCAGCTTTTCGCGCGCGATTTTTAACGCTTCGGCCTTTTCTTCAAAGGCTTTTTGCCGCTTTGCGCCGACGCAACCGATGTCGATACCTTTCGGCGTCAGACGCATATCCGCGTTGTCGGAGCGCAACAAAAGCCTGTATTCCGCGCGCGAAGTGAACATGCGGTAAGGTTCGTCCACCCCTTTGGTCGTCAGGTCGTCGATCATCACGCCCAAATAAGCGTCAGCTCTGTCCAACGTAAATTCCTTTTCCGAACCGCTTGCCTTCAAAGCGGCGTTGATGCCTGCCAAAAGTCCCAAAGCGGCGGCTTCCTCGTATCCCGTCGTGCCGTTCAACTGTCCGGCGATAAACAGGCCGGAAACTTTTTTCGTTTCCAAAGTCGTCCGCATTTCCAACGGATCGACATAATCGTATTCGATCGCGTATCCCGGGCGGATAATTCGTACGTTTTCCAAGCCTTTAATCGTATGAATCATCGCGTCCTGCACGTCGGCGGGTAAAGACGTGGAAATCCCGTTCGGATAAACCGTGTCGTCGTCAAGCCCTTCCGGCTCAAGAAAAACGTGATGAGAATCCCTGTCGGCGAATTTGACAAGTTTATCTTCGATACTCGGGCAGTAACGGGGGCCGACTCCCTTGATTTGTCCCGAAAACAACGGCGCGCGGTGCATATTGGCGCGAATAATCTCGTGCGTTTTCGTGTTCGTCGCCGTGATATAGCAAGCAATTTGCGGCGTCGTGATTTTCTCGTCCAGAAATGAAAACGGCTCGGGGACGGGATCGCCTTCCTGCCGCTGAATAATATCGTAATTGATCGTTTTGCCGTCCAGTCTGGCCGGTGTTCCCGTTTTCAGCCGCCCTACCCTTAACCCTAAACGGATAAGAAAATCGGACAAGTGTTCGCAGGAAATTTCGCCGACACGGCCGCCGACTGTCTTTGTTTCCCCGACATGCATCAGCCCGTGTAAAAACGTCCCGGCCGTCAGAATAACGGCTCCCGCCGCGTATTGCGTACCATCGGCGGTGATAACACCCGTTATTTTCAGCGGGTTTTCACAATATGTTAATCCCTCGACGGCGGTTTCAATGACCGTCAGATTTTCGTAATTCAGCAATTCCGCCTGCATGGCCTGCCGGTACAGCTTTCTGTCCGCCTGCGTTCTCAATCCCTGAACGGCGGGGCCTTTCGAACTGTTCAGCATACGAAATTGAATCCCCGCTTTATCGGCAACGCGTCCCATTACGCCGTCCAAGGCGTCGATTTCGCGCACCAGATGACCTTTGCCCAAACCGCCGATGGCCGGATTGCACGACATTTCCCCGAGCGTTGAGATTTTATGCGTCAATAACGCCGTTTTAGCGCCCATGCGCGCCGCCGCCGCTGCCGCTTCGCACCCGGCGTGACCGCCGCCGACAACAATCACATCAAATGTATTCGTCATCATTTTCCTATGCAAAAGTCTTTAAAAATAACATCAAGCAATTCTTCCACTTGCACCTGACCTGTGATCTTTCCCAAAGAACGCATCGCCATGCGCAGGTCTTCTGTCATTAACTCTATTTCGGGCGCATTTAAAGAGGAATTTAAAAATCCGACACATTCTTCCAACGCTTTACGGTGGCGCAATCGTGTTAAAGACGGCTCTTCGCGCATTGAAAGCTTTTCTTCAACATATTTTCCGATTTTCGTCAGCAAAGCGTCAAGTCCCTGCCCCGTCTTGGCGGAAATCCAGAAATTTCCGTCGTTTTGAGCCGAAACCTGATCGGCTTTGTTCATGATCGAAATGATTTTTTCAGGATCGAGTCCTTTTATTTCCGTTTCGTCTTTTGTTTCATTCGCGTCCGTCAGCCATAACACAAGGTCGGCCTCCTCCGCTCTGGCTTTGGCGCGGCGCACGCCTTCGGCTTCGATTTCCTCCGCCGTATCGCGCAAACCGGCCGTATCCGCCACAATAACCGGATAACCGTTAATGTCCAAACGGACTTCAATCACATCGCGCGTTGTTCCCGCCGTGGAAGATACGATTGCCACGTCGCGCTGCGCCAGACGGTTCATCAAACTGGATTTGCCCGCGTTCGGCGCGCCGATAATCGCTATTTGAAGTCCGTCGCGCAGTCTCTCCCCGCGTCTGCCGTCATTTAAGTGTTTTTCGATTTCCTCTTTCAAAGAAGTGATTTTTCCGCGGACTTCGGCGGAAACGCTTTCGGGAATTTCCTCTTCCGGAAAGTCGATATACGCTTCCATCCACGCCAGAACGTGCATCAGTTCGCCGTGCCAGCGTTCGTAAATCTTTGCCAAAGCTCCGTTCATCTGACGCAAAGCCTGCCGCCGTTGCTGTTCCGTTTCGGCGTCGACCAGATCAGCCAATCCTTCTGCTGCGGTCAGATCCATCTTGCCGTTTTCGACCGCGCGTCTGGTGAATTCGCCGCGATCGGCCGGTCTGAAGCCTTCTATCTTGGCCAGTTCGGCAAGCAATATCGCCGTAATCGCCCGTCCGCCGTGCGTCTGAAACTCGACAACGTCTTCGCCGGTAAAACTGTTCGGCGCCGGAAAATAAAGCACCAAAGCCTCGTCAATCTGAACGCCGTCAAGCGTACGGATTTCCGTCAGGGTTGCTTTTCTCGGAACGGGATTTTGAATAGGCGTCATCAGATGAACGGCTTGCAAAGCCTGCAAACCTGAAACGCGCACAATAGCCACGCCCGCTTTTCCTAAAGCTGTCGCCGGTGCAAAAATCGTCGCGTTCATCGTATATGTGTCCCTTAAAACTTTTGTTGAGGCTGTCTTATCACGTTCTGTTCCGTTTTAAAAGGATATAAAAAGCGCCGTCGCCGCCGTCCTTCGGCCGAGCCGTCGTATAGGACAAAACCAAACTGCGGATTTCCGCCGAATTTATCCAGGCGGGCATTTCGGCTTTTAAAACGCCGCGCCCCAACAAGCCGCCCTTTCCCGTAATCACAAGAAGACAGCGGGAATTCCGGCGGCTTTGGTCATAAATGAAATTTTTCAACACTTCAAAAGCCTTGTCCAATGTGTATCCGTGTAAATCCAGTTTGGCATCTATTTGCATCGCGCCGGATTTAAAGCGCTGTCCCGTCTTTTTATCCATCGCGTGAAAATCGCCTTCCGTCAGCGGATCGCAGATCGCATAATCAAAATCGGGACTGTGACGGGACGGACGAACGTCAATCGTCAATTTTTTGCGCAAAGAAACGTGTTCGGCTTTTTTCGCCGGTATTTTGGAATTCAGAGGTCTGACGGTTTCCGTCACCGCTTTCCACAAAGCCTGATCGTCGTTATCCTCAGGCATTTTTTTCTTCTTCCTTCGGCATCAGCTCTTCGGGAATCAGATCCGAAAAATAAGAAATGGTGAACTGTTTCCAGCTACCTAAAGGCGCCTGACAAAAATATTTGGGATCCGCCGTTAAAACAATCGAAATGCCGCCGTATCTCCAAGCGATCAGGAATTTTTCTATTCTGGGAACGATGCGTTTCGTGACGCGATTTTGCATAAACGGTTCCAGAAAATACGGCATGCAAAGCGCATATACGAAACACATAACCAAAAGTGCCGTTGTCCCGATAACCAGATTGCGGAAAATCATTAAAAGCAATGAAATAATTAAAATTGTCAATAACGGCAATACGTTTTCCCACGGATTGAAAAACGGGGATTTAAACCTGTTCAGTTTTTTAAAATTGACTTTAATAAAAGCTTTTTTTTCAACCAACGCGCGTTGCAATCCCTGGAAAACAACCATATCTTCCTTTGTCGGCGGTGGTATGGGAATTTTATTCATTTCACAACTCTCTTTTCGGTAATAACAAAAAATAAGTTCCCTGACTGCGCATACGTCCTGCTTCTTTAAGAGCCTGTTCTCCCGCTCCCCAGAAAAAATCCCCCCGAATAACGCCTTTAATCGCGCTGCCGGTATCCTGCGCCGTCATCAGACGGTTCAAAGGCGTTTTATCATGCTCTGCCTGCAGCCACAAAAAACTGCCTAACGGAATATAAGCCGGATCGACGGCCAGACTTCTGCCTGCCGTTAAAGGAACGCCCAAAGAGCCTATGGCTCCGGGTTTATCAAGCTTTTTAAAAAAGATATAACGCTTGTTTTCATGCATCAGTTTTTGAGCTTGTTCAGGATTTGAAATCAGCCAATCCCTGATTTCGGACATCGTGTAGACACCGTTTTTCAACAGTCCTTTTTTAGCCATGACACTGCCTATTCCGGTAAAACGATGACCGTTGTTACCGTCATAACCGATGCCGATTTGTTTCCCGTCAGGCAATTTTAATATACCCGAGCCCTGAATTTGCAGAATAAACAAGTCAGCCGGTTCTTTAACCCATGCGATAACGTCGGCGGGAACTTTCGTTTTGCCCGTTTCGATTTCCTTACGCGTCAGATAGGGTGTTATTTCTTTGCCCGACTGTTTGCCGAACAGGATTTCGCCTTTATATTTCGGATTAAATTTTTCCAGATCAATACGGACAATATCCTGCGGCAGTCCGTAAACAGGCGTCGCATATTCTTTTGTCCGAACGGAAGAACCTTCTATTTCCGGTTCATAATAGCCGGTAAACAGACCTTTCTGAGTTTTATTAACGGCATAAGGCTGAAAATTCTTTTTCAAAAAAGATCTAAACTCCGGATCCGATTTAAAAGAATGATTTAATTCATCGCAAACGCCGCGCCATTGCTTATATTTTTTTTTCAAAACAAGACAAGATTTTCGCAAAGCGGGCAATGCTTCCAGAACTTTATCTGTTTCAAAACCGTTTAATTGTGAAAAATCAACAGCGGAAAGTTTTGTTTCCGATGGAAATTCAGTCAAAAAAGAGGCTGTTTCCGACGGTTTTTCGGACGCTTTCCTGAAATAAAACGTCAAACCGGCCATTAAAACGGCACAAAAAATAATAAAAACGCGTTTCATTAATCCGGATTATTTGCTGTGCGTCGCCGTTAATATCCAAATAGGATCGGAAGAATGCATATTCTTCTTTAATGTCCAGATATCCGTCACTGTTTCAATATAAGTCGGATCGCCGATAATGACTTCTCCGGCGGCGTTTTTGACGATATTCGTTTGTTCGGTTTCAAATTCGACTGTCAATTCGACTTCGCTGCCGAACATTTTGGCATCAGTCAATTTGATTGATTTAAATCCGATCAGACTGAATTCCGCGGTTTCCTTGCGTTCCTTGCGTTCGTCGATCGCTTTTTCAAAGCTATGATAGATATTGTCGCTCAACAGCGGCTTCAGACTTTCTTTATCTCCGCCGGCAAAAGCCAAAGCAATATATTCAAACGCCCGCGGGGCCTTTTGCATAAAATCAACCAGATCGAAAGAAGGAAAAGCTTCCTTTATTTTTTTCAGACTTTGAATTACCTCTGCATCTTCTTCAAAATCCGTACTAGCGGTTATGTCCTGTTCCATTTTCGAACCGGTAGCGCTTTCCAATGTTCTGTATTCGGAAATATCAACAATCTTTGCCGGCTGTACAGTTTCGTTTTTAACGGAATTATCGGCGGAAGGACGCGTCCCCAAAACACTGCGCAGGCGGTTAATCAGCAACAATACGACTATTCCCAAAAAGATGATGTCTAAAAACTGAAACTGTTGTGACATAATTTTTAACCTTCTTTCTTTCTTTCCCGATTCAATTAGGATAGAGTATACCAGATTTTTAATTCAGGAGAATACTTTAATGAGCGAAAATAATACCGAAAATAACGAACAACAGCAAGTTGCCATTGCGATCAACGCGCAATTTGTAAAAGATATTTCATTCGAAGCCCCTCATGTTCCCCAGATTTTCACCGAACTGAAATCCAATCCGGAAATCAATGTCAACGTCGACGTGCAAGCCGGCAAAATTCAGGATACGGTTTATCAGGTCGGCTTGAAGATTAAAGCCGAAGCCAAAGCGGAAGACAAGGTAGCTTTTCTGTGTGAAGTCGAATACGGTTGCATTGCGACTGTTCAGGTTGCGCCGGAACATATCGAACCGATCTTATTAATCGAAATTCCGCGTTTGTTGTTCCCGTTTGCGCGCAACATCATCGCCGATTTAACGCGTGAAAGCGGATTCCCGCCCCTGATGATCAACCCGATTGATTTTGTCGGTTTGTATCACAAACGGCTGGAAGAACTGAAAAAAGAAAAAGAATCCGCGACGGTTAACTGAGCCACATCGGATCTTTGAGCTTTTTTAAAAAAGCCTCGTGATTTTCCGCTTCACCCTCCAAAAAAACAGCAGGACGCGGTTCTTTACGGGGCTTTTTTATATTTTCGGCGGATTTTGCCCTGATTTCCAAAGCGCTTTCTTCTTTTTTCATACCGAGGACAAATCCCGGTTCGCGGCCGCCCAACAATTCCAGATACACTTCGGCCAAAAGTTCAGAGTCCAACAAAGCTCCGTGCTTGGTGCGTTTGGTGTTATCAATGCCGAAACGGCGGCAAAGTTCGTCCAGATTAACACGTGATCCGGGGAATTTTCGTTTAGCGATAAGTAAAGTGTCGATCGCCCTGTCCATCGGAATGGGATCTCTTTTTATCCAGGACAATTCCGCGTTGATAAACTTCATATCGAATTCGGCGTTGTGAATGACAAGAGGATCGGTTCCTATAAACGCCAGAAAATCATCGACGATATCGCGAAATGGCGGTTCCTTGTCCAGAATTTCGTTTGTCAGTCCGTGAACTTTAACGACTTCTTCGGGCACGTCGCGTTCCGGATTGATCAGCTGATAATATGTTTTTCCGGTCGGCATGTGATTTTCCAGCTCGACACAGCCAATTGAAACGAGTTTATGTCCGGAATAAGGATCAAGTCCCGTCGTTTCCGTATCTAAAACAATCTCTCTCATTTTAATTCTTCCATAATTTCAGTCAGTTGTTGCTGTACAGAGTCGATTCCGTATTGTGTTTCAATGACGTAATCGGCTTTTTCCCGTTTTTCTTCATCAGGCATTTGCCTTGCGGTTAAAGCCAGATATTTTTCTTCCGTCATGCCGGGACGTTCAAAAACGCGCTGTTTCAATACGTCCGCCGGTGCCGATACGACGATGATTTTGTCGCAAAACCTGTCCCACCCCGCTTCAAACAGTAAAGGAACGTCCAAAACGACGACAGGTTCGCGACTGTGGCGCGTAAAAAAGTTTTGCAGCTCTTTTTCCAGAAAAGGATAAATCATTTGTTCAAGCTGTCTGACATCAAGTTTTTGTTCTTTAATCAAAGCGGATAGAACAGTCCTGTCAATTTCGTCGTTGACAAGGCTTTCCGGGAATTTCCGGAAAAACAAAGCTTTCATTTCCCGATTATCGCGCATCAGAATATGCACAGCCCGGTCAGCTTCAAACACGGGAACGACCGTTTCCCGAATCATTTTGACGGCAGTGGATTTGCCTGCTCCCATATTTCCTGTCAGTCCGACGACAACGCTTTTTGTCATTTCAAGACAAGCTCCCTTAATTCCGGCGTGATTTCAGGCATAACGCCAAACCATGCCTGAAAAGCCGGACAAGCCTGATGCAGCAGCATTCCCAGTCCGTCCGCCGTAACGTGTCCCCTTTCTTCGGCCTGTTTCAGCAATTCCGTTTTTAAAGGGGAATATACCACGTCCGCGACGATTGCCGATGCATTCAAACCTGACAGGTCTATTTCCAACGGATCAAAACCTTTCATGCCGAGCGTCGTCGCGTTGGCCAGTAATCCCGCGTCATCTAAAATAGTTTCTTTTTTGCTCCATTCGACAAGCCGGAAGTTTCCGCCGACGGAAGATGCAAGATTTTCGGCTTTTTCTTTTGTTCTGTAAACCAGTCTGATTTCCGGCGCGCCCGCTAAAACCAAAGCCGCGCAAACGCCTCTGGCCGCGCCGCCCGTTCCTAAAATCACGACGGGTTTTTGTTTAATGTCAAAATCTTTCTTTTTTTCAAGGATATTTGCCAGAAAGCCCGCCCCGTCTGTGTTGTGACCGAACAAAGTTCCGTCCTCTCTGACGATCACGGTATTGACCGCACCGGCTTTTTGCGCTGCGGCAGATAATTCGTCCATCAGTTTCATCACGGCGACTTTATGCGGTACGGTTACGTTAATGCCTGAAAAATCTTTTTCTTTCAAAGAGAAAACAAATTTTTCCAATTCTTCGGATTTGATTTCAAAAGCATCATATACGGCCCGGATGCCGTATTTTTTCAGCCAATAATTATGAATAATCGGAGATTTGGAATGATGAATCGGAAAACCGATAACGCCGGCCTTTTTCAAGGTCATTTCTGCAGTTCTCCGCACTGACGCAAGCATTCCAGCAACGGCAGCAAGGGCAATCCCAGAATTGAAAAATAATCGCCTTCAAAAGATTTGACAAGTTGTGCGCCCAAATCTTCCATATAATAAGCGCCGACGGAATAACAAACTTCTTCGCCGGCTTCAGCCAGATAATCGTCAAGGAAGTTATCGGAAAAATCACGCATCGTCACTTTGACGACGGAGTTGTCAAACCAAATCAGCTTGCCGTTTTTGACGACCGCCGTGCCGTTAACCAACAAATGCGTTTTATTTCTCAATTTTTTCAGATTCTTATGCGCCATACTCAAATCGGCGGGTTTTGAAAACCATTCGCCTTTCATATCCAGAATTTGGTCCGCGCCGATAACAAAGGCTTTAGGATGTTTTTTTGAAACGGCCATCGCCTTTTCGGTTGCCAGTCTGAGACTTGTCTGTTTGCTGTTTTGACCGGCGGCACGCATTTCGACTCTGATTGCTTCCTCGTCAATGCCGGAAGGAATACTTTTAAATTCGACGCCCGCAGCGTCCAAAAGGTCTTGCCTGCTCTTGCTTTTAGAAGCCAATATCAACATCTTTCAAAACTCCTGTGCATAAGTCTGATAAAACGACATTCCATTTTGTTTTATCCCTTTTATGCCATTATGTCCCTTTTTTTATGCAGATGTGTATAAAAATTTTTATTCGTTCGACTATAACAGGGATAACTACTTATCCACATTATCCACAATATGGAGCGACTCGCCGTTTGGTCATTTTTTTTATTTTTTATCCTTTCATTTTTCCAAAATGGTACCTCTGTGACATTTTTTGTTTAAAACCTGTTGATAAAAAAGCGTCCCACTTATGCACAGGAGCAAAAAACAACAACATCTTTTTATTATATATTTATTGAAGGTATTTTTTTCAGCTTGACCGGAAACGCCAAAAAAGATAAAACAAAACTCTCTTCTCTTTGGCGATTTTCCGCCGTTTCTCAATCATAACATAAAGACGATTATAGATGCATTTAAAGAATCTGAAAAAGAAGTCTCCCGCCGAATTGTTGAACATGGCGGAAGAATTGGGCGTTGAAAACGCTTCGACGTTAAGAACGCAGGATTTGACCTTTGCCATTCTGAAACAGCTGGCAAATAACGAAGAAACACTTCAGGACGAGGGCGTTATTGAAGTTTTGCAAGACGGTTTCGGTTTTTTGCGCTCTCCCGAGTCCAATTACCTGCCCGGTCCCGACGATATTTACGTTTCTCCGAGTCAGGTCAAAAAATTCGGTTTGAGAACAGGCGACACGGTTGAAGGCGAGCTTCGCGCCCCGAAGGACGGCGAAAGATACTTTGCTCTTTCCAAAATTTCAAAAATCAACTTTGCAGAACCGGAAAATGTGCGTTATCGCATTAATTTTGACAACCTGACGCCGCTTCACCCGAACGAAAAAATCAAAATGGAGAACGATCTGGACAATAAAAACATGACGTCCAGAATCATAGATCTGATTTGTCCGCAGGGAAAAGGTCAGCGCGGCATGATCGTTGCGCCGCCCAGAACCGGTAAAACCGTGATGCTGCAAAACATCGCCCACGCGATTACGCAAAACAATCCGGAAATTTACTTAATTGTTTTGTTGATTGACGAACGCCCGGAAGAAGTCACGGAAATGAGCCGAACGATTCAGGGAGAGGTTATCAGTTCAACTTTTGACGAACCGGCCTCCCGTCACGTTCAGGTCGCCGAAATGGTCATTGAAAAGGCCAAGAGACTGGTTGAACACAAACGCGACGTCGTTATCCTGCTTGACTCGATTACGCGTCTGGCGCGCGCTTATAACACGGTTGTGCCCAGTTCCGGTAAAGTATTGACCGGCGGTGTTGACGCTAACGCTTTACAAAAACCGAAACGCTTTTTCGGCGCGGCCAGAAATATCGAGGAAGGTGGTTCTTTAACGATTATCGCCACCGCTTTGATTGATACGGGTTCCCGCATGGACGAAGTGATTTTTGAAGAATTCAAAGGCACAGGCAATTCCGAAATCATTCTGGACCGTAAAGTGTCCGACAAACGCATTTTCCCCGCGATTGACATTACGAAATCCGGCACGCGTAAGGAAGAATTACTGGTCGGCAAGGATATGCTGTCTAAAATGTGGGTGTTGCGCCGCGTGCTGATGCCGATGGGACCGGCGGACGCGATGGAATTTTTAATGGAAAAGCTGAAACAGTCAAAAAACAATCACGACTTTTTCGACGCTATGAATTCCTAGTATTACTCATACGGAAAAAACGCCCTCCCGGCGGGAGATATCCCGTTTGGAGGGTTTTTTTTATTTTTGAATTTATTCTGGCTGTTTTTCTTGCTTTAGAAACAGTTTTGAAGTTTAGCGCAATGTTTTTAAGCTTTTTGATTATTATTGCCGCCGTTCTTCAGTACTTTTAAATCGGATCGGAACTCGAAAATAAGTACAATCAGCCAAAACAGAAATATCATCGTCACAACATCATCGCACATACGATTTTCGATAATACCAATAAGAGCAAAAATATAGCCTTGCTCCGTTGTCACAAAAAGCATAGCCGTTTCCCACGCAAACATGGAAAATCGTTTATTCATAATCGGAATTAAATTATTATTTTCATCATAAACAATATGATGAATACATTTCATTTTATATGAAAAATATTTTATGATAAATACAAAAATGCAAATAAATATTTGAATAAGAACATTATACCATATCCATTTTTTCTCACAAATATTATTTGGTATACCTGAAAAATCATAATCATATTGAATCATATTCGGAATAGAATTCCAATATATGAGATATATTACAATTTCTATAATAAGAACAGAAAAAGTTAATATAACAGATAAATTGGTTCTAAATTTAATACCTTGAGGTGTGTTTCCGGATATAAACTGTTTAATAAGTTGTATAAATGATGACATATTTTTTTCCTAATTTATAAGATATGCCGATGTATTATCACAGAAAAAAAATAAAATACAAGAAATGGATCCACTAAATTTCGGATAGGCAGACTGTTCTCAAGGTAAGAAAAAACAAAATAAATATCTGATTTTTATGAATTTTTCAAAATCGTCGATAGTTTGTTGTAAGCCGTCTGCTAATAAAGTTCATTATCCAGTGAAATTTTGAGGAAGAATTTGCTGTTTCTGTTATAGGAAGCGAAAGCGCGAATCAGCCGATTGGGATAATCCCGGCGCATCAGAGCCATAATAATGTCTTCACGCGTGGTGGCGTTCGGCATCAAAGGCAATGTAACGGGAAGTTTTTTGAATTCGTAAGTGTGATATTTATCACGCATCACGATTTCCCCGACACTTTCTTTTTTAACGACGGAAACAGTTTTATTTTGTTGTGCAGGCGCTTGCATTTCAAAAATCGTGAACTGCAAATTGATAAAAAGGCTTGTCGTCGATATAAATGTCCGTCTGCAAGGTTTAAAACGTAAACTGCTATAAGGGTTTTATCAGGACGGATTTTGTCCTTTGATTGACTTTCCGCCTTAAAAAAACTATAAAAATCAATATTTCAATTTAAACGAGAGGATTAAACGATGAAGCGTTCTTTTGTGGCTTTGCCGGATTATATGATCGGTTCCGACGTCTATCAGAAAGCGTCCGTCATTTTGAAAAAGTACGGCAAAACGGCGGTGATTATCGGCGGAAAAACCGCAATGGCGGTGGCGGCGGACAAGCTGACGAAAGAGCTGGACGGCATTGAGGTTCTGGGGCAGGTATGGTTCGGCGGGGATTCCACCTATGAAAACGTCGAAATGCTGACGGCAAACGAAACCGTACAGAAAGCCGATATGATTTTAGCGATGGGTGGCGGAAAATGCTGCGACACCTGCAAAGTCACGGCGGAACGTCTGGAAAAGCCTTTGTTCACGTTTCCGACCATTTCCTCAAACTGCGCGCCCTGCACCGCTCTGGCGATCATGTACAACGCTGACGGCAGTTTTAAGAACAACTTTTACAGCTCCCGTCCGCCCGTTTGCGTGTTCATCAACGACCAAATCATTGCGGAAGCCCCGATCAAATACCTGCAGGCCGGTATCGGCGACGCGTTGAGCAAAGAACCGGAAGTCGCTCTGGCGTTAAGGAATGTCAAACTTGACCAGAATTTGTTGGTCGGCAAGTGCTTGTGCGGCGCGTGTTCCGAGCCGTTGTTGCAATTCGGCGAAGAAGCGATGAAATCCTGCGAAAATAAGAAAACGTCCGAAGCGTTGCAGGAAGTTGCCCTGTGCATTGTCATTTCCACGGGACTGGTCAGCAATATGACGGTTTGTCCCGAATTTTACTACAACACAAATCTGGCGCATTGTTTTTATTACGGCGCGACGATTTTCCCCGTGTCGCACAAGTATCTGCACGGTTTTCTTGTTGCTTACGGCGTTCTGGCTCTGCTGGAATACGACGGACAAACGGCTTTACGCGACCGCGTGTTGAAATTCTATAAGAAAACGGGACTGCCGACGACTTTGGCGGAAATCGGGCTGACCGAAGCCGACCTGCCCGCTTTGATTGACAAAGCGACAAAAGTTCCCGGCTGGCACGTCGAAGGCTACGATTTAAGCGCGGACAAATTCAAAGACGCCATTTTACACATAGACGCGTTGGGAAAAGCGCTAAATTAAAGGAAAAAGCTCCGGAAGGAGCTTTTTTCGCATATCCGGCAATATCAGGTCAAAAGGCTATATGGACAAGGGCTATCCGGTCGTATATACCAAATAAAGTATATTAAATAATATATACTACTTTTAATTGTATAACCGGAGGTCTGAAAAATGAGCAAAAAGAAAATATCCGATAACAGCCTTAATTATAGTAAGGTTTGTCTGACTTTCAAACAAAAAGAAGTGTTGAAGCATCTGGCAAAAGGGTTATTGAACAAAGAAATCGCGCAGGCGATGAAATTATCCGTTTCGACGATTAAATTGCACGTTTCCGGCATTTTTCTGCGGCTGAGAGTTAAAACGCGGACGGCCGCAGTCGTCAAAGCGCAGGAATTGGGACTGATCTGAAAAATCGGAAAAACAAGGGCGGGATTTCCCGCCCTTGTTTCACGGGAAACAAATGTTAATTTGATTTTTTTAATTCTAAAGAAATATCAATTTGTTTGGTAATTAAAGACAGTGTTTTTTCATCGCAATTTTGCAAACGATCGATAATGCGGATTAAATTGATATTTAATGCTTTGGCATATGTACGTTCTTCGGTTAAATCCGCAAAGGAAATTTGTAAAGCGTCCATTATTGCCAATAATGTCGACAGCCTCGGATCTGCCAGTCCACGTTCAATGTTGGAAATCGTATTGACCATTTTTCCGGATTCTGCCGCCAGGTCAAATTGATTCAGCCCTTTCTGCTTTCTGAAAAGAGCTATTTTCCGGCCGATATCTTTTAAAATTTCATTTTTATCCATAGCTGACAGTTTCCTATTTTAATGTGGATTCTGACAACCTGTTAAAATGTGTATTTTTTATTGATAAAGCCAATACACATATTATAATGTGTTTATATTGTCTTTTTTATGGAGTGAAATATGAAAATTCAAAAATTTGCTATTCCTGTTATTTTAACATTGGTTACAGGGTGTTCTTTTATTCCGCGAATGACAGAACCATATGAAACGAGATATTTTACAAAGAGTAATGTACAGAGCTTAAATAGTGGTTATTTGGAATCAAATGAAGATTTTAATAAGCAGTGCAAAGGTGTCAGATTCTTTTCATCTTTAGGTGAGACGGAAAAAAACATTATTGTTATGTTAGGTCCCAATCTTTCTGAAATCGATACAAAAACGCCATATCATATTGTTGCTAAAAAAGGTGATGACAGATATTTAGTATCTGATTCAGGTCGTTATTTAGTTCGACTGCCTGCAACTACATTGGAAAAGTGTACAGTTACCGAAGACGTATATAAAAGTAATGCTGAAAAAGAACGTAAAAAGGCTATCGCTAAGAAAGAAGCCGTTAAAAAGGAAGCTGCTGAAAAAGAACGAAAAGCTAAACAGGAAATAGAAAAAACAGTGGCTGAATTAAATGATGGCGTTATTAAAAAATACGGGAAACCATTTTGTATCCCGTTTACGTCAAAAAACATAATCCCAAATCCTGTTGAAATTGGTGGAGGGTTTAATCCTCAGGAAAGGAAGAAAAAAGATTGTTTATTTATAGGCAATTTTTCTATCCGGCAAGTTACTGAAGATGGAATGTTGGTTACGTCTAACGGAGAAGATACTTATTTTGTTATCAAAAATAAAGATGATGCAGATAAAATAGATGGAGACGTTATTCGCGACGGTTTGTTCGAGTACGTCGGGAATTATTCCTATGAATCATTAAGAGGAACAAAAACAGTTCTGAAATTCAAACATGTAAAATAAACCCCAAAAAAGCCGGAGATTTCTCCGGCTTTTTCGTTGTTTTATAACCCGTTGATCCAATCGGCGATTTTGGCTTCAACTTGTTTGTCGTATTTCTTGTCCATATTGTTAAAGTCCGCACGCTGTAAAACAGTGGCGTTTTTCGCGGTTGCGGCAAAATCTTCAAAGAATTTGCCGATATTGCTTCCCTGCGTCGAAAAAGGCACGACTTTTTTGCCCTGAAAATCAACTTGTTCCAAGACGGTAAAGAGAGGCGGCGCCATCGTGTACCACCAAACAGGCGCGCCGACAAAAATCACATCGTAATCGGTAACATTCGGCACGGCTTCTATGGCGGGATACTGCTTGTTTTTGATTTCTTTCTTTGCCATCGTGTACAATTTCGCGCCGGTCGGATAAGGTTCTTTTGTTTTGATTTCAAACAGATCCGCATTTGTTTTGGCGGCGATTTTTTCCGCAATGTCTTTCGTGTGTCCGGTCAGAGAATAATAAACGACCAGCACTTTGCCGAGGTTGTTCGTCACTTCGGCGGATTTATCGGCATACTGTGCCATTTCTTTTTTGTTTTTGGCGGATACGCGGTAAAGGTGAAGCAGGCCGGCAATGCCGCCAATCACGATAATCGTAAGGATAATTCCTAAAACGTATTTCATCTGTAAAGCTCCTTTTATGCCAGGTGTAACTTTTTGTCCGTATCAAAAAAGCCGGAGATTTCTCCGGCTTTTTTATTTGTTTTATAATCCGTTGATCCAATCGGCGATTTTGGCATCAAGCTGTTCGTCGTATTTTTTGCCCATGTTATTAAAGGATTCGTGTTGCAATATCCGCGCGTTTTTCGCGGCGGCGGCAAAATCTTCGAAAAATGTGCCAACAACGCTTTCCTGCGTCGAAAACGGCACGACTTTTTTGCCCAGAAAATCAACTTTTTCCAAAACGGTAAAAACGGGCGGAGCAACCGTAAACCACCACGCCGGCGCGCCGACAAAAATAACGTCGTAAGCCGCTGTGTCCGGAAAAGATTCAACAGCCGGATACTGTTTTGTTTTGATTTCTTTTTTCGATGTCGTGTAAAGCTTTACGCCGCCCGGATATTGTTCTTTGGTTTTAATTTCAAACAAATCTGCGCCTGTTTTGGCGGCAATTCTTTCGGCAATTCCTTTCGTGCGTCCCGTCAGCGAATAATAAACGACAAGAACTTTGCCGAGGCTGTTTGTCACTTCAGCCGATTTGCCGGTATACTGCGCCATTTCTTTTTTGTTCTTTCTCGAAACGCGGTACAAATGAATCAAACCGGCGATGGCGCCGATAACGATAAGCGCAACAATAATCCCTAAAATGTATTTCATTATAAGGCTCCTTTCGTGCTGGGCGTGATGTCGGCCGCTCTCGGATCGATTTCGGTCGCATGACGCAGCGCTCTGGCAAACGCTTTAAAGCACGATTCCGCAATGTGGTGCGAGTTGTCGCCGTAAATGTTTCCGATATGAATTGCCGCTTTCAGGTTATCGGCAACGGCGGCGAAAAACTCTTTGAACACTTCGGTGTCAAGCTCCCCGACTTTTTCCGTCGGAAAGGCAACGTGCCAGACAAAAGCCGTCCGGCCGCTTAAATCCAATACGCAGCGGGTCAGGGCTTCGTCCATCGGAATACACGCCGAGCCGTATCTGTTCAATCCTTTCTTGTCCCCCAGCGCCTGCGCTAAGGCGTTGCCCAGCGCAATTCCCGTGTCTTCGACCAGATGATGCGCGTCAACGTGCAGGTCTCCGGTAGCTTTGATTGTCAGATCGATGAGGCTGTGACGCGAAAGCTGTTCCAGCATGTGATCAAAAAAGCCGCACCCCGTGTGAATGTCGTATTTTCCTTCTCCGTCCAAAATTACTGAAACGGAAATTTGCGTTTCTGTAGTCTTTCGTTCTATTTGAGCTTGACGCATTGTTTTTTTTCTTCCTTTTCACGATAATCTGTTTTAAATCACTTTAACGCAGATTTACTTTTATGCAAGCGATAAGGAGAATCTCATGGACAATCAAACGCCGTCTTTAAGGGGAACGACAATTCTGTGCGTTCGCAAAAACGATTCCGTCGTCATTGCCGGTGACGGGCAAGTGACGTTCGGCAATACGGTTTTAAAAAGCAACGCGCGCAAAGTACGCCGGCTGGGCAACGGTTCAATCATCGCCGGTTTTGCGGGCGCGACCGCAGACGCTTTCACGTTGTTCGAACGACTGGAGGAAAAAATCGAAAAATTCTCCGGTCAGCTGACGCGCGCCTGTGTGGAACTGGCAAAAGACTGGCGTACCGACCGCTATTTGAGAAAGCTGGAAGCGATGATGATCGTGGCCGACAAGGAAACAACGCTTGTTCTGACCGGAAACGGCGATGTTCTGGAACCTCAGCACGGCTTAATCGGTATCGGATCCGGCGGTTCTTTCGCTCAGGCGGCGGCGCTGGCTTTGATTGACACGGATATGTCCGCCGAAAACATCGTTAAAAAAGCAATGGATATTGCTGCCGATATTTGCATTTACACCAATCACAACATTGTTATGGAACAGCTATGAATACATTTTTTTCTCCGCGTGAAATCGTTTCCGAACTGGACAGGCATATCGTCGGGCAAACCGAAGCCAAGCGCGCCGTCGCGATCGCTTTGCGCAACCGTTGGCGCAGACAGCAGCTTCCCGCCGCTTTAAAAGAGGAGGTTGTTCCCAAAAACATTCTGATGATCGGGCCTACCGGCGTCGGAAAAACGGAAATAGCCCGTCGTTTGGCAAAGTTGGCGCAGGCTCCTTTTATTAAAACCGAAGCAACAAAATTTACGGAAATCGGCTATGTCGGGCGCGACGTTGAAAGCATTATCCGAGATTTGTTGGAAATCTCGATTACGATGACACGCAAAAAAATGCGTAAAAGTGTTCATGTCAAGGCCGAAGAAGCCGCCGAAAAACGCGTGATTGACGCGCTTGTCGGACTGAATGCGACGGAGGAAACGCGTCAGAAGTTCCGTAAAATGTTGCGGGAAGGCGCTCTTGATGACAAAGAAATCGAAATCGAGGTACAGGAAGCGCCGAACAATTCCATGCCGACGTTTGATATTCCGGGAATGCCCGGAGCGCAAATGGGCATGATCAGCTTGGGCGACTTGTTGGGCGGTAAAAGCATGTCCTTCCGCAAAAAGAAAATGACCGTTAAGGATTCTTATGAGGTCTTGGTTACGGAAGAAAGCGACAACCTGATCGAACAGGACAAGGTTATTCAGGAAGCTATTGCCAACGTTGAAAATAACGGTATCGTTTTTATCGACGAGTTCGACAAGATTTGCGGCAGAAGCGAAGGTAAAAATCCAGACGTGTCCCGCGAAGGCGTTCAGCGTGACTTGCTACCTCTGATAGAAGGAACGACGGTGACGACAAAGCACGGTATGGTCAAAACAGACCATATCCTGTTTATCACGTCCGGCGCGTTTCATATTTCCAAACCGTCCGACCTGCTGCCCGAATTGCAGGGACGTTTGCCGATCCGCGTTGAACTGAAGCCGCTGACGAAAGAGGACTTCTACAAAATCCTGTGCGAACCGGAAGCAAACCTGATTTTGCAGTATAAAGAATTGTTGAAGACGGAAAACTTCACGCTTGAATTTGAAGACGAGGCAATCCGGGAAATCGCGGCTCTGGCGGCGGAAGTCAATGAAAACGTCGAAAATATCGGCGCGCGCCGTTTGCACACGATCTTGGAAAAACTGCTGGAAGATATTTCCTTTTCCGCCGCGGAACGTCAGGGACAAACGGAAATTATCACAAAAGAAAAAGTGATTGAAAAAGTGGGGGCGCTGACAAAAACGTCCGATTTGTCAAAGTTTATTCTGTAACCGTTTGAAAAACAAAAAGTTTACGGAAAGTCTTTTGTTTCACGTGAAACATTTTTTTGAATGTTTTTACAAAAGGCATTTATAATAAAACAGAAATGATAAAATTTTCCGCTTGAATTTATCAGAGGATCAAAGCTATCTTAAGAAAAAAAGTAAGCGAAATGTTTCACGTGAAACAAAGGGCGGAAAATGATTATCACTGATCGTAATCAAGTTGTTAAACGGTTGGATCTATCAGAACAAGCTATTGAAAAACTTGATAAATATGTTGACTTATTGGAAGCGGAGCAGGCTAAAATGAATTTGATCGGAGCTTCGACGCTTCCTGTTGTCTGGACAAGGCATGTTCTGGATTCCGCTCAGTTATTCCGGTATCTTTTGCCTTCGGATCGCGTTGTTTTGGATTTAGGCAGCGGTGCCGGCTTTCCGGCTTTGGTTTTGGCGGCGATGGATACAGAACAAAAGTACGTTTTTCATTTAACGGAAAGTGAAGGAAAAAAAGCGGACTTTTTGAATAAAGTCATAGAAGTTTGCGCTTTGAAAGCTGTCGTTCATAACGAACGGATTGAACAAATGAAAAATTTTGGCGCCGATGTGATTACGGCCAGAGCTTTGGCGCCTTTGGATAAATTAATCAGGTACGCCCTTCCTTTCTTTAAACCGGGAACACGATGCCTGTTTATGAAAGGCGCTAAAGCGGAGGAAGAATTGGCGCAGGCGCTGAAAAAATATAAATGCGGCGTCAAAAAAATAAAAAGCGTTTCAAGCGAAGACGGAATAATTCTTGAGCTGTCAGAGGTAAAAAAGAAATGAAATTGAATCAACAGCCGAAAGTAATCTCTGTTTCCAATCAGAAAGGCGGCGTCGGCAAAACAACAACGGCTGTCAATTTGGCAACCGCTTTGGCGGCTGTGAATAAAAAAGTTCTGGTGCTGGATTTGGATCCGCAGGGAAACGCAACGGTCAGCTTGGGACTGGATCACAGAAACGCCCCTAAAAACATGTACCAGGTTTTGATGGGAGAGGAAAATATTTCTTCGGCGATTGTGTGGACAAAGATTCCTAATTTGTCGGTCGTCGCTTCTTCCAAAGATTTGGCCGGAGCGGATTTTGAATTATCTCATCGGAAATTACCGCAGTTCTTTTTAAAAAAAGCCATCGAAAAGGCTTTATTGGCTTACGATTATATCTTTATTGATTGTCCGCCGACAATCGGTATGCTGACGGTGAACGCGCTGGTTGCTTCCAAATCCGTCATCGTTCCTGTTCAATGCGAATATCTGGCTTTGGAAGGTGTGGCGGATTTGATGAACACAATTGATCGTGTAAAAAAGAACTTTAATCCGGATTTGGATCTGCAAGGCATTGTTTTAACAATGTTTGACAGCCGTACCGGATTGTCGGAAGTCGTCGCTCAGGACGTGCGCAATTACTTCGGAAGCAAAGTCTATGAAACGGTTATTCCCCGCAATGTCCGCGTTTCGGAGGCTCCTTCACACGGAAAACCGATTTTATTGTACGATTTTAAAAGCAGAGGGGCGCAAGCTTATATCAGTCTGGCCAGAGAAGTTTTAAAACAGGAGACGAAAAAATGAGTGCTAAAAATCTCGGACGCGGATTAAACGCTTTGTTGGGAGAAGGCGAAACATCGCAAAATGCGCAGGGAATAAAAACCGTGCCGTTGTCTGATTTGGAACCCAGTCCGTTCCAGCCGCGTCACGTTTTTAATCAAGACGCCATTAACGATTTGGTCGAATCTATTCGAACCAAAGGCGTTTTGCAGCCTCTGATCGTTCGTTTGAAAAACGGTTTTACAGACAAATATGAAATTGTCGGCGGGGAACGTCGTTGGCGGGCTTCCCAGTTAGCCGGTTTAACGGAAGTGCCCGTTTTAGTCAAAACATTAACGGACAAAGAAGCCTTGGAAGTCGCTTTGATTGAAAACTTGCAGCGTCAGGATTTGAATGCGCTAGAAGAAGCGGAAGGCTATCGCCGTTTAATGGAAGAATTCGCCAATACGCAGGAGGAATTGGCACAGGCTGTCGGAAAAAGCCGCAGTCATGTGGCAAACACAATCCGTTTGTTAGGCTTGCCCGAAAAGGTAAAAGGCTTTTTGGAAGAGGGACGTCTGACCTCAGGACATGCGCGGGCTTTGTTGGCGGCAAAAGATCCAGAAGCTTTGGCTCAGGTTGTCGTTGAAAAAGGATTAAATGTCCGTCAGACGGAAAAACTGGCTCAGACCGCGCCGAAAAAGAAACGTCCCGTCGCTAAAAAAACGGATAAACAGGAAGAATGCGATTCTTTAGCCGAAGGATTGTCTCGTATTTTGGGAATTTCCGTCGTAATTAAACCGAAAGCCGTCGGCGGAGAATTAGTGCTTTCTTACGAAACATTGGAACAGCTGGATACATTGATTCGCAAGCTCAGCGCACGTTTGGACGATCACAGAAGCGTTGCGTCAGAAGAAGAAACATTATTGAATGAAGAAGATGTTATTCAAGCCGAAGATGCGGAAATAGGCGATGTTGTTTTTGATGATTCTTTTTCGGATAAATTGAGTGACGACGTTATCAGTTTGTCCGAAGAAGACGAAATTTGATTTATGAACACATAAACGCGTTTCGGATATGTTCGGGAAAGCGGTTCGGCGATATTAAAATCGCGTCGAACCGCATTTCTTTATCCGCCAATTCCGGGTGGGTCATTAAAAAATATTCGGCGCCTTTAATGCGACGGGACTGAACATGTTCGTTTATTGCTTCGGCGGCAGAGTCACGGGAATTTCTTTTTTTTACCTCAATAAAAATTATCACATTATGTTTTAATGCGATAATGTCGATTTCTCCCGCGCCAGTTCCTCTGGGCGGTTTAAAATTGCGTTGCAGGATTTTATATCCTTTTAAACGCAAAAATAACGCGGCCAGATATTCCGCTTTATATCCGTCGATTCTGGCTTTTTTTCCTATTATTTGTTTATTAAATCCCATTTTTAATCTCGAGCGCCATTTGGTAAATAGTTTTTTTGGACTTTTCTGTTTTTTGGGAAACAATCGCCGTCGCTTCTTTGACGCTCATGGTTTTTAAGGCGTCTTTAAGTAGCTGTCTGATGTCATCAGAAGAAAAATTTTTTTGTTCCGCAGGCGAAACAACAATGACAATCTCTCCTTTTGGAAAGCCATTTTGTTTGTAGTTGTCCAGCAATTCCGTAAAAGTTCCGCGCACGGTCTGTTCAAATTTTTTAGTGATTTCACGAACAACGGCAGCTTTTCTGTCTCCTAAAATTAAAGTCATATCCCGTAAAGTTTCTTCCAGTCGCTGAGGGGATTCATAAAAAATAAGAGTCGCCGGAATATCCGCCAGTAAAGTTAATTCTTTTTTTCTGGCGACGGTTTTTGAGGGTAAAAAGCCTTCGAATAAAAATCGGTGACAAGGTAATCCTGAAAGTTGTAAAGCCGTTAAAACGGCAGATGCTCCGGGAACAGCCGTGACATAAATATTCTGATTGATGCAGTCCTGAACCAGGCGATAACCTGGATCGCTGACAAGAGGTGTTCCGGCATCTGAAACTAATGCTACAACTTCATTGTTTCGGAGTCGTTTTAAAATGTGAGGACGCATTTTATCCGCGTTATGTTCGTGATACGCTATCAGATTTTTGTTGAAAACGCCCAATAGGCTCAACAACTTTTTCGTGTTTCTTGTGTCTTCACAGGCGATTGTATCCGCTACTGCTAAAACGCTTACGGCTCGAGCGGAAATATCGCCCAGATTGCCGATAGGGGTTGCCACAAGATATAATCCTTTGATAAAAGAAGCTTCAGACATTTGCACTCCATTGCAAAAAAGATTAAAGTGTATCTAAACACGTTTTACAACCGGGAGCAATTCCTTGCATAAAATTATTCGTCCGTTTTTTGTTTTTTTTACGGTTATTCTTTTATTGTCTTCTTGTGCCGGCAAAATACCTCTGTTTTCCAAACGCGTTGATGGAAGCGCTTTTCACATAAAGGACGCGAACATTGCAGAAAAAGGGGGCAAAACAGAAGAGGCTATCGCTTCAGCAGAAATGGTTCGCGTGGGAGTTTTGTTGCCGTTGACGGGAAATTTTGAAAAATTGGGCGAGGCTTTGCGCAATGCCGCAATGATGTCTTTGTTTGATGTGGGCAGTCAGCGTTTGATTTTGCAATTCTACGATACCGAAGGAACCGCAGAAGGGGCCAGAAAAGCGTCCGAACTGGCGATCAATCAGGGGGCGGAGCTGATTATCGGTCCCGTTTACGCAAAAGCTGTGCGCGCCGTTCGTCCGGCAACGCATTCCGCGGACGTCGGCGTGATAACGTTTTCTTCCGATCCGGTAAATTTGGGCGACGGCGTTTATACAATCAGCACTTTGACGTCGCAGCAGGTGGAACATATTGTCCGTTTTGCCTGTGAAAAAGGATATAAGCGGTTTGCGGTTTTATCTCAGGATAACGCTGTGGGCGATATTGTTTCAATGGCGGCAAAAGCGGCGGTTGACGCTTGCGGCGGTATGATTACAAAAGCGGCTTTTTATGACCCGAAAACTGATGACTTGCAATCCGCCGTGGCGTCGATTATGCCCAGACTGATGGAAGATTTGGAAACCGAACGGGACGATGAAGTCAAGCGTTTGGAAAAAGCCAAAGAACAGGTCGCTTTGGGAAAACCTGTTCTGATTAAAAACGAGGAAACCGGCGAAATGGAAGAAAAAGAAATGTCTTTGGAGCAACTGCAGGCGACCATAGACGTTATGAAAGAACAGGAATTGGTAAGGGATCCGTTTGAATTCGACGCCATTCTCGTTCCGGAGGAGGGAAGCCGTTTACGTTCTTTGGGCGCTTTGTTTTCGTACTATGACGTGCCTTCCGAAATCCGTATTCTCGGGACTTCTCAATGGGCGGATTCCAAGCCAGCGCGGGAACCGGCTCTGATCGGCGGGTGGTTCTCTCACCTTCCTTCCGAAGGATTTGCCGTTTTTGCCGGACGGTATAAGGATATTTACGGGGAAAAACCGCCGCGTATCGCCTCTCAGGCTTACGACGCGGTCGCTTTGGCGGCTATTTTGGCAGAAACGGGCAGTTTTTCTTTTAATAACTTAACGGCGGCTTCCGGTTTCAAAGGCGTTGACGGGTTGTTCCGTCTGTTGCCGAACGGATTGTCAGAACGCGGTTTGCAAGTGCTGGGCGTTGAGAAAAAAGGAACGGTGACGTTGTCTCCGGCCGCGGAAGTTTTCGAAACGGCACCGATGTTTTCTCCCGATGTTTATATCAAAGATTTCCGTCATTCGCCTGATTTAATCACAATGCCGGTCGCCGAAGGGGAGGAACAAACCGAAAACCAGGAACAGGCAAATGAAGAACAGGCCGAAGAACAACCTAAAGAGCAAAAAAAGGAAGATTCTTTAGAGAATTATCACCCGTTATTTCAATAACGTCCGGCACAAGGCGTTCAAAATCATCAATCCTTTCGCGGTTGTCCGGAGCCCTTTTTTATCACAAATCAAAAAGCCGTCGGTTTGATAATCCTGCAATGTGCCTTCATGCATGAATTCTTCCGGTTGTTTGCCGATGCGAGAACAAAAAGTGTTTCTATCAAGGCCTTCCCGTGTGCGCAAAGCCATGAAAATAAGTTCCTGCGCTTTTTCAGTCGTTGATAAGGTTGTTTCCTCACAAGCTTGCGTTTCCAGCCATTTTTGCGGCGTACTGTTTTGCGCCACGGCATGGAATTGTCCGCCGATCGTAAAGCGGCCGTGGGCGGCAGGGCCGATGCCAATCCATTCGCCTCCCTGCCAGTACAGTAAATTGTGTTTGCATTCATGACCGGGGGCGGCGTGATTTGAAACCTCGTACCGTTCCAATCCGGCCTGATACATCATTCTGTCCGTCAGTTCAAACATATCCGCCGCCAAATCGTCTTCAACGGGGCGAACCCCTTTTTTATAAAAGAAAGTTCCTTCCTCTATCGTCAGCTGGTAAAGCGACAGATGCTTCAGATTTAATTCCAGAATGGCGGAAAGCTCGTTTTGCCAATCGCTTAACGATTGATCGGGCAGAGCGTAAATGAAATCGGCTGACAGGCGGGGAAAAATCGTTTTTGCCGTTTTTAAAATTTCAAGAGCCTGTTCCGCCGTATGTAGTCGTCCCAGAAATTTTAACGATTTGTCATTAAGCGATTGAACGCCGACGGACAGACGATTGACGCCGGCTTTTCTAAACGCCGTCATTTTTTCATAGTCAACGGAACAAGGGTTGACTTCCATTGAAATTTCGGTTTCTTCGGCGACAGGCCATAGGGATTTAATCGTTTCGATAACGAAAGAAACAAGTTCAGCGCTCATTAAAGAGGGTGTACCGCCACCGAAGAAGATACTGGCGACCGTTTTGTCCGACAAACGTCCGGCATAAGATTTCAGGCTTGCGGCATAGGCGCTTTTCCATGCGTTAAAGTCGAAATTTTTGGCCGGCAGGCTGACAAAATCGCAGTACGGGCATTTTGATCTGCAAAACGGCCAATGAATGTAAACGCCGAAGTTTATCACAAACAGTTATCCGTAAACAGTTTTAACGCGCGCGCCCTGTGGCTGATCGTGTTTTTCACTTCCGCCGGCAATTCGGCGAAGGAAAGGTCGTAACCGTCGGGCACGAACATCGGGTCGTAGCCGAAGCCGTTGGTGCCTTTGACGGGCCATTGCAAAGTGCCGGTGACTTTTCCTTCGAATTCCGCCGTGTCGCCGTCCGGCCACGCGATTACCAGAGCGCAGGAAAAGTGCGCCGACCGGTCGGAAGCGCTGCCAAGCTCTTCGTTCAGTTTTTCCATCGCGTACATGAAGCCGTTCTTTTTCGGTTCGTTGTATCGGGCGCTGTAAATGCCGGGGCGGTCGTTTAACGCGTGGACGCATAAGCCCGAATCGTCGCCCAATGCCGGCATGTTTGCTTCTTTGGCGGCGGCGAGGGCTTTGATTTTTGCGTTTTCGATGAAGGTTTGGCCGTTTTCTTCCGGTTCCGTCAGGTTTAAGTCGCCGGCGGAAAGCACTTTTATTCCGAAAGGAGCCAGAATCGTCTGCATTTCTTTGACTTTTCCGGCGTTATGCGTCGCCAGAACAATCTGCTTTTCAGTCAGTTTGCGCATTATTCCCCCAACACTTCGTGCTGAAGTTTGCTTAATTCGGTCGTTCCTTTGCAGGCCAATTCGTACAAACGCTTGAATTCGTCGGGCGTAAACGGCGTGCGTTCGGCCGTTCCCTGAATTTCGACAATGCCGCCTTTGCCGGTGATGACAAAGTTGGAATCGGTTTGCGCGTTGGAATCTTCCGTATAATCCAGATCCAGAACGGGCGTTCCTTCGTAAATGCCGCAGGAAATCGCGGAAACCGTGTCGAACAAAGGCAACGTGTAAAAGCGGCGCTGTTCGCGCAGTTTCTGTAAAGCCAGATGCAAGGCGACATAACCGCCCGTAATGGAAGCTGTACGCGTGCCGCCGTCAGCCTGAATAACGTCGCAGTCGATTTTAATGCAGATTTCCCCTAAAGCCTTTAAGTCAACGACGGAACGCAGCGCGCGTCCGATCAGCCGCTGAATTTCCTGCGTTCTGCCGGATTGTCCTTTTTTGGCTTCGCGGTCGGTGCGTACGCCTGTGGCGCGCGGAATCATGCCGTATTCCGCCGTTACCCAGCCACGGCCGGTATTGCGCATCCACATCGGGACTTTATCCTCGACGGTAGCCGTGCAGATGACGTGCGTGTCGCCGCATTTGATCAGGCAGGAGCCTTCGGCGTGCTTGTTGACGTTCGGTTCTATTGTGACTTTGCGCAGTTCGTCGGGCTGTCTTTTTGAAGGTCTTTCCATTTTTCGAATCCTTATAAAAAAATATCTTATTTGTTCTGTTGACGTTTTATATTCCGATTACTACATTTATCAACTATGAATAAACAAGTATCAACTTTATCCGAATTAAACAACCGTTTCCGAGACATTTTCAAGTCGGTCGTCGACGCGTATCTGGAAACGGGAGAACCCGTCGGATCAAAAACGATTTCACAATTATTGAATTTTTCGCTTTCTCCGGCGACGATTCGCAATGTGATGGCGGATCTGGAAGAAGCTGGCTTGTTGTTTTCCCCGCATACTTCGGCGGGGCGGATTCCGACGGAGCGCGGATTAAAGCTGTTTGTCGACGGGTTTTTGGAAATAGGTTCCCTGGAAAAGGAAGAGCGTCACGCGATCGAAGCGCATTGCCGCACGACCGGCATTAATATGGAAACGATGCTGACGCAAGCGACGACGATGCTTTCCGGGCTGTCAAAATGCGCCGGTCTGGTCGTCGCGCCGAAAACTCAGGCGCCGTTGAAGCATATTGAATTCGTGCATTTGGGGTCGGGACGCGCTTTGGTCGTCATGGTGACGGCGGACGGCGTGGTGGAAAACCGTTTGATAACGATTCCGGCCGGAACGCTTCCGGCAGCGCTGACGGAAGCGACAAACTATTTAAATACCCGTTTGCAGGGCAGGACTTTGGAAGAAGCGCGCTCTGAAATCTTAACCGAAATGGATTCGCATAAAGCTCAGCTGGACGCCGTTTCATCGCGCTTGGTCGCCGAAGGACTGGCGGCCTGGGGCGGCGATAAAAAAGGCTTTCTGATTGTCAAAGGACAGGCTAATTTACTGGATAACATTCAGGCGGCGGAGGATTTAGAGCGCGTCCGGACTCTTTTTAACGTTTTGGAAGCGCAGGAAAGCATGACAAAATTGCTTGATCTGACGGAAAAAGCGGAAGGAGTGCAGATTTATATCGGTTCGGAAAATGAATTGTTCGCTTTGTCGGGGTGTTCTATGATTATGGCGCCGTACCGAAACAGCAATGAAAAAATTATCGGCGCCGTCGGCATTATCGGTCCGACAAGAATGAATTACGCCAGAATTATTCCTCTGGTGAATTATACGTCACAGGTTGTAAGTAAACTGATAGGGTGAAAAGATGTCACATCATCATAAACATGAATCGGAAAAGGAAGAGGTAAAACAGGAAGTCGAAGCGTCGGAACAGGAAACCGGCGAAGCTGAAATCCCTGCCGCAGAATCGGTGGAAGACAAAACGGCCGAGCTTCAGGCCGAAGTCGAGAAGTATAAGGATTTATATATCCGATCGCAGGCGGAAATGGAAAATTTGCGCCGCCGGACGCAGCAGGAGTTGGAAAAGCGTTCCAAATTCGCCGTTTCCTCTTTTGCGCAGGATCTTTTGCCGGTTAATGACAACTTGTCCCGGGCGATGGCGGCTATTCCCGAAGAAGGTAAAGAAAACGACCTGTTCAAAAATCTGTTGGTCGGGTTGGAATTAACACAAAAAGATCTGAATGCCGCTTTGGAAAAGAACAACATTACGCCGATTGAAAGCGTCGGCCGCATTTTCGATCCGAATTTGCATAAAGTCGCGCAGGAAATTGATGATCCGACAAAACCAGCCGGAATGATTGTTCAGGAATGGCAGAAAGGCTATATGATCGGCGGAGATCGGGTATTGCGTGAAGCCGTTGTTGTCGTCGCAAAAGGCGGGCCTGCGCCGGGACAGAAGCAGGAAGAGATTCATATTGATACAAGCGTTTAAAAAAAAAGCCCTCGAAAGAGGGCTTTTTTTACGCTTTGGCCAGTTCTTTCGATCTTTTTTCCGCCGCTTTGACGGCTTGCGTCAACAAAGGCTCGAAACCGGTCTGCGGATTCATCAGAATTTCCAAAGCCGCCGCCGTCGTGCCGTTCGGCGTTGTCACGTTTTGCCGCAAAATAGCCGGCGTTTCAGGGCTTTCGGCCATCAGTCCGGCGGATCCGATAACAGTGGCTTTCGCCAGTTTTTCCGCGTTTTCATCAGATAATCCTAAAGCTTTTGCTGCCTGAGTCAGGGCTTCCGTCAGGTAAAACACGTAAGCCGGGCCGCTGCCCGATACGGCCGTCACGGCGTCGATTTGATTTTCGCCGTCAAGCCAGACGACTTCGCCGCAGGAATTTAATACCGCCTGCACCGTCTGTTTTTGTTCTTCGTTTGCCAAAGCGCAGCTTGTCACGCCGGTGATGCCTTTGCCGATCGCGGCCGGCGTATTGGGCATGGCTCTGAAAACAACGGCGTTTTCCCCTAACTTTTCTTTAAACCAACCGATTTGTCTGCCCGCGATAATCGAAAGGACTGCGGCTCCTTTGTCGGTAAAGGGTTTGACGCCGTCAATGACCTGCTCGATTAAAAACGGTTTGACGGCTAAAAAAACGATGTTCGGTTCAAAATCTTTTATTTGCGAAGCGTCGGCGGCTGAAACTATACCTTTTTGAGCCAGATTTGTCCGGACGGTTTCGTTCGGTTCGGCAACACGAATGTTTTTGGCAGAAAAACCTTTTTTTAACAGGCCGTTTAAGATCGATCCGCCCATTTTTCCGCAGCCGATCAACAAAAGAGAGGTGTTTTCGAACATGTTGATTTCCTTTGTTTCTGATAGAATTTCTCTAAATTAAAACGATAATTGCTTTTTTTAAACAAAAACATTTGAGGAAACAACCTGTTTTGACATATAAAAGAGAAAAGAAAAAAATCAGTGAGGCTGATATGTATGTGATTACGGGCGGAGCCGGCTTTCTGGGATCTAATCTGGCGGCCGGCATGGAAGAACGGGAGATGGGCGAAATAACGATTGTCGACCGTTTCGAAACGGATAACCGGTGGCGCAATATCGCTAAACGTTCTTTAAGAGAAATCGTTTTTCCCGAAAGAATGTTCGAATATCTGGATAAACATGCCGATCAAATCGACGCGGTTATTCATATCAGCTATACGGGATTTACTGACGAAAACAATGTGGACGCTTTGATAGAAGAACGCGTTCATTTGACGTTCAGGTTGTGGACGTGGTGTGCCGAACACCGCAAACCCTTTATTTATGATTCAACGGCAGGCGTTTACGGTAACGGAACATTGGGCTTTAAAGATGATGATTCTGCCGAAGCTTTGGCAAAATTACGTCCTTTGTCTGCCGAAGCCTGGACAAAGCTGTTTCTGGATCGCAAAATCGTCGATACGATTAATCGGGGCGAAGCTGCGCCGCCGCAGTGGATCGGGTTGCGCTGCTTTAATCTGTACGGGCCGAACGAATATCATAACACGCGCCATCAAAGCGTAATTCCCAGAATTTACAACGCGGCGAAAAACGGCAAGCTGTTTCCTTTATTCAAATCCGCCAATCCGGCCTATAAAGACGGCGAGCAAATGCGCGACTTTATGTGGATAAAAGATACGGTCGACGTTATTTTGTGGCTGGTGACTCATAAAGAAATCAGCGGCCTGTTTAATATCGGAACCGGTCGGGCGCGGACATACGCCGACGTTTTAAAAGCGACGTATGAAGCCGTCGGCGAAGAACCGGAAATGGACTTTATGGATTTGCCCACAGAAATTAAGGAACAATATCAGTATTTTACGCAAGCTGATATTCAAAAGCTCAGAACGGCGGGATATACAAAAGACTTTACGTCTTTGGAAGAAGGCGTAAAACAGTATGTTCAGGATTATCTGGAACAGCCGGATCCATACAGATAACAGGAGTGTCTATGGTTTATAAAGGAATTGATTTCCCGCATATTGATCCGATCGCTATCCATATCGGCAGTTTTGGATTACGTTGGTATTCTTTAGCGTATCTGGCGGGAATAATGCTGGGGTGGTTTCTGATGCGCAGAATGGCGCGCCGTTATCCCGGTTCAATTACGCAAACCATGGTTGATGATGTCGTTTTTTGGGTGACTGTCGGTTTGATTGCCGGCGGCAGAATAGGATATGTCCTTTTCTATAACCTGGGATATTATCTGGAAAATCCGTTTCAGATATTCGCTTTGTGGAAAGGCGGCATGTCTTTTCACGGCGGTTTGATAGGCGTTATTCTGGCTGTTTTTTTCTATGCGCGCAGTGTGAAAGTCGGCTTTTTCCAGTTTACGGATCTTTTGGCCTGCGTTGTTCCGATCGGGCTGTTTTTCGGGCGCGTGGCTAATTTTATCAATTCAGAACTGTTCGGCCGCGTTACCGTTTCTGTGCCTTGGGCGGTTGTTTTCCCGAACGGGGGGCCTCTGCCGCGTCACCCCAGTCAGCTGTATGAAGCCGGTTTTGAGGGAATTTTGTTATTTTTTATTCTGTATTTTTTGTGGACAGCCAGCGTATGGATACGAATCCGTCCCGGATTTATTTCCGGTTTGTTTTTGTTTTGTTACGCTGTTATCCGCAGCGTTATTGAAAATTTCAGAGAACCTGACGCGCAAATCGGATTTTTATTTGCCCGTGTCACAATGGGGCAAATGTTAACCGTTCCGATGCTGATTGCCGGGTTGTGGATAATGATTTGGGCCGCAAGAAAATCTTAGACATCGGGATATTTCTCTGCTATTTGATAACAAAGGAACAACAAAAGCTCGGACGAAAGGGATTATGCCGATAAACTTCAGGAAGAGGGGCTTTTTTAAGACGATTGCTTCATTGATTTATGTGAAGCTGGTTGTTCCGATGATTCGGTCCAAAAATCCGCCGGAAATCACGGCGCGCGGCGCCATGATCGGCATGGCCTGGGCGATGACGCCGTTGGTCGGAATCCAGATGTATCTGGTCTTTATGACGTGGCTTTTTACCAAAAAGTTTTTTAAGTGGGATTTTAATCTGCCCGTCGGGTTGGCGTGGACATGGGTGACAAACATTCTTACCATGCCGCCGATTTATTATATCTTTTACGTGACCGGCAAAATTATGATGGGAGAATTTGCCGAACGAACAACTTATGCCAAATTCTATGACCTGATAAAAACGGTTTTGAACGAAAGCGGCGTTGTCGAAGCGTTGAAAGCGATGTGCGCCGTTTTGATTAAAGACTGGGGGTTTGCCATGATGGTCGGTTCTTTGCCGTGGATAGTCATCGGCGGCTGGGGCGCATATAAGTGGACTTTGTGGTATGTTCGCCGTCGTCAGAGGACGTTGCTGAAGCGTTTGGAAAATCGTCAGAAAAGACTGGAACAAAAAATCAAAACAAAACAGGAAAAGTTTGAGCGTAGCGTTGAAAAAGCCGAACAAAAAATGGAAGCAAGACAACAAAAATTCGAAATAAAGCAAAAACAACTGGAAAAAAAGCTTGAAAAAACCATTGCGGCGCAGGAAGAAGCTTCCGGCAACGAAATTAAGGAGGATACTCTTTGACAGGAACGTCGTTGTTTTTTCCGGAAAATATCCGTTACCGCTTTTTTTCCCGTAAAAACGGTGTGTCGGAAGGGAGTTTTTCTTCTTTAAACTGTTCCGTTAAAGTCGGAGACGATCCCGCAAAAGTGCGCGAAAATATGCGTCGGGTCGCCGGCAATTTAGGTTGCACGGTCGAAAAATTGTTTGTGTTGCATCAAACGCATTCTTCCATCGTTATCCCCGTAACAACAAAAGAACCTTTCGAAAAAACACCTTACGGCGACGCTTTGGTGACAAATCAGCCTCATCTTTTTTTGGGTGTTAAAACGGCTGATTGCGCTCCGGTTTTAATGGCCGATCCGGGAAAAGGCGTGATCGCTGCGGCACATGCCGGTTGGCGCGGCGTTGTCGGCGGCATTTTGGAAAATACGATTAAGACAATGGTTGACATGGGAGCCAAAATACAAAATATTATCGCGTTAATCGGCCCGTGTATCGCGCCGCAGTCTTATGAAGTCGGCGAAGATATGAAAAAAGAATTTCTGGAAGAAGATAAAAAAGCTTCTTTGTTTTTTGTGCCCGCCGGCACGGGAAAATACAGATTTGATTTGCCCGGATATGTTTTGGCCAGACTGGAACATGCCGGGATCGGGGCGGCCGAATGGGTTGATGAGGATACTTATGCTTTGGAAAAAGACTATTTTTCTTATCGCCGGTCGGCGCAAAAAGGCGAAAGCTGCGGTCGGCAGATTTCCGTTATAGGGCTGTCGGACGGAGCTTTATTTTAATCAGGGTAAAGGGTATACAATGAAAATTTTTTCAGGAAACAGCAATCTTCCGTTCGCACAAGCGGTGACCGGCTATATGGACACGTCTTTGTCAAAATGTTCGGTGCGGCGATTTGCGGATAATGAAATTTTCGTGGAAGTTCAGGAAACCGTTCGCGGGCAGGACGTTTTTATTATTCAGCCGACAAGTTCTCCGGTGAATGATCACTTAATGGAACTTTTGATTATGCTTGATACGTTCAAGCGGTCTTCCGCGCGTCGGATTACGGCTGTTATACCGTATTTCGGTTATGCGCGTCAGGATCGTCGTTCCGCGCCGCGTACTCCGATTTCAGCCAAGTTAGTTGCGAATTTGATTACTTCCGCCGGTGCGAACAGAGTAGTTACGATGGATTTGCACGCCGGACAAATTCAGGGATTTTTCGATATTCCTCTGGATAATCTGACGGCCGCGCCCGTTATTGTGAAAGATATTTTATATCACTTCCGCGATAAAACGCCGATGATTGTTTCTCCGGACGTCGGCGGCGTCGTCCGAGCCCGCGCGATAGCCAAGCGTCTGAACGCGGATCTGGCAATTATCGATAAACGTCGCGAACGCGCAGGCGTTTCCGAAGTGATGAACATTATCGGCGACGTTGCGGGGCAGGATTGCATTTTGGTTGACGATATTGTCGATTCCGCCGGTACGCTGTGCAATGCGGCGGTGGCTTTGAAAAACGCCGGCGCAAGTTCGGTGCACGCTTATGTGACGCACGGTGTTCTGTCCGGCGAAGCGGTCAAGCGCGTAACCGATTCGCCGTTGGAATCTTTAGTGATTACGGACACAATCGCTCCGACTCAAGCCGTTAAAGACGCTAAAAATATTCGTGTCGTTTCCGTTGCCGAGCTGGTCGGGGAATCTATCCTGCGCATCAGCGAGGAACGTTCGATTACCAGCTTATTTTATTAAAAAAATGATTTTTAAAAAAGCCGCCGGAAAAGGCGGCTTTTTTTATGGCTAAAGAAGGCTTGCTTTTCCTTATAAAAAGGTGTAAACAACAAAAGCTTTCCGCATGGGGCGGAAAGATAACGGTTCAGGCACCCCTGGAGGCAGAACCGTTCTTTGATAAAAGGATTAAAATTTATGGCTAATATTACTTCCATTCGCGTTAATGAACGCACAACGGCAGGTAAGGGGGCAGCCCGCGCAGAACGTCGCGCAGGTCTGATTCCCGGTGTTATCTACGGTGAAAAGAAAGAACCCGTGATGTTCTCGATTTCCGCTTTGGATTTGGACGCTCAGATGCGTCAGAAAGGTTTCTGGACCCGTCAGTTCGAAATCGAAGTCGGCAAAAACAAATATCACGCCATTTGTCAGGATATTCAGACGCACCCGTTGACGGATCGTCCGATTCATATCGATTTCCTGCGCGTTTCGGCAAACGCTGAACTGCAAATCGAAGTTCCTGTCATGTACGAAAACGAATTGGCTTGCCCGGGCTTGAAGCTGGGTGGCACTTTGAACGCCATTTACCGCGTGATTGAAGTTTCTTGTAAGCCGAAAGACATTCCCGAACAGTTGGTTGTCGATTTGACGGGATTGAATATCGGCGATGTCGTGAAGATGTCCGACGTCAAATTCCCTGCCGGCGTTAAACCCGTTGAGGATTTGGATACAACGATTGCGGCGATTGCGGCTCCGTCTTCTATGGAAGAACCGGTTGAAGAAACCGCTGCTGCCGCTGCTGCCACAACGGAAGCGGCTCCGGCTGCTGCGGCTGCGGCTGATACTGCGGCAAAAGCTTAATTTGAAGGATTCGCCGAATGTTTTTGGTCGTTGGTCTTGGGAATCCGGGATCGGAATATAAAAACAATCGGCATAATATCGGATTTATGGCGGCGGACGAATTGTTCCGCCGCTATAATTTTTCTTCCTGGCGCAAAAAATTTCAGGGCGAAATCGCCGAAGGAGACATTGACGGCAATAAGGTTTTGTTACTTAAACCGCAGACGTATATGAACAATTCGGGCGAAGCGGTGCAGGCGGCAATGTCTTTTTACAAAATTCCCGTTCAGAATGTTATTGTCATTCATGACGAAATGGATTGTCCCGTCGGCAAGCTGAAAAGCAAAACAGGCGGCGGTGCGGGCGGTCATAACGGCATTAAAAGCATAGACAGTCACTGTTCGCCGGATTACACCCGCATCAGGGTGGGGGTCGGGCGTCCTTTGCACGGCGAGCAGGTCGTCAACTGGATCCTTTCCGATTTACCGAAAGAAGATCGGGAAAAAATAAACGCTTTACTGGAAGATGCGGCGGAAGTCTTTCCGTCCGTTTTAACCGGCGGCGCGGCGGAGTTTACCTCAAGACTGGCGGTCTATCAGCAGAAAAAAGGAAAATAAAATGGGATTTAACTGCGGAATCGTGGGATTGCCGAATGTCGGCAAATCGACTTTGTTTAACGCTTTAACCTCGACAATGGCGGCGCAGGCGGCAAATTATCCGTTTTGCACCATTGAGCCGAACGTCGGTCGTGTCGCCGTTCCGGATCCGCGATTAAAAGTTCTTTCCGAATTGTCGGATTCCAAGCAAACAATTTATACCCAACTGGAGTTTGTGGACATTGCCGGACTGGTTAAGGGCGCTTCGAAAGGCGAAGGACTCGGTAACCAGTTTCTGGCCTCCATTCGCGAAGTCGACGCGATTGTTCATGTTTTGCGTTGCTTTGAAAACAGCGATATTACGCATGTCGAAGGCTCGATTGATCCGGTGCGCGACGCGGAAACGATAGAAACAGAGCTGATGCTGGCGGATCTGGACGGTTTGGAACGTCGGATTGTGCCGTTTGAAAAGAAAGCCCGCGCCGGCGAAAAGGAAGGCAAGGAAATGGTCGCCGTGATGCAGCCCGTTTTAGACGCATTGCGGGAAGGAAAACCGGCCAGAACCGTACAGTTTGACGATGAGGAAAAGCAAAAACTGTATAAGCAGTTGTTTTTACTGACTTCAAAACCCGTTTTGTACGTTTGCAACGTGGACGAAGCGTCTGCCGCAACCGGTAACGATTTTTCAAAACGCGTGTTTGAAATGGCGGAAAAGCAGGGTAATCAGGCGGTCGTGATTTCCGCGGCGATCGAATCCGAAGTCGCTTTACTGGAAGACCCGCAGGAGCAGAAAGAATTTCTGGAAACGCTCGGATTGGAGGAAACGGGACTGAACCGTGTCATCGCCGCCGGTTATAAGCTGTTGAATTTGAAAACTTTCTTTACGACGGGGCCCAAAGAATCAAAAGCGTGGACGATTAAGGACGGCATGACGGCTCCGCAAGCGGCGGGTGTCATTCATTCCGATTTTGAAAAAGGCTTTATCCGCGCCGAAATCATTTCCTATGACGATTTCATCGCCTGTAAGAGCGAAGCCAAGGCACGGGAAATGGGAAAACTCCGCTCCGAAGGCAAAACATATGTGATGCAGGACGGCGATATCTGTCATTTCCTGTTCAATGTTTAGGGGTATCCGGAATGCGGTTGGCTCTGTTTGAACCCGATATTCCACAGAATACCGGAACGTTGTTGAGATTGGCGGCATGTTTTAATCTGCCGGTCGATATTATCGAGCCTTGCGGTTTTGTCTTTAACGATCAGAAAATGCGTCGCGCCGGCATGGATTATCTGGATATGGTCGACTGTACTCGCCATAATTCATGGCAGGATTTTTATGCGCAGCATCAAGGCAGGATTGTTTTATTAACAACGAAGGGCGCGCAATCGTATGTTTCTTTCGACTTTAGGGATAATGACATTTTGTTATTAGGTCGTGAAAGCGCCGGTGTGCCGGACTATGTCCATAATGCCGTTGACGCGCGGCTAAGAATTCCGATGCGGCCGGACGCCCGTTCGATCAATGTCGCGATCGCGGGCGCAATCGTTTTGGGCGAAGCGTTGCGCCAGACCGGTTCTTTTGAAAAATTGGTTTAGTTATTTTTTGGAATAGTCGCGTTCGCCGAACAGGGCGGTGCCGACGCGGACAAATGTCGCGCCTTGCTGAACGGCGATGTCATAATCGTCGCTCATACCCATCGATAATTCTTTAACGTCTGCTTCCCGCGCCAGCTTTTTTAAGAAAGCGAAATGCGGGGAGGGTTCGTCGTCAACGGGTGGAATGCACATCAACCCGACGATATTCAATCCCAAATCGCGGCACTGTTTCACCAACGAAATTGTTTCACGTGGAACAATTCCGCTTTTTTGAGGTTCTTCCCCGGTGTTGACCTGAATGAAACAGGGCAGGTTTCTGCCTTGCTTTTTCATTTCGGCCGCCAGCTTTTCGGCCAGCTCGATCCTGTCGACGGATTCAATCACGTCAAAAAAGGAAACGACTTCTTTGACTTTGTTTGTTTGCAATCCGCCGATTAAATGCAATTTCAAATCCGGAAATTGTTCTTTCAGAGCGGGAAACTTCCGCATGGCTTCCTGCACGCGGTTTTCGCCGAAAACACGGTGTCCCGCTTGCAAAAGAGGCAGAATTTCTTCCGTTTCGTGCATTTTCGAAACGGCGACTAAAGTAACGTCTTTTTCAGACCGCCCGCAAGCGGCGGCGGCCAATCTAATCTTGGCCGTCACCGCCTGCAAATTTGTTAAAACGTCCATGGCATCTTTCTTTAGAAATACAGATTCATACCGATCGCGACGGCAGGACCTTTGTTGCTTAAAGAGCGATCCTCGGAGGCGGACCGGAAATTCATATAGGCCAGATCCATAAACGCGTTGATGCCCTTGACGATGGTGTATCTTCCGGAAAGCTGATATTGCGTGTAAATGTCTTTCTTACCTTCGACGGCTAAGCTGTCCGCTCTGGACTGCAAAACAGTCGCACTGGTTTCAAACGGGCCGGCCGTGAATTTAACGCCGGCGTCCCAGGCGGCGCCTCTGGCGACATTGGCAAACGGATTCATAAAGGCCGCCGTTTCCATGGACATGTCGGTGTAGTGATAGGAGCCGCCGATCGTCCAGTTGCCGATTCCGATGTTCAGGCCGCCGCCGTATTCTTTGATGTTCGTTTCTTCGGCGGGATCGCCGTTTGCGTGCAGGTTCGGTTTGTAAACCGTGAAGGTCGCGCCGGCTTCAATGTTGAAACCGCCAAAATCATGCTCATACAACGCCGCCGCGTCAATGCCGTACTTAAACAGCTTGATTCCGTCGTTCGGAACCAACAAATCGTTGCTGTCTTTTCCTTTTGTCTTGTTTCCGGGCATCAGGCTGACGCCGAAAGTCAGATCGGCAAAAGTCGGCGTAACGTAAGAGAGTTTCGTCGAAACGTCGTCTAACAGCGCGTATGTCGCTTTGTTGTAAGCAAAACCGGCGGGAACGACGATGACACGCGTGAAATCTGTTTCCTGTTCGTAAAGGGAGCTGGCGCTCGGTGCCGTGACAGCCATTTGGTTGGAAACGTTTTTAACGTTACCGGCGATGACGCGTCCGATTTTCGAATCAACAGTCATGTAGGTTTCGTCAATCACATGATCTCCCGTGCTGGAATCCGTGCCGGCTTTCAACTGGATCATCGCGCCGATTTCAATATCGTTCTGCAACTTCGTTTTGCCTGAGAAGTAAATCTCGGCGTTTCCCATCAAATCGAAATTGTTGTACTTGTCAACGGTCAGACCGGCCGCAGCGGGAGCCGTCAACGTCGTCTGGCGCTGATTGCCGTAAGTGCCGTACCAGGTCATGTAACCGCCGACCTGCAATTCAATCGGTTGGTCGAAGGTTTCAACGGTCGCTTTCGTCTGAGCGAAAGCCGGAAAAGATAAAACGGTGGTCGCGGAAATTAATGCCGCATATAAAAGATGTTTTTTCATTGAGATGTTCCTGATTTTTTAGTTATAAACAGACGATTGAAAAATATATTCTATGAAAATAGTAAAAAAATAATTAGCTGGAAAAAAGGCTATGCTTTTTTAAAAACAATAGTAATTTTTATTATAGAGTTTTTATAAGCGTGTTATGGTATACCGCAGGTATGCGAAAAGGGGGAAAACAATGAATACGTATGTGATAAAACGCCTTTTTTTAACGGGGATCGTCTGCTTGGCAACGGCGTGTCAGTCAGATCGGGTGGAATATAAATATCCGCAAAAAATCAAAGGCAAATACGAAATGCTGACCGAACAGGAAGCAAAACAAAAAAACGACACGCTTTTTGATAAAAAGTATCTGACCTTTAACATCAATAAAAAAGAAGAAAAAAAAGAACAAGTTATTGAAAAAACGGAAGAAAATAAAAACTCCGTTTCTGAGAAAAAGCCTTTGTGGGCAAATGCTTTGCCTGTTTTGTCGCGTTATCCGGTCGCCGAAATCCATCAGGATTCTTTTATCTCTACGGAATGGTTTTCCGATCCCGAAAAGCCTTCCGGGCAGTTGAAAATCAACGCGGTCAAAACGGGCGATACGGTTCAGATCACGGTCTTGTGCCGCCGCAAGGATAAAAACGGCGAGTGGATCAATCAAAAAAACGATGAAGCGCTTGCAGATAAAATAAAAAATGATATTGTAAACCAATCGTTGAACAACTAACCCTTTGTTTGAAAGTCTGATTATGAGCGAAGAAAGATACAATTTCCGTACAACCGAAGGAAAATGGCAGAAAGCCTGGGAAGAAGCCGGCGTTTTTAAAGCGGAGGATAATTCTTCCAAACCGAAATACTACGCGTTGGAAATGTTCCCGTATCCGTCCGGCAAAATTCATATGGGACATGTACGCAACTATGCGCAAGGTGACGTGATCGCTCGTTTTAAACTGGCGCAAGGGTATAACGTTTTGCACCCGATGGGGTGGGACTCTTTCGGACTTCCGGCTGAAAACGCGGCGATCAAGCACGGCGTTCACCCGGCAAAATGGACGCGCGAAAATATCGCTAATATGCGCGAAGAAATGAAGAAAATGGGACTTTCCATTGACTGGAGCCGCGAAGTTTCCACCTGCGAAGTCGAATATTACCGTCATGAACAAAAAATGTTTCTGGACTTTTTAAAGAAAGGATTGGCGTATCGTAAAGATTCCTGGGTGAACTGGGATCCGGTCGATCAGACGGTTTTAGCCAATGAACAGGTTGTTGACGGCAAAGGGTGGCGCACGGGCGCTCCGGTCGAAAAGCGCAAGTTGTCGCAATGGTTTTTAAAAATTACGGCTTATGCGGACGAACTGTTGGAAAATCTGAAAACAATGGACGGCTGGCCCGAAAAAGTTCGCACGATGCAGGAAAACTGGATCGGCAAGTCTTATGGTGCGTATATGTATTTCCCCGTGATCGGAACGGACAAAACGCTGACGGTGTTTACGACCCGCGCGGATACGTTGTTCGGCGCGTCTTTCTGCGCGATTTCCGCAGGGCACCCGATTGCGCAGGAATTGGCAAAAACAAATCCCGAACTGGCCAAGTTCATTAAGGAATGCGAAGCGTTGGGAACTTCCGTCGCGACTATCGAAGCTGCCGAAAAGAAGGGCTTTGATACCGGTCTGAAAGTGATGCACCCGTTCCCCGAAGAATTCAAAAAGCTTGGCGGCAATCCCGAATTGCCGCTGTATGTGGCGAATTTCGTATTAATGGAATATGGCACGGGCGCAATTTTCGCTTGTCCGGCGCACGATCAGCGCGATTTGGATTTCGCGCGCAAGTACGGCTTGCCCGTGCGTGTCGTCGTTGCTCATAAAAAAGAGGGAACGCCCGTCGTCGAAAATACGGCTTTTGACGATATTGCCGACGGAATCGCGGTCAATTCGGCGTTTCTGGACGGTATGGCGACAAAAGACGCTATTCCGGCGATGATTAAAAAGCTTGAGGAAATCGGCAAAGGCAAAGCGACGGTTCAGTACCGTCTGCGCGACTGGGGCATTTCCCGTCAGCGGTATTGGGGTTGTCCGATCCCCGTGATCCATTGTGAACATTGCGGCATTGTTCCCGTTCCTGAAAAAGATTTGCCGGTAACACTGCCCGAAGACGTGACTTTCGAAGCTTCCGGCGGAAATCCGCTGGAACGTCACCCGACATGGAAGCACACGGTTTGTCCGGTTTGCGGCAAGCCCGCTTTGCGCGAAACGGATACGTTCGATACGTTTTTTGAGTCCTCGTGGTATTTTGCGCGTTACGCATCGCCGCACGAAACGGACTGCGGCTTTAAGAAAGACGCGGCAAACCATTGGTTGCCGGTCGATCAGTACATCGGCGGTATCGAACACGCCGTTCTGCATTTGCTCTACGCGCGGTTCTTTACGAAGGCGCTGAGAGATTGCGGCTATCTGAACATTGACGAACCATTCAAAGGATTGTTCACGCAGGGCATGGTCTGCCATGAAACCTATAAAGATCAAAACGGCGATTGGCTTTTCCCTACTCAGGTCGAAAAAAGATCGGACGGTACGGCGGTAAAAATTTCAGACGGAACTCCCGTCACGGTCGGCCGTATGGAAAAGATGAGCAAATCCAAGTACAATCTGGTGGATCCCGAAACGATTTTATCAACTTACGGCGCGGACGCCGCGAGAGTTTTCATGCTGTCCGACACGCCGCCGGAACGCGATTTGGAATGGACGGAAGCCGGTATTGACGGCGCCTGGCGGTATGTAAACCGGCTGTGGCGCATGGCTTTGGCTTGTCCGGCGGTGGTTTCAAAGCCTGAAAAACTGTCCGGCACGGCGGATAAACTGGTTCGCATGGCGCATAAAATGATTGCTTTGGTGACAGATGATTTGGATAAGTTGCGCTTTAACGTCGCTTTGGCGCGTATGCGCGAATTAACGAACGCTGTCGGCGAGTTGAAGATTGCCGATGACGCCGATAAATACGCTTACCGTTTCGCTTTTGAAACGCTGGTGCGGCTGATGTCGCCGGTAGCGCCGCATATCGCCGAGGAAATGTGGCATCATCTGGGGCATGACACGTTACTGACGATTGAAAAGTGGCCGGAAGCGGATAAATCCTTGATGGCTGATGATATGGTAACGATTGCCGTTCAGGTGATGGGCAAAATGCGCGGCACAATCGAAATCGCCAAAGACAGCGACGATGAAGCGGTTAAAACGGCGGCTTTGGCTTTGTCGACTGTTCAGGCGCAACTGGAAGGCAAAACCATTCGGAAGGTGATTGTTGTTAAAAATAAAATCATCAATATTGTGGCGGCTTAAAGCGGCGATTGTTTGTCTGGGACTCCTGCAGGTTACGGCCTGCGGGTTCCGTCCGTTGTTTGTCGGGCAGGAAACGGACGATGCTGTTTCGGGTCAACAGCTGATACAGGAAATGGCCTCTGTCTTTATTGATGAAATTCCTGACAGAATAGGGCAGATTTTACGCCGCAGTCTGGTTGATCGGCTGACGCCGAAAGGTGAACCGGAAAATCCTCATTACAGGCTTTTTGTAAATATTTCAAGTATTTCTACTTCAGAACAGGCCGTGCGCAAAGACAATCTGGCAACGCGTTATCTGATGACGATTTCTGTGTCTTATAAGCTTTATTCTTATCCCGAAAACGAATTGTTGGTGTCGGACAGTTTTACGGGACGCAGCGGCTATGACGTGCAACGTTCTCCGTATGCGACCGATGTAGCGGAAAAAGCCGTTAAAGAACGGCTGGTTAAAATCATAGGCGATGATATTGCTTTACGTCTGGCGGCTTTTTTGAAAAGTTACAGGCCTGCGGAAAACACTGTTTCCGATACGGAACAGCCCGCCGGAGAAAAAGTTTCTGACGAAGAAAAACCGCAATGACAAAACTGACTCAATCCGCTTTGGACACATTGTTTAAGACGGGCGCGCCGTCTTTGAAGGCCGTGCTGTTTTACGGTCAGGACGAAGGATTGGTCGAAGAATGCCGCGAGCGGTTGACGAAAGCGGTCGTCGCGGACAAAGACCCTTTCCGGTTGGTCGAGTTGACTCCCGCTAAAATCAAGGAAGATCCGGCGATTCTTTCCGCCGAGGCGAACGCTCTTTCGCTGATGGGCGGGCGGCGCGTGATTACGGTGCGCGGTGCGGACAACTTCTTTACGGCGGTTTTGAAAGAGTTTTTGCCGTCTTATAAAGGCGATGCGCTGATCATTGTGACGGCGGGCGGATTGAAAACGAAAGATTCCCTGCCAAATTTGTTCGCCAATGATGCTTCTTTAGGCGTTTTCCCTTGTTATTCTGACGAGGGGGAGGCGTTGAAACGCTTTGTGTTTCAGAGCGTTTCCGAACAGGGCATGACCGCCGCGCCGGACGTAATCTCCTTTATCGCTGACAATCTCGGAGCGGACAGGTTGCAATCCCGTTCTGAATTGGCAAAGTTGTTCGCCTATATGGGAAACGAAAAAACAATTACGATGGACGACGCGATGGCGTGCATCGGCGACGCTTCCGCCTTGTCGATAGATCAGATGCTTTACGCTTTGTCGGGCGGGCGGCAGAAAGAATTGCACGAAACGCTTGACCGTTTGTTCGCGGAAGGGCAGAGCGCCATCGGGCTTTTGCGCTCGGCAGCAGCGCATTTCAAGAAGATGCACCTGACTTTGGCGAAAGTAGAGGAAGGAATGCCGCAGGAATCCGCCGTAGCGGCGTTGTTCCTGCATTTCAAGCGTGTCGACGAGTTCAAGCGTCAGCTGAAGCTGTGGAACACCATTAAAGCCGGCAGAGCGTTGGAATTATTAACGCAGGCGGAACGGGACTGCAAATTTTCGGCGCGGCCGCAACAGCTGATCTGCTCGCGGGTGTTTTTACAAATCGCGCAAGCGGCTAAAAAACCTTCTTAAAGATGAAATCAATTTGTTTCGTGTAGAAGGACAGATCAAACAGGGATTCCAAATCTTCTTTTGATAGCGTTTGCATCACTTCCGCGTCGGATTCCAACAAATCCTTGAACGTTCCTTCACCCGCCCAGACTTTCATCGCGTTGCGCTGCGTCAGTTTATAGGCGTCTTCGCGTTTCAGGCCTTTATCAACCATCGCCAGCATCACACGTTGTGAAAAGATTAAACCTTTTAAACGATTTAAATTAGCCATCATATTATCGGGATAAATCAACAGCTTTTCGATAATGCCCGCCAAACGGTTGAGGCAAAAGTCCAGTCCGATCATCGCGTCGGGGGCGATAATGCGTTCGTTGGAGGAGTGCGAAATGTCGCGTTCGTGCCACAAAGCGACGTTTTCCATTGCCGGAATCACGTAAGACCTCAGCAATCGCGCCAGTCCCGTCAGATTTTCGGACAACACGGGATTGCGCTTGTGCGGCATGGCCGACGAGCCTTTCTGTCCCGCCGAGAAGTATTCTTCGGCTTCGCGGACTTCCGTACGTTGCAAATGGCGGATTTCAACGGCCAGACGTTCGATCGACGACGCCGTGATGCCGACCGCGGCGAACAAAGCGGCGTAACGGTCGCGGGGAATAACCTGCGTTGAAACGGGTTCCGGAGTCAGCCCCAGTTTTTCGGCGACATACTGCTCTACGCGCGGGTCGATTGTCGCAAACGTGCCGACCGCACCGGAAATCGCGCAGGTGGACACTTCTTTACGGGCGGCTTCCAGGCGTTCTTTATCGCGTTGGAATTCGGCATAAAAGCCCAACATCTTCAAGCCGAACGTCGTCGGTTCGGCGTGAATCCCGTGACTGCGCCCGATGCAGAGTGTGTATTTGTGTTCTTCCGCACGCTTTTTCAAAGCGGCAAGCAGGCGGTCCATGTCCTTTAACAAAATGTCGACGGATTGTGTCAGGCGCATATTAAACGACGTGTCCAACACGTCCGATGAAGTCATGCCCTGATGCATATACCGTGCGCTTTCGCCGACGTTTTCGCCGACGTTGGTCAAAAAGGCGATCACATCATGCTTGACTTCGGCTTCGATTTCGTCGATGCGCTTTTTGTCGAATTTGCCTTTGGTGCGGATATCGTCGACGGCGGACTGCGGAATCTGTCCGAGCTTTGCCAATGCTTCGCAGGCGCAGGCTTCGATTTCAAACCACGTCTTGAATTTGTTGTCGTCGGACCAGATAGCGCTCATTTCAGGGCGGCTGTAACGGGGAATCATGTTCTTTCCTTTATTGCAGAAAAAATCAAAATGTGCTTACATATCAGTAATATGAACATAAGGAGAAAAAAATGCAAACACAAACCATTGTCCGCGCCGTGGATTATTTGCCCGAAAAACCCGAAATAGCGGAAGGAACAACCGATGAACTGGTCGCTGAAACAGACGGTTTGACGGTTCGTCTTTTCGGCTCCGCACCGGATTATACAAAAAAAGAATTTGAAGATTTGTGGCAGCTTGTTTTTAATGCCGATGAAAAAGAAATGATCGCGTATTGCCGCGAAAAAGGCATCGATGTATTGGACAACGGCGGTTATCCCGTTTCCGGGTGGCGCGATGTGGCCGTAATGCTGAAAGCAATAGACGCGGGACTGATTTCTTTGGCATAACGCCGATGAAAAAGCTTTTTCCTGTCGTTTTATTTTTTATAGTCGGCTGTCAACTGCCGATCGAAAAGGATATTCCTGTTTCCGTGGATTCCTATCTGCGGAAAGTGCCGGCCGTCAAAACGGCAATTATTCATCTGAAAAACGAGAAGATGTCCAAGGACGACATCGAATATTTGCAGTTTTTTGATAAGCTGAAACCGATACTGACGGCAAAAGGATACCGTTTGACAAATCCCGCCGCCGTCATTCTCAGGCTTGAATTCGGCGTGAAAAAAGAAAAACAGGTGTCAATCAAAAGCGCTATTGATACGGCTGAATACGCTCACCCGGTTGACGAACCTTCCGTTTTGCCGACAACACAATACAATCGTTTGGACGTTTATGAAAAATACATTACGTTGACGGCCGTTCAGGCAGATAAAGCGGAACAGCCGTTATGGAAAACAACGGTTTCACTGAAAGATTATGCTTCCGATTTCAGATCGGCGCAGGACAAGCTGTTGTATTTGCTTTCTCATTTCATTGAAAAAGATTCGGGACAGCAGATTTCCGCCAACTTGACGGATACGGAATTTTATCAGCGTTACGCGTTAAACTTTTCCGCCGCGGAAGCTTCGGCTCTGTTTGTGACGGAACCGGAAATGCGTCGCCGCTATCTGCGGGAATTGCAGATCAGAGTTGACGCTCATGCCGCCGATTTTAAGAAATGCGGATTGACCGAAAAACGGGAAATCGCTTTTACGATTTCTCCGTTCGGAACGTTGCCTTCTTTCGGATTTAAGGAAACATTTAATCTTTCGGGAAAGCCTATAAGCGAAAAGATCCGGTCGTGTATCGCTCAATACTTTGAACCTTTGTTGGAGCCGCCGCACGGTTTGGATACGACTCAGCCGATGAGCATTGTCATTCCCATTCGATAAAAAAAGCGGGAAACTCCCGCTTTTTTTATATCGGATTGGAAAGAAGTCCGTCCGTCAGTTTCGGTTCAAACCACGTTGATTTCGGAGGCATCACCTGTCCGGTGTCCGCAACGGCGGTCAATTCTTTCATCTGTGTCGGATAGAGCGCGAAAGCGGCCGCAAAACCGTCTTTGTTGACGCGATCTTCCAATTCTTTCAGGCCGCGCATGCCGCCGACAAAGTCGATGCGCTTGTCTTTGCGCAAATCCTGAATTCCCAAAATCGGGGTTAACACTAAATCGGATAGCAGAGAAACGTCCAATAATTTGACGGGATCCGTTGTTTCCGGCTTGTTTTTAAGCGTTAAAAGATACCATTTTCCGGCCAGATACAGCCCGAACGTGTTTTTCTTTTCGGGTTTCGCGATGCCGGAAACGGGCACAACCGTGAAATCCTTTTCCAGAGTTTTCAGAAAATCGGCCGGAGTTAAGCCGTTCAGGTCTTTGACGATACGGTTGTAATCCAGAATCTTCATTTCTTCCATCGGAAAAGAGACGGCTAAAAAGAAATTGTAATCTTCCGTTCCCGTATGGTTCGGATTGTTTTCCGCCCGTTTTTTCGCGATGCGGGAAGCGGCGGCGGAACGATGATGTCCGTCCGCGATGTAAACGATTTTCTGTTCGGCAAAAGCGGCCGTGATCGTTTCAATATCGGCGTCGTCGTCGATTTTCCAGATGATATGGCGGATCCCGTGATCGGCGGTCACGTCATACAACGGCGCGGTGGAAACGGTTCTTTTGATAACGGCGTCAACGGCGGGAATTTGATTGTAAGCCAGTAAAGCGGGGCCCGTCTGCGCGTTCAATGCGTCAATCTGGCGCACGCGGTCGTCCTCTTTTTCGACACGGGTGAATTCGTGGCGACGGATTCTGCCCGCGTTGTAAGCTTCAACGCTTGCCGCGACGGCCAGTCCGGTTTGCGTGTGATCTCCCATCACGGCACGATAAACATAGTAGCACGATTTGTTTTCCTGCGTTAAAATGCCTTTGTTCAGCAAAGTCCGGTAGTTTTCAGCGGATTTGGCGTAAACGGCGGGATCGTAAGGATCAACCGATTCCGGCAAGTCGATTTCAGCTTTGGAAATATGCAGAAACGAGTACGGTTTTCCGCTTGCTTTTTGACGCGCTTCTTTTGTATCAAGGACATCATAGGGCGGCGCGACAACTTCGGCGGCGAATTCGGGCGCGGGACGGACGGCTTTAAAAGGACGAAATAAAGGAATGGTATCCACGGCAAACTCCTGTGAAAAAAAAGAACAGCTTCTTTGTAGCGCAAATTCCCCAAAAAACAAAGTAATTGTTATCGGCGGCGCGACGGCGTCCGGCAAATCGGGGTTGGCTCTGAGGCTGGCCGAAAAGTTGAACGGCGTCGTTATCAATGCCGACAGTATGCAGGTCTTTAAAGACGTGCCGACACTGACGGCCAGACCTTCGGAAGCCGAACAACAAAGTATTCCGCATCGTTTATACGGTTTTCTGGAGCCTGACGAAAATTATTCCGTTTTTAAATGGGTGAAAGCGGCGGCAACGGAAATCAGGCAGATTTGGCGGGAAAACAAAGTGCCCGTGATCGTCGGCGGGACGGGATTTTATCTGCAAACGCTGATTAAGGGAATTTCTCCGGTGCCGCAGGTCAAAGACGAAACGCGCGCTGAAGTCAGGAAATTGTTCGAACGTCTGGGATATGAAGCTTTTTTAAACGATTTTCAGAAAAAAGACCCGTCTTTTACATTTACCGACCCGCAGCGCGTGTTAAGAGCGGCGGAAGTTCTGGAGGAAACGGGAAAATCCGTCACGTATTGGCAGTCTTTGCCGCTTGAAAAGGAAATTGAATCCGATTTTTTGAGCTTTTTGACCGATTTGCCGCGCGAAGAGCTGTATAACCGCTGCAACAGGCGCTTCGAGCAAATGATGAAAGACGGTGCGGTTGAGGAAGTCCGCGCGCTTCTGGCCAAGAATCCGCCGCCGGACAGTTTAATCATGAAAGCGGTCGGCGTTGCGGAAATCAAGGCAATGCTGAATAACAAAATGACAAAAGAACAGGCTGTTTCTCACGCTTGTCAGATGACGCGCAACTATGCGAAACGGCAGGTGACATGGTTCAAACATCGCTTTTTTGCGGATATGGTTGTTTTTGATGTGAAAAGTCCCTCGATATTAACCAAGGCTTTACGTTTTTTGGGATAAATTAAAATAAATCTGTCGTCTCTTTGCTTGTTTCAGGCAAAGAGAAGGCATATTACTAATGAAGTTTAATTATTTATAGGGGGCGCAATGCTTTCAAAGCTGACCGGTTGGCTGTCCGCAGATATGGCCATAGACCTTGGAACCGCAAACACTTTGGTGTATGTCAAAGGGCGCGGTATCGTTTTAAATGAACCTTCCGTTGTTGCGATTGCTGAATCCAAAGGCAAAAAGCACGTTTTGGCGGTTGGTGACGAAGCCAAGCAGATGTTGGGGCGCACTCCCGGTTCCATTCGGGCGGTCAGGCCTTTGCGTGACGGCGTTATCGCCGATTTCGAAGTCGCCGAAGAAATGATTAAGCATTTTATTTTCAAAGCGCATAACCGCCGCGCTTTTGTTTCTCCGATGATTATTATCTGCGTACCGTCGGGATCAACGGCCGTGGAACAGCGCGCGATTCAGGAATCCGCGGAAGCGGCGGGCGCCCGCAAGGTTTACCTGATTCAGGAACCGATGGCGGCGGCGATCGGCGCGGGCTTGCCCGTGACGGAACCGACCGGTTCTATGGTCGTCGATATAGGCGGCGGAACAACGGAAGTTGCCGTTTTGGCTTTAGGCGACATCGTGTTTGCCCGTTCCGTGCGTGTCGGCGGCGACAAAATGGACGAAGCGATTATTTCTTATATTCGTCGTAATCACAATCTGTTGGTCGGTGAAGGTTCCGCTGAACGCATTAAAAAGGCGATCGGATCCGCTTGTCCGCCGGAACAGGGCGAAGGACGCACGATGGAAATCAAAGGGCGCGACCTGATGAACGGCGTGCCTAAGGAATTAACCATTTCCGAGCGTCAGATCGCCGAAAGTCTGGCCGAACCGGTCAGCCAGATCGTCGAAGCGGTCAAAGTCGCTTTGGAACATACGGCGCCGGAACTGGCGGCCGATATTGTTGATAAAGGCATTGTGCTGACCGGCGGTGGCGCGTTGCTGACGAATTTGGATCGCGTGTTGCGCAAATCAACGGGTTTGCCGGTTTCCATCGCGGAAGATCCTTTGACCTGTGTTGCGATGGGAACTGGGCATACGTTGGAAGAAATCAAGAAACTGCGCAACATTCTGTCGACAATGTATTAATGTAATTCCCTTTCAAAAGGGGGAAATATTCTATGGTTGGACAGCAGCATTCCGGCAATACGGCGTCACTGCATCAAATTAAAACGAAATTAAAGCGTTTCGGTTTAGTGTTGTTGGTATTGGCGGCTTTCGGACTGATGCTGTTGGGAAAAGCCGACACGATTCTGGTCGAAAAGGCTCAAATCCTGTTTAACGATATTACTTCTCCCGTATTGGCTTTGCTGTCCAAACCGGCTCAAGCGGCTTCCCGCTTTATGCAAAATGTGCACGAGCTTGTGGCTATTCGTCAGGAAAACGCTCGTTTGCGCGAAGAAAATCAGGAACTGACGCTGGTCAAGCTCGATACGGAGCAGTTGCGGAAAGAAAACGCTTATCTGGCCGATCTGTTAAACTATATTCCGCCGCCGTCGGCTGTTTCTATTTCTTCGCGCGTCATCGCCGATACGGGAAATTCGTTCGCTCAGTCGCTGATTGCTTTTGTCGGACAAAAGCAGAAAGTCAATAAAGGCGAAGTCGTTTTAACAGGCGACGGATTGGTCGGACGTATCGCCTCCGTCGGAATTAACGCCGCCAGAATTTTGTTGATTACGGATATTAACTCGCGTGTGCCGGTTAAAGTGGAGCCGTTAGATACGCCGGCGATTTTGTCCGGAGACAATACCGAATATCCGCAGCTGATTTCTTTGCCCGGAAATGCTAAAATTTCCGTCGGCGACAGAGTTGTCACGTCGGGAATGGCCGGTGTTTATCCTGCCGGTTTGCCGGTCGGCGTGATTGTTTCCATTGATGACGGCCTGATTAAAGTGCGCCCGTTTTTCAACCGCAGCCGGTTGGAAATGGTGCGTATCGTTGATTACGGGCTGTCTGGTTTGTTGCCGGATCCGATATGCGCAGTTTCACCTTAACCAACAGACCGTTTTATTATTACTTGGGCGCAAAATTGCAAAGATATGCTCCCAAGCTTTTAACATTATTGATTCTGTTGTTTTCGGTCGCTCCGACATATTTGCCAGGATATTCTACCGTCAGACCGTATTTAACCTTAATTCCCGTTTTTTATTGGGCGGTTTACAGACCGTATGATTTTTCCGTCGTAGCCGCTTTTTTGTTCGGCTTGTTCCTGGATTTTATTGACGGCACGCCGCTGGGCGTGAATACGTTGGTCTTTACCTTGTTTTATCTGACCGTGCAGATGCAGCGCCGGTATTTGTCGGGTAAGTCTTTTATGTTCGTTTGGTTCGGATTTGCCGTTTTTTCTTTTATCGCTTATTTTTTTAAGTGGCTGTTTGTTTCTATCAACTATGCCGCGTTTACGCCGGTTTCCACGGCGTTTATCAGCTATATTTTACTGCTGTTATGCTATCCGATCGTTTCATGGCCGTGCGCTTGGCTGCACGTATATTTATTGGATAAAGAAAAATGATTACACGCGACGGAGATAAAGGAAAAACGTTAAATCGCCGAGCCGCAATATTGGCCGGCGGAGAATTGTTTTTATCTTCCGTTTTGCTGGGGCGCATGTATTATTTGCAGGTTTTGGAAGCCGACAGATATAAGACGTTGGCCGAAGAAAACAGAATCAGCACGCGTTTGCTGGCTCCGCCCCGCGGGTTGATTTTTGACCGGTTCGGTCAGCCGATGGCTCAAAATAACCAGAATTTTCGCGTTCTTGTGATTTCCGAACAAACGGAAGGGAATTTAAACGCGACTTTAGAGGCGTTGAATAAGATTTTGCCCTTGACGGACGGCGAAATTCAACGAATCCGTAAGGACGTCCGTCGGTCGCGCGACTTTACTCCCGTGACTATCCGCGAAAATCTGACATGGGAGCAGATGGCCGCTATTCAGCTGAATGCGCCGGACTTGCCGGGGATTATTATAGACGAAGGCTTAAGCCGTTATTATCCGTTTAAAGAAGCTTCCGCCCATTTGCTTGGTTATGTCGGCGCCGTTTCCGAAGAAGAAATCGCTTCGGGAAATCCGCTGTTGAAATTGCCCGGATTCCGTGTCGGAAAATCAGGAATCGAACAGGCCTATAATACGGCATTATGCGGCAAAGAAGGGGCTCAACGCGTCGAAGTCAATGCTGTCGGCCGCGTCATTCGCGAAATCGAACGGGACGAAGGAATCCCCGGAACGACTTTGCCGCTGACGATTGATATGCGGATTCAGAATATCGCTTACAAAAAAATGAAAGATGAAAGCGGCTCTGCTGTTTTGCTGGATATTTATACCGGCGAGATACTGGCTTTGGTTTCAACACCCGGATTTGATCCGAATAAATTCAATCGCGGTCTGACATCGGAAGAATGGAAAGAAATTTCCACAAACGAAAAAAACGCTTTGTTGAACAAAGCGTTGGGCGGTTTGTATTCTCCCGGTTCGACCTTTAAAATGATTGTCGCGCTGGCAGCGCTGGAAGCCGGCGTTATCCGGCCGGATACCAAAATTTTCTGCGGCGGACACATTATGATGGGGTCGCATCGTTTCCATTGCTGGAAACCGAGCGGGCATGGCAATGTCGATTTAAAAGAAGCTTTGATGCATTCCTGCGACATTTATTTCTATGAAGTCGCTCGCCGAACCGGTATTGACAAGATTGCGGCAATGGCCAAACGATTCGGTTTGGGATTGTCGACGGGAGTCAATCTGCCGGGCGAAAAAGTCGGTCTGATGCCGACAAGACGCTGGAAAGAAGTCATTTTGGGCGAACAATGGCTGCAAGGGGACACCTACAACGCGGGAATCGGTCAGGGCTATATTCTGACGACGCCGATACAGCTGGCTGTGATGACGGCTATTCTGGCCAATGACGGCTATAAAATAAAACCGACTATTTTAGTGCCGGAAAACAGAGATTCTTCGGTTTGTCAGGGAGAATATCTGAATCTTTCCAAAACGCATTTGCAGTTGATGCGCGAAGGCATGTTTGCCGTTGTCAACAATTCGGAGGGAACGGGAAAAGCCGCGAGGGTAAATGTCGGCGGGAAACTGATCGCCGGAAAAACGGGAACAACGCAGGTCAAGCGTATTTCAATGAAAGAACGCGAGCAGGGTATGCGCAGTCAGGACGATATTCCGTGGGAAGAGAGAAATCACGCTTTGTTTGTATCGTTCGGTCCGACGGAAAATCCCAGATATGCTTTGGCCGTTGTAATAGAACACGGCGGCGGCGGAGCGAAAACGGCGGCGCCGATTGCAAAAGCGATCATGGAAGCCGCTTTGAAATATGATCCGGCCTCAAAACCGCCTAAGAATCTGAAAAAGAATGTTTCTGCTTCGGGAGTGTAGTGATGACGGAATTTTCTCCTTTCAGAATGCGTAATGCAGATATGACATTAAAAGAACGGTTCATGCATTTGAGCTGGTGCTATATCTTTTTGATCTTTTTAGTCGCCGCAACGGGGTTCGTTGTTTTATACGCGGCGGCAAACGGAAACTGGAGCCAGTGGGCGGGCAAACAATTTTCCCGTTTTTGGCTGGGCTGCGCCGTTGCTTTGGTCGTCGCGATGATTGATTTGCGCTTCTGGTTGAAATATGCCTATTTGTTTTATGCCGTGGCCGTCATTATGCTGTTCGTCGTAGAGTTTTTCGGTCACGACGCCATGGGGGCGCAACGGTGGCTGAATTTGGGCGTTATCAGAATTCAACCGTCCGAATTGATGAAAATCGCTTTGATTCTGGCTTTAGCCCGATATTTTCACGGCAGTTCCCAGCAGGAAATCACCAGTATTTCTTATATGATTATTCCGTCCTTTATGGTTTTGCTGCCGGTCGTTTTGGTTTTAAAACAGCCTGATTTGGGAACGGCTGTTTTGATGGGCGCTGCTTCCGTTTCTCTGTTCTTTTTGGTCGGCGTTCAAATGTGGAAATTCGCCGTTTTGGGCGGAATCGGATTAATCTCTATTCCCATCGGGTGGCGTTTTCTGCACGACTATCAGAAAGAACGCGTCTTTACCTTTTTAGATCCCGAGCGCGATCCGTTGGGAAAAGGATACCATATCCTGCAATCCAAAATCACTTTGGGCTCGGGCGGTATTTTCGGAAAAGGCTTTCTGCAGGGAACACAAAGTCGGCTGAACTTTTTGCCCGAAAAGCATACGGACTTTATTTTCACCGTTTTGGCGGAAGAATTCGGTCTGGTCGGATCCGTTGCGTTGCTGTTGCTCTATTTGGCGTTGATTTTTTACGGCTATGTGATTGCTTTCAGATCCTCCAGCTTTTTTGGGCGGCTGTTGGCGCTGGGTCTGACAACGAATCTGTTTTTGTACGTGTTCATCAATATCGCAATGGTGATGGGGCTATTGCCCGTTGTTGGCGTGCCGTTGCCGATGATTTCCTATGGCGGAACGGTGATGCTGACGCTGATGTTTTCTTTCGGGTTGGTCGAATGCGTCAACGTCAACCGCGATGTTCAGATCGGTCGTCGCGGCGCTTACGATGACTAAATATTTTCCAGGAAGCGGATTTCTTATAAGGAAAAAACATGTTTGATGAAGCCAAATATAAAATATGGAAACATTTGAATAAAAAAATGGAATATTTGGCCGCTACGGGCGAAAAGACGTTTTTATCGAAAAGACAATACAAAATCTGGAAACATCTTTCAAAACAACTGGATAAAAAAGACGAAGAGCTTGAAAAGCAAGTTCAGGAAATGCTGACGTTCGGGATACAAGGCGTTTTATTAAAGGAAATCCGGTCAATAAAAGTTTCTTCTGCTGTCTCCTCTTATACCCCCCCCTGTATATATTCTTCACCAGTTATTGAAAAAGATGAAGAAAAGCCGGTTGCTTCAAACTATAAACAAATCGTTTCCGTTAACGGTTTTTACTTTTCCGGCAGTTCGGCGGCATTAGCTTTTTTTAAGGAATTCGACAACACGACCGTTGTCGGAGAAATTTTTTCCCGTTATACGAAACATCAGGTTTCAAATTATTCTTCCGAGATGAATTTGTTTCGGGATCCCGGCTTTTTCGGCTTTATTGACGCGTTTTCTTCGGGAACTCTTTTGGAAAAAGATCTCGCGATAAAGAGGTTTATTTCTTTGATCAACCGGTGTTTCAATAACAAATGCGCGTCAGGATATGATTATAACCCTCAATTTTATACACAGGCTTTTTTTAATAATTCCGTAGAGTTTATAACAAACGTCCTTGATTTGGACGACGATACGCTGACGATTATGAAAAATAAGACGTATCCGGTCGTATATGATACGAAAGACGATGCTTTTAAAAACTGCTCGTTTTTTCATAACAAAGGTGTCGGACAATATATCCTTTACCGGTTTAAAGAAATGAGCCCGAACGCTTTTAATAACTACGCGAAGGACTATATCCGTTCTTTGTTCCGTTTGCAGTCCAGCAGGGAGTTTTACTGCTTTGACGCAATGGCACCCTATAACATATTAAGCAGACTTAATTCTTTTATGGATAAGCCGATTAAACGGATTGCCGTTCGGCGGGACCCGAGAGATCAGTTTGTCTCCGCTTTTCGCAAAGATATTGCCGTTATGCCGAGAGATATAGAGGGATATGCTAATTTTTACGAAAACGGAACAGGTATAAAAATTCTTCTTGAAAATCCGGATCCGGACACTCTATTAATCCGATTTGAAGATCTTGTTTTGAAATATGACGAAACGACGAAGAAGATGATGGACTTTATCGGCATGGACGCTTTCCGTCACATCAATCCGAAGTCGATTTTCGATCCGTCGCTTTCCGTGACGAACATAGGGGCGTACCGGTATTTCGAGGATCAGGAGTTTATCCGTCAGATTGAAGAGCGGTTGAGCAAATACTGCTATTATCCCGAAAAAGAAAATTTATCCGATGAAGCGTGGAATTTGCTGAAAGCGAATAACTTCGCCGCGTAAGTTTTATTATAAAAAAATGCCCGACGGAAAAACCGTCAGGGCTTTTTTTGGCGATCTCGCCGCGATTGCTCGCTGTTGCTCGGGGCTGACGCCCCCGCCTTCGGCGTCTGTTCGCTTCGCTCACCGAACGCTTTTTCCCGCGTTCTTTCGCGATGAACTCTCACAAAAAAATGCCCCGACGGAAAAACCGTCAGGGCTTTTTTTGGCGATCTCGCCGCGATTCGAACGCGGGACCCACAGCTTAGAAGGCTGTTGCTCTATCCAGCTGAGCTACTAGACCTCACCGCTGAATTTTTTAAACCGTTTGCCGCGGAATGGCAAGCTTTTTTTGGAAAACACCTCTTTTTTTAAGAAATTTTTATATTCTTTGTTTTTATACTGACAAAAAGAATTTTTTTGTTCGGGGCGATAATGAAAAAGAATTTTTTATTTTTTGCTTTCTTGAGTTGCTGTTGTTCTTTTCCTGCTTGGGCGGCAACGTTTACCAACATAACGCCTGTTGAGTATCAAAATACAGAATATTATGACCATAACGGTAAGGCCTTTACGGCAATCGGAGCTCATCTGGCGTATACGGGAACAGGCGGCGCTTATACCGGTTTTTCGGGAGATGGCGTGACGGTTGCTATCATTGACAGCGGAACGATGTTGGATCATGAAGAATTACAAAACAAAATTTCTTCCCTGTTTGAGCCGGCCTTCAATTTATATGCCAGCGAACACGGAACACATACGGCAGGAATCGTTGCGGCGGAAAAAAACGATAACGATGTCGGAATGCACGGAGTCGCTTACGGCGCTTCCTTACTGCCTTTTTCCATTTTGTTAGAGGGCAGTTGCGATAATCCGTTGTTTTGTATGAACTGGAACGTGGCTTATGAAATTTTAGCTCTGGACGAATACGACAGCGTTAAGATTGTCAACAACAGTTGGGGAACTGTCAAAGACTCCGTCATAACAGTTGAGCAATTGAAGTCAAGCGCTGCGATTGCTAAAAAATTAGTGGATAAAGGAAAATTAATCGTTGCTTCTGCCGGCAATGAAATGCAATTAGAGCCTTCAAGCTTTCCCGCTAAAATGGCCGCATACGATTCTTCCACGGCGTTAAATCTGATTAGTGTCGTTGCTTATGATCCCGATAAATTGCCGTCCGATACGGATTTCATTGCCGAATATACCAATTTGGCAAGCAGTGCTAAAAAATGGTCGTTGGCCGCCCCCGGGACAGTGTATTCCTCAATTGCTTATATAAACGATTCCCCGAAATATTCGGAACTTGACGGCACGTCCATGGCGGCGCCGATGGTTTCCGGCGCGGCGGCTTTGGTGTCGGAAGCTTTTCCCTATATGGACGGAAAACAAATCGCTGACGTTTTATTTTCCACAGCATTCAAAAAAGAAGATTTGGAAGAGCCGAATCTTACGCCGGGTCTTAGCCCGTACATGATTCAGGACGACGGGAAAAATCAGCGCTTTTTATTCTTTACGGACAATAGTCAGGGCATGTCGTATGATGAAGCCAAGACCGACGCGGGTATTGTTTGCGAAGGGACGATGGAGTGTAATGAAGTCACTTTTGAAGACGTGTTCGGACAAGGATTGCTGAATGTCGGCGATGCCGTTAAAGGATTGAAATATTTAGACGCGGACAGATTAACAGCTTCTGATTACAATGAGAGTTTGAATCAGTACTTTTATACCGTCAATACGCAAGGATATAACAGTACCTGGAGCAACGATATAGAAGAAAAAAGAAATACTTCCGCGCATGAAGACGCCGCCGTCGGACTGAAAAAACAAGGCGCCGGATCGCTCACATTAGCCGGAACAAATACGTTTGAAGGCGTTTCCGTTGTCGAAGCGGGCACCTTGTCTCTTACGGGCAGCATGACGGGAGCCGTTACCGCAGACGGTGGTATTTTTGCTTTAAACGGCGGTAACTTGGACGGCGCTTTGACCGTTAATGCCGGTGCTCAGGCGCAAATTTACGCGGGAACATTAGGCGGCAGTATTACAAATCAGGGCACGGTTAATGCCGCTAACGGAACCGCAACGGGAAATGTCGTCAATGAAGGAACTTTTAACGTTACAGGGAATTTTAATGCTACCGGCTCTTTTCAGAACGAAAGTGTTTTGAAATTGCAAAATGCCGGAACGCTTCACGGAAATTTGCAGAACGCTTCTTCGGGAAAAATTATCGTGACGCAGGGAAGTACGTTGGAAGCGACTTCAGCGTTGGAAAACAACGGCGTCCTGTCCGGATTCGGAACAATTAACGGTACGGTTAATAATAATGCGTCAGGGTCTGTCGCTACTTCTTTAAATATCGGTACGTTGATTTCTTCGGGAAATATCCTTTTGACGGCAGATCAATCCGGAAATTCAATAGCGCCCATGCATGTGGATTCATTAAATATTTCCGGCGGAAAAGTAAGTTTGAACAATGATAATGTCGTTTATGAAAACGGCAGAACATACACGATTATCAGTTCCGCTTCTCTGCCGACATTTAATAATTTTGAAGAACAAACCTATCTGTCCAGTTTCATTGTTGCGACAACGTCACGGGAAGACAATAACATCAATACAAGAATCGATTATTTGCGTATGTCCGAAAACGCAATAGTTTCTTCGTTTTCAGCGGAAGAAAAACAAGTCGTTTCCATTTTGGATAAAATTTTTATAGATCAGCGACAAACGAATTTCGGGCGTTTCTATTATTACTCTGCCGAAGGACTGAGGAAGCAGGTTAATTTATTGCGTTCTAAAGTACAGCCTGTTCAAAACGAGCAGCTTCCGTTGACAAAAGTGATGGCGTCGCAGGTTCATGCGCATTTGTTCGCCAATACCATGATTAGAGATGCGGGAACCGTGCAACAGCCGCATGTTCCGATGCAGCAATACCGCGGAAAGTATTATCGCGGACGTTCCGGCGGAAATACCGCAAAAAATCAAAAAGTTTGGGGGCAATTTTTAGGCGGAGTGTTTAAAGAAGACGGAAATTCCGCTTTAAACAAAGACGATATTACAACCAAAACTATCGGCGCGATGTTCGGCTATGATTATGAATTTTCGGAAAATTTCCTGCTTGGTCTGACGACGGGCGTTGCTTCCGCAAAATTAAAGCAGGACGAGGATAAAATCGAAGTCAAGGATTATCGCGCCGGTTTTTATACCGGTTCCAGGTTCGGTCGCGTAACGCTGAATACTTTAGCGATGGGCGGTATTCAGCAATATAAGTCTTCCCGGTTTATGCAGTTGGGCGGTATGGCTACTTCCAATATTGCGGATTTTAACGGATATTCGGCAGAATTCGATGTTAATTTAGGGTACGATTTCGCGCGATTGCCTTATCGGGATCATTCTTTCTATCTGCGTTCGTATATAGGGGCAAACGTCAATTATATTCATCAGGACGCCTATAAAGAAAAAGAAAATTCTTTTTTGGCTTTGGGCGTCAGCGAAGTTCATGATACTTCCGTCAGCGTTTCGCCCGGATTGACATTGGGGTATTTGTTTTCCGAAGCGGTAATTACCGCCGATGTCGGATATCAGCGTCTTTTAAGCGGCGATTCCGTTCAAAGATCGGCTTATTTCCTGGCCGATGTGACAAAAAGCACGTTTTCTTCGCTGTCTGCCGATACGGATAAAGATTTCTTTAATGCAGGCGTGGGATTTAAAACAAACCTGACTCGTAACTGGCAGGCGCATTTCTGGGCTGGAACCAGATTTTCCAAAAAGACGGAGGCTTTGAATCTTTCCGCGACGTTTGCTTATACGTTTTGATGAAGGAAAAAAAGATAAATGAAAAATTTTTCCTTTCTTTTTATGTTATTTTTTCTTTTCTGCGGTCAGGTTTCGGCTGCCGATGAGGAATATAATGTCAATCAGATACCGTATGACGCAATCGGTGCGGCAGCGGCGTATAGCGCCGGCTTTACAGGGAAAAACGTGACGGTGGCTGTTGTCGACAACGGCGTTTTTACTTCGCATCAGGAACTTATCGGACAGATCAGCACTCTGCAAACAAACGAATATAACAATGAAGAAGCTCCCAAAAGTCATGGGACGCCGGTTGCCGGCATTATCGCCGGCAAAAAAGACGGTTTGGGAATGCATGGTATCGCTTATGACGCGAAAATAGTTTCTTTTGCGTTAAATTTAGATGACGGCGAGGGTTGTCCGAGCTGTTATCAGTCGCCCGCTGAAGCATGGCAAATATTGGCGGGCGAAACGTTTGATTCCGTTAAAATCGTCAATAACAGTATAAGTTATGATGTATATTTACCGACATCAGCTCCATCGGAGCATATTAACGCGTTGAACGCTTTGGCGGTCAAGGATAAATTAATAGTTGCCAGCGCGGGAAACAATGAAAGACTTTCTCCAACCTATTCTCCTGCAGGTTCCCCTTATTTCAGCGCGACTTTAAAAAACAACGTTATCAGCGCGATAGCTTACAATCCGAATTATTCTCCCTCCAGTCCCTATTTTTTGGAAAACTATACGAATTTGGCGCAATATGCTCAGGAGTGGTCGTTGGCGGCTCCGGTAGGAATATATGCGCCGTCCAGTTCCGGTACCACTGCTTATAATGATTCTTTTGCCGGAACTTCGGCCGCAGCGCCGGTCATTTCGGGGGCGGCCGCCGTCGTTTCCAGCGCGTTTCCGTATATGGGCGGAAAACAGATCGCCGATGTTTTGTTTTCTACGGCGGATAAAAATTACGCGAGTTTCAGCAATTATATGCTCCAAAAGGAAGGATTAATTCAAATCCCTGGAGGGTATGAACCGAGCCATAAAAATCAATTCTTGTTTTTCGGAACCGAGGACGGATACGGGAAAAACTGGACGGACGCCGAGAAACTGGCGGTTGTTCGTTCCGAATTGGGCGCCGGATATACATGTGATTCGGAAACAGTCGTCTGTGTCGATGTTTCTTATGCGGACGTGTTCGGTCAGGGATTGTTGAATCTGGGAAAAGCGGTGCGGGGCCCCGGGTATTTTGACGCAAACCGTCTGGTTTCCGCCGATTATGACGGAAATCAGTATTTATATCCTGTTAACACACAGGGATATGACAGTATCTGGAGCAACAATATAGGGGAAAGAAGAAACATTTCCGAGCATCCGGAAGCGCCTGTCGGGCTGAAAAAAAGCGGTTCCGGAACACTGACACTGGCGGGAAATAATACATATCAGGGGGAGACAATCGTTACGGAAGGCGTTTTACGGCTGAAGGGATCTTTGGCAGGAAACGTTTCTGTTTCCGGCGGTACTTTTTATCTGAACGGCGGGACGGTTCCCCAAATCACTTCTTTGGCCGGAACAATCACTATTGACGGCGGACAAGTGCAAAACGTGGTTAATGCGGCAGAGGCAAGGCAATCAGGTGGCACTGCTTCAACAGTTGAAAACACAGGCTCTTTTTATCTTTCGGGAACCGGAAAAATCACAAATTCTTTAACAAACGACGGGAATTTTTATTTAAACGGCGGCTCTCTGTCAGGCACGATCGGAAACAGCGGAGAGTTTTATTTAAACGGCGGAACGTTTTCGGGCGTAATTCAAAATACGGGAACCGTTCGAAACAGCAGTGTCTTAAAAACAGGACGCGTTGCGGGCGGTACTCTGATTAATGGAGAAACAGGAACGCTTTATCCGATGTCGACACCGGATACGTTGACTAATTACGGTAATATAGTATTATCGCCCGTTGTCGGAAATCCTGAAGCAATACAGCCGATAAACGCTGTCGATGTAAATTTGATTTCAGGCGGATTTGTTCTCGACCAAAACAATCTGCCAAGATTAAGAGACGGCGTTTCATATCTGGTCGTTGCAGCTTCCGGCGAGCTGTTTGTCGGAGAGGATTTCCCGCTGACAGACAGAATAACTCAATACATTTCGTCTCAAGCTTCTGTTAATTCAACGGAAAAAACCGTTTCGGTTTCATTGGATTTTCTTCCGATAGCATCATCGGCAAATTCCTCTTCTTTAACGCCGGAAGAACGCAAAACGGCGGCGACTATCGACAGACTGTTTAAACAAAACGGGTTGAATCTGTCCGGGTTTTATTTCTTCGATCAGGCAGGATTGAAAAAACAAATCAATAAAATGAGAGATCAGGCCAGGCCGCTACAATTTTCTTCTTTGCCGTTGTCCGATAAACTGACGCGCGGTGTACAGACGCATATTTTTGAACGCCAGCTTATGAAAGATCCTTTGCGCTATGAAGGACGAATGCAATATTATTCCCCGTCTTCAAAATCGTCGCAACCGAAAGGGGACGTTTACAAGCAATATCGGCCAGGTAACGCGCCGCAGGAAAATTACCGTTACAAGATGCCGCAGTCCAAAGATGTTTATCAACAGTACAGACCTGAAAACGCGCCGCAGGAAGAATACAGATACTATGCTCCCAAAAAAAGAGACGTGTATCGTTCTTTCAGGCCTAAAGGTCATTCGGGCGGCCAGGCTTTCGGCATTCGGAAGCAGGCCTGGGGGCAAATGCTGTATCATCAGGGAACGTTGAAATCCGACGGCGCGACGGGCTTGGCGTCCGCGGACAGCACGGGAATAGGCGCAATGTTCGGTTGGGACTTTGTTTATTCCGATAACTTCTTATGGGGATTGACCGCCGGTTATGCCCAATCCGCCATTGAGCAGGGACAAGACAAAACCGATGTTACCGATTGGCGTTTGGGGACTTATTTCAGCGGTCAGAAAGATTTTATTTCAATCGACGGCGCTTTGATGTTCGGCCGTCAGAGCTATGATAAAACGCGCATGACCGTACTGCCGACCGAAACATTCAAAAGCACGGCTTCTTTTAGCGGTTCAAGTATTGAAGCCACTTTGAATATCGGTTACGACATTCAATCTCTTCCTCTGCAACCGGGAGACATGTCCTTCCGTCCCTATGTCGGTCTGACGGTTTCGAAAATGTCTCAGGACGCTTATACGGAACAAGGAAATTCCGATGTCAATTTATCGGTAAAAGCGTTGAACGATACGTCTGTAACGACGTCTCCCGGATTAATCGCCGGTTTTGTCATGGACGAAATGATGATTCTGGGATTCCAACCCGAATATGTTTTCTTTGATGTGCGCTATGACTATCTGCTTTCGGGCGGTAATCCGAAGACGCAGGCCTATTTCAGCAAAGATGCTTTGCAGGCTTCGTTCGATTGTTTGGATAACAAGGAAAAATCCGCTTTTTCAGTCGGTTTCGGAATTAACGGGCGTTTTTCACAGCAAACAAAGCTGAATCTGCTGGTTAATCAAAGAAGCGGATCAAAATCAACCGTAAGAACAATTTCCGCTTCCCTCATTTATTCGTTTTAAGGCTAAACCGTAAAGCTTTTAACCAGGCTGCCGACCAGCATATACCAACCGTCAATCACAACGAAAAAAATCAGCTTAAACGGCATGGACAACATTGACGGCGGAAGCATCATCATGCCCATACTCATCAATACGGAAGCCACCACCATATCGATGATTAAAAAAGGAACGAAAATCAAAAAGCCGATTTCAAAAGCGCGCCGCAACTCGCTGACCATAAACGCCGGCACTAAAGCGGTCAGCGGCGTGTCTTCCGGTTTTTCAACCTGCGGCGTTTTGGAAAAATCCATGAACAGCTGCAAATCTTTCGGGCGGACGTTTTTCAGCATGAATTCTTTGAAAGGCTGAACGGTTCTTTCCACGGCGACTTTCGTTTCTATTTTTTCTTCTATCAGCGGGTGAATGCCGGTATCCCACGCTTTTTCAAAAGTCGGCGTCATAATAAAGCCGGTCATAAATAAAGCCAAGGCGACCAAAATCATGTTCGACGGCGTCTGGGAAGTACCTAACGCCTGGCGCGTGATGGAAAAAACGATCGCGATGCGGGTAAACGAGGTGATCATAACCAGAATACTCGGAGCGACGGACAAAACCGTCAGCAACAAGACCAGTTGAACAATGCGCGCCGTCGATGATCCGCCGGAATCGCCCAAATCAATGTTAACGCTTTGCGCCCAGGCGGGAGCGGCCGTCAAAAACATCAGTAAAACGGGAAAAACTTTTTTAAGCTTCGACATGCGGCGCCTCCTGATTTTCCGGAACAGCAAAAGAATCCACGACACAATTTGTTTCTCCTGTCAGAACCAGATAATCTTTGTTACGGCAGCGAAACAAAACTAATCTGTTTTTCGGATCGACAATACGAATATCCAACAGGTTGATTTCCGATTTTTTATTGGCGGGAGTCATTCCCGTAATTAAATGCGACCCGAACCGCTTAAACAGATAAGAAATGAAAAAGATAATGCCCAGAACAAAAATAAGTCCAAGCAAAGCGGATAAAAAAGAGGCTTCGTGTTCCATAAAGACTATCCTTTAATCGTGCCGGTCATCAGCTGTTTTTCCATAGCCGTCCGGATTTGATCCATTTGATCCGATAAATGAATTAGCACAGGTTTGAAAGTCTGACAATGCGCGTATCCTTCTTCGTTAATCAAACGGCAGATATTATTTACGATCCCGCTTAAAGAAGCAATGCTGACAACGTGACCGCTGCTTATCAAATCCGCCGCGGTGTTTAACAGGGCGTCGGCTTTGTCAACTTCTGCTTGAATCTGTGAATGCGTCATGACAGGGCAAATCCTTTTTCAACGGAAACGTTGAGCTCATAAACATAAGACAGAATCTCGGCAACCGCCGCAAAAGCTTCGGGCGGGATTTCGCTGTCCATATCCAACGCCGCCAATATTTCCGCCAAATCGGCGTCCTGCCGGACTTTAACGCCCGCGGCAAACGCCAGTTCCAAAATCTTTTCGGCCAAATGTCCGTATCCGCTGGCGGCGACGGTCGGAATTCCGCCTTCCTGCGGATCATAGTTCAAAGCGACGGCCGCCGTTCTTTTGGACTGGTTTTGCGTCATTCAGACTCCGTTCTGTTTTGATCGAGTCTGACTCTTCGGACTTAAAAAAAATTTAACGTTGATAAAATGAGTCTTTTGTGAGAAAATTGGACAAAATTAAAAAGGGGGCGTTATGGATTCTTTATCCCGTCAAAATTTAACGCGTTTGCTTAAACAGGCAGATCAGCAACCTGTCTGCGTTTTTACCGATCTGGACAAGACGTCGTGTCTGGAAGGAAACGCGGAGTATGCCGCTGAAAACAAAGCGGAAACCGGACAGCCGGCTTGTTATATGCAGCCGGATATTCGCCGCGCTTTGACGGATTTGCCGCAAACGGGCAGCTGTTTTTATATCGTTACCGGCCGGCATTGGGCAGACGTGCGCGTTAATGACGTAACGGGTGAAAAAATTCCGGACGGCGCTTTTCATGATTTGCTGGGCGGAGTCAAAGAGTTTGAAAACGCTTCCGCCGTGGCGGGGCACGGGCGTTTGCTGGTTGAAAACGGAAAAACAACGGTTTTGCGCCGTTCCGCGTCGGAAGAGGACGCCTTTAAGGAACAAAAATTCGAGCGCTATGTCGGCGAAAACGTGTTGGCGCTGAAAGAGGAAATTTTCGAACGTTGGCCGGAAGCCCGCGGGCATATTCTGGCCGAGTACAAAAAGCACTTGAGCTATTTGAATTTGGCGGAATTTATGGAGTCGTCTCCCGAAAAAGGCAAAGAAATGTTTGCCTTTGTCGATCAGCGCATGAAATATATCATGGAAGGCAAAAATCCGGACGGGTCGATTAATAAAAATGCTCCCGAAAATCCGAACGGCGCTTTGTTCTATACGGTGGAACCGACGGGGTCGATGGAGGTTCGTTCCAAAAGTCAGAGCAAGCGCAACGGTGTCGAAAAGTCGGGTTTTTTGGAAAAAGCTTTTGAGCAGGGCGGGCCCGTTCTGGTTTTAGGCGACAGTCTGGCAAAAAACGGCACGGACCGCGATATGGTTGAAGCTGTCCGTGATTATTTTGAAGAAAGAGGCGCCGCAGATCGGGTGTTTGTCATTCATGTGGCAAACGGAGAAAAAAACAGGATTACGGATAAAACGGATAAATGTTTCCCGACAATTACCGTCAAAGATCCCGACGAATTGGGGCAAATCATGAAAATGGTCGCCGGGCATTCCCGTTCCCGCGCTGAAAAAGAAACGAGCAAGGAAGCGATTTTAACGCAATCGGTATTGAAGACCCGCTCGGGTCGGTAAAAGGAAAAGCGGAGAAAAAATCTCCGCTTTTTTATTGTTATTTAAACACTTAACGTGTACCAAATAGAAAAAACTTTTGTTTTGCAGGATAAAGACAAATGCTGAAGCTGATTCGCTTTCTGAAAGAGTACAAAAAGGAATGTGTAATCGGGCCTTCGTTTAAATTTCTGGAGGCTTGTTTCGAACTGATCGTGCCGTTGATAACGGCAAGTATTATTGATACGGGAATTAAAAACCACGATATTGCCTATATTTACAAAATGGGCGGCGTGATGGTCTTTTTCGGATTGGCGGGGCTGGTTTGCTCTCTGACCGCTCAATTCTTTGCGGCAAAGGCGTCCATGGGATTCGGCACGGCGTTGAGAACGGCGCTTTTTAAGCACGTTTGTTCTTTATCTTATACGGAAATCGACGAAATCGGCGCGCCGTCTTTGATGACAAGGTTGACCGGCGATATCAATCAGGCGCAGTCCGGAGTCAATCTGGTTTTAAGGCTTTTTCTGCGCTCGCCGTTCATCGTGGTCGGTGCCGTGATTATGGCGTTTTTCGTTAACGTCAGGTTGGCTTTGATTTTTCTGATTGCCACGCCCGTCATCGGCGCGGTGATTTATTTCGTGATGTCACGTTCGATTCCGTATTACCGCCGCATACAGGCGATTTTGGACCGCGTTTCTTTGCTGACCCGCGAAAATCTGGCGGGAGTGCGCGTTATCCGCGCTTTTTCAAAACAGAAAAGCGAGGTCGAAGATTTTAATAAAACATGCGATTCTTTGATGAACGGACAGGTTGCGGCGGGAAAGATCGGAGCTTTGTTAAATCCCGCCACGTATGTCGTCGTCAACGCCGCAATCGTTGCTTTGATCTGGGGCGGAGGCTGTCAGGTCGATATCGGGAATTTAACGCAGGGCGAAGTGATCGCGTTGGTGAACTATATGTCGCAAATCCTGTTGGCTTTGGTCGCTTTGGCAAATTTGATCGTTGCGTTTACGAAGGCTTCCGCTTCCGCCGTCAGAATCAACGAGGTTTTTAAATTGTTGCCGTCTTTAACCGAAAAGGCAGGAGAGGTTGTCTTTCAGACGGATAAACCGCGTATCGGCTTTGAAAGCGTTTCTTTTGCTTATCAGAAATCGGAAACGGACGCGCTGACGGATATTTCTTTTTCAGTTCCCGTCGGCGCTACGGTCGGCGTTATCGGCGGTACGGGCGCGGGAAAATCGACTTTGGTGAACCTAATCGCGCGATTTTATGACGTGACGCGGGGCAAAGTGCTGATTGACGGCGCGGACGTGCGGGATTTGCCCTTTGCTTTATTACGTCGGAAAATCGGCGTCGTGCCGCAGAAAGCCGTTTTGTTTAAAGGTTCTATCCGCGACAATCTGCGCTGGCGCAAAAAAGACGCTTCGGACGGGGAAATATGGCAGGCGCTGAAAATCGCACAGGGCGAGGAATTCGTCAAATCCAAGCCGGACGGGCTTGATACGATGATTGAGCAAGGCGGCAAAAACCTTTCGGGCGGGCAAAGACAGCGATTAACGATCGCTCGCGCTTTGGTCGGAAGGCCGGAAATATTGATTTTGGACGACAGCGCTTCGGCGTTGGATTTCGCGACGGACGCAAAATTACGCAAAGCGATTAAGCAGGAAACGCAGGGAATGACGGTTTTTCTGGTTTCTCAGCGCGTGTCGACGATTAAAAACGCGGATTTCATCGTCGTGTTGGACGACGGTAAGGCGGTTGGTATCGGCACGCATGAAGAATTGACGGAAAATTGTCCGGTTTATCGCGAAATCTGTCTTTCTCAGTCGGAAAAGGAGGACGCCGCATGAAAAATTCGGGTTTGCTGAAGCGTCTGCTTTTCTTTACGAGGCCGCATCTGTTTTATTTGGCGTTGGCTTTGGTTTTCGCCGTCGTCAGTGTTTGTCTGACGCTGTACGCGCCTGTGTTGACCGGGCAGGCGATCGACAAAATCATCGGCAGGGGAAATGTCGATTTTGCGGTTTTGAAGCGGCTGCTGATATGGTTTGCGGCGGTGACTGCAGGGGCGTCCGTCGCTCAATGGCTGATGGGGCTTTGCACGAATAAAATCGCTTATCTGACCGTGCGCGACATTCGGGAAAAAGCCTTTGCGAAACTGCAAAACGTGCCGCTGAAATTTATTGATTCCACGCCGCACGGCGATATTTTAAGCCGCGTGATCGTCGATGCCGAGCAAATCGCTGACGGGTTGCTGATGGGTTTTACGCAGCTGTTTACGGGATTGGTGACGATTTTCGGCACAATCGGATTTATGCTGGCGATTAACGTGAAAATCACGCTGTTGGTCGTTTTTGTCACGCCTTTATCCTTGTTTGTCGCGAATTTCATCGCAAAACATTCGTTCAAATTCTTTAAAATCCAATCCGAAACGCGCGGCGAAATGACGGCGTTAATTGAGGAAACCATCGGTAATATGAAGCTGGTCAAGGCGTTCGGGTATGAGGGGGAGGCTTCAACCCGCTTCGAGGAAATCAACGGCCGGCTGAAAAAATGCGGTGTGAAGGCGTTGTTCTTTTCGTCGATGACCAATCCCTGCACGCGTTTTGTGAACGGTGTCGTCTATACGCTTGTCGGCATTGTCGGCGCTTTGACGGCGGTGGCGGGCGCCCTGACGGTCGGACAGTTGTCGTGCTTTTTAAGTTACGCCAATCAGTACACGAAACCGTTCAACGAGATTTCCGGCGTGATTGCCGAATTGCAAAGCGCTTTGGCTTCGGCGAAACGGTTGTTCGATGTTATCGACGCGACACCGCAAACGCCGGATTCCGCGGACGCCTTTGTTTTGGGCAAGGCGGACGGTTCGGTTGAAGTGAAAGACGTTTCTTTTTCCTATGTGCCCGAAATCAAATTGATCGAAGGCTTGAGCCTGTCCGTTCGGGCGGGACAAAAAATCGCAATCGTCGGCACGACAGGGTGCGGCAAAACGACTTTGATCAACCTGCTGATGCGCTTTTATGATGTGAATAAGGGGCAAATCGTCGTCAGCGGTCACGATGTTCGGAATATCACGCGCGACAGTCTGCGGTCTTCATTCGGCATGGTGTTGCAGGATACATGGCTGAAAGCCGGAACGGTCAGGGAAAACATTGCTTACGGCAAACCGAACGCTTCCGATTATGAAATCGTTTCCGCCGCCGTCGCCGCTCATGCCGACAGCTTTATCAAGCGCCTGCCGAAAGGATATGACACGGAAATCACCGAGGACGGCGGCAATATCTCGCAGGGGCAGAAACAGCTGTTGTGTATCGCCCGCGCCATGCTTTCTTTGCCTTCCATGTTGATTCTGGACGAGGCGACAAGTTCTATCGACACTCGAACGGAAGCGCGGATCCAAAAAGCTTTTGACGCGATGATGCAGGGGCGGACGAGCTTTATCGTCGCGCACCGTTTGTCGACGATCCGGCGTGCTGACTTGATTCTGGTAATGGATTCGGGACATATCATCGAACAGGGAAAGCATGAGGAACTGTTGGCGAAAAAAGGCTTTTACGCCAATTTATACAATTCTCAGTTCGCCGTTTGATTTAATAGACGACTTTTTCGAAATAAAGACCTTCCGCCGCCGCGGTGGGCCCTCCCGCTTTGCGGTCTTTGGCGTTTAAAGCGTCAATGACATTCTGCTTTGTCCAGACGCCTTCGCCGACCAGTTTTAACGTGCCGACGATGTTGCGAACCTGGTGGTGCAGGAAAGAACGCGCGCCGAAATAAAAGAAAATAAAATCGCCATAGCGTTCGATTCTGATTTCGTCCAGCGTCTTAATCGGGGATTTGGCCTGACAGGCGGCGGCGCGGAAGGTCGAAAAGTCGTGCTTGCCGATGAGGACTTGCGCCGCGTCTTGCATTTTTTCGACGTCAAGCGGCTGATGCACCCACCACATTCTGTTGACATATAAGGCGGGACGGGAGCGGCGATTCAAAATTTTATATATATAAAAGCGCTTTTTCGCATCGAAGCGAGCGTGAAAGCTATCATTGACGATTTCGGCATTTAAAACGGAAATCGGCTGAGGGCGCAAATGCGCGTTGAACGCCTGGCAGAGTTTGAAAGGCTCAAGCGTCTTTGCCGTGTCGAAATGCGCAACCTGTCCCAGAGCGTGAACGCCGGCGTCCGTCCGTCCCGCGCCGGTGATAACAACGTCTTCGGCTAAAAATTTAAAAGCCGCTTTTTGCAACTCCTCCTGAACGGAGGGGGCGTCTTTTTGCTGTTGCCAGCCCGCATAATCCGTGCCGTCGTATTCAATCGTGATTTTATAGCGAGGCATTGAGGACAGCTCCCTGCGGCAAATCAAATCCCCTCAAAAACTCGGCGGCGGGCAGGGCTTTTTTTCCGTCGCGGCGCAGAACGTTCAGTTTTAATCCGCCCGTTTTGCAGGCGACCGTCAGTTCTTCACAAACCGTTCCGGCGGGAGCGTTCATCGCTTTTTCCACGGGGTCGGCGTCCAGAACGGAAATCCGTTCTCCGTTATAGAAAAACCAAGCTCCCGGCCACGGCAGAAGCCCTCTGATTTTGCAGTCCAATTCTTTGGCGGGCATGTCAAAGGAAATCAATCCTTCCTCTTTCATCACTTTCGCCGCATGAGTCACTCCTTCCGCCGGCTGAGGTGTGGGGGACAGTTTGCCTTGTTCCAGCAGATCCAATCCTTCCAGCATCGTTTGCGTCCCCAAAGCAGCCATTTTATTGAAAACGGTTTCGGAGGTGTCTTTCGGTTCAATCGGAAAGCTTCTTTGCAACAGCATATCGCCCGTATCCATGCCGACGTCCATTTTCATCAGCGTGACGCCCGTTTCTTTGTCGCCCGCCATGATCGCGCGTTGGATCGGGGCGGCTCCCCGCCAGCGCGGCAATAACGAACCGTGAATGTTAATGCAGCCATATTTAAAGGCTTCCAGACAAACTTTCGGCAGCAAAAGTCCGTAAGCCGCGACAACGGCGATGTCGGCTTCAAGAGCGCAAAAGGCGTCCTTTTCCTCCTGCGGTTTCAGCGTCGGCGGACAACGCACGGGGATACCGTTTTCCTCGGCGTACTGTTGGACGGGCGATGGCGTCAGTTTGTGCCCGCGTCCCGACGGTCTGGGCGGTTGCGTGTAAACGCAGACGACTTCGTGACGCCGGTGCAGGGCTTTTAAGGTTTCCAGTGCGAAATCGGGGGTTCCCATAAATACGGTTTTCATCGTTTTTTCCTATTGCGCCGAAAAACATTTTTGCATATCCGCCGGAATCGGTAAATCCTTTATTTTCAGTTCCGACAGCAGATTAATTATGAAAGGTATTTTGGCGGTGTTTAAATCCGATAAGCAAGCCAAATATCGATTTATATCTTTGTCTTGCTTTTGATAGCGATCCGAAACCCAGAAAAACATGGGAATGTTTAACATATCGTCCCCTTTGGACGGTCGGGAAAACGGGTTCGCCGGAATAGTGCCGTGATCCGAAAAATAAAGAAAAGCCGAGTTTTGACCGCTGTTTTCAATCAGCTTTAACGCTTCCGCCAAAACGGTGCTTGTGTAGCGGACGGAACCGGCGTATTGCTCCGTTATCAGTGTTTCCGTCGCATTCGGATAGCGGTTGACGTAAGGAAAATGAGAACCGAACAAATGCAGAAAAATTATTTTTCTGGGAGCGGGATCTGCTAAAGCGTCTTTTAACGGGGAAAGCAGAATTTCGTCGTAATATTGGCTGGTGTATTCGTAGTCCACGTCGGATTTCGTATGATTGAAATAGCGGCGGTCGTCAATGTTGCGGGTTAAAGCGTAGATTAAATTATCGTCCTTTCCGCTTTTAAAATGGTTTGAAAACCAGAAAGTCTTAAAGCCAGCCTCTTTATAAACAGAAATCAACGAAATGTTATGCGGGAGCAGGACGTTTTTCAGAGTATAGGCCGTTGAAACGCTTGTCGCCGTCGCGTCGTTGATGATTAAAGGGGGATTTTTGAGAAAAGCCGTTTTTTCCTTAAAGTCTTTTATATTTTCGTTGAACACCCGACGGTTAGAGGATTCTCCGACGGCAATAATGATTGTTCTTGGGGTTTCCGGAGAATTCAGCTTAAAGTCGGCCTGCTTTTCGTTTTGTAGCAAAGAGGATATTTCTTGCTTTAAATCGGAATAAGCCTGCCATGCCTGGCGGGCATTATAAAAAAAACTTCTTTCCCATTGCGTGAAAAAGCATAAAGCGCCGAAAGCGATAAACAAAAATCCGTAAAACAGACCGTCTCCCTTTTCAAAAGGAGGCTTTTTAACGGCTTTTCCCAAATAAAACCAAAGACTCCAATAAAGGAAAATACCGATATATACGACAAAAGGAACGGTTTGAAAAAAGTCCATCGTATGATGATAAGTCGTATCAAAAACCGTGATAAAAATGCTCTCTGTCGGCAGGTTGTATGTTAAAACAAACGATAAAATATTGGCAAAAGCGATAAACCAAAAAATAAAAGAACAAACAAAAACGGCCGGTTTGAAAAATCGGGAAGCAAAACGGGAAAAATAATAACCTGCGCCGAAATCGGCAATGACGGCGGTTAAATAAAATTTCAGTAGAAATGAAAAATTCAGCGAACCGTCGTTCATCTGATCCGTTTTAATGCGTAAAGCCGTGACGATAATGACGGGCAAAGCATAAATCAGAACAAGCGGTATGTTGGCTTTTTGAAGATATTTTATTAATTTCATTCTTCTTCCGTGTGAGAATTTTTCCAGCGGCGTTCTTTTTCGACGCGGCGCACGATCATGTCGCGTTTGACTTTGGAGAGGTGGTCGATAAACAGCGTTCCTTCCAGATGCTCCAGTTCGTGCTGAATGCAAATCGCTAAAAGGCCGTCGGCGGACAGTGTTTGTTTTTGGCCGTTTTCGTCCGTGTATTCGGCCGTGACGGTTTCAAACCGTTCGACAGGGGCGTACTGTTCGGGAACGGACAGGCAACCTTCGTCGTGCATCAGCGTTTCTTCGGAATGGGCGGTAATGACCGGATTGACCATTTTATATGGGTGTTTCGGTTCGTTGTCGCGCGTAACGTCAATAACCACGATGCGTTGCAAAATGCCCACCTGCGGCGCGGCCAATCCGACGCCGGGCGCGTCGTACATTGTTTCCAGCATGTCGTCCATCAGTTTGCGCACTTCGTCCGTCACTTCGGCGACGGGTTCGCATTTCTTTTTCAAAAGCGGGTTCGGAACCTCTAAAATTTTCAATAAAGCCATGTTTTTTCCTCTCTGCGTCTTTCTTTTAAATACGGTTTTTGAAAGGGCAGGTCAACACTTCGTATAAATATTTTACTTTAAAGTGTAAAAAAAGGTGTTTCCGGACGAATTTTGCGCTATAACTCAAGCCTGACAGGATTAACTTTTAACCACAGGATACAACGCTTATGATGACTACCGGCGAAATTCGGCGCATTTTCTTGGACTATTTCCGCAAAAACGACCACGAAATCGTGCCGTCCAGCTCTTTGGTACCCCACAACGACCCGACGCTGATGTTTACCAATTCAGGCATGGTGCAGTTTAAAAACATCTTTACGGGCATGGAAAAAAGACCTTACGTCCGCGCCGCTTCCGACCAGAAATGCGTGCGCGCCGGCGGAAAGCACAATGATTTGGATAACGTCGGCTATACCGTGCGCCATCACACCTTTTTTGAAATGCTCGGAAACTGGAGCTTCGGCGACTATTTCAAGGAAAAGGCGATTTATTATGCGTGGAATCTGGTGACAAAAGAATTCGGTCTGCCGAAAGAAAAGCTGACGACGACGGTTTATCACACCGACGACGAGGCTTTTAACCTGTGGAAGAAAATCGCCGGTCTGCCCGACGAGCGCATTATCCGCATTCCGACAAAGGACAACTTCTGGTCGATGGGCGATACGGGACCGTGCGGGCCTTGCTCCGAAATCTTTTACGATCACGGCGAGCATATTCAGGGCGGTCCTCCGGGATCTCCCGACGAAGACGGCGACCGGTTCGTCGAAATCTGGAATCTGGTGTTTATGCAGAACGAACAGTTGGCGGACGGTAGTCTGATTGATTTGCCCCACCCGTGTATCGATACCGGTATGGGGTTGGAGCGTATGGCCGCCGTTATGCTCGGCACGAACGATAACTATGAAACCGACGTTTTGAAAGGTCTGATTAACTCGGCGGCGGGAACGGCGGGCGTCGAACCCTATGGAGAATTTAAAACGTCGCTGAGAATTATTGCCGACCATTTGCGTTCTTCCTGTTTCCTGATCGCGGACGGCGTTCTGCCGTCAAACGAAGGGCGCGGCTATGTTCTGCGCCGCATTATGCGCCGCGCGATGCGTCATGCGCACATGATGGGGTGTCAGGAACCTCTGATGTGGCAGTTGGTGCCGGCTTTGGTGCGGTATATGGGCGACACTTTCCCCGAACTGATCCGCGCCGAAGCGCTGATGACCGAAACTCTGCGTCTGGAAGAAACGCGCTTTAAGGAAACACTGGGACGCGGTTTGAAGCTGTTGGATACGGAAACGGGCAAGCTCTCTGAAAACGGCGTGTTGTCGGGCGATGTCGCTTTCCGTTTGTATGATACGTACGGTTTTCCGTTGGATCTGACACAGGACGTTTTACGCGGCAAGCACATGACGGTTGATACGAAAGGCTTTGAAGCTGCTATGGAGCGTCAGAAAGCCGAAGCGCGCAAAGCGTGGGCCGGGTCGGGCGAGGCGGCGACCGATGCTGTTTGGTTCGAGGTTAAGGAAAAAGTCCGCGGCACTGAATTTCTGGGCTATGACATGACGCAGGCGGAAGGGCAGATCGTTTCCCTGCTGATTGAAGGCAAAGTGGTTGACGCCGTTGCCGAAGGGCAGAAAGCGGCGGTGATTACGAACCAAACGCCCTTCTACGGCGAATCCGGCGGTCAGGTCGGCGATACGGGAACAATCGCGATTGCCGATTCCGTTCTGTTTGATGTCGAAGACACGCAGAAGAAAGTCGGCGACTTGTTCATTCATCTGGGAACTTTGAAAAAAGGTTCTTTGAAGGTCGGTCAGAACGTTCTGATGACCGTTGATGAAGAACGTCGGGCGGCAACGGCGCGTCACCATTCGGTCACGCACTTGTTGCAGGCGGCTTTGCGTAAGATTTTGGGAGAGCACGTCACGCAGAAAGGCTCTTCCGTGCGTCCGGACGGCATGCGTTTCGACTTTTCGCAACCGCGGCAGATCACGTTTGAGGAACTGCGGCAGGTGGAAAACGAAGTCAACCGCAACATTTTGAAGAATCTGGAAGTGACGACCCGCATCATGTCGCCCGAAACGGCGGTCAAGGACGGCGCGATGGCTCTGTTCGGTGAAAAGTACGGCGACGAAGTCCGCGTCGTGTCGATGGGGGCGGGTGAAAACCGCGTGTCCGTCGAACTGTGCGGCGGTACGCACGTCAGACGCACGGGCGACATTGGTTCTTTCCGCATTGTTTCCGAAAGCGCGTTGGCGGCGGGCGTTCGTCGTATCGAAGCTTTAACGGGTATGGCGGCGTTGGAATATACGCAGAAACGCGATGATTTATTGGCGCAGACAGCGGAATTGCTGAAAGCGTCTGTTGCGGACATTCCCGCGCGCGTTCAGGGTGTGATTGACGAGCGCAAAAAACTGGAGCGCGAGTTGTCCGATACGCGCAAGAAACTGGCTGTCGGCGGCGCTTCGGGCGCACAAGCGACTAAACAGATCAACGGCGTTTCTTTTATCGGACGCGAGTTGACGGACGTTCCCGCCAAAGAATTAAAAGGCATGGCGGACGAAATGAAAAAGCAGATCGGTTCGGGCGTTGTCGCATTGACTTGCGTTGCGGACGGGAAAGTGTCCGTCGTGGTCGGCGTAACGAATGACCTGACGACGAAAATCAATGCGGTCGATTTGGTGCGCATTGGCGCGGCGGCGGCCGGCGGCAAAGGTGGCGGCGGTCGTCCCGACATGGCGCAGGCGGGCGGTTCCGACGCAAGTAAAACGGCGGAAGTGTTGGCTGAAATCGAAAAAGCGTTGGGAGCTTAGTCAATGACACCTGAACAGGCGGGCGCGTTTTTAACGATTGATTTGAACAAAATTGCCGACAACTGGCGGAAAATTCAGGCTAAAGTCGGCGATAAACGACAGGTTGCGGCGGTTCTGAAAACGGACGCTTACGGTCTGGGCGCCGAAAAAGTCGGAGAGGCTTTGTATCGGGCGGGGTGCCGCGTGTTTTTCACGGCGTACGTCTTTGAAGGGATTGCGTTGAGAGAAGTCGCGCCCGATGCCGATATTTACGTCTTGCACGGCGTTTTGCCGCATACGGAATTGGATTTTCTTAAACACAATCTGATACCCGTGCTTTCCACGCCGCGGCAAGTCGTCGACTGGAATCATCTGGGGCACAAGGAGGATATCGTTCTTCCCGCCGCTTTGCACGTTGACACGGGCATGACGCGTCTGGGGCTGACGGCGGGGCAGATCGCGTCTTTGGAAAAAAATCCCGAACAGTGCAAATATCTGAACGTCAGGCTGGCTGTCAGTCATTTGGCGTGCGCGGATAATCCCGACAACAAGATGAGCGGAGAACAGCTTAAAAAGTTTGAGGACGCCTGCGCCGTTTTGCGCCGGATTCTGCCGGACGATTTTAAGGAAAGTCTGTCCGCAACGGACGGTTATCGTCTGGAGGACGAGAGGTTTTACAGGGATATTGTCCGGCCGGGCATCGCTTTGTATGACGGCGCCGTTTCTCTGGAAGCCAAAATCCTGCAAATTCAGGACGTTCCCGCGTGGCAGAGCATCGGGTACGGCGCGACGCACGTCTTTATGAAGAAATCCCGCGTCGCGACGCTGGGAATCGGATACGGCGACGGATTGCCCCGCAATCTGTCAAACAAAGGCTATGTCTTAATCGCGGGACACCCGGCGCCGATTGTCGGGCGTATTTCCATGGATTTAACGACGGTTGACGTGACGGATATTGATGTCGAAGAATTGCAGCAATCACCGACGGCGGAAATTTTCGGAAACGAACTGCCGTTGAAAGACGTTGCAAACATCGCCGGAACGATAGACTATGAAGTATTGACGAATTTAAGCAAGCGGTTCTACCGCATTTATCTGGATTGAAAGGCGGTCAAATGAATATTTTTGCTCCCGTCGGACGGGTGTTTTTAAACTTTTTGCGTTCGGTCGGACGATTGACGATTTTCACGCTGAAATCGCTGTCGTTTTGCGTCAGACCGCCTTTTTATTTCAGAACGCTTTTTTCTCAAATGGTCGAAATCGGCTTTTATTCCCTGCCGGTCGTCGCTCTGACGACGATGTTTTCCGGTATGGTCATCGCTTTGCAGAGTTATTCGGGATTGTCGACTTTATCTTCCGAAGGCGTCGTTGCTTCCGTCGTCGAGTTGACCGTCACCCGTGAATTGGGGCCTGTTCTGGCAGCTTTGATGGTCGCCGGACGCGTCGGCGCGGCGATGGCGGCGGAACTGGGCACGATGCGCGTGACCGAACAGATCGACGCGTTGACGACGCTGTCGACCAATCCGTTTAAATATCTGGTCGTTCCCAGGATTCTTGCAGGTATCATCATGCTGCCGATTCTGGTGCTGATCGGTGACGTGATAGGGATTTACGGCGGCTATCTGATTTGTATCTACAAGCTGGACTTCAATATGACGAACTATCTGCGCAATACGTGGAATTTCATGCAGTCTGTTGACATTATCTCCGGTATGACCAAAGCGGCGGTGTTCGGCTTTATCGTGACGCTGATGGGGTGCTATAACGGCTTTTATTCCAAAGGCGGCGCGGAAGGCGTCGGTAAGGCGACGACAAACGCTGTTGTCTCTTCTTCGATTTTGATTTTGATCAGCAACTATATGCTGACCGAACTGTTCTTTTCGAAATAGGAGGCGGAGATGGCTGACGAAATCAAAGTCAAAATGACGGACGTGCACAAGGCTTTTGGAAAAAAAGTCGTTCTGGACGGTGTCAATCTGGAAGTCAGAAAAGGCGAATCCCTTGTCATTATCGGCGGTTCCGGCACGGGAAAATCCGTAACGATTAAGTGTATTCAGGGCTTGTTGACGCCTGATTCCGGCTCGATTCAGATAGACGGAGAAGAAATCGTCGGAATGAACGCGAAAGAGTTGGAACGCGTGAACGCGCAAACGGGAATGTTGTTTCAGGGTGCGGCGCTGTTCGACAGTCTGAATATCTGGGAAAATGTGGCGTTCGGCTTGATTCAGGGCAAAAAGATGAAACGCGCCGAAGCCAAGGAGATCGCAATCAAAAAGCTGGCGCAGGTCGGTCTGAGCGCCGACGTCGCGTCACTGTTTCCCGACGAGCTGTCCGGCGGTATGAAAAAACGCGTCGGGCTGGCGCGGGCAATAGCGGCCGATCCCGAGCTGATTTTCTTTGACGAGCCGACGACAGGACTTGACCCGATCATGTCGGACGTGATTAACGACCTGATCCGTTCCTGCGTCAAAGATCTGGGCGCAACGGGCATCACGATCACGCACGATATGTCTTCGGTGCGTAAGATCGCCGATAAAGTCGCGATGCTGTATAAAGGGAAAATCATCTGGTACGGGGACGTTTCCGATATTGACCGTTCTCATAACCCGTATATCGAGCAGTTTGTCAACGGTCGGGCGGACGGACCGATTCAAATGGAAATCAGGGGATAATGGCAAAAAGTACGACCAGATTTGTCTGTCAGAGCTGCGGCGCGGTATTTCCGCGCTGGGCAGGACGTTGCGAAGCCTGCGGCGAATGGAACACGATCATCGAGGAAGAGACGGCATCTGCCGCCGCTCCGAAAGCGACCGGCGGCAAAGGCGGACGCAAAATCGACTTTGTCAGTCTGGACGGCGTGCCGGAAACGACTTTCCGACTGAAATCGGGCATTAAAGAGCTTGACCGCGTATGCGGCGGCGGATTGGTCGCCGGCTCCGTTTTACTGATCGGTGGAGACCCCGGGATAGGCAAATCGACGCTTTTATTGCAAGTGACGGCAGCTTTGTCGGCCGTCTGCAATATCAAGGGCGCGCCGGTCAGGTGCGTCTACATTTCGGGTGAAGAATCCGTCGATCAGGTGCGGTTGCGTGCCGCGCGGCTGGGATTGGCGAAAGCGAACGTCGAACTGGCGACGGCGATGAACGTGCGCGATATTGTCGCGACTTTGGATTCGGGAGAAGCGCCCGACGTCGTTGTGATTGACTCGATTCAGACGATGTTCGTCGACACGATGGATTCCGCCCCCGGCACGGTCGGGCAGGTTCGGGCTTGCGGCAATGAATTGATCCGGTTGGCTAAAAGGCGCGGTTTCGCGCTGTTTCTGGTCAGCCACGTGACGAAAGAAGGCACTTTGGCGGGGCCGCGCGTTTTGGAGCATATGGTCGATACGGTGCTTTACTTTGAAGGCGACAGAGGGCATCACTTCCGCATTTTGCGCGGCGTGAAAAACCGTTTCGGCGCGACGGACGAAATCGGCGTCTTTGAAATGACCGAGCGGGGATTGATCGAGGTTCCGAACCCGTCCGCTTTATTTCTGGCGGAACGGCGCGGCAACGTAACGGGCAGTTGCGTTTACGCAGGCATAGAAGGGTCGCGGCCGATGCTGGTCGAAATTCAGGCGTTGGTTGCGCCTGCGGGCACTTCTCCGCGGCGCGCGGTGGTCGGTTGGGATTCGTCGCGTCTGGCGATGGTGTTGGCCGTTTTGGAAGCAAGGTGCGGTCTGCCGATGTCGACAAAGGATATTTACCTGAACGTGGCGGGCGGTTTGAGGATTACCGAGCCTGCGGCGGATCTGGCGGTTGCGGCGGCATTATTGTCGTCGGTGTCGCAGATTCCCGTTCCGGCGGACGCGGTCGTTTTCGGCGAGGTCGGCTTGTCGGGCGAGATCCGCGCCGTTCCTCAGCCGGATTTAAGGTTGAAGGAGGCGTCAAAGCTGGGCTTTGCCCGCGCTTTGATTCCGCCGCGTCACGTTAATAAAAAATCAGTAAAAGAGGCGGATACTGTTCTGAGATTAAGTGAAATCGGGCATTTAAAGACTTTGCTTGAAATGTTCGGATTGTCGGATAAACAGGATTTGTAAATGGACGGTATCTGCGGCATTGACATATTTATCGCGATTGTATTGATTACTTCCGCGCTGTTGTCTTTTTTCCGCGGCTTTGTCAGCGAAATGTTGGGAATCGGATCGTGGTTCGTCGCCGGAATCGCAGGTTTTTACGCAATGCCGTATCTGGAACCGTTTATGCTGAAGTACGTGCATAAGCCGTTGTTTGCCAATCTGATTTCTTTAACGGTCGTCGCCATTGTAACTCTTGTCGTTCTGACGATCGTTTGTTCCAAAATTACCGGAAAAGTCCGTAAAAGCGTTCTTAACCGTTTGGATCATTTCTTAGGTTTTATTTTCGGCGGTCTGCGCGGCGTCGTCATTTTGGTTCTGATTTATTTCCTGCTGATGACGATCGCGCCGAAAAATCTGGAACAAATGCAGAAAAAAAGCAAGGCTTTCCCTTATTTGGAACGCGTAACCGAAAGCGTTAAAGAACATCTGCCCGAATCTTTGTTCGATAATCCGACTAAGCCGAAAGATAAGGAAACCGATGAAATTGAAGGCTTGATCGAAAAATTAAACACCGCGCCGGAAAAGAAAACGAAAAAAGAAGAGAAAAAGCCTGACCAAAAACAGGAAGAAAAATCCAAAAAAGACAATGACTTGTTTGACGCTTTGAATAATCCGCAGGTGGAAGAAAAACCCGTGGATCCCGAAAAGCAGGGCTATAATAAAAAAGAACGCGAAGAATTGGACAAGCTGTTTTTGGAAAGCGTGGAAGAGGCGGATTCTGTTGTGGATTGACAAGTAAATGGAACAAATGGATTTATTTCTTTTTCTTTTAGCGGGACTATCCGTTTTAGTGGGATATGTCCGGGGTTTGTCTGATGAAATTTTGCGTTTTATCTCTTATGTTTTGTCCGGCATTTTAGGGTGTTTCCTGATCCCCGTTTTTCAACCGATTTTTTCCATTGTTCCCGGAGAGGCCGCACAAAGAAGTCTGGCGCTTTTTTTAGGAACGGTTGTCGTTTGGTTCGCATTAAAAGTAGTAACGACCTCGTTAAAGCAAAAAGTAAAAGAAAGCCGATTTCAAAAGCTGGATAAATCGTTGGGAAGCGTCTTTGGCGGAGTGCGCATCTTTGCGGCTTTGATTGCGCTTAATTTCGTATTTGAGATTTTATCGCCTCGCGTGGTTGAATCAAGCAAGATTCTGAGCCTTTCCGGCGCGGGGACTTCTTATGTCTTTGACGCTTTTCCGGAATTTGAAAATTTTAAGCCGAAAAAAATCAAAACGGCGGAAGCGCAGGAATGGGATTGGAAAAAAAGATTGCTGTATTATCTGCAGAATACGACCGTCGGAGAAGGAAAAGAAAAAACAACTTTGCTTTCTTACATCGCTTCAAAGGCCGTAAAGGAAGCGTCTGAAGAAAAATTGTCAGGCGCCGGAGAAAAAGCATCTTCTGAAGAACAAAAGAAAACCGGTCTTTCGGATTTGAAAAAAGATCCCGAAATAAACCGCGTTTCCGCACAGGAATTTGAAAGAAGAATGATCTCAATGCTGAAGGGAGAAGCGGTTGATTCGTCGCAAAATGAGGAAGAGGCTCTGGGTGCGATGCGAAAAAAATTACTTCTGGAGTCAAAGGAAAAGGGTGCCTCAAAATGAAGTTTTTAGCGATTGACTGTGTGCACGAAACGTGTTCCGCGGCTTTCTTTGACGGAGAAAAAGTTGTTTCCGAAATCGTTGAAAAAATGAATCGGGGGCAGGCGGAACGGCTGATGCCTATGATTCAGGAGGTGTTGGCCGTAGCCCACGTCGGTTTTATAGATGTGGACGCCGTTGCCGTAACGACGGGGCCGGGGTCTTTTACCGGCGTTCGTATCGGGCTGGCTACCGCAGACGGAATCTCTTTGGCAGCCGATCTGCCGATGGTCGGCGTTTGCGTTTTTGATGTGCTGGCTCGCAAAATTTATAAAGAATATCCGGACATTGAAAAAATATGTCTGGTTTTGGAAACAAAGCGCGACGATTTTTATGTTCAGCGGTTTAAAGCGGGAAAACCCGAAACAGAACCCGCCGTTTTGTCCGCGTCGGACTTGGTTGGGCTGGACGGATATGTTTTTGCCGGCAATGCGGCAAAACGATTAATTGAAGAGATCGGATCCCGATCCGTCCTGGAAGTGTCTATGCCGACGGCTGCCGATGTCGCTTTGTTCGCGGCGAACGAACCGGCGCAAAAAAAATATCCGGAACCGCTTTATCTGCATGAAGCCGAGGTGACGTTATGTCGGAAATAAAAATCAGGGACGCGGCTTTTGCCAGAACATACGCGGATATTCACAGCGCCTGTTTTTCGCATGGGTGGAATGAATCTACTATGCGGCAGATGTTGTTAATGCCGGGCGCTGTCGGGCTGATCGCGTATAATCGGGACGAACCTGTCGGTATTGTCATGTATGCTTACAGTCCCGAGCAGGCGGATATTGTCACTTTCGGCGTTTTACCCCCTTATCGCGGCAAGCATGTGTCCGATGAACTGATAGAGGAATCTTTTCGTTTTCTGGCGGAAAAAGGCATTAAGGAGGTGTTTCTGGAAGTTGCGGTCGATAACGAACATGCGATTGCTTTGTATCAGCGGCACGGCTTTAAAGAAGTGGGGCGGCGTCCCGATTATTATGTGCGCGGCGATGTTAAAACGGACGCTTTCGTCATGCGAATCGAGCTGTAATTTTCCGTCGTTTCCGCAATAACCGGATTCTTTTTCAGAGTTAGCAAAGAAAAGCTGCCGCCGCCGGAAAATCTTTCGGATAAACAGTTATCAGCCGTTTCAAAAAATTTGAAGTTGTAAGGCAAATAAAGCAACCCTTTCTTCTTTTCCAAAGAAAAACCGGATTCTTCCGATTGTGCTAAAAGAGATGAAGGCTGCATTTCCGGCATGTCTTTGATTTTTATAAAAGTAACGGGCAGTTTGTTTTTAATGAGGAGATGTAACCGTCCCTGAGGTTTAAGCAGTCGGTAAGCCTCTTTGAGTAAAAAAGGCATATTGTCCGCTACGGAATCATTCGATACGACCATAAAGACAGCGCTGATTTCCCGAAACGATGAAAAAGTCGGCAGAAGTTCGCTTTCATTCAGCGTTTCGCTTTCCCATACAATATCCGGATTGTTTTGTTCAAAAACAGCTAAAAAAGGCGAAACAGAACCAATAAAAATAACAGGAAGTTTTTCCAGAATATCATCGGCAAAAAAGGTTTTAATCTGCTTTTGTAATCGTCGTCCGACAGCAGAAACAAAAAAAGCGCCTGAAGTCCGGTAAAACAGCTGCATTCTTTGAAAGTCCTTCAAGAGTATTCAGATGAATTTTACTTTTATTAATTATAGCATTTTAAAAATAAGAAAAAAAGAGAACTAAAGGTCTTGTTTCTTTGTTTTTGATTTGTTTTTATTTGCCGGAAGCTTCTGTAAGGGCGCTTTTTCCGTTTTAGGCAAAGAAGCTTTCCGTTCTGTCTTTTGGGGGCGGACGGAAGGTTTTGTTTCCGGTTTTATATCCGTTTTTTCCGCCAAAGAGTGATGAACGGACTCTGTTTTTTTCAGCTGTTTTTCCTCCGTCGGTTTCGTGTCGGCGGCCGGCGGCAGATTTTCGGCCGGAGTTTCCGTTTTAACCGAAACCGTTTCTTTCGGCGCAGAGCGGGGCGTTAAACGCTTTTTCCTGTTTTTTAGAGCCTCAAAACGTTTTAATTCCAAATCCATCAGGCGGCATTTGTGGTTTTTTATATCCCATGAAATATTCATTGCCTGGCAGGCTTTAATCGTATGGACTTTTTCTGTCGCAGGCAAAAATAAAACAATGCTTTCTCCCGTTGCCCATAAAAAAGCTATCATAATCGGCGCGATTAAATTGCGGCGAAATGTTTTTTGCTTGATCAGCAATTCGTAACATAAAAATCCGCCGATAATAAAAAGAAGCGTTTCAAAAGAAGACGCCACCCAGAATTGATTTTCGGCCAATCTTTTATTTTCCAATTCGGGTTCCTGAGGAAAAGCGGCCAGCGTGTCGGCAAAATCAAAAGGATCCGCAATCCACAAATTAACGGTTTTAATGCTTAAACAGACCAGTAAGGCCAGATTAAACACAAAAAAAGAATATTTAACGGCAAGGATGCCGTATTTTCTTAAATGCGAAAAAAAATGAAAGCTCATTTTCAATCCCTTTACCCGAGCTTCTTTTGTATCTGTTTTATCGATAAAAGAAAAGAATTTTCAGTATCTAAAAATGCTTGTTGTTTGCAATCGGCGAGTATATTCTGTGTGAAAAGTTTTAAACTTTAATTAGAGAGAATACACATGTTTTCAAAACGACAAGAGTTTTTGTTAAGCGCTTTTGCTTCTTATATCCGTCAAACAACCATTGCGACAAAACGGGCTGTTTTGCAGGCGTATGAAGATTATCCCGAAATTGCGGAAAAGTTTTTGCGTTATTTCGATTTGAAGTTTAATCCGGCTTTGGCCGAAAAGAAAGCTTATGTCGAATTGGAAAAAGAAATTGACGCCGAATTGCCGAAAAATACGGCTTTAAAAGCCGTATTTTCCGTTCTGAAAGCAATGGTCAGAACGAATTTCTATCAGGGCGAAAAGGAATATGTTTCCTTTAAAATGATTTCGGGGGAAATTCAAAATCTGCCGAAACCGACGCCTATGGCGGAAATTTTCGTTTTTTCGGAACATGTCGACGCCGTGCATCTGCGTTTCGGTAAAATCGCCCGCGGCGGTATTCGCTGGTCAAACAGAAAAGAAGACTTCAGAACGGAAATTCTGAGTTTGGTTAAAACACAGCAGGTTAAAAACGTCGTTATCGTTCCGGTCGGTGCAAAAGGCGGATTCTTCCCGAAAAATCCGCCGAAAGAAAAAGAGGAAATCCGGGAATATGCGATTAATGCTTATAAAACGTTGATCCGCGGATTGCTGGATATTACGGACAATATCGTCAACGGCAAGATCGTTGCTCCGAAAGACGTGGTTCGCTATGACAATGACGACCCGTATCTGGTCGTTGCTGCGGATAAAGGAACGGCGGATTTCTCGAATATCGCGAACGCGCTTTCCGCCGAATACGGTTTCTGGCTGGGTGACGCTTTCGCTTCCGGCGGTTCCACCGGATTCAGTCACAAAGGTATGGCGATCACGGCCAAAGGTTCGTGGGAAAGCGTTAAACGTCATTTCCGCGAAATGGGCCGCGACAGTCAGACACAGGATTTCACGATGGTCGGCGTCGGCAGTATGGCCGGCGATGTGTTCGGAAACGCGTTATTGTGCTCAAAACACAGCAAATTAATCGCGGCTTTCAGTTCTTCGGCTATTTTTATCGATCCCAATCCGGATCCGGAAGCTTCTTTTAAAGAACGCAAACGTTTGTTCGATTTGGAAGCCGGTTGGGCTGATTATGACCGTTCCGTTCTGTCCGCAGGCGGCGGCATATACAGCCGAAAAGAAAAAATGATTACCATTTCAAAGGAAGCCTGCTCCGCTTTGGGGTTGTCTCAAACGGTACTGACGCCTGATGAATTGATGAAAGCTATTTTATCCGCTCCGGTCGATTTATTATATTTCGGCGGCATCGGCACATATGTGAAATCTTCCGTCGAAACGCAGATGGACGCTAAAGACGGATCAAACGACCCCTGCCGTATCGACGCGCCTCAAATCAGGGCAAAAGTCATCGCGGAAGGCGCAAACCTCGGACTGACGCAAAAAGCGCGCATTGAATACGCTTCGCGCGGCGGCAGATTGAATACGGACGCTGTCGATAACTCCGGCGGTGTCGATTGTTCGGATCATGAAGTCAATATCAAAATCATGCTCAACGCCATCGTCGCCGATAAAAAGATGACAATGGAAGAACGTAACGCTTTGCTGAAGTCCATGCAGGACGAAGTTTCCGTTTTGGTTCTGCGCGACAATTATCTGCAAACGCAGATTTTGTCCTATATGCAGCATCGCGGCGCAAAAAGCATTCCCGGCAATAAAAAACTGCTTCATTCTTTGGAAAAGTCGGAGGGCTTAAACAGAGCTTTGGAATCTTTGCCGACAGACGCGGAAATGGACGCCGGCTTCAATCAGGGATTAGGCTTAACGCGTCCGGCTTTGGCCGTGCTGATGGCGTATGCCAAGATGTACCTGTATGACAGCGTATTAAACAGCGACCTGCCCGACGATCCGTATGTGCGGGAAAACTGGCTGCCGTTCTATTTCCCGGAAGTTCTGCGGAAAAAGTGGCCGGAATACGTCTTTAACCATCAGCTGCATCGCGAAATCAGCGCGACAATGATTGCAAACAATCTGATCAATCGCGTCGGCGTGAACTTCATCGGAAAAATCCGTAGCGAAGGCGACGCTTCGGTCGTCGATGTCGTTAAGGCATATCTGATTGTTGCGGCCGCTTATGAAACGGAAGAGCTGTTTTCGTTGATTGAGGCTAAAGACGGTGTCATACCCGCTGAAAAACAGCAGGATATGAGGCGTCAGCTGATTGCCGAAATAGAAAATATGACTCTGACGATTTGGCGGAACGGTATGGAAAACGATATAGCCGCGGAAATCAAAAACTGGAAAGGGCATGAAGACAACAAATTTTCAGAGTTGAAAAAAAGCTTTTCCGTTTAAGGTTTGAATAAAACGATCGCCGCCTGCCTCGGAACAAAGGCAGGCGGTTTTTATATTCCGCATGTATAGCCAGGGAAAAAATCGATTCGCTGTCGGACAGGGTAATTTTGGTCTTAATATGATCGAGAAAAGCATTTGATTCCGGATAATTCGTCGGTTCCTTGAAAGATAAGCGTTTGCTTGAAGAATCGAAAAAAGTATTAAAAAAGGATTAAGAATTTATAACTTAAGTGTTTCCTTTAAACCATATTTTGTGATACATTATTTCTCCCACAGATAGTTGAAAAAGTTAAAAACAGCTGGCAACTTTCGTGGTTTCGTAGCGCTCTGCTGAAAGCGCATGTCCGGACAGAAAGTCTGAATATGTTTTTACGGGCGTAAACTTTTGGAGATACAGGATATTAGAACATGGTGAAAGAAATTTCTTTTTCGACCGGTGATTTCGTCGTTTATCCCACACACGGCGTAGGAAAGGTTTTAAGTATTACAAAAGATACTGTCGCGGGACAAGAATTAGAATTGATAGCCGTCCGATTCGATAAAGATCGCATGACTTTACGCGTTCCGATGACAAAAGCCAAAAAATCGGGGTTAAGAAAACTTTCCAATAAAAACATTATGGATACGGCTTTGGAAACATTGCGCGGAAAATCAAAAGCCAAACGCACAATGTGGAGCCGCCGCGCTCAGGAGTATGAAGCGAAAATCAATTCCGGCGATCCGATTTCCATTGCCGAAGTCGTACGTGATTTGTATCGTTCCCAATCCCAGTCGGATCAGTCGTACAGCGAACGCCAGATCTATGAACAGGCTTTGGGTCGTTTGGCAAATGAATTGGCTGCATTGGAAAAAATCAATACACAGGACGCCACCACAAAATTATGTGATATTTTGCAGTTGGCGGGTTAACAACGAATTTCGAAAAAAGAGGGCGAAAGCCCTCTTTTTTTATAATAAGAATAAAAAGGTTATCTGCCGCCGTTATCCCGGGACATCAGCGCGTTGTTGACCTGAGTGTTTGCCTGAGCATTGGAATTGTTCGGCGCGGTTCTTGCCGATTGAGCTGCTTCCATTGTGTTCCTTGCGGATACTTCGTTCGCGCGGCTTTGATTTTGTACTTGCTCCACCGCGTTTCCGTTTTGAACCGGCTGTTGCGGTTCGGAAGCTCTGGCGTCAGACGGTTTCGTTGTTTCCATCGTCGTTGTTTTCAGGTTCGCTTTAAGCTGAGCCGCAATAGCTTTATCCACAGCAATTCCCATCATTGCTTGTAAGTTGAGACCATCAGGCACCATTGATTCATCCCATTGGAAGTCTCTTTGATCGACATCAAGTTTAATCTTTCCATCAGCCGTTTTTGTGAAAGGTATGAAGTTCTTTCCGTCTTCTGTTAGGAATACATACTGATCATTTCCATCCGCGTCTTTACCGACTGATGTTACCGCAGCCTTTCGTCCGTTCAACTCTATAAAGGTTGTTTTATTTGCGGGTTCTTTCTGTTCCGTTTGCTCTTTTGTTTTTTCTCTTTCTGCTCGTTCAATCGTACGGACTCTGGACAAAGCCGCCTGATCTATTCGGCCGCTTTCAAAAAGAGCTTTTTCTTCCGGAGTCATATCATTAGGCGAAAAAAGTATTGGATTTTTCTTATATATGCCTATTTCCTCTCTTCCGCGTTCATCTTTATCCATAATAGTATATCGGATTTCACTGTCGCCGAATTTAAGCAAAAAATCCGTTCCGGTGTTATCTTCATTTCTTCCTAATGATTCTTTTGTATAAGTTTCTTTTTCATCGGTCATTTGTATGTTCTCCTAATTTTTCAAAAACAAAAACCGCCCTCAAAGGCGGCTCGGGGAGTTGAGAAAATCATACAAAGCAATGACCCGAGGGCTTTTAAAGACATCCTGATATTAAAATAAAAGGACGATCTTCTGGACATAACCTACGCTCCCCGATCCATCGTCAGATGTTCGGGGACTTTTTCCGTATCGCAATCTGCCAATACGGCTACGACGCAATCACGCGCCGGCTTTGTAAGAGCTTTCTCACGGCTCCGCGCCCCTTTTTCGAGCACTTAACATTCACAACAATCTGTAAATGTCCGATACAAGTATATCAGGACTGTTCCGTATTCGCAAATTGTTTACGTCGCAAAACAGAAAAAGCCGCAATAAAAAAGCGCGGTTTGATTCCGTTCGCTGTTCGGACATATTTTATGCAGGCGCGTCAAATAACAATATCTTCGTTTCCGTCTTTTCGCTTTCGTTTGATGCGACTCGGCAAAAAAATTGAATAATTGATAAAAAATGTATTGAACGAGATTCAATATATAGTATCTTGGATAAATAACCGTTTTTGTTTATCCATAAGAGGCTCGCTAATGTGTTTCTTTCGGCAAAATTTTTTTAAAAAAGCCTTTCTGCTTTTGTCGCTTTCCGCGCTGACAGCATCTTGCGCCGTGCAGACAAATCCGACAACTTTAGGGGAAAGATCGGCTCGCGCCGCCGTCGATAAAGCCGCTTTGTTCGGCGGACAGGAAGAAATCATTAAGCCGATTACGCTTTATGAAGCAATGGCTCGGGCAATTAAATATAACTCCGATCAGCGCGTCGCTTTGATGGAACAGGCGGTGGCGTACGGCATCGCGGATTTCGCTTCTATGGATTTATTGCCGCAGGTCGCCGCTGACGGCGGTTTTTCCGTGCGTTCCAATAAAAAAGCCCTTTCCGCAAAAGCTGCCCGGATAGGTGTGGAAACGTTGCCGGATTCATATGTCGAAGACAAGGCGGTGCACGGCGCTCAACTGCAAGTGGTTTATAATGTTCTGGATTTCGGGATCAGCTATGTTAATGCAAAACAGGCTTCCGATCGGCGTTATATCAGTGAAGAATTGCGTCGCAAGTCTATTCATCAGGTCATTCATGAAGTCCGCGTCGCTTTCTGGAAAGCCGCCGCCGCTCAGCGCGTCATTGAAGATATGGCGGTTCTTATCGGCGCCGTTCAGGACGAATTGGTGCGCGTCAATACGAAAAATGCCGAAAAAACGCAGGAACAGCTGGAAGAACAGAAAAAATTGCTGACGGCTCTGCAAAGCCTGATGGATTTGCGCAATGATATTCTGACGGCAAAAGCCGAATTGGGCGCGCTGATGAATCTGCCGCCAAATGCCGAGTTTATTCTGGATATTCCGTCAGAAATGGACAATGTGAAAGTTGTTAAAGATTTCGGGCAAATAGATTTGGAGCATTTCGCTCTGGTTAATCGGCCGGAATTAAGAATTGGCGACTATGAAGCCAGAATCGCTAAATCTGAAGCGCAGAAAGAAATCCTGCGCATGTTCCCCGGCATAGAGTTTGAAGCGGGTGTCAATTATAATTCAAATTCTTATTTGAAAAATAAAAGTTGGGCAAACGCCGGTATCGGTATTACCTGGAATTTAATGAAGCTGTTTACTCAGCCGAAGGCTATCCGTTTGGCTAAAGATAAGGAAGAATTGGAACGTTTGCGCCGGTTGGCTATGACAATGGCCGTGACAACGCAGGTAAATGTTTCTTTCCTGCAACTGCGGCAGGCCGCGGAGGATTTCGAAATCGCGGATTCTTTGGATAAAGTGGACGAAGGGTTGTGGCAGAAAGCGTTCGCGGGCAAAAACAAAACCGTTCAGGAACAACGCAAAACTTTGATGATGGCCGTAGAACGGTTGGTTACTCATCTGAAGCGCGATTTCGCTTTTGCAGAATATAAAGGCGCCGAAAGCAATCTGTTCGTGGCGTTGGGGGTTGATCCTTTGCCTAAGTTTATGGCACAGGCCAGAATTCAATCCATTGCCGAAATGCTGGAAGACAACTTGTCCAGAAACGCACCGCGCGGCTTTAAAGAAGTTTCTTACGATCGTCCGCCTTCGGATAAAGCGCATCTGACGGCATTAAGAAGCGATCAACGTGCCAAACTGTTGGAATGGTCCAATTTGCGCCGTTCCGGAAAGGACAATATATTTGCCGATCGCGCCGTTAATGAGCCTTTGGCGCTTCAAGGCGCGGTTGCTTCTACGGCAAAGGCAGTTAAAACGCCTGAGGTGAAAATCATCAATGCTCCGGTCGCTAAGAAAAAACGTTCTGCGGAAGCTTTTCAGCTGTTACAGCTGTCTTCTTTTGAAAAACTGGAAAGCGCTCAGGCGTATTGGCGTGAATTGACGGCAAAAGCTCCTGAGTTGAAGGCGTATTCTCCGATTTTCAGAGAAGTAAATGTTGCTGGCAAAGGAATGCGATTCAGAACGTTTATCGCGGATACGGAAGGCAATTTAAGAACAATCTGCCGGCATTTGGTGGCAGAGTTGCAATCCTGTTTGATTTCAAAGCAATAAAAACGCGGCTTTATCGTTGGTTTTCCGACGTGTCTTTCAGGCGTGTCGTGTCAGATGTTTTGTCTATGGCCGGAGCTTTTTTTTCAAAAGATTGAGGCGCCGATATTTCTTTTCCCGTCAAAAGACTTTTGACGGATCCGACGGCCAAAAACTGTTCGTATAAAGTCGCTGCCATTTGATTCCTTTCAGAGACAACTGAAAGTATCAATTAAAAATAACGGATTGTCAATGTATTCCGATGACGGAGAGGAACAGACTAGGCCAGGCTAGGCTGCCGTTTCTTTTGAAAAAAGCTGCGGTAAAGAATCGATGGCGTTGTCGATCAGGCGTTGTCCGTCTTCCTGAGACAGCTTTTCAGACAGAAGTTGTTCAACCGCTTGCATCGCTATCGTTACGGCAAGATTGCGCACCTCTTCGGAGGCTTCTTCTCCGGCGCGATCTAAACGTTGATAAGCGGCTTCTTCCCGATTTTTAAGCTTTTCTTCAAATTCTTTCTGAATGTTTTCTTTGAGCTTTTGCGCTTTCGCTTCCGCCTCTGCCAAAGCGTTCTTTGTCGTTTGCTCGATTGTGGCGTGACGGGTTGTGTATTCCGCCAGCAACTGTTCGGCTTCCGCGCGTAATTTTGCGGATTCTTCAAGCTTGGAAGCAATCTTGTCCGCGCGTGCCTGTAAAACGCCGGAGATTGTCTTGCCGGCTAATTTGATAATGGCTAAAACCGTGATGCAGAAAGCAATTCCCACCCAAAAAGTAGGATCCTGAAACATGTTGTGTTCGCCGGCATGTTCGGCTGTTGACGCTAAAGCCTGAGAGATAATCATGCGCGTTTCTCCATCACAGAGGCTGTCGTTTTATTGATTTCCTCTGCCGACACGGTTATGCCTGTCGTCTTTTTAATGATTTGTTCGGTCAAGTCGCCGGAAATACGGGCTATATCCTGCAAAGCTGCCTTTTTCGCGGCTTCGAGCGTCTGCTCCTTTTCGGCGATACATGTGGCCAAACGAGTGTTAAAATCAGCTTCCATCTGCTGCGTCAAAGTCTGCGCTTCGGCTTGCGCCTGTGCAAAAAGGGATTGCGTTTCTCTTTTTACGTTTTCCTGCGCTTCGGTTAACTCTTTGAGCAACCGGGAGGCTTCGTTTTTCAACTCTTCCGTTTTCTGTAAATCACCTTCAATTCTGGACCGGCGAGCGTCCACTGTCGCGCGCATGGACGGCATGACAAACAGCCACATCATCAAAAATGTCGCGCAAAACGTCGCAAGCATCCAAAAACTTTGCGATGCATACCATGTCGGATCCATCTGCGGCAGCATGGCTCGTCAGTCCTTATCTTGAATGGTAAAAAATTACAGAAACAGCATAACTAACGCAATAACCAACGCGTACAACGCGATAGCTTCGGTCGCGGCAAAGCCGATCAGACCGAACGCGTTGACGTCATTTTTTACCGTCGGGTTGCGGCCAACCGTGTCAATCATCGTAATCCAGATCTTGGACACGCCTTCAGCGGCTGTTTTCATACTTAAAGCGCACAATGCGGCTGCGAAAAATTTTGCGGCGTCCGCGATGTATTTTGCGTATTCGGCTTCCATATTTTTATCCTTCCTAAAAAGCACTTTACAAAAAAAGAACTAATGCGCATGGAGCGCATCGCTCAAATAAACACAGGTCAGAATAGTATAAACATACGCTTGCAAGACTGCAATCCCCATTTCAAAAACCGTTAAAATGGAAATAAACGCAAGCGGTAACCATCCGCCCCAAAAACTTAAACCATAAATAAATCCGGCGATCACTTTGAGCATAATGTGACCCACCATCATGTTTACGGTCAGACGAACCGTCAGACTGAACGGTTTCGAACAAAACGAAATAATTTCAATCGGTACCAGGATCGGTGCGATCGCTACGGGCGTTCCTTTCGGGAAAAAGTTCGTAAACCAGTTAAGGCCGCGCTTTTTCAATCCGGCGATAACCGTGACTAAAATCGAAAAAACAGAAAGCGTGCCGACAGCGGCAAAATGACTGGTATAGGTAAAGCTATACGGTAAAAGCCCTAACAGATTCCCTAAAACAACAAAGGTGAACAGCGAAAATATAAACGGAATAAACTTGCGTCCCTCGGGCCCCACCATCTCATTAATCATACCGGATACAAGTTCGTAAACGATTTCCGCAACGGATTGAAGCTTTGTCGGTATTAGCAGGCGTTTGCGCATCGCCGTAATGAAAAAAACGGAAGCTGTACCGACCGCTAACGCCATAAACAAAGAGGAGTTGGTAAAAGATAAATCTATACCGTCAATCTTTGGCAAAGAAATAACGGGTTTAATCTCAAACTGTTCTATCGGACCGGACACGGTTTATTCCTTATTCTTCAGAGTCTGCGGGTTTTTCACGCTGTCTTTCTTCATACTGACGCAAAAAACGAACAACGTTCAGAACGCCGGCCGCACACCCTAATATCAAAAAAACGGCAATAAAAACAGGACGCGTTCCCAACCAATGATCTATTCCGTATCCTATTCCAAAACCGCATATAACCCCGGCAATCAGATCGGAAATAACATTAAAGGCCAACCACATCAGCCGTCCGACAGAATGCGAACCGCCGGAAGAATGAGCCTGACCGGTATCCGTTTCCCGACGCAAAGCGTTAAGGCGTTTTTCTATATCCTTCAAAGCTTGTTCGGGCGGTGTTTTTTGCTGTTCCGTCACTGGTTTACCGTAAGCTTGCGTATGCTACGAATTCAAATCGAAAATGTCAAGGATTTCTATGCTAAGGTGCGGAAGGTGCTTGTTTTTCAACCGGTTCTGTAACACCAGGCCAGGAACCCTTGTACGTTTTTTTCAATTTTTCTATCACTTGATCCAATTCCGCGCGGCTGGGAGCGCCTTCCAGGCGTTCCTTTTCTTTTCCTATTTGCAGAACAAGAGTCGGCGTCGCATGAATTTTATAGCGCATGATGGCTAAATTACGCTGGCGAACCAGCTCTTTTGACGCTGCTTCATCTGTCGCACAGGCGACCATTTCTTCTTCCGTCAGACCGGCTAATTTCGCGTAAGGCAGCAGAGCTTCCTGTATTTCCGGAGCGGTAGCCCACGTCCGTTGGTTTTCAAACAAAGTATCCATAAAAGCAAAATAGCCGTCACCCGTTAAACAGCGCGAAATCATGGACGCCGTCATCGCCCGCTGTTCCAAGGGGAAGTCGGTTAAAATAATCAGGGCTTCGTTTTTATCAACGTATTTTTCTTTTAAATACGGCAATAACTGTGTATGCACTCCCGTGCAGTGCGGGCAGGTCAGCGAAGTGAAGATATTGATTTTTAAAGGAGCTTCTCTGTTTCCGATTGTTTTTTCGGAAAAATCAAAAACAGGTTTTTTCTTTGCCGGTAGCGGGGCTTCTGTTTTCTTTTCGGCTTTGCTGACGGTCTGTGTTTGTTCAACCTCCGGTTTTTTGAAAAAACTTTTCATTTTTTGAATCCAGGACGCGTTTTCCTGCGCCAAAACGGGAGAGGACGCCGCAGTTAAAAACAAAAAGCCGAAAAGAAACGCTTTTGTACCGATTTTCATCAATGATTCTCCTTTAAAAAGAGCTGTTTTCCTTCCTTTATAAACGAAAAAAGGAAAGCTGTTAATCCTTTTTTGCGTCCGTCAGCAACAAACCTAAACGAATAACGGATTCCCGTAAGGCTTCATTTTCTATACCGGCCGTGAGCCGCGTTATTTCCGCAGTTTTTTCAGAAGAAAAAACAGTTTCTTCTTTAACCGGTGCAGGCGGTGTAAATGTGCCGCCTTGCTGAACACGAATATCCGCAATGGCCGGATAACCAAAATAGAAATTCAGTCGTTCTTTGATTTGTTCTTTGCGGGCGGTGAATTCGACTGCGTAAGCGCCGCCGAAAGCTTTAACGGTTAAAAGGGCGCCTTCTTTTTGTTTTGTAAAAGAAACAGAAAAAGGCGTGACTCCCGATGCCAGTTCAGCGCCCAGAATGTCTTGCCAATGGGCAAGAATATCAGCGTAAATTATGCCTTTTTTTCCTAATAAAGGTTCAAGAAGCTTGCGGACGTCGGCGCCGAACGAAACTAAGCCGGAACTGCGCCGAGGTGCTTCCGATTCCTGTTGTTTCGTTCGTTTTTTCTCCATCATGCAAAATCGCCTTTGGCGAACTCTTCCAAACGATCTTCTTTAATCGCTTGTCGCAGGCCGCGCATCAGATCCTGATAATAAGTCAGATTGTGCCATGTCAGTAGCATGACGCCTAAAATTTCTTTTGTGCGAATCAGATGATGCAAGTACGCTTTTGTATAATTTCGGCAGGCGGGGCAACGGCATTGATCGTCCAGCGGCGTTTCGTCGTCCTGATATTTTGCGTTGCGCAGGTTCAGCGCGCCGGCACGGGTGAACGCCTGTGCCGTTCTGCCCGAACGCGTCGGCATGACGCAGTCGAACATATCTATGCCGCGCAAAACGGCTCCGACAATATCGGACGGTCGGCCAACTCCCATTAAATAACGCGGCTTATCCGTCGGCAGATGCGGCGTCGTCGCGCTGATCGTATCAAACATCAGTTCCTGTCCTTCGCCAACCGCCAGGCCGCCTAAAGCGTACCCGTCAAATTCGATGTCTGTCAGGCTGTCACAGGATTCTTTGCGCAAATCGACGTGAACGCCGCCCTGAACGATACCGAAAATACCGTACCCGTCGCGATCAATGAACGCGTCTTTCGAACGTTTTGCCCAACGCATTGAACGGCGGGTTGAATCGGCTACGTATTTCCTTTCCGCCGGATAAGGCGGGCATTCGTCAAAACACATTGTGATGTTACTGTCCAATTTGTGCTGAATGCCAATCGAAATTTCCGGCGACAGTTTGCATAAATGGCCGTCCAGATGAGAACGGAAATCAACGCCTTCTTCTGAAATTTTGCGCAATTTCGACAGAGACATGACCTGAAAACCGCCTGAATCCGTTAAAATCGGTTTGTTCCAGTTCATAAATTTATGCAGGCCGCCCAGACGTTCGATTCTGTCCGCTCCGGGACGCAACATAAGATGATAGGTATTGCCCAGCAGTATTTGCGCGCCCGTTTCCGCGACCGATTCGGGCATCATCGCTTTAACCGTCGCCGCCGTTCCGACAGGCATGAATGCCGGTGTTTCAACAATGCCGTGCGCCGTATGCAATTTACCGAGCCGCGCCCGTCCGCAAGTCTTTTCCACTTCAAATTTCAGCATTTATCTTCTCCGTTGATCTGAAAGGGAGATAAACGGCTTTATATCTAAAAGTCAAGATTTTTAGTTAAAAAAATAACAAAATGTGTTGACATTTAAAAAATATTATGACATATTGTTATTACACTTGGTTTTGTGTCTTGAAAATGAAGGCGTTCCCGTCGAGGAGCGCTTTTTTTATTAACGGGAGGAAAAAATGGGATTTATAAAAGAAGTTGAAAAAGCAACTAATCAAATAGGCAAAGCCCTAAGCGACCCGATGAATGCGGTTAATATGATGTATTCCGCATATGCGTTGGGCAAAAATGTGGAGAAAAGTCATCAGCAGTCCAAAGCTGAATCCGCAGCAAGAAAAGAAGCCGCTCAACAGGCTGAAATTAATACGGCGGAACAGGATTTTCAAAACGAATTGGATCATAAACGCAGAGTATCAAAGCGGACTAACGTCATTTTTGCGGGGCTTTTGGGCAACAATGACGAAATCGGATTGGGCGGTCAGAAAAATCTGTTGGGGTTGTGATGAGAGCAAATGTTTATTCTTTGGCCGACAGAATCATTCAAAGAACGGACGAACTGAAATCGCGGCGTATGAATTTCGAGCAATTATGGCAGGAAGTTTCCGAATTGGTTCTGCCGCGTAAAGCCGATTTTACAGTCGCGCAGGCTCAGGGGGCAAAGCGGGGGCGTAAGTTGTTTGAAACAACCGCCGTCAATGCGGCCGAACTTTTAGCTTCCGGTTTGCACGGGTTGATGACAAATCCGGCCGGCAAATGGTTTTCTTTGACAGTGGCCGATTCTAAAAAAACGCCGCAGACAGCCGAATGGTTGGTTGAAGCGGAGCAAATCCTCGCCGACGAAATTGTTCGTCCGAATGCCGGTTTTGCGACAAATATTCATGAAGTGTATTTGGATTTGGCCGTTTTAGGCACGGCCGGATTGTATGTCGGTTGGGACGAGAAAAAAGATTCCCTGCTTTTTCAGTCGCGTTTCCTGGGCGAGTTGTTTTTAGAAGAAAATGCGGCGGGGCAGGTCGATAGGATCTATCGCGTCTTTAAGATGTCTTTGGAAAAAATAGTTCAGACATGGGGAAAATCCGCCGTTTCCGAGAATATGCTGGCCGCTTATGAATCGGGAACGCAGGCACAGAGAGAATTTGAAATCATTCATGCCGTCTTTCCGAACGATTTGTTTGAAAACGGCAGCGCTTTTCAAAAGCCTGTTTCTTCCGTTTATATTCTGAAAGACGAAAGAACGATTCTGTTTTCCGGCGGGTTTGAGGAAATGCCTTTGTTCGTTACGCGGTGGAGTAAAGCCTGCGCCGAGGTGTACGGGCGTTCTCCGGCGATTTCAGTTTTGCCCGACATTAAAATGCTGCAGGAAATGATGAAAGAAACAATCATTGCCGCGCAGCTGGCAAACAGACCGCCTTTACTGGTCAGAGACGATGACCAGTTTTCTCCGGCGGCGACTGTTCCGGGCGGAATTATCCGTTATACGGGCGAGGCTCCGAAAACTTTTGTCAGCGGAGCGAATTCCAGTATCGGATTGGAAATTATGAACGAAATTCGTCAGCGAATTCGCGCCGCCTTCTATAACGATCGTTTGATGAATACGGAAAATGTTCAGATGACGGCAACCGAGGTTTTACAGCGTGCGGAAGAAAAAATGCGGCTGATGGGGCCCGTGTTCGGCAGGCTTCAGACTGAACTGTTGGGACCGATGATGACTCGCGTTTTCGGGCTGTTGGTGCGGCACGGCAAAATGGTTTTGCCGCCGGATTTGGATTTTCAGGACGTGCGCGTAGAGTATGTTTCTCCGCTTTCTTTGGCACAGAAGCATTTGCAGGCGCAGGCCGTTATGCGGACTTTGGAATTGGCCGGAGGGTTTTTGCAGATTCAGCCCGAAGCCGCCGCTGTGTTTAATGCGCCTGAAGCAATCCGGAAAATCGGCGAAATGTACGGTGTCAGCGCTCTGTTTTTCAAAGAAAAAACGGCGGAGGAAACAAATGCTTGACGCGTTTAAAAGAAAAAAAGCAGGCAAAGCTCTTCAGCTGATTCAAGCCTATAAAACCGTTTTTTCATCGGAAGACGGGCTTTTAATCTTACAGGATCTGGCTGGAAAATGCCATATGCTGTCGCCCGTGACGGACGTTTCAAATCCAAACGGGTTTTCCGCCGCCAGCGCTTTCTATGACGGAAAGCGGGCGGCTTTTTTGGACATTGTAAAAATGTCCGCGTGTGATGAGCGCAAGCTTGTCGAGTTGTTGCAAGAAACTGAAAGGAACAAAGATGAATAACAACACAGAGTCTGTGCCGTTAAAAGAAGAAATGGCGCAGGATTTAATCAACAAAATCATTGACGAGGAAACCGTCGGCGAATTTCAGACTCTGGCGTCTGATTTGGCGTTGTCCGAAGAACAGGCGCAGGGCATTTGGAATTGGTTGGTTCAGGGCGCAATGAGTTTCGTTGAAGATTTGAATCGGGACGCGGCGGAGTATTGTTCGGAAACCGAAGAGTATTTGCGCGGCGTTTACGGAAACAGTCTTGAAGCTCGTAAAAAAGCCGCAAATGATCTGATTCTGAAATACGGCGGCGACGAGTTGGTCGCTTTCCTGAAAAAAAGCGGAATCGGAAATTGCCGCGAAATCCTTTCTTTCCTGATGAATTTGGCGGACGCCGCAAGCGAAGACAGAGGCTTGATCGGCGAAAAAGCTTCCGTTCTTTCTTCGGAAGAAAAAATCAAGGCTGAAATCGCCCGTTTGATGGCAGAGCCGGCGTATATGCAGGCCAGACACCCCGAACACGACGCGACCGTTCAGCAGGTATACCGTTTGAGAAAACATCTGTTCGGCGAAGAATAAGCCCGCTTTTTTCAAGCGTGTTTCGGTGCTCCGTTTTGATAAACGGGGCTTTTTTTTATGTCTTAATAACTTAAAGAGGAAAATAAATGAGTACACAAATTACAACTTCGTTTGTCAATCAGTACAGCGCCAATATTCAGGCTCTGGTTCAGCAGAAAGGTTCCAAACTGCGCGACTTTGTCGGCTATGAAAGCGTGCGTGGCAAAAATATGTTCATTGATCAGATCGGGCAGGTCGCTGCCGTCAAGAAAACGACGCGCCATGCCGATACGCCGCGTTACGATACGCCGCATAAACGTCGCCGTCTGACGTTGGACACTTATCATTGGGCGGATTTGATCGATAACGACGATAAGGTCAGAATGTTGATCGATCCGACCAGCGATTACGCGAATGCTGCCGCTTGGGCAATGGGACGTGCAATTGACGAAGCGATCGTAACCGCCGCTTTCGGAACGGCGTACACGGGCGAAACCGGCGCGACTTCGGTGGCGCTGCCCGCGACCCAGGTCGTTGACAGCAGCTGCACGTATAAATTCACTTTTGACAAATTGCGCGAAGTCAAGCGCATGTTTGATGCGTGTGATGTGCCTTCCGAAGGCCGCGTTATCGTTCTGTCCGCGCAGCAGTTGGACGATTTGTTGAGCGAAACAAAAGTGACTTCGTCTGATTATGCTTCCGCCAAAGCTTTGGTGCAGGGAGAGCTGGATACCTTTATGGGCTTCAAGTTCATTCAGCTGAACGCCAAAGACGGAAACGGTAATTTGATTCTGCCCGACGTTACTTCCAATAATACGGTCATCGGTCGTTCCTGTCTGGCTTTCCAGACCGACGGCATCAAATTGGGTATCGGTCAGGATATTATCGGCAAAATCACAGAACGTGACGATAAGTGTTTCGCGACGCAGGTCTATTACGAAATGTCTATCGGCGCCGTGCGTATGCAGGAAGAACTGGTCGTTAAAATCAACTGTAAAGAATCTTAAAAAAAACGGAAGCGGCGGAAAAGTTCTTCCGCCGCTTTCCTTTTAAAAGGAGAAAAAAATGACATCGATTGTTGCCGTTTGTAATCGCGCTTTATCCAAAATCGGAGACGAGCTGATAATTCTGTCTTTGGACGATAACACAAAATCCGCCCGATACTGCAAAGCTTTGTATGCCGACACGCGCGATTTTGTCTTGCGTTCCTATCCGTGGAGGTTTGCTTTGAAGCGTTATGTCCTCGCGCCTTTGCGGGACAAGCCTTTGTTCGGATACGAATACCAGTTTTCTTTGCCTTCCGACTGTCTGCGCGTTTGGAAAATGGAAGAAAATCAGCGTTATCAGGTCGAAGGTCAATGTCTTTTGACGGATTCGAACGTTTGCCGTTTTATTGGCATCGCCCGCGTGGAAGATTCAAGCGTGTTTGATCCGATGTTTGTCGAAGCGTTTGCTCTGCGCCTGGCGGCGGAGCTGGCGGTTCCTTTAACGGCTTCCGTTTCTTTGCGCGACAGTTTGATGAAAGAATATCAACAGTTTGTTCAACAGGCAAAAACGGCTTCCGCAATGGAAGGTGCGCAGGACGTTTTCGTGCCGCAAGGGTGGGTGGAGGCCAGAGCGTAATGTCATACACAACCGGTTTAGTTCGATTTAACGTCGGCGAAATTTCCGAATTAATGAGCGGGCGTATCGATACGGAAGAATATAAAGGCGCGTGCAAGGTTTTAAAGAATTTCATTCCTTCCGTGCAGGGGCCCGTGTCGCGGCGCGGCGGAACGCGTTTTGTCGCGGAAGTTAAAAATTCCGCCAAGAAAACAAGGCTGTTTGCTTTTCAATATTCGACCGTATTGTCTTATTTACTGGAATTTGGCGATCATTATGTGCGTTTTTTCTATCATCGCAATCCTATCGTTGATCAAAATGACGATCCGATCGAAATAACCGTTCCGTATGCGGCGGAAGATTTGGATAAGCTGTATTTTTCCCAGTCGGGAGATGTCGTTTATATCGCTCACCCGTCTTATCCTTTAAGAACGATTACTCGTTACGGGCAAACGGATTGGCGTACGGCGGAGGTTGAGTTGGTTGACGGACCTTATTTGCCGATACATACCGGCGATATTTCTTTAACGCCTTCCGCAACGCAGGGAAATATTACGATTACGGCTTCAGCAGCCGTGTTTTCCGCGACCGATGTTGGCAGACAAGTGCGTATTATGCAGGCTTCTAATCCGAATGTGCAGTGGGGCGCGGCAAAAATTACGGCTTATACCAGTTCGACAAATGTGCAGGCGACGGTATTGGCAAACTATCCTTTCATGAATACGACGGCCTCCAAAGCATGGCGTTTGGGCGTTTTTTCCGGAACAACCGGATATCCGTCCGCCGTAACGTTTTTCGAACAAAGATTAATTTTGGGAAAAGGAAACGGCGTTTACGGATCTAAAACAGGACAATATGAGATTTTTTCTCCGTCGGCGACGGACGCTTCCGTAACGGCAGAGTGCGGTTACGGTTACGAGTTATCGTCGGATCAAATCAACGACGTGTGTTGGCTGTCTTCCGGCAGAGCTTTGGCAATCGGGACTGTCGGCGCGGATTTTACTTTGGAAACGGTCGGCGGCGAAGGATCAATTCCGATGAGCATCAAAGCGCAACGGCATTCAACGTACGGCAGTGAAAACGTGGCTCCGCTTAAAGTCGGCAGTACGACTTTGTTCGTGCAGCATTATGGCCGAAAACTGCGTGCTTTCATGTATGAAAGTAATACCGATGATTACATCGCAAAAGATTTAACGATGTTGGCTCCGCATATGACATACAGCGGTATTAAAGAAATGGCGTTGCAGCAGGAGCCTTCGTCGATTGTTTGGTGCGCTTTGAATAACGGCGGATTGGTCGGATTGACGTATGAAGCCGCGGAATCCGTTCAGGCGTGGCATTGTCACGAATTGGCCGAAGGCTTCGTTGAAAGCGTTGCTACGGTTCCGTCCGAAAACGGCGGATATGACGAATTGTTTTTATTGGTTCGTCGGGAAATTAATGGAATAACAAAGCGTTATATCGAGGTTATGGAGAAAGGCATTGATGAAGAATCCGAGGATACAAAGGAATGCTTCTTTGTGGACAGCGGATTATCTTATCACGGAACGGCTGTTTCGGGGGTGGCCGGTTTGGATCATCTGGAAGGGCAAACGGTTGCCGTTTTGGCCGACGGAGCCGTTCAAACGGAAAAAGTCGTGACTAACGGTCAGATTTTGTTGGATACGCCGGCAAGCGTCATTCATGTCGGATTACCGTTTTCATCGGTGATGCAAACGATGCCTTTAACAGGCATCGGGCAAAACGGCGTTTCCGAAGAAGCTAAAAAGCGCGTTTCCGGATTGGTGTTGCGTCTGTATAAAACGCTCGGCTTTTCAATCGGCTGCGATAACGACGTGGAAGCGCAAAGTTTCCGCAATACGGGCGATGTGATGAACACTCCGCCGGCTTTGTTTTCCGGCGATAAAAAAGTGGCTTTTCGCGGAAAATGGGATCGGGTGTCTTCGATCCGGATTGAGCAAAATCAACCTCTGCCGTTAACGGTGTTGGGAATTTTTCCCGTGGTGTCAGCAAACAAAGTGTAAGGTTAAGGAGAACTAAAATGGCTAATAATCAATCAAACGCAGCTTTATCGGCTTCAAAAAACTCTTTTAATTTACTGAAGGAGTGGCGCGATTCCAAAGAAGCGCAAAAAGCATATTTTCATCAGGCGAATTCTCTTTTGCGGGAAAGTGATGATGAAATTCGCCAGATGAAGCGTCAGAATGCGGAAGATGCCGGTAAAATTTTGTCAAAAGCCGGGGCTTCGGGAATAGATCTTTCTTCGTTTAATGACGCATTTCTCTCCGAAGATTTGAAAAATATCCGGGACATATACGACAAACAAAAACAAGCCCAGGAAAGCGCGCAGGCATTAAGAAAACAAGCCGCAAACGAACGAAAAAACAGGCGTGATAAGGCTTTTTCCTATTCTGTCGGGCTGTTTTCGGATCTGATGAACTTAGGGCTTTAAAGAGGAGGAAAAGATGAATAACGTCAAAGAAGGCGTAACTATTTCCGCCGGATTGACCGCGCCCGCATGGCTGCCGATTCTGAACGAATGGGTCGGTTGTCTGATCGGAATCGCAACGCTGATTTACATGTGTCTGAAAATTTATTTGTTGTTGTCTCGGCCGGGGAATATCAAATGATTTCCGAAAAAGGTCTGAAGGCAATAAAAACGTTTGAAGGATATTCCCCGTTGGAATATACGTGCGTTGCCGGAAAACGGACAATAGGCTTTGGCCATGTTTTAAAACCGAATGAAAGCTATGTCTGCGGCGTCAGTGAAGAACAAGCCGAAGAATTGTTGATACAAGACCTGAAAACAGTAGAAACGGCTGTCGACATGCTGGTTAAAGTACCTTTGAAGGAATATCAGCGGGACGCTTTAGTCAGTTTTGCGTATAACATCGGCGCTTATGCTTTTCAGCGCTCGACTTTGCTGAAGGAGTTGAATGCGGGCAATTATGAGCAGGTGCCGAAACAACTGATGCGTTGGATATATGTCAATGGCAAACCGTGTTACGGATTATCGCGGCGCAGGCAGGCTGAAGCGGCGTTGTTTGAAAACAAGAGGGAGCGGAAACGCTCCTTTTTTTATGAAAGGAAGAAAAAATGACATTGGAAGTTTTTACAAATTATATCGAGCAAGCTGTTTTTTGGTTTGGTACGATTGTGGCGGCGGCTTCGATTATCGTAAAGGCGACGCCTACGCAAAAAGATGACGCTTTTTTGGCAAAAATCATGAAAGTGTTGGATTTTGTTTCAATCGTAAATGCCAAAATTCAGGAAAACAAACAGGATAAAACCGATAATGCCGGTTAGTACATTGATTTTTGCGGGCATTATCGGCGTCAGCTTAATCGCGGTGATTTTTTACACGGCGTACGATTTGGGGCGGGCAAAGGAAAAAATAGAACATGAAAGACAAAAATCAAATGCGACAGCGCAGGCGCGTTTGCTTCGGACTTGTTTGGACGATCCTGCTGTTGTCAGGAGGTTGCACGATACGTTTAAACGGTGATTTTTGCGACATTTATTTACCGGTGTATCCTGATTATGATCGGGATACGCCGGAAACAATCCGGCAAATCGATAAAAACAATATTGTTTACCGGAAGTGTTTGTAGCATATAAGCGGTTACGTTATCTTCTTCTGCGGGATTTCTGAGGAGAATCGTCTTCTTCTTTATTATTTTCGCCCTTCTTTTTTTGTTCTTGGATCAAAGAGTCGATCAACGGATTGTCATAGGAAGAAGATTCATCATCGTCTTTTATGTCATATTTAGAAATATCAACGCCGAATTTTAAATATTCTTGAGCGATATCTTTTTCCAACGCCTCAAGGTCTTCCTGTTCGCGCTGGTTAAAGGAGTCAATCAGATCTAACGTAGTCTTAATCATCGGATTTGCCGAAGATATTTCGTCAAGACTCATGCGCGCTTCCAATCTGTTGCGAAAAGGTATCGCGTCCTGATTTCCTAATAAAACGGCAGTTTGATACCACTTGTAAGCAAAGATGTTGCTTTGAGTGACGCCTTTCCCGAATTCATATAATTTCCCTAATTCCAACTGAGATGGCGTGTGGTTTTTCATCGCGGCCGAAGTAAAACAGTCTGCGGCGGCCAGAAACGCTTCGTCATTCGCATCGCTGATTAATAACATGCCGCGTTCGTATAAAGCTTCGATATCCGTCATTTTGGCGCAGACGGCACTGGCATTGATATATTGAGACAGAGCTTTTTCCTGATCGTCTTTGGACGCGCTGAAGCTGGTCTGCGCATAAGCGTTGCCAATGTGGATAAAAAAGAAAGAAAAAAGAAAAAATACCTTGAACACGGGACTTTATCCTTAAATAATAAGTTTCATCAGAATGTAGCGTGACGTTACATTTTCAAAATTTTAAGCTAAATAGGCAAAAAATGAAACGGATTTTATATATTTTTTATTTTTTTCTTTTGTTAGGAAGTTTTTCGGCTCGTTCTCAGGTGACCGTTCCGGCGGAAATACTGCCCCAAAAAGAAACCGTTTCTGCCGGAGAGGAGTTCTTTTTAGCGTTAAAATTAAAATTGCCCAGAGGTTGGCACGTCTATTGGAAAAATGCCGGCGACGCCGGAGAAGCAATAGATCTGAAGCTTACTTTGCCTGAAGGATTTGCAGAAACAGGTCGGTTTTGGCCGACGCCGCGGCGATTTAAAGTCAGTTCTTTGACAGAATACGGTTATGATCGGGACGCCTGGCTGTTAGTCGGCGTGCGCGCGCCTGATAAATTCGGAGAAAAGGAAGTTTTGGAAATTTCGGGACGAGCCGTATGGCTGGCTTGTCATGACGAGTGCGTGCCTATGGCGCAGGACGTTGCGACGCTGATCGTTTTTGACCGGGAAACAAAAAGCGCTGAAAACGAAGAACTCGCCGCGGTCGTTGCCGAGTTGCCCGAAAAAACGGATCGGGCGGTGTTTTTTGAAACGCCGGATTCTCTGATTTTGTCACATTCTTTGCCGGATCAGGCCGTATCCGCTTACTTTTTCCCCGAAAATTCGAAGACCATAATTCATTCCGCGCCGCAAAGAATGAAGGTCTCGGATAATAAAGCTTTTCTGTTTATGCAAAAAGTTCCGGCAGAAGATTTTGTTCCTTCCGAAAAACTGAAAGGAACGCTTGTTTTTTATAATGTTCAGGGGGAAACGCTTAAAGCGTGGGATATCGAAGCTTCAAAAACGGAAGACGGTTTGCCCGTTTTCGAAGAGCCGCTGGTTTTATATGACTTTTTATCGGCTTTGTTCTTTGCTTTTGTCGGCGGCGTTTTGTTAAATCTGATGCCGTGCGTTTTCCCGGTGCTGTCGTTAAAGGCGTTTCGGTTGCTGAATGTCGATAAATCTTCTGATCCGGCCGCTCGTCGTAAAGCCGGACTTTGTTATACCGCCGGCGTAGTCTTGTCTTTTGTTTTGATCAGTTTGGTTCTGATCGGTCTCAGAAAAGCCGGCGCGGAATTGGGGTGGGGTTTTCAACTGCAGTATCCGCCGTTTGTTTACGGTCTGTGTTTGTTTATGTTCTTTTTGGGGCTGGTCTTTTCCGATGTTGTCAGCGTCGGAGAAAAAATTTCGGCGTTCGGTTTGAATTTGGGACGGAATTGGGGCGATTTCGGAACGGGCGTTTTAGCGGTTGTCGTCGCGACGCCTTGCGCAGCGCCGTTTATGGGGACGGCGTTGGGATACGGGTTGATGAACCCGGCGCCGGTAACGATCTGTGTCTTTGTGGTGATGGGATTGGGATTGGCTTTTCCGTTTTTATTGTTGGATTTTTATCCTTCTTTGGGACGGTTTTTGCCGAAAGCCGGAGCGTGGACAGCGCTGTTGCGCCAATTCCTGGCATTCCCTCTGTACGGTGCGGCCGCCTGGCTGTTGTGGGTGTTGGCGGCTCAGGAAGGAAACGCGGCGCTCGGCGTCGGTTTAATCGGCATTGTTACGATTTCTTTTTGTTGCTGGGTCTTTCAGGCGGCCGTTAATACGGATTCTTTGAAAAAAATCAGCCTGATCGTTCTTTTGGTAACAATCATTACTGTCGGATACGGTTTCGCGGTTCTTTCGCCCTCTTATCTGGAAGCGCAAAAACAGACCGGTATTGAATGGCAACCGTATGACACGGACAAAATTCAGGAATACAGGCAGGCCGGCGTTCCCGTCTTTATCAAGTTTTCCGCGAAATGGTGCCTGACTTGTCTTGTGAATGAAAAAACGGCCTTTTCTTCCGCGGAGCTGGCGGAAACGTTCAGGCGAAAAGGCGTTGCGGCTTTTGCGGCGGACTGGACAAACCGCAGCGATGAAATCACGGCCGCTTTGGAAAGTTTCGGACGCGGCGGGATACCGTTATATGTGTATTATGCGCCTCATGCCAAACAGCCTCAGATTTTACCTCAGCTGATTACGGATCAGACAATCCTTTCTTTCCTGAAGGATTTATAATTATTTCGGCGGTTTTCCTTTAAAAGAAACAATGTGCGCCGTGTGCGGAAAAACAGTTTTTCCGTCGGGAACCTTTTGAGGAACGAATTTAATTAAGGCGGAACCTTCTCCGCGAATGACAAAAGAACGGCTTAACCAGGCTTCTTTTCTGGCGGTTTGCGGGGATAAAGGCGTTAAAGCGACGCCGGTATCGCCGGTAATGATGTTCGAGGGATCCTGAACAATGATTTTATAGCCTGTGTTTTTGATATACATATGTCCGCCTTTTTTTGTCGTCGTTGTCTCGTGCAAAGGCGTGTAGACAGACAAAGTCAGCACGTCGCCGATCATGACGGGAATAGCGCTTTCCCGGGCGGATAAAGTCAGATTGACATATCGCGGATCGGACGGGCGGAAATAAAGCGCGGAAATGACTTCTTTGTCTTGCGGGAACGGTGCGGGCGGCGTTTTTCCGGTTAAATCGGGATTAACGGGACTGTCCGGATCGAAAGAAACCCATGAAGGCATTAAAGGGAAAAAAGTTTTATATTTGTTATCAAAGGCGTCTTTCCGGATAAACCGCAGGAAAGAGGTCTCCTCGATCATTTTTTCCGGCGGTTCCGGTAAATTCTGTGTAATGACAAAGTCTTTCGTTTCATCGGGTGATAAAGCCGGTTTTAACCAGAACGGGCGAAATTTTTTCAAATAAGCGGAATGAAAAACGGAAAGCTGTTTTTGCACTTTTTTTAACAAGCTTTGGGCGCGCAGATGATATTTTTTTTCTTTTCCGGGGCTTATTCTTTTAACGGCCAGATCCGCCAGCAACCAGGCGCGCAGGAAGTTTTTGTCTTCCATATACATTTGTCCCAGATTATAAGGCGCGTAAGCATTCTTGTTTAATAAGGCCTTCTGCCACCATTCTTCTGCTTTTTCTTTGTTTTCTTCAACACCGATTCCGAATCTGTTATACAAACCTATGGAATTCATGGCGTCTGTATGCCCGTTTTTAGCGGCGGCTTCGAAATAGAAAGCGGCTTGTTTGAAATTTTGCTCTGCGCCGATGCCTTCCTGAAAAAGCAGTCCTAATTGAAAAAGCGCGGCCGTATCGTTTCGTTTGGCGTTGGCTATCAAAGCGTTGACGTACTGCGCGCCGGAAATGCCGCTGATTTCTTCTTTAAAGCGGACAATCATTCCCAACTGATCGAATTTACTTAAATCGCCTTTGTTTAAATCGCGCAAAAAGATGTCGTAAGAGATTTTTCCTTCTTTCTTTTCGGAAGAAAGCATTAAAGAACACGCGTTGACGACGTAAGCGGCGCTCGGCTGCTCTTTTTCGTACTGTTTCATGATGCGCAAAGCTTCTTCGCAGTTGCCGGCATTGAAAGCTTCTACGCCGACTTCAAAAGAATCCCGGTCGACGGTTTGCGCGATTGCGGAACCGCTCAGACAGATGAGAAAGAAGAATAAGATCCCGGAAAAATTCATGGAAGAGCTTTTTCTATATAATCAGCCGGCCGATTTTGAAAAATATTTTCGTATTTCTTTTGACCCTGAATGCTGTCTTCCCATCTTTTGGCAGCATAAGGATTGGACAAAACGGAGCCGTTGCCTTTTTTGTAGATAACGGATAATGCCATTTTGGCGTTAATATCACCGTTTTTGGCGGCCATTTCGTAAAAATGAACGGCTTGTTTTATATCGCGTTCGATATGTTCTCCGTTTTCAAACCACCGCGCCAGCATGATTTGCGCTTCTGTATCGTTGTTTTCGGCTGCTTTTTTTGCCCACTCGACCGCTTTTTCCGTGTCGCGATCGACGGACGTTCCTTCCATATAAAGCAAAGCCAGCGTTGTTTGCGCGGGCGCGTAGCCGTTTTCGGCCGCTTTTTTATAGTAATTTAAAGCTTTAGGAATGTTTATGCGCGTGCCTCGTCCGGAAAAATGCATGGCGCCCAAAGCGAAAGAAGCTTCGGGAATGTCGGCGTTGTCCGCTTGCGCGAAATAAATCATGGCTTGTTGATAATCGCCTTGCTGATAAAAAGACAAAGCCTTTTCCATCGGCAAAAGATATTGTTTTTTCGGTTTGAAGCCCGGAAATAAAATCATCGTCAAAACAACGCCGATAGCGACTAAGGCAATATAAAGAGAAATCCGTTCTTTTTTTTCCATGCTTAAATCCTTTTTTCGGGCTTTCATTGAATTCTAAAGTATAAAGGATCTTTTGTTTTTAAAAAGTAAAAAGATTGAAAAAAACAAAGTTTATTGCTACGTTGTTGCGTATCGGCAGGAGGGCCGGCAGATGAATTTTTTGCACCGCGATCAGGTAAAATCTTTTCATTTTACACGTTGCTTTTTTGACGAAGCCGAAAAGACGGCGCATCTTCAATACGCGTTTAACGACGGCGCCGTTTCTTTTGAAGAAAAAATCCGGTTTAATCAGGCGCCGGACGCAATCGATCCGAAGCGGCGCCGGGCGATTGACGCGTGTTTGCGTCTGCTGCATCTGGCGGCGGGAGTCAGTTACTACAAGCTTTATATTCCCGATGAAATTCGGGTGGACTGCACCTGCCTGACAAAAAAAGAAGCGGATTTTTTTAATTTATTCTATACAGCGGGATTGGGAGAATTTTCATACAGAAACGACGTTTCTTTGCATATTGATTTTCCTTTTTCCGAAACGGCGGAAACGGAAAAGCTTTCTCTTCGGCTGAAGAAAAAAATCGTCGTGCCCGTCGGCGGCGGAAAAGATTCCGTCGTTTCCATTGAAACGCTGAAAGCCGCCGGTTATACGCCCCTTTTGTTTTCCGTCGGGTGTCCGCGGCCGATTAAGGAAACGATAGCTGTTTCCGGTCTGGAATCCGTTTCGGTCACCCGCACGCTGTCCGCCGATTTAAAAGCGTTTAACGAAAAAGCTTCGGAAACAGGCGCGTTAAACGGGCATATCCCCGTCACGGGCATTATCGCGTTTATTTTAATGCTGGCGGCCGTTTTGTACGATTTTTCGGACGTCGCCATGTCAAACGAACGATCCGCAAACGTCGGCAATACGGAAAAAGACGGTCGCATCGTTAATCACCAGTGGAGCAAGTCGTTGGAATTTGAAAAGGCTTTTCACGCCTTAACGGCGGACGTTTTGCCGGATTTCCGTTATTTTTCTTTACTGCGTCCTTTGTCCGAACTGGCAATAGCTTCTTTGTTTGCCGGAACCGAAAAATACGATTCCGTTTTTACCAGCTGTAACAAAGCCTTCCGGCTTGACGAAAATAAAAGACTGGATCGGTGGTGCGCGGACTGCGATAAGTGCCGGTTCGTTTTTCTGGCTTTAGCGCCTTTTACGGACAGGGAAAGGCTGATTAAAATTTTTTCAAAGAATATGCTTGATGACGCGTCGCAGATTAAAGGATATGAGGAATTGTTGGGGCTGTCCGCTTTCAAGCCGTTCGAATGCGTCGGCGAGATTGAAGAATCGGCGCTGGCTTTTTTGATGCTGATAGAAAAAGATCAGTGGAAACAGGACGTCGTTTGTCGTACTTTAAAAGAACGGGTTTTGCAAAAATACGGAAAAAAACGGGACTCACTGTTTCAAAACGTTTTTGCTTTAACGGAAAATCATTTGATACCACGGGATTACGCAGATGTTATTAGAAGGTTTAAAGAACAGACCAGTAACGGTTTGGGGTAACGGAATAGAAGGTCAGGCGGCTACGCTTTTTTTGGAAGGACGGAACTGCACCGTTACCGTCGTCGAAGATCCTGAGCAGATTCCTTTTTCGGGTATAATTGTAAAATCTCCGGGTATCAGCCTTTATCGAAATGACATTAAGGTCGCGAGACAGTACGGCGCCGTTTTTACTTCCGGCACGAATTTGTTTATGGAAGCCGCTCTTCTTTTGCCGGATTTCAGACCGTTGCTGGTTGGAATTACCGGAACAAAGGGAAAATCAACCACTTCCGCTTTGACCGCGCATTTGTTGCGCGCGCAGGGAAACAATGTCGCGTTATGCGGAAATATCGGCGATCCGGCGATCGCGTACGCGAATCATTTGGGCGAATACGATATTGTTGTTGTCGAAATGTCCAGTTATCAGTGCGCGGATTTGCAGTATAGCTTTGATATTTCCGTTATTTTGAATCTTTATCCGGAACATATTGATTGGCATAAAACGCACGAACAGTATTTTCACGATAAACTGAATATCCTTGCGCATCGCAATCCGGAACAATCTGTTATTTTAAATTCGCGCGACGCTTTGACGGCGATGTATGTCAAGAATCCGCAAAACGCGATTTACTTTGACGCCTTGAATACGATTCACGTCATGGGAGAATATTTCTATAAAGGGACTCAAAAACTGTTTAAAACGAACGTTGTTCCTTTGCGGGGAGAACACAATTTGTCAAATGTTTGCGCCGCGCTGACGGTTGTCGACCAAATCGGCGGAGATCTCTCTTTATGTGAAGAGGCGTTGAAAACGTTTCAGCCGTTGCCGCATCGGTTGCAGACGGTAGCGATTAAAAACGGCGTGACGTATGTTGACGACAGTATTTCGACGACGCCCGAAACGGCGATGGCGGCAATGAGTTCTTTCGGCTATTCCCGTATTATTTTGATTGCCGGCGGATTTGACCGGGAACAGGATTATACGGAATTCGCGAAGTTTGTTGCGAAGAAAGAGGTAAAAGTCATCGCTTTGCCGCAAACGGGCGTTCGCATGGCGGACGATATTTCCATGGCCGGCGGAGAAGCCGTTTTGGCTAGAACCATGCAGGAAGCCGTTGCGAAAGCTTCTTCCATGGCCAGGTTCGGAGATATTGTTTTATTGTCTCCCGCCGCGCCGAGTTACGGCGTCTACAAGAATTTTCAGGAGCGCGGCGCCGATTTTGCCAAGTTGGTGAACGAGATCGAATAAAAAGCTATTTTCTGGCTTTCAGCGCGGTCTGGATCGTTCCGTCGTCCAGATAGTCTAATTCGCCGCCGATGGGAATTCCCTGCGCTAAAGAAGAGATGCGAACAGGCAGATTTTTGAAACGTTCCGCGATATAGTGTCCCGTTGTTTGTCCGTCAACCGTTGCCGGCAAAGCTAAAATCAATTCGGAAATATTATGTTCGCGGACGCGTTTTTCCAAAGCGGGCAGGCGCAATTCTTCGGGACCTGTGCCTTCAATCGCGGAAAGCAGGCCGCCCAGTACGTGATAGCGGCCTTTAAATGCGGCACTGCGTTCGATCGCCCACAAATCGGCGACGTCCTGCACGATACATAAAACGCCTTCGTCACGGCGCTGATCCCGGCAAATATGGCAAGGATCACCGGAATCCAGATTGCCGCAGACGGAACAAACGCAGATATTGTCGATCACGTTTTGAATCGCGGCGGACAAAGGCAACAGCTGTGTTTCTTTCTTTTTGATTAGATGCAAAACGGCTCGACGCGCCGACCGGACGCCGAATCCCGGCAAACGTGAAAACAGTCTGATCAGCGTGTCTATTTCCGTTTCCGGCATTTTTCCTCGTTTAAAACGGCAGTTTCATTCCCGGAGGCAACAAATCGGCGACGCCTTTTGCCATTTCGGCTTCCGTTTTGCGCAGGGCATCATTGACCGCGGCGACCAGCAAATCTTCAAGAATAGCGGTTTCATCGGCAACGATTAATGACGGATCGATTTTCACGCGTTTGACAATGTTTTTGCCCGTGATTGTCACTTCCACCAGTCCGCCGCCCGCGGATCCCGTAATCTCTGTTTGGTTCAGCTTTTCCTGTTCCGCCAGAATTTTGTTTTGCATTTGTTGGAACATTTGACCAATATCTGTCATTCGTCCTCCTCTTCGTTTGCTTCGGAAACGTTTCCTGTAAAGGCTCCTGAGCCGTAATTGAAGCTTTCTGTTTCGTTTTCAGCGCTTTTCTGCGGTCGGATAGTTTCTATTTTTGCGTTCGGGAAAGCCAGTAATACTGCGGAAACAAAAGGATTTTGAGACATTTTCCTGCGCAAATTTTCCGTATTGGCGCGCGCCTGTTGCAATAAAGTCTGTCCGCCCTGCTGACTGACGACGGAGACTATCCATTGTTTTCCCGTCCAGCGGCGCAGATGGTCAACCATGTCGCCCGCCAGATTATGAGGCGTGTTTTCCAGCGGGAAAAACTCGATTTTTCCCTGTTCGAAAGAAACCAGGCTGACATAGCGTTCGACATTATAGGCAAACATCATGTCGTTTTGTTTGTAAGCATAAGCGACAACGTCCGCCAAAGAATTAAAAACGGCGTTTTCCTGCGGCTGAGCCTGTAAGACAGGCGCCGTATTTCCCTGAACGCGAATGCCGCTCCATTCGCTTTGAGCCGAAGCCGGAGCAACGGAAGCCGCCGGCGCGGTTAAAGCGGGAGAGTTTCCGCTTTTCAACCCTTTGATAATATCCGTCGGCGAAGGCAATTCCGCGGCATACGCCAATCGGATTAAGACCATTTCGGCCGCCTGTTTTTCCGAAGGCGCTTTAAGTGTTTCGTCAACGCCTTTCAACAGCATTTGCCACGTTCTTGTCAGAACGGACATCGGCAACTTTTGCGCCATTTCGACGCAACGACCTCGTTCTTCCGCGGCCATAGAGCCGTCCTCGGCCAGCTCCGGCGCGATTTTGACGCGCGTCAGCCAATGCGTCAGTTCCAATAAATCCTGCAAAACAACGACGGGATCGGCTCCGGCGGCATATTGCTTTTCGAACGAACCTAAGGCCGCTTTAATATCGCCGCTCATCAGCTGTTTGTATAAATCGACAACGGCGGCGCGATCGGCCAATCCGATCATCGCGCGCACGAATTCCGCGGTGACTGTGCCGCCGCCGTGAGCAATCGCCTGATCCAGTAAAGACAATCCGTCGCGCACGGAACCGTCCGCGGCGCGGGCAATCAATTTTAACGCTTCGTCTTCGGCGGAAACGTTTTCTTTTGCGACAATGTTTTTAAAGTGCGCCGTTAATAAATCCGGTTCGACGCGGCGCAGATCAAAGCGTTGACAACGGGATAAAACCGTGGTTGGCACTTTGCGGATTTCCGTCGTCGCAAAGATGAATTTGACGCGTTCGGGCGGTTCTTCCAGTGTCTTTAATAAAGCGTTGAACGCGGCCGTCGAAAGCATGTGCACTTCGTCGATGATATAGATTTTAAACCGCGCGGAAGTCGGATTGTAGCGCGTCGTTTCGATGATTTCGCGCACGTTGGCGACGCCGGTATTGCTGGCCGCGTCGATTTCGATGACGTCGACATGGCGGTCTTCCGCGATCGCGCGGCAGTGTTCGCAGACGCCGCAAGGCTCGGTCGTCATGCCGCCTTTGCCGTCGGGGCCGATGCAGTTTAACGCGCGGGCGATGATGCGGGCGGAAGTCGTTTTCCCGATGCCGCGAATGCCTGTCAGAATATAGGCTTGCGCGATGCGATTTGTTTCAATGGCATTTTTCAGCGTCCGAACCAAAGCTTCCTGACCGACCAAATCGGCAAACGTCGTCGGACGGTATTTACGGGCAAGGACGCGGTATTCTGTTTTGTCGTTCATGAGTATTCGGAAACATTTGAAAAATAAAAAAGGAAACCGGACAGCGACCCGCCTTAAACCGTTACGGCTGCTTTCTTCCGAACCTGACCGGGTTGGCGGCCAGAACGTCCGCGCCGGCTTCCGCTCTCTATTTAGGGATATTTTTGTTTTAAGTGCAAGCAGAACTTTTCCGATTTTGAAAAATAGTTTAAAAACCTTTGATTTCAGCCGATTTTTTGAACAACGCTTGACAAGAGGCGATTTTCCGTCTTTTCTGAGCGTAATTCGATAATTTTATTATGGAGTGGATTTTATGGCTCAGGCTCTTGTTTTTCCCGGTCAGGGATCGCAGGCGGTCGGCATGGGAAAAGAGTTGGCGGACGCATTTACCGTTGCCAAAGAGGTCTTTTTGGAGGTCGACGACGCTTTATCCGAACATTTAAGCAAAAAAATGTTTGAAGGACCGGCGGAGGACTTGTTGCTGACGGAAAACGCTCAGCCGGCTTTGATGGCGGTCAGTATGGCCGTTGTCCGCATTTTGCAGCAGGAAGGAAAAATTTCTCTTTCGAAGACGTTCAAATATGCGGCGGGACATTCCTTGGGCGAATATTCCGCTTTATGCGCCGCAGGCGCTTTTGATATTACGATGACGGCAAAACTGTTGCGCACGCGCGGCAAAGCGATGCAGCAGGCGGTTCCCGTCGGAAAAGGCGGTATGGCCGCGTTGATTGGCGCCGATTTGGAACAGGCTAAAGCGATAGCCGAAGAAGCGGCTCAGGGTGATGTTTGCGTCGCGGCGAACGACAACGCGCCGGGACAGGTTGTCTTAAGCGGAACGATGGCCGCCATCGATCGCGCCGTTGAAATCGCCGCTAAAAAAGAAATTAAGCGGGCGGTCAAACTGGCCGTCAGCGCGCCGTTTCACAGTCCTTTGATGAAGCCCGCCGCCGATGTGATGGCGCAGGCGCTGGCCGAAGTCGAAATCAAAGAACCGCGTTTTCCGGTGATTGCGAACGTAACGGCGCGTCCCGTGACAGATCCGGCGGAAATCCGGAAGCTTTTGGTCGAACAGGTGACCGGATCGGTGCGGTGGCGCGAAAGCGTGCTGTTCGCGGTAGAAAACGGCGTCGATACGTTAGCCGAAGCCGGATCCGGCAAGGTTTTAACAGGCATGGCAAAGCGCATTCACCCTGAACTAAAGGGGATAGCTTTGAATACGCCGCGGGATATTGAAGATTTTTTAAAAACGCTTTAGAGTAACTCGGAACAACTTTTGAGGTGAAAAATGGATTTTACGGGAAAATGCGCTCTGGTCACCGGAGCAACAGGCGGAATTGGCCGCGTCATCGTTAAAAAACTGCACGATGCCGGGGCGACGGTCATCTTAACGGATATGCGTCAGGAAGCGCTTGACGAATTTGCCGCCGAATTGAAAGAAAGAGTTTTCGCTTTTGCCTGCAATTTAGGCGATCCGGCCGATATTGACGAGCTGGTCGCCAAAGCGGAAAAAGCGGCCGGTGCGATTGACATTCTGGTCAACAACGCCGGATTGACCAAAGACAATCTGTTCATGCGAATGAAAGACGAAGATTGGAATTTGGTTTTAAATGTGAACCTGACCGCCGGTTTTCGTTTGGCGCGCGCAACCATTCGCGGAATGATGAAACGCCGTTACGGCCGCATCGTTTCCATGGCTTCGATCGTCGGCGTGACGGGTAATCCGGGACAGGCGAACTATTCCGCTTCCAAAGCGGGCATGATCGCGATGACGAAATGCCTGGCCGCGGAAGTCGCTTCCAGAGGGATTACGGCGAATTGTGTCGCTCCGGGCTTTATCAAGACAGCGATGACGGACGCTTTGCCCGAGGAAGCAAAGGAAAAATTGGCGAAAACTATTCCGATGGCTCGTTTGGGCTTGCCGGAAGACGTTGCAAACGCCGTTGTTTTCCTGGCCAGTGATGAAGCGTCTTACATTACCGGACAGACGATTCACGTTAACGGCGGAATGGCAATGATTTAAACGGTTTTTCCCTTAAAAAAGAGGGTGTTTGAATCGTTGTTGTCGTTTTTGACTGGTAAAGGTCAAAAAAGTATGGTAAAGAATGTTGCTTTCATAAGCGTTGTTGTCTTTCAGACAGGAACGCCGTGTTTAACAAGAGGAATATAAAATGAGTGATATTGCCGAACGCGTAAAGAAAATTGTCGTAGAACATTTGGGAGTCGAACCCTCCAAGGTGACCGATTCCTCCAGCTTCATCGACGACTTGAACGCAGATAGTTTGGATACGGTTGAATTGGTTATGGCATTTGAAGAAGAATTTTCTGTTGAAATTCCCGATGATGCCGCCGAAAAAATCCTGACCGTTCAGGACGCTATCGACTACATCAGCAAGAACGCTTAATAACGTTGAAATATCCGTGCCGATTTTTTTTCCGACGCGATCGGAAGGTCGGCACGTCTTGCATTAAATGCAGTAAAATTTTACCTACACTTTTGCAGGGGGCGCCATGAGAAGAGTTGTTGTCACGGGAATGGGTATGCTGTCGCCGATGGGGCGCGGCGTGGAGACGACTTGGCAGGGATTGATCCATGGAAAGTCGGCCATTTCCGCTGTAACAAAGTATGACGTTTCGGAATCTCCTGCAAAAATAGCGGGACAGATTTTTTACGGCACGGAACCGGGGCAGTTTGATCCCGATACCGTTATGGCTCCGAAAGATCAGCGCCGCGTCGATCCGTTTATTTTGTACGGTATCAGCGCCGGAACAGACGCTATTGAGGATTCCGGTTGGAAACCCGAAACGGAAGAAGACCATTTTCGCACCGGCGTTATGGTCGGCGCCGGAATAGGCGGCATCGGTTCGATTTATGACAGCTCGGTCACTTTGAAAGAACACGGGCCCCGCCGCGTCAGTCCGTTCTTTATTCCGTCCTGTCTGATTAACCTTGTTTCCGGTCATTTATCAATTAAATACGGTTTTTACGGCCCCAATCACGCCTGCGTGACGGCTTGCGCGACGGGAACACACGCCATCGGCGATGCCGCCCGCCTGATTATGTGGGGCGATGCCGACGTCATGGTCGCCGGCGGTGCCGAAGCGGCCGTACACCCCTTGGCAATGGCCGGCTTTGCTCAGGCCAAGGCTCTGTCCACGCATTACAATGATACGCCGGAAAAAGCTTCCCGTCCGTGGGATAAAGGTCACGACGGCTTCGTTATGGGCGAAGGCTCCGGTGTCGTTGTTTTGGAAGAATACGAACATGCCAAAAAGCGCGGCGCAAAAATTTACGGCGAAATCGTCGGTTACGGTTTGTCGGGCGACGGTTATCACGTGACGGCTCCTGCGGCGGACAGCCGCGGCTCAAAGCATGCGATGCGCATGGCGTTGAAAAACGGCGGCATGAATCCCGAAGAAATCGGATATATCAACGCGCACGGGACGTCCACGCCGGCGGGCGACATTCTGGAAGTCAACGCCGTTAAAGATGTATTCGGCGCGTATGCGACCAAAGTGTCAATGTCTTCGACAAAATCCAGTATCGGGCATTTGTTGGGCGCGGCCGGCGCGGTTGAAGCGATCTTCTGTCTGAAAGCATTGCAGGAAGGCATTTTGCCGCCGACTTTAAATCTGGAAGATCCGATCGAAGGCGCGGAAGATATGGATTTGGTTGCTTTGAAAGCCAAAGAACGCAAAGTGACGGCCGTTATGTCCAATTCGTTCGGTTTCGGCGGAACGAACGCTTCCGTCATATTCAAAGCCGTTTAAGGTTTTAAATCTATGGCAGCCGGCGGGCGATTAATCTTTCGATTGTTTGTATTATCGCTGATTTTTTTTCTTGGCGGCAGCGTGTTCAGCTTTTATTCGTTGCTGTATGAACAAAACGATGTTTCCGAATCTACAGTTGTTTTGGTTGAAAAAGGCGAGAACCTGAATCAAATCGCCCGACGGCTGAAACAGGAAAACCTGTTAAGCAGTATCGCCGTTTTTAAAGCGGCGGCAAGACTTTCCGGAAAAACAACTTCTTTAAGGGCGGGCGAGTATCGTATTCCGGCGCATGCCAGCGCAAAGGAAATTCTGGATATTTTGGTTTCCGGACAGACGGTTGTGCGCCGCGTAACTATTCCGGAAGGCAAAACCAGCCGTCAGATCTTTGATATTTTGGCTCAAACGCCGGGATTGACCGGAGAACTGCCGGAGTTGCCGCCGAACGGAATGCTGTTGCCCGAAACATATGTGTTCAGTTACGGTTCTCCGCGTAAAATCATCGTTGAACGAATGTTGTCCGGTATGCAGAAAACGATAGATGAGTTGTGGCCTGGCCGCGATGACGATTTGCCGTATACGACGAAAGAGGAAGCACTTGTTTTAGCGTCCATTATAGAGAAGGAAACGTCGGTCGCTTCCGAGCGTCCTCGTATTGCCGGCGTTTTCATCAACCGTCTGCGCAAGGGAATGCGACTTCAGACCGATCCGACGGTGATTTACGCTGTGACGGACGGAACAATGGAACTGCGTCGCCGATTGACGCATAAAGATTTGAAGGCGCCTCACCCCTTTAATACATACATGAACAAAGGATTGCCTCCCGCGCCGATTTGCAATCCGGGGCGGGAATCCATTCAGGCGGTTTTGAAGCCTCAGAAAACAAATGAAATTTATTTTGTCGCCGACGGAACGGGCGGGCACGTTTTTTCCCGTTCTTTTGACGAACATCGCCGCAATATTCTGAATTGGAAAAAAGCGCGCCAGCAGAAACGTCTGGCCGCAAGAAAAAACAGAGCAATTCAGAAAAAACAAACCGTAAAATCTGAGGCGGTGAAGGAAGCTCCCGTACTTGTTCAAGTACAGACCGAGGCGGAAAAACAGGAAGAATTGCTCAGAGAATTGGAAGAACAGGACTTGTCGTTAGATATAGCGGAAGAAACATTGGAAGTTCCGCCGGAGGAAAAGAAGGTCGAAAAGAAAGCGGAAAAGAAAATGCCGCCGGTTAAAAAAGCCGTTTCCGTAAAGAAAACAGGGAAAAAGAAAAAATGAAAACTCTTTTGATTCTTATTTCGTTGCTTTTCGTTTTTCCGGCGCGGGCTTCTTTTGAAGACGGGCAAAAGGCTTTTTCTCAGGGCAGTTATGACCGGGCTTTCGATTATTGGCGGCAGGCGGCGGAAGAAGGCGATTTAACGGCTCAGCGCAATATTGCGCATCTGTACCGTTGGGGAAAAGGCGTCAAACAGGATTTAACTCAGGCGGCATTCTGGTATTATACGGCGGCAAAAGGCGGCTTGGATACGGCGCAATATAATTTGGGCGTAATGTATCTGCGCGGCGAAGGCGTTCCCCGCAACGAGGACGAAGGCATTATCTGGCTTCAGCGCGCGGCTGAACAGAATAATGAACGAGCCAGAAAAAAATTAGCGCATCTGAAAGTCGAAATCGATCACGAACTGCCAACGGAAGACGAATTGCTTCAGCCGGCAAAATCAAAGAAAGTCAAACCGGAAAAACCGGTTAAAATGACCACGACCGTTAAAAAAGAACCGCCTCTTTATGCTCATTTGGCTTCTTATTATACGCAGGAAACATTGGAAAAAGGGTGGCAGGAATTAAAGCAGACGTTTCCCGAACTGACGGCGTTTAAAACGGTTGAAACGCATGTCACGTTGCCCGAAAAAGGAAAATATATCCGCCTGTATATCAAAGGGTCGGCCGACAATGTCCGTCGCATCTGCGATCAGCTGAACGAAAAGAAGCAATACTGTCTGATCAGCTATCCGTAGGTTGTTGCGGCGCGACGATATTGATTTTTGCTTTTTTATCTTTCATCGCCGCTTCTTTTTTGTTCGACCAAATCAGCTTGGCGTAAGTGCGCATATCAATGACTTTGTCCGTTTCGTCAAGGATTTCCTGTCCCAATATCGTTTCCAGAACGTCCTCCATCGTGACAATGCCCAGCCAGGTGCCGAGCTCGTCGTAAACGACGCCGATATGGTTATGCGTCCGCAACATTTCCGTAAAGACATAGTCGACGTTCGATGTCGAAGCGATTTCTAATAAAGGGCGGATCGAATTATTAATCGTCAAAGTCGGATCTTTGCCTAACATATCAGACTTATGGATATAGCCGATAAAGACTTCTTCGTCTTCGTTTTTCATCACGGGATAACGCGAAAAAGAATGCTGAGTTGCCGTTTCGATAAATTCTCCGATGGAAATGCCGGCGATGACCGTGGCGCAGACGTTACGGGGCGTCAGCAAATCTTTGACTTTGATTTCTTCCAGATTCAGCGTGTTGCAGATCATGTTGTATTCATCGTCGTCCAGAAAATTTTCCGTGCGTCCCATTTTGGTCAGCGCCTTGATTTCTTCTCGAATATCCGTTTTCGGTGTGTTTTTAGGCGTAATCAAAGCCGTGATGATTTCAAGCAATTTCAAAAAAGGCTTCAGAACAAACAGCAGGAGATTCAGCATAAAACATAAAAAGCTGATCAGCTTTTGCCAGTAGGTCGCGCCGATCGTCTTGGGAATGATCTCGCTGCACGTCAGAATCAGAACAGTCATTATCGCGGAGGCCAGAGCGATGAACTGCGATCCGAAAACAGAGGCTACCTGTGCGCCGATGCAGGCCGCGCCGGCCGTGTTCGCAATCGTGTTCAGCATTAAAATCGCGGCCAAAGGCTTGTCGATGTGAGCCTTTAGGTAAGAAATTTTTTTATAAAGTTGCGGAGAATCTTCTTCAAGACGGGCGATATAACTGGGGGTAATCGACAGCAGGGACGCTTCCATAAGAGAGCATAAAAAAGAAATGCCCACCGTCATAGCGACCAGAAAAAGTAAAAGAGCCATAAAATCCTCTGAAAATGAAATACTTAACTAAGGTTATCACTTCCGCCCCCGCATCGTAAAGCAAAAAAACGGCGAAGATTTCTTCGCCGTTTTTTATTTTGAGAGATTCTTATGCCGATAGGATTCCCCGATAGAAAAGGAATATTGTAATTAAAGATATTACAACCATTAGGCACGCGAACCACAGTTCTCGGTGGGTGAAAGCTTTTTCCTGCGGATTGTTTTCCCGTCTGGACCAAATGAAAACAGGAATGCCGACGGTCAGGAACAAAACAGCCATCAGCATGTATTTCAATCCCGCCGCGTAGATCAGCCACAGAGCGTAAATTGATCCCAGAATGGAGCAAATCAGAGCCGCCGAACGGGGTACTGACGCATTTTGCGGATATTCGCCGTCTTCGCACAGCTTCCACAAATAAGCAATACTGGACAGATAAGCGGGCAGTACCATAACGCCCGTAATCGACAGCATCGTGTTCCACGCGTTGTTGGAAAAATAAACCATTAAAATGGCCGCTTGCATCAATCCGCTGGTCACCCACAGGGAAACAGCGGGGGATTTATGTTCGTTCTCTTCGGCAAAAACTTTCGGGAACGTGCCGTTTTGAGCCGCGGCGAAAGGAATTTCCGCCGTGATCATCGTCCACGCCAGCCAACTGGCCAGAACGGCGATCAGTAATCCGGTGTTCATCAGCCAACTGCCCCATTTGCCGACGACGGCTTCCAACACGCCCGCCGTGGACGGATTGGGAACGGCGGCCAGTTCGGCCTGGCTCATAAATCCGTAAGGCAGAACGGAAAGCAAAACGTAAATCAGCAGACACCCTAAAAATCCGATGAAAGTCGCTTGCCCGACCTCGGCTTTGTTTTCGGCTTTATCGGACAAAACGACAGCGCCTTCGATACCGATGAACGACCACAAGGTGACCAGCATTGTGCTTTTGATCTGATCGGGTACGGAACCTAAAGACGCGTGTCCGTGACTGATCAGATTGCCCCAGAAATCCGTTTCGAACAGGTGCGCTTTAAAGACGAAAAGCAAAATCAGAATGAACAGGAACAGGGGGATAATCTTGAATATGGTCGCGATCGTGTTGATAAAGCTGGCCTGTTGAACGCCGCGCAAGACGATGAAGTTAAAAAACCAGATCAAAACGGAACCGCCGATGATGGAATAAAGGTTGTTGCCGCCCTGAAAATACGGCGGAAAAAAGTAGTTCAGCGCGTCCATCGTGATAACGGCATAGCCGACGTTGCCGAAAATCTGGCAAAGCCAGTATCCCCACCCGATCGTAAAGCCCATAAAAGGGCCGAAGCCTTCGCGGGCATACATATAAATCCCCGCTGTAAGGTTGGGTTTTACATCTGATAGAATGCGGAAGGAATTGGCCAGAAAATACATGCCGACGCCTGTGATCAGCCAGGCTATCAGGACGGCGCCGACCGATGCGCCCGCCGCCATGTTTTGCGGCAGACTGTAAATGCCGCCGCCGATCATGGAGCTGATGACAACGCTGGCCAGAGCGATTAGTCCCAGTTTTTTTGTTGCAGTTTGTTGTTGTGCCATTTGGTTATATCCTCACAAAAGAAAAAGCGGCACCGTAAAGACGGCACCGCTTTGATTTGATTACAGTTTTACGGGATCTGCCGTTTCGAAATTCAAAAATCCCAAAGCGGTCAGGCAGTAAGCAAACTGCTGCGTGATGTTGACGTAGTTGTGGAACATCTGGAATTCGCTGTGTTTTTCGACGCCGCGCAATTCCAATTCGTGGTTCAGAGATTTGTTCAGCCACATTTCCGCGTGACCTTTGGCGATTTCGTCGTCGATGTAAGTCGGGAAATATTCGACGTATTCCGCCGCCCAGCCGCCGATCAGCTTGCCGTCCTTGTCTTTGCCCCAGCAGATGCCGACGCCGGTTGCGATTGCGCGATGTTCGCTGATGCAGGCTCCGTTGCCGGCGATGATGACTTCCAGAACGGCGCCGTGTTTGAAGTATTTGGTTACTTTATCGACCGGAACGATGTTGTTGTATAACTCCGGCGGCAAAACGGACGTGTACGGAACGACGTTGAAGTTTTCGATTTTGGCCTGCGTTAAAGCCGAATCGTAGCAGAATGTTTCAAACGGCTGCGGCGGAATGCCGTCGTCAGCCTGTCCCGTGCCGCCCGTGTGAAAAGCCAATGTCGGATAGCGAGTACCTAATAACATATTTTTACCTCCTGAAAAATGAATACGAAAAAGAAAAGATTTCTTTTCGGAAAAGAAGGCTAAAGAAGATTGAAAATATTTTACAGATAGACTTGGTTTTTATAATAAATCGAGCGTATTCAACGGGTTATATGTCCTGGTTGTCATATTTTTATTTTATTCGGACTGATTTATTTTTCTTGCTCTGATTTGTTTTATTATGAGGGGCTTTCGATGAATAAGATACAGAATAAAGACTTGATATTGACGCCGGCTTTAGCGTTGGCTTGCGCGGCCGTGTTTTCTTTTCCGGCTTCGGCGCAGACGGTGATCGTTGAAGAAACGGTTTCCGTTATGGAAATCGAACCGCAGCTGACCAATACAGGTCGGCAGTCTACCCGTTTGTCAAACGCGATGACGCGCTTGGAAAAAGGGACGCTCGACGTTGAAAAAAGCTACAACGATTTTAAATCGATGTTGGCCAAAGATTACGGATTGCAGTTTTCTCTGGACGTTTCAATGATGGGGCAGAAAGGTGTTCCGAACGGCGGAAAAACGGCGACTCAAAGCATTTACGCACCGACAATTTCCTGGCAGATGTTTAATAACGACACGTTCGGATCGGGAACGATCAACGCGTCTTATACGGCCGTGAGGTATTGGGGCAATACGGCGGCGAATATCGGCGACAAGTTGTTTGTAGCCAATCCGATCAACGACTTTACGACGGAATCCAATTCGTTCGACCAGTTGAGCTATACGCAAACGATGTTTGATAACAAACTGTCCGTGACGGTTGGTCAGTTTCCGTTGTACGATTTCGACGGGACGCAGTACGATTCCAATCAGCAGACGAACTTTATCAACTACGCTTTGTCGCAGAACGCCAGCGAAACGTATCCGATTGCGGGTTTGGGAGCGTATATTCAATTCAATCCGAACAGCGAATGGTCGTTTACCGTCGGTATGCAGAACGCGCGCAATGTGTCGGGGCAGACTCTTTCCGGCAAAGGTTGGGGGGATAAGCGCTTTACGACATTCGGGTCGATTTCGTACACACCGACGATCAACGGGCAGTCGGGACAGTATTCCGTTATGGTTTACAACCAACCGAATGTGGTGACTCAGCCGGAAAACTCGGTCGGGTGGTCGGTGAATATGTCGCAGAACATCACGGAAAAGTGGGGCGTTTTCATGCGGGCGAACGCCGCGACGGGGGACGCGATGCCGATTTCCCAGTCTTATGTTGTCGGCGGCGTTTTGAACGATCCGATGAACCGCAATCCGCTTGACCAGATCGGATTGGCAATGGCGTATAACAAAGTCAGCAAAACATTTTTTGACGCGGCGACGCCGATGCGCCGTTTTGAATCGGTCGTCGAAGGTTTTTGGAACATCGGGATAACGCAGTTTTTCTCGGTCGCGCCGGACGTTCAGCTGTATATCCACCCGGCTTCAAAGACGAGCAGGAATTTCGGGACGGTGTTCAGCCTGCGGGGGACGTTTTCATTTTAAAGTGTCGGAAGAGCCTGAGTTTTCAGGCTCTTTTTTTTATCGGACATTAATGTTTTGGTTTTTCAAAGCGATTTTCAGATCGGGGACCGGCAATGTCCCGTAATGGAAAATGGAGGCGGCCAGAGCCGCGTCCGCTTTGCCTTTTGTGAACACGTCGACGAAGTGCTGCGGATCGGGGCCCGCGCCGCCGGACGCGATGACGGGCAGGTTCGTGTTTTCGGACACAAGGGCGGTCAGCTCCAGATCAAAGCCTTTCTGCGTGCCGTCCGCGTCCATGGAAGTCAGCAGGATTTCCCCCGCGCCGAGATCTTCGATTTCTTTGATCCAGTCCGACACTTTTTTATCGGTTTTCTTTTGTCCCGCGTTGGTGACGACGTAGAAATCGCCGTCGATGCGCTTGGCGTCCACGGCGATGACGACGCATTGAGAGCCGAAATGCGAGGAGGCTTCCTTTATCAAAGAAGGATTGACGACGGCGGCGGTGTTGAGGGAAATTTTGTCCGCTCCCGCCAGTAATAAAGCGCGGATATCCTCGATCGTGCGGATTCCTCCGCCGACGGTGAAGGGGATAAAGACTTCTTTGGCGACGCGCTCGACCACGTCAAGCATGGTTTTGCGGCCGTCGTTTGTCGCCGTGATGTCTAAAAAGACAAGCTCGTCCGCGCCTTCCTGCGAATATTTTTTCGCCAGAGAAACCGGATCGCCCGCGTATCTCAGATTATTAAAGTTTACGCCTTTGACGGTTTGACCGTCTTTGACGTCCAGACAGGGAATGATGCGTTTTGTCAGCATGATCGGCTCCTATTCTTCCGAAACCCAGCGCGCCAAAGCGTCATAGCCGGCTTGTCCGCTTTTTTCGGGGTGAAACTGAGTCGCGGCGATGTTGCCGGCCTGCACCGCGGCGGTGAAAGGAATTTGGTAATCCGCCGTCGCGCTGACGACTTCAGGGGTTTCACAAACGGCGTAATACGAATTGACGAAGTAAAAGTAATCTTCCCGCAAAAAAGTGTTTGCGGCGGTGACGTTGATTTTGTTCCAGCCTATTTGCGGGATTTTCCCTTGCGTGAAGCGGACGATTTTTCCTTTCAGCAGTCCGAGACCGCGCACGCCGGGCGCTTCTTCCGAGCTGTCGAACAACACCTGCAATCCCACGCAAATGCCCAGAAAAGGAGCGCCTTGTCTGATTCGGGCGATCAACGGTTCCGCCAATCCTTTGAAAGTCAAAGCCTGCATGACCTGTCCGAAATGTCCCTGTCCGGGAAAGATTATTTTATCGGCGCGGGCGATGTCCTCGGCTTTGTCCGTGACGGAATAGGAAACGCCGAACGATTCAAGCCGGTTGACGATGCTTTTTAAATTGCCGCCGCCGTAATCCAAAACTGCCAGCATTTCAAAATCCTCCGTGTGAAAAAGTTTTTTTACCATACCATAAAAAAGAAAGAGGGTATGTAAAATTTTATTGCAAAACGGAACGGAAAAGACTATAACCTTTTTTGTTTACGGGCGATTAGCTCAGTTGGTAGAGCAGCTGACTCTTAATCAGCGGGCCGTGGGTTCGAATCCCTCATCGCCTACCATTATAGGCGGGAATCATATTTCCCGCCTTTTTTGTTTGTTTGAATAAATTGATTTAATGCGTGAGTAAGAAAATGATTTTGTTTGTCAATGCGTGTGTTCGTTCTCATTCCAGAACCAAAAAATTGGCCGGATACGTTTTGAATAAACTCGGCGGAGAAGTAAAAGAAGTTAATCTTGAACGGGAAAGACTGCAACCTTTGGACAGAGCGACTTTGGAGCGCCGGTTGGAACTGGTTTCGGCAAAGGCTTTCGACGATCCGATGTTTGATTTGGCAAAGGACTTTGTGGCGGCGGAAACGATTGTCATCGCCGCGCCGTATTGGGATTTGTCTTTTCCGGCGTCGCTTAAGTGCTATATCGAAGCGATCAGTGTGATCGGACTGACGTTTGCGTATAACGACGCGGGACAGCCGTACGGGCTGTGCAAGGCGAAAAAGCTGATTTACGTGACGACGGCGGGCGGGCCGATATTTAATGAAGCCGCCGGTTTCGGTTATATCAAGTCATTGGCACAAAATTTTTACGGCATACGGAATGTTTCGTGCGTTAAAGTCGAAAACCTTGATATGATCGGCACCGATGCCGAAAGCGTTTTGCGCGAGGCGGAAAAAAACTTTTTATAAAAAAACGAATCCGCCTGTTTGCAAAACGGGCAGCATAAAGGAAAACAAAAAAACGGCGGGAAATTCCCGCCGTTTTAAATGTGACTCGTTCAAGAGAATTAGAAAGCGATCTTGAAATCAATACCGAGGTTATACTGACGATGAACGTCAACATCTCCTTCCGGATGATTGTTAACATCGTTGTCAAGCATATACGCGGCGGTCAGACCGACAGCCATTGTCTTGGAAATGGAGTAATCGGTACCGACTTTCCAGGTATAGGTTCTTTCCTTGTCCTGTTTGGTCTTGTCGATATTGATTTCCAAAGACGTACGGGCGGAAATCTGATCGTTGAAAGCTTTGAACACGCCGGCTTCCAAGGTGTACAGTTTTTCTTTGTATTCGTGTTCAACAAAAAATCCGGGAACATTCAGTTCTTTTTCGCTGTCGATCTGACGATCATAAGCGACGCTGCCGAATACGGTGACTTCACCCAGGTCGTAACCGCCGGTTACGCCCAGTTTAACGTATCTGTCATGTTCGTCGTCATCAACAAATTCATTGCCGTCTCTTGTGAATTCGCGTCTGTATTCCAAAGCGGCATTCAGGAAAGCCTTGCCGTCATTGATGATGTTGTAGCCGACGCCGAAGCCCAGCGTATTCGTGAATTCGCGGTTGGCTTCACGAGGGAACGGATCCAAAGCGTCTTTTTCTTTCATTTTTTCCCAATCTCTGGCAACGAACACACCGACCTGAATATCATCGGTAACACCGAATTTCAGTTCTTCGGAAACGGCGATGTCGCTCGCGCGGCGCTTCGCGTCGAAATCTTTAGCTTTCATCGAGGCATGTTCATAGTTCAACGCGGTCGTGGAAAGGAACTTGCCCTGAGCCGGCGTATAGAAGGGATGAACAACAGCGTAGTCAGCCGCGTAAGCGGAAGTGGAAGCTAAAACAGCGGCAGTCGCCAACAAAAATTTTTTCATTATTTTCTCCTGTAAGAGTTAAAAAAAAGAATGACCAATCAAAGATTGAATGAGAGGACTATATACTAATCCCATAGGTGATGCAAGCATATAATCGTTAGTTTTAAGTAAAAAAATGTTTCAATTTGTGACAGAGAAACTTTTTGTTTTTTATTAAGGAATTTTGTTTATCATATTCAATCCTTTTTTCGACGGGTGAAGGGAAAGTTCGCTTTGCTCACCGGTCATGCCGGTCGCTCGGGCTTCGCCCTGTGCGACGTTCGCCTTTCGGCTCACCGAACCCTGACGAGGGTTCTCAACCGCATCGATTATAGAGCGGGTGAAGGGAAAGTTCGCTTTGCTCACCGGTCATGCCGGTCGCTCGGGCTTCGCCCTGTGCGACGTTCGCCTTTCGGCTCACCGAACCCTGACGAG